>NZ_CP016594.1:4276125-5701501 GCF_001698225.1 Gordonia terrae
ACGTTCAGGCCGCCCGAGATCAACATGTCCTTGCTGCGGTCGACGATCCGGAGAAAGCCTGCGTCGTCCTTGATCCCGAGGTCCCCGGTGCGCAACCAGCCGTCGGTCAGGGTCGCCGCGGTCGCCTCGGGTTTGTTCCAGTACTCGCGCAGCACATGCTCACCGCGCACGAGGATCTCCCCCACCTCACCCACCGCGGCCTCGTCGTGGGGTTCGCCGATGCGCACGGAGGTTCCGACCAGCGGCAGGCCGGCGAAACCGGGCCGCGTGACCGCGTCTCGGTACTCCAGCGTGGACACCATCCCGGACGCCTCGGTCAATCCGTAGCACTGCGTCAGCGGGATTCCGTGCGTGCGATAGAAATCGAGGAGATCGAGGCTGACCGGCGCACCGCCCGTCCCGGCGAAGGTGAATGTCGCGAGCGACCGAGAACCGAAGTCCGGCAGGGTCGTCATCCGCTCCCAGATGACCGGCACGGTGGTGGTCGCGGTGATCTGCTCCCGTTCGAGGACGTCCAGAGCGATCTCGGGATCGTATTCCCGGAGCAGGACCATCGTCGCCCCGGGAACGACCACCAGCTGCATGAAGATGGACAGCACCGAGCCGGTGTACACCAGCGGCGCCGAGCAGAGCACCCGGTCGCGGGCGGAGAAACCGAAGGTGATCGTCTGCGAGATACCCGGCGTCATCGCGTTGCGATGGGTGATGAGCGCGCCCTTCTGCACTCCGGTGGTCCCGGAGGTGTAGCAGATGAACGCCGCATCGTCGGGGTCGATGGCGACGACGGGTGCCGGGCCGGCATCCAGGAGCGTGTCGTATGCCGGGAAGGCGCCGCCCTCGATCGAATACGTCTCGAAGTCGAGTTGCCCGCGGGCGACATCGAGCAGGGGAGCGAACGCGTCCTCGACGACGATCACCCGGGGCGCCGCGTCGATGACCATCGGCGCGAGTTCTCGACCCGTGAGACGGAAGTTCAGCGGTGCACACACGGCCCCGAGCTTGAGGGTCGCGAGGATCAGGTGGGCGAGCTCGGGCCGGTTGAGCATCATGACCGACACCCGGTCGCCCTTGCCGACGCCGCGGGCGGCGAGACCCCGGGCGAGTGCGTCGGTGATCGCGTCGACCTCAGCCCAGGTCTGCCGGGTGTCCCCGAACACGATCGCTTCCTGCTCGGGCCGCGTTCGTCCCCAGAAGCGGGTCAGGTCCGAGAGATTCATTCATACTCCTTCGTCGACGTCGATCCCCCGACCGGCACAGGGGGGTGTGATCCCCCTCACTCAAAGTGAGATTAAACTAACACCTTTAGATGCTTCGCGCAATGCGGTGCGCCGATCGGCGCAGGCATCTCGGCTCGGTGTCACGGACACGACAATTACACCCGCACAACGGTTTTCGTACGGGTGTCAAAGGCGATACGAGTCAGCCGGAGTGCACCCGTACACCGGCCGCGGGGACGCGCGGATCCGCCGCGACGGCGATCTGGGCGTCGTCGTATCCGGCCACCGTCCGCAACACCTCAGGGGTGTCGGCGCCGACGTCCGGCGGAAGTGGCGGAGCGAACTCCTCCCCCGCGACACGCACCGGACTGACGACGAATTCCAGGTCGCCGACCCCGTCGTGATCCACCCGGTAGGTGTTCTTCCTGGCGCGGAAGTGCGGGTCCGCCAACATGTCCCCGACACTGTTGACCGGTCCGCCGGCGATCTCGTGCTCGAGGAACAACTCGATCCACTCGGCCCGCGTCCGCTGCGCGAAGATCTCGGTCAGTGCCCGCCAGACCATGTCGGCGCGCGCAGGAGCGCCGTCGTCGGCGGAGGACAGGTCGACGTCGATCAGATCGTCACGGCCGACGGCGCGCAGGAAGTTGCGCCAGAACTTCTCGACATGGGACCCGAACAGGACGGCCTCGCCGTCCCTGGTGCGGTATGCCTCGAGCCGCGGCCAGTCGGGCAGTCGCCCATCGGGCAGCCAGGTCGGCCGCGCGATCGACCGGTCCTTGTTCAGCTCGGCATCGGCAAGGTCCGGCATCCACGCAGCCGCCACATCGATGCCGGCCACCTCCACGTGGCAGCCGACGCCGGCGGCGCGAGCCTTCAGCAACGCGGCGAGCAGGCCCATCGCACCGTAGGCACCGAGGGCGTACATCGCGATGGGCGGCGCCGTCGAACCGGCCATGCCGGACACCGGCGGTTCGGTCGGGGTTCGCACCTCCCGCAGCCCGGCGTACGCGTCGAAGACGGGACCCCCGGTGCCGAGTGTCCGGTAGGGGCCGTCGCCGCCCATCCCGGAGACCGTGCACAGCACGATCGCCGGATTCACCTCTCGCAGCGAGTCGTAGCCGACCCCCAGCCAGTCGAGATAACCGCCGCGCATCCCCTCGACGACCGCGTCGCACTCGCGCGCGAGGTCCAGGAAGGCCTGTCTCCCCTCAGGGCTGCGCAAGTCGAGCGCCACGGACTTCTTGCCACGGTTCCAGCGCAGATGCATGAAGGCGGGCCCGTCCGGGGACCCGACCGCCCGGGCGCCGCCGACGCGCACCGGATCGCCGAGCGGACCGGCCTCGACCTTGATCACCTCGGCACCCAGGTCGGCGAGATGGCCACCCACCGACGAAGGCGCCAGCTGGGCCACCTCGATTACCCGAATCCCATCGAGAAGGGAGTACCCACTCATCGTCAGCCTCTCATGTCTGTGAAGTATCCAGTGTCTGTTCAGGTTTGAGTTCGACCCACAGCCCGTGCACCTCGGCCAGCAGAGTCTCACCCGCAAACATCGCGCCGCGCATGGTGCGTTTGCGCCCGCACTGTTCCACCAGCTCGGCGGTGAGCGTCAGTTCCGTGTGCAGCGGTGCAGGTGATCGGTAGTCGACGTGGAGGTACGCCGTCCGGCCCCACGGCCGGCCCGCGCTGTTGGCCAAGCGTGCCAGCAGTTCGTCGAAGATCAGTGGGGTGACGCCGCCGTTCATCGCATATCGTCCGGAATGGAATCTGCCGATGGTGACCCGTGCGACAGCGGTGGTCTCGGTGACATGGTCGATGTGCAGTGCCGGCGCCAGTGCGTGCCCTTTTCCCGGGGTCGACCAACGCTTACCCGCGATCTGCTCGTCCTCGTCCACCTCGTGTGGCGACATGAGACGTGCGACCGCGCGGAGTGCCGCAGTGGCTTCGGCGGCCGCTGTCGGCGTGGGGCGACTACGGGTCACCGCCTCCTGAACCTCCCGAAGCGCCTGCACCATCGACTCGTACTCGTCGTCCCCGCTCGTCGTCGGCCGGAACGGATCCGACCAATCCGGTCGCCACGGGTCGGCGTCCGACATCGCTTCGGAGATGGCGTCGGTCATGCCGTGTCTCCGCTCATTGCTCGGCCGCCGTCCGCCGAAGCCGGGCGTCGCGGTCGGCGAGACCGGCGAGGCCGGCGACCAGTCCGGCGATCTGGTCCGGGTGCGAGTGCGTTCGCGCAGCAGCGATCTCGCGGTCGTAGCGCGTCCGCAGATCCAGTCCCGGGCCGTGCTGGAGCAGCGACTTGATCTCCCGAATGCCCTCCGGCGGGAGTTCGGCCAGGCCGGCCGCCGTGTCGACAGCAGCCGACGACACGCCGCCCTCCTCGACGAACCGGCTCAGGAGTCCGATCCGGTACGCCTCCGCCCCGTCGACGGCCCGCGACGTCATCAACAGGTCTCGGGCGTGTCCGGCACCGACGACGGAGTCGAGCAACCAGGTGAGGTTGGCGCCGCCGTACCGCGCGGCCGTCACGGCGAACCGGGTGCGCGGGTCTCCGACGCGGATGTCCGCACACACCGCGAGGATGGTTCCCGCGCCGTGTGCCGTTCCGTCCACGGCGGCGACCACCGGCTTCGGGAACGACCAGAACCGCCACACGAGTTCCTCTCGCTCGGCCGCGGCGTCTGCCGCTTCGCTCGGCGTCCACCTCGCCAACTCGGTGATGTCGTATCCCGCGGAGAAGGCAACCGAACCCGCGCCGGCGATGATGACCGACCGGATCGCGTCGTCGGCCGCGATCCGGGTGAGCGCTCGGTCGAGTTCGCGCTGGACCGAGAGCGAGATCGCGTTGCGAACCCCCGGACGGTTGATGGTCAGGCGGCGCACACCCGGTGCCGGCTCATCCACCTCCAGTTCGGACACGGATTCAGTGCGCGGCAGCCGTGGCGGGACGGGATCCACGTTCGCGCTCCAGCGCCTCGACATCACCGGCCACCATCTTGTGAAACAGCTGTCCCGGCAATTCGTTTCGTCCGTAGATGAGTTCGTCGACCTGACCGAACGCCGCATTGTCGGTGATCGTCTTGGTGACGAACCAGTCCTCGTCGTGCAAGGTCTCCATCAGCAGTTCCCAGTTCTTGTCCAGGATCCGCTCTTCACGAGGGGTCTGCGGCTTCGTCGGCGACAGCAGCCTGATGGTGCAGTGACTGACGTTCGGGTCGTCCTTGTCCGGGACGATGGTCCAGATCTCGAAGTGCTTGGGCTCGGTGACGAGCATGGTGCCCGGATACACCGTGTAATTCGCCAGCGAGTAGTCACGGACGTCGAAACTGTCCGGGTCGGCGTCCCTGACCTCGGTGATGGCCTTGCGCGCCACCACGAGTCGCCACGACCGGTCCACCACGTCGAGAGCGGTGATGTTGCCCTCTAGGTAGTTGCACACCGTCTTCGTGTGCAACTGGCACAGGTGATAGGAGTCCTGGACGCCGTCGACCGCGATCTTCCAGTTCATGTCCAGCCGCCAGGTCTCCTTGCGCACCTGGAACGACTCCGCCATCCCGGTGTCGGTGACCTCGTCGTCGTGCTTGTCCCCGAGCACCGATCGGATGTCGAGATCGGCGCCGACCGTCGGCACCACCCAGACGAGTCCATGCCGGACCTCACACGGAAACTCCACGAGTCCGTAGTCGGCGCGGTCCATTCCGTCGAAACCCTCGGCATGCGGCATACCCCGCAGCGCACCGTCTTTGCCGTAGGACCAGTTGTGGTACGGACAGGCGAAGACGCGCTTGCACCCGGACTCACCGAACTCCACGCGCGACCCGCGGTGTCGGCACACGTTCGAGAAGGCTTTCACCGACCCGTCACTCTGCCGGATGACCAGCAACGGCGTACCGATCAACTCCGTGGTGACGAACGAGCCCGTCTTCGGCAACTCGTCGACGTGGGCGACGATGTGCGGGAATCTCCGCACCACGTCGCGTTCCTTCGCCGCCAGTTCGGCGTCGTTGAACACCGAGAACGGAACTCTCAGCAGATCGTCCGCGTAATCGGTGCTGTCGTTGTCCACGTGGTCGATCAGTCGCCGGGTCAGCCTGATCTTCTCGTCGCGCTCCATGTATCGAGACTGACACACGAGACAATCACTGTCTAGTGTCTTATCTATCTTCTTTCGATTAGGGCGCCCTTGCTACCGTCGTGTCGTGGCCGCAAGCACCGACTCCGACAAGCGCACTGACGTCCAGGAAGCGATCCTCCGGGCAGCAGAGGAGTGCTTCGCGCGTTTCGGCATGGCCAAGACCACGATGGAGGACGTCGCACGCGCGGCCTCACTGTCGCGTGCGACCGTCTACCGCTACTTCCGTGATCGCGAAGCACTCATCACCGAACTGGTGGTGCGCCGCGCCCACACCAACATGGACAAGGCCCGGGCACACATCAACAAGTGGCCGACCGTCTCCGAGCGCATCGTCGAGGGGATCTGCCGGGACATCCGCAAGGGCCATTCCGATCCGATGGTCAACCGACTGGTCGCCCCCGAATCCATGGCGCTGTCGATGCAGTTGCTCAGCGTGTCGGGACGTGCGATCGAGCTGACCCGAGAACTGTGGGAGCCAGTCCTTCTCGCCGAGCAGTCGGCGGGCAACCTCCGCCCCGAGGTCGACATCGAGTTGCTGTGCGAGTGGATCTCCGAACTCGAGATCATGTACATCAGTCAGTTCGACTCCACCGATCACTACCTCGATCGGGTCCGGACGAAGTTGCGCGCCTTCTTGATTCCCGCGATCGTCGCCGACTGAGGAGACGGCCTCGCAATCCCCGGCCGGCCGGACTCACGCGTTCCGTTCCGTGATCAATCTAACTATGTTAGTTTCGGCGGCAGCGGGACCATACTCCGCCCCGAGACGCCAGGCGCGCCGACGAGAACGTCGTGTCCTCGAACAGTGCTGCGCCACAAACCAATCCGGTCCTCGTGATCCGATTGCTCTCGGTCCGACCAGAGAAAGACGACCATCATGCAGAGACTCAGTGGAAAAGTTGCGTTCATCAGCGGCGTGGCGCGCGGACAGGGACGTTCCCACGCCATCCGACTGGCCGAGGAGGGCGCCTCGATCATCGGACTGGACATCTGTGACCAGATCCCGACCGTGTTCTACCCGATGGCCACGCGCGAGGATCTCGCCGAGACCGAGCGACTGGTCAAGGAGGCGGGCGGACAGATCGTGACCGCGGTGGGCGACGTGCGCGATCGGGACGACATCCGCTCGGTGCTCGACGCGGGCATCGATCGCTTCGGCCGCCTGGACACCGTGATCGCCAACGCGGGGATCATGCCCGTGATCGGCCCGGGCGAACAGACCCAGGCCTGGCATGACGCCGTGGACGTCATGCTGACCGGCGTGTGGAACGTCCTCGATCTCACCGTCCCGCGGTTGATCGAGCAGAACGAGGGCGGATCCATCGTGATCACGAGTTCCGCCGCCGGGCTGACGAGCATCGGACTCAACACGTTCGCGGGCCAGGCGGGTTACTCGGCAGCCAAACACGGCGTCGTCGGTCTGATGCGCCTGTACTCCAAACAGCTCGCCAAGAACCTCATCCGCGTCAACACGATCCACCCGACGGGGGTCAACACCCCGATGGTCGCCAACGTCGAATACGGCGAGTTCGTCAACTCCCACCCCGAGGTGGCGAACGACGAGTCCTACAAGAACCCGATGCCGGTCGAGCTGATCGAGTCGGTCGACATCAGCAACGCGATCGTGTTCCTTGCCTCCGACGAGGCCCGCTACATCACCGGGGTGACCCTGCCGGTGGACGCCGGCTACAACGTTCGCTGACACCCGGGGCAACGGCGAAATGACGGTCCCATCCGGCGCCCCGTTCCGCCTGCTGCCAGGTATTCGCGGCGCGTGACACCGACCACCCTCGGGCACAGCCCGAGGGTGGTCATCGTCGTGGCACAGAGGGTGTCGCGCCGGCGAGTGACGACCGAACCGGGCACCTGTCGGATTCGGGCGATATGGTCGGCAACGATGAACATCCGTCCGTCCACGCTCGACGCGGCCGTGCGTCCCGGACACGTGCTACGGGTCGACGACGTGGACGGCCTCGCCCTGGCCGACCTCGTCGACTCGGTCTCGGCCGAGCTGCCCGTGTTCCTGGACCACCGCGGGCCGACGGATCGCACTGCTCGGGAGGTCGTCGGTGAGGTCCTCGACGCCCTCGAAGACATCGTCGTCGCGCTCTTCCCCACCTGGCTCCCGGGCGGCGAGTCCGGCTCGCTGGTCGATGCCGACGACGCCGAATCACGGGCGCGTGCGCTGTGCCGCGACGCCGGCTTTCCCTCGCCCGCTGTCGCCCATCTGGCCCGTGCAGCTGCCGGTGCGCGTCGACCGGCTTCGAGGCCCGCCGACGATGCCCGGGCGGGAGCGCTGACATTCCTCCTCAGACGGTCGTACGGTCGGGACGCCGTCGTCCTGGCAGTACGCGCCCACACGGCACTGCCCGAGCGCGCCCAGCACGCCGCGGCCGCCGCATACGACTGGCTGGCGGACCACGCGGACCTCACCGTGTGGCTCACCGCCGACGCGCTACCGGCCGTCGCGCGGGTGCCGGTGGTGCGAATCGGGGTCGCCGACGGGCGGCGCCCCGACCAGACCGGCCTCGCGGAGGTGCCGGTCGACCCGTCACCGGCCCCGGGTCCCGTTCTCGTCGTCTCCCGACCGGCGGGTGGACCGGCACCGCACAGCCCCGCCGAGCAGGCTCTCGAACGAGCCCTTGCGAGGGCGCCGTGGGCGCGCGACCGCCAGTGGAACCGGAGTCCGGGTGACCTCGACCCGCTGACGCCCGCGGTCATCGTCGACCTCCTGTGGTCGAGTGAACGGATCATCGTGGAGGTCGACGGCGCCGATCATCGCGGACCGGTAAAGTACGCGCGAGATCGACGTCGCGACAACATGCTTCAGCGTGCCGGGTACCTCGTTCTGCGCTACACGAACGACCACGTTCTCGATGACCCCGCGCTTGTCGTCGCAGAATTGGCCGCCGCGATCGCCGAACGCTCCCCGTCGCGGGCACCCTCGCGACCGACGCCCGCCCGACCCCCTATGAACCGCGAGGAGCATCCGTGGACCACGCCCAGCTGACGCCGACTCAGAGCGCGGCGCTGTTCGTCCTGCTGGCCGAGTCACGCGAGCTCTCCAACCCCGAACTGAAGGAGCTCGGTCCCGCGCTCGACAAGCCGGCCCGGGACCATCTCAACGCACTCGGCCTCGTCGACTCACGGATCGGCGCCCGTCGCGCCTGGTTCCACACGCTGACCGACCGCGGCTGGGCCTGGTGTGCATCCGAACTGACCTCCGAGCCACCCAAGAGATCGACCGCGCCGTCGAAGGCCATGTACGCGGTGCTCGCCGGACTCGCCCGCTACCTCGACGACGAGGACCTCCGTCTGCACGAGGTGTTCGGCCGCCCCCGTCGCCCGGATCACACGGAGTCCGACACTCGAGCCCCGGCGACGCCTGCGCCCGACCCCGCGTCGCGCGATCCCCGTGCGCAGATCGCGGCGGCCTACCGAGCCCGGGCCGCCGCTGCGGGCGACTTCGTCCTCGTCGCCGATCTCCGCACCGACGTGCCCGGGATCGGCGCCGAGGTCTTCGACGCCACCATGGTGGAGTTCCAGCGCGAATCCGGCGTCAGCCTCATCCCTCAGGAGGACCAGGCGCTGCTGACCCCGGAAGACCGCGCCGCCGCGGTCACGGTGGGCACCCAGCCCTGTCATCTGTTCGCGATCGAGGAGATCTGATCCGATGGACGCCGACGCCCGTCAGGCACTCGAGTCCATCCGACTCAACTGGGCCGACACCCCTGACGACGTGTGGGGCACCGCCGACCCCTTTCACGTCGGCGGCCTGCACGAGGACACCATCGTCGACATCGTCCGATCCTTCGACGACGCCCGGCGCTCACCGTCGGGAAGCCCGATCGGGGTCACCGTGCGCGGACCGGCCGGATCGGGTAAGACGCACCTGCTCGGTCGGGTCCGACATCGGGTCCAGGAGGAGGGCGGCTACTTCTTTCTCGTCAAGTTGCTCGACGCCACCGACTTCTGGCGTTCGGTTCTCGTCGCGATCATCGATGATCTCGGACGACCGGCTCCGCGACATCGCTCGCAACTGAACCAGCTCCTCCACCGACTCGCGATCGACGCCGAGGTGTCGGACGACACGCGTGCCGCGGTGACCGGTGGCGCACCGCTGCAACCCGCGGCGCTCGACGACTTCATCCACGGCGTCTACACGCGCCACTCCCGGCACCGGCGCCGTTCGCAGCACATCCTGCGTGCACTCGTACTGCTCGAGTCCGACGACTTCGCGGCCAAGGACCTCGGCGAGGCGTTCCTGCATCTCGACATCGACGACGCCGACGAGCTCGCCGCGTGGGGGATCCGCAACGCCCGACTCGGCTACCAGGAGATCGTGGAGAACATCTCGCGCATCATCGCCTTCGATGATGCCGCGGTGCTCGCCATCGACCAGATCGACACCCTGATCGAGGCCGGGAAGACCGCCGAACCCGGCGAGGAATCCCAAGTGGAGAAGCTGGCGCACGGTCTCATGTCGGTGCGCGAGACCATGAGCCGAACGACCTGTGTGGTCTCCTCGATCTCCGCGGCGTGGGACTACCTGTCCGGGCACGTCATGCGATCGGCGGTCGACCGCTTCCGGTTACCACCCACGCTGCAGCGGCCGGCCAGCGCCGATTTCGGCCGGTTGCTCCTCGCCCGGCGCTTCGCCCCGGGTTTTTCCGGGGTGGGATTCACACCGCCGCACCCTACGTGGCCGGTGTCCGATACCGCGCTGAGGACGGCAACCGACTACACACCACGCGAACTGATGGTGACCGTGGACCGCCAGATCGCCGCACTGCTCCGCAGCGACACCTTTGCCGAGATCACCGACCTCACTGGAGCCGCGCAGACGAGTCCCGCGACGACCACCACCACATCCATCTCGGGGGCGGGCCAGACCACGATTCCGGGAATCGACGAATCCGGTCGCGACACAGCAACTCCCGCGACCGACCACACTCCCTCTCGAACATCGCCGCCGACAGCCGTCTCGTCGGACGATGCGCCATTCACGAAGATCGATCAGCGATACGCGGACCTGATCTCGCGCGCCGACCCCCTACCCGCGTTGGTACCCGACACCGAGGACAGGATCGTCCCGTCACTCCTGCACGCGGGACTGTCGACCTGGATCCAGGCCCTCACGCGCGACGCCGACCTCTGGCAGCTCGACGCTCGGCCGGGCCCGAAAAGCCCGCTGCACGGGCGCATCCGGCAGCTCGTCGACCCCAACCGGGACATCGAACAGTCCTGGAGCTTCCGCGCGATCGCCGCATCGAACGCGCGGGCCGTCCAGACCCGACTGTCGAGCGCGACCACGACCTCCGGGTTCACGCTCGGCGACATCGAACGCACCCTGGTGATCCTCCGGCGGGACCCCTGGCCCACCGGCCCCAAGACCCAGCAGATGGTCACCGAACTCCACGATCGTGGGGGCCGGGTCGTGGCCTGGACCGAACACGACATCAAACGGCTCAGTGCGTTGGCCACGCTGCGCGCCGAACGGCCATCGCATCTCCGCGAGTGGATCTCCGCCCGCAACCCGGCCGCCGAGATCGAATTCATCGCCGACATCCTGGGCCCCGCACTCGAGGCGCCTGCGGCCCGTGTGGACACACCGGTGGCCCCGGCGTCACAGACGGACACGACGTCAGGACGACGCGAGCCGGGCACCGCGGGCCACACCTCGACCCCGCCGACACCCCGCGAACCGGAGGCCGGGAACCCCCGGTCCACCGACCCGCAGTCCTCCGACCGCCAGTCCCCCGACCTACCGTCGCGGTCGGAGTCGCCGGGTTCGGACGTCGGCGGATCACGCTCGCGGACAACCGCGTCCGTCGTCGACCAGTCGATCACACTCGGGCGAAGTGTCGCCACCGGCGAGGGGGTGACGGTCTCACTGCTCGCCCTGCGCAAGCACGTGGCGCTGTTCGCCGGATCCGGTTCGGGTAAGACGGTGCTCATCCGACGCATCGTCGAAGAGGCTGCGTTGCGGGGAGTGTCATCGATCATCCTGGATGTGAACAACGACCTCGCCCGCCTGGGGACACCGTGGCCGGACGACGACCCGCGCCCGTGGACACCCGCCGACCGCGAACTCGCCAAGCGCTACCTCCACGACACCGAGGTCGCCGTTTTCACCCCGGGCCGGGCATCGGGACGTCCACTGAGTTTCCAACCGCTACCGGACTTCAGCACGGTCGCCGGCAACCCCGACGAGTTCCGCGCCGCGGTCGACTCCGCCGTCGGCGCGCTGATCCCGCATGCCCGGGCGATCGGCACCAGCGCGAAGGCCTACCGGCAGCAAGCAGTCCTGCAGCAGTCCATGGAGGCCTTCGGACGCCGCGGCGGCGGAACCCTGCAGGCCTACGTCGGATTGCTGACCGAGTTGCCGGACGACGCGAGCACCCTCGCCGACGCTCCCAAGCTCGCCGCCGAACTCGCCGAGAACCTCAAGGCCTCCATGGCGATCGATCCCGTCTTCGGGGGTGACGCCGCCCCGGCCGACCCCGGGTTCCTCCTCACCCCGGGTCCCGGCTTCCGGGCCCGGGTGTCGGTCATCAATCTCGCCGGCCTGGGCACCGACGACCGGCGGGCGAGTTTCGTGAACCAGCTCCAGATGGCACTGTTCGCCTGGATCAAGAAGAACCCCGCCGTGGATCGACCACTCGGCGGCCTGCTCGTGATGGACGAGGCGCAGAACTTCGCCCCGTCCGTCCGGATGACCGCGGCGTCGAAGAGCACCAGTGCACTGGCGTCGCAGGCTCGCAAGTACGGGCTCGGTCTGATCTTCGCGACCCAGTCGCCGACCGGTATCGACAACAAGATCTCGGCCAACTCCTCGACCCAGATCTTCGGGCTTCTCAATCATCCGACACAGATCGACCGCGCCAAGGAACTCGCCGCCAACAAGGGCAGCAGGGTGCCCGACATCGGCAAGCTACCGGCGGGAACGTTCTACATCGCGAGCGAGGGCGGGCGGTTCGCGAAAGCGGCGACCCCGCTGTGCCTGACATATCACCCGTCGAGTCCCCCGACCGAGGACGAGGTGGTCGAACTCGCCCGCTCGACGGCACCGCGCGGACAGTGATGGGGATACCCGACTCCGCCGACGGTCGGCCGCGCCGATTGGCACAATGGACTCCGTGCTCACGCTGACCGCCGGAGAGAACCGACCACTGCCCTCGTCGGCCGTGACCGTCTCGGTGCGCTCGGCGTCGCCGGTGAACACCTCGGCGATCCTCCTCACCGACGCGGGCCGGGTCCGCTTCGATGCCGATCTCATCTTCTACAACCAGCCCGCCGGCCCCGGCGTCGGCTACCGCTCCGACGGATCCGCCGACATCATCTCCATCGACACCGCCGCCCTACCCCGCGACATCGTGACGGTGGTGGTCGCGGCGAGTCTCGACGGGACCGGACCCGCGAGCTTCGCCACCGCGGGTGCGCTCACCGCCACGGTGACCGGCGGCGGCGCCGAGCTCACCTTCAGCCCCGCGGGCCTCACCAGCGAAGCCGCCGTCGTCTGCCTGGAGATCTACCGGCGCAACGACGTGTGGAAGGTCCGTGCCGTCGGACAGGGATACGACGCGGGTCTCGCGGGCCTGGCGACCGCCTTCGGCATCGAGGTCGACGAGGAGGAGCCCGCACCGCCGTCACCACCCGGACACTCTCCGCGGGTGACCGATCCGCAGCCCTGGCCACCGGCGGCCACACCACCGCCGGCAGCACCATCAGCGTCGTCGCCTGGAGCTCAAGCGTCGCAATCGAATACACCCCCACCGAGGCCTCCGGTCACCGCCCAACCACAGGGAGTTCCCATGCACAGCGATCTGTTCGCGCCGTCCCACGCCGAGGTCACCGGGCAGGGCATCCAGAAGCAGGGCAGCAAGATGTGCCGCGTGGGGCTCGCCGGCGAGGTGATGGCCCGCAGCGGCTCGATGGTCGCGTACCAGGGCAATCTGAAATTCGAGGCGCTCGGCTCCGGAGGGCTCGGCCGGATGATGCGTCAGGCGATGACCGGCGAGGGCGTCCCGCTGATGAAGGTCACCGGGCAGGGCGACCTGTTCCTCGCCGATGCTGCGTCGGACGTGCACCTCATCGATCTCGACGGGTCCGACGGCCTCACCATCAACGGCGCCAACGTACTCGCCTTCGACTCGTCACTCTCCTACGACATCGCCCGCGTGCAGGGTGCCGGCGCGATGAGCAACGCCGGCATGTTCAACTGCGTCTTCACCGGCCGCGGGCGGATCGCCATCACCACCGACGGCACGCCGGTCGTCCTCAACGTCGACGCCGCGACCTACGCCGACCCCCAGGCCGCGGTCGCGTGGTCGTCGAGCCTGCGCACCTCGGTGAAGTCGAACGACTCGTTCAACCTCGGCACCCTCATGGGACGCAGCACCGGCGAGCGGTTCACCCTCGAGTTCTCCGGTCGGGGTTTCGTCGTCGTCCAGCCGTCGGAACTCCCGCCCGGCGGGTTCGTCGGCGGCACCGGCGGCGGGAGCGCGGCCGGCTCCGGCGCCGGCGGCATGCTGGGCGGCATCCTCGGCCGCTGACGAAGCGGAACTCGGCACGTCTCCCGAGTTTGCCGGTGCCGCCTGCTCTACTACGCTCCACCGTCGAACACCAGGAGCGAGCATGGCCCACCCCTTCTCCGATCTGCGGGGTCTGCCCCGCCGGCACCCCGACCCGCTGATACGCGAGACGCTCGACCGCATCCGGCGCTGCGGTTGGGCGGAATCCTCGGGCGCGGGCCGATCAGGATCTGGTGGCGAAAACCGCTGTCAGAAGCCATCTTTCGCTCCGAAGTCCGGGCGACGGGTATCGTCGACGCCATGCCTGAAGCATCAGCGACCGTCCTCGTCCAGCAGCCCGTCGACACCGTGTGGGAGTACAGCCTGATCCCCGACCACGTCGCAGCGCTGACTCCCGGCGTCGTCCGCGTCGAGCGGGTCACCGACGGGCCGGTCTCGGTGGGCACCGTCTGGCGGGGCCAGATGAAGGGCCTGGGCCGGGCGGTCGACTGGACCGGCGAGTTCACCAGGGTCGACGCACACACGGCCACCGAGTTCACCTCGACCGAGTCGCCGCTCGAGTTCGCCATCTCCGCGACCTTCGCGGAGGTTCGCCGCGGGGTCGAACTCACCTACCGCATCCGCAACGCGGGGATGGGCGGTGCGGTCGGCAAGGTCGCCGATGCGCTGGCGATCCGGGCCTACCAGCGATCACTCGCCGCCAACGCGAAGAAGCTGCCGCGCCTCGTCGAGGACTGGGCCGCCACCCGCTGACGACAGCGGCCCCACCTCGCGAGGCGAGGCGGGGCCGCTGTGGCAATCGGTGGCGAGGATGCGCTACGAGCGCATCGTCGCTACGAAATCCGAGGGGTGAAAGTCACCAGCTGGACTTCTGCACACCCGGCAGCTCGCCGGCGTGTGCCATGTCGCGCAGGCAGATTCGGCACAGGCCGAACTTGCGGAACACCGAGTGCGGGCGACCGCACTTGTTGCACCGGGTGTAGGCCCGCACGGCGAACTTGGGCTTCTTGTTGGCCTTGTTGACCAGAGCCTTCTTTGCCATGTCAGTTGTCCTTAACGTTGTTGTCCTTGAACGGGAAGCCCAGGGCACGCAGCAGCGCCCGGCCTTCGTCGTCCGTGGTGGCCGACGTCACGACGGTGATGTCCATACCGCGGGGCCGGTCGATGTTGTCGATGTTGATCTCGTGGAACATCGACTGCTCGTTCAGGCCGAACGTGTAGTTGCCGTTGCCGTCGAACTGACGGTCCGACAGGCCGCGGAAGTCGCGGATACGCGGGAGGGCGATGGACACGAGGCGGTCCAGGAACTCCCACATGCGGTCGCCACGGAGGGTGACGCGCGCGCCGATCGGCATGCCCTCGCGCAGCTTGAACTGTGCGATGGACTTGCGAGCGCGACGGATCTCCGGCTTCTGGCCGGTGATCTTGGCCAGATCCTCGACGGCGCCGTTGATCAGCTTCGCGTCACGGGCGGCGTCGCCGACACCCATGTTCACGACGACCTTCACGACGCCCGGGATCAGCATCACGTTGGGGTATTCGAACTCTTTGTTCAGCGTGTCCTTGATCTCCTCGCGGTAGCGAGTCTTCAGGCGCGGCTGGATCTTGTCGGCGGAGCTTGCGGAGCCGCCGTTCACAGTTTCAGTAGAGGTCATGTCAGATGTCCTTCCCGCTCTTGCGCGAGATCCGGACCTTCTTGCCCGATTCCTCGTCGACGCGGTAGCCGACGCGGGTCGGGTTGCCGTCGGAATCCACGACCATCACGTTCGAGACGTGGATCGAGGCTTCCTGGGTCACGATGCCGCCGGAGGAGGCACCGCGCTCGTTGGCCGACGCGGCGGTGTGCTTCTTGATTCGGTTGACGCCCTCGACGAGAACTCGCTGCGTCTTCGGGAAGGCCTGGATGACCTTGCCCTTGGCGCCCTTGTCCTTGCCCGAGATGACGATCACGGTGTCACCCTTGTGGACCTTCATGTCAGATCACCTCCGGTGCCAGCGACACGATCTTCATGAACTTCTTCTCGCGCAGCTCGCGGCCGACCGGGCCGAAGATGCGGGTACCGCGGGGGTCGCTCTCACCCTTGAGGATGACGGCGGCGTTCTCGTCGAAGCGGATGTAGCTTCCGTCCGCACGACGGCGCTCCTTGGTGGTGCGCACGATGACGGCCTTGACGACCTCGCCCTTCTTGACGTTGCCGCCCGGGATGGCGTCCTTGACAGTGGCGACGATGACGTCGCCAATGCCGGCGTAGCGCCGCGAGGAACCGCCGAGCACGCGGATGCACAAGATCTCCTTGGCACCGGTGTTGTCGGCGACTCGCAGGCGGGATTCCTGCTGAATCACTCGTTAGTCTCCTTGACCTGGCTTCTTATGTACGGCGGATTTCCGACCCGACGCACACGGTCCGTTGCCACCGAACACACGCCTGCCTGGGGTTTTGGCCAGGCTGTGACACCTGAGCGGTCCGCCCCAGTGGGTTCGTGAGCCGATTCGCGACACAACAGTGCCGCAGGCAACCCCACAAGTGTAGGGGAATGCCCAGGTCCGGGCCAAATCGGTGCCGCCGTCATCGGCCGCGGGTTTCGGATGGCACCGGGCCGGGAAACTTTTTTTTCGCATCGACCCATCTGGGGTGTACCGCCACGCGAAGCACCCATGAGACGAGATCGACCAGATTACAAGCCCGCCCGGCGAGCCACGAGAGCGCGTCGGGAGGGAGCGAAACACGGGGGGCGTGTCAGCACCGGGGGAAATCTCGGCTGCCGATCGTGAGCCGAACGATCACCATGCCTCCCGGCTCCGCAGCTCAGTCCGACAACCGCGGGCCTGACGGCAAGTCCTCGACTCCGGGCCACCCGCCCCGAGTTCGTGGACCGGAGTTCGAATCCCCACGCTCGATCCGGGTTCGACGCTGCCGTGCGGGCGCACTCACAGGGGAGGCACGCGTGACCACAGACGACGCGGTCCGGAACACCGTTGCTACCGACATCGACACCGGCCTGACGATCCCGATGACCGCCGCACAGCGCGGCATCTTCTACGCACAGCAGCTCGAGCCGGACGTGCCGATGACCATCGACGCGTACGTCGAGTTCCGCGGTGACACCTCGGGTCCGCAGGCCGAGAACGGTGACGACCCCCTCGTCGACGTCGATCCGGACATCATGCAGCGGGCGGTCACCCTGACCGAGCGCGAGACCGAGGCCCCCCTGCTCCGCCTGATCCCGACCGACGACGGCGAGCCGATGATGGTGCTCGACCGGTCACAGGGAGTGATACTCGGGCGGCAGGACTTCTCCGATGCCGACGACCCGCGCGCGGCCGCGCTGGCCTGGATCGACCGCAGGCGAAGCGCGAGCTCGGACGTGTTCGAAGACCGCATCCTGGAGACCCATCTGCTGAAAATCGGTCCCGGACACTCGATCTGGTACTGCCACGGCCACCACATCGGCTTCGACGGCTACGCGGCGATGTACATGATGCTGCGCGTCGCCTCGCACTACACCGCGATCGTGAACGGGACCCCGCCCCCGATCGCGGACACCGCGTCGATGGTCGACATCGCCGAGTTCGACCGCGAATACCGCGCGTCGGCGAAGTTCGTCGAGGACCGCGAGCACTGGGCGGCACACCTGGCCGATATGCCCGAGACGACCACTCTCACCAGCCTTTCGGCCTCGGCGGCGCCGCTGTCGGACGTCCGCTCGGCGGTGCTCGACGACACGCTCGTCGCGCGCATCCGCGAACTCGGCCGCACGCACCGGGTCCGGCCCGCCTCGGTCATCACTGCCGCCGTCGCCGCCTACGTCGCGCGCTACACCGACCGCGACGAGGCGATGCTGAGCCTGCCGGTCGCCGCCCGCGATCGCGATGTCCTCCGCACCTCGGCGGGCCTGACGTCGAACGTCATCCCGCTGCGCATCGCGCTCGACGACGACACGGCCACCCTGGCCGATCTGTTGACGTCGGCGAACTCGGAGATCAAGGTCGCCGTCCGCCATCAGAAGTTCCGGCACGAGGACATCACCTCGCAGATCCTCGGCGCGGCCGGTGCCCGACGAGGATTCTTCGGCCCGCTGGTCAACGTCATGCTGTTCTTCCAGCACATCGACTTCGGTCCGCTGAAGGGCGAATTGCACGTGCTGTCCACGGGTCCGATCGAGGACCTGTCGGTGAACGTCTACGACAGCCTCGACGGTGGGATGACCCTCGACCTCGAGGCGAACCCCAACATCTACCCGGCCGACGAGATCACCACCCATCACCGGCGCCTGGTCGACTTCGTCACCGCCTTCGTCGGAGCGCCGGTCGAGACCAGGGTGTCGGACCTGCATGTTCTCACCGACGCCGAACGCACCGAACTCCCCGAGCGCATGACCGGGGAGCGGGTCGACCACGGCGGCACCACCCTCGTCGACCTGCTCGACGACGCGGCCCGGGCCCACCCCGACGAGACCGCGATCACCGACGCGCAGGACGGGCGCTCGCTCACCCATCGCGAGTTCGCCCGCGCGGCAACGCAGATCGCCTCCGCACTCGCCCGTCGCGGGATCGGCCCCGAGAGCGTCGTCGGCGTTCAGCTGCCCCGCAGCACAGACCAGGTCGTGTCGTTGCACGGCGTCGTCCGGGCCGGCGCGGCGTTCCTGCCGATCGACCCGGCCGAGCCGGCCGACCGGCTCGGTCACATCCTCGAGGTGGCCTCGCCCGACCTCGTCATCACCGAATCGGTGCTCGCCGAACTGCGCGCCGACGACGATCCCGACGCGGCCGCGCCGACGCCCCCGGGCCCCGACGCGGCCGCCTACGTGCTGTTCACGTCCGGGTCCACCGGAAAGCCGAAGGGCGTGGTCATCACCCACCGCGCCATCGTCAACCGCCTTGCGTGGATGCAGTCCCGGTATGACCTCGCCACCGACGACCGCGTGCTGCAGAAGACCCCGGCCACCTTCGACGTGTCGGTGTGGGAGTTCTTCTGGCCGTTCACGACCGGCGCCGCGCTCGTAGTGCCGACCGCCGACGGGCACCGTGATCCGTGGTACCTGCGCGATGTGATCGCCGAACATCGGGTCACCACCGTGCATTTCGTCCCGTCGATGCTGGCCGCCTTCACCGCGGCGCTCGACACCGACGACGCGTCGGCGCTGACGAGTCTGCGCCGGATCTTCACCAGCGGTGAGGCACTGACGCCCTCGACGGTCGGCGCCTCGGCGACGCTGACCGCCGCACCGATCCACAACCTCTACGGTCCCACCGAGGCCGCGGTCGACGTCACCCATCACGACCACTGCCGCGCCGATCTCCCGGTCATCCCCATCGGCTCCCCGGTGTGGAACACCAGCGTCCACGTGCTCGATCACCGCCTGCGGCCGCAACCGCCCGGCGCGATCGGCGAGCTCTATCTCGGCGGTGTCCAGCTGGCCCGCGGGTACCGCTCCCGCGCGGACCTGACCTCGTCGCGGTTCGTCGCCTCGCCCGCGGCGCCGGGTGAACGTCTTTATCGCACCGGCGATCTCGTCCGCCTGAACGCCACCGGCGAGCTGGAGTACCTCGGCCGCACCGACTCCCAGGTCAAGATCCGCGGCCAGCGCGTCGAGCTCGGTGAGATCGAATCGACGCTCAGCGGCCTCGACCACGTCACCGCGGCCGGTGTGGTGATCCGCGACGATCTCATCGCCGGTGAGGCCACGATCGTCGGCTACGTCACGGGAACCGGGCTCGCCGACCGTGACCTGCGCGCCGAACTCCGCACCGCGCTTCCCGATCACATGATCCCCACCGCGATCATGGTCCTCGACTCGTTGCCCACCACCGCCAACGGCAAGCTCGACCGGCGCGCCCTCCCCCGACCGGATCTGCGGACCCACCGCGAGTTCGTTCCCGCACGGACGGCTCTCGAGCGGCTCGTCGTGACCACCGTGGCCGACGTGCTGGACCTGCAGGGCGATTCGTCCGACACGTCGGCCGGGGACACCTCGGATGCGGCGACCGCGTCGGTCTCCCTCGGCGACAACTTCTTCGAGATCGGCGGCTCGTCGCTGTCCGCGACGCGGATGGCGTCCCGACTGTCCCGGGCCACCGGCAATCGGATCGGGATCCGCACGATCTTCGATGCCGACGACCTCGCCGGTATCGTCGCGACGCTCACCGATCTCGGCGTCGACTCCGACCATCTGGTCACCGTGGGTGCCGGCCGCGCGGACGACACCGCCGGCCGGACCGCATCCGGGGCCGTCCCGCTGTCGCCTGCCCAGCATCGCCTGTGGCTCGCGACGCGACTGGACCCAGCGTCGTCGGCGACGTACAACATGCCGTTCACCGTCCGCCTCGTCGGCGAACTCGACACCGCCGCCCTCCGGGCCGCCCTCGTCGACGTGATCCGTCGACACGAGCCGTTGCGCAGCGTCGTGGCCGAGATCGACGGCGTCGCGTGCATCTCCTCGACCGACCCGGACGCGGTCGACATCGACCTGCCGGTGCTCGCGACCTCCGACATCGCCGACTGCCCGGATCGCGAGTTCGCCTCGCTCCCCTTCGATCTGGCTGCCGAGATCCCGGTTCGCGCCCGTCTCGTCCGGACCGCCGACGACGATCACCGGCTGACGATGGTCGTCCACCACATCGCGGGCGACGGATGGTCACTGGCACCCCTGGCCGGGGACCTCGCCGCCGCCTACCGCGCTCGGCGCAACGGCGACGAGCCCACCTGGGCCGAGCTGCCGGTCACCTACTCGCAAACCAGCGCCGCGCGGCACGCGTGGCTCGACGAGAGCCCCCATGCCGCAGCAGAACTCGACTTCTGGCGGAACACCCTCGCCGAGACCCCGGGCGAGACCGAACTGCCGCTCGACCGGCCGCGGAGCCGGGATTCCGAGGTCACCGGCCGTTCGGGATCGTCGGTGACGTCGACCATCGACGCGGACACCTACCGCGCGATCCGCACCATCGCCGCGGGCTCCGACGCCACCGTGTTCATGGTCCTGCACGCATCGGTTGCGGCACTGCTGCGTTCGCTCGCACAGTCTTCGGACGTCATCATCGGCACCCCCGTGTCCGGCCGCGGCGACGCCGATGTCGACGACCTCGTGGGCATGTTCGTCAACACGCTCGCGCTGCGTACCGAGGTCGACAAGGACATGCCCTTCGCCGAACTGGTGGCCCGGGTCCGGGACACCGACCTCAATGCGTTCGACAACGCCGACATGCCCTTCGACCGGCTCGTGACGGAACTCAACCCGGCCCGTTCGGGCAACGTCCACCCGTACTTCCAGGTGTCGCTGGCCCTGGAGGACCGCTCCGCGATCCGCCTCGACTTCGCCGGACTCGCGGCGACCGCCTCCCGCGTGGACACCGGCCGCACCACCTTCGACCTGCAGTTCACCTTCACCGAGGTGCGTGACGCAACCGGCGAGCCGACCGGCCTGACCTTCGAGATCGGTTATGCCACGGCACTCTTCGATCGCGACACGGTCGCCGGGCTGGGCTCACGCCTGACCCGCATGCTCGACGCTGCGACCGCCGATCCGACCTCCCCCATCGGCGACCTCCCCGTCCTCGACCTGCACGAACGTCTCGACCTCGTGCCGGCAGTCGGCGAGGGCCGCCGGCCGGTCGAGCACCTGACGCGCTTGCTGACGGCGGCCGCGGACGCCTCACCGCACCGCATCGCGGTCACCGATGGCACCCGGTCGCTGACCTACCGTGAGCTCGACGCGGCGTCCAACCGTCTGGCACGGGCGCTCATCGATGGCGGCGCCGGACCCGAACACCATGTGGCCGTGTCGCTTCCGCGCGGCGTGGAATGGATGACCACGATGTGGGCGATCGCCCGCACCGGAGCGGCCTGGGTCCCGATCGACCCCGCCTACCCGGCGGGCCGCATCGAACACATGCTGACCGACTCGGGAGCGCGGCTGCTCGTCACCGATCGCGCATCCGATCCCCGCGCCGGGGGTGAGGTCACCACCGTCGTGCTCGACGACCCGGACACCCGCACCCGCATCGACGCCGGATCATCGGCGGCCGTGACGGATTCGGACCGCCGAGGCGTCCTCGACGTCGACCAGCCCGCCTACCTGATCTACACATCCGGCACCACCGGCACGCCGAAGGGCGTGGTGGTCAGTCATCGCGGACTCGCCGACTTCGGTGCGCAGCAGGTCACGCAGTACGGGATCACCCCCGGCAGCCGGACCATGCACATGGCTTCGCCGAGCTTCGACGCGTCGGTGCTCGAGATCCTGATGGCGATCTCCGCCGGGTCGACGATGCACATCGTCCCGCCGGGCATCGTCGGCGGCGCCGAACTCGCCGAGCTCATGCGGGACGCGCGGATCACGCACGCGTTCCTCACCCCGTCGGTGCTGACGACCATGTCCCCGGACGACGTGCCCGACCTCGAGGCACTCGTCATCGGTGGCGAACACCCGAACTCCGAGGTGGTGCGCACCTGGTCGTCCGGACCGAAGCTGTTCAACGCCTACGGTCCCACCGAGACCACCGTCGTGGCCGCGGTGTCGGCGGCGATCAGTCCCGATTACACGACGCTGACGATCGGTCGCCCCATCCGCGGCATCTCCGCGGTGGTGCTGGACGAGCGCCTGCGCCCGGTCGCCCCCGGTGCGGTCGGCGAGTTGTACATCGCCGGCGAGCATCTCGCCCGCGGGTATCACGGTGTCCGGCCGCTGACGTCGAAGCGTTTCATCGCCAACCCGTACGGCGATCCCGGCGAGCGGATGTACCGTACCGGCGACCTCGTGCGCTGGACCGCCGACCACGAACTCGAGTTCCGCGGGCGCGCCGACCATCAGACCAAGATCCGCGGCCATCGCATCGAGCTCGGCGAGATCGACGCCGCCCTCGTCGCCGACGACGCGGTCCGCGCCGCGGTCACCACCACGCACGGCGAGGACGATCGCGCCCATCTCGTGTCGTACGTGACGGTCACCGACGGTGGCCACGGTCAGGCCGCGGCTGTGCGCGACCGGTTGGCGCAACGCCTGCCCCGGCACATGATCCCGTCCACGATCATCGAACTCGACGAGATCCCCACGACTCCCATCGGCAAGGTCGATCTCCGCGCCCTGCCCGCGCCCGAACCGGCCTCGGTGGGCGCCGACGTCGCGTTCGTCGCACCACGCACCCCCATCGAGCAAGCCGTCGCCGATCTCATCGCCGAGCGTCTGGAGCTGGAGCCCGGCACCATCGGGCGCGATCACGACTTCTTCGATCTCGGCGGCAACTCACTGCTGGCGACCCAGATCGTCGGCGCGCTGGAGAATCTCACCGGGCAGCGCATCCCCGTCCGCGAGGTCTTCGATCATTCGACCGTCGCCGGCATCGCCCGTCTCGCCGGCACCGACGACGGCCACGCCTCGCTCGTCGAGGCGCGGACACTGCCCGATCTGCGGCACGATCCGGACAGCCCGGCCCAGCCCGGACCCGCTCAGCAGCAGCTCTGGTTCCTCAACCAGCTGGCCGGCCTCCCGGATGCCGACGGCAGCCACCCGGAGGCCGAGACCGGCTCGCCGACCGCCGATTACGCCATCGCCTTCGCGCTGGACCTGCGCGGCGACCTCGACGTGGCCGCCCTGGCCGGCGCACTCCGGTACGCCGTCGAGCGCCACGAGATGCTCCGCACGGTCTACCCCGAGCACGACGGACGGCCCGTCCTCGACGTTCGTCCCGCCGACGAGGTCCACACCGACCTGACCGTCGACGAGACGACCGCGGCCGACTGGGCGGAGCGGGCACAGGCACTGGCCCGTCGTCCGTTCGACCTCACCGTCGACGTGCCGCTGCGCGTCGCTCTGCACCGGATCGACGGCGACGTCACGCATCACAAGCTGACTCTCGTCATCCACCACATCGCCGCCGACGGCTGGTCGATGGTGCCGTTGCACCGCGACATCACCCACGCGTACGCCGAACTGCGCACCGCCGCCGAGAACGGCGCCGAGCCCACGCTCACCGCCACCCCGGCAGCCCTGGACTATCGCGACTACCTCCGCTGGCAGGCCGACCACCTCGAGTCCCGGACCGACCTGGCCGACCGGTGGCGCCAGGATCTCGACGGCCTCGACGTCGGACCGATCCTCCTCCCCGATGCGCCGGCCGGAACCAGCCGGACCGCCGGCGTCGTCGACATCGAGTTCGACGCCGACCTGCGCAGCCGGTTGAGTGCGCTGGGTGACGGCCGGGCAACCGAGTTCATGTGCGTGCATGCGGTGTTCGCCGCGCTGCTGCACCGGTTGACGGCCGACCCGCAGGTCCACGTCGCCGGTACGCCGTCGGACATCGTCATCGGCACCCCGGTCGCCGGACGCACCGACCCCCGCCTCGCCGAGATCGTCGGCATGTTCGTGAACTCGGTCGTCCTCCGGACCCCGGTCGACGGGAGCAAGGGGTTCGCGGCGCTCCTCGAGTCGGTGCGCAACCGGGATCTCGAGGCGCTGTCGGCCGCGGACATGCCCTTCGAGCAGATCGTCTCGATGCTCAATCCGCCTCGAACAGATCGTCATCCGGTGTTCCAGATCGCCCTCGCCTTCGACGCGGGGGTCTCCGACACCCTCGAACCCGATCACACCCGGGTGGACCTGCCCGGCCTGGAGATCGTCGCCGAGGAGATCGAGACCGACGGCGTGCGGTTCGACCTCGAGCTGCGAATCCGCAGCGGTCGCGCACGATTCACCTACGCGACCGACGTCCACAGCGCCGAGCGTGTCACCGAACTGGCCCGCATGTTCGTCGATCTCGCGCGTACGGTCGTCGCGGACCCGTCCACCCCGCTCGACGACCTCGCCCTCGGCCACCCCGGCATCACCGGCAACGCGAACGTCGCCGACGCCGACGCCGATCGGGGTGACGCCGTCGAGCCGAGGCACCTCGCCGACATCATCGCCGACACCGTCATCGATCACGCCGAGCAGGTCGCGATCGAAGACGGCGACCGCACGCTCACCTACGCCGAGCTCGACCGGGTGTCCGCCCGCTGGGCGCGATCCCTGCGAGATCTCGGGGTCGGTCCGGAGGACGTGATCGCGATCGCCGTCGATCGCAGCCTGGAGTCGGTCATCGCCACCTGGGCCGTGGCCAAGTCCGGTGCTGCCGCCCTGCCGGTCGACATGCGGTATCCGGCCGAGCGGATCGCCCACATGATCGCCGACTCCGGCGCCATCCTCGGCATCAGCGGCACCGACCATCGTCGCGATGTGCCGCGCGACATCTGGTGGCTCACCCCGCAGGACCTGTGCGCAGGCGAGCGGACGGCGTTCGCGTCCCCGGCCCGCCACCTCGATTCGATCGCCTACATCGTCTACACCTCGGGATCCACCGGAAAGCCCAAGGGCGTCAGCGTGACCCACCGCGGCCTGGCCGCGTTCGCAGCGACCCAGCGGGAACGGTACGAGGTCGGGCCCGGTGACCGCACCCTGCTGTTCGCCTCCCCCTCGTTCGACGCGTCCATGCTGGAGTTCCTGCTCGCGGTCGAAACCGGTGCGACGATGGTGGTCGCCCCGACGACGATCTACGGCGGCGACGAACTCGTCGAATTCCTCGACGACCGCGAGGTGACCCACGCGTTCATCACCCCGTCGGCTCTCGCGGCCGCCGCGCCGCATCCCCTGCCGCACCTGCGCACGCTGGGTGTGGGTGGCGAGGCGAGCACGCCGGAGCTGGTGTCGCGCTGGGGAACCGGCCGTCGATACATCAACTCCTACGGACCCACCGAGACGACGATCGTCGCCGCGATGTCGGCCCCGCTGCACCCGGATGAGCCGATCACCATCGGCACGCCGGTCCACGAGTGCACCGCGCACGTGCTCGACCACCGATTGCGCCCGCTGCCCGACCACGTCCCCGGCGAGCTCTATCTCGCCGGGCCGGGAGTGGCACGCGGCTATCTCGGCCGGCGGAGTCTGACCGCCGGACGATTCGTGGCCTCACCCACCGGTCGCGGGGCCGTCATGTACCGCACGGGCGACATCGTCCACCGCGGCGCCGACGGCGCGCTGACCTACCACGGACGCAGCGACAACCAGGTGAAGGTCCGCGGCTTCCGCATCGAGCTCGACGAGGTGAGCGCCGCGCTGGCGGCCGTCGACGGGGTCGACTTCGCCACCACCGTCGTGCGCGGTGAGAGCGCATCGGCCACCCTGGTCGGCTACGTCACCCGGTCCGGCGGTAGCCCGGACGCCGAGACGCCAGAACACCAGACCTTGGACACGGCAACGGTTCTCGAGTCCGTGCGCCGTCGACTCCCCCGCCACATGGTCCCGTCCGCGATCGTCGTGCTGGACGAGATCCCGTTGACCGGCAACGGCAAGCTCGACCGGCGGGCGCTGCCGGAGCCCTCGGCGAGCAGCATCTCGTCCACCGGTCGCGCTCCGCGCACCGACGCCGAGACCGCGCTGGTCGAGATCGTCGCCGACGTGCTCGGTCTCGCCCGGGACGAGGTGGGGGCCACCGACGACTTCTTCCTGCTCGGCGGCACCTCACTGCAGGCGACCACGCTGGTCAGCCGGATCAACCGCGCGTCGATCGATGGTCGGCTGCGCGTCCGGGACGTGTTCGACAACCCGACCGCCGAGGCCCTCGCCGACCTCATCAGCCTGCCCGAGGACTGGGAATCCGCCGCTGCGGCCGACGCCTCGGCGGACCGCCCCGAGCGCCGGGACGCATTCCCGCTCGCGCCGGTCCAGCGCCGGTTGTGGTCATTGGCCGCGGCCGACCCGGCGTCGACCG
Source organism: Gordonia terrae (assembly GCF_001698225.1). Lineage (NCBI taxonomy): Bacteria > Bacillati > Actinomycetota > Actinomycetes > Mycobacteriales > Gordoniaceae > Gordonia > Gordonia terrae. The sequence goes on from NZ_CP016594.1 coordinate 4,302,757, forward strand.
AGTACCTCATGCCCTTCGTCCTGCGACTGTCCGGCGAGGTCGATGTCGACGCGCTCCGCGGGGCCCTGGCCGACGTGGTCGGGCGGCACACGAGCCTGCGGACGGTCTTCGAGGCCGTCGACGGCACCCCGTCCGGCCGCGTGCTCGACGATCCCGAGGCGGTCGTCGGCGCGCTGACGCCGATCGTCCCCGCGAACCCGGACGCGCTCATGAGCGAGATCGCACGTCTCGCGTCCACGCCGATCGATCCGACCACCGAGGCGCCGTTGCGCGCAGCGCTTCTCGTCGACCCCGGTACCGGTGACGACGCCGGCACCCGGCACGGCGCCGACCACGTACTGATGCTCGTCGTACACCACATCGCCGCCGACGGCGCGTCGTTGCCGATCCTCGTCGGCGACCTCGCGCAGGCCTACCGCGAACGGCGCTCCGGCCGGATCGGGACCTGGGCCGCCGCCGAACTCGACTACCGCGATCACGCCGTCGAGAGTGCAGCGGCGATCACGGCCGCCGAGGAGCTGGAGTTCTGGACCGGACATCTCACGGGTGCGCCCGCCGAGAGCACGGTCGAACCGGTGGCCGGTGGACAGCGTCGATCGGGCGGACAGGGCGAATCCGGCGCACGGTCGGTGAGCCTGCCACTCCCCGCGCACACCCGGGCGGGCCTGACCGCCTTCGCCCGCGAGCAGTCGACGACACCGTTCTCGGTGCTGCACACCGCGCTCGCGATCCTGCTGCACCGTCTCGGTGTCGGCGACGACCTCGTCATCGGCAGTCCCGTGGACAACCGCACCGGGGTGGCCGGAGTCGACCGCGACTACAGCGGCGTGGTGGGCATGTTCGTCAACATGGTGCCGCTGCGCAGCCGGCTGCGGAGCGCGGACACCGTCGCCGCGCTCGTCCGCCGGACCCGCGATGCCGACGTCGACGCCCTCGATCACCGGGGCGTGCCGTTCGACGACGTGGTGACCGCGCTCAATCCCGAACGGGCGCACGGCCGACACCCGCTCTTCCAGGTGGCGCTGTCGGTGCACGACTTCGCCGGCGGCGCACCGTCTCCGGTCGGAGGTGCGGACTCCCTCGCCGGGGCCGCCGTCCCGATGGACGACGACCTGCTCGCCGAGGTCGCCGAATTCGACTCGCTCGCAGCCAAGTTCGACCTCCAGTTCACCGTCACCGGCCTGGGTGCGACCGATGCCGACACCGACGCCGCCGTCCAGATCACCTACGACGCCGCGCGGTACGGCCACGACGACGCCCACCTGCTGGGGACCCGCTTGATTCGGGTCCTGCGCGGGATGCTCGGCGATCCCGGACGCGCGATCGGCGACATCCGCATCACGGATCCGCTCGAGGTCGCCGAGCGCACCCCTGCGCTGGGTCCGCGCGGCAAGGCGCCGACCACGCTGGATGTCCTGATCGCCGACGCCGTGCGACGCAACCCGAACGGACTCGCCGCCATCGGCGGGTCCGCCGGGGACGGCGACGCCCCCGAGACACTCACCTATGCCGAGCTCGACGCTCGTTCGAACCGGCTGGCGCGGGTGCTTCTCGGCCGCGGGGTCGGGGCCCACGCCCGTCCGGACGACGAGCCGGGGACCGCAGGTCCCGACGTCCGGTCGTCCCGGGAACCGGTGGTCGCGATGGCGATCAGCCGCTCCCTCGATTCCCTGGTGGCGATCTGGGCGATCGTGAAGGCCGGTGCCGCGTACGTTCCGATCGACCCGGAGTATCCGGCGGACCGCATCGCGCACATGCTGGAAGACAGTGGCGCGCAACTGGTCGTGACGACCTCGTCGGCATGGGAACGCGTCCGGGAGAGCTCGGCCGGCAACGACGTACCGACCGTGGTGCTCGACGCCGCGTCGACCCGGACCCGCATGAAGCACTCGTCGCCGGCACCGATCACCGACGCCGAGCGGGAGGCGACGATCCGCCCGGATCAGTTGGCGTACATCATCTACACGTCGGGGTCGACCGGTAAGCCCAAGGGCGTCCTGGTCCCGCACAGCGGGTTGCGCGCCGTGCACGACGAACTCGCCGAACGGATGACCCCCGGGCCCACCTCCCGCGTGTTGCACTTCGCCTCACCGAGTTTCGACGCCTCGGTGCTGGAGATGCTGCTCGCACTGGCCGGTTCGTCGGCGCTGACCATCGTCGAACCGCACGTCTACGGCGGTACCGCACTCAGCGACGTGATCAACACGCGACAGGCGACGCATGCGTTCATCACCCCCGCCGCGGTCGCCAGCATGGATCCCGCCGCCGTACCGTCACTGCGCGCTCTCGCGGTCGGCGGCGAGGCCTACGGAACCGATCTCGTGCGGCGCTGGTCGCCCGGTCGCACGATGATCAACGTCTACGGCCCCACCGAGACCACGATCATCACGACCGGCAGCCGTTCGCTCACCCCGAACACGCCGCTGACGATCGGCACGCCGAACAACGGCGTCGGCGCGCTCGTCCTCGACGACCGGCTCCACCCGGTGCCGCCCGGCGTCACCGGCGATCTGTACCTGACCGGCGTGCAGCTCACGCGCGGCTATCACCGCCGACCCGGCCTCACCGCCGTCCGGTTCGTCCCGGCTCCCATGGTCACCGGGCCGCGGTTCGCCGGTCAGCGGATGTACCGCACGGGTGACCTGGTCCGCTGGACCGGCGACGGCGAACTCGTCTACGTCGGCCGCAGCGACACCCAGGTCCAGGTCCGCGGGTTCCGCATCGAACTGGGTGAGATCGACGACGCGCTGGCCGCCGAACCCGACGTCGACTTCGCCGTCACGCTGGTCGACGGCACCGGGACGCAGGCGATCCTGCGGAGCTACGTCACCGCGACGCGCGGATCCGATCCGGAGCCCGCCGATCTGCGACGTCGGGTGGGGCGCCGCCTGCCCCGGCACATGGTGCCCGCGTCCGTGTCCGTGCTCGACGCCATCCCGCTGACCCCGACCGGCAAACTCGACCGCGCAGCCCTGCCGACGCCGTCGGCGTCCGCGTCGGGCCGAGCTCCGGCTCCCGGGACCGAGGCGACCGTCGCCCGCGTCTTCGCCGAGGTCCTCGAGATCGACGTCGACGCCGTCGGTGCCGACGACGGGTTCTTCGACCTGGGCGGCAACTCGCTGATGGCCACCGCGGTGACGAGCAGGCTGACCGAGCTCACCGGGCAGCACGTCGCGGCGCAGACGCTGTTCGGGGCCCCGAGTCCCGCGGAACTCGCCGACCTGCTCGACGGCGGGGCGGATCCGAACCGGGCCGACGAGCCGTCGGCATCCGGCCTCGGCACACTCCTGCCGCTGCGCCGCCTCCCGGACCGTGCCGGAAGCGACACTCCCGCACCGCTGTTCGTGGTGCACCCGGCAATCGGTCTGTCCTGGAGCTTCACCTCCCTGCTGCCTCACCTGCCCGCGGACCGCGCGGTGTACGGGCTGCAGCACCCGGCGCTAGCCGGCGATCCGTGCCCACAGACGATCGCCGACCTCGCCGAGGTGTACGTCTCGCGTCTGCGGTCGGTCTCGCCCGCGGGGCCGTACCACCTGCTCGGCTGGTCTTTGGGCGGGCTCATCGCCCACGAGATGGCCGTGCAGTTGCAGGATGCCGGTGAGACCGTGGAGCGTCTCGTCCTGCTCGACAGCTACGTCGTCGCCGAACGCCCCGATCTCGACACCGAGGCGTCGATCGCGGAACTGATGCGCGAGTTCGGACTCGACGTCCCCGACGAGATCGCCGAGAAGGGCACCGGCGACGCCGCCGAGCCCACGGTGGCGGATGCGTTCCGGGTCATCTCCGCGGCCGGCGGAGCACTCGGCGGGCTGTCCGAGGACACGCTCACGACGGTGCACGAGGTGTTCCGCCACGCGTCACCGCTGGCGCGGAACTGGCAACCCCGGATCTTCGACGGCGACCTCACCTTCGTCACCGCGACCGTGGACGCCCACGACGGCCCACCGGCCGTCGCCGGCTGGCACGACAAGGTCACCGGTCGCGTCGTCGAGGTCGAGGCCACCAGCACCCACGCACGCATGTTGCTGCCGGAGAACGTCTCCGAGTGGCTGACCGCAATCGAAACAAGCCCGGGCACACCGGGAATCGCAGCACAGGAGGAGGAATCATGACGAACCCGTTCGACGACACCGAGGGGACCTTCCGCGTCCTCGTCAACCACGAGAACCAGCATTCCCTCTGGCCGGACTTCGCTCCCGTCCCGGACGGCTGGCGCGTGGTGTTCGGCCCGTCGGGTCACGACGAGTGCCTCGAATACGTCGAGGAGAACTGGCGGGACATGCGCCCGGCCAGTCTGATCCGCGCCATGGAACGTTCGCAGGACAGTGAAAGGGAGGTCACACATGGGGCGGCACAGTATGGCTGACACGACATCGGCTGAGGCGACCACGACAACCCCGACGCCGGGTACCACCCCCGGCGCCGCCGCGCCGGCGCGGAACGCGCTCGAACTGCGCGGTCTGCGAAAGACGTTCCGCACCGGCCTGTTCGGCCGCGGCCGTCGCGTACACGCCCTCAACGGTCTGGACCTGACCGTGCCCGCGGGCACCGTGCACGCGCTGCTCGGGCCCAACGGTGCGGGCAAGACCACCACCGTCCGCGCGGTCGCGACCCTGATGAGGCCCGACGAGGGCAGCGTCCTGGTCGACGGTGTCGACGCCATCGCCGACCCCGGCGCGGCCCGCAAGATCATCGGTGTCTCCGGCCAGTACGCGGCCGTCGACGGGAACCTGACCGGCTTCGAGAACCTGCGGATGGTCGGGCAGCTGTACGGGCTGTCGCGCGGCGAGGCCTCCACACGTGCCCGTGAGCTGATCGCCGACCTCGCCCTCCAAGACGCCGCCGACCGGCCGATGCGCACCTACTCCGGCGGCATGCGCCGACGGCTCGACCTCGCCGGCGCCCTCATCAACCGGCCGTCGCTGGTGATCCTCGACGAGCCGACCACCGGGTTGGATCCCCGTGGGCGGCGCCAGATGTGGGAGGTCATCACCGAACAGGTCGCGGGCGGCGCGACGGTGTTGCTGACGACGCAGTACCTCGAGGAGGCGGACGCACTGGCCGACGAGATCACCGTCATCGACCACGGGACCATCCGTGCCCAGGGCAGTGCCGCCGATCTCAAGGCGGCCACCGGCGGTTCGATCCTCACCGTCGAGGTCGACATGCGCTCGGGATCGCCGGAACCGCAGGACGAGCTCGTCGCCACGACACTGGCCGAGATCGGTCTCGGCATGCCCGAACGACTCGAGAGCGAGGCCACCGCCCACCCGGGGTCGACGGGCACCCGATGGTCGATTCCCGTCGACAACGGAACGCGCAGTGCCGTCGAGGCCGTCCGCGCCCTCGACGCCGTCGGCATCGACGTCGTGGACGCCACGGTCGCGACCCCGACGCTCGACGACGTGTTCCTGACCCTCACGGAGCGCGACACGCACGGGACCGACGGCGACAGCGACGCCGGTGTCGGTACACCGGCGGGGTCCCATGCCGATGCCGAGACCGCCGTCATCCCGAAGGTGTCCGACGCCGATCCCGACCTCTCCCACGCCCCGACGACCCGATCGGATCGACTCCATGCTCACTGACACCGCAGTCCTGGTCGAACGAAATCTGCTCACCGTCAAGCGAATTCCGACCCTGCTCATCAGCGCCACCATCCAGCCGCTGATGTTCGTGTTCCTGTTCGCCTACGTCTTCGGCGCGACGTTCGGCGGGGGTTCCTACCGCGAGTTCCTGATGGCGGGCATCTTCACCCAGACCGTGGTGTTCAACGCGGCGTTCACCACCGTCGGCCTGGCGAACGACACCTCCGACGGCATCGTCGACCGGCTCCGGTCCCTGCCGATGTCCCGGTTGGGCGTCATCAGCGGACGCGTCACCTCGGACATGCTGCTGGGGATCGTCGGCCTTGCGGTGATGGTCGCCTGCGGTCTCGCGATCGGCTGGCGGGTCCAGGGCAGCGCCGGCGACGCCGCCCTCGCCTTCGGCATCATCGGCCTGTTCGCACTCGCCATGGCCTGGGTCGGGGCCGTGACCGGTCTCGCCGCGCCGAATGTCGAAGCCGCGCAGAGCATCGGCTTCCTGTGGATGTTCCCGGTCACCTTCTTGTCGAGCGCGTTCATCTCGGCCCAGAGCCTGCCCGGACCGTTGCGTGCGATCGCCGAATGGAACCCGGTCACCGCAGTGGCGACGGCATCCCGGCAGCTCTTCGGCAACGAGGCGCCGCCCACCTTCCCCGAGGCCACCGGATGGGTCGCCGACCACGCGGTCGCGTACTCGGTCGGTTCGGCCCTGGTCATACTGGCGGTGTGCATACCTGCCTCGCTCATCCTGTACCGCCGTGCCGCCAACCGGTGACCTGTAGGTCCGTGATCCATGAATTCGCGATCGGTCTACCCGGGATCAACGATCACCCGAGAAATCCCCACGTGTTCGTTACCGTGGAACAGTGACACCGGACGATGGCAGCGCGGCCGCCGACGCGCACCACGGACGCGGGGGCGAAGCACAGGTGCTGCGGGAGTTGCTGGCCGCCGCGGCGACAGGCGACCGGACCGCGTTCTCCGCTCTGTACGACCGCACGAGTTCACGGATCTACGGACTCGCGTTCCGGGTCGTGCGGGACCGTCAGTACGCCGAGGAGATCGTCCAAGAGGCATATCTGCAGTACTGGCAGAAGGCCGGCGAGTACCAGCCCGGACGCGGTTCGGTCATCACCTGGATGATGACCATCGCCCATCGGCGGGCCGTCGACCGCGTGCGCTCGGAGGAACTGCAGCAACAGCGGATGTCGCAGTACGGGGCGGTGTCGGTGGAGACCCCGCGAAACATACCGCTCGAGGTCGTTGTGCAGACCGACGAGGCGCGTACGCTACGAACATGTCTCGGTACGCTCACGGAACTGCAACGGAGCTGCATCGAGATGTCCTATTTCGGGGGCCTGACCTACCCGGAGGTCGCCCGGCACACCGACACCCCCCTGCCCACCATCAAGTCTCGGATTCGAGATGGCCTGCGTCGGTTGAGAACCTGCCTGAGGACGCACGAGGACGCCTGATCCCACAATGACCACACCCGATACGACATCCGGGGACCGCGAGGCCGCCTGGCTCGACGACCACGTCGAACTCTTCGCCGTCGGCGCCCTGACGCCCGACGAGACCACCCGCGTCGAGCGAGAACTCGCCGTCCTGCCGCCGCAGGAACGCGCGGTCTACGACGCGCAGATCACCGACATCCAGGCGGCGATGGCGGGCTTCGCCACGACCTACGCGCTCGACGCACCGCCCGAACTCCGGGACCGGGTACTGCACCATGTCTTCGAGGGCGCCGCGCTGACCCCGGACGCCTATGTGCCCGCGGGCGCCGATCCGGGCCCGCAGACCCCGATCGCAGCCGCGGCAGACCCCGAGCCCCCGGCCCCGGCCGGACCCGATCACAGCGGAGAGACCGACCTCGCGCCACCGCCGCCGGTCGAACTGCGACCCCGCGATTCCGCGCCCGGACAGCACCGGTCCGGCAGCACCGCACCGCGCCCGGCGCGTGCCACCGCGATCCTGGCGGCGGCAGCGGTGACCGTGGCGGTGGCCCTCGGCGCAGGCGTCCTCATCGGTCGCACCACCGCGCCCGAGACGTCCACCTCCTCGACGGCCCTCAGCGACTCGCAGCGTGAGGTGCTCGGGGTGCTCACGGCTGCCGACGCCTCGGTGAGCGTCGAACCCCTCGCCGACGATCGCGGCACCATCGCGGTGGTGACCTCCGAGTCGGCCGATCAGGCCGTGGCGCTCCTACGAGACCTGCGGACGCCGATCCCCGCCGACAGCACCTACCAACTGTGGCTGGTGGGCGGCGCCGACCGGCCCGTACCGGCCGGGCTGATCCCCGGGGACGACACCGCCCCGGTGGTGGTGAACGACGTGAGCGGGTCGAGCGTGCTCGCGGTGACCATCGAGCCGGCCGGCGGCTCGCCACAGCCGACGACGCCGATCCTCGCCCAGGTCGCCCTCTAGACCCGGCGAGATTCGATCCTTCGGGTGACAGGCGCGGCGCGCTCTTCTCGTATCGTTTTCCCCTGGGCGGACGATCCACCCGAGGAGAGCCGGTCAATGCGTCAACGAACGAGTGCGTGTCGAGAACGAGTGGGTGCGATGTGAACGAAAGCGGTCGTCGAATCCAGCGGCACGTACGTCTCGGCGGTCGGAGACTGCTCGCAGCTCTGCTGACCGTGGGCGCGGTGATGGCGGGTCTCGCGGTCACCACCGGAGCGCCGGCTTCCGCGGCACCGCCGTCGTCCCCGGATGGCTCCCGCGTCATCGACTCCTACACCGACGACCCACAACAGGTGACGTTGCTCGTCCACTCCGCGGCCATGAACCGCACGGTCCCGGTCACGGTGCTCACCCCGCGGGATCGTGCCCGGCCGGCCCCGACGCTCTACCTCCTCAACGGTGCCGGTGGTGGCGAGGACTCCGCGACCTGGGACGCGCGGACCACCTACAAGCGCTACTTCGCCGACAAGCACGCCTACGTCGTCACCCCCATCGGTGGGGCCTACTCGTATTACACGGACTGGCAACGCGATGACCCCACCCTCGGCCGCAACAAATGGCAGACGTTCCTCACCGAGGAGCTCCCGCCCCTCATCGACGGCACGTTCGACACCACAGGGGGCAACGCAATCGCCGGGATCTCCATGGCCGGGACGTCCGTACTCAATCTGGCCATTGCCGCCCCGGGGCTGTACCGATCCGTCGCAGCGTTCAGCGGGTGCGCCCGGACCAGCGACCCCGCCGGTCAGCAATACATCCGTCTCGTGGTCGAAGACCGCGGTCAGGCGGACATGACCAACATGTGGGGGCCCCTCGACGGGCCCGGCTGGCGGGCCAACGACCCCTATCTCAATGCGGCGAAGCTCCGCGGCAGCAAGGTCTACATGACCACCGGTACCGGCGCGCCGGGAGTCCACGAGCAGCTGACCGACCCGAGTATCGAGGGCGACGGGTTCACGCTCGCCAACCAGGCGATCCTGGGCGGTGGGATCGAGGTCGCGATCGACATCTGCACCCGGCAGATGGTCCAGCGCATGCGTTCCCTGAACGTCCCGGTCCACGTCAACTTCCGGCCGACCGGCACCCACTCGTGGGGCTACTGGCAGGACGACCTGTACCAGACCTGGCCACGTATCGAACGCGACCTGCGCTGACCACGCCGATCCCGTCCCGACCGAACGGTCCGCGCCGCACGCGACCCGCCCGGCCGCGAACTCACCACGAGTCGAGGCCGGTGTATCCGTCCTGGAGAGCCCGCGCGAAGAGATGCGTCTTGGTGGGGGCTCCCCGGCCGACCGCGGTGTATTTGGCACGGATTCGTGCAAGGTGGGTGCTGACCGTCGACGCCGAGATGAACAGGCGCGCCGCGGCATCCTCCTTGGAGTCGGCGGCCAGCCACGCCAGCAAGACCTCGATCTCCCGGTCGGACAGGCTCGGGCGCGGAATCGCGGCGGCCACCTCCCCGCTTTCCCGATAGTCGGCGAGTCGCGCAACAGGCTTGTGCGCCATCATGTCCGAAGCATCAGCACGGCGTGGCGCCGACGACACCCCGGTCGTGAAGAATTCTGTGGTCGCCGTCATTGATCCATCCCCTTTTCGATCGGCGCATCGCTCACGTCCCCGACGCCGCACGCTCCACGCGTTCTCATCGTTGCCCCAACGGTAGGTCGGCCGACTACTGGTCGGTAGACCCAGAACTGGGGACCCCGGCGTCGCTCGAACTGTTCCCGCACCCGGTTCCCCATCGTTCCCCTCCTCTGCACTCCGGTCGGCACCGTCTCTGCGCGCCACCGTCTCTGGGCGTCACCGTCTCTGCGCGCCACCGTCTCTGGGCGTCACCGTCTCTGGGCGCCACCGTCTCTGCGCCACGGACCCCGATCGCCGGAGGTCCGCACCCACTCATCGTCGGCGTCCGCGTGAATCCTCGGACGCCACCCGCGTCGTCCGCCGATACCGTTGTGGCACCGGCAACCAGCCGTCTTCGACGGCACGCTTGAACAGGTCCACCTTGGTGCGCGTGGGCCTCCCCGCATCCGCATACTTCTGCCGGATTCGTTTGAGGTACTCGTTGACCGTCTCGGCGGACACACCCAGGGCGGCGCCGACCCGCGCCGAGGTCTCCCCGGATGCGTACAGCGCCAGCACTTTCTGCAGCTGGGGCGACAGGTCGACCGCGGCGAGCTCGGGGTCGCCGTCGATGGCCGCGGCCCACTCCGTGGTGAGGACCGCCCTCCCCCGCGCCGCAGCCCGGATCGCTTCGATGATGACCGATTCATCGGCCGACTTGAGGACAACGCCGAGTGCTCCGGCCCGGGCGGCCGACCGAAGCAGCGCCGGATGCTCGCCGGACGTGTAGACGACGGTGGCGACCCCGGCCGCGGACAACGCGTTGACGTTCTCGCGAGGCGTCGTGCCGTCGTCGAGACGCAGGTCCAGCAGGACGACGTCGAGCGGCATCCCGCCGAGCACCGCGTCCACCGTGGAGGCTGCGCAGACCAGGGAGATGTCGGCGATCGGGTCGAGTACGCGCTCGATCCCCCAGATCGGCGAACGATGGTCGTCGACCATCCCGACTCGGACGAGAGATGCGCCGCCCGCCGAGTACTCTCCCGTCATCGCGTTCACCCCCTCGGAACCTGTCCGCGCGATCAGCGTCGACCGCGGTGGCTGCGGACGGTCGGCGACTCTCAGCAATTACACAGCGTTTTGTGACCGTGTACTCAGCGAACGTTATCCGACGACTCGGACATGACCCCCCGTCATCGACCTCACCAGCGGCGATCTGTCCCAATCTGCATGCAGTTGTGTCCACATTCCTGGGGACATCGACGGTTCGCGCGCCCATTGCCCCCCGGTACATGCAAGACTAGAACATGTTCTAGAAACGCGATCGGACGTCCGCCCGGGCCGTCGATCGCACGTCGCCTCGCAGAAGGAGAACAGGTGAGCGCACCTTCGACCCACGACGTCCTCGGCACGCCGGTGACGATGCCGGTCGAGATCCGGCACGCGCGGTGTTTCGTCGCCGGCTTCACCGCCGACTCGACAGCCGTCGCGCGGGCCATCGACGCCGAGTCGCCGCGGCCCGGCACTCTCCGCCCACTGCGCATCCGGCCGGGTCGCACGATGTGCATGCTCGTGTTCGTCGACTACGTCGACGGCGACCTCGGGCCGTACAACGAGTTCGGGGTGTGTTTCCTCGTCGAGGACCCGTCGGTCCCGCCGGCCTCCCCCGTCCGGGCACTGCGCTCCCTGCTGCGCGGCGACGCGCGTGCGCTCGTGCACCGACTCCCCGTCGACGGCGACTTCACCCTGGCCGCAGGCCGCGGCATCTGGGGGTTTCCCAAGACGCTCGCCGAGTTCGACGTGAACCACTCCTCGGCCACGAAGCACGGCCGGCTCGTCGCCGACGGAGCGCTCGTCGCCGACCTGAGCGTGAAGCCGGGGATCAAGGTCCCCGACTCCACCGCCGACACCGTGTTGCACGCCTACTCACAACTCGACGGGACCACCCGGATGACGCCCTGGCGACTCACCTCGACCAGCGGGACCCGCACCCGGATCGGTGGCGCGAGTCTGACACTCGGCGCGCACCCGATCGCCGACGAACTGCGGTCCCTCCGATTGGGCCGGCACGCTCTCATGTCCAGCTCGGTGGACCGGATCACGATGCGTTTCGAGGACCCGACCGTCGTCTGATCGGGGCGGGCCGCGTCGCTGCACACGGGTCGGCAGACGCCGGGGCCGCGGTCGCGGACAATGTGGTCATGAGCAATCTGGAAACGGACCCCGTCGAGGTCGAATGCCACGCCGACGCGGGCGTCGCCTCGGGTTCGGGCCACCTCCGCATGGACGTCCTCACCGCCCGCGACGTGCCCCTCGGCGGCCCGCGCGCGATGACCGTGCACCGAACTCTGCCGCAGCGGTCCCGATCGCTGATCGGGGCCTGGTGTTTCATCGACCATTACGGCCCCGACGATGTCGCGAGCAGTGGCGGGATGGACGTCCCGCCGCACCCGCACACCGGGCTGGCGACGGTCAGCTGGCTGTTCACCGGGGAGGTCGAGCACCGGGACACGATGGGCAATCACGCGATGGTCCGCCCCGGCGAGATCAACCTGATGACCGCCGGGCACGGCATCGCGCACACGGAGGTCTCGACACCCGACACCACCACCCTGCACGGGGTGCAGCTGTGGGTTGCCCTGCCGGCCGACAAGGCCGACACCCCACGCGACTTCGCGCATCACCGGCCCGATCCGCTCGATCTCGGCGGGGTCACCGCCAGGGTCTTCCTGGGCGAACTGTTCGGCACCCGCTCGCCGGTGCACACGTTCACCCCGCTGACCGGCGCCCAGCTCGACTTCGCACCGGGCGCATCGGTCGCCATCGATGTCGATCCCGCACACGAGCACGGCATCCTCGTCGACACCGGGACCGTCGAGGTGACCGAGGCGGACGCGGCACCGTTGTCCCGCACCGAGCTGGGTTACGTGGGGCTGGGAGCGCGGCGGATCACGCTGACCAACGTCGTCGACACCGACGCCCGCGTCGTCTTCCTCGGTGGCGCACCGCTGTCCGAGGACATCGTGATGTGGTGGAACTTCATCGGTCGCACGCACGAGGAGATCGTCTCCTACCGGGAGCAGTGGGAGGCGCACAGCGAACGGTTCGGGCAGGTCCGCGGGTACGTCGGATCGACCCAGCACCTACCCGCGCCGCCACTGCCGCACTCCCGGCTGCGTGCCCGCAGCAACACCCCCGGTCGCGCCACTCCCTGACAGGGAGGGCTGCAGGCGATCACGCCGTGCCGAGCAACCTCGCGAAGTTCGCGATCCCCGCGGCCTCGACCGCCTGCTGCCGGCCGTCGGTGACGGCGGGCGCGTTCGACGGCTCGCGGCCGCCGGCGGCATCCGCCGACCCCGGATAGCCCCGCGGTGTGAGGAGCGACGCGAGTTCGGCTGCGGCACGGTCGATCCGGTCGTTCAGCGAAGCGGTGTCCCCGCCGGCGCCGGCCCAGTCCGCCGACGCGGCGTAGACACCGGTCGGCAGGACGACGGCCCGCAGGTAGGCGAACAGCGGTCGCAGAGCGTGGTCGAGCACCATCGAATGCCGCGGACTGCCGCCGGTCGCGCCGATCAGCACCGGCTTGCCCGCCATCGCCTCGATGTCGACGAGATCGAAGAACATCTTGAACAGGCCGCTGTAGGACGCGTTGAAGACCGGCGTCGCCACGATCAGGGCATCGGCCCCCTCGACCGCGTCGAGCGCCGCCCGCGCCCCGCCCGAGGCGAAGCCGACGGTCATCGCCTGCCCGAGGTCGACGGCGAGGTCACGGAGGTCGACGATCTCGACCTCGGTGCGTCCCTCACCGAGCCGTTCGGCCGCTGCCGCGACCATCCGGTCGATCAGCAGTCGCGTCGACGACGGTTCGGACAGGCCGGCATTCACCGCGACGATGCGCAGCGCTGTCATGACGACACCTCCACACTTTCCTCGGCTGCACTCTCCTGGGCCACTCTGTCCTGGGATTCGCGGCGCGCAGCGACCAGCGAGGAGTGCGTCGGCGCCTCCGGCATGTCCGCGGGCCGCCCTTCGGCGAATCCGGCACGCAGGTCCGGCAGCACCTCACCCAGCAGGTCGAGTTGCTCGAGAACGGTCTTGAGCGGCAGCCCGGCGTGATCGACGAGGAACAGCTGGCGCTGGTAGTCGCCGAAGGTCTCCCGGAAGGTGAGCGTCTTGTCGACGAACTCGGCCGGGCTACCCACCGTCAGCGGCGTCTGCGAGGTGAAGTCCTCGAGCGACGGCCCGTGTCCGTACACCGGCGCGTTGTCGAAGTACGGACGGAACTCGCGCACCGCGTCCTGCGACTTCGGCCGGATGAAGAACTGCCCGCCGAGCCCGACGATGGCCTGATGGGCCTTGCCGTGTCCGTAGTGCTCATACCGTTCGCGATAGAAGTCGATCAGGCGCTGGAAGTGCTCATTGGGCCAGAAGATGTTGTTCGCGAAGAAGCCGTCGCCGTAATAGGCGGCCTGCTCGGCGATCTCGGGGCTGCGGATCGAGCCGTGCCACACGAACGGCGCGACGTCGTCGAGCGGCCGCGGGGTCGAGGTGAACGACGTCAGCGGGGTGCGGAACTGTCCCTCCCAGTCGACCACGTGCTCGGTCCACAGCCGGTGCAGCAGATGGTAGTTCTCGATCGCCAGCGGAATGCCCTGCCTGATGTCCTGACCGAACCAGGGGTACACCGGACCGGTGTTGCCCCGCCCGAGCATCAGGTCGACGCGCCCATCGGCGAGGTGCTGCAGCATGGCGAAGTCCTCGGCGATCTTCACCGGGTCGTTCGTGGTGATCAGCGTGGTCGCGGTGCTCAGTTGCAGACGCTGCGTCTGCGCCGCGATGTAGGCCAGGGTCGTGGTCGGCGACGACGAGAAGAAGGGCTCGTTGTGGTGCTCGCCCAACGCGAACACATCGAGTCCGATGTCCTCGGCCTTCTTCGCGATCTCGACGATCGCCTTGATCCGCTCGTGCTCGGTCGGCGTCGTGCCCGTGGTGGGGTCGACGGTGATGTCGCTGACGCTGAAGAGTCCGAACTGCATGTCGCGCCTCCTTGTCGTGGTTACATCGACCATAACCGGACCGCGGTCCGATTAATTCCGAAGGGTGGTGAGTTAGTGTTGGCTCACTGCGGAGAACGCAACCCAACCGAGGAGAGTCGCATGAAGATCCGGAAGTCCATCGCTGCCGTCACCCTCGCCGGGGCCGCACTGTTCGTCGCCACCGGCTGTTCGGAGTCCACCGACACCGTCGACGAGGCGACGAGCGCGGTGTCGACCGCCGTCGAGTCCGCCGCCAGCCAGGTCGAGACCGCTGCGAGTGACGCGGTCGACGAGGTCACCGGGCTCAGCAACGACGACGCGACGGAAACCCTCCGCCAGGCCATCGACCCGGCCACCTCATCCGAGGATCTCGACAAGGTCATCGACGTCACGAACCCGGCGACCAAACCGGCCGCGATGGCATTCGCCAAGGGCGCATCCGCCGCGGGTTACACTCCGGATGCCTTCTCGGTCAAAGAGGTCACCGAGGACGGCGACAAGGCCACCGCAACCGTTGCCGTGAAGAGCCCGCATTCGCCGGCACCGGTCGACATCCAGCTCGGCTTCGTCAAGGTCGACGGCGACTGGAAGCTCAGCGGTGACGCCATCCAGCAGCTCATCAGCATGGGCAGCGGTCAGCAAGAGGGCAACTAGACCCGCGGCGTACGTCGCCTCCTCGCCTACACTCGGACGGGTGCGGTTCCGACCCGGGGCCGAGCGGCGAGGAGGTGTACGTGCGTACCGATCAACCCACCCATCCGTTCGCTCCGCCGGTGACCCAGCGCCACGCGCGGTGGCCGCTCGTGAACGATCTCGACGACACCGAGCTACCCGCCGCCGCGATCACGCCGGCCGACACCCGGATCGACGCGAGTGCCCCGGTATCCGACTCGCCCACGCCGACCAGAATCGACACCGCGGCGAGACCGGTGCCGCGGTCGGCAACCCGGGTGGAGACCAGACTGCCCGCACGCGAGCACGCTGCACTCCCGCCGGTGGGCGACTTCTGGGACCTGCAGCACGCGGTCCGGTCACCCCTGGTCGCGATGTCCACACCGGTCCGGGTGGTCACTCCTTCACCGGCGCCCTATCTCACCCGGCCCGTCGGTGGTCGCCCTGTCGCTCCGGCCGCATCGCTGGCGTTGACCACCGGTTTGATCTCGATTCCGCTGACCCTCGTTCTCGGCCTGGGCGCGATCCTCGGCCTGGTCGCCGTGGTCTCCGGTGTCATCGGCGTCAAACAGGTTCGCCGCGCCCCCGCCGAGCGCAAGGGCACCGGTCGCGCTATCACCGGCATCATGACCGGCGCCGGCAGTATGGTCGTCGGCGGCCCGATCCTGCTGCTCGTCCTCTTTCTCGCCGGACTGTAGCCGACGGGCGCACCGTTCGAGGTTCGTCGCCTCCGCGATCGCACCACCACAGATACGACGAGACCCGCCTTTCGGCGGGTCTCGTCGTGTGTATGCGTGTGCCGGGGCCTAGCTGACCGCGCGGAGCCGCGGCCGGGCCGAGGCCACCTCGCCGCGTTCGCGCCCGAGCCAGGCCTGGATTTCACCGATCACCTGCAGCCGGGCGTCCACCGGGTCGATGTCCACCAGCGACGGCATGCAATGCATCAGGGCGGCGTAGAACGCCGAGGTCGGCGACATCCCGTATTCGGCGAGCACGTTTCCGTAGTCGTCGACGCGATCAGCGAGTTCACCGTAGGTGAGAGCGTCATCGCCCAGCCGAACTGCTGTCAGGTGGGGCGTGATCGCCCCTCGGGTCTGGATGTCATCCAGAAGTAGCTGGTCCATGATTACTGCCTTCCCGCCCGTGGAGCGTCGATCGCTGTGTCCCCGCCTCCCCTGACGTTGGTACCGAGCGATCCTTCAACCCAGTGTGCCCTACATCATTCAAGTAGTAGAACACTGGCTCAACATGTGTGGGATATTCCACAACATTTTCCGTAACTATGCTGCACTTTGATGTTACGGCTGTGACTGTAGTTGCAACAGGGCATCAGTGGTTTGATTCTTTACCTGTTATCCACATGCAACTGTCCCGACATTCGAGCACGTCCGACTTTGGCGATCGCGAGTGTCGACCTCCGAACCGAGGTTCAGGCGTCGCTGCTCTTGTCCGCTTCCATGGCCTCGATGAGGCTCTTGGGCCGGAGATCGGTCCAGTTCTGCTCCACATACTCCAGGCACGCCGCGCGGCTGTCCTCACCGAAGACCTTGGTCCATCCGGCGGGGATGTCCGCGAAGGTCGGCCACAGCGAGTGCTGGTTCTCGTCGTTGACGAGCACGTAGAAGCGGCCGTCCTCGTCATCGAATGGGTTCGTCATGGGTGTCCTTTCTCCGGTGGCGCGGCGACTGTCGTCGCCCGCCTGCTTTGTTGTTGTCGAACGTAGTGGCTCTCGGCCGGGACGTCGGCGAGGTCAGGTCGATGATGTCACGCAAATCCCCTCATTCCGCTCCCTGTCCGGCCGAGCCGTCGACGCGCGACAACTGATCGTCGAGCGTCGGCCCGATCACCGAGAGCGCGTCGGCGTTCGCCATCCCGAGGTGATGGGTGGCGACATCCACGTTGTCGATCGCGCCGGTCACGTACGGACGCCAGGCACCGGCCAACAGCGACGGGTCGTCCTTGTCCTCGGTCGCGGTGAACACGTGCATGTCGCCGGCGAAGACGTCCGGGCGGTAGTCGAGAACCACCTGGGTCGAGGAATCGAAGCTGTCCATGATGCGCTCCACCTGGTCCTCGGCCAGCAGTCCCATGCCGGAGATCTGCTGCCGGATGATCGCGGTGACCTCCTCGGAGGTGGACGCCTGCACGTCGTCGCCGAGATCGAAGAGGTCGCGCCAACCGCCGAGGACGTCGACGACCGTCGACGCATCGGGTTCGATGGTCTCGGCGACTGTCGACCCCGGCGCATCGGCCACGACGGTGTCTCCGGGCTCGTCGCCGGCGAGCGACGGACGGTCGTGACCGGTGATCACCGGCTCGTCCTCCGGACGCGAGTCCATGATCCCCAGGTAGGCGACGCCCTCACCGAGTTCGACGAGGTGGGTGGCCATGGCGTGTGCGATGACACCGCCGACCGACCAGCCGAGTAGGTGGTACGGGCCGCGCGGCTGGACGCGCCGGATCTCCTCGACGTAGCGCCGGGCGAGTTCCCGGGCATCGGTGACGCTCGGTTCGCCGGTCACCACGTGCGGGTCCTGCAGCCCGTAGATCGGCCGGTCCCGCAGATGCGGGGCCAGTCCGCCGTAGAACCAGGCCAGGCCACCGGCCGGGTGCACACAGAACAGCGGGGCCCGCGCCCCCTCGCCGCGAAGGGTGATCACGACGTCGCTGCTCACCGCGTTGCCGTCGGCAAGGCGCCGGGCCAGACCACGCACGGTCGGATCGTTGAACAACCACGCGAGCTCGATGTGGAAGCCGTTGTGGTCGCGGAGTACCGCCTTCACGCGCGTGGCCGACAGCGAGTTGCCGCCCAGATCGAAGAAGCTGTCGGTGGCCCCGACCCGCTCGACGCCGAGGACCTCGGCGTAGGCATCGGCGATCGCCTGCTCGACCGGGGTGCCCGGGGCGACGAACTCGGTGGGCGCCACCTCGGGTGCGGGCAGCGCCGCCCGGTCCAGCTTGCCCACCGGGGTCAGCGGGAACTCGTCGAGCACCGTGATCGACGCGGGCACCATGTGCGCGGGCAACTGGGCGGACAGCAGGCCGCGCAGGGCGTCCACCTGTACGCCGCCACCGACGACATATGCGGCGAGACTCGCGGCGACCGAGCTCGGTGTCCCCGACGAACCGACACCGACGACGACCGCGGATCGCACCTCGGGCGCCGAGCGCAGCG
Organism: Gordonia terrae; assembly: GCF_001698225.1. NCBI lineage: Bacteria > Bacillati > Actinomycetota > Actinomycetes > Mycobacteriales > Gordoniaceae > Gordonia > Gordonia terrae. The sequence continues at coordinate 4,321,257 of NZ_CP016594.1, forward strand.
CCGCCTCGATCTCCCCCAGCTCGATGCGGAGGCCGCGGAGCTTCACCTGGTCGTCGCTCCGACCGGAGTACTCGAGGGTGAGACCTCCCGAGCGCGACTCCCGCCACCGCACGACGTCACCGGTCCGGTACATCCGGCGTCCGGCGCCCGCATACGGACTGGCGACGAACCGCGCGGCGGTCAGGCCCGGCTTGTCGAGGTAGCCACGAGAGAGGGCGGGTCCGAGGACGTAGAGCTCGCCGGCCACGCCGACCGGGACGGGCCGCAGGTGCGCGTCGAGCACCAGGAACTCGACGCCGGGCAGCGGACCGCCGAGGCGGACCGGCTCGCCGGGCGTCGCCGCCTCACCGACCGCGATCATGATCGTCGTCTCGGTCGGGCCGTAACCGTTGTGGATGCGGGTGTGCGGTGCCCAGGCGTCCATCACCGACTGCGGCACCGCTTCGCCGCCCACGGACACCGCCTGCAGGCTGGGCAAGGCGGTCGGATCGAGCGTCGACAGCACCGACGGCGTGAGGAAGGTCGTGGCGACCTCGTGCCGCTGCATGAACTCCTGCAGCTCCGCGCCACCCACCGCGGTCGACGGCCGGTAGGCGAGCGTCCCGCCGTTGACCGTCGCGAGGAGGTATTCGAGCACCGAGGCGTCGAAGCTCGGGGACGCGAATCCCAGGACAACCGCGCCGTCCTCGACCCCGAGCGCCCGCGACTTCGCGACGGCGAAGTTCCGTAGACCCGAATGTGACACCGCGACGCCCTTGGGGCGACCGGTCGAGCCCGAGGTGTAGATGACATAGGCGACGTTGTCGGTCCGAACCGGTCCGGCCTGCTCCCCCGGCTCCACGGCGGCCTCGGAGGTGGCGTCGAGTTCGGCGACCACCGACGTGTCGTCGAGGCGAAGCCACTCGAAACCCTCGTCCGGCAACGCTCCGACGGCGGTGACCGACAGACCCACCCGGGCGCCCGCGTCCTCGACCATCGTCGCCACGCGTTCGGCGGGATAGTCCGGATCGATCGGGACGTACCCGCCGCCGGTCTTCGCCACCGCCCAGATCGCGACCAGGAGATCGACGGACCGCGGAATCGCCAGTGCCACCAGCGTTTCCGGGCCGACGCCGCGGCCGATCAGCCACCGGGCCAGGCGGTTGGACCGGGCATGCAGCGCCGAGTACGACAGCGTCGCCCCGGAGGCGTCGACCACCGCGGTCCGACGCCGATAGCGCGTGCCGGCCTCGGTGAACAGGTCGCCGAGCAACACGGGTTCGGCGGCCTCGCCACCGCGCACCGGCACCAGGGACTCGGCCTCACCCGCCAGCAGGATGGGCGCGGCGGCGACCGGAGCGCCCGGGGTCGCGGTGAGCGCGTCCAGCAGGTTGACGAACCGCGCCGTGAACCCGGCGGCGGTGGATTCGGTGAACAGATCGGTGGCGTATTGCAGTGCCGCCGTCCAGGTCTCGCCCGCTCCGGCCTTCGCGACCGAGAACAGCAGGTCCACCTTGGCCGGCACCTCCCCCGCGTCGAGCGGGGTGACCGCGATGTCGCCGAGATCGGCTGACAGCGACTGTCCGGCGAGCTCGGGCACCACGCTCTGGTCCAGGGTCAACCACACCTGGGTGAGCGGCGCAAACGACTCGGAGCGAACCGGATTGAGCCGATCGACGAGGGTCTCGAACGGCAGGTCCGCATGCGCGAAGGCGTCGAGGTCGACACGGCGGACGCGATCGAGCACGTCGGCGAAGGTGTCGGCTCCCGCGTGCGCGGTCCGCAGCACGAGCGTGTTCACGAACATCCCGACGAGCGGATCGAGCACGGCGGCGCCCCGACCGGCGATCGGCGTACCGACCGCCACGTCATCGGTGCCCGACAGATCGGCGAGCAGGACCGCCAGCGCCGCGTGCAACACCATGAACGGGGTGGCCCCGAACTCGTCGGCGACGGTGTCGATCCGCGCGGTGACGTCCGCCGGGATCGTGAAGGACACGCGCGCACCGCGCTGCGACGCGACCGCCGGACGCGGGCGGTCGGTCGGCAGCTCGAGCAGATCCGGCATGCCGGCCAGGTGTGCGGTCCAGTAATCCAGCTGGGCGCCCATCGCCGACGTCGCGTCGTCGACATCGCCGAGGGCACGTCGCTGCCAGATGGCGTAGTCGGCGTACTGGACGGGCAACGGCTCGAATCGCGGCTGCTCCCCGGCCGTCCGCGCGAGATAGGCGGTGGTGAGGTCGGTGACGAGCGGGCCGAGGGATTCACCGTCGGAGGCCACGTGGTGCAGCACCACAGCCAGAACGTATTCCGTTGTGCCGGACGAGGTCTCGATCTCGAGCAGCCTGGTCCGCACCGGCCAGTCGGCAGTGAGGTCGAAGCCGGCGGTGACCGCGGACCCGACGACCGCTCCCGGATCACGACCGTCGGCCGCCGGCACGAACTCGTGGTCGAGCCGGGTCGCAATGTCGGACACCGGGGCGATCACCTGGACCGGCATACCGCCGACCTCGGGGTAGGTGGTGCGGAGGATCTCGTGCCGCGCGACGACGTCGGCGATGGCGGCGCCGAGCGCCTCGGGATCGAGTGCACCGGTCAGGCGCATCACGGCCGGGATGTTGTAGGCCGCCAACGTCGGATCGAACCGGTTGATGAACCACATCCGCTGCTGGGCGTACGACAGCGGGATCCGGTCGGGCCGCGGTGTCACCGCGGCGATCGGCGGGAGTCCGCCGGTCCGGTCGGCGAGGCGTTCGGCCAGCAGGCGCGGCGTCGGAGCCTCGAAGACGTCACGAACCGTGACGTCGGCACCGAGGGCGTCACCGAGACGGGCTGCCGCCCGCATCGCCGACAGCGAATTGCCGCCGATGTCGAAGAAGTTGGTGGTGGCGCCGACGTTCTCCGGCGACATCGACAGCAGTTCGGCGAAGACCGCCGCGGCGGCCGATTCACGTGCGCCCGCGACCGGCACGATCGCGGCCGCGTCGACGGTCGGCGCGGGCAACTGCTGCCGCACGATCTTGCCCGCGCTGCTGAGCGGCATCTCCTCCAGCAGCATCCACATACCGGGACGCATGAACTCCGGAAGGGACTGCGCCACGGCCTGTTTGACCGCGTCGAGGTCCACCGACGACGGGGTCAGGTAGGCCACGAGCTGCTGACCGGCCGGGGTCTCGACGACCGCCGCCGCGGCGTACACGACTCCCGGCGCCGACATGAGGGCCGACTCGATCTCGCCGAGCTCGATCCGCTGACCGCGCAGCTTCACCTGGAAGTCGGTGCGGCCCTCATACTCCAGCTCACCGTCGGCTCGCCAGCGGACCAGGTCACCGGTCCGATACAGGCGGGATCCGGGTGCGCCGTAGGGGTTCGGCACGAACCGTTCGGCGGTGAGGGCGGGCCGCGAGGTGTATCCGCGCGCCAGTTGGACACCACCGAGATACAGCTCGCCGGTGAATCCCGGTGCCACCGGCCGCAACCGATGGTCGAGCACCAGCGCGGTGGTGTTCGCGACGGGTCGCCCGATGGCGACCGAGTCACCCGAGACCCGGGCGACGGTCGCGTAGATCGTCGCCTCGGTCGGTCCGTACTGGTTGCTGACGGGGGCGTGTGGGATGAGCTCCCGGACGGTCTCGGCAACGCTCTGCGGGAGGGCTTCGCCACCGGTGTGGAGGTGACGCAACCGGGTGAGCCCCCGCAGTTGCTCGGGTTCCGCGACCTCGGTGAGCACGGCGAGCATCGAGGGCACCAGCGTCGCCGAGGTGACGCCGAAGTCGGCGAGGTGACGCAGTACCGCGACGGGATCACGATGCGCACCCGGCTCCATGACCACGAGGCGGCCACCCGACAGCGGCGGACGCAGGATCTCACCGACGGAGGGGTCGAAGGTCAGTTCCAGCACCTGCAGGAACACGTCGTCGGGACCGAATTCGTAGGCGCCGCGGTCGTAGTCGAGATGCGCGCGCAGTGTCTGGTGACTGACCGTGACGCCCTTCGGACGACCCGTCGAACCGGACGTGAAGATGGTGTAGGCCGGATTCGCGCCGTCGACCGCCGACACGCGTTCGGCAGGACCGAAAAGCGGTACCGCCGCGTCCGAGTCGTCGTCGACGGTCACGACGGTCACCTCGGGGTCGAGCGCCTCGATGCCCGCCGGGGACTGCCCCGGGCCGATCAGTACGGCCGCGACCCCGGCGGTGCGCGCCAGGTAGTCGATGCGGTCGGCCGGGGCGGCGGGGTCCATCGGCACGAACTGCCCACCGGCAGCGAGGATCGCGTGGACCGCGACGATCATCTCCGTCGACCGCGGGATGCACACGCCCACCGCGACTTCCGGCCCGACACCCAGACCGACCAGCCGTCGGGCGAGCACACTCACCCGGTTGCCCAGTTCGGCGTAGGTCGCCTCCCCGAACCGACCCTGCACCGCGATCGCGTCCGGAGACGCAGCGATCCGCTCGAGGAGCAGATCGGCGACGTGGGTGCCGGCTGGCGTGAGGTCCGGGCCGGCCGACCACGTGTCGAGGCGGGCCTCGTCCACGGTCGACATCGGCGGGATGTCGGCGATGGGAGTCTGCGCGTCGTCGGCGATCGTCTGCAGGATCCGCACGAGCGACCGCGCGAAGACGGCGACCTCATCGTCGGTGAAGGCGTCGGGGAGGTAGGTCAACCGGACCGCGATGCCCGACGCGGTCGGCGAGGTCGCCAGGTTGAGGGGATAGTGCGTGGCGTCGGAGACCTCGACGTCCCGGATCGACAGCCCCACCGCAGCACTCGCGGCGCCGCCGGCCAGCGAATCGTTGTCCACGGGATAGGACTCGTGCACGGTCAGCGTGTCGAACAGTTGCGGATGACCGACAGCGGTGAGGATCTCGGGCAGGCCGATGTGCTGGTGATCGAGGACGGCGGTCTTGTCCGACTGCAGCCGGCCGAGGACCTCGGCGATCGTGGCGTCCGGATCGACGTCGACGACGGCGGGCAGGGTGTTGATGAAGAGGCCGACCATCGACTCGACCCCGTCGAGTCCGGCGGGCCGCCCGGAGACGGTCTCACCGAAGGTGACCACCCGGTTGTCGGTGAGACGGGACAGCAGGACCGCCCACGCGAGCTGGAGCGTCGTGGCCATGGTCGAGCCCGACTGCCGTGCCGTGCGCTCGAGCGCCGCGACGAGGTCGGGTTCGAGGACCCAGCGGTGTTCCCGCGGCAGATGTTCTGCCGCGGTGCGGTTCTCGCCGTCCTCGACGGACGTGCCGGTGAGGCCGGGGGCGACCAGGGTGGGTTCGGTGACCGGTCCGAGGACCCGTGCCCACGCGGCGAGACCGGCGTCGAGGTCGGTGTCGGCGATGCGGGCGAGGTAATCGGCGAAGTCGGTGCGCTCACCCGTCCCCTGTCCGGTGAACGGGGACCCGGTCGCGTAGAGCGCGAGCAGGTCGGCCAGCACGAGCGGACCGGACCAACCGTCGAACAGGATGTGGTGGTTGGTGATGACCACACTCGTCCCCTGCGCGTGCCGCACCACCACCGCACGCAGCAGCGGCGGGTCGGCGAGGTCGAACGGTTCGGTGCGCTCGGCCGCCGACACCTCGTCCACGGCAGCCCGGAGATCGTCGTCACCGGCTGCCGGCACGTCGATCACGCGCCAGCGCAACGGCACCGTCTCGGGCACGACGGTGACCACGTGTCCACTGGGCACCCGTACGAAGCCGGACTTCAGCGTGCGGTGGTGATCGAGCAGAGCGACCACGGCGGTGCGCAATCGGTCCAGGTCGACATCGCCGTCGAGATGCAGGACCGCTTGGGTCACATACACGTCGAGCTGGTCGGTACCGGCGAGCTGCGACTGGAAGTACAGTCCGCGCTGCAGCGGCGACAGTGCCCAGACCTGGGCGCCGGGGAACCGCTGCGCCACCGTGTCGAGATCGTGCTGGGTGACGTCGGCACCCGGGACGTCCGCGGGCGACCGGCCGACGTCGACGCCGTCGGCGACGAGGCGGACCACGTCGGTGAGTTCCGCTGTCCACCGCCGTGCGATGTCGCGGACATCCTCCGGCGACAGGATCGCCGCGGGGAACTGCAGGTCGGCCGACAGCACGCGGCCGTCCGGGGACGCGCCGGTACTCGCGTTGACCGTCAGCACACTCATCGCCGCCACCCCGTCGGACACGGCAGCGGGCAGAAACGGCGCGTCGGGTGCGGGCAGGAACGCGGCGCCGGCGAGCGCCGCTGCACCGGACGTCGGGGTGTCGACCTCGCCGGGCGCCGTCGGCGCCTCGCTGCGTCCGGTCGCGCCGCGGGTGCCGAGATAGTTGAACGCGATCGTGGGCAGCGGACGGGACCGCAGTTGTGCGACCGGGTCGGTGGGGTCGCCGACAGCTGCGGCATAGCGCAGCAGGCCGAACCCGATCCCCGAGTCGGGCATGCCGAGACGCTCTTCCTTGGCCGCCTTGATCGCGTGGACGACGTCGTCGGCCGGATCGATGGCGAGCGGGGCGATCGAGGTGAACCAGCCGACCGTGCGCGACAGGTCCGCGCGACGCGGCTCCGGGCCGGCGAGCAGCACGTCCTCGTAACGGCCGTGTCCCTCGGTGAGCACGGTGACCGGTGCGGCGTCGGCGATGTCGCGATCGCGCTGCCAGGACCGCACCGCCCGCGCGAGGGTGCCGAGCAGGACATCGACGACGGACGCCGAGAACGCTTCGGGCACAGTCGTCGTCAGCGGATCCACGATGGCCGGCTCGACGCGGTGGACGATCGAGGTCAGCGTGCCGTACCGGTCGCGGTCGGGGTCGAGCGGCGCGCCGAAGTCGGTCGGTTCGGCCGGCGAGCGGTCGAGCCAGTACCCGGCCTCGGTCCGACGTGCGTCGAGCTGCGCGGTGAGTGCGCCCTGCCACGCACGCTGCGAGGTCTCCTCGGCCCGGACCGCCACGGGCTGTCCGGCGGTCAGCTGGGCGTGGACGGTGAGGAGGTCCTCGATCAGGATCGGCCACGACACCGCGTCGACACCGAGGTGGTGGATCACCAGCACGATCCGAGCGGGTGCGCCGGGCTCCGCGGGCGCGGACTCCCGGGTCGTGGCGCCGCTGACGATCGTCGCGGCGACCAGTCGCCCGGCGGCCGGGTCGAGGCGGCCCGCGGCCTGGGCATGCGCGTCGACCAGCGCGTCGGCGAAGCCGGGCTCGCCGACGGCCGTGTCGATCGAGAGCGCGACGATCGAGGCGTCGGCGTCGAACGGCGTTCCGGCAGTGAGGGTCCAGGTGTCCCCGGTCTGGGTGTCCCCGGTCTGGGCGCCACCGGCGGGCTCCAGGCGCGCGCCGAGCATCGGATGCGCGTCGACGAGCGCCCCGAGCACGTCGCCGAGGTGGGCGACGGTGAGGCCGGCCGGCGCGGTCAGCACCATCGACTGGTTGAAGTCGGCGAGGTCGGCCGGTGTCGGCGCGGCATCGATGAGCCAGGACACGATCGGCGGGAGATCGACCAGACCGGCGGGATCGCCGGTGGGTTCGGCGAGCATCGGGGCGCGGTCCCCGCCCGCCGAGGCGACCCGCGCCATCGCGCGGATGGTCTTCTGTTCGAAGATCTCTCGGGGTGACAGGGGCAACCCGGCCGCCTTTGCGGCGGAGGCGAGCTGGATCGACATGATCGAATCGCCGCCGAGCGCGAAGAAGGACTCGGTCACCGAGACGGTCTCGAGACCCAGCAGCCCCGCGACGATCGCGACGAGCGTCTCTTCGGCGGTCGTCGCCGGTGCGACGTATCCGTCGGCGGGAGTGGTGAACTCGGGGGTGGGCAGCGCGCGCCGGTCGAGCTTGCCACCCGGTGTCACGGGCAGTTCGTCGAGCACCATCGCCGAGTGCGGGATCATGTGTCCGGCAAGGCGGTCGGCCGCCCCGGCGAGAACCGCGTCGGCATCGAGGCGCCGGTCGCCGGTGGTGTCGTCGGCCACGAGGTAGGCGACGAGCCGGGTGCGCCCGTGGTCGTCGTCGACGCCGGTCACGACGACCGAGCCGACGCCCGGCTGATCGCCGAGCACGGACTCGATCTCGCCGAGTTCGACGCGCTGGCCGTTGATCTTCACCTGGTGGTCGGCGCGCCCGGCGAACTCGATCTCACCGGTCGCGGTGATCCGCACCAGATCACCGGTGGCGTACATGCGCCGGCCCGGTTCGCGGGCGAAGGGATCGGCCACGAAGGACGATGCGGTGAGGCCGGGCCGGCCGAGGTAACCCCGGGCCAGCGAGTCGCCGGTGGACAGGTAGAGCTCACCCACCACGCCCTGCGGGACCGGATGCAGACGGCCGTCGAGCACGTGGGCGGTGAAGCCGCGGACCGCGCGACCGATGGTCACCGGCGCTCCGGGCTCGGATCGTCCGGTGGTCGCCCAGACGGTGGCCTCCGACGGCCCGTAGAAGTTGTACATCCGGCGCCCGGATTCCGGTGTGGCCCAGCGCGCTATCAGCTCGGGCGGGCACGCCTCGCCGCCGGTGACGAGGTTCCGGACGGTGTGGCCCCGCCGCGGGTCGACGGTCGCCAGCACCGTGGGGGTGATGAGGGTGTCGGTGACCCGGTCGCGTTCGAGGATGCGCCCGAGCGCGTCGCCGGCGTACTCGGCGGCCGGCGCGACGACGAGGGTGTGCCCGACCGCGATCGACCACATCATCTCCAGCACCGAGGCGTCGAAGCTCGGTGAGGCGACGTGCAGGACACGGGTGTCGGGGGCCTGTGCCGGTGTGCCGGTGACCTCGGTCAGCGCGGCGACGAAGTTCGCGATGCCGCGATGCGGGACCCCGACGGCCTTGGGGCGTCCGGTGGAGCCGGAGGTGTAGACGAGGTAGGCCAGGTCGTCGAGCCGGACCGGTCGGCGACGTTCGGCGTCGGTGACCGGCCCGCCGGCGACGGCCTGGTCGTCGAGCGAACCGAGTTCGAGCCACTCACAAGATGATTCGCCGAGCCGGGCCCGCGTGGAGGCGTCGGTGATGCCGAGCCGGACACCGGAGTCGGCCACCATGAAGTCGATGCGATCACTCGGATAGGCGGGATCGATCGGCACATACGCGGCGCCTGCCTTGATGACACCGAACACCGCGACCACCGACCCGATGGACCGCTCGAGGCCGACGGCCACCACGTCGCCGGGGCCGACCCCACGCGAGATCAGCCGGCGCGCAAGGCGATCGGTGCGGTCCTCGAAGTCCGCGTAGGAGAGCTCGGCCTCGTCGTGGATCAGGGCCGGACGGTGCGGATCGAGGTCGCGTCGCGTGAGGAGTTCGGTGAGGGTCACCGGTTCGGTCACCCCGCCGTCGGCAGCGGGTGTGACTTCGCCGACGGAGTTGCGGCTCGGAGCGCTCAGAGTCGCGGCGTCGATGCCGACGATGTCGATGTCGCCGACGGGCACCGCGGGGTCGGTGGCCATCGCGGCGATCACCTGGAGCCACACCTCGGCGACGCGGCGGATGGTCGCGGCGTCGAACAACGAGGTGGCATAGAGGAAATCGGCCCGCATCGGCGACGACCCGGTGCGTTCGGACACCGAGACCGTGAGGTCGAACTTGGCGGTCGGCGTGGCGACCCCGAGCGGTTCGGCACTCAGGTCCGAGAACTCCACCCGGTCGATCTCCTCCGGGCGGCCGCCCGCGGCGGCCAGGGTGTACGCGATCTGCACCAGCGGCGGGTACGAGGTCGACCGCTCCGGGGCGAGTTCCTCGATCAGGTCGTCGAATTGGACGTCCGCGTGCGCGAAGGCGTCCAGGTCGGTGGCGCGGATCGTGGCGATGAGGTCATCCATCGTCGATGCCGGGTCGACGGCGGTGCGCAGCACCAGCGTGTTGACGAACATGCCGACGAGGTCGTGGAGGGCGGCGTCGGGGCGGCCGGCGATCGGTGTGCCGATCACGACGTCCCGGGTGGCGGCGAGCCGGGCGACGGTGACGGCGAGCGCGGCGTGCAGCACCATGAAGAGCGTGACGTCGCGGTTGCGTGCGAGGTCGTCCAGGGCGGTGACGAGTGCGTCGTCCACGGTCACCGACTCGACCGCCGCCGCGGTGTCGAGGACTGCCGGTCGCGGCCGGTCCATCGGCAGGTCGGTCACCGCGGGGAGATCCGCGAGGACCGCGCGCCAGTGGTCGAGCTGGCGGCCCATCGGCGTGCCGGGTTCGTCGGCGGCGCCGAGGTATTCGCGCTGCCAGAGGGCGAAGTCCGCGTACTGGACCGCAGGCGCGGCGACCGGGGGCGCGGCGTTCGTCCGACTCAGGTAGGAGCCGAGCAGATCGCGCACGAACACCGGGGTCGACTCACCGTCGAAGGCGATGTGATGCACGGTGAGCACCACGTCGACCGTGTCGTCCCCGCGACGCAGGACCCGGCCGCGCAGCGGGAATTCGCTCGCGACGTCGAATCCGGTTGTCGCCGAGACGAACAGCTCCTCGTCGGTCTCCACGGCCCGCCAGTCGAGGCGGGCACGGGCCGAGTCGGGATCGGTGACGAGCTGGAGCGGCCCCTGCTCGTCGCTGGGATAGGTGGTCCGCAGGATCTCGTGGTTGGCGACCACATCACCGACCGCGGCCTCCAGCGCGTCGAGGTCGAGAGCTCCGGTGAGACGCAGCGCCATCGGGATGTTGTAGGCCGCCGAGGCGGTGTCGAACTGGTTGATGAACCACATGCGACTCTGCGCCGTCGACAACGGCAATCGCTCGGGTCGCGGCATCGCGGTGACGCGCGGGACGCTCCGACCGCGTCCGGCCACCAGGCCGGCCAGGGCCCGCACCGACGGCGCGTCGAACAGGTCACCCACCGACACGTCGACGTCGAGCAGGTCGGCCACCCGCGCCGCCACCCGCGCCGCGGACAGCGAGTTGCCGCCGAGGTCGAAGAACGACTGCGTCACGCTGACGCGATCGGTGCCCAGCACATCGGCGACGATGGCCGCGATAGAGGTCTCGGCGTCGGACTCGGGGGCGGCGAACTCCTCGACGGTCAGTTCGGGGACCGGCAGCTTACGCCGGGCGACCTTGCCCGCACTGTTCAGCGGCAGTTGCTCGAGCGTCATCCACACCGTGGGTCGCATGTAGGCCGGGAGCGACTGCGCGACAACCGATTTGACCGCGTCCACGTCGACGGACGCGGGCGCGAGGTAGGCGACGAGGTGGGCTTGTCCGGACACCTTCGCCACGGTGGCGGCCGCGTGCAACACACCCGGCGCCGACATCAGGACGGACTCGACCTCACCCAGCTCGAGTCGCTGGCCGCGGAGCTTCACCTGGAAGTCCGTGCGGCCCAGGTACTCCAGTTGACCGCGCGCATTCCATCGCACGAGGTCGCCGGTCCGGTACAGACGCTCGCCGGGGTCGCCGAAACCCTCGGTGCCGCCGGCGGAGTCGCCGGCGGTGGAGTCACCGTCCGGGGCATCGCCGCGTGCGGGAGCCGCGAAGGGGCTGGCGACGAAGCGTTCGGCGGTCAGGGCGGGCTGCGACGCGTACCCACGGGCGAGTTGCACGCCGCCGAGGTACAGCTCACCGGGCACGCCCGAGGGCACGAGCTGTAGTCGCGAGTCGAGGACGAAGGTGGTGGTGCTCGGGACCGGGACGCCGATCGGCACCGACGTCTCCCCCGCCCGCACCTGATGGGCGGTCACGTCCACCGCTGCCTCGGTCGGGCCGTACAGGTTGTGAAGCTCGTTGTGCGGCAACGCCGTCACCAGCGCCTGCGCCACCGGAGCGGTCAGCGCCTCGCCGGAGGTGAACGTCAACCGCAGGGACGACAGGTCGCCCACCCGATCGCCGAGGACGTCGAGGAACACCGACAGCATCGACGGCACGAAGTGGATGACCGACACCTTCTCGGCCGTGATCAGCTCGGCCAGATACCGCGGATCACCGTGTCGGTCGGGTTCGGCCACCACCAGCGTCGCCCCCACCGCGAACGGCAGGAACAGCTCCCACACGGACACGTCGAACGTCACCGGCGTCTTCTGGACGAAGACATCCGAGTCCTTGATCGAATACCAGTCCCGCATCCACTCCAGGCGGTTCACGATCGCCGCATGCGACACCGTGACGCCCTTCGGCCGACCCGTCGACCCCGAGGTGAACAGCGTGTAGGCCGCGTCCGCGGGCGCCAGCGGCGCCCGGCGTTCGTCGTCGGTGACCGGTGCGGTGGCGAGGTCGACCTCGGTGGTCGTGTCGACCACGACCGCGGTGACGTCCACCGGCAGCTCGACGGCCGAGCCGGCGGCGACGAGGGCCAGCCGGGCGTCCGCGGTGTCGAGCATGTACCGGGTGCGGTCGGACGGCGCGTCGATGTCGAGCGGGACGTAGTGACCGCCCGCGGCGACGATGCCGTGGATGGCGACGAGGAGCTCGACCGAACGGGGAATGGCGACCGCCACGGCGACGTCGGGTCCGACACCGAGGGAGATCAGATGACGAGCCAGTGAGTCGACCCGCGCCCCGAACTCGGCGTAACTGACGCGACGCGGACCGAACACGATGGCCGGTACGTCGGACCTCGTCGCCACATGCACCACATCGGTCACCGTTGGGCCTCCATCTCGCCTCGTCGTCTGCCGTCTCGTCCTGCGTTCCCCATTCCCCCCGTGTGTTCGCTGCGCCCCGGGTGTTCTCTCCGCTCAGTCATCCCCACCGGGACCACTGTCGGAACCATCGTCACCGTAGCGACTCTCGTCCCCACCGCGACCGTTGTACCCGACCTCGCGGCCGGCCACACCGTTCTCGCCGACTCCCGGCTCCCCCGCGCCGGACTGCCGGGATCCGACGATGCCCGGCAGGGTGGCGCCGGTCGGCCGCGTCGCGGCACCCGCCGACCAGGCCAGCACGCGATCCCGTTCCGCCGGTGTCACCAGTGGACACTCCCCGACCGCGGCGTCCGGCCGGGCCGTGAGCCCGTCGAGGAGCGTAACCAGGCGCTGCGCGAGCAGCTCGACGGTCCCCTCGTCGAACAGGTCCGTCGCGTAGACCATCGACGCCGACCAGGACCGGTCCGGACGGGCGACCACCGCGACCGTGAGGTCGAGCTGGGCGGACGTCACCGGCGACTCGAGCGCCGCGACCCGCAGACCCTCCGCCTCGAACACCGGCGCGGTGTTGCCCGCGTTGGTCAGCGTCAGCATGACCTGCGCGAGCGGCGAGAACGCCCTGGACCGGGTCGGGTTCAGCCGCTCGACCAGCGTCTCGAACGGCACGTCGGCGTTGGTGAACGCGTCCAGGTCGACGACCCGGGTGTCCTCGAGCAGTTCCGCGAAGCTCATCGCCGGGTCCACCTCGGCCCGCAGGACCAGGGTGTTGACGAACATGCCGATCAGCTGATCGATCTCGGCGCGTCCCCGGCCCGCGATGGGAGTGGCGACCGCGATGTCGTCGGTCGCGGTGACCCGGGCGAGCAGCACCGACAGGCCCGCGTGCACCACCATGAACGGCGTCATCCCGCGCTCGCGCGCCAGCGCCGAGATCCGCGTCGCGACCTCATGCGGGATCTCGAAGTCGACCCGCGCACCCCGCATCGACGCCACGGTCGGGCGCGGCCGGTCGGCGGGCAGCTCCAGCACGTCGGGTACCCCGGCGAGCTGACGCAACCAGTACGACAGTTGCCGTCCGACCACCGACGTCGGGTCGTCGACCGCGCCCAGCTCGCGTTGCTGCCACAGCGCGTAGTCGGCGAACTGGACCGGCAGCGGCGGCAGGTCCGGTGCCCGGCTCGCGGCCCGGTCCCGGTAGGCCGTCACGACGTCGGACATCAGTGGCCGCATGGACTCACCGTCACCCACGATGTGATGCAGTACCGCGAGCAGGACCCACGAACCCTCGTCGCGTTGCCACAACCGGATCCGGACGGGCACCTCGGTGGTCACGTCGAATCCGGCGGACAGCGCCTCGAGAAGCTCCGCCTCCGAATCACATTCGACGAGGCGGGGCAGCGCCGCCGGACCGTCGGCGTCGTGGACGACCTGGGTCGGCCGGCCGTCGACGGCGGGGAACGTGGTCCGCAGGATCTCGTGCCGCGCGACGACGTCGCCGATCGCCGCACCGAGGGCCTCGACGTCCAGCCGGCCGCCGAGTTCGACACCGATCGGCAGGTTGTAGGCCGCCGAGGCCGGGTCGAGGCGATTGATGAACCAGATCCGCTGCTGCGCGAACGACAGCGGGATCTCCGCCGGCCTCGGCTCGACCCGGGTGACCGGCGCGCGCAGACCGCCCCGGTGCTGACCGAGAGCGGCCAGTGCCCGCGGCGTCGGCGACTCGAACACGTCCCGCACGCCGATGTCGGCGTTGAGGGCGTCGCCGACGCGTGCCGCCAGTCGGGTCGCGGAGAGCGAGTTGCCGCCCAGGGCGAAGAAGTCACCGGTCACCGACACCGCGTCGACGCCCAGCAGGTCGGCGAAGACGGCGACCACGCGCGCCTCCGCCGCCGTCTCCGGTGCGACGAGGTCGTCGGCCTCGATGTCCGGTGCCGGCAGTGCCCGCTTGTCCAGCTTGCCCGTCGCGGTGAGCGGCAGGTCGGCCAGGACCGTGATCGTCGCCGGGATCATGTACGACGGCAGTCGATCCGCCAGATGGTCCCGCAGCGCAGCGGTGTCGACGGCAGGAGTCTCGCCGCCGGTGCTCAGCGCGTCCGATGCCGGTACCACGTAGGCGGCCAGCGACGACGCGACCGACCCGCCGACCCCGAGCACCACCGCGGTCTTCACCGACGGATGCGTGGACAGCGCGTTCTCGATCTCGCCCAATTCGATGCGCAGGCCGCGCAGCTTCACCTGGTCGTCGGAACGACCGAGATACTCGAGCACCAGCTCGCCGGATGCCGAGCGCACCCACCGGACACGGTCGCCCGTGCGGTACATGCGGTCGCCGGGTCCGCCGAACGGGGACGCGACGAAGCGCTCGGCGGTCAGCTGCGGACGCCGGAGATATCCGCGGGCCGACGAGACACCGGTGGCGTACAGTTCGCCCGCCATCCCGATGGGCACCGGGGACAGTCGCTGATCCAGGACCAGCAGGCCGGTACCCGCCACCGGGCCGCCGATCGTCACCGGCTCGTCCGGGTCGAGCGGACCGCTGATCGCGACCGCCACCGACGTCTCCGTCGGCCCGTACGCGTTGTGGAACGCGACGCGGCCCGCCCAGGTGCGGACGAGGGCGGTGGAGACCGCCTCGCCGCCCGAGGCCAGCATCCGCAGTGCGGGCAGGTCGTCGGGTTCGACGGTCGCCAGCACACTCGGTGTGAGGAACACGTGCGTCAGTTCGTGCTCGCGGAGGAAGGCGGTCAGCGTCTCGCCGCCGACGATGTCGTCCGGCCGGTACACCAGTGTCGAACCCGAGGTCGAGGCCAGCAGCCACTCCAGCACCGAGGCATCGAAACTCGGTGAGGCGTAACCGAGTACCCGCGAACCCGGATCGATGCCGAACCGGTGCGCCTCGGCGACGGCGAAGGCGTGCGCACCGCGCTGGGTGACCGCCACGCCCTTGGGCACACCGGTCGACCCGGAGGTGTAGATGACATAGGCGAGTGCATCCAGACGCGGGGTACCCACCAGCTCGCCCGGCGCGAGGGCGGTGCCCTCGATGCCACGCATGGCGTCGGCGACGGCGGACACGTCGATCCATTCGACGTCACCGCGGGCACCCGCTTCCGGCCCCGGGCCGCCCTGTTCCGGACTTCCCGATGCCGACGCGATCACCAGACGCACACCGGAATCGGTGACCATGTGCGCGATGCGGTCGGCGGGCAGCGTCGGGTCGATGGACAGGTACGCCGCGCCCAGCTTCGCCAGGGCCCAATGCCCCGCCAGCCGGTCGACGGTGCGACCGAGCGCCAGCCCCACGACCGAGTCCACGCCGATCCCGCGGCCGATCATCCACCGCGCGAGCCGGTTCGAGCGCTCGTCGAGCTCGGCGTAGGTGAGCGACGCGCCGTCGCCGTCGGTGACCGCGACGATCCCCGCGTGCGCGGCCGCGACGTCGGCGAACACCTCGCCCAGCAGACGCGGTTCCGGCGCCGCCGGACCGTTCACCGGCGTGAGCTCGGCAGCTGCCGCGGCGTCGAGGAGCGCGATCGACGAGGTCGGCGAATCCACATCGTCGACGGTCGTCCGCAGGATCTCGCGCAGCGCCGCGCCGAACACCCCCACCTGGTCGTCGGCGAAGGCCGACGGGAGGTACTTGAGCTTCAGCAGCAGGCGGTCACCGGACGGTGACGACGCGAGGTTGAGCGGATAGTGCGTCGAGTCGCCGGCGTCCACGCCGACGATCTGCAGACCGCCGGCCAGCGACGTGTCCGCCGTGGACAGCGAGTCGGAGTCCACCGGGAACGACTCGAACACGGTCAGCGTGTCGAAGAGCGCACCGATCCCCGCAAGCGCGGTGAGGTCGGCGAGACCGACGTGCTGGTGGTCGAGGACTGCGACCTTGTCGGCCTGCATCGCGGCGAGCACGTCGCCGATCGGGGCAGCCGGGTCGACGTCGACGACGCTCGGGACCGTGTTGATGAACAGGCCGACCATGCCCTCGACACCGTCGAGGTCCGACGGGCGCCCCGACACGGTCTCGCCGAAGGCGACCACCTGGTTGCCGGTCATGCGCGACAGCAGCACCGCCCAGGCGAACTGCAGGATCGTGCTGACCGTGACACCGCGTTCGCGCGCCAGCCGGTTGATCGCCGCCGTCGTCTCGGCGTCGATCCACTCCTCGTGGTCACGCGGCAACGACGTGGTCGTGGCCTCCTCGGCGCCGGACACCAGCGTCGGCTCCGCCAGCGGCGCCAGCACATCCCGCCAGGCGGCGAGACCCGCGGCCGGGTCGGCGGCGGCGAGCCGCCGGACGTGGTCGCCGAAGTCGGAGTCCGCGGAAATGGTTGCCGTGTACGGACCCACCCCGGCGTAGAGCGCGAGCAGGTCGGCGAGAACCAGCGGACCGGACCAGCCGTCGAGCAGGATGTGATGGTTGGTCACGATCAGGCTCAGCGTCGTGTCGGATCCGGAGCCGTGCTCGACGCTCACGAACCGCACCAGCGGCGGCGCCGCGAGATCGAACGGTTCGATCCGTTCGGTGTCGGCGATCTCGCGCACTCGTCGCGCTGCCTCGTCACCGTCGAGGTCGGGTTCCAGGGACACCTCGGACCACGGCAGGTCGACGCGCGGCGGTACGACGGCCACCAGGGCCCCGCCCGCCGTGCGCACATACCCGCTGCGCAGCACACGATGATGTGCGACGAGTTCCTCGGCCGCCGAACGCAATCGCGCCCGGTCGACCTCACCGCCGAGATGCAGCACCGCCTGCGTGACGTAGACGTCCACGTTGTCGGAGCCCGTGGGAGCGACACCGTCGGCTCCCGCGGTGTTCTGCGCAGCCATCTGCGACTGGAAGTAGAGACCGGCCTGCAGCGGCGTGAGCGGCCAGACGTCCGCACCCGGGAACCGCACCGCGAGCGCGTCGAGTTCGGTCTGGGTGACGGGCGTACCGGGCACGTCCGACGGCGACCGGCCCGGGTCACCGACGACCGCGACGTGCTCGGCGAGTGCGGTGAGCTCGTCGGCCCACAACTCGGCGAGCGCCGTGATGTCGTCGGTCCCGAACAGAGCCGACGGGAACGTGAAGTTGGCCGTGAGGCGCCGGGTCTCGCCGTCGCTTCGCGTTCCGACGTTGACGCTCAACGGGTTCAGCGCGACCATCGCGCCCGACACCGACGGCGGCATACCCGGCGCGCCGGGCGCACCGGTGAACGGGATGACGTCGGGCGCGGGTTCGGCCGCGGGGCGTCCCGCGCGTCCGGCACCGAAGAAGTTGAACCCGATGCTCGGCAGCGGACGCTGCGACAGCTCGGTGTCGGCGCCGTAACGCAGCACACCGAAACCGAGCCCGCCGTCGGGTTGCCCGAGGCGTTCCTCCTTGGCCGACTTCACCGCATGGGTGACGTCGGTGGACGGATCGACGGCGATCGGGGCGATGGTGGTGAACCAGCCGACCGTACGGGACAGGTCGACTGCGCGTTCGCCGTCGGCGGTGTCGATCTCGTCCTTGCGACCGTGACCTTCGACCAGGACCGTCACGGGTGCGACGTCGGCGATGCCGCGCGCGGCCTGCCACGCGCGCACCGCACGTGCGAACGTACCGAGCAGGACGTCGTTGGCGTTGCCGCGGAACACTTCCGGCACCGAGGTCAGCGCCGCCTCGGTCACCTGCGCGTCGAATGCGTGGACCACCGACACCTCGGTGGCGAACCGGTCCCGTGACGCGTCGAAGTCGATCCCGAGATCGGTGGGCCGGGCCGGGAGCCGCTCGAGCCAGTACGGCAGCTCGGTGGCGCGCCGGTCGGCCTGTGCGCCGACTGCATGGGCCCACGCCCGCTCGGACGTCGCCTCGGCACGCAGCGCGATCGGTTGCCCCGATGCCCGCTGCGCCCATCCGGTGACCAGGTCCTCGACGAGGATCGGCCAGGACACCGCGTCGACACCGAGATGGTGGATCGCCAGGACGACCCGACCGACGCCGTCGGCGTCGGTGACGATGCCCGCCGCGACGAGCACACCGGCCGACGGATCGAGGTGAGTCAGTGCCTCGGCATGTGCGGCACGAAGATCCGCGTCGTGGCCGGGACTGCCCACCGGTGCGACCGAGGAGCGTGCGAACACATAGGGCGCCGCGCTCGGACCACCGGCGTTCTCATCCGATCCGGCGACCAATCGCCAGCGGTCATCGCTCCGGGTGAGACGCGCGGACAGCATCGGGTGCACCGCGATGAGCTCGGACAGCAACTCCGACAACGCGTCCACGGCGAGATCCGCCGGCGCGTGGAGCACCCGGTACTGCGAGAAGTCCGCGAAATCAGATGCGTGCGTGGAATGTTCGATCATCCACGACATCACCGGCAGCAGTGGCAGGTCGCCGCGCCCGCCGCCCGCGGGTTCGTCGAGAGCGGGCAGACGGTGCGCCTCCCCGGCGACCACGCGGGCCATCGCCCGAATGGTCCGTTGCTCGAAGATGTCTCGCGGTGTCAGCGTGAACCCGGCGGCGCGAACCGCCGAGGCGAGCTGGATCGACATGATCGAGTCACCGCCGAGCGCGAAGAACGACTGGGTGACCGAGACCCGGTCCAGTCCGAGCAGACCCGCCACGATGGTCGCCAGGGCCTCCTCCGTCGCGTTGGCGGGCGCGACGTGATCGGCGTCGAGCCCCGCGAAGTCGGGTGCGGGCAGGGCGCGGCGGTCGAGCTTGCCCGCGCTGTTCAGCACCACCTCGTCGATCGGCATCCACAGCGTCGGACGCATGTACTCCGGGAGTGCCCGGGTCACCGCGTCCCGCAGGACCTCGAGGTCCACGGTCGACGGCGCGACATAGGCGACCAGATGCTGTCCGCCACCCGGCGCGTCGGCCACCGACACCGCGGCGTGCACGACGCCGGGCGCCGCCGCGACGACGGACTCGATCTCGCCGAGTTCGATGCGCTGGCCGCGCAGCTTCACCTGGAAGTCGGTGCGGCCGAGGTATTCGATCTCCCCCTCGGTGTTCCACCGCACGAGATCACCGGTCCGGTAGAGCCGCGAGCCGGGCCGGCCGAACGGGTCGGCCACGAAGCGCTCGGCGGACAGGCCCGGTTGCGCGGCATACCCGCGGGCCACCTGATCGCCACCCAGATAGAGCTCGCCCGGGACCCCCGTCGGGACAGGATTCAGTCGCGCGTCGAGCACATGGGTCGTCGTGTTCCAGACCGGCACGCCGATCGGCACGATCGACGGCGCCCGGGTCACGTCGGCGTAGGCCACCTCGACCGCCGCCTCGGTGGGACCGAACAGGTTCACGATCTGGACGTGTGGCAGCAGCTCGTGGGCACGGGCCACCACCGCGGGCGGCAGCGCCTCACCGGAGGCGAACAGCCAGCGGAGCGTACCCAGGCGCGAGATCGTCTCGGCCGGCACGACATCGAGGAACACCGACAGCATCGACGGGACGAAATGCACCGAGGTGGCACCGCTGGACGCGATCAGGTCGACGATGTAGAGCGGATCGGCATGGCCGCCCGGTTCGGCGATCACCATCGTCGCACCGGTCAGCAACGGCGCGAACAGCTCCGGCACCGAGACGTCGAAGGTGTACGGCGTCTTCTGGATGATCCGGTCACCCACGGTCCAGGGATACTCGTCGAGTCCCCACCACAACCGGTTGGCCACCGCGGCGTGGGAGACGGTCACGCCCTTGGGTCGTCCGGTCGAGCCGGAGGTGAAGAGCGTGTACAGCGCATCGTCACCGCGGATCGGCCGGACACGTTCGGCGTCGGTGACCGGCGGTGTCGACGGATCGATGTCGCGGGTCGAGTCGACGGTGACGCGCCGGACGCCGTCGTCCAGTCCGGACAGATCGGCCGCCACGGGCCGCGGTCCGACGAGCAGAACCCGCGCGCCCGCGGTCTCGACCATGTAGCGCACACGGTCGCCCGGGGCAGCGGTGTCGATGGGCACGTACCGGCCACCGGCCGCGGTCACCGCGTGGACGGCCACCACCATGTCCACACCGCGGTCGATGCAGACCGCCACCGCGACATCGGGTCCCACGCCCAGCCCGAGGAGTTCCCGGGCGAGATCGGCGACCCGAGCGCCGAACTCGCGGTAGGTCAACTCACGATCGGCGTAGGTCAGCGCGATCGAGTCGAGCGACCGCGCCCCGCGAAACGAGAGCGCATCGGCCACCGATCCCGCCGGTATGGCGGTCTCCGTGCCCCGTGATCGCCGGAGTATCTCCTCGATCTCGGCGGGTTCGAGGAGGGCGGCGTCGGCCACCGGGTCGTCGGTGTGCCGGGTGAGCTGGTCGAGCAGCCCGACGAACCGGCGCGCCAGCTGGGCGACGGTGTCTTCGTCGAAGAGATCCCGCGCGAACACCAGCGAGAGCGGCCAGTCCCCGTCCCCGTCGGGAACGGACACACCGATCGTCAGGTCCAGTTTCGCCGGCGGATCGGCCGGCGGCATCGGTTCGATCTCCAGCCCCGCGACCGCGGCCGGCGCGGTCTCCGCCATCTCGGGCAGTGCCGTCTGACCGAACGTGAGCATGATCTGGGCCAGCGGCGCGAACGCCTCGGACCGGACCGGATTGAGCTTCTCGACGAGCATCTCGAAGGCCACGTCGGCGTTCGCGAATGCTTCCAGGTCGGTGTCGCGGGCCTGCTCCAGCAGTTCGGCGAACGACATCGACGGATCCACCTGGGCCCGCAGGACCAGGGTGTTGACGAACATGCCCACGAGCGGGTCGAGTACACGCTGTCCGCGTCCGGCGACCGGGGTGGCGATCGCCACGTCCTCGCCGGCCGACAGTCGCGCGAGCAACACGGCGAGCGCCGCGTGCACGACGATGAACGGGGTCGCGTCGACCTCGCGTGCGAGGTCGCGGACCCGGTTCCCGATCTCGGCCGGGATCGCGGCGCCGACGCGACCGCCGCGCTGCGAGGCCACCAACGGCCGGGACCGGTCGAACGGCAGGTTCAGCACCTCGGGCAGATCGGCGAGTTTGTCTGTCCAATAGGCCAACTGGGAGCCGATGACCGAGGTCGGATCGGATCCGTCGCCGAGGACCTCGTGCTGCCAGAGGGCGTAGTCGGCGAACTGGACCTCGAGGGGCTCGAAGTCGGGCTCGTTCCCCGACACCCGGGCGTCGTACGCCGTGAGGACGTCGACGAGCAGCGGGTTCATCGACTCGCCGTCGGCGGCGATGTGGTGGACGACGACCGCGACCACCGCACGCTCGGCGTCGACGTGCCAGACCCGCACGCGGATCGGCCAGTCGGCGGCGACGTCGAACCCGGAGACCACCGCACGCTCGAAGGCGTGCTGGTCGGCGGCGATCCCCCAGTCCAGCCGGTCGGCGATCTGCTCGGCCGGATGGACCAGTTGATGGGCGACCCCGTCGACGGACGGGAAGGTGGTCCGCAGGACCTCGTGGCGTTCGACGACGTCGGCGATCGCCAGGCGCAACGCCTCGATGTCGAGAGCACCGCGCACCTGGAGCACGAACGGGATGTTGTAGGTCGGCAGCGACGGATCGAACTGGTTGATGAACCACATCCGCTGCTGGGCAAAGGACAACGGTACGAGTTCCGGACGATCCGCGCGGGCGACGATCGGCGGCAGCGCCTCGGCATGTCCGGACACCTCGGCCACGAGTGCACGCACCGTCGGTGCCTCGAACAGGTCGCGCACCGAGGTCTCCACGCCGAGCACCTCGCCCACCCGGGCGGCTACGCGCGTCGCCGACAGCGAGTTGCCACCGAGGTCGAAGAAGGACTCGGTCACGCTGACCTGGTCGATTCCCAGGACCTCGGCGAACACCGCGGCGACCGCGGCTTCCTCGTCCGTCTCCGGTTCGACGATCTCGCCGACCTCGATGACCGGTTCGGGCAGCGCGGCCTTGTCGAGCTTCCCGACCGGGGTGAGCGGGAGCTCGTCGAGCACCGCGACCGACGCGGGCACCATGTGCGCCGGGAGTCGTTCGCCGACAAACGATCTCAGCTCTGCCGGATCGACCTCGGCGCCGCCCCCTGTGCCGGCCGCGACCACGTACGCGGCCAGCGCGGTGGCGACCGAACCGCCGACACCGACGACCACGGCCGAGCGGACCGCCGGGTGCTCGGCGAGGACCGCCTCGATCTCGCCGAGTTCGATGCGCAGACCGCGCAGCTTCACCTGGTCGTCACTGCGGCCGGAGTACTCGATGACCGGCGCACCGGTGGAGTCCTGCTTCCAGCGGACGATGTCGCCGGTGCGATACATCCGGTCACCCGGGTGACCATGCGGGTTCGCCACGAACTTCTCCGCGGTCAGGCCCGGGCGGTCGAGGTATCCGCGCGACAGCGCACCGCCGTTGACATACAGCTCCCCCGCGACACCGACGGGGACCGGACGCAACTGCGCGTCGAGCACCATCAGGCCCACGCCGGCGAGCGGGCCGCCGAGCGAGACCGGCTCGCCCACCGCCATCGGCGCACTGATGGTGACGCCGATCGTGGTCTCGGTGGGGCCGTACAGGTTCTGGATCCGCCGGAACGGAGCCCAGCTGTCCTTGAGCGCCTGCGGCACGGCCTCGCCACCGGCATAGACGACTCGGAGGGCCGGGACCGCGTGCGGTTCGATGGTCGCGAGCACGGTCGGCGTCAGGAACGTGTGGGTGATCGCCTGCCGCATCATCAGGTCCTGCAGCGGCGGGCCACCGACCGCGTCGGCGGGGCGATAGATCAACACGCCGCCGGACACGATCGCGAGCAGGTACTCGAGCACCGACGCGTCGAAGCTGGGCGAGGCGAAGCCGAGCACCCGCGAGTACTCGTCGGCACCCGAACGCCGGATCTCTTCGGCGGCGAAGTTCGCCAGACCCGAGTGGGTCACGGCGACACCCTTCGGGCGCCCGGTGGAGCCGGAGGTGTAGATGACGTAGGCGACGTTGTCCACCCGTACCGGCCCACGCCGATCCGATGAGGTGATCGGCGCGTCGGACAGCGCCTCGATCTCGGCGGACAGCGTGGCGTCGTCGAGACTGCGCCACGAGAAACGTTCCCCGGGCAGGGTTCCCGACGCCTGGACGGCCAGGCCCAGGATCGCGCCCGAGTCCTCGACCATGTTCGCCACTCGTTCGGCGGGGTAGTCCGGGTCGATCGGCACGTAGCCACCGCCGGTCTTGGCCACCGCCCAGATGGCGGTGAGCAGCTGCGCGGATCGGCCGATCGCCAGCGCGACCAGTTTCTCCGGGCCGATGCCCTGACCGATCAGCCAGCGCGCCAAGCGGTTCGACCGCGCGTCGAGGTCCGCGTACGACAGCCAGACATTGTCCGCGTCGACGACGGCCTGGCGCGGTCCCCACTTCGCGGCGGCCTGCGCGAAGAGATCACCCAGGACGACCGGCTCGGTTCCCGGTCCCCCGGTCACGACCGCGTCGGAGTCGGCGATCGACACCGTCTGCCGCTGCGGTTCGGGTTGCGTTGCCGCGCGGGCGAGTTCGGCGAGCGACATGGTCGCCTCGCCGAGGGAGATCTGCCGCAGTGGCACCTCGGGTTCCGCCAGGGCCTCGGTCAGCAGCGTCACCAGCTGCTCGGCGAGACGCGCCACCGACGGTTCGTCGAACAGATCGGTCGCGTAGGTGATCGCACCCGACCAGTCCTCGGACCCGGCCGGCTGCGAGAGCGCGACCAGCAGGTCGACGCGGGCCGGGATGCGCTCGGTGGTCACCGAACTCACCTGGAGGCCGGCGACCTCGCCGATCGAGAGATCCGGACCCGCCAGTTCGGGGAGGGTCGACTGGTCGAACGTCAGCCACACCTGGGTGAAGGGCGCGAACGCTGCCGACCGCTGGGCCCCGGCCGCATCCGCGACCACGTCGAACGGGACGTCGGCGTTGGCGAAAGCAGCGAGGTCGGCGTCCTTGGCTGCGTCGAGCAGGTCGGCGAAGCCGCGGTCGCGGTCGACGGTCGTCCGCAACACCAGGGTGTTGACGAACATGCCGACGAGCGGATCGAGCACGCGCTGTCCGCGACCGGCGATCGGTGTGCCGACGGCGATGTCGTCGGTTGCCGACAGCCGTGACAGGAGGGCGGCCAGTGCGGCGTGGACCACCATGAACGGGGTCGTCCCGGTCTCCTGGGCGAACCCGGCGATGCGATCGCCGACCGACGCGGGCACGCCGAACAGGACGCGGCCGCCACGCTGGCTGGCCCGCGCGGGCCGGGGACGGTCGGTGGGCAACTCGATCACGTCGGGGAGGCCGGCGAGACGGTCGGTCCAGTAGGTGAGCTGGCGGCCCACGACGGACTCGGGATCCTCGGGCGAACCGAGAACCTCGTGCTGCCAGATCGCGAAGTCGGCGAACTGGACGTCGAGGTCGGCGAATTCCGGGTCGGTGTCGGCGGACTCGGCGAGGTAGGCGGTCACGACGTCGCGCACGAGCGGCGTCATCGACTGCCCGTCCGAGGCGATGTGATGGGTGATCACCGCGAACACGTGCTCGTCGGGCTCCACCTCCCAGATCCGGGCGCGGATGGGCCATTCCCGCGAGACGTCGAAGCCTGCGGAGACCGCCGCCTCGATCTCCTCCTGCGAGGACACCTCCTGCCAGTCCAGCTTGGCCGCGACCGACGTCGCGCGGTTGATCTTCTGGTACGGCATGCCGTCGGCCGACGGGAACGTCGTGCGCAGTGACTCGTGGCGCGACACCACGTCGATCAGTGCGGCGTGCAGCGCGTCGGTGTCGAGCGCTCCGGACAGCCGCAGCACGATCGGCAGGTTGTAGGCCGACGAGGTGGTGTCGGCCTGGTTGACGAACCACATCCGCTGCTGGGCGAACGCCAGCGGGATCCGTTCGGGCCGGGACTCGACGGCCACGATCGGGGCGCGCGCGGAGTCGAGACCTGAACTCACACGCGTCAGTTCACGCACGCTCGGGGCGTTGAAGAGTTCGCGGATCGAGATCTCCGTGCCGGTGACCTCGCCCACGCGCGCCACGAGCCGCATCGCGGCGAGCGAGTTGCCACCGAGGTCGAAGAACGAGTCGGTCACGCTCACGCGATCGACACCGAGGATGTCGGCGAACACCTCGGCGACCGCGGCCTCCGCCTCACCGGCGGGGGCGACGTACTCGCCCGCGGTGAAGACCGGCTCCGGCAGCGCACGACGATCGATCTTGCCCGCCGTGTTGAGCGCGATGTCGTCCACCGGCATCCACACGGTCGGTCGCATGTAGCCCGGAAGTGCTTCGGCGACAACGGCCTTGACCCTGTCCAGGTCGATGTGCTCACCCGGCACACCCGCCAGGTAGCCGACGAGGTGTTCCCCGCCGCCGGGTGCGGTGGCCACGGTCGCCGCGGCGTGGACGACGCCCGGAGCCGAGGCGATGACCGCCTCGATCTCGCCGAGCTCGATGCGCTGGCCGCGGAGCTTGACCTGGAAATCGGTGCGTCCCAAGTACTCCAGGACGCCGTCGGGGCGCCTGCGCACGAGGTCGCCGGTGCGGTAGAGCCGCGAACCCGGTTCGCCGTACGGATCGGCGACGAACCGTTCGGAGGTCAGGTCCGGGCGGGCCGCGTAACCGCGGGCGAGCTGCACGCCACCGAGGTAGAGCTCACCGGGGACACCGGCGGGCACCCGGCGCAACCGGGCGTCGAGCACGACGGCCGAGGAGTTCCACACCGGGATGCCGATCGGCACGGTCGGATCGTCGGCGGCAACCGAGTGGATGCGTTCGAAGGTGATCTCCACCGCGGCCTCGGTCGGACCGTACAGGTTGAAGAACCATGCGTCCGGCCAGATCTCGCGGACGGGTGCCGCGACCGCGGGCGGCAACGCCTCACCCGTGGTCGAGACGATGCGGATGGTGTCGAGGGCGGCGAGCTGCTCACGGCCGACCACCTCGAGGAACACCGACAGCATCGACGGCACGAAGTGGATCATCGTCGTGCCCGTGCGGGCGATCTCGTCGGCGACCTGCCGCGGGTTCAGGTGTCCGCCGTCGGCGAGGACCACCAGGCGGGCACCGATCGACAACGGCGCGAACAATTCCGGCACCGAACAGTCGAATGTGTACGGCGTCTTCTGCATGACGACGTCGTCGGGACCGATCGGCAGGGCGTCCAGGCCCCACCACAACCGGTTCAGCACCGCGGCATGGGACAACGTGACGCCCTTGGGGCGACCCGTGGAGCCCGAGGTGAACAGGGTGTACGCGGCGTCGTCGGGGCGCAGCGGGGAGAGTCGCTCCGCGTCGGACACCGGTGCGGCGGCCGACGAGTCGACGTCCACCAGGGCCGAGGCGTCGACCACGACGACCCGCACACCGGTGTCGTCGGCGGCAGCCACCGCGTCCCGGACACCCTCGGCGTCGGCGACGAGCAGCACCCGCACACCGGCGGTCTCGTACATGTAGCGGACGCGGTCGGCGGGCGCGGCCACGTCGACCGGGACGTACTGTCCACCCGCGGCGATGACGGCGTGGATCGCGACCATCATCTCGACGGAGCGCGGAATGCACAGGGCGACCGCCACATCCGGCCCGACACCGGCCTCGATGAGGTCGCGGGCCAGTGTGTTGACCCGGGCGACGAACTCGGCGTAGGACACCTCGCGGTCGCCGAAGACGATCGCGGTGGCGTCCGGGGTGCGCTGCGCCTGGGCGGAGACGGCGTCGCTGACGGTCTGCACTGCGGGCAGTTCCACCCGCTCGCCCCACTCGGCCGACTCGATGGCGGCCGTCGTGTCCTCGGCGACGAACGGCGCATCCCCCACCGCCCGGTCCGGGACCGAGGTCAGGGCATCGAGAAGACGGATGAAGCGTTCGCCGAACTCGAGCACCGTCGGCTCGTCGAAGAGGTCGGTCGAGTAGTCGAGGTTCACCGGCCAGGTCTGCCCGGCGGGCCGCGAGGAGACGGTGATCCAGAGATCGATCTGCGACGAGACCATCACATCCGCGTACGGCGTCACCGTGATGCCGGCCGCGTCACCGAGTGCCTCGGCGGCGGTCGCCGACGGGCTGAACGAGAACATGACCTGGGCCAGCGGCGCGAAGGCCTCCGAGCGCACCGGACTCAGCCGGTCGACCACGGTCTCGAACGGGACGTCGGCGTGGGCGAACGCGTTCAGATCGACATCGCGCACCGCGGACAGGAGCTGTTCGAACGACTGGGCGCCGTCGACCAGTGTCCGCAGCACCAGGGTGTTGACGAACATGCCGACGAGCGGATCGAGCTCCGCCTGACCGCGACCGGCGATCGGCGTGCTGACGACGATGTCGTCGGTGGCCGACAGGCGTGCGAGCAGCACCGCGACGGCGCCGTGCAGCACCATGAACGGCGTCACGTCGGCTCCGCGCGCGACCTCGGTGACGCGCTCGCCGATCCCGGCCGGGATCTCGACCCGTGCGCGGGCGCCGCGCCCGGAGGCGACCGGCGGACGCGGACGGTCCGACGGCAGTTCGAGTACGTCGGGAACACCGGCGAGGTGCCCGGCCCAGTAGGCCAACTGGCGTCCGACGACCGAATCCGGGTCGTCGACCGAGCCGAGGACGGTGTGCTGCCAGATCGCGTAATCGGCGAATTGCACGGCGAACGGCGGGAATTGCGGCTCGTCCCCGGCGACGCGGGCGCTGTAGGCGGAGACCAGGTCGGAGACGAGCGGGGCCATGGACTCGCCGTCGGCACCGATGTGGTGGAACACGACGGCGAGCACGAACTCACCGGGCTCGACCGCCCAGAGGCGCGTCCGGAACGGCCACTCCTCGGTGACGTCGAATCCCCGTGTCACCACGGCGAAGATGTCGTCCTCGGACCCGACGACCTCCCAGTCGAGCCGGTCGGCGACCGATTCCGGCGGATGCACGAGCTGGAAGGGCACGCCTTCGGCACTCGGGAACGTCGTGCGCAGGACCTCATGCCTGCGGACGACGTCGCCCAGCGCGGTGTGCAGTGCCTCGACGTCGAGGTCGCCCGACAGCCGCAGCACGATCGTCATGTTGTGCGTGGGCGCAGCGGGATGAAGGCGGTTGAGGAACCACATCCGGGTCTGCGCGAAGGACAGCGGAATCCGTTCGGGCCGTGGCGACACCGCCACCACGGGCGCGAGCCGGGAGCCGCGACCGGTCAGGGCGGCCACCAGCTCGCGCACCGACGGCGCCTCGAAGACGTCGCGGACCGAGACCTCGACACCCAGGGCGTCACCGACGCGGGCACTGACCCGCATCGCCGACAGCGAGTTGCCGCCCAGCTCGAAGAAGCTGTCGGTGGCACCCACCCGTTCGACCTGGAGGAGCTCCGCGAAGACCTCGGCGACCGCGGTCTCCTCCGGCGTCTCGGGGGCCACGTAGTCACCGGTGGCGAACTCGGGGCGGGGCAGCGCCCGTCGGTCCACCTTGCCCGAGGTGGTCCGTGGCATCTCGGGAAGCGCCATCCAGACCGTGGGTCGCATGAACTCCGGCAGACCGCGCACGGACGCTCCGCGCACGAGGTCGAGATCGACCTCCTCGCCGGGACGTCCGGCGACGTAGGCGACGAGTTGCTCGCCGCCGCTCGGGGCGGTGGCCACGACGACGGCCACATGCACGACACCCGGCGCCGAGGACAGCACGGACTCGATCTCGCCGAGCTCGATGCGCTGCCCGCGCAGCTTCACCTGGAAGTCGGCGCGGCCCAGGTACTCCAGCACGCCGTCGGTGTTCCACCGGGCGCGGTCACCGGTGCGGTACAACCGGCCACCGCGTGGATCGAAGGGATCGGCGACGAAGGTCTCGGCGGTGAGCCCCGGCCGCGAGGCGTAACCGCGGGCCAGCTGGGGTCCGCCGAGATACATCTCACCGGGGACGCCCGGCGG
Source organism: Gordonia terrae (assembly GCF_001698225.1). NCBI lineage: Bacteria > Bacillati > Actinomycetota > Actinomycetes > Mycobacteriales > Gordoniaceae > Gordonia > Gordonia terrae. The sequence continues at coordinate 4,350,562 of NZ_CP016594.1, forward strand.
GACCGGTCGCAGCCGATCGTCGAGGACACGGACCGTCGAGTTCCACACCGGTGCCCCGATGGGGATGTTCGGCGTCGGCCGGTCCACGCGTCCATAGGTGATGTCGACGGTCGCCTCGGTCGGACCGTACTGGTTGTAGAGCCCGAGTTCGGGGAGCAGTCGGAGCAGACCACCGGCGAGGGCGGGGCTCAGAGCCTCACCACCGGAGAAGATCCGACGCATCGACGAGAGGTCGGCGTCCCCGGCGCCGGTGGCGCCGTCGAGGAACGCCGCGAGCATCGAGGGCACGAACTTGGCGGTCGTGACCCGATGGCGCTCGATGAGGCGTGCCAGGTAGACCGGGTCCCGATGTCCGCCGGGTTCGGCGACGACGACCGGCGACGCGGCGAAGATGCCGCCGAAGTAGTCCCACACGGACGCGTCGAACGTGTAGGGCGTCTTCAGGAAGAAGACGTGCTCCCCCGGACCGTTCGACTCGGTGAACCACTCGAGGGTGTTGCGCAGCGCACCGTGGGTGACGGTCACGCCCTTGGGGCGTCCGGTCGATCCGGACGTGAAGATCGTGTAGACGGCGTGGTCCGGCAGCACCCGGACGGGTCGATCGGCGTCGGACACCGAGGCGACCGCAGTGTCGACGGGCGCGGACGCGTCGACGACGACCACCGGGAGGTCGACACCCGCGAGCGCTTCCGGACGCTCGGCACCGATGAGCACCATCGCGACGTCCGCGGTGTCGATCATGTATTGCGTGCGCTCGACCGGGGATTCGGTGTCGATCGGCACGTACTGACCGCCGGCCGCCACGATGGCGTGCACGGCGACCATCACCTCGACCGAGCGGTCGATGCAGACGCCGACGGCGACATCGGGTCCCACACCCAGCGAGATCAGCTCTCGCGCAAGGATGCTCACCCGGGCCGCGAACTCGTCGTAGTGCACCACGCGGTCGTCGAAGAGCACGGCGGGCCGATCCGCCGCGCGTGCGCGTGCATCGGCGACGAGGTCGACGACGGTGTGCTCACCCGGGATCTGGACCTCGTGTCCGCGAGACCACTCGGCGACGTCGAGACCGTCCACCGTGGAGACCAGCGGGATGTCGGACGTCCGCTCGTGGGGAGTGCGGGCCACCGTCTCCAGGATGTGCACCAGGATCTCGCCGAAGACCCGGATCTGGTCGTCGCCGAAGGCGGCGGGAAGATACTTCAGCTGCAACGACACCCGGCCACCCGCGGCCGCGGTGATCAGGTTGATCGGGTAATGGGTGGTGCTCCTGGAGTCGACGTCGGCGACGACGAGACCGTCGGCCAGTCCTTCGGTCGCGTCCTGCGACGACAGGGCCTCGGTGTCGATCGGGAACGACTCGTGGACGGTCAGCGTGTCGAACAGCTGGGCCGAGCCGGCCAGGGCCGTCAGGTCGGACAGACCCAGGTGCTGGTGATCCATGACCGCGACCTTGGCGGCCTGCAGCCTGCGGAGCACCTCGACGATGGTCGCGGCCGGATCGACGTCGACGACGCTGGGCAGCGTGTTGATGAAGAGCCCGACCATCGTCTCCACGCCCGGCAGATCCGCGGGCCGGCCCGAGACGGTCTCGCCGAACACCACGACCCTGTTGCCGGTCATCCGCGACAGCAGAACAGACCAGGCGAACTGCATGACCGTGGCGGTGGTGACGCCCTCGGTTCGGGTGAGCTCTTCGAGCCCCGCGGTCGTCTCCTCGTCGAGCATGACCCGGTGCTGCCGGGGCAGTTCGTCGTCGGTGGCCTCGAGTCCGGGCGCCACGAGAGTCGGACCCTCGATCGGCGCGAGCACCTGTCGCCATGCCGCCAGACCGGCGTCGCGGTCGGCGGCGGCGAGCCGCCGGACGTGGTCGGCGAAGTCCGATCGCTGCGATCCCTCACCGCCGGCAACCTGGCCGGTGTAGGTCTCGCCGGTGGCGTACAGGGCGAGCAGGTCGGCCAGGACCAGCGGACCGGACCAGCCGTCCATCAGGATGTGGTGGTTGGTCACCACGAGGTGCGCCTGGTCGTCGTGCCAGACGAGCACGAATCGCACCAGGGGCGGTCGGCCGAGGTCGAACCGGGCCAGCCGCTCGCCCTCGACGATCCGCCGGATCTCGGCATCCGCGTCCTCTGCGGTCACCCCGGAGTCCAGCCGTACCACTCGCCACGGGATCTCGACGCGCTCGGGGATCACCGCGACGACCGCGCCGCTGCCGGTCCGGAGGTAGGCCGACCGCATCACGCGGTGTCGGGCGAACAGCTGCTCGGCCGAACCGCGCAGCCGATCGCCGTCGACACGGCCGCCCAGCGTGAGGACCACCTGGGTGACGTAGACGTCCACGGCGCCGGACTCCTGGCCGGACGCGGCGAGCTGCGCTTGGAAGTACAGACCCTGTTGCAGCGGCGTCAGCGGCCACACCGCCGCGCCCGGATACGTGCGGGCCAGGTCGTCGAGGTCGCGCTGGGTGACGCCGGTGCCCGGGACGTCCGACGGGGACAGACCGACGCGGGTGCCCGAACCGATCGCCTGGGTCAGCGCAGCCAGTTCGGCCGCCCACATGTCGAGGAGATCGGTGACCTCGTCGTCGGCGAACAGTGAGCCGGGGAAGCTGGCACCGGCGACGAGCCTGCGATTGCCCTGCTCGTCGAGTGAGGTGGTCACGCTCACGCCCAAGGTGCTCAGAGCAACCATCCGACCCGACGCGGACGATCCCAGGATCGGCGCGTCCGGAGCGTGGGTGAAGGGGAGCACCTCGGCGTCCGGCGCGCCTGCGCCTCCGCCGGCACCGAAGTAGTTGAAGGAGATGCTCGGGAGCGGACGCGTGGCCAGTTCCCGGGTGTCGGAATCGGGGTCGGCGGTCCCGGAGCCGTAGCGCAGCCACCCGAATCCGATGCCGTTGTCCGGCTGGGCCAGACGCGCTTCCTTCGCAGCCTTCACCGCGTGCACCACGTCGGTACCGGGATCGAGGCGCACCGGGACGATGGTGGTGAACCAGCCGACCGACCGGGACAGGTCCGCGCGACGCGGCGACTCGCCGGCGGCGAGGACCTCCTCGTACCGGCCGTGGCCCTCGGTGAGGACCGTGACGGGTGCACTGTCGGTGATCTCGCGACGCGACTGCCAGGACCGGACCGCACGGGCGAAAGCACCGAGCAGGACGTCGCTGACGTTGCCGCCGAAGGCCTCCGGCACCGCGGTCAGCACGGATCGGGTCACCGGGGCGCCGATCTCGAGGGAGACGTGGCGCTCGGTGGACATCAGGTCGCGGGTGCGGTCGAGCGTGACGCCGAGCGGCGTGGGCCGCGGCGGCAACTGCTCGAGCCAGTGGTCGCGCTGCTCGTGCCACGAATCAGCCCGGGCCGCAAGGGCATCCGTCCACGCCCGGGCGCTCGTCTGTTCGGCGCGCAGCTCGATGTCCCGACCCTCGGAGAGCTGCGCCCATCCGGTGATCAGGTCTTCGATGAGGATCGGCCACGACACGGCGTCCACGCCGAGGTGATGGATGACCAGGAGCACCCGTCCCACGCCGTCGCGGTCACGGATCAGTGCGGCCCGCACCAGCTGCCCGGCCTCGGGGTCGAGGGTGGCCGACACCGCACCGAACGCGGTACGGACGTCGGAGTCGAACTCGTCGGTACCGACCGCGGCGACACTCGACACCTCGATGACCGCGGACGCGCCGTCGAATGTGTTTCCGACGGTCGACCGCCATCCGTCCTCGGTCTGCGCGAGGGTCGCGGTGAGCATGGGATGCGCGTCGACGACCGCCGCGAGGAGCTCGATCAGCTGCTCGACGTCGAGTCCGTCCGGTGCCCGGAGCACCGCGGCCTGCACGAAGTCGGCGAAATCCGATGGAGCCGAGGCGTGTTCGATCATCCAGTGCACGACCGGGGACACCGTGACCGGTCCGGTGCCTGCCGAGGCCTCCTCGAGCATCGGCAGGCGGGCGGCGTCGTCATCGGCCGCGGCGGCCATGCCGCGGATCGTGCGGTGCTCGAAGATCTCGCGCGGGGACAGGTCGACGCCCGCGGCGCGCGCCGCGGACGCGAGCTGGATCGACATGATCGAGTCTCCGCCGAGGGCGAAGAACGACTCGGTCACCGACACCCGCGGGATACCGATGAGGTGCGCGACGATGGAGGCGAGTACTTCCTCGGTCGTCGTGGCCGGCGCCACGAACATCTCGGTGTGTACCCCGAACTCCGGCTCCGGCAGCGCCTTTCGATCGATCTTGCCGGCACTGTTGAGGGTGATGTACGGCAGCGTCATCCACACGGTCGGACGCATGTACTCCGGCAGCTCGGCGGCCACCGTCGACTTGACGAGGTCGAGGTCGACCCCTTCCGGCGCGACGTAACCGACGAGGTGGTCGGCGCCCGTCGGGGCCTTGGCCACCGTGACGGCGGTGTGCACGACACCTTCGACGGTCGCGATCACGGACTCGATCTCACCGAGCTCGATGCGCTGGCCGCGCAGCTTGACCTGGAAGTCGGTGCGGCCCAGGTACTCCAGTGTTCCGTCTGCCCGCCAGCGCACGAGGTCGCCGGTGCGGTAGAGACGCGAACCCGGTTCGCCGAACGGATCGGCGACGAACCGCTCCGCGGACAGGTCGGCGCGTGCGGCATAACCGCGGGCGAGCTGGACGCCTCCGAGGTACAACTCACCCGGCACCCCGGCCGGAACCGGTCGCAGCCGCGCGTCGAGGACCCATGTCGACGTGTTCGCGACGGGCACGCCGATCGGGATGATCGCCGGGGCGGTGGACACGTCGGCGACGGCGACCTCCACGGCCGCCTCCGTGGGTCCGAAGAGATTGACGACGGAGACCTGCGGCAGCAGGGCGTGCAGCTTGGCCACGACGGCCGGCGGCAGCGCCTCGCCGGAGGCGAAAACCCATCGCAGCGCGGACATCTCGGCGAATCGTCCGGCCGGGACGAGATCGAGGAAGATCGACATCATCGACGGGACGAAGTGCACCGACGTGGCCCGTGTCGAGGAGATCAGGTCCACGAGATAGTCGGGGTCGGTGTGACCGCCGGGCCGGGCGACGATCATCGTCGCGCCGGAGATCAACGGGCCGAACAACTCCGGCACGGAGACGTCGAAGGTGTAGGGCGTCTTCTGCACGATGCGGTCGCCGACGGTCCACGGGAACTCCCCGAGTCCCCACCACAACCGGTTCATGACGGAGGCGTGCGACACCGTGACGCCCTTGGGGCGGCCGGTGGAGCCGGAGGTGAACAGCGTGTAGGCGGCGTGGTCGCCCCGCAGCGGCGCGAGGCGGTCCGCGTCGGTGACGGGCGCGGTGTCGGCGACGGCGCTCGTCGCGTCCACCTGGACCAGGGTGATCCCGTCGTCGAGTCCGTCGATCGCCTCCGGACGTGCGTCACCGGCGGACAGCACGACGGCGACCCGGGCGGTCTCGATCATGTACTGGACCCGGTCGGCCGGTGCGGCGGTGTCGATCGGCACGTACTGACCACCCGCGGCGAGCACTGCGTGCACGGCGACGACCATCTCGACCGAACGGTCGATGCAGACGCCGACGGCGACCTCGGGACCGATCCCCAGCCCGATCAGGGTCCGCGCGAGATCGGCCACGCGCGAGCCGAATTCACCGTAGGTGAGTCGACGACCTTCGAAGTCGATGGCCACCTGCGTCGGGTCCTCGGCGATACGTGCGGCCACCGCGTCGGCGATCACCGGACTTCCGAAGACCTCGGTCTCACCGACCGACCAACCGTCGACGCGGGCACGGTCGTCGGCCGAGACGAGCGCGAGATCGCCCACGGCGACGGTGTCGCGACCGGCGCCGGTCATGTCGCGAAGCAGCGAGACCAGGCGGTCGGCGAATCCGGCCACGGTGCCGGCCTCGAACAGGTCGAGCGCGTAGATCACACTCCCCGACCACGCCTGACCGGCCGCTCCGACCGAGACGGCCACGGCGAGGTCGAGCTGGGCGGAGACCTCAGGCGGTTCCACGGGGGTGATCGCCAGTCCGGGCAGCTCGGCCGCGCCGGCGGCGGCGTCCTCGCCGAGCACCCCGGGTCCGGCGGGCAGCGCCTCACCCAGGGTCAGCAGGACCTGTGCGAGGGGTGCGAACGCCTCGGAACGGATGGGGTCCAGGTGTTCGACGAGCGTCTCGAACGGGATGTCGGCGTTGGTGAACGCGTCGAGGTCGGTCCCGCGCACCTGTGCCAGCAGCTCGTCCACGCTCATCTCCGGCGCGATGCGCGACCGCAGGACGAGGGTGTTGACGAACATGCCGACCAGCGGGTCGAGGACGCGTGAACCACGCCCGGCGACGGGGGTCGCGATCGCGATGTCGTCGGTGGCCGACAACCGCGCGAGCAGCACCGCGAGGGCAGCGTGCACGACCATGAACGGGGTGACGCCGTGCGTGCGCGCGGTGGCGGCCACCGCGTCGGCGACCTCGGCGGGGATCTCGAAGCCGAGTCGTCCGCCCCTGGCCGAGGCGACCGCGGGCCGGGCGTGGTCGGTCGGGAGTTCGAGGACGTCGGGCAGTCCGGTCAGACGTTCGGTCCAGTGCGCGAGCTGACGGCCCAGGACCGACTCGGGATCGTCGGCGGAACCGAGCACGTCGTGCTGCCAGATCGCGAAGTCGGCGAACTGGACGTCGAGCGGCGCGAGAGCCGGGACCTCCCCGGCGCTGCGAGCGACATAGGCCGCCACCAGGTCGGCGACGAGCGGCTTGCGCGACTCACCGTCGAAGGCGATGTGGTGGGCGATCAGACCCAGGATGTGGGTGTCGTCCTCGGCCCGCCACAGGCAGGCTCGCACCGGCCATTCCGTCGACACGTCGAAGCCGCGGGTGATCGTCCGCTCGAATTCCTCGGCCGTCGAGACGATCGAGAAATCGAGGCGGGAGGCGACCTCCGCCGCATCCGAGATCAGCTGGTACGGACCCTGTTCGTCCTGCGGGAACGTCGTGTGCAGCACGTCGTGGCGAGCCACCACGTCGGCGATCGCCGCCTGCAGCGCCGGTACGTCGATATCTCCGGCCAGCCGCACGACGGTCGGGATGTTGTAGGTGGGCAACGTCGGGTCGAACTGATTGATGAACCACATCCGCTGCTGCGCGAACGACAACGGGATGCGTTGCGGGCGTGGCGATACCGCGACGACCGGCGGCAGCGCACGGTCGCGCTCGGTGGTGCCGGCCACGAGTTCCCGTACCGTCGGGGCGTCGAAGATGTCGCGGACCGACACCTCGACCCCGAGGACGTCGGAGACACGAGCGGCCAGGCGCATCGCCGAGAGAGACGTGCCGCCGATGTCGAAGAAGCTCTCGGTGACACCGATGTCGTCCACCCCGAGCAGGCCCGAGAACGCCTCGGCCACTGCGGCTTCGATGTCGTTCGCGGGCGCAACCACCTCGCGCTGACTGACATCGGGTGTGGGCAGCGCGCGACGATCGACCTTTCCCGACGTCGTCAGCGGCATCTGGTCGAGGACCATCCAGGTCGTGGGCACCATGAACTGCGGCAGGCCGCGACGCGCGAGGTCCTTGACCGTGTCGAGGTCGGGCGTCACGCCCGGGCCGCCGGCGAGGTAGGCGACCAGTTGTTCGCCTCCACCCGCCGGGGCGGAGACGACGACGGCGGTGTGCACGACGCCGGGCGCCGAACCCAGGATCGACTCGATCTCCCCGAGTTCGATGCGCTGGCCACGCAGCTTCACCTGGAAGTCGTTGCGGCCCAGATACTCCAGTTCACCGTTGGCGTTCCACCGCCCCCGGTCGCCGGTGCGGTACAACCGGGCACCGGCCGGTCCGAACGGATCGGCCACGAAGGTCTCGGCGGTCAGTCCCGAGCGCGAGGCATAACCGCGGGCAAGCTGGACGCCGCCCAGATACAGCTCTCCCGCGACACCGACGGGCACGGGCCGCAAGCGGGCGTCGAGGACATGCACGGACGAGTTCCAGACCGGTGTGCCGATCGGGATGTTCTGCGCCGACGGGTCGGTGACCGCACCGTAGGTGATGTCGACGACGGCCTCGGTGGGACCGTACTGGTTCACCAGGAGCGCGTCGGGCAGTTCGGTGGCCAGCCCGGTGGCCAGACCGGGCAGCAGGGCCTCGCCGCCGGAGAAGATGCGGCGCAGGGTCGCGAGCTTCTCGATGCCCGCCCCGGTCGCGCCGTCCAGGAAGGCGGCCAGCATCGAGGGGACGAACTTGACCGACGTCACGCCGTGACGCTCGATGAGTCCCGCCAGGTACCGGGGATCACGGTGCCCGCCGGGCTCGGCCACGACGACCGCGCTCCGGTTGAACACCGGTCCGAAGAACTCCCACACCGACGCGTCGAAGGTGTAGGGCGTCTTCATCAGGAAGCGATGTGCGCCTTCGCCGTTCGAGTCGCTGAACCAGGCCAGGGTGTTCCGCAGGGCGCCGTGGGTGACGGTCACACCCTTGGGCCGGCCCGTGGAGCCGGACGTGAAGATCGTGTAGACGGCATTGTCCGGATGGACGACGCCGAGGCGTTCGGCCCCTGTCACCGGCGGCACCGGTGCGTCGGGCAGTGGCACCGTACTGTCGGCACGCACGATGCGGCCCGCGAATCCGGCGAGCGCCTCCGGGGTGTCGCCGGGTCCGGTCACGACGGTCGCGACCCGAGCCGTCTCCAGGATGTACCGGCTTCGCTCGACGGGGCTCTCCGGGTCGATGGGCACGTACTGCCCGCCGGCCGCGACGATCGCGTGCACCGCGACCATGATCTCGACCGACCGGTCGAGACAGACCCCGACCGCCGCATCGGGTCCGACGCCCGCATCGATGAGTTCGCGGGCGAGCAGTGACACACGCGCGCCGAACTCCGCCGCGTCGACGACCCGGTCGTCGTAGATGACCGCGGGCACATCGGGTGTGGCTGCGGCCCAGGCCGAAACCAGGTCGGCGACGGTGTCCGGCGCACCGACCTCGGCACGGGGCCCCGCCTCGAAGTCCTGCAGGCGGACCGCCTCGGCGGGCAACACGAGATCGACGTCGCCGACCGGTCGCGACGGTGCCGCCAGGACGGACTGCAGCACGGCGACGAGTCGCTGCGTCAGTGCATCGATGGTCGACTCGTCGAAGAGATCGGTCGCGTAGATGACCGAACCGGCCCAGCGCCGACCGTCGTCTCCCCTGTCGATGGCGAAGTTCAGGTCCACCTTGGCGCCCGGAGCCGCCGGCGGGAGAGGCTCGAAATCCAGGTCACCGATCGACCCGCTCTGTTCGGCGTCGATGGCGAAGTCCGCCGACGCGGACTGGTCGAAGGTCAGATTGACCTGCGCCAGTGGGGCGAACGATTCCGTCCGCACCGGGTTGAGGGCCTCCACGAGGGTCTCGAAGGGGACGTCGGCGTTGGCGAACGCATCCAGATCGATCGTGCGCACCCGGTCCAGCAGTGCGTCGAAGGTCTCCTCCCCTGTCACCGGGACGCGCAGCACGAGGGTGTTCACGAACATGCCGACGAGCGCGTCGAGTGCGGCCTTCCCGCGCCCCGCGATGGGGGTGCCGACGACGATGTCGTCGGTCGCCGAGAGACGTGCGAGCAGCACGGTGAGCGCCGCGTGGACGACCATGAACGGGGTCACCCCGCGTTCGGATGCGACCCGTTCGATCGCATCGCCGACCGGAGCCGGGATGTCGAAGTCGAAGCGGGCGCCGCGCTGCGACGCGACCGGCGGGCGCGGGCGGTCGGTGGGCAGTTCGAGGACGTCCGGCGTGCCGGCGAGCCTGCTCGTCCAGAAGTCGAGCTGGGCCGCGATGAGCGAGTTCGGGTCGCCGGCCGAGCCGAAGACGTCGTGCTGCCACAGTGCGTAGTCGGCGAACTCGACCTCGAGCTCGGCGTACTCGGGCTCCTGACCCGACACGCGCGCACCGTACGCGGTGATCAGATCCGCGAGCATGGGTTTCATCGATTCGCCGTCGGCGGCGATGTGGTGCACGACCACGACGAAGACGAACTCGTCGGCGGCGACCGGCCACAACCGCGCACGGATCGGCCAGTCGGCGGTGACGTCGAAGCCGGACGTGATCGCGGTCTCGAGGTGCTCCTGGGAGTCCACGATCGCCCAGTCGAGACGGTCGACCTCGTCACGTCCGTGAATCCGCTGATACGGGACGCCGTCGACGTCGGGGAACGTCGTCCGCAACACGGCCTGGCGGACGACGAGGTCCTCGACCGCGGCGTGCAGGGCCTCGGCATCGACCGGACCGCGCAGGCGCAGCCCGATCGGGATGTTGTAGGTCGACGACGCGGGTTCGAACCGGTTGATGAACCAGAGGCGTTGTTGGGCGAAGGACAGCGGGATCCGGTCCGGCCGCGGCGAGACCGCGACCACGGACGGCAGGCTCGCGCCGCGCCCGGACACCGCCGCGACGAGATCGCGGACGGACGGCGCCTCGAACACGTCCCGCACCGACACCTCGGTACCGAGTGCGTCGGCGACGCGGGAGGCGAGGCGGGTCGCCGACAGCGAGTTGCCACCGAGGTCGAAGAAGCTTGTCGTGACCCCGATCTCGTCGACACCGAGCACCTCGGCGAAGACCTGCGCGGTTGCGGTCTCCTGCGGGCCCGCAGGGGCGACGACATCCTCGACGACGGTGGCCGAGTCCGGTACGGGCAGGGCCTCGCGATCGAGCTTCCCGTTCGCCGTCAGCGGCAGGGTCTCGAGATCGACGATCTGGTCGGGGATCATGTACGACGGCACCGCGCGCCCGGCGATGCGCCGGACCTCGGCGGTGTCGACGGCGTTCTCCGCGGTGCGGACGAGGTAGCCGATGAGTTGCTCACCGCGGCCGGGGATGTCGACGACACGTGCCGCCGCCGCACTCACACCCGGCACCGCCAGGAGCGCCGCCTCGATCTCACCGAACTCGATCCGGTAGCCGCGCAACTGGACCTGTGCGTCCCCGCGGCCGAGGTACTCGATGTCATCGCCCACCCGGCGGGCCAGATCGCCCGTGCGGTACATCCTGGCTCCGGGCCCGCCGTAGGGCGACGCCACGAAACGCGTCGACGACAGCCCGGCACGCTTGAGGTAGCCCTGCGCGAGTTGCCCACCGGTGACGTACATCTCGCCGACGATGCCCTCGGGCACCGGCCGGAGACGGTCGTCGAGCACGTGGATGGCCAACGAGCTCAACGGGCGGCCGATGAAGCTCGCGTCGTCGGCCGTCACCGACTGCGGGTCGAGCGGCCGGAAGCTGACGTGCACGGTCGTCTCGGTGATGCCGTACATGTTGACCAGCGACGTGGACTCGCCCGGGTGGTCGTCGAACCAGCGGCGGACCTGCTCGAAACTGAGCGCCTCGCCGCCGAACACGATGTAGCGCAACGACAGTGCGGCCTCACGGCGCCGGCGGGTCTCGGCGAGCTGATAGAACGCCGACGGCGTCTGGCTCAGCACGGTGACGCGTTCGCGCGCCAGCAGGTCGAGGAATTCCTCCGGTGCCCGCGCCCGGTCCCGGTCCACGAGCACGAGACGGCCACCGGTCAGCAGCGGCCCCCACAGCTCCCAGACCGAGAAGTCGAACGCGTACGAGTGGAACATGGTCCAGACGTCGGTCTCGTCGACATCGAAATCATCTGCGGCCGTGTCCATCAGGGTGACCACGTCGCGGTGGGTGACCTCCACGCCCTTGGGTCGGCCCGTGGACCCCGACGTGTAGATCACGTAGGCGCGCGAGTCGGGGTGGATAGCGACCGGTCGTGCATCCGCACCGGCACCGTCGGCCAGCAGCTGCGCGACCGGCACCACCGGCGTCGACCCCAGCTCCGACCACAGCTCGACGTCCGCGGTCGTGTCATCGATGATCACCGCGCTCGGCGCGGCATCGGAGACGATGAAACGCAGACGGTCGATCGGATTGGTGGTGTCCAGCGGCAGATAACCCGCGCCACAGCGCAACACACCCAGGATCGAGGTGACGAGATCCACGTCGCGGGACGTTGCCACCGCGACGAGGTCGCCGGCGGAGACACCGCGCGCCTGCAACGCGGCGGCGACCGCTGCGGAGCGCTCGTCGAGTTCGCGGTAGTCCACCGTCGTCGCGGTGTCGGTGACGGCCGGGCGCCCTGCGTGCGCGAGCACCGAGCGGCCGAACAGCTCCACCAGCGACGAGTCCGTGTTCGCCGTGCGGGCGACCGGCGGCGTGATCGCGCGTCGGTACTCCGCGTCGTCGCGCAGGGAGATCGCCCCGATCTCGACGGTCGGATCCGCGACGACACCGGTCAGGATGCGGATCAGCGCATCCGAATACACCTGCACCTGCCGGTCGTCGAAGGCCGCGGGCAGGTACTTCAGCTTCAGCTCGATCCGGTCGCCGACCACGCCGGTCACCAGGTTCAGCGGGTAATGGGTCGAGTCCGTCGCATCGAGATCCTCGATCCCGATGCCACCGGCATCGGCGCCCTGCTTCAGCGACTGGGCGTCGACCGGATACGACTCGTGCACGGCAAGGGTGTCGAAGAGCTGCCCGCGACCGACGAGAGCGGTCAGTTCGGGCAGTCCGAGGTGCTGGTGGTCGAGGACCGCGACCTTCGAGGCCTGCAGCGCGTCGAGAACGTCGACGGCGCGGGCGTTCGGATCGACGTCGGCGACGGCGGGCAGCGTGTTGATGAAGAGGCCGACCATCGTCTCGACGCCGTCCAGATCGGCCGGACGACCGGAGACGGTCTCGCCGAAGACGACGGTCCGCTGACCGGTGATGCGCGACAACAGAACCGCCCAGGCGAACTGCATCACCGTCGAGACGGTGACTCCTCGTGCGCGCGTGAGGTCGTCGACGGCGGAGGTGATCTCGGGCGGCAGCAACACGCTGTGGTCGCGCGGCAGCTGATCGGAGGTCGCCTCGCGGCCGGAGCCGACCAGCGTCGGTTCGTCGACGGCGGACAGCACCGAACGCCACGCCGCCAGCCCCGCCTCGGTGTCGGACGCGGCGATGTAGCGCAGGTAGTCGAGATAGTCTCCCCGCGCGCCGGACTCGGCGGCGACGGTGCCGGTGTAGGTCTGACCGGTCGCGTACAGCGCGAACAGATCCGCCATGATGAGCGGGCTCGACCAGCCGTCGATCAGGATGTGGTGGCTGGTGACGACCAGCGTCGAACGCGCGCCACTGCGGACGAGGACGAACCGCATGAGCGGGCCGGACTCCAGATCGAACGGCGTCGCGCGCTCGACCTGCGCGACGTCGGCGACCCCGCGGTCACCGTCCGGTCCGGCAGCCGACACGGCATCGAGATCAACTGTCCGCCAGGGGATGTCGACCGTTTCGGGGACCACCGCGACGACCTCGCCGCTGGGCACCCGGACGAAACTCGACCGCAGCACGCGATGGCGGGCGAAGACCTCGCGCACGGCGTCGGCGAGGCGGTCGGCGTCGACCTGCCCCTTCAGGGTCACCACCGCCTGCGCGGTGTAGACGTCGACCGCGCCGGCCGCACGGCCCGCGGCGGCGAGTTCGGCCTGGAACTGCAGGCCGCGCTGCAACGGCGACAGCGGCCACACATCCGCGCCCGGATGCCTCCGGGCGAGATGATCGAGATCGTCCTGGGTGACGCGTGCCCCGAGGACGTCCGACGGGGAGAGCCCCGGGTCGCCGATGCGGGCGACCTCCTCGACGATCGTCGCCAGTTCGGCGTCCCATCGCCGCGCGAGGTCGTCGACGTCCGCGGCGGAGAGTGCGCCGCGGGGGAAGGTGAACTCCGCGACGAACTCGCGACCGGCGTCGCCGACGACGGTTCCGGCGTTGATGCTCAACAGGTTCGGCGCGACCATCGCACCGGTCACGGTGCCGGGCAGGCGCGGCGCCGCGGGGTCGGGCAGGAACGGCATCCCCGCCTCACCGGCGGTGGTGTTCTCGCCGGCAGCCCCGGTTCCGGTGACGTTGCCGAGGTAGTTGAATCCGATGCTCGGCATCGGCCGTCGGGACAACTCGGTGCCGCCGTAGCGGAGCAGGCCATAGCCGATCCCGTTGTCGGGCGCACCGGCCCGCTCTTCCTTGGCGACCTTGACCGTGTGGACGGAGTCGCCGCGCACGTCGATGGCCATCGGCGCGATCGTGGTGAACCACCCGACGGTCCGGGATAGGTCCACGGCCCGCGGATCGGGCCCGTGCAGGAGGGCTTCCTCATACCGCCCGTGGCCCTCGAGCAGGAGGGTCACCGGCCGGTCGTCGACGATCCCCCGGTCCTGCTGCCAGGTCCGGACGGCGCGCGCGAGCGCCGCGACGAGGGCGTCGTTGACGTTGCCGCGGAACGCCGTCGGCACCGTCGTGAGCAGCGCCTCGGTGACCGGCGAGGCGACCCTGTGCACGACGGTGTCGGTGGTGGACATCCGATCGCGTTCCCGGTCGAGCCGCGCGCCGAGGTCGGTGACGTGTTCGGGTGAGCGTTCGAGCCAGTAGCGCAGTTCGCCGGCCCGCTCGGCGCGCTGTGCGTCGAGGGCCGCGGTGAAGGCGCGGGCCGAGGTCGTCTCCGGTCGCAGCGAATACGCTTGCCCCCCTTGGTGCTGCGCCCAGGCGGTCAGCAGGTCCTCGATGATCACCCGCCACGAGACGGCATCGACGCCGAGGTGGTGGATGACGACCACGAGACGCGCGTCGTCGTCGGGATCGGTGACCAGCACGGCCGCGACGAGCCGCCCGGCGGTCGGGTCGAGGCGACGCGAGGCGTCTTCGAAGGCCGCGACGACGGTGTCGGCGAAACCCGGCTCGCCGGTCCGTGCCGGACTCGCGAGGGCGGTGACCGCGCCGGAATCCAGCGGCACGACGCCGGTGCGCATGTGCCATTCGCCGTCCGGTCCGGACTCGACGGCTGCGGCGAGCATCGGATGCACGGCGACGACCTGCGTGAGGAGTTCCTGCGCGATCTCCACGGTGAGTCCGGCCGGAGCGCCGAGCACCATCGACTGGGAGAAGTCGCCGAAGTCGGTGACCTCGTCGGTGTGGTCGAGAATCCACGAGACCACCGGCGGCACGGCCATCGGGCCGATCCCACCGCCGGGCAGCTCCGCCAGCGCGGGCACCCGCGCGCCCCGGGCGCCGACCGCTCGGGCGATCGCACGAACGGTCTTGTGCTCGAAGATGTCCCGGGGCGACACGTCGATCCCGGCGGCACGGGCGGCCGACGCCACCTGGATGGACATGATGGAGTCGCCACCGAGCGCGAAGAAGGAGTCGCCGACGCTGACCCGCTCGAGTCCGAGCAGACCGCCGATGATCGAGGCGAGCTGCTGTTCGACCGGCGTCTCCGCCGCGACGTGATCGGATTCGATCTCGATCGTCGGTGCGGGCAGTGCCCGGCGGTCGAGTTTGCCCACCGGGGTGAGCGGCAACGCGTCGAGCGCGACGATGCTCGCAGGCACCATGAACAGCGGCAGCCGATCGGCGAGATGCTCGCGGAGAGCGGCGATGTCGACGTCCGCACGAAGCACCACGTAGGCGGCGAGTGCGGAGACGACCGATTGTCCGCCGGCGGCGAGCGCTCCGTCGGAATCGACGCCGGTGACGACCGCGGACGCCACGGCGGGGTGATCGCCGAGGGCGCTCTCGATCTCGCCGAGCTCGATCCGCAGACCGCGGAGCTTGATCTGGTCGTCGCTGCGCCCGACATAGTCGACCGACAGGGACCCGTCGCCATGTCGCGCCCACCGGACGACGTCGCCGGTGCGGTAGATCCGCTCCCCCGGCCGACCGAAGGGGTTGGCGACGAAACGCTCTGCGGTCAGCCCTCGGCGACCGAGGTAGCCGCGCGCCAGGGCGGGACCACTGACGTAGAGTTCGCCCGCCACCCCGACCGGAACGGGACGGAGCCGGGCGTCGAGCACCAGCAGGTCGACGCCGTCGATCGGAGGGCCGATGTGGAGTCGTTCCCCCGGTTCGGTCGGCGGGGCGACGGTGATCACGATGGTGGTCTCGGTCGGACCGTAGACATTGCGGAAGGCGACGAATCGACTCCAGCGGTCGCGCAACGACTCCGGCACGGCCTCGCCACCCGCCCAGACGGACTCCAGGTGCGGGAGCTCGGCGGGATCGAGGGATGCCAGCACCGTCGGGGTCAGGAACGTATGGGTGACCCGGTGTGCGCGCATGAAGTCCGCGAGCGGCGCCCCGGCCACCGCGTCACGATCGCGGTAGACGACCGCTGCGCCCGCGGTGAAGGCCAGCAGGTACTCGAGGACGAAGGCGTCGAAGCTCGGCGATGCGAAGCCCAGGACACGCGAGTCGCGGGTGATCCCGGACCTCCTGACCGCCTCGACACCGAAATTGCGCAGACCACCCGCGGTGACCTCGACCCCCTTCGGCAGACCCGTCGAGCCGGAGGTGTAGATCACGTAGGCGGTGTCGCCGGTTCGGACGGGCGCGGGGCGATCGGAGTCGGTGACGGGCGCATCGCTGAGCCCCGCGACCGCTTCGGCCGATTCCGGCGAATCCAGGTGCACCCACTGCCCACCGAAAGCGGCGACGTCGGCGACGCCGGTCAGTGTGAGCCCGATGGTCGCACCGGAGTCGGACATCATGTGGGCGACGCGGTCGGCCGGGTAGTCGGGGTCGATCGGGACGTATCCGGCGCCGGTCTTGGCGACCGCCCAGATGGCGACCATGAGGTCGACCGAACGCGGGATGACGAGGGCCACCAGCGTTTCACGGTCGATGCCCTGAGCAAGCAGGTGGCGGGCCAGCCGGTTCGACGCGGAGTCGAGTTCACCGTAGGTGAGCGTGCGTTCGGGGTCGACGACCGCGATGCGGTCGGTCCCGGCGTTCTCGACCGCGCCGGCGAACAGCTCTGCCAGCGGCACGGCCGGCGTCGCGGGCCGGCGGCCGACCGGGGTGAGCATGTCACGCTCGATGGTGTCGAGCAGGTCGGCATCCCCGACCGGCACGGTCGAATCGGTGACCAGCTCGTGCAGCAGCCGGGCGAACCGATCCATCATCTGTGCGACCGTCGCCTCGTCGAACAGGTCGGTGGCGTAGTTGACGCGACCGATCCAGGACCCGCCGCGTCCGCCGCGCAGTCCGACCGTCAGGTCCACCTTGGCCGAGTTCTCCTCGGTCTCCACCACTTCCACCGCCAGGTCGTCGATGTCGGCGACGAGCGTGGACGGATCCGCGGGGGTGGGGTCGACGGTCAGCAGGATCTGGGTGAGCGGCGCGAACGCCTCGGATCGCGACGGCGCCAGTGCATCGACGACTGCCTCGAACGGCGCGTCGGCGTGCGCGAAGGCGTCGAGATCGGTGACCCGCACCGCGTCGAGCAGGTCGGCGAACCGCTGCGCCGGGTCGACGACGGTCCGCAGGACGAGCGTGTTGACGAACATGCCGACCAGCGGATCCAGGGCGGCATCGCCGCGGCCGGCGATCGGGGTGCCGATCGCGATGTCGTCGGTCGCCGACAGTCGCGACAGCAGCACCGCGAGCGCGGCGTGGATGACCATGAACTCGGTCACGCCACGTTCGGCAGCGAGTTCGCGGACGAGATCTGCTGTTGCCGAGTCGATCTCGAACCCGACCTCGGCACCGGCCATCGACGCGACCGTGGGGCGCGGACGGTCGGCGGGCAGTTCGAGCACCTCGGGCAGTCCGGCCAGCGCGGAGCGCCAGTAATCGACCTGAGCCGACACCCGCGAGTCCGGATCGTCGATCGACCCGAGTTCACGACGCTGCCAGAGCGCGACGTCGGCGAACTGCACCTCGAGTGCCGCGAACTCCGGTGATCGTCCCTGTGAGCGTGCGACATACGCCGTGACGACGTCGGTGACCAGCGGACGCATCGACTCGCCGTCGCCGGCGATGTGGTGGATGACGATGAGGACGATGTGTTCGAGATCGTCGACGCGATGGACCCGAATCCGGATCGGTCGCTGCACCGTGACGTCGAAGCCACCGGCGGCGGCCGCGAAGAGCTCGGACTCGTCGTCGACGACGTCCCAATCGAGTTCGGCCGCAACCCCGGCCGCGTCCCCGATGACCTGTCGCGGTCCACCGTCGATCGACGGGAACACCGTCCGGAGCACTTCCTGACGCTCGACGACGTCGACCATCGCGGCACGCAGCGCCGCGAGATCGAGCTTGCCCCGCAACCGCAGGGCGATCGGGATGTTGTAGGCGGCCGACGCGGTGTCGAACTGGTTGATGAACCAGATCCGTTGCTGCGCATAGGACAGCGGGATCTGATCCGGCCGTGGGGAGACCGCCGTCACCGGGGGGAGGCCGGGCACGCGATCGGCGACACGCCGGGCCAGCTCGCGCACGCTGGGTGCATCGAACAGGTCGCGGACGCTGACCTCGACGCCGAGTGCGGCACCGGCACGGGCCGCCACCCGCATCGCGGCCAGCGAGTTGCCGCCGAGGTCGAAGAAGGAGTCGACCACCGAGACCTGCTCGACGCCGAGTACCTCCGCGACGACTCCCGCGAGGATGCGTTCGGCGGGGGTCGCGGGTTCGACGACCTCGGACTCGGTCACGGCGGGTGCGGGCAGCGCCCGGCGATCGACCTTGCCGGAGGCGTTGCGCGGCATCTCGTCCAGGACGACCCACAGCGTGGGACGCAGGTGCGCGAGCAGTCTCTCGGCGGCGAAGGCACGGACCGCGTCGACGTCCACGGTGTCGCCCGGATGGCCGGTGAGGTAGGCCACGAGCGCGTCGCCCGCGGGGGTCGTGGAAACCGCCGCGGCCACCGAGACCACGCCCGGCGCCGCGGCCAGCACGGCCTCGGTCTCGCCGAGTTCGATGCGCTGGCCGTGGATCTTGACCTGGAAGTCGGTGCGGCCGAGGTATTCGATGTCGCCGTCGGCGCGCCAGCGGGCGAGGTCGCCGGTCCGGTACAGCCGCGCGCCGGCGGGCCCGGCGGGGTCCGCGATGAACGACTGGGCGGTCAGGGCGGGTGCGGCCGCATAACCCCGGGCCATCTGTGCGCCACCGAGATACAGCTCTCCCGGCACACCCGGTGCGACGGGGCGCAGGCGACGGTCGAGGATTCGGGCGGTGAGTCCGGGTGCGGGGCGACCGACGGGCACCACGTCCACGGGCTCGGTCAGGGCGGCGATCGTGGCGTCGACGGTCATCTCGGTGGGGCCGTACTGGTTCACGATCACCGCGTGCGGAGCAGCCGCGAGCGTCTGTTGGGTCACCGCGGGCGTGAGTGCCTCACCGCCGGTGAAGATCTGGCGCACCGAGGACAGACCGGTGGCGGGATCGAAGGCCTCGTCGAGGAACACCGCGAGCAGCGACGGGACGAACTGCACGGAGGTGACCCGCTCGTCGGCGATGACCCGGGCCAGGTGGGCCGGGTCCCGGTGCCCGTCGGGCGCAGCGACCACGGCGGTCGCGCCGGCGACGAAGGGCCAGAACAGCTCCCAGACCGAAGCGTCGAAGGTGTACGGCGTCTTCACCAGCACCCGTTCGTCCGCCGCATCGCCGGTGTATGCCCCGAACCAGGACAGCATGTCGTGCAGACCGCGATGCGTGATCGTCACGCCCTTGGGCTGTCCGGTCGAGCCGGATGTGAAGAGCGTGTACACCGGGTGCCCGCCGCGCAACGACGCCGACCGGTCCGCGTCGGTCACGGGCGCGGGCTCCGCGGTGGCGAGCGCGTCGAGATCGACCGTGATCAGGGTGCCCGACCCGGCTCCGCCGGGGCCGATCGACTCAGCCCAGCCCGGGACCGCGCCGGCGACGACGACCGTCGACGCACCGGACAGCGCGAGTTGCCGGCGGACGACATCCGCCGGCGCCTCCGGATCGAGCGGCACGTACGTTCCACCGGCGAGCACGATCCCGTGGATCGCGACCAGCATCTCGACCGATCGCGGCACGCCGACCGCGACGGGCACGTCCGGCCCGACTCCCCGCCGCAGGAGGGTCTGCGCGAACGCATGGACCAGTGCTCCGTACTCGGCGTAGTCCAGGGTGCGACCGTCGGCGCGAATCGCCGCCCGGGATGCGTTGCGCGCGAACGACTCTGCCAGCGCATCGGCGACAGTCACGGCCAGCTCGGGCAGCGCGGCGGCGCCGCTCCACCGGTCGAGTACCGCGTGTTCGGCCGCGGTCATCAGATCGGCATCGCCGACGGGCGCCGCCGGGTCTGCCGTCAGGGTGTCGAGGAGCCGGACGAACCGGTCGGCGAAAAGACGTACCGTCTCGGCGTCGTACAGGTCGGTGGCGTAGAGCACCGATCCCTGCCAGTTGTCCCCGTTGTCGGCGATCCCGACGGTCAGGTCGACCCGAGCGGACAGGTCATGCGGTTCGACCGGTGTGACGGCCAGACCGCCGCCCTCCCCGATCGTCAGCGTCTGGGACGCCAGATCGGCGATGGCCGACTGGTCGAAGGCGAGCCACACCTGCGACAGCGGGGCGTAGGCCTCGGTGCGCATCGGGTTCACCCGTTCGACGACCGCCTCGAACGGGATGTCCGCGTTGGCAAAAGCCTCGAGATCGGTGCGACGGACGTCGTCGAGCAACCGGTCGAAACCGGCCGACAGGTCGACCCCGGTGCGGAGGACCAGGGTGTTGACGAACATGCCGACCATCGGGTCGAGGATCGACTGCCCGCGCCCGGCGATCGGCGTGCCGACGGTGATGTCCTCGGTCGCCGACAGGCGCGACAGCAGCACCGCGAGGGCCCCATGCGCCACCATGAACGGGGTGAGTCCGCGATCGCGGGCCAGCCGCGCGACACGCTCGGAGACATGCTGCGGCACAGCGAACTCGACGCGTGCTCCGCGCTGGGAGGCGACCGCGGGCCGCGGTCGATCGGTGGGCAACTCCACGACGTCGGGCGCGCCGTCGAGTTGCCGCGCCCAGTACTGCAGCTGGGCCCCGATGAGCGAGGAGTCGTCGGTCGCGGCACCGAACACGCGCCGCTGCCACAGGGCGACGTCGGCCATCTGGACCGGCAACGGCCGGAACTCGGGTGCGTTCCCGGCAACCCGCGCGGTGTACGCGGTGATCAGATCGGTCACCAGCGGTGCCAGGGACTCGCCATCGCACGAGATGTGGTGCACGACCATCCCGAGGACCGCCTCGGAGTCCGACACACGGGAGAATCCCACGCGCACAGGGAGTTCGGCAACCAGATCGAATCCGCCGAGCATCACCTCGGGCAGCGCCGATTCCGGCACCTCGCGCCAGTCGAGCATCGCGGCCGCCGCGAACGGCTCGTGGACGAGCTGGTAGGCCTCGCCATCGGACTCGGGGTAGGTGGTGCGCAGGACCTCGTGACGCGTCATGACGTCGAGCAACGCCTCACGCAGAGCAGCGGCGTCGACACTGCCGGACAGCCTCAGCACCATCGGGATGTTGTAGGCCGGCGAGGACGGATCGAAGCGGTTGATGAACCACATCCGCTGCTGCGCGAGCGACAGCGGGACGCGGTCCGGACGCGCGGCGACGGGTTCGATCGGCGGCAGCCCCGGTCGTTTCGAGGCGGCGGCCAGCGCGAGGTCGCGAACCGTCGGGGCATCGAAGAGGTCCCGGACGGTGAGGTCGACGCCGAGCGTCTCCGCGGCGCGGCCGACGATGCGGGCGGCCAGCAGCGAGTTGCCGCCGACGTCGAAGACCGACTCCACGACGCTGATGTCCTCGAGACCGAGCACCTCCGCGAAGATGTCCCGCAGGGCTGTCTCGGTGTCGTTCTCGGGCGCGACGAACTCGGTCGTCGATGCCAGCACCGGACGCGGCAGTGCGCTGCGATCGAGTTTGCCGTTCTGGGTCAGCGGCAGCCGCTCGACCGCCATCACGACGTCGGGGACCATGTACTCCGGCACCGCGGTCGCGACACGACGGCGGACGAGTTGTTCGTCGACCTCGACGCCCGGCTCCGGAACCACGTAGGCGGCCAGGATCTCGCCACGATCGGGCAGATCCACGACGTTGGCCGCACCGGCCGAGATCCCGTCGAGGCCCACCAGCGCGGCCTCGATCTCCCCGTATTCGATGCGGAAGCCGCGGAGCTGGACCTGGGCGTCGCCACGACCGAGGTACTCGATGTCGTCGCCGACGCGGCGCGCCAGATCGCCGGTCCGGTACATGCGGTCACCGGAATCGTTGGGCGCGAACGGATTCGCGACGAAGCGCGTGGCACTGAGACCAGCCCGTCGGAGGTATCCCTGCGCGAGTTGCGTTCCGGTGACGTACATCTCGCCGATGACACCCTCGGGCACCGGCCGCAGCCGCGAGTCGAGGATGTGGATGTCCAGCGACGACAGCGGTCGTCCGATGAACGACGCGTCCCCCGCCGACACCGCGGCGCGGTCCAGGGCGCGGTAGCTGACATGCACCGTGGTCTCGGTGATGCCGTACATGTTGACCAGCTGCGCCGGGTCGGCCGGGTTGTCGTCGAACCAGCGCCGGACCTGCTCGAAACTCAGCGCCTCGCCACCGAATACGATGTAGCGCAACGCGAGTGCGGCCCGCTTGGCCCGCTGTGCGGCGATGAGCTGGTAGAACGCCGACGGCGTCTGACTCAGCACCGTGACCCGCTCGGTCTCGAGGAGGTCGACGAAGGCTTCCGGATCCCGCGTCGTGTCCTGATCGACGACGACGACACGCCCGCCGGTCACGAGGGGTCCCCAGATCTCCCAGACCGAGAAGTCGAAGGCGTACGAATGGAACAGCGTCCACACGTCCTCCGGCCCGAACGCGAATTCCTCGGCCGCGGCCTTCATCAGCGCGACGACCTCGCGGTGCGAGACGACGACACCCTTCGGCTTGCCCGTCGAACCGGATGTGTAGATCAGGTAGGCCGGCAGCCGGTCGTCGAAAGCCTCGGTCGCCGCTGCCCCCGGCGCTCCCTGAGGGGCCCCGGCCGGCAGATCCCCGGGCGCGACAAACCGCACATCGATGACATCCCACGTCGCGGCGAGCTCCGCGTCGGTGAGCACCAGCAGCGGCGCGGCGTCGTCGATGATCGACTGCGCGCGGGCGACCGGTTGGGAGCGGTCGAGCGGCAGATACGCCGCCCCGGTCTTGAGGACGGCCAGCAGGGCCACGATCAGCTCGGTCCGGCGCGGGAGCGCCACGCCGACCAGGCGGCCCGGGCCGGCACCGGCCGCGCGGAGTCCGCCGGCCAGCGCGTCGGACTGCTCGTCGAGTTCGCGATAGGACAGCACTGCCCCGGTTGCGTCGCCGACCGCCGGACGGTCGGCATGGCGAGCGACGGCCGAACGGAAGAGTCCGGGCAACGAACCGAGGTCGGTGCTGCCGATGAGTTCCAGTGCACGCTCGCGGATGAGCGCGATCGCGCGCCGGGTGGCGTCGGCGATCTCGGCGGGCGCACGACCGGGGGCCGCCTCGGTCTGGGTGACCCCGGCGCCCACCGCGGCCTCGGTGTCGAGGCCCTGGGCGATGAAGACGCCGGCCGTCGCCGACACGCGCGCGTACAGCTCACCGAAGGTGACCGGGCCGGACACCGCCTCGTAGGCGGTCTCGGAAGGTGCAACGCCGGCCGAGAAGGCGATCAGGTGCAGTGTCGAAGGCCGCGAGCCCCAGGTGAGAGAGATGTTGGAGGCCGTTGAATCGACATCGGTCACGTCTGAGTCATTCCTTTGGTCGACTGCACTGCTTCGTTCCCGCGGGATCCGCCTCCGGACACGGCCCCGTCCAGTGTTCGCAGGGCGTTGGTGCGGAGATCGCCCAGCACGTCACCGAGCGCGTCGGGCCCCGACACCGCGAGGCCCGGCAACAGGCTCATCAGCGCGGTGGTGAGGGCCGAGTCCGGATCCGGGAGTGCGGCAGCCATCGCATCACTGATCGACGACAGCACCGCGAACGTTACCTCTGCCCCCTGGTGTGCGGCCGCGACGGCGTCGGGCGCGGCGGCCGTGGCCCGGGCGACCAGATCGGGGAGCGCGACCGCGAGTTCGGCGCCGGCGATCTCATCGGCCGCCACCTGCTCGGCGGCGGTCGCGATGTCGATGTCGCCCACCAGCACCTGCGGGTTCTCCGACACCTCCTCGAGGACGCGCAGATAGCGCTGCGCATAGGTCTCGACCGTGCTCTTGGTGAAGATGTCGGCGGCGTAGATCAACTGGCCCGTCATTGAATCAGCGTCCTTTGCTGCCGGTGCACCGAAATCGTCCGGGAACAACGTGAGCTGGAGATCCACCTTGGCTGGGGTCAACTGCTCGGATACCGGGGAAATCGTCATCGAGTCCATGTCGAGCGAGGGGATGGTGAAGTTCTGGTAGGCGAACATCACCTGATAGATCGGGTTGTAACTGGTGGGCGGAGAGGAGAGAACAGATGACACGATCGTATCGAACGCGATTTCGGCGTTCGCCATGTCGGCCAGATCCTCGTCGCGGACACGCTGCAGGAGCTCGGCGAACTTCTCCTCGTCCTGCAGCCGCGAGCGCAGGGCCAGCGTGTTGACGAACATCCCGACCACGCCGTCGAGTTCGGGCTGACCCCGCCCGGCGAACGGCGTGCCGATCACGATGTCGCGCTGGGTGGTCAGCCGGCTCAGCAACACCACCAGTGCGGTCTGCATCACCATGAACAGCGTCGCGTTGTGCTGGCGCGCGACCGCCTCGAGTTTGCGTACCAGGCCGCCGTCGATGTCGAACCGCACCTCGTCGCCGATGAAGGACGGGGTCCGCGGACGCGGCCGATCGGTGGGCAGCTCGAGCCGGGCCGGTGCGTTGCGGAGCCGGTCGGCCCAATACGCGAGCTGACGGTCCGCCTCGGTCGTCCCGTCGGGTCCGGTGACCGCGAGGGACTCCTGCTGCCACAGCGTGTAGTCCAGGTACTGCACCGCGAGCGGCGCCCACTCCGGCCGCCGGCCGGACACGCGCGCCGAGTACGCCGTCATCACGTCGGTGGCGAGCGGCAGCATCGAGGCGCCGTCGGCGGTGATGTGATGAACGACGAAGACCAGGATGTGTTCGGTGTCGGTGAGTCGCAGCAACGTCATCCGCAACGGCGGTGCGACGGTGACGTCGAAGCCGCGGCCGGTGAATTCGGCGATCACCGGTACCGGATCGCCGTCGACATCGACGACGCTGCGCTCGAGCAGGTCCAGCGCGGCATCCCGGTCGAGCACGACCTGCATCGGCTCGCCGTCGACGAGCGGGTACCGCGTCCGCATCGACTCGTGACGGTCGATGAGGTCTTCGATCGCGCCGCCGATCGCGTCGGTGTCCAGCTGTCCCGACAGCCGCAGCGCCATCGCCACGTTGTAGGCGGGCGATGCCGGGTCGGCGCGGTTGATCAGCCACATCCCGCGCTGCACGGCCGACAGCGGTGCGCGGTCGCCGTGCGTGCGCGCCGCCAGACGCGGACGGCGCGACGGGGTTCCGTGGTCGCTGGCGAAGGTCGCCATCGCCCGCACCGACGGG
Source organism: Gordonia terrae (assembly GCF_001698225.1). Taxonomy (NCBI): domain Bacteria; kingdom Bacillati; phylum Actinomycetota; class Actinomycetes; order Mycobacteriales; family Gordoniaceae; genus Gordonia; species Gordonia terrae. The sequence continues at coordinate 4,375,906 of NZ_CP016594.1, forward strand.
GCGTCGAAGACTGCGGCGACCGGGATGTCGACCTCCAGGTCGGCGGACAACCGGGCGGCGACCTTGGTCGCGCTCAGCGAGTTGCCGCCGAGGTCGAAGAACGATTCGGCAACACTGATCCGGTCCACGCCCAGGACATCGGCGAAGACCCGGGCGATCACCCGCTCGGTCTCGGTGCTCGCCGGCACGAATTCGGCGGTCTCGATCACCGGCGCGGGCAGCGCCTTGCGATCGACCTTGCCCGCCGAGTTCAGCGGCATGGTCGCCAGCGGCATCCAGATCGTCGGCACCATGAATTCCGGGACGGTCCCGTTCAGGTGCGACTGGGCGTCGGCCGGGGTGACGGAGTCCGGCGAGTAGTAGGCCACGAGGCTCTGCCCCGACGCGAGGTCGGCGACCGTCACCGCCGTGTGCACGATCCCCGGCACCGACATGAGCGCCGACTCGATCTCCCCGAGCTCCAGGCGCTGACCGCGCAACTTCACCTGGAAGTCGTTGCGGCCCAAGTACTCGATCTCCCCGACCGGACTCCACTTGCCGAGGTCGCCGGTGCGGTACAGACGCGATCCGGCCGGACCGTACGGGTCGGCGACGAAGCGTTCCGCGCTCAGCCGGCCCTGGGAGACGTACCCGCGGGCCAGCTGGACGCCGCCGAGGTAGATCTCGCCGGGCACACCGACCGGAAGGGGCCGCAACCGGTGATCGAGGATGTGGATGGTCGTGTTCGGCACCGGCCGCCCGATCGGCACGACCGTTTCCGAACCGCGGACGTTGTGTTCGGTGACATCGACGGCAGCCTCGGTCGGCCCGTACAGGTTGTGCAGCCCGACGGCGGGCAACGCGGTGCGCAGGCCGCCCGCGGTCGAGGCGGTCAGGGCCTCGCCCGAGGTGAACACCTGACGCAGCGAACTCAGTTCGGCGAGCCGGTCGGCGCCGACGACGTCGAGGAAGGTGGACAGCATCGACGGCACGAAGTGCAGCGTCGTGACGTCCTCGCCCTGGATGATGTCGACGAGGTAGGACGGGTCGCCGTGCCCGCCGGGCACCGCGACCACCAGCCGGGAGCCGGAGATGAAGGGCCAGAACAGCTCCCACACCGACACGTCGAACGTCACCGGCGTCTTCTGCAGCACCACGTCGCGCTGGGTGAGCGTGTAGTGCTCCTGCATCCAGTCGAGGCGGTTGACGATCGCGCGATGTGACACGACGACACCCTTGGGCCGCCCGGTGGAGCCGGACGTGAAGATCGTGTACGCGGCGTTCTCCGGGCCGAGGGGCACGCGTCGCTCGCCCGGCGCGAACACCTCGACCTGCGCGTCCGCTTCGGCCGAGGCGTCGACCACGGTGACGGTCACGCGGTCGGCGAGATCGTCCACGACGGCGGGGCGGGGTCCCGGCCCGACCAGGACGCGCCGGGTACCGGCGGTCTCGAGCATGTAGTCGGCACGGTCGACCGGCGCCTCGGTGTCCAGCGGCACGTACTGACCGCCGGCGAGCACGATCGCGTGCACCGCGACCAGCAGCTCCACCGACCGCGGGATGCACACGGCCACCGCGACATCCGGGCCGACGCCGTCGTCGACCAGCCGGCGCGCGAGAGCCGATGCCCGCGAAGCGAATTCGGCATAGGTGAGGTCACGGTCGGCGAAGACCAGTGCGACCGCGTCGGGGTCCTGCCGGTACCCGGCGAGCAGCGCGGACGCCAGATCGGGCGCGGTCAGCTCGCGCGGGGCGCCGCGTGACCACGCCCGGACCGTGTCCACCTCGGTCTCGGGAAACGCGAAGAGGTCGTCGACGCGCAACGAGCGGCCGGCGTCGTCGGTCTCGAGCGACCCGGCGATCGCGGCGAGTACGTCGTGGAGGTATCCGGCGAAGCGTTCCACGGTGGGTTCGTCGAAGAGATCCCGCGCGTATCCGAAGGCCACCGAGATCTGGCCCGCGTGGTCGCCGGTGTCGGAGTACTCGACGACGCTGAGCGACAGGTCGTACTTGGCGAACGGGGCGCGCGCGTCGATGAGGCTGATGCCCGCCTCGTCCTCGAAGAGCCGCTCGACCTGGTCGTGCTGCATCACCAGTTCCACCTGGAACAGCGGGGAATGCGCCGTGGAGCGGCGGGCACCCACCGCGTCGACGACCTGCTCGAACGGCACGTCGGCATTGCTGAGGGCCTGCGCGCGAGTGTGATTGGCCTCGTTGAGCAGCTTCGTCAGGTCGGTGTCGGGGTGCACCCGGGTGCGCAGCACGAGGGTGTTGACGAACATGCCGATCAGCTCGGTCAGCTCCGGCTCGTCCCGGCCGGCGATCGCGGTGCCGATCGCCACGTCGTCGCTGCCGCTGAGGCGCGACAGCACCACGGCGAGTGCGGCGTGGAAGATCGCGAACACGGTCACCCCGTGCTGGGCGGCCACCGCGTGCAGCCGGGCGACCGTCTCGGCGTCGAGAAGCGTGTCGACGTACCCGCCCGCGCCGGACGGGCGGATGGGCCGCGCCCGATCGGTCGGCAACGAGATCAGCTCGGGCATCCCCGAAAGCTCGGTGCGCCAGAAGTCGACCTGCGCCGACATCAGCGAGGTCTCGTCGGTGGCGTCCCCCAGGACCTCGCGCTGCCACAGCGCGTAGTCGGCGTACTGCACCGGCAGCGGGCGCCAGGCCGGCTCCCGGCGGGCGAGGCGCGCACCGTATGCCGTCAGGACGTCGGTGATCAGCGGACCGAGGGAGGCACCGTCGCCGACGATGTGGTGCATGACGACGATCAGGACGTGGTCAAGCGTCCCGTCGGGCGCCACGGCGCGGAAAAGTCGTGCGCGGACCGGATATTCATAGTTCAGGTCGAAGCCGGTCACAGCGAAGTCGGCGAGCCTGCGTTCGGTGTCCACCGGTGCCACGTCGACCACGTCGAACAGCCGGGCCGCGGCGGCGGCCTCGGCCGAGTGGATGAACTGGTAGGTCTCACCGTCCTCGTCCGGGAACGTCGTCCGCAACGGCTCGTGCCGCGCGATGACGTCGTCGATCGCGGCGGCCAGTGCGGCGGCATCGACGTCGGCGCCGAGCCGCACCGCCCCCGGGATGTTGTAGGCCGCCGACGTCGGATCCAGCCGGTTGATGAACCAGAGACGACGCTGACTGAACGCGAGCGGAATCCGATCCGGTCGCGGCTGCGGCACGAGTTCCGGCCGCCGCGTGGCGGCGTCATCGGCCACCGGTGTCGCGACTCCGATGATGTCCCCGAGGCTCTGACTCTCGAAGACATTGGCCAGCTTGATGTCCAGGCCGGCGACGGTGCGCAGGCGCGACGCCAGCCGAGCCGCGGTCAGCGAATCCGCCCCGAGCGCGAAGATGTTGTCCTGCAACCCGATCGGCTCGATGTCGAGCAGCTCTTCGACGATGGCGACCACTTCGCGCTCACGCGGGGTCGACGGCGCGACGTAGGCGACCCGCTCGTCGCGTGCGAACACCGGAGCGGGTAGCGCCTGCCGGTTCAGCTTGCCGTTCGCGGTGAGGGGCAGCTCGTCGATGAGCATGACGACGTCGGGCACCATGTAGCCGGGCACATGGGCGCGGACCTGCTCGCGGATCGCGGATTCGTCGAGCCCGCAGTCGGTTTCGACGACCGCATAGCCGATCAGTTTCGCCCCGCCGGCCGATGCCGCATCGGTCACGACCGCGGCCGACGCGGCGACCCCGTCGACCGCGCGCAACGCCGTCTCGACCTCACCGAGCTCGACCCGGAAGCCCCGCAACTGGACCTGGGTGTCGGCGCGGCCCAGGTACTGGACGTCGGTGCCGATACGCCGGCCGAGGTCGCCGGAGCGGTACATCCGCTCGCCGGTGCCGTTCAGATCGGCGACGAAGCGGGTGGCCGTGAGCCCACGGCGGTTGCGGTATCCCCGCGCGAGTTGCTCACCGACGACGTAGATCTCACCGACGGCACCCTCGGGGACCGGCTGCAGGCGGTTGTCGAGGACCCGCAGGCCCAACGAGTTCAGCGGGCGGCCGATGAGGCTGGCGCTCTCGCCGCGGACGAGATCGGGATCGAGCGGACGATAGGTGACGTGGACCGTCGTCTCGGTGATGCCGTACATGTTGACGAGTTCGATCTCGTCGCCGAACGACTCGTACCAGTTGTGCACCTCGTCGAAGCGCAGTTCCTCGCCGCCGAAGACGATGTAGCGCAACGCCAACGACGTCCCGGTGCGGCGTCGGACATCGGCGACGATGCTGAACGCCGACGGCGTGAGGGACGCCACCGTGATCTGCTCGTCGGCGAGCAGTTGCAGGAACTCAGCGGGCGCGCGGGCGACCATGCGGTCCACGATCACCGCACGTCCGCCGGTGAGCAGCGGACCGAAGATCTCCCACACGGAGAAGTCGAAGGCGTAGGAGTGGAAGACCGACCACACGTCCTCGGGCGTGAAGTCGAAGTCGGCCGCGGCCGCCTCGAGCAGCGTGGCCACATTGCGGTGCACGATCTCGACGCCCTTGGGCGCCCCGGTCGAGCCGGACGTGTAGATGACGTAGGCCGTCGCCTCGGGCGTCGCCGGCCCGCGCGGCACCGGGGCCGCCGCGACCTCCGGCGTCTGCGCCTCGGCGAGGAGCTGCCCGGTCTCGACGACCGCGCACTCCCCCGCCCATGTGGGCCGGTCGCCGTCGGAGACGACCAGGCATGCCGGCGCGGCGTCGTCGACGATGTGACGCAGCCGCTCCTCCGGGTTGCCGGTGTCCAACGGGAGATACCCCGCACCCGCCTTCAGCACGGCCAGCATGACGACCACGAGACTCGTGTCGCGCGCCGTTGCGACGCCCACCAGATCGCCCGCACCGATGCCCCGCGCGCTCAGCGACCGCGCCACCGCGTCCGAACGGCTCGCGAGTTCGGCGTAACTCAGCGTCACGCCGTCGGCATCGGAGACCGCTCCCCGGTGACGATGGGCGGTCGCGACCTCGTCGAACAACTCGACGAGGGTCGCCGTGCTCGTCCGCGGACGAGGCTGCGGAAGGGCCTCGAGCAACCGGTGATCGTCGTCCACGAGCAGGCCGACCTCGGCGACGGGGATGTCGAGAGCGGCGTCGGACAGGAACCGGTCGAGGAATGTCAGGAACCGACCGTGCAGCGCATCGAGTTCGGCCGGTGAGTACAGGTGCGGGTTGCCGTGCAGGTCCACGACGAGCGGGGCGCCGGGACTCGACTGGTACAGGTTGATCAGGAGATCTTCGAGGATGCCCGAGGTCAGGATCCGGTACTCCATGTCGGTGCCGTCGATGGCGACCTGTTCGTCGAAGAACACCATGTTGATGGTGGGTCCGAACGAGACCGAACTCTGGTCGAGACCGGCGTCACGCCGGATGTCGTCGGACCGGTATCGCTGGTGACGCAGTGCGCCGGTCAGCTCGAGCTGGGCGGTCTGGATCAGCTCGCGGACCGACCTCGACGCCACCTCGCGCAACCGGATCGGCAGGATGTTGGACACCATGCCACCGGAGATCTTGATCTTGGCGGTGGCCCGACCGGTGACCGGAAGACTCAGGACGATGTCGTCGTGGTTGCTCATCCGCGCGAGAAATGCACCGAATGCGGACGTCATCAGAACGGCCAGGGAACTGTTCAGCTCGCCGGCGAGGGTCTCGTACCGACGCTGCCGTTCCGGATCGAGCGCGGCGCTCGAGACGACGTTGTCGAAGGAGAGCGACCCGGTGCTGCCGGCCTTCGACAGCGTCACCCGCTCCGGCAGATCCGCGACGCGCTCGAGCCAGTGCGCACGGTCGGTCTCGCGCCGGGTGCTGCCCTGGTAGGCCTCTTCGTACTCGACGATCCCGGCCATCGTGGCCGGCGCCTTGTCGCGCGGCTCCTCGCCCCGCCGGAGCGCGTTGTAGCGGTCGACGGTCCGACGCATGATCGACAACGCGGCATAGCCGTCGATGATGATGTGGTGGGCACGGTTGTACCAGAACGTGCGCTCGTCGGAGATCAGCAGGATCGAGACGATGATGAACTGGTCGTTGAGGAGATCGACGGGTTGCCGGTACTCGGCCTGCATCCACGCCGTCGCGGCCGCAACCGGGTCCGGCTCGGACCGGAAGTCCAGGATGTCGACGGTCTGATCGAAGTCGACATCGACGTACTGCATCGGGATGCCGTCGATCTCGGTCAGACGGACGAACGGCGACTCGACGAGCTTGCCCACGTCGACACAGCACTGGGCGAACAGTTCGACGTCGAGTCCGCCCGGCGCGTGGCGGATGTCCACGTACTGAGCGATGTTGACCGAGTACTCCGACGACAGCGACTCGGCGAACCACATGCCGCGTTGCGCCGCGGTGAGCGGAAGGACCTGAACGGTCTCGTCCACGTCACCCGGCGTATCAGCACGGTAATCGGCGATTGCCACGTCCTCTGAACACTCCCTCGCTAGTCCTGCAGTCGATTAGACCTCACGACACTGCCGTTGGTAATCGTTCAGACCCTCCACATCGGACGCCGACACAGAATCTCCATGCTATTTCACGCGAGGGGGTCTCATGAAACCGGGATGCAGGGCCAGCCTCTGTGAATGCCATCGCCGTACCCACCTTCCTTGTTACGCCCGCCGGCGTGCCCGCGCGCGGTGACCTGCCCGCGCCCGCGTACCGCCATCCGCCGCTCACAAGCCGCTGACCAGCATCGATGCCCCACCGAGGGGTGACGGCCCGATCGGCATCGGCCGCATCGGGGCCATATCGGGTGTCATTCGTTACCCCGACGGTATGGGATCGGTTCGTGGTCATCGATCCCTCGCGGCTTTCCGATAACCGCGAAGAGCCGGATAAATGGAAATGACCAGAATCAGCACGGTCCAAACAGCGACTTTCGTGAGATTCTCCGCAAGTGGTCCGCCCGCGGCCAACGCTCGCATCGTCTCGATCGCCGGGGTCATCGGCTGATTCGCCACGATCGGTTGCAGCCATCCCGGATAAGCACTGATCGGGGAGAATCCGGAGTTGAAGAACATCAGCAGACTCGAGGCCAGACCGAGATACGGCACGATCGGCGCACCCGGGCGCGCGCTGACGGCGAGTGCGAGCGTCAGGGTCGCGAAGGCGGTGCCGTACGCGAGAGCGACCAGCACGAGCCCGATCGCCGGACCCAGACCCTGCGTGAACCGGAAACCGATGAGATGGCCGGCCGCGAGGAGGATGAGCGTCGTCACCAGGATGCGCACCAGTTCCGACATCACCCGCGAGGTGAGGTCCGCCGCCCGGTGGATCGGCAGCACATACAGCCGGGCGAGCAGCCCGGTCGCCCGTTCCCGATTCAGGCGGGTCGCCGAGGCGATCGAACCGAACATCGCGCCGACGAGGATCACCAGCGGCACTGTGCCGTAGGCACTGTTCTGACCCGTCGCCGAGCCGATCGCGTCGCCGAGCACGACCTTGAACATCAGCATGCTCAGCGCCGGGAAGAGCAGTGCCTGCATCAGCGTCGGGACATCGCGGACGAACACCACGATCTGCCGGCCCGCCAGCGGGAGACTCTGCCGCCACCATGCCCGGAACGACGACTCCGTCGGCACATCGGTGGCCGCGCTCGTCAGGAAATGCCGCTGAGCGGTCTGTTCCCCGGTGGAGACGCCCGCCCCGGCGGCGCTCATCAGCGGGTCCTCCGCGTGCTGACGGCCAGCAACAGCAACGCGGTCGCGGCCAGCCCCGCACACCACCACAACGACGGCTGCAACTGGTGCCAGGTCGCGGTGCCGGCGTCGAGAGCGCGCATCGAATCGGCGAACTGCGAGATGGGCTGGTTGCGCACGAACGGCTGAATCCACTCCGGGAACTGCTCGAGCGGTACGAATCCGGTGGACATCATGCCGAGGATCAGCGTCGGCAGCGCCAGGGCCTGGCTGGTGGCCTCCGGGCTGCCGGCGACGAGCCCGAGACCGTCGGCCGCCCACGAGAACAGGGCTCCGATCAGGAAGGCCAGACCGAACAAGCCGACGGTGCCCCAGAGTCCACCTCCCGGACGCCATTCGATGATCAGACAGGCGACGGCAGCACAGGTGAGCGAGATCACCAGCAGCACACCGTTGGTCGCGGTCCGCGCCAGCATCGGGATCACCGGCGACATCGGCATCACCCGAAAGCGGGTGTTGATCCCCTGTACGCCGTCGAAGGCCGCGCGCATCGCCGCCGAGGACGCGGCGAAGTTCACCGACTGCAGCACGATGATCGGCATCAGGAACTGGCCGTAGTTGATGCCGGGTGCGACCTCGACGATGCTGCGCAACGGGAGATAGAAGCAGACCGCGAGGAAGGCCGGCGAGATGAAGGCGAAGATGACCTCGCCGCCGCGGAACACCTTCGAGATCCCGCGCCCGGACAGCGCCCACCACTGCTGTAGGGGTCGCACCCGCGGCTCGATCAGCGCGGTCGTCGCCGATCCCGACGTCGACCCCGATCGCAGTACGTCAGAAGTCGTCATGTCAGGTGGAACTCCGGTCCCGCCGTGGATCGGTCAACGCCAGGAACACCTCGTCCAGCGAAGGCCGACGCATCGCGACGTCGGAGAGCGGGATACCCGCGGATGCCGTGCGGCGGATGACCTCGACGAGGGTCTCCGGACCATCGGGCGCCGGCACCGCGACGAAGTGGTCGTCGGCGTTCTGCACGTGGTCGCCGATGAGGTCGGCCAGGGTCTCGCGAAGTCGGGCGCGGTCGGCGGGATCGGTGGGCGTGACCTCGCAGTAGGCCGCACCGGTCGACGCCTTGAGTTCGTCGGAGGTTCCCTCGGCGATGACCCGGCCCTTGTCGATCACGACGATGTTGTCGGACAGGACGTCGGCCTCTTCGAGGTACTGGGTGGTCAGCAGGATGGTGACACCGGAATCGCGGAGTTTCTCGACCAGCGACCACACCTCCAGCCTGCTGCGCGGATCCAGTCCCGTGGTCGGCTCGTCGAGGAACACGATCCTGGGCGCGGTGACCAGCCCGCAGGCGATGTCGATCCGGCGGCGCATACCGCCCGAGTACTCGCGGACGCGTTTGCCGCCGACATCGGTGAGCGAGAACGCATCGAGCAGTTCGTCGGCGCGCGTCCGAGCGGCCGTCTTGTCGAGGCCGAGGAGCCTGCCGAACAAGACCAGGTTCTCGCGGCCGGTCAGCGCCTCGTCGAGTGCGGCGAACTGGCCGGTGAGCATGATCGACTTCCGGACCGACGCCGCGTCGTGCGCGACGTCGTGGCCGTTGACGGTGGCGCTCCCGCCGTCGGGTTTGAGCAGGGTGCAGAGCATGTTCACCGTCGTGGTCTTGCCGGCGCCGTTGGGACCGAGCAACGCGACGATGCTGCCCGCGGGGACGGTGAAACTCACGTCCTCTACCGCGACCATGTCCTTGAACTTCTTGTGCAGGTTCCTTGCCTCGATGGCGACGGCTGCGGAGTCACCACGCGCCGGTTCCCGCACGGGTTCCGGAACCGGGATCGCGACCGTCTGCGACTCTGACCCCTCGATCGGGGTGGTCTGCCACTGCGGAACCACCTGTCCCGGTGCGCCGTTCGGTGAGGGCTGGATGAGTTGTCCGTTTCGTTCGACGGGCGGGCGCGGCGCGGACGGGGCCGAGTATGCGCGCGCGGCCGCCGACGGACCCTGCGGTGAGTCGGCGGCTGTCCCGTCCGCGGGCGCGACCGTCACATGGCCGTTGGGCGAGGACTCGCCCGACTCGACATCGTCGTCGACGGTGGCGGCGGAGGGGTTAGAGCGCTCGGCGCGCCAGCGTCGCAGTTGTTCCTCGACCGGGTCCGGCAGCACGAACGGATCTTCGGGCAGCGGCTCGAGAGGCGCATCCTGCCGTTGGTGACGCGGCGCGTAGGAGGCGACGGACGGTCGCTGACCACTGGCCTCGGACATGTCTTCCTCTACGCGTCGACAACAGGGCGGCACATGGACAGCCGGAGCGTCGCACGTCGTCGGCCATCAATGGGACGGCGACAAGGATCTGACGCTAGGCATCCACGACAACAAACTTACGCACGAATCAGAGTTCCCGACGAATTTGACTCGGTCTGTCCTCCACGAATATGTCGCGCGCTCGGGGTCGGATGGTTACGCCCGGTCCGGGACAGTCGGATGACGTGGCCTTTCGCGGCCTCCGCCGTGTCCGATGCACACCTGGGGTGTATCGAGCGACCGACGACACGACGCGACCGCGTCCACATCCGGGCCGACATCGACTACGGCACCCACCACCGCACACGCTCTGGAAGAGTGTTCCCATGACCACCACTTCCCCCGAGCGCGAGGTCCTCACCTGGGAGCTCAACGGCGTGGCCTGCCGCGAACTCGCCCAGCAGGTCGCCGACGACGCATTCGTCCCGGACATCATCCTCGGCATCGCCCGCGGCGGCCTGATCCCGGCCGGCGCTCTCGCCTATGCACTCGACTGCAAGCTGATGATCTCGCTGAACGTCGAGTTCTACACCGGGGTCGGCGAGACGCTGTCCGAACCGGTGATGCTGCCGTCGCTTCTCGAATCGAGCGGCCTCACCGATCAGCGGGTTCTCGTCGTCGACGATGTGGCCGACACCGGCAAGACCCTCAAACTGGTCAACGACTTCTGCCAGGAGCAGGGTAGGGTCGCCGAGGTGCGCAATGCGGTGCTCTACAAGAAGCCCCACACCATCACGGTGCCCGACTACACCTGGCGGACCACCGACAAGTGGATCAACTTCCCCTGGTCCGTGCAGGGCCCGATCGTGGCGGTGCAGCGATGACCGCGGACAAGACCGGCGCCGAGACCACGGTGCGCGACAACCCCGCCGAACGCCGGTACGACATCCACGTCGACGCGCCCGGCGGTGAGGCCTTGGCCGGATTCGCCGAATACCGCGACCGTGTCTCCGGCACCCAGGACGCCCCGACGACCGCGCGGGTGTTCTTCCACACCGAGGTCGACCCCGAGTTCGGCGGACGCGGCCTCGCGACGATCCTGGTGCGCGAAGCCCTCGACGACGCCCGCGCACGCGACCTCACGATCGTGGGTGTGTGTCCGCTGGTGGCCGCGTTCCTCGAGAAACACCCGGAGTACGCCGACGCCACCGCACCGGTGACACCCGCCGTCCTCGAATGGTTGCGGAGCGGCGCCGCCTGACCTCACCCGCCCGACGCAGGCGTCTCCCGCGCCGAATCGGCCGAGATGATCATGCGGTGGTCGAACTCGATCCGGTCGGTGCGATGGCCGGCGTCCACCCCCACCGACGCGAGCACATCGCGCCCCGGTGGCTGGATGCGGACCGTCACCCGACCGTCGTCCACCTCGTCCAGCAGGGCGGCGACGGCCGGCGCCAGCCGTTCGCGCGCCGTCGCCGCACTCGTCTCGTCCAGTGCGGCGAACCCACCGTCGTCGAGCAGGACAACCCGCACCCCGCGCTGCCGGGCGCGCCAGGCCGCATCCCGGACCACCGGGAGGTCGAGCCCGGCGGCACGGATGCCGTCGCGCAGCTGCGCCTCCAGCAAACGGGCCACGACCACCTCGTCCGCGCTGAAGGACTCGCGCCGGGCGATGCGGGTGAGAACGGGGCGGGCCCGTTCGTCGAGCGCGGCCAGCCGTCGATCACGGACCTCGGTCGACGCCGCCGCCGCGGCGTCGAGCGCCGCCTGACGCTCGCTGGCCTCCCGCAGTTGGTAGATCTGCCGGGCCATCGGGCGCAGCATGACCGAGAACAGCGAACCCATGATCATGATCGCGTAACCCGGCAGGGTGATCGACAGTCCCCACAGCGCGCCCGCCGTCGAGACCGCGCCCCACACCGTCGCGATGATCGAGATGCACCCGCTGGCGAGCCAGGCGGCGAGCGGGCGGCCGCGCACCGCGACGAAGGCCAGGATGATCACCGATGCCCCCATCGGGGGCCCGGTCTGCATCACGTGTGTTGGTGGGAACGGCAACGAGAACAGCGTCGACGCCACTGCCGCGACAGCCAGACCGGCGACGGCGAGGGTCGTCGGCGCCGGCAGCGGATCGCCCGGGGAGTCGAGAATCGTCACCCCCGCCACGACGAACAACACGAACCCGGCGAACAACCCGATCCACTGCCACCACCCGGTGACCGTCGAGCCGGCGTACAGCGTGACGACGAAATATCCGCAGGCGAAGATGCCCATCATCAGCCACAGGGGCCGCGAGCCGATCCCGAACGCGTTGACCACCTCGCCGCGATCGGCACCGTCGGCTCCCCGCGTGCAGTCGCGTCTCACGGCCGCTCCCACAGGATCTGCACCGTGGTCCCGCGACCCGCTCGGCTCTGCACCCGCGCATGGCCGCCCGGTAGCCGGGCGAGACGTCCACGGATGCTGACGGCGATGCCGAGCCGGCCCGCCGCCACCGTCTCGGGATCGAACCCGACCCCGTTGTCGACGACCGCCATGCTCAGCGAGTCGGGTTCGAACCGGACGATGACAGCGCACTCGGCATCGTCTCCGGCATGGCGGACGACGTTGCGCAACGCCTCCGACATCGCCTCGACGACCGCGTCGAGCACCTCGGCCGGATACGTGGCCGACCCGGACCCCACGTCGTGGCCGTCCGCGTCACCACCCACGACCTCGACGTCGAATCGTTCCGACACGTCCGCGGCGGCCGACCGGATGCGCCGGATCACCTCGATGTCCGTCGCGGCGTCCGGACCGTCCGCCCCCGGCACCCGGGCGAGTTCCTCGAGCGCCGAGGTCGCCTGCGCTGCCAGCCGATCGTCGGGACGCCCGGCCCGGACGGCGAGAAGGGATGCGATCACCCGGTCGTGCACGATGGCGTCGAATCGCTCCTTCTCCACCTCGCGCGCCGAGGCGGCGGCGACATTCGCCGCAGTGCGGTAGGTCTCCTCGCGCGTCTCGTCGAGTTCGCGCCCCGTCCGCGTGGCCACGAGCACGACCGCGAGGAAGACGCCGGTGAACATCAACGACCACAGGATCTCCATCGGTGCGTCCGACGTCACCTCGCCGAACCGGCCGAACTGCTGGGAGAGATGGGCGAGAGTCGAGGACACGACGAGGGCGACCACGGCGAGACGAGGACGCACGAGCATCAGCACCATGCTCGGCATGCCGCAGAAGGCGACCATCCACTGGGCCGACTCGTCCGGATCGGCCAGGGTCGTACCGTTCCAGGCCACGAACCACAGCGCGAGTCCCAGGACGTAGCCGACCCACGAGGTCAGGGCCAGTGGGGTGAGCCATGCCGTGCCCGGCCGAAAGGTGGCCGCGATCAACAGGATTCCGGGGCCGACCGACAGCAGGATGCTCAGCGGAGCCCACCAGGCGTCTGTGAGTGGAGCGGAGGCGAGTATCGACGCGGCGGAAACCACCGGGTAGCCGATCAATCCCAGACCCAGGAACCGGGCGCCCACACGGCGGACACGGTCCAGATCCGGCTCCGCGGAGTCGGATTCGAAAGCGCGCCGGACCCAGGCTGGTCGGGGGCGGGAGTGGCCGCTCGCGAGGTCGGTGGTGGGCATCGCATCTCACCCTCACACCCCTCGGCTCCGCCGGTCAATCCTCTGGTGAGTCCACTTGCGACAACACCGGCCCGCTCCCTACAGGGAACGGGCCGGTGGCGGTAGATCTCGTTGGGCGAGGGCCTACTTGGCCTTCTCCAGCACCTCGACGAGGCGCCAGTGCTTGGTCGCCGACAGCGGGCGGGTCTCCATGATCCGCACACGGTCGCCGACGCCGGCATCGCCGTTCTCGTCGTGGGCCTTGACCTTGCTCGTGGTCCGGATGATCTTGCCGTAGAGCTTGTGGCTCTTACGATCTTCCAGCTCGACCACGATGGTCTTCTGCATCTTGTCGCTGACCACGTAGCCGATGCGCTCCTTGCGGCGTGCGCGCTCCTCGGTCTGGGTTTCGGTCACCTTCTGGTCCTCACTCATGCGTCATCACCATCCGGTCCGGACGCCAGGCCCAGCTCCCGCTCGCGCATCACGGTGTAGATACGCGCGATCTCGCGACGCACGGTCCGCAGGCGACGGTTGTTGTCGAGCTGGCCGGTGGCCATCTGGAACCGAAGGTTGAACAGTTCTTCCTTCGACTCTTTCAGGCGATCGACCAGATCAGCGTCGTTGAGCTCACGAAGCTCGTTCGCAGCAACTCCGAGTGCCATCAGAACTGCTCCTCTCTGGTCACGATCCTGGTCTTGATGGGGAGCTTGTGCTGCGCGCGGCGCAGGGCCTCGCGAGCGATCTCCTCGTTCGGGTAGGTCATCTCGAACAGCACGCGACCCGGCTTGACCGGGGCGACCCACCACTCGGGCGAACCCTTACCCGAACCCATGCGGGTTTCGGCCGGCTTCTTGGTGAGCGGGCGGTCCGGGAAGATGTTGATCCAGACCTTGCCGCCACGCTTGATGTGCCGGTTGATCGCGATACGAGCGGACTCGATCTGACGGTTGGTGATGTACGCTCCTTCCAGAGCCTGGATGCCGTAATCGCCGAACGTCACCTTGGTGCCGCCCTTGGCCTGCCCCTTGAGGCTGGGGTGGTGCTGCTTGCGGTGCTTGACCCGACGTGGGATCAACATGGCCTAGCCCTCCTGCTTCTCAGCCGCACCAGCAGTGGCCTCGGCGGGAGCGGCCTCGGCCGCGCGAGCGGCGTCGGTGCTCGTCGCAGTGGTGCCCGAGGCACCGCTACGCCGGGGCCGGCTGGGCCGGCGCGGACGGCGATCCTCGGCTGCCGGAGCGGCCGCGGCCAGCTCACGACGTCCACCGACGATGTCGCCCTTGTAGATCCACACCTTCACGCCGATCCGGCCGAAGGTGGTCTTGGCTTCGTAGAGTCCGTAGTCGATGTCGGCACGCAGCGTGTGCAGCGGCACGCGACCTTCGCGGTAGAACTCACTGCGGCTCATCTCTGCGCCGCCCAGACGACCCGAGCACTGGACCCGGATGCCCTTCACGTTCGGCTGACGCATCGCCGACTGGATCGCCTTGCGCATCGCGCGGCGGAACGCCACGCGGTTGCTCAGCTGCTCGGCGACGCCCTGGGCCACCAGCTGGGCCTCGGACTCGGCGTTCTTGACCTCGAGGATGTTCAGCTGGACCTGCTTGCCGGTCAGCTTCTCCAGGTCGCCGCGGATGCGATCGGCCTCGGCGCCACGGCGACCGATGACGATGCCCGGACGCGCGGTGTGGATGTCGACGCGGACCCGGTCACGGGTGCGCTCGATCTCCACCTTCGCGATGCCGGCCCGCTCGAGCCCCGTGGAGAGGAGCTTGCGGATGGCGACATCCTCTTTGACGTAGTCCGCGTACTGCTTGTCGGCGTACCACCGCGACTTCCAGTCGGTGGTGATGCCCAGACGGAAGCCGTGCGGGTTGATTTTCTGGCCCACTACTAGGCTCCCTTCTTCTTCGGCTGACGCGAACGGCCACGGCCGCCGGCTGCCTTCTCCGGCAAGCTCTCCACGACCACGGTGATGTGGCTGGTGCGCTTGCGGATACGGAACGCACGACCCTGTGCGCGCGGCTGGAAGCGCTTGAGGGTCGGCCCCTCGTCGGCGAATGCGGTGGCGACGACCAGGGTCCGGCGATCCAGATCCAGGTTGTTCTCCGCGTTGGCGACGGCGCTTGCCAGGACCTTGTACACGGGCTCGGACGCCGACTGCGGCGCGAACCGCAGGATGTCGAGGGCCTCGTCCACGTTCTTGCCGCGGACCAGGTCCAGGACACGACGAGCCTTCATCGGCGTGACGCGCACGAACTTGGCGGTCGCCTTTGCTGTCGGATTATCGGTCTGCGTAGTCATTACCGGCGCTTCGCTTTCCGGTCATCCTTGATGTGACCCTTGAAGGTACGGGTGGGGGCGAACTCGCCCAGCTTGTGCCCGACCATCGAATCCGAGATGAACACCGGCACGTGCTTGCGTCCGTCGTGGACGGCAAAGGTGTGGCCGATGAAGTCGGGAATGATGGTCGAACGACGGGACCAGGTCTTGATGACCTGCTTGGTGCCCTTCTCGTTCTGGACATCCACCTTCTTCAGGAGGTGGTCGTCGACGAACGGGCCCTTCTTGAGGCTGCGTGGCATTCTCTTACCTCCTCCTGTTATCGCTTGTTCTTGCCGGTACGACGGCGACGGACGATCAGCTTGTCGCTGGCCTTGTTCTTGCGGGTGCGGCCCTCGGGCTTGCCCCACGGGCTGACCGGGTGGCGACCACCGGAGGTCTTGCCCTCACCACCGCCGTGCGGGTGGTCGACGGGGTTCATCACGACACCGCGGACGGTCGGGCGCTTGCCCTTCCAGCGCATACGGCCGGCCTTGCCCCAGTTGATGTTGCTCTGCTCGGCGTTGCCCACCTCGCCGACGGTGGCGCGGCAGCGCACGTCGACGCGACGGATCTCGCCGGAGGGCATACGCAGGGTGGCGTAGGTGCCTTCCTTGCCCAGCAGCTGGATCGACGATCCCGCGCTGCGGGCCATCTTCGCGCCGCCGCCCGGACGCAGCTCCACCGCGTGCACCTGGGTACCGGTCGGGATGTTGCGCAGCGGCAGGTTGTTGCCGGGCTTGATGTCGGCGGTCGAACCGCTCTCGACGACGTCGCCCTGCTTCAGGCCCTTGGGCGCGATGATGTAGCGCTTCTCGCCATCGACGTAGTGCAGCAACGCGATCCGCGCGGTGCGGTTCGGGTCGTACTCGATGTGAGCGACCTTGGCGTTGATGCCGTCCTTGTCGTTACGACGGAAGTCGATCAGACGGTAGGCACGCTTGTGGCCGCCACCCTTGTGACGAGTGGTGATGCGGCCGTGAGCGTTTCGGCCACCACGCCCGTGCAGCGGACGCACCAGCGACTTCTCCGGGTGGTCACGGGTGACCTCGGCGAAGTCGGAGCCGCTGGCCCCACGACGACCCGGGGTCGTCGGCTTGTACTTACGAATAGCCATGAGTCTCTAGTCCTTCTCTGGGCGCCCCGGTCAGCTGACCGAGCCCCCGAAGATCTCGATGGGCTTGCTGTCTGCGGTCAGCGACACGATGGCGCGCTTGGTGGACTTGCGCTGGCCGTAGCCGGAGCGGGTCCGCTTGCGCTTGCCCTGTCGGTTCGCGGTGTTGACGCTGGCAACGTTGACACCGAAGATCTTCTCGATCGCGATCTTGATCTCGGTCTTGTTGGACTCCGGGTGCACCAGGAAGGTGTACACGTTGTCCTCCATGAGCCCGTAGGACTTCTCCGAGATCACGGGCGCCAGGATGATGTCGCGCGGGTCGGCAACGGTCGCCATGTCAGGCCTCCTCTGCTGTCTTCTCGACGGCAGCCTTGGCATCCGCCGTGTTCTGCTCGATGAAGGCATTGAGCGTCTCGACGCTGAACACCACCTCGTCCGAGTCCAGGACGTCGTAGGTGTTGAGCTGATCCGGCGCGATCGGCAGCACGTTCTGCAGGTTCGCCACGCTCAGCCACGCCGTGAGATCCTCGCGGCCGAGGACGACCAGGAACTTGCGGCGATCGGAGAGGCTCTCCAGGAACTGGCGTGCCGACTTGGTCGAGGGCTTCTGCCCGGAGACCAGTTCGGTGATCACGTGGATGCGCTCGTTGCGAGCGCGGTCGCTCAGCGCGCCGCGCAGTGCGGCCGCCTTCATCTTCTTGGGGGTGCGCTGGCTGTAGTCACGCGGCTGCGGGCCGTGGACGGTGCCACCGCCGGCGAACTGCGGCGCACGGGTCGAACCCTGGCGCGCACGGCCGGTGCCCTTCTGGCGGTACGGCTTGGCGCCACCGCCGCGGACCTCGCCGCGGGTCTTGGTGGAGTGCGTGCCCTGGCGTGCCGCGGCCTGCTGGGCCACGACGACCTGGTGCATCAGCGCGATGTTGGCCGGTGCGTCGAAGAGCGCGGCGGGCAGGTCAACGGTTCCGTTGGTCTTGCCGTCGGCGGTCTTGACGTCCAGCGTCAACCTTGTCGCGGTCTCGGTGCTCGCTGTGTTGCTCATTACTGGGCACCACCCTTCACTGCGTCGCGAACCATCACGATGCCGCCCTTGCGACCCGGGATCGCTCCCTTGATCAGCAGCAGACCGGCCTCGGCATCCACCTTGTGGACGGTGAGGTTCTGCGTGGTCACCTTGTCGTTACCCATGCGGCCTGCCATGCGCATGCCCTTGAACACGCGACCCGGGGTGGCGCAGCCACCGATCGAGCCCGGTGCGCGGTGCACGCGGTGGGCACCGTGGCTGGCGCCCAGACCGGCGAAGCCGTGGCGCTTCATGACGCCGGCGAAGCCCTTGCCCTTGGAGGTACCCGTGACGTCGACCAGCGCGCCGTCGGCGAAGATCTCGGCGGTCAGTTCCTGACCGACCTCGAACTCGCTGATGTCGTTGACGCGGATCTCGGCCAGGTGCCGGCGCGGGGTGACCCCGGCCTTGCTGTACTGGCCGGCGACCGGCTTGGTCACCTTGCGGGGATCGATCGCGCCGTAGGCGAGCTGGACGGCGGTGTAGCCGTCCCGGTCCGCGCTGCGGAGCTGGGTGATCACGTTCGGGCCGGCCTGGATGACAGTGACCGGGACGACGCGGTTGTTCTCGTCGAAGACCTGGGTCATGCCGAGCTTGGTGCCCAGGATGCCCTTGGTCGAACTCTGATTGCTCATGATGTATCTCGCCCCCGTCCTACTGGATGTTGACGTCGACGCTGGCCGGGAGGTCGATGCGCATGAGCGCGTCGACCGTCTTCGGTGTCGGGTCGAGGATGTCGATGAGTCGCTTGTGGGTACGCATCTCGAAGTGTTCGCGGCTGTCCTTGTACTTGTGCGGCGAACGGATGACGCAGTACACGTTCTTCTCGGTGGGCAATGGCACCGGGCCGACGACGCGTGCCCCGGTACGGGTCACGGTCTCCACGATCTTGCGCGCCGAAGCGTCGATCGCCTCGTGGTCGTAGGCCTTGAGCCTGATGCGGATCTTTTGTCCCGCCACGCTGTGTCCTCTTCCGTCAGTTGTTCTCGACAGACAAACACCGCGTGATCGGAACCGACCTCTCGCCGGCTGAGCACATGACCACCGTGTGAGATACGGCAATCGACGCTGTTCATCTGTCGTTGTACGTTGGCTCGTACCTGGTACGAGCCGGTTTGCTCCGGCACCCGCGGTCGGGCGTGTCGGGACCGTGAACCGATATCGGGGCACGCGTTACACGCCCAGTCCCCGTAGACCGGGCCTGGGAGTCATTCACCTGTCCGCGACCGCAGATCTGGCACATGGCACAACCTGCGTCCGCCGGTCAAGGCAACCCGAACAGTATGCATCAGGTCGGGAGCACGATCAAATCCACATCGGACGCCGGCGGGGCACGCCGAACTGACTCATGAGTAAGATACCGCCATGAGTTCCACGAATCCCACCTTCGCCCTGCGTAAGAAGCTGCCCGCGAACCCGCTCGGCAACGTCCTGTTCTCCCTCGGAATGGTCGCGAGGGTGCCCTACTTCGGCACAGTCCTGCCGCTCGTGCAGGAGATGGAGCCCGGTTACTGCAAGGTCACCGCACCCAACTGGTTCGGCGTCCACAACCACATCGGCACCTTCCACGCGATCGCGGCGTGCAACCTGGCCGAGGCCGCGATGGGGATGCTGATGGAGGCCACCACGCCCACGTCCCACCGCTGGATCCCCAAGGCGATGCAGACGAGCTACCTGACCAAGGCGACGACGCGATTGACCGCGGAGGCCCGTCTGGCCGAACCCGTGGACTTCGGCGCCATCACCGCCGGGACCGACGTCACCGTGTCGGTGAGCATCGTCGACACCAAGGGGGTCGAGGTCGTGCACTGCGACATCACCACCTGGGTGACCCCGACGTAGTCGCCCCCCACCCGGGGTGCCGGCCCGACCGGCTGCTCCTAGGGTGGGAGGATGCCTCCGCCCGGTGCGCCAGCGCACCGGCGGCACCGGAGTGCGGCAGCGACGAGGAGGACCAGCGACCCATGTGTGGAATCTGCGGCGAGATCCGGTTCGACGGCACGGCGCCGGATGTCTCGGCCGTCGACGCCATGACCTGCGAGATGACCCGCCGCGGTCCCGACGGTTCCGGCGTCTTCGCGAAAGGTTCTGTCGCACTGGGCCACCGCCGCCTGAAGATCATCGACCTGTCCGAGCGCGGGAGCCAGCCGATGGTCGACCCGGCGCTGGGTCTCGCGCTGGTGTTCAACGGGTGCATCTACAACCAC
This sequence comes from Gordonia terrae, assembly GCF_001698225.1. NCBI lineage: Bacteria > Bacillati > Actinomycetota > Actinomycetes > Mycobacteriales > Gordoniaceae > Gordonia > Gordonia terrae. The sequence goes on from NZ_CP016594.1 coordinate 4,396,068, forward strand.
CACGAGCTGCGCGCCGAGCTGGAGGGCAAGGGATACACCTTCTTCTCCCACGCCGACAGCGAGGTCATCCTCAAGGCGTTCCACGCCTGGGGTCCCGACTGCGTCGACCACTTCATGGGCATGTTCGCGTTCGCGGTCGTCGACACCGACACCGGCGTGGTCACCCTGGGCCGCGACCGGCTGGGCATCAAGCCGCTCTATCTCGCCGACACCCCCGGCCGGCTCCGGTTCGCCTCGTCGGTGCAGGCACTGCTCCGCGCCGGCGAGGTCGACACCTCGATCGACCGGGTGGCGCTGCACCACTACTTCAGCTTCCATGCCGTCGTCCCGGCGCCGCACACGATCTACAACGGCATCCGCAAGGTCCCGCCGGCCACCGTCATCACGATCCAGCCCGACGGCCGTCGCACCGAACGCAGGTATTGGGAGCCGGCCTTCGAGCCACACCCCGACCGCCGGGACTGGGACGAGAAGCGCTGGCAGCACGAACTACTCGATTCGCTACGGACGTCGGTGCGCCGGCGCATGGTCGCCGACGTCCCTGTCGGCGTGTTGCTGTCCGGCGGCGTCGACTCCTCCCTGGTCGTCGCGCTGCTCGCCGAGCAGGGCCAGACCGACCTCGCGACCTTCAGCATCGGATTCGATTCCGCGGCAGGAGAATCCGGTGACGAATACGCCTACTCCGATCTGATCGCAGACACCTTCGGCACCGATCACCACAAGATCCACATCGGCACCGACCGCCTGCTGCCCGCCATCCCCGACACCGTCGCGGCGATGGGCGAACCCATGGTCAGCCACGACTGCGTCGCCTTCTACCTCCTGTCGCAGGAGGTGAGCAAGTCCATCAAGGTGGTCCAGTCCGGCCAGGGAGCCGACGAGATCCTCGGTGGATACAGCTGGTATCCCCCGCTGCTCGACGTGACCCGCGACAAGACGACGCGGGCCTATGCCGACGTGTTCTTCGACCGCGACGACGTCGACATCCGCGGCATCCTCGCCGACGACTACCTCACCGAGGCGGGATACGACCCCAGCTTCGAGTTCGTCTCGGCCCACCACTCCGCGCCCGGCGCCCACACCTCCGTCGACGCCGCGTTGCGCCTCGACACCACGGTCATGCTCGTCGACGACCCGGTCAAGCGCGTCGACACGATGACGATGGCCTGGGGTCTGGAGGCCCGGGTCCCGTTCCTCGACCACGAGTTCGTCGAACTGGCCGCCACGTGTCCCCCCGATCTCAAGCTCGCCCACGGCGGCAAGGGTGTGCTCAAGGAGGCGAGCCGGGCGCTTCTGCCCTCGGCCGTCATCGACCGCACGAAGGGCTACTTCCCGGTCCCCGGCATCCGCCACCTCACCGGCGGCGTGCTCGACCTCGTCTCGGACACGTTGCGGTCCAAGGCCGCCCGCGACCGCGGGCTGTACCGACCCGAGGCCCTCGATCGGCTCTTCGCCGATCCCAACGGAATCCGCACCAGGCTCGACGGCAACGAGCTGTGGCAGGTCGCGCTCCTCGAGATGTGGCTGCAGACCATGGAAGCGAACGCACGACGGTGACCGCTCTGCGCTTCGACGATCGCGGCTGGAAGACCTACGGCGCCTCCCTCTCCCCGGACGGGAGCGCGTTCGCCTACATCGTCGACGACGGCACCGGGTACCCGCGGGCCGCCCAGCGTTCGCTGTCGCGCGACGGCGTCGGCGAGCTGAGGTGGGTCGAGTTGCTGTCCACCGGTCCGGTGCGCAAAGTGGTCCATTCCTCCGACGGCCGGTGGTTGGCCGTGGAGATCGCGCCGAGCGGCGGTGAACACCACCAGGTCTGGGTGGTGACCACCGAACCCGACGACGACACCGCCCACCGGATCGCGGCCACCCGCCCGGACGGCCGTTCGTTCGGCACCGTCGGACTCGTCGGCTGGGACACCGACTGGGTCCTGATCACGGCCATCGACCACGACGGCACCTCATACGCCCTGCGGGTCCACCCCGGCACGGGGACGACCCAGACGCTCGACCAGCGTGTCGGCGGTGTCCTGATCGATTCCTGGAAGGGCGCGACGCTCGTCCGCGTCGGACCTCGCGGTTACCACGACATGCTCCTTCTCCGACGCCATCCCGAAGCGGCCGACGACGACATCACGATGACTCCGCTCCTGCCGCAGGACCCCGGTGCGGTCACCGATCAGGGGTACGTGCTCGACCAGGGATTCGATCACTCCTCGACGGTGTTCGTGCCCGCCCCGCACGAACCCGTCCGGGATCTCGACAGCGTCCAGGCGCTGGTACGCAGTGACTTCGACGCCAAATTCCCGCGTCTCCTCGGTGTCGAGGTGAGCAGGTTCGGCGTCCGGTTCCGGGTGATGGCCCAGCGGGTCGACATCGGACTCGACGAGTTCGCCGTCAGCCATGATCAGTCGACCGTCGCTCTGCTGTGGAACGTCAAGGGCCGCAGCGAATTGCAGATCATGACACTGCCCGACCAGACGCTGCACCCACCGATCGAACTCCCGGGTGAGGTCGCCTCCGACCTGTCGATCAGTGCCGCGGGTTCGGTGGTCGCGGTCACGGTCTCGAGTCCGCAGCACTCCCCCCTCGTGCATCTCGTCGACGTCGCGAACCGCGCGGTGTACCCGGTGCGTGACGACGTGGTGACCGGCGAGGGGCCGTCGGATCAGCTGCGTCCGGAGCTGCTGGAGTTCTCGGCACGCGACGGAATGCCCCTGTCGGGCTTCCTGTTCCGCGCCTCGAAGAAGCCCGGACCCACACTGCTGTACTTCCACGGCGGCCCGGAGGGGCAGACGCGACCGGACTACCAGTTCCTGTTCGGCCCGCTCGTCGACGCCGGGATCACGGTGTTCGCTCCCAACGTGCGCGGATCCTCGGGCTATGGACGCCTGTTCGCCCACGCCGACGATCGGTACGGGCGGTATGCCGGCATCGACGACGCCGCCGACTGCGCCGAGTTCCTCTGCCGACAGGGCATCGCCGACCCCGACGCGGTGTACTGCTCGGGACGTTCCTACGGTGGCTATCTCACATTGGCCTGCCTGACCTTTCATCCCGAGGTGTTCGCGGCGGGCATCGCGATCTGCGGCATGAGTGATCTCGAGTCGTTCTTCCGCAACACCGAACCGTGGATCGCGGTGGCCGCCTACACGAAGTACGGCCACCCGGAGTCCGACCGAGAGCTGCTCGCCGACCTCTCCCCCATCCACCGCATCGACGACGTCCGGGCACCGTTGCTCGTCGTCCACGGGGCGCACGACACCAATGTGCCGGTGAGCGAATCCCAGCAGATGGTCGCCGAACTACAGGCCCGGGGGGCGGTCGCCGAGATGTTGATGTTCGACGACGAGGGACACGAGATCGTCAAGCGCGCCAACCAGCATCGGCTCACCGGGGCCGTCGCCGACTGGCTCGCGCGTTTCCCGTCCCGGAACGTGCGGCCCTGAGGCAGGGATATTTCCGCGCGTTCATCGTGGGGTAACAAACCGTTCTTACATTTCTCCCATCAACGCCGTTCGCCGACAGACGAGCGCTGTCGCCGAGACCGACAACGGGAGCACAATGTCCACACCAACATCCGGGAACCCCCACCCCGACCCGACGGGTCCTGCGGCACAGTCGCATTCCGGGGCGGCGGGCGAGAGCGTCATCAAGGCGACCTACGACGACCGACTCACGAATACCGACCTCGCGCCGCTGAAGGAACAGAAGTGGACGTGGTACAACATCTTCGCCTTCTGGATGTCCGATGTGCACAGCGTCGGCGGGTACGTGTTCGCGGGCAGCCTGTTCGCGCTCGGGATCGCGGCCTGGCAGGTGCTCGTCGCGCTCGTGGTGGGCATCGTCGCGGTCAACATCCTGTGCAACCTCGTGGCCAAACCATCCCAGCTCGCGGGCGTCCCCTATCCGGTCACAACTCGAGTCTCGTTCGGCGTCAAGGGCGCCAACATCCCGGCGATCATCCGCGGTGTCATCGCGGTGGTCTGGTACGGAATCCAGACCTACCTGGCGTCGGTCGCCTTCGGCCTTCTCGCGCTGAAGTTCTGGCCCGGACTGGAACCGTGGGGTGACGTCGAGCAACACGGTTTCCTCGGGTTGTCCGCACTCGGCTGGGCGGGCTTCATCCTCATGTGGGTGCTACAGGCGCTCGTGTTCTGGAACGGGATGGAGACGATTCGGAAGTTCATCGACTTCTGCGGTCCCGCAGTGTATGTCGTGATGATCGCGCTGGCGGCCTACCTTGTCGTCGAGGCCGGGTGGGACAACGTGAGCCTCGACCTGTCGGTCGGCGACGGGCTCTCCGGATGGTCGTCGATCACGATGATGATCAGCGCATTCGCGCTCGTGGTCTCCTACTTTTCCGGGCCGATGCTCAATTTCGGCGACTTCTCGCGCTACGGCCGCTCTTTCGGTGAGGTCAAGAAGGGCAATTTCTGGGGACTCCCGGTCAACTTCCTCTTCTTCTCGCTTCTGGTGGTGTGCACGGTCTCCGCGGCGGTCACGGTCATCGGCACCGACGAGGACGGCAACATCATCACCGATCCGGTGCACATCGTCGACCGCATCGACAACACCACCGCGGCCGTGTTGGGCGTGTTGACGTTCGCGATCGCCACGATCGGCATCAACATCGTCGCGAACTTCGTCTCGCCCGCCTTCGACTTCTCGAATGTGGCGCCCACCAAGATCAGTTGGCGCACCGGGGGCATGATCGCAGCGGTGGGCTCGGTGCTCATCACGCCGTGGAATCTCTTCAACAACCCGACGGCGATCCACTACACGATGGACACCCTCGGTGCGGTGATCGGTCCGCTGTTCGGCATCCTGATCGCCGACTTCTACCTCGTCAAGAAGCAGAAGATCGTCGTCGACGACCTGTTCACGATGAAGCCGGCGGGCACCTACTGGTACCGCAACGGGTGGAACCCGATTGCCGTGGGCGCCACCGTCATCGCATCGACCCTGCCGATCTGCGTCGTCATCTTCGGCACCGTCTATCAGGCGAGCTTCACCTGGTTCATGGGGGCCGGAGCCGGAATGATCCTGTACTGGCTCGGCATGCGCTTCGTGCCGGCCCACCTCATCTACGGGACCTCGACCGGCGCGCGGACGACCGGGGACATCGAGATCACCGCGAATTCCGAGGCACCACTGCCCGCTCCCTAGCGGCGACATGACCATCGACAGGGCCGCGCGACGGATCGCGCGGCCCTGTCGCTGTTCCGCCACTCCCCGCAAACCATGCCATTGACAAATGGCACAGTTGCTGATGGTGTGAGGTGATGCACACAGACCCACTCCGGTCGCCGACACCGCTGCCGACCCGCGCGACCGCCCGTTCGACGGTCACCGCCCACCTCACCCGCTGGGGTTTCGGTGCCTTCACGGGACTGATCCCGCTGAATCCCACCGGAATCCGGCTCTCACGCGGCCTCATCGCCACGGTGATGCGACTGCTCGGTCCCGCACCCGCCGGCACCACGGTGCGGGCCGTGCAGGAGGACGACGTGCGCGGCGAATGGGTGCTCGGACCCGGGGTCGAACCCTCCGACGCGGCGATCTACTACATCCACGGCAGCGCGTACGCGATCTGTTCGGCGCGCACCCACCGCGGGCTGGCAGCGCGGTTGTCCGCGGCGAGTGGCCTGCCCGTCTTCGTCGTGGACTACCGGCTGGCCCCCGAGAACCGCTTCCCATGCGCGGCCGACGACGTCGCCGCCGGGTTCGAGTGGCTTGTGCGTCAGGGCTATCCGGCATCGCACATCGTGCTGGGCGGGGATTCGGCCGGCGGACACCTCGCCTGTGACCTCGTCCTGCAACGGGCGCGGGCCGGCAGCGCCCAGCCCTCGTCGATCGTCCTGTTCTCACCGCTGATCGACCTCACCTTCGGGCTGGCCCGTCAGCAGGAACGCATCCGGCGCGACCCGGCGATCACCGCCGCCGCGGCGGCGCGACTCGTCGCCCTCTACACGCGTGACGTCCCGGCGGACCATCCCCGCCTCGAGCTCGAGTTCACTCCCGCCGGGCAGTTGCCACCGTTCCTCATCCAGACCGGCGGGGCGGAGATGCTCAGCGCGGACGCCCGTCACCTCCACGAGCGACTCCGGACGCACGGCGGCGACAGCCGGCTGGAGGTGTGGCCGGGCATGATGCACGTCTTCCAGGCCCTTCCCCGATTGGGCCCCGAAGCCGACGCCGCGCTCCACCGGGTCGCCGACTTCCTCGCCGATGTCGACCGACTGCACACCGTGTCGGAGGTGTCATGATCCCGGTCGTGGACAGCCTCCGACGGCGACTCCTGCGTGACCCCGTGTCGATCGGCTCACGCGCGATCGTCACCGGCGCGGGCAGCGGAATCGGTCGGGCCTTCGCCCTGGAACTCGCACGACGCGGCGGCGAGGTGATCTGCGCCGACATCGATCCCGAGCGAGCCGTGGCGACCGTGTCACTGATCGAAGGCCGGACCGGCCGCCCCGCACATCCCTTCACCTGCGACGTGGCCGACCGAACGGCAGTCGAGTCCCTCGCCGCGTTCGCCGTCGAGACCTTCGATGGTCCTCCCGATCTCGTCATCAACAACGCCGGGGTCGGGATCGGCGGCCGCCCGGTCGGCGACATCGGGTTCGACGACTGGTCGTGGGCCCTGGGGATCAACCTCTGGGGCGTCGTCCACGGTTGCGAACTCTTCGCGCCGATGCTCCGGGAAGCCGGCCGGGGAGGCATCATCAACGTCGCCTCGGCGGCCGGATTCGCCGCGGCCCCGGTCATGGCGCCGTACAACGTGTCGAAGGCGGCCGTCGTCTCGCTGAGCGAGACACTCGCAGCCGAAATGGCGCACTCGGGGGTCGGCGTGACGGTCCTGTGCCCGACGTTCGTGAAGACCAACGTCGCCCAGGACGGTCGGATCACCTCCGAGGCACGCACTCTCGCCGCGAACCTGATGCGCTGGACGGGTATCTCACCAGACGGCGTCGCCTCGGCGACGCTCGACGCGCACGATCTCGGTCGCCTCTACGTCGTGCCCCAGGTCGACGCCCGGGTGATCTGGCACCTCAAGCGACACTTCCCGGCCTCCTACGTCCGGGGCCTGGGACTGCTCAACCGGCTCCTCCCATCGTCCTGACCCCGGCGCCATCCACCCGACCTGACCCGAAAGGACCGTCATGGCCATCGACCTCGACAACATGCTCCAGAAGATCAAGGACCGCCAGTGGGCACTGGCCGACATCGACTGGGATGCACCGGGTGCCGAACTCATCGAGCCGGACCTGCACGCCAAGCTCAAACCGTTCATGAGTGACCTCATGTGGATCGAGAACGTCGGCGCGCGGGGCTTCGCTGCCATGGCGAAGAAGGCGCCGACGCCGACTCTCAAGAGCATCTACGAGCACTTCCACGCCGAGGAACAGAAGCATGCCAATGCCGAACTGGCGCTGATGCGCCGGTGGGGGATGTTGGACGGTGATGAGATCCCGTCACCGAATGTGAATGTGCAGCTTGTCATCAACTGGCTCGACCGGCACTCCGACGACATGTCCCTGTCCTTCCTGGGGACCGTGATCCCGATGCTCGAGGTCGCGCTCGACGGTGCGCTGATCAAGTTCATCACCGACGAGGTGAAGGACCCGGTGGCCCAGGAGGTGTTCAAGCGGATCAACTCCGACGAGTCGCGACACCTCGCGGTCGACTTCGAGGTGATGGAGATCCTCGGACATGCGGGGATACGCAAGCGGACGATCGACTTCGTCGGCGGATGGGTCAAGCCGACCTTCCTGATCGGCGCGCTCAGTTACGTTCCGCTCCTGAACAAGATGCGCGACAACATCGTCGCGATGGGCGTCGACGAGGAACGGCTGTACAGCGCGATGAAGCGTTACCGGGCGGTGGGCGAACGTAGTGAGTACGTACGGCGCCTCCCGATGTTCCAGGTGGTCGCGTACCACGGTGCGGCGGTGATCAATCGAGGCAATGTGCCCTACCACCTGTTCGCCGACTCGATGGTGAAGCTCACCGATCGCATCCCGTTCGGTCTCGTCCACCGAACGCCCACGTGGTCTCAGGAACTCACCTATGAGCCGACGGCCTGAGGGGGTGGCCGTGCACACCTCGGTGGCGATCATCGGTGCCGGCTTCGCGGGCATCGGGGCGGCGATCCGTCTCCGCGATCGCGGCATCGACGACTTCGTGATCTTCGAACGCGACGACCGGGCCGGCGGTACCTGGCGCGACAACACCTACCCGGGGGCCGCATGCGACATCCCGTCGCGTCTGTACTCCTACAGCTTCGCACCCAATCCGGAGTGGTCACACACCTACTCGCGGAGTGCCGAGATCCTCGACTACATCCGCTCGATGGTCGACGACTCCGGGATCGGCCCACACATCCGGTTCGGCCACACGGTGTCGGGCCTGGAGTACAGCGCCGACGAGGGACTGTGGACCCTCACCTTCGGTGAGGGGTACGAACCGGTGCGGGCGCGCGCCGTCGTCCTCGCCTCCGGACCGCTCGCGAACGCCTCGTTCCCCGACATCCCCGGTATCGAGGACTATGCGGGACACAAGATCCACAGCGCGCGTTGGGATCACGACTATGATTTCGTGGGTAAGAAGGTCGCTGTCGTGGGCACCGGGGCCAGCGCGGTGCAGATCGTGCCGGAACTGGTGGAGCAGGCCGCGTCGGTGAAGGTCTTCCAGCGCACTCCCGGCTGGGTGCTGCCCCGCGCCGACGTCCGGACCCGAGAGGCCACCAAACGGCTGTATCGATCGGTGCCGGGAGCGCAGCGCCTCGCACGATCGCTCTGGTTCTGGGGTCACGAGACGGTGGCTCTGGGCGTCGTCTGGAACACTCCCCTGACCCGCGTCGTCGAGGCGGTGAGCAAGTTGCACCTGCGGTCTCAAGTCGACGACCCGTGGCTTCGCAGGCAACTCACCCCCGACTTCGCCGCGGGCTGCAAGCGCCTGCTCATGACCAGCGACTACTACCCCGCCCTGCAACGACCGAACTGCACACTGGTCACCTGGCCGATCGCCCGTATCGCCGAACGCGGCATCCGCACCGTCGAAGGTGTTGAGCACCAGTTCGATTGCATCGTCTTCGCGACCGGATTCGACGTGTCCAAGAACGGGACGCCGATCCCGATCACCGGCCTAGACGGTCGGGACCTGGCGTCGGAGTGGGGGCGGGGCGCGTTCGCCTACCGCAGCGTCGCGGTGTCCGGCTATCCCAACCTGTTCTTCACCTTCGGACCCAACTCCGGTCCCGGCCACAGCTCCGCCCTGGTCTACATGGAGGCACAGATCGACTACATCACCGACGCCATCGGCCGGCTTCTGGACAACGGGTGGAAGGCGCTCGACGTACGCGCCGAGGCGCAGGAGCGGTACAACCGGGACATCCAGCGCCGGCTGACCTCGACCACGTGGAACTCGGGCTGTCAGAGCTGGTACCTGACCGAGGACGGGTTCAACGCGACGATGTACCCCGGATTCGCGACCCAGTACGTCGGCCAGCTCCGCCGCGTCGAGCTGCGTGATTACCGGATTCTCGTCCACCAGCGGACTCGGACTCCGTCCGCCGCAGCGTTACAGTGAGGGGATGACCGAGTACCGGATCGACGACCTGGCGCGCGTGTCCGGAACGACGACCCGGAACATCCGCGGCTACCAGGAACGGGGGCTGCTCCCCCAGCCGCTCCGCCGTGGGCGCGTCGCGATCTACACCGAGAAGCACCTCCGCAATCTCCGGGCGATCAACAAACTGCTCGGCAGCGGCTTCACGCTCAAGCACATCGCCACGTTCATGACGAATCCGGGCGCTCGGATCGGGGATGCGTTGGAGCTCAACGAAATCCTCGACGAGCACTGGTCGAGTACATCGCGTCCGGAGATCACTCGCTCCGAACTCGACGACCGGTTCGGTCTGCTGGACGAGCCCCAGGTAGCGGCACTCGTGCAGGCCGGGGTGATCGCCGAGACCGGGCGCGACGGGGTGTACGAGGCCGTCGATCAGCGCATCATCGGGAACCTGGCCAAGCTCGTACGACGGGGCGTGCAGATCTCCGCGCTGGCCGACGTCCACGAGCGGTTCACCGCGAAGATCAACGAAGCCGCCGAGATCCTGCTCGCTGCCGCGCACGACGAGGTGGACCGGCGCAAGGGCCCGGGCTGGCTGCCGGAGAACGACGACGACGTCGCCTGGGCGGTGAACCTGTTGGGGATGATGCGCCGGGTCGGGACCGAGAACGCGCACGCCGCACTCGACCGCGCCCTCGACACGGCGCTGGACCGGGAACTCTCGGCCCACCAGAGCGCCGTCGACGAACGCACGGACGCCGACGCACCGCAGCCGGACTGAGTTCCGGCCCCGCACCTCAGCGCGACACGGTGTGCCGCCCCGGAAGCACGACGAGGGACGCGAGGAAGAAGCAGATTGCACCGACGAAGGTGCCGGACGTGGCAGCTACGGCGTCGGCGGTGACGCCACCCTTGGTCACGAACGCCCCGACCGCGGACACCCCGAATGCGACACATCCGATCCAGTTGACCAGCACCGACCACCAGTCACGATCACGGAGGTCCCACCGACGGCCGGTGGCGCGGGCGTACCCGGCGAAGGCAACCGCACCGCTGATCAGGAAGGCGATCGAACCGCCGGCGTCAGGGGTCCAGACGAGGTGACGGTCGCCCCAGATCGTGTGTGCCACAAGCGCCCCCGTGGTCGACACGTTGAAGAGGATCGTACCCACCGATTGCGTTGCGGCGCTCAACCATTCGGCTCGGATCACCGAACCGGGCGCCGAGGACCGCAGCTCGGTCACGGTTCCGCTGCGAACCAGCTGGATGACACCGGCACCGGTGAAGAACCATGCGCCGACGAAATAGCAGCCGTTGGCGAACCCGGCACCCACCAGATGCGCCAGCCCGGGGGCCGAACCCAGCGCGAACAGCGCCGAGCCGATCATGAACCCCCAGCACTGCTTGCGCAGCGTCGGCGTCAGGAGCGCATTCCGCCGCTCATGCGGTGACATCGAGGCTCGCGATGACCTTGATCGGGTCGATCCAGATCGCCAGCTCGCCGGGCACCCCGTTGCGGGCCCCGAATTCCTCGGCGCGGTCGGCGCCCATGTACCGGGCCCCGCACAGCGAGGCGATGCGACGTACCTCGTCGAGGTCCTCGGTGATGCGGGCGCTGCCCTGCACCTGCACGAACCCGAAGGGCGGTTCGGGCAGGTCAACCGACATCACGACCCGTGAATCGCGAAGCAGCGCACGACCTTTGGCGGTGGTGGCGCCGGTGTTGAAGGCAATCCGATCACCGTCGAGCACGAACCACACCGGAACGACGAGGGGTCGTCCGTCGGCGGCGAGATATCCGAGATGACCGGTTTTCGTGCCGCCGGTGAGGAAATCGCGGACGGCCGGATCGGACAGCGAGGACGCAGGCATGCTCACAGACTAGAGAGACCCGGCCCGGACCGCGAGCGTTCCGGGGGGTAGTCCGACTCACCGTTGTGCGAGTACCGTGCCGATGCGGCTCGCCATCATCATGATGGTCGCGTGCGGACCGCTGCGGCCGCTACCGGGCAGAATGGACCCGTCGACGATTCGCAGGCCGCGGGTCCCGGATACGCCGCCGAGCCAATCGGTCCGGATTCCCATCGGCACGGTCCCCCACGCATGCTGGGAGAACCCGGCCCGATCGGCGATCCGGACGCTACCCGGTACGACGACGTCGGTGAACTCCGGCGACCGCAGCATCTCCACGACACCCGCGGCGGCCGTCCTCAGCGAGGCCGCGGTGTCCGGGTCGGGCTCGACGAACTCCATCCGTACACGCGAGTGATCCGCGACGATTCGCACCGGCGAGTGCCGCATCGCGGTCACCTCGACAATCGGCCCGCTGACGGGCAGACCGTGAATATAGGAAGCGAAATCGTCTCGGTAACAACGAATCTCGAGTCCGTTCTCGGTGTGCAGCACAGTCGGCAGCACCATGCCGGCGTCGGCCGGTGACCGCCTCGAGTACGACACCGCGAGGCCCCGGTGTTCCCCGGCCGTCAACGACCTCACATCCGAGCGACCCCGTGCGCCCGATCCCGGCAGGCCCGGTACTTCCGACCGGAGCAGGATTCCCGCGGTCCCGAGCGTGCCCGCGGCGAGGATCACCTCCCCCGCCCTCACGCTCAGCGACCCCGCACGCACGCCCGTGACCGTCGGACCCCGAACCGTGTCGAGGCGGTCGACCACCCGCCCGGTCAGCACCCTGAGGTTGGGACGCGAGAGCGCGGGGACGAGGTAGGCGTCGGCTGCGGATCGGCGCGCTACTCCGCTCCGGTTGGTCAACACCCGGTTGAGCCCGACCACCGGCCACCGCTGCGCGATCGGGCGCACCGGCGCACGTTCCGACCAGTAGCGTTCGAAAGCGCGTCCGGCGTCGCCGAGTTCGTCGTCGGCCACGGGTTCGACACCCATGGTGCCCGCGGGCGCGTCCAGTTCGTCATAGGCGTCGGCGATGGCGTCGGGCTCCCACCCGGCAGGCCACGACCCGAAGTCGTCTCGATGCCACCTCAGGAAGTACCCGCCGTTCACCGCCGACGAGCCGCCGAGTGCCGAACCGCGGGCCGCGTACACCCCCAGATCGGTGGCGTGCCGGACGGCGTGCGGCGCAGCGTCGTCGATCGGCAGTCGCCGAAGGTCCAGGTCGGCCGGCGTGGGCAACCCCGCGGGCCCCCGCTCGAGCAGTACGACCGTGCGCTCCGGCTCCCGCGAGAGCCTCTCCGCGAGCACACACCCGGCACTGCCGGCACCGACGATGACAACGTCTGCGGTGAGCGACCGATCGGCCGCCGTCATCGAGAGATGACCGGGCGCAATGCTTCCGGGTCTCGATGGGCGATGACTCCCTGCCACAGCCCGGCACCGTAGGCCAGATCGTCGAGGCGGTGCATGAGGATGTAGCGCAACGGCCCGAGCGTGGGTGGGCTGGTCGGATCGGCGAGCAGGTCCCGAACCCAGGACACCACCCCCTCGACGATCGCCACCTGCACGGCGAGGGTGCGGAACCGCTTCGACACCAGCGCGAGCAGCAACGCCACCGGCCAATAGTGGCGGCAGATCGCATCGGCGGCCTGCAGCAACCCGAACCCGGCGGCCCGCCCGGTCATCTGCGCGGACACCAGGGGCGCCGAGGGCAGGTCACCGAGCCGGCGGCGCATCCGCACCGCGAGGTGGGTGAGGATGATCATCGCCAGCGCAGCACCGAAACGGGTCCGCGACAGCAGCGCGACCACCGCGGCCGCCATCGGCACCGACATCTTCATCGGTGCCGCACGGTCGCCGTGGCGGGAGGCCAGGTGCGCCGCGCCGGTGCCGTAGAAGCACCGTCGCGAGAGCACCGACCGCAGATCCGTGCGGTGTTCGTGGGCGACGCGCGCGACCGGGTCGTAGCGGATCCGCCATCCCTCCGCGTGCATCCGCCAGCATGCGTCGACGTCCTCGGCCACCCGCAGCGACTCGTCGAATCCGCAGAATGCATTGCGCCGCACGACCATCGCGGCACTGGGCACGTACGGCGTCCGGGTGGACGGCGCCACCGCGGACTCCTCGGGACCCATGTCCAGTGACGACCAGCCGTTCTCGTAGCGCTCGGCCAGCGATGTCGTCATGGCGTCGTCGTCGGATCGCAGCCCGACGATCCGCGGCGCGACGAGTCCCACGGTCGGATCGGAGAAGTGCGTGAGCAAGATCGTGAGCCAGTCCGGGTCGGGTACGACGTCGGAGTCGAGGAAGGCGACGAAATCGGTCGTCGCCGCCGCCGCTCCCGCGTTGCGCGCCGCCGACGGGCCGCGATTGTCGTCGAAGCGCAGGACCCGGGCGGTCGGGCGATCCGCCTCGATCGGCGTCGCGGAGCCGTCGTCGACGACGATGACCGCCAACCCGGCGAGGGCCTCGAGGAGGCGGTCGACACCGTCCTGGTTGTCGCGCACCGGGACGACCACCGTGACATCTTCCGGTTGCGGGCCGAACATCGGCCGCGGATTGGCGATCCCCGCGTCCAGCAGTGCGCGCGCGAGACGCCGGGTCACGTTGTCGCACACCTCGATTCGTCCATCCTCGGAAGTCATCCCGAGCGCGGTGTCGGACATGCGCAGCAGGCGCGTCGGCGATCCGCCGACGAGGTAGCGGAAGTCGCCGGCCTTCGCGCATCGCAGGTCGATCTGCACCTGGAACCCGTCCGGCAGACCGGTGTGCGTTCCCGTCGATGCGTCCGCCGCCGGCTCGCCCTCACGATCCGCGGAGTCGGAGTCGGAGTCGCCCCGAGCTGCGGCGCCCTCCGCGCTCCCATCCTGGTTCTCGGCACAGCGACGTGGAGCCGAGTCGTCGAGGGCGGTCATCCCAGACGCCCCAGATCGTCGATCTGCCACGAGTCGAGCGCGGCGCACAGCCGATCGGTGACGTCGCCGACCATGCCTGCACCGTCGTCGGGGTTCGCGCCGTCCGGATCGCCGAGGACGCCGTTGGGACTCACCGCGGCGACGCCGCCCGATCTCATCGCACCGAGCAGCGCGCCCACCGGCTCCCGATTGCCCGCGACTGCGCGCGAGGGATCGACGACCGACGGCGAAACATGCAGCAGCACAGATGTTTCGGTGAACCCGGCGTGCGCATCGGCCCCGTCGAACGCGCACGGGAACCAGGCGACGTCCCGGCCCTCGTAGCGCAGTCGGGTCACCGCCTCGATCAGCGTCCTGGTGTTTCCGCCGTGCCCGTTGACGAACACCACGCGTGCCGCCCACCGGCATGCACTGCGGCCGTATTCGACGAGCAGGCCGCGCAGCGCCTCGTGCCCGATCGAGATGGTGCCGGCGAAGCCCTCGTGTTCACCACTGGCGCCGTAGTTGAGGTCCGGGGCCCGCAGGAGTCCGGAAGCCTCCGATCGTCCGCACACGCGCTCGGCGATCGCCGCCGCGATGCGCGTATCGGTGTCGAGCGGGAGGTGCGGACCGTGTTGTTCGACCGAGCCGAGAGGCACCAGCAGGGTGATCACCTGCCCGTCGAGGTCTGGCCAGTTGCACTGCCCCAACATCGATGGCCCTGTCATTCGACCAATGCTAGCGATGGTGCTTGCGAGTGTGTCGGTCTCGCCCGAAAAACGAAGCGAAAAACGCGCCCAGATCGCGCTGCGGACCACCCTGACGAGCGTTCGATCGGTTGTGGAATGCTTGGTGCATCCGAGTGACACCTGACACAGTGCGCAGTACAACGATCGGGAGGACGACACCCATGAGCAGTGCCACACCACGCGACAGCGGCAAGCCCGGCCCACTGAGTTCGATCCGGGTCATCGAATTCGCCGGCATCGGACCCGGTCCGCATGCCGCCATGCTCCTGGCCGATCTCGGCGCCGATGTCGTGCGGGTCCAGCGGCCCGGCTCACTGCCCACGCCGGGCCGCAACGCCGACGCCCTCCTCCGCGGCCGGCGCGTCGTCGAGGCGAACCTCAAGGACGCGAACGACCGCGAGACCATCCTCGGCCTCGTCGCCAAGGCCGACGTGATCCTCGAGGGTTTCCGCCCCGGCGTGATGGAGCGGCTCGGACTCGGACCCGATGATCTGGAGAAGGTGAACCCGGGACTGGTCTACGGACGCATGACCGGCTGGGGCCAGGACGGGCCGCGCGCCAACCTGGCCGGGCACGACATCAACTACATCTCGCTCACCGGCATGCTGCACGCCATCGGACGCAAGGATGATCGCCCGGTGCCGCCGCTCAACCTGGCCGGCGACTTCGGCGGCGGGTCGATGTTCCTCGTCGTCGGCGTGCTCGCGGCGCTGCTCGAGCGCGGGATCTCCGGGCGGGGACAGGTGGTCGATGCCGCCATGGTCGACGGCGCTTCCGTTCTCGGACAGATGATGTGGGCCTTCCGCGGCACCGGCCTGTGGAGCGACACCCGCGGTGTCAACATGCTCGACACCGGCGCCCCGTACTACGAGGTCTACGAGACCTCCGACGGCAAGTACATGGCGGTCGGCGCGATCGAGCCCCAGTTCTACGCCGAACTGCTCAAGGGCCTCGAACTCGCCGATGCCGATCTGCCGGACCAGAACGACATCTCCCAGTGGGGCAACCTGAAAGAGGTCTTCACCGAGACCTTCAAGACTCGCACCCGGGACGAATGGGCCGCGGTCTTCGAGGGCACCGACGCCTGCACCTCGCCGGTCCTGACCTTCGCCGAGGCACCCGCCGACGCCCACATGGCCGCGCGCGCCAACCTCGTCGACATCGACGGCGTGACCCAGGCCCAGGTCGCTCCGCGCTTCTCCCGCACCAAGCCGGAGACCCCGGCCGGCCCGACCACCGAGGCAACCGATCCGTCGACCCTCTGGGCCGACTGACGAACGACCCGCTCCCCGAGGTGCGAGGAGCGAAAGCGACGAGCCACGAAGGGCGACAACTCACGTCGCCCTTCGTGGCTCGCTTCGCTCACGCCTCAGGGAGCAGAATGTGGCTCGCTTCGTTCGCGCCTCAGACCTTCGAATGCCCCATGTCGATCTGGAACTCGGCCGCGGTGATGCCCTTGGCGCTGTCGGAGGCAAGGTAGAGCACCGCGTCGGAGATCTCGTCGAGCGCAGCGACGGGGTGGTAGTCGAGGATCGACGTGAAATGTGGATTGACCCACGGGATTCCGAAGATCCGGTGGGCTTCGGTGTCGGCCACGCCCATCGGGGTGTCGACCGCGTAGGGGTGCACGCTGTTCACCCGGATTCGGTGATGCCCGAGCTCCTTGGCGGTCGTCTGCGTCAGTCCGACCAGCCCGTACTTCGACGCCGAGTACGACGCCTGCAGCGGCATCGCCTTCAGCCCCGCGACCGAACTGATCACGGTGATCGATCCCCCGTTGCCCGCCTCGAGCATCGCCGGGATGGTGGCCTTCAACGTCTTCCACGCACCGACGAGGTTGATGTCGATGACGTCGGTGAACTGATCCTCGCTGAGCTCCCAGACCTTGCCCCAGGTCAGCACGCCGGCATTGGCGACCACGTGGTCGAGCCGGCCGAACTGCTCGACGGCGTCGGCCACGAGTTGCTGCTGGAGAGCCAGATCACGCGTGTCACCCTGCCGCGCAAGGATCTTCCCGCCGACGCCCTCGACGAGACGGATCGTCTCGGCGAGGTCGTCGGCGGTCGCCGCGGGGTAGGTCGCGTGGTCGATGATCGGTCCCGCGATGTCCAGGCCGACGATCGCGGCCCCCTCGCGGGCGAACCGGATCGCATGATTGCGACCTTGACCACGGGCGATGCCGGTGATGTAGACGACCTTGCCGTCGAACTGTCCCATGGCAGAACTGTAACACGTTCTAGTTCTGCTTCCCCAGGGTTCTCACCGGCAGATTCTCACCGCCACGGGGACTGGTCAGGCGTCGCCGAACGACCGGGTGAAGCCGTCGGGGATGACGAGGTCGGCGGCCGAGAGTTCGTGGACACTCTTGTGTCCGAGGCCCATGAGCACGCCGTCGAGTCCCATGCGCATGAGGTCGAGGACGTTCTCCACGCCGGCCTGGCCGTTGGCGGCCAGACCCCAGAGGTACGCGCGGCCGATCATGACCGCGCGGGCACCGAGCGCGAGTGCTTTGGCGACGTCGCTGCCGCGACGGATACCGCCGTCGAGGAGGACCTCGATGTCGTCGCCGACCGCGGCCGCGATGTCCGGGAGGAGACGGATCGTCGCGGGAGTGCCGTCGAGGTTGTTGCCGCCGTGGTTGGACACCGACAGCGCCGTTGCGCCGATGTCCACGGCCCGCTTGGCGTCGTCGAGGCGGGTGATGCCCTTGACCATGAACGGCCCGCCCCACTGCTCCCGAAGCCACTGCAGGTCTTCCCATGTGGGCGGGGGCGTGTTCATCCACGACCCGTAGGCCCCGAAGAACGTGGGACCGGTGACACCCTGCGGGGTGAGGTTGGGCGCGGTCAGGTCGGGGATGTTGATCTTGCCGCCCTTGACCCAGTCGAGTGCATAGCGCGGCTTGACCGCGATCTCCGGCCCCAGACGGAGTAGGGCCTTGAAATTGACCTTCTCCGGGATCTCGGGGCTGCCCCAGTCGCGGCCCACGTTGAACACCCAGTCGGTGGTGACGATCAGGCCCTTGGCGCCGGCCGCCTTCGCGCGCTCCGCGCGGGCCAGGATGTCATCCCGGCTGCCGAGCCAATAGATCTGGAAGAACACCTTGTCGTTGACCTCGGTGACCTCTTCCACCGCGTGCGAGGCGAAGCTCGACAGGCCCATGGCGGTACCGCGCGCCGCGGCGGCTCGCGCCACCGCGACCTCGCCGTCGGGGTCGACGGCCTGCACCCCGGTGGGCGAGATCATCACCGGGAACGAGATCTCCTGGCCCATCACCGTTGTCGTCATCTCGCGGTCGGACTGTGCACCGACGACATGCGGCGCCCAGCCGAGTTCGGAGAACGCGCGCACGTTGTCGTCGACGGTCACACCGGCCTGGGTGCCGGCGACCAGCGAGGAGTACACCGACTTCGGCAGACGTTTCTTGGCCCGGCGCTGTGCTTCGGTGACGGTCTCGAACCAGGGGTTTCTCGCCCAGGGGTTGGCAGCCATGTTCTTCCTACTCATTCATCGTCCATGAGCGCCGGCCGGGCACTCATGAGGCCGGGCGCTCCGGGTCCCGCCGGGACCCGGTGCACCCGGAACGTACCGCGGGTGGATCTACCGCGCGGCGGGGGTGAACCCGGCGAGCGGGTTCTCATCACAGGATTTGGTGGGGCGCGACGCGACCGGGGTCAGGTCGCCGTCGGGACGCCGGGTCATCAGGGTCAGCGGGGTGCCCCGCGAATGATCCTTGTTCGCAGTCGGTTTCATCCGCTCGCCGGCGAGGAGTTCTTCGCCGTACCCCTGCACACACTCCGGATCAGGTCCGGCCAGCGGCAGTCCGGTGAAGAACTTCGCCGCCATGCAGCCGCCGCGGCACGCATCGAAGTGCGCACACTTGGTGCACGCTCCCGCGTTCTGCGGCTCGCGCAGCTCGGTGAACAGATCCGACCGCTGCCAGATCTCCTGGAAACCGCCGTCGGAGAGGATGTTGCCGGCGAGGAAGTTCTCGTGGATGGCGAACGGGCAGGCGTAGACATCGCCGACGGGGTCGATCAGGCAGACCACGCGCCCCGCACCACAGAGATTGAGACCGGGCAGGCCGCCACCGGAATCCGAACCGAATGCCGACAGGTGGAAGAACGAATCGCCAGTGAGCACCCGATCACCGTGCGCGACAAGCCAATCGTAGAGTTCACGCTGCTGCTGCGGCAACGGATGCAGGTCGTCCCACACATCGGCGCCACGGCCCGAGGGACGCAGCCGTGTGATGCGCAGGGTGGCGTTGTAGCGGTCGGCGAGCGCCTTGAACTCATCGAGCTGGCTGACGTTCTGCCGGGTCATGACGACACTGATCTTCGCGTCGGCGAAACCCGCCTCGGCCAGGTTCTCCAGCGCCCGGACCGCCATGTCGAAGGAGCCGGGACCGCGGACCGCGTCGTTGACCTCCGCAGTCGCACCGTCGAGCGAGATCTGGACGTCGACATAGTCCGACGCCGCCAGGCGGGCCGCGACCTTCTTGTCGATGCGAAGACCGTTGGTGGAGAACTTGACCCCCACCTGGTGGCTGGTCGCGTAGTCGACGAGCTCCCAGAAATCCGGACGCACCGTCGGCTCGCCACCACCGATGTTGACGTAGAAGACCTGCATGCGCTGCAGCTCGTCGATGATGGCCTTGCACTGTTCGGTGGACAGCTCGCGGGGATCCCGCTTGCCCGACGACGACAAGCAGTGCACACACGCGAGGTTGCACGCGTAGGTCAGCTCCCACGTCAGACAGATGGGGGCGTCGAGACCCTTCTCGAACTGGTCGACGAGTCGGCCGACCTTGGGCACGTCGCCGGCGGGCGGCATCGGCGCACGGAGGGAATCCGTGAGTTCGGCTGCGGTGGGTGGCATCTCGATGGTCGTCATCGTTGAGGTCCTTGCATTCGGGGCTGGCAGTTTCGGGCTGGGGCGCCGGGCCCGGGCGATCAGAGGCGGGCGACGACGGCGACGATGTGGATCGAACCGGGGGCTGTACCGGCCGGCATCGCCGTGCGGGGTCGGCGGGTCAGGCGGCGCGCGGCACGATCATGCCGCTGTCGGCGAGCGCGGTCAGCGCCTGCAGGTACAGGGGACGTTGGGCCGGCGTCACCCCGGCGGCGAGGAGCGCGGCCTCCGCGGAGTCGTGATCGGCCAACGACTTCACGATGCCGACAACGGTGAGGTTCTTGAGGAACGACAGCTTGCGCGTACCGAAGTGGTACAACAGCGCGCCGAACGGCTCCGGGCGCAACGCGACCTTCGGGTTGAGCTGCCACGGCTCGAGGGTGTCGAAACCGGGCGCCTCGGCTGGGGAGTCGAACCGGACCCCGGCGACCGCGGAACGGCCGCCGGAGATCGGATTCGATGTCGGGGCTGACATCAGTAGACCCCGCACATCCCGTCGATCGAGACCTCTTCTACGAGCGACTCGGCGAGAAGCTCCGTGTCGTTCGTGCTGTGAGCTGCTGCAGCGGACTGATCTGCCATGATCCATACCTCCTGGTTGATCGGGTAGTGATGCGGATCACGACAAACTATAGTGGCACTGAGTGCATAAATCCAGAGGGCAGGCGACAACTGTCCGAACGGCCAGGTCGACCGGTTCCGTGATCCCGTATCCCCCGGGTCCCATAAGGTGAGGTCGGAGATGACGACGACGCCGCACAACGATCAGCCCGCACGCACGCCCCCGGGCCGACGCCCCATCACGTCACGTGCGCAGATCAGCGCACTCGCGATCCACCTCTTCACCAACCGGGGCTTCGAGGACACCAGCGTCGACGACATCGCCGAGGCGGCGGGCATCGCCCGTCGCACGTTGTTCCGCTATTACTCGTCGAAGAACGAGATCCCCTGGGGCGAGTTCGACGACCATCTCGACGAATTGCGGACACTACTGGCCGGCATCCCTGATGAGACACCGATGGCCGAAGCCCTCGTCGACGCCCTCGTGTCGTTCAACCGCGTACCGGCCGAGGAACTCGACAATCACCGGCGGCGCATGTCACTACTCCTCGGCGTACCTGCACTGCAGGCACATTCGATGATCGTCTACGCCGACTGGCGGCAGGTGATCGCCGAGTTCTGCGCCGCCCGGCTGGGCGTCGGAGTCGGCGATCACCTGCCGCAGACCATCGGCTGGCTGTGCCTCGGCGCCGCGCTCGCGGCCTACGAGAAATGGCTCGACGACCCCGAGGCCGACCTGGAGGGTCTCATCGAGTCCGGCGCGCGGACGGTGGCCGACGGTGTGGCAGCCCTGGCGTGACTACGCTGGCAACGGCTGCGCGGGATCGACGGGAAGCCCCTCGTGGGAACCCCGGTGGTTACGCTAGGCTGAAGTAGAACGTGTTCTAATTTGGGCCGGTTGCCGGTCCTCGACGGCGGAGACTGCGCACATGTCTGACCTGACCCCTCACGGTTCACGCAGCGTGATCCTCACGGTGTCCGAGGTGATCGACGAGACGGCCGAGGCCAAGTCCATCGCCTTCGAGGTACCCGAGGCCTCGCCGAAGCCGTTCACCGATTACAAACCGGGACAGTTCCTCACGCTACGGATTCCGAGCGAGCAGACCGGCTCGGTCGCGCGCTGCTACTCGCTCGCGTCGTCGCCGTTCACCGACCCGCAGCCGAAGGTGACCGTGAAACGCACCGCCGACGGCTACGGATCCAACTGGGTGTGCGACAACCTCTCTCCCGGCACCCAGGTCGAGGTGCTGCCGCCATCGGGCGTGTTCACCCCGAAGTCCTATGACATCCCGCTGCTGCTCATCGCGGCGGGCAGCGGTGTCACACCGGTGATGTCGATCCTCAAGGCGGCCCTCGAGAAGGGCGACGCACCGATCGTCTTCTTCTACGCCAACCGCGATGTCGCCGACGTGATCTTCGCCGCCGAGCTCCGCGACCTGTTGGCCGCCCACCCCGACCGGCTCACCCTCGTCCATTGGCTCGAGTCTCTCCATGGACTGCCGAGTGCGACCGCTCTGGCAACGGCCTTCGCGCCCTACGCGACGTCGCACGTCGCCTACATGTGCGGGCCCGGCCCGTTCATGGATGCCGTCCACAAAGGCCTCGCGGACGCGAACTTCCCGCACCACAACGTCCACACCGAGGTCTACAACTCCCTGTCCGGCGACCCGTTCGCCGACGTCGAACTCGACGAGGTGAGTGAGGAGGAACAGGCCGGCGCGGCCACCGTCGAGGTCGAACTCGACGGTGAGACCCATACCCTGACCTGGCCGCGCTCACGGACTCTCGTCGACATCATGCTCGCTGCCGGACTCGATGCGCCGTATTCCTGCCAGGAAGGTGAATGCGGTTCGTGTGCATGCACTCTCACCGAGGGCAGCGTCGACATGGACAATGCCGGCGCGCTCGATCCCGAGGACATCGAGGACGGCTACATCCTCGGCTGTCAGGCGCACCCCACATCGGACACCCTGAAGATCGAATTCTGACAGAGTGGGTCGAGTCCGTGCAGTCGCAGTTCTACCGAAGGAGTACGACGACGTGAGCACCATCCGCGGTTCCCGGCTCGATCCCACCCAGCTCGCACGTGGCCTCGCAGCCATGCTCATCAGCATCGGCGTGCTGCACTTCGTGGCGCCGAAACCGTTCGACGAGATCATCCCCGAAGAGATCCCCGGCGATCCCCGGACCCTGACCTACGCGTCCGGTGTCGCCGAGATCGGCTTGGGCGCAGCGTTTCTCGCTCCGAAGACCCGACGAGCCGCGGGCGCGCTGTCCGTCCTGTTGTTCCTCGCCGTGTACCCGGCCAACATCAACATGGTCCGGCTCTGGTGGAACAAGCCGCTGCCCTACAAGATCGTCGCTCTCGCCCGGTTGCCTTTCCAGTTCCCGATGATCTGGGCCGCGGCGAAGGTCGCGCGCGAGGGCTGACCCTTCGAGGCTCGTCGACCTCGACGCGCTCCTTCGTCGCTTGCTCGGCCCGGCGGCTTGCGCTCCTCGCACCTCAGGGAGCAGAGGGGGGTCGCTTCTCTCGGATCAGGGAGCAGAACGCTCTGCGGCCCTTTCGGATTCGAGAGCACAGAGCAGTCAACGGAGGGCGCGATAGTGTGCGCGTTCGTCCGGAGTCCGGTGCTCGAGCGCATACGACAGTGCGGTACGGCCCATCCGGGCGGCATTGTCGTCGAGGTAGCCGAGCAGCACGGTCGCGTCGACACGCTTGCCGACCTCGCGCAGCATCCAGCCGAACGCCTTCTGGATCAGATCACGGCGGTCGTCGCGGACAAGCGGCGCCACCGCCAGCAGTGCCGTCGCGTCACCGCGCTTGATGGGCGCGAAGGTCGCGATGATCCCCACCCGGCGCCGCCACAGGTCGTCATCCCGCGCGTGTCGCAGGATGAGGTCGAGTTCGCCGGTGCGGCGGCAGTATTCGCCGAGCACCGGATCGGCGGAGGAGTCGACGAGATCCCAATTGTTCACCCGGCCCCGACGCACGGCGTCGAGATAGAGGTCGACCCAGCCCCGCCCGTCGCCACCGCCGCGCAGTTCGGTGTCGAACTCCTGGCGGAGGATGAACAGGGCGATCAGCCGGTGCTCGTGCACCGGCGAATCGAGCAGTTCGACGACCTGGTCCGGGCCGATGCCACGGAACCCCTTCGCCAGCTTCCGTTGCACGGGGACACGGATTCCGAGGAATTCGTCGCCCTCTCCGTATCCCCCGGGCCGCGCCTGGAAGAACGCGGCCTGCCCGAGCGCGAGCCCCGGATCGGCCACCTCGGCTGCCGCATCACGCACCTGCGCTGCGGTCGGCGCGTCCGACATGTGTCGCTACAGCAGATCGGCCACGGGGGTGGGGGTCTGGAGCTTGGGCCGGGTCTTCATCACCGCACCCACCTTGCCGGCGCCCACCACACCGGTGAGCACACCGCCCCGGCTGTAATACGCGACGAACTTCTTGCCGTCATCGTCGACGACATGAACCTCGTCATCGGCGCGCGGAGCACCGAGCACCTGGATCTTGACGTCGAACTGGTCGCTCCAGAAGTAGGCCACCGACGCCGTCACCGCGTCGCCACCGGTGATCTGGTGGGCCACCACCGACGCCTGCTCCACGGTGTGGTTCCAATGCTCGACGCGTGTGGGCCACCCCTCCCCGTCGAGCCAGTTCGCCACATCACCGAGCGCATACACATTCGCGACACTGGTATGCCCGGTGGCATCGCAGGCGATCCCACCACCGCTCTCGCGCGGGGCGAGATCGATTCCCGAACCGTCCAGAAAACCGGTCACCGGAGTCGAACCGATACCGACCACGACGATGTCGGCGGGCAGGGTCGTGCCGTCGGTGAGTTCGACCGCCTCGACCCGACCGTCCGACACCACGATGCTCGCGACACCGACGCCGGTCCGGAGATCGATGCCGTTGGCCACATGCAGCCGTGAGACCAGCGCGCCGATCTGTTCCCCCAGTGCCACGGCGAGGGGCGTCGCAGCCGGCTCGACGAGACTGACGGACAGCCCGCGCGTCACAAGACCCGCCGCCACCTCGCATCCGATGAAACCGGCGCCGATGACGACCGCGGTGCTCGCGGAATCGATCTCACCGCGCAGCGCCACCGCGTCGTCGTAGGTGCGCAGCACGTGCACACCACCGACCCTCTCGGGCAGACCCGGGAACGGCCGCGGATCGAGGCCCGTCGCCAGCACCAGGGTGTCGTAGGCGACGGTGGCGCCCGACGCCAGCGTGATCGTCTGCTCCGCCGGCGACACCGCGCTCACCGCGTCACCGAGCCGCAACGTGATGCCGGCCTCGTCGTAGAACTCCGCGGGCTTGAGGTCGACGCGGTCGTCCTTGCCCAGCAACACCGACTTCGACAGGGGCGGACGATCGTACGGCGGGTGATCCTCCGCCCCGACGAGCGTGATCGGGTCCGCGAACCCGTTGTTCCGCAGGTTCTCCGCGACCCGGATACCCCCAAGCCCGGCACCGACGACGACCACGCCCGCGCTTGATCCACTCATCTCTCGTCCCCTCTTGTCGTCCCTCCCGCGGACACCGGTCAGAGCCCGGCGGTCGCGCGGACCGCCCCGGGGCACGGGTGCCTCAACGGGTCACATCGCCGACCGGTTGCAGGTCGGACAGCAGCCAATTCCCGTCGACCTTACGCATAAGTGCCCACCGCGCGGTAGGGGTCGCCGCAGGTTTTCCGTCGGCGGGCTGCCTAACGTCTGTAGATTCTTCGCCTGCGCTCCGTCCGACCACCTCATTGACGAACACCAGCACCCGCCCCCGGTCCGAATCAGCCTCGTGCAGACCGGCACCGACGACCTCGCCCCGGACCGACAGCGCGGACGCACGGACACCCGGCACCACGACATCGGCCCCGCGGTTGCGGTAGTCCAGGCGGAGCGGGTCGGTGAGCAACGCGTCGGTCGCGCGACGCCGGTCGGCAGGGTCGTCGGGCGAATAGGTCAGCACCGCACCCACGGCCGCCGCCGTAGCCGTGAGGATCTCGGCGCGCTGATCGTCGGTCGGGTCGGAGTCCGGACGCAACGTGGCCGCGCCGGCGATCACCGCGATCACGAGCAGCAGCACCGTCGCGGCGACGACGAGTCGCAGCCGGGCGCGCTGGCGGCGGGTCGGCCGTGCCGGTAGTGCTTCCCGGCCTTCGGTGGCGGTCACGGACGCCTCGCCTGGGCGATCTTCCAGCCGTCTTCGGTGCTGGTCATCGTGACCAGTGCCGTGATCCGCTCACCGGTGGTGTCGATCTCCGAACCGTCGCCCGGCTCCCCGAGGAGCGCCGGGTTCGTCGCGTCGGCGACGACCAGGACGTCGACACTGCTGCCGATCTCGTCGGACGTCGGGTCGGTGACGAGTCCCGCCGAAACCACCTGCCCGACACTCGGACCCGCCTGCCCACCCACCTCCGCCGCCAGGGCGTCGCGGGCGGCGTCGATCCGCTCCCGCTGCGAGCCGGTGCTCACCGCGGCGACGGCGGCCACATATCCCTCGGGGTCGGTCGGGTCGGCGGTGAGCATGGCGGTGACGGCTCCGCGTGCGGATGCGAGCACGTCATCCGCCAGGGCCGCCGCCGCATGCTGTTCGCGGATCTGCCAGCTCAACACTCCGGCCACCGCGACGAGCAGCAGCACGGCGACCGCCACTGCGACGAGGGCCCGGCGCAGCAGACGTGTCCGTCGTGAGGCACGCGACCGTAGGGCCGGGGCCGCGGCGATCCGGGCGGTGCGCGCCCGGCGCACCGCCGTGTCGACCCGCTCGCGAGCGAGTTCGACTCTTGCCGAACCGGTCTCGTTCATCGCCGCCACCGCCTCCGACCCTCGGGCGCAGTCATCCGATCACATCCGCCGCCGCGAGAAGCCAGGCGTCGTCGATGCGGACGAACCGGGCGAGAACCGAGCGGCGCACCGTCGTCGCCGGCCCGGCGTCGGGGCGTACGGTCACCGACACCCGCACCAACGTCTCCCCCTCCTCGCCGTCGGCTGCGACGACGCTGACGATCTCCGGGCGCCACGTGACCGACGACGTCCCCTCGGGCGGCGGCCGATCGAGCTGAGCGCCGTAGCTGTCGGTGAAGTCGTCCGCGACCAGAGCCCGCGCGCGGGCCCGGTCCTGCTGCCATCTGTCCGCGTCGACGGAGAAGACGTCCGAGACGATCGCGCCGGCCTGTGTTCGCAGCTGATCCCGGCTGTGCGCGACGTCGGCGCCGGCCCGCTGCGATCCCCACAGTGCGAGCACGACGACGAGGGCGGTCACCAGTACGACCGATGCGATCGCGATGCAGACCGCGGCGGCTCGTGCGGTGACCGGCGGTGTCGTCTGCCCCCGGCCCGATCCGGCGGCTCCGGACTTCGTCGGCGAACTCATGGAAGATACTGCACCGCCCCGAGTTTCAGACTTCCACCGGCCGGCGTGACGAGGACACGCAACCGGAATCGGCGCGCCTGGTCATCGGCCGCGCCCGGAGCGTTCTGGCCGGCGAAGACCACGGTGGCGGCCACGAGGACCGTGGCGGAATCGCCGTCGCGGACGGAGATCCCGGTGCCGTCGACCGAAGACTCCGCGACAGTGCCGTTGGCGCGGACGAATTCGGTGTAGCTGTCCGCCGATTGAGCGAATTCGTCGTAGAAGGCCCCGGTGGCACCGGCGAGGATCCGCTGGGCGCGCCGGTCGTCGCGGCTGTCCGGCGCGATCAGCACCTCGACGCGTTCGGCTGCGGCCGACTGGAGTTCGGCATCGGAGTAGTGCGCGCGGTCCCGCGTCCACGCGGTGACCGCGACACCGGCCAGCCCGAGCGCAACGACGAGCACGAGGCCGGCGACCACCCACCGACGCCGGGGAAGTCGGCGCCGTAGACCGGCGTCGACCTCGATCCGGTGCAGCTCGTCCAGCGCGTCGCGCAGCTCGCGTCTGGCCGCCCGATCGGCATCCAGCTCATGCGACCCGGACGGGGCGGCCGCCCGCCCGCTCGTACCCCCCGCCTTCACGACGACAGGGGCGTGCTCTCCTGGGGCGATGTCAGGCGCTCGCCCGCCGCCCTCGTCTCGACCTTTTCGCCGCGGATTCGGCTGGAGTATGCGGCGCGGGCCTGCTGGTCGGGACTGAGGAAGATCGAGTCCAGCTTGGTCAGCTTGCGCGACAGCCGCTTCATCGCCTGCGGGAAGAGCGGACTCGACTCGGCCCACCGCATCGACCGCGGCGCGTAGACGCGGGTGACCGGCCGCGCGATCGTCTGCACGACGATCGAGGCGACCTCACCGGGCTCGACGGTCTGGATGAATTTGTTGGTCTGCAGACCCGAGATCAGTGCGGTCCGCGTGAATGTCGGCAACACTGCACTGATCGTGACGCCCTGCGGCTCGAGTTCGGCGCCGAGCGCCTCGGAGAATTCGATGACGGCTGCCTTGGCACCGTTGTAGATCGTGAGGCCGGGAGTCGGTATGCGTCCGGCGGTCGAGGCGATGTTCACGATGTGACCGGTCCGGCGCGGCGCCATCCGGCGGGCCGCCTCCTGGCATCCGATGATCACACCCAGGACGTCGATCTCGTAGGTCCGGCGAATGATCGTGTCGTCGTAGGACAGGAACGGACCGACCGGCATGATCCCGGCGTTGTTCACGAGTACGTCGATCGGCCCCAGTCGAGCCTCGACCTCGGTCAGGAACGCGTCGAAGGACTCGCGCTTGGTGACGTCCACCTCGATGCCCTCGATGCCGAGGTCGGCGGCGGCCTTCCCCACGGCTTCGGAGTCCACATCGCCGATGGCGACCTTCGCCCCCGCGTCGAACAGCTGGGTGGCGGTCTCGAATCCGATGCCCCGGGCGCCACCGGTGATGACCACGACCTTGTCCCGCAACGCGGCGCGGATGGCCGCGTGGTCGGGTGTGCGGGACAGCCTGTCGCGCAGACTCATTGGATCTCCTTAGGTGGAAGTGGACGGAATCGGTCAGCGCGGAGCGGAGCGGAGCGAGCCGTTCATCTCCGGCAGGGTGTCACCAGATCATCGGTGCGAGGAACTTCGCGGCGAAGTCCCGGACGCGCTGCGGTTCGTTGCGCGCGGGGTCCGACGGCGGCGTCTCGAGCAGCGAGATCACCAGGCGCACATGGATCTCCACGGCCTCCAGCAAGTCCTCGACGGGCATCTGTGCACCTTCGTCGCGGAGCGTCGCGGCCACTCGGTCGGTGACCATGTCGATGAACAACGACGTCATCTTGGCGGTGACGCTCTTGATCTCGGAGTCGGTGAGGACGATCCGGCTCAGCAACGGGTCGGAGTTGACCCATTCGGCGCCGACCGCGAACGCCTCGACCAGTGCGGCCTTGGGACCGAGTCCCTTCACCGAGGCCTCGAGCTTCTGCATGCCGGTCTCGTAGGCGTCGTTCGCCACCGCGTAGAGCAGCGCGTCCTTGTTGGGGAAGCGCCGGTACAAGGTGCTGCGGCTCACCCCCGCACGCGCGGCGACCTCGTCGATGTTGGCGCGTCGGACGCCGACCTCGGCGAACTCGGCCCCGGCGGCGGCGAGGATCGCCGCCTCCTGGTCGGCCGGGCTCGCGGTGTTCCGGACCTTACGTGTCGACGTCCGGGTCCTGCTGTCGGTCTTCGTCCCGGTATCTGCCACGGTCATCGCCGCCGCGAGGTGACAGGGAGCTCGTTCTCCGCGGGTTCCGACAGCCGGCCACCGCCCGGCGTGCGATGCATGATCGTCGTGATCTCCATCAGGTCAAAATACAACCCGCAGCTACGGCACATGCGGCCGACGAGAGCACCGTCCTCGGCCTCGGGCATCGCGACGCCGTACGAGAGGGGAGTCTCGGACAGCCCGATGCCTGCGGGCGCAGCCGCCAGAACCGAACTCATGCCCATCCCCTCCCGCTCAGACCGTGAGTGAGTCACCCCGATGATGTGACCCACATCGCATACTAGACCATGTTGAGACAGATCGGAAAAACCGTTTCTACCGCGAGGTGCGCCCGGGCACCGTCACCGACCGGCGAGGAGGCGATGACATCGCCGCAGACGTTCCCGCCACCGGTGCTGACCGTCGGGTCCCAGCGCGAGTTCGCCGGTGTCGATCGGGGCTTCGGCGTCGAACCATCGGACGTCGACGCCGCCGTCGATCATCTGGAACGACGTCGCGACGTCCGCGGCGAGCAGCGTCCCGGTGCCCAGTCCGCACGCTAGTTCCAGGCGGGGCAGCGCGGCGGCGGCAGCGATCCCCGCGGCCATCCCGATCGCGCTGTCGAGCGCGCTCGAGACCACGATCTCGAGCCCGATGCTCTCGGCGAGCGCGAGCGTTGCCCGCATGCCGCCCAGCGGCGCCACCTTGACCACGGCGACATCCGCGGCGTCTGCGGCCACCACCCGATACGGATCGTCCGCCTTACGGATGGACTCGTCGGCCGCGATCGGCACCCCGACCGCCCGACGGACCGCGGCGAGTTCCTCGACTGTGCGACAGGGCTGTTCGGCGTACTCGACGTCACCGATGGCCCGCAGGGCGGCGATGGCCTCGTCCACGGTCCACCCCCCGTTCGCGTCGACGCGCACCCGCCCGATCACCGCACGCGTGGCCGCCACCCGCGCGATGTCGTCGTCGAGCGTCTGCCCGGCTTCGGCGACCTTGACCTTCGCGGTACCCGCACCGGGGTAGCGCTCGAGCAGCGCCGCGACCTCCTCGGCCGGGATCGCGGGCACCGTCGCGTTCACCGGGATCCTGTCGCGAACGGCCACGGGAGGCCCGACCCACGCCGCCTCGAGACCGGCCCGCAGCCACGACGCCGCCTCCGGATCGTCGTATTCGACGAACGGCCCGAATTCACCCCACCCCGCCGGACCGGCGAAGACCATCGTCTCGCGTGAGGTGAGCCCGCGGAACCTGGTGCGCATCGGGAGTCGGACCGCCACAGCGGATGCGAGGACGTCCTCGACATCCGGAAGGACCCAGTCCTGCTCGTCGCGCATCATCCGACCTCTCTCTCCGAACGCGGATCACCCGCTTCGTTGAAACAACCTTCCAAGTTTGTTCCAAGTGCGATAGTCTCGCCGCCATGCCAGTCAACCAGGGATTCGATGCCGGTATCCGCGAGGCGGAACCGATGATCGTCGATGACACTCCGGACACCGCGGGCGAGATCGCCTCTCCGCGTCTCGGTGCCGACTCGCTCGTGTGGAAGTTCTACGGCGACAACCGCGGCCTGCTCGGTTTCCAGCGTCTGGCCGGCACCGAGAACTGCATCGAACAACTCGGCCAGGCCGTCCTGGACCATTCGGTCATCTTCAGCGACTTCCTCGGCCGGGCCAAGCGCACCGGCCCGCCCGTCATGCGCACCGTCTACAGCACCGAGCCGGAGAAGTGGGGTCGCACGGTGCGCGACTTCCACAAGGACATCAAGGGCACGATCAGCGACGGGTCGCGCTACCACGCGCTCAACCCGGAACTCTTCTACTGGGCCCACGCGACCTTCGTCGACCAGGTCCTCTTCATCACCGACACCTTCATCCGACGCCTGAGCTACGCCGAGAAGGTCCAGATCTTCGAAGAGAGCAAGGTCTGGTACCAGCTCTACGGGGTCAGCGACCGAGGGCAACCGCAGACCTACGACGAATTCGTCGAGTACTGGGACGACATGCTCGACCGGTTCGTCCCGCACAAGACCATCGTCTATGCGACGGGATACATCCGGCAGGGACTCCCCCGGCCCAAGAAGATCCCCGCGCCGGTCTGGAAGGTCGTCTCGGCTCCGCTGAACGCATTCATCCGCACGGTGGTCGTCGGCACTCTCCCCCAGCAGATGCGTGACGTCTGCGAGCTCGAGTGGAATGATCGGCGCGAGAGGAACTTTCAACGCTTCGCGGCGCTCATGCGGGCCGCCAACCCGCTGATCAACCGGCTGCCGCTCAAGTATCTCTATGTCCCATGGGCCTACGACGCCTGGCGCAAGGTCGGGATCGACCCGCGGCCGCTGCACAACAAACCCGCCTGACCCCTCCTTCCCTGAGCTGAGGAGCGTGCGTGACCCCCGCCGCCCCCTGAGGAGCGTGCGCGACCCCGCCGCCCCCTGAGGAGCGAGCGTGCGCGACCCCCGCCGCCCCCTGAGGAGCGAGCGCGCGAGCGTCCCGAAGGGTCAGTGCCCCAGAAAACCGTCGACCTGGCTGACGAACTCCGCCGCCCGGTCACGGTGGACGCTGTGGCCTGCGTCGATGGTGACGAACCGCGAGTCGGGCAGGGCGTCGCTCAGGGTCTGCAGGTGGCGTGGGGGAAGGAAACTCTTCTCGCCACCGGAGATGACCAGTGACGCGGCCTGCACGTCCGGCAGCTCCGACCACCAGCGCGGTGCACAGACGTCGAACTCGGCGACGATCTGGTCGCCCATCCGGCCGTCGAACCGGATGACCGGAAAGGGGTTGCGCGCCAGCGCGATCAACCCACGGATCTGTTCACCCAGGGTGGCGCGCATCGCGATGCCCTCGGAGAGGTCGGCCTCGTCGCGGGGCATCGGCGGGACCTCCTCGAGGACCAGACGCCGAATCCGGGACGGCTCGAGCATCGCGAACCGCAAGGCGGTGTGGGCGCCGAGCGAGTGGCCGACCACGTCGGCCACCGCGACGCCGAGGGTGTCGAGGACGTAGGCCAGATCGTCGCGGAAGTCGTCGAGCCGGTATACATCTCGAGCTCGGCCGCTGCGTCCGTGCCCACGGAGGTCCACACTGATCACCGCCCGCCCCCGGGCGCGGAGTGCGGCCGCGAGTGGACGCCAGGTCGAATGATCCGACGCCATGCCGTGCACGAGGACGACGGGCACCCCACGATCGGTCTCGCCCGCCACCCGGACCGCGAGATCGGGGTCGCCGGCTCGGCGCAGAACACGCATGACAGTCAGCTTACGAGCGCCGGGAATGCGGTGGCCGTCACAGTCCACACGACGGTTCGCGCTCCTGTCCGTTCGCTTCTCACCGGTCGCGGAACCAGCCGCTCTTCTTGGCGCGCCACACCATGTCCTCCCAGTACCCCCAGGTGTGGGTGCCCACCGACGGGAAGTCCGTCGTGATCGGGATCCCCTGCAGCGCGGCCGCGACCTCGAACGACCGGGTCTGTGCCAGCGACACGACCTCCAGCGGCGTGCCCTTGACCGAGGCGACGGCGTCGGCATTGTGCGGACCCCACGTCGCCGATCCCGAACCGATGCGGATCTTCATCCCGCGCATGCGGGGCAGCTGGACGAGTGCATCGTTACGCGTCCAGCGGTCGCTCCACGGCGGACCCCACATCGCGTCGGCGCTGAACGGGCCCACGCCCGCGCCGATGCCGGCGTCGATCAGTGCGAGCCGGACGGCCTCGCGCATGGTCGGTGCGGACAGGTTCAGGTAGCCGGACATCGAGAAGACATGCGAGACACGCTGACGGTGGTACGCCCCGTAGACCATCGCTGCGTTGCCGCCCATGGAGATACCCATGAGTGCGTACTTGCCCAGCGGGCCGACGGCGAGACCGCGAGCGTCGAGTTCGCGCACGATCGTGTCGAGCCGACACGTCCACCGGTAGCGATAGCCGATCTTGTTGGCCGGGCTCGCCGCTTCCCAATCGGTGTAGAAGCTCGCGAGACCCCCGACGGGCTGGACCACGTTGACACCGGAGTCGGCGATGCGCTGGACACGCGTGTCCCGACGCCACCCGCTGATGTCACTCGTCGCGCGGAGGCCGTCGAGCGCGATGACGGTCTTGTAGTTGCCCCAGCGGGTCCACGTGTCCACCGGGGTGCTCGGCATACCGCAACCGGACACGGAGAACCTGCCGTATGTCGCAGCGGCGGACGCATTGCCCGAACCGATGGTGACGACGCCGACCACGGCGAGGAGCGTGAGAGCGAGAGCAAGCACTCGTCGTCTGCGCGCGAGACGACGAGGCCGGAGTGAGAACTGCACCGACGAACAGTAATTCGACGGCGGACAGCGATGCCACACCTGTGACCACAGGGCATCGACATCGATACCGACCGGTGACCACAGTGACTATAGTGACCGAAGTTGCTGATGTGACAGCTGATGCATCATCACCACCTCGATTCGCGACTTCACAGATCGTCGACGATGCGCTGACGCGCCCGCGCGTATTCCTCCTCCGAGATCGTCCCGGTCCGACGCAGATCATCGAGGGCGGCGAGACGCTCGGCCGGCGATCGGCCGGTGTCCGCCGTCCGACCCGAGCCATCGCCGGACTTCTCGAACGACGGTGAGTCGCCCCGGGACGGCCCCGTCGCGTCGGCCCGGACGCCGGCCCAGCCGCGGACGACATCCATCACCTCCGCGCGCGCCTCGGGATTCGAACGCAGATCGATCACTCCGCTGCCGGCCACCCCGTGCCGTCCTAGGATCTGCAGGATCTCCCCCAGCGGTTCCGCCTGGCCGGTGAGATCGTAAGTCCGCCCGTCTTCCTCGGAGGTGAACCGCGCGGGCACCGAACCGGCGAGCAATGCCGTTGCCTGCCAGTCGATCTCGAAGTCCTGGGTCTCGGGGTCGACCATCACCGCCAGGCGTCGGGCCGAGAGCAGCGGTTGCTGGTAGTACGGCACGACCTTACGGGTCGAGACCTCGAAGGTCGCCAGCCCGGCGGCTCGTATCCGGAGACCCAGCTTCATCATCGGCTGGTCGTTGATCTCCACGCCCGTCTGACCGATCGAGGTGATCTCGGCGACGCCCATCACCCCGGCCGCGCGCAGGCGTTCCAGCTTGGCGCCGCCCCGGTAGTTGAACCACGCAATTCCCACGCCGAGAAGGACATCGAGAACCGTGACGCCGATCCCGGTCCACAGCATCCACTCGGTGTCGGGCGCGTCGATCACGAAGTAGGCGACGAGGAAGATCGGCCCGACGATCCCGCACAGCATCACGAACGCGAAAGTGCCCACCGCACTCCACACATGGGCAGGAACACGAGGCCCGGTCCCCGACTCTCCGAACATGGTCATGCGCGAACTGTATTCGCGGACCCCGCGCGGGGGAAGCCGGACGGTCGACGCGTCGCCCCCTGGAACGACGCTCTGGCGCCGATGAGAGGTCGCGCCGGAAACGCGTAGATCGCGGCCCCTTAGCCGAGCAAAACATGTCTGATCTGCGGGTTCTCGCCACATCCGGGTGGCTCGGTGGCACACTCGGCGCCTAGATGAGCACGCCGAGGGCTCACCACCGAGAGGTTCCCCATGGACGACACCCGTTCGCATCGGTTCACCCGGCTCCTCGTGACGACGGCAGTCAGTGCTGCAGTCGTCGTGAGCACCGCCCTGACTGCAGGCGGGGTCGCCTCGGCCGCCCCGCCGACGCCCACCCAGAAACTCTGCGGCCAAGCCGGCGACAATCCGAAAACCGACAACCGACTCTGGCTGTGGGGGCAGGTGAAGAACACGACACCCAAGAAACGCGGCAGCAACCTCGAAGTCGTCCAACCCGCGGCACAGGTCCAACCGAATCCGAAGAAGCCGAAGTACTACGCGGTTCGCCACGGTGGCGACAGCAAGGGGGTCAACGACGACTTCCTGATCGTGCCCACCAACCGCGTACGGGGCATCGAATGCCCCTATCTGTGGGACGGCTCGCAGTTGAATCTGTGGAGCGCCGCGTGGTGGCAGGGCGGCAAGCTCGTCGCCAAGGACCCGGCCAAACCCCTTGCCATCGGGGTGAACTCGGTCGAGAAGCGGGGCCAGGACCAACTCCATCTCCACATGGCCCAGGTGTACCCCGGCACACTGCGCGATCTCAGAGCCATCCAACAGCCCGAGACGAACCTGTACGCATGGACCAAGACCGACGTCATCCTGAACGTCGATCCCGCGAAGACCCCCAATTCGAAGCGTCACTTCCATGTTGTGAAGTACACCGGTGGACTCCCCGACCTGTTCAAGGTCCTGCACGGTCAGCTGACGGCCTCGCAGGACATCGGAAAGTACTCGATCGCAGTCGTCGACGCCGGCCAGCCCAATACCTATTTCGTACTCGCCAGCACACCGACTCTCGGCGGAGGAACCGCCACGGGTACCGGGTCGATGGACGAGATCTACGCCTGGGTCCACAAGTAGGAACCGACCCCCCTCGGACTGGACCGACGACAAAGGCGCCCGGTCACTTTCGTGACCGGGCGCCTTCGACTCAGAGAGTCAGTGAGTCAGAACGAGATCACTTGGTGATCTTGGTGACTCGACCCGCACCGACGGTGCGGCCACCCTCGCGGATGGCGAAACGCAGGCCCTCGTCCATGGCGACCGGCTGGATGAGCTTGACGCTCATCTCGGTGTTGTCGCCCGGCATGACCATCTCGGTGCCCTCGGGGAGGGTCACGACGCCGGTCACGTCCGTGGTACGGAAGTAGAACTGCGGACGGTAGTTGTTGAAGAACGGGGTGTGACGGCCGCCCTCGTCCTTGGACAGGATGTATGCCTGGCCCTCGAACTCGGTGTGCGGGGTCGTGGTGCCCGGCTTCACGATGACCTGACCGCGCTCGACGTCCTCACGCTTGAGGCCGCGGAGCAGCAGACCGGCGTTGTCGCCTGCCTGTGCGGAATCGAGGAGCTTGTGGAACATCTCGATACCGGTGACGGTGGTCTTGGTGCTCTTCTCGCGGATGCCGACGATCTCGACTTCCTCGTTCACGTTGACCTCGCCGCGCTCCACACGACCGGTGACCACGGTGCCGCGGCCGGTGATCGTGAAGACGTCCTCGACGGGCATGAGGAACGGCTTCTCGGTCTCACGGACCGGGTCCGGGATCGACTCGTCGACGGCAGCCATGAGCTCTTCGACCGACTTGGTCCACTCGGGGTCACCCTCGAGGGCCTTGAGAGCCGAGACCTTGACGACGGGAGCTTCCTCGTCGAACTCCTGGGCGGCCAGCAGTTCGCGGACCTCCATCTCGACGAGCTCGATGATCTCGTCGTCGTCGACCATGTCGGCCTTGTTCAGGGCGACCAGGATGTAGGGCACACCGACCTGGCGGGCCAGCAGCACGTGCTCGCGGGTCTGCGGCATCGGGCCGTCGGTGGCGGCGACCACGAGGATCGCGCCGTCCATCTGAGCCGCACCGGTGATCATGTTCTTGATGTAGTCGGCGTGACCGGGGGCGTCCACGTGGGCGTAGTGACGCTTCTCGGTCTCGTACTCGACGTGCGAGATGTTGATCGTGATACCACGGGCTTTTTCTTCAGGAGCCTTGTCGATCTGATCGAACGCGAAGCTCTTGTTGAGGTCCGGGTACTTGTCGTGCAGCACCTTGGTGATGGCAGCCGTCAGGGTGGTCTTGCCGTGGTCGACGTGACCGATGGTGCCGATGTTCACGTGCGGCTTGGTCCGCTCGAACTTCGCCTTCGCCACTTGATTGTCCTCCTGGACTGTTGTTGCTCTACTGGGCGGATCCCAGCAGGGGTTTTCTTCTTACGTTGGTGCGCAGAACGGGTCGGCGCATGTCGCTAGGACCGGATTTACTCGCCGGTGGCCTTCGCGATGATTTCCTTCGACACGTTCGCGGGAACCTCCGCGTACGAGTCGAACACCATGGAGTAGTTTGCCCGGCCCTGGGTCTTCGACCGGAGGTCTCCGATGTAGCCGAACATCTCCGACAGCGGCACCTGTGCCTTGACGACACGTGCACCACTGCGCTCCTCCATGGCCTGGATCTGGCCACGGCGGGAGTTCAGGTCGCCGATCACGTCACCCATGTAGTCCTCGGGAGTCGTGACCTCGACGGCCATGATGGGCTCGAGGATGACCGGACTGGCCATCCGCGCAGCTTCCTTCAGGGCCTGCGAGCCGGCGATCTTGAACGCCATCTCCGAGGAGTCGACGTCGTGGTACTGACCGTCGAGCAGGGTGACCTTCAGGTTCACCAGCGGGTATCCGGCGAGGACACCGTACTGCATGGCGTCCTGGGCACCGGCGTCCACCGACGGGATGTACTCACGCGGGACGCGACCACCGGTGACGGCGTTGGCGAACTCGTAGGTCGCACCGTCCTCGGCGTCCACCAGGGGCTCGAGCTTGATGATGACCTTCGCGAACTGGCCCGATCCACCGGTCTGCTTCTTGTGGGTGAACTCGTGCTTCTCGACCGTCTTGCGGATGGTCTCGCGGTAGGCGACCTGCGGCTTGCCGACGTTGGCCTCGACCTTGAACTCGCGCTTCATGCGGTCGACCAGGATGTCGAGGTGGAGCTCGCCCATGCCGCCGATGACGGTCTGGCCGGTCTCCTCGTCGAGCTTCACCGAGAAGGTCGGGTCCTCTTCGGCGAGCTTCTGGATCGCGGTGCCCAGCTTCTCCTGGTCGGACTTGGTCTTCGGCTCGATCGAGACGTTGATGACCGGGTCCGGGAAGCTCATGGACTCGAGCACGATCGGCGCGGCCGAATCGCACAGGGTGTCACCGGTGGTGGTGTCCTTGAGACCGATCATCGCGTAGATATGACCCGCGGTGGCGTCCTCGACCGGCATTTCCTTGTTGGCGTGCATCTGGAAGAGCTTGCCGATGCGTTCTTTCTTGCCCTTGGTCGCGTTGAGCACCTGGGTGCCCGCCGTGATGTGGCCCGAGTAGACACGCACGAAGGTCAGCTTGCCGAAGAACGGGTGAGCCGCGATCTTGAACGCCAGAGCCGAGAACGGCTCGTCGGCGGACGGCTTGCGCGAGAGGATCTCCTCCTCGTCGCCCACGGCGTGACCCTCGACCGAGGGGACGTCCAGCGGGGACGGCAGGTAGGCGATGATGGCGTCGAGCATGGGCTGGACGCCCTTGTTCTTGAACGCCGAGCCACAGATCACCGGGTAGAACTCGCGCGCGATCGTGAGCTTGCGGATCGCGCCCTTGATCTCCTCGATGGTCAGCTCTTCGCCGCCGAAGTACTTCTCGAGCAGCGCCTCGTCGGTCTCGGCGACCGTCTCGAGCAGCTTCTCGCGGTACTCCGCTGCCTGGTCGGCCAGGTCGGCGGGGATCTCCTCGATGGTCGGCTCGGCACCGATCTCGACGGTTCCGCGCCAGGTGATGGCCTTCTGCTCGATGAGGTCGACGACGCCGTCGAAGTTGTCCTCGGCACCGATCGGCAGCTGCAGGACCAGCGGCTTGGCGCCGAGGCGCTCCTCGATGGTGCGCACGGTGAAGAAGAAGTCCGCACCGAGCTTGTCCATCTTGTTGACGAAGCAGATACGCGGGACGTCGTACTTCTCCGCCTGACGCCAGACCTGCTCGGACTGCGGCTCGACGCCTTCCTTGCCGTCGAACACGGCGACCGCGCCGTCGAGGACGCGGAGGCTACGCTCCACCTCGACGGTGAAGTCCACGTGACCGGGGGTGTCGATGATGTTGATCTGGTTCTTGTTCCAGAAGCACGTCACCGCCGCGGAGGTGATGGTGATCCCCCGCTCCTTCTCCTGCTCCATCCAGTCGGTGGTCGAGGCACCGTCGTGGGTTTCACCGATCTTGTAGTTCACACCGGTGTAGAAGAGGATTCGCTCGGTGGCGGTGGTCTTGCCGGCATCGATGTGGGCCATGATGCCGATGTTGCGCACCTTGTTCAGGTCGCTGAGCACTTCCTGTGCCACTTAATCGCCTCGCATTTTCGCTAGAGCTGTTGGGTCTGGGGTGGGACCGTCCGCGGCGTCGTGGTCTCGACGCCGCGGACGGTTGGTATCACCAGCGGTAGTGCGCGAACGCCCGGTTGGCCTCGGCCATCTTGTGGGTGTCCTCGCGGCGCTTCACCGAAGCACCGAGACCGTTGGACGCGTCCAGCAGCTCGTTGGCGAGACGCTCGACCATGGTCTTCTCGCGACGCTGCCGGCTGAAGCTGACGAGCCAGCGGAGTGCGAGGGTGTTGGCGCGGTTCGGCTTGACCTCGATCGGCACCTGGTAGGTGGCACCACCGACGCGGCGGCTCTTCACCTCGAGGGTGGGCTTGACGTTGTCGAGGGCGCGCTTGAGGGTGACGACCGGATCGGTGCCGGTCTTGTCGCGAGCCTGCTCGAGGGCGCCGTAGACGATGCGCTCGGCAGTCGACTTCTTGCCGTCCAGCAGGATCTTGTTGACCAGCTGGGTCACCAGGGGCGAACCGTAGACCGGGTCGTTGATGAGGGGGCGCTTGGGCGCGGGTCCTTTACGTGGCATGACTTATCAGTTCCCCTTCTTGGCGCCGTAGCGGCTGCGAGCCTGCTTGCGGTCCTTGACACCCTGGGTGTCGAGCGAGCCGCGGATGATCTTGTAGCGCACACCCGGGAGGTCCTTCACACGACCGCCGCGGACGAGCACCATCGAGTGCTCCTGCAGGTTGTGGCCTTCGCCGGGGATATAGGCGGTGACCTCGACCGAGCTGGTCAGACGCACACGAGCGACCTTGCGCAGCGCCGAGTTCGGCTTCTTAGGGGTGGTGGTGTAGACGCGGGTGCACACGCCACGACGCTGCGGGCTTCCCTTGAGGGCCGCGGTCTTGGTCTTGGCAGCCTTGTCGTGACGGCCCTTGCGGACCAGCTGATTGATGGTTGGCACTAGGTGTTCGTTCCTCTTTGTCATCGGTTGTGGTTGGTGCTCCGGGCAAGCTCGAAAACTGGCTCGCAGACCTGTTTTCGCGGCTTCCACAACTCGCCCCACCAGCACGTGTGCGCTGGTCAGTACATTTTCGCTACCCCGAGGTCGGGCGTGTCATACACTCGACAGCGGATTCGCCTGTCAGTCCCTCTGCCGGCCTACCCGGATCACCGGGCGACTCGAGAGCCGTTGGGCAGGCATGCGGACTGGCCCAGCATGGGCCGGGCACCGACGATCCACTCTACCGATCGGGTTT
Source organism: Gordonia terrae (assembly GCF_001698225.1). Lineage (NCBI taxonomy): Bacteria > Bacillati > Actinomycetota > Actinomycetes > Mycobacteriales > Gordoniaceae > Gordonia > Gordonia terrae. Next base: position 4,436,485 of record NZ_CP016594.1, read on the forward strand.
ACACAGGTCAAAAAACGGATCCTCCGCGCAACCAGCAGGTGAACGGGTCGTGCGCGATCGGCTCCGGCTGACGCTCGTACTCGGCGTACCTCTCCCACTTGTACACCGCGAAACCGCGGGCGTCGAGGGCTCCGGGGGCCGGCACTCGGCCGGGTCATGCAGGTCGCCCGGAACTCCTGAGCTGCTCGATCACCGCCACGGACCGGCTGTCGGGATCGCGCGGTCGGTGCGTCGGCGAGGACTGGCCACCGAACCACCGGTCGACGATCGTGGCCTGGCGTTCCACGTCACCCCGACGCAACGTCCGGTGAGTGTCACCGGCGTCGCGCAGGCCGTAGACGTCCTCACCGAGTTCGTACCGGGCCTGGTCGGCGAGCGCATCGGCGAGGAACTCCGCGGCCGACCGGGCGGTCGTGATCTGCCAGGCGTGCACCAGTTCGTGGATCAGCAGTTGCCCCGGCGCCCGATATGCCCCGGCCCCCTCACCGAGGACGGCGTCGAAGGCCGACCCGAGATTGCAGAGGATGCGTCCGTCGACCGCGGGCAGCGTGAACGCACGCCCACCGCGCCCGGCCAGGTCGGTGAGGACCACGGCGTGGAGCCAGGGCGCCGATCCGAACACCTCCTCGGCAATGCGGCGTTCGGCCTCGGTCAGGCCTCGGTACCGGACGCGACGTCGCACGATGCGCGACGCCACCACGCCCGCACCCAGCGCGGCACCGATCCCCAGCGGACCGAACCACATCGTCACCGCCGACAGATGCACCGCGACGAGCACACCGGCGGTGGCCGCGGGAGTGTCGCCCAGCCGCCCGGCACCGCACCGTCGCGCGACGGACAACATCGTGCCGAGCAGACGTCCGTGCGCCCGGGCGGCCGCGATGACCGGCCCCCGCAGGAGCGGAGCAGTCGCCGATCGGGTGCTCACTCCGGTGTCTGCGGCAGCTTCACCTTCGCCGCACCGGGTTTCGCCGGGTTCGACGGCGGCGGGACCACCGGTCCGATGTCTCCGTCGGGAGCGTCGTCGAGATCGACGACGACCGGCGCATGATCGCTCGGTTTGCTGCCCTTGCGCGCCTTCCGGTCGATCCAGGCAGCGGCCACCCGCTCCGCTGCCGACGCACCGGCCAGGATCAGGTCGATCCGCATGCCCAGGTCCTTGTGGAACATGCCGGCGCGGTAGTCCCAGTAGCTGAAGACGCGGTCGTCGGGCCAGCGGTCGCGCACCACGTCGCGCAGGCCCATCGACGCGAAGGTCGCCAGCGCGGTCCGTTCCGCCGGGGTGACGTGCGTGTGTCCGACGTACGCGTCGGGGTCGAACACATCGGCGTCGGCCGGCGCGATGTTCATGTCGCCGCACAGGAGCGTCGTGGCCGGGTCGTCGATCGCGCGGGCGAGCGCCGCCAGCCACTCGAGTTTGTAGCCGTAATGGTCCGAGTCCGGAGACCGCCCGTTGGGTACGTACAGCGAGTGGATACGGAGCCCCCCGCACACCGCCGACACCGCCCGCGCCTCCAGGGTCGACGGGTCGGGGTAGCCGGGCATGCCGTCGAACCCGATGCGGACGTCGTCGAGGCCGACCCGCGACAACAGCGCCACCCCGTTCCACTGCCCCTGCCCCGCGTGCGCGATCTCGTAACCCCGCTCGGCGAGGTCGGCGCCCAGCGACTCGTGGAAGGCGGCATCGGAGAGTTTGGTCTCCTGCAGACACACGACGTCTGGTCGGCGTTCGTCCAGCCACGGCAGCAGGCGCGGGATGCGCTGCTTCACCGAGTTCACATTCCAGGTCGCCACGCGCATGCGACCACGGTAGTACGACCCGATCGGGCACCGGGGAGCGCCGAGCGGCGACCCGACCTTCCCTTCGACGGTGATGTGTGTCACGTTGGTGACATCGACACACTGCACCGCACCTCCGACTCCGCGCCCCGACGTGCCGTCATCGAACACTCGTGGCGTCGGTCGGCGCTGTCGGGGGTACGCCCCGGGGACCGGACGCCGACGCAGGTCGAGGACATCGCCGCCGCCGATCCGCTACTCGATGCCGCGCGTCCGGTTCTCGACGATGCCGCCGCCCGCCTCGCCGACACCGACGTCTCGCTGCTTCTCGTCGACCACGAGTGCCGGATGGTGACACGGGTCGCGTTCGGGACGACGGTGGAGCGCAGGCTCGATGCGATCGGCGCGTCGCCGGGTGTGCCGTTCGGCGAGGACGTCGTCGGCACCACGGCCCTCGGCACCCCGGCGGAGACCCGGGGCGGGATCGTCGTCAACAGCTCTGAGCACTACCTCGAACAGTTCAAGTCGATCAGCTGCTTCGGACAGCCGATCATCCACCCGGCGACCCGCAGGCTGGCCGGCATCATCTGCATGTCCGAGATCGCCGATCGCATCAACCCGCTCGCGATCCCCGTCGTCAACGGCATCGTCGCCGACATCGCCGACCGTCTGCTCGACCGCTCCCGCGCGCATCAGCGATGCGTCCTCGACGCATTCCAGCGCGCCGCCCCGCGACGCGACCTGGCCGTCGCCGCCATCGGCGACGATCTCCAGCTCACGAATGCCCTTGCCGCCGAACTCCTTTCCCCCACCGACATCGGCGCCCTGCGGATCGTCGCGACCGATCCCGCGCTCCGCGCGACGGTGCTGCCGCTCACCCTGGTGTCGGGCGCCGAGGTGGAGATCGCGGTCGAACCCGTGCCGGGCGCCTGCGGCGCCGCCCTGTTCCGGTTCCGGCCGGTCAGCGATCCACCCACGACGCGGTCCGCGCCGCCGACGGCCCCGTCGCGCACCAGCGTCGCGATCACCGGGGAGCCGGGCACCGGACGCAGCACCCACGCGACCGCGCTCGCCGCGGAGGCCGACCCGTCGGCGGTGATCGTCGACGTGGCCGACGAGATCATCAGCGGACGCCGTCCGGATATCCCCGCGTATGTCGGCCGCGCCCGGTCGATGAATGCACCGCTGGTCATCGACGGTGTCGACCTGCTCGACGCCCAGTCGGTCGCACTGCTCGGGCGCGTGGCGGTGTCGAGCTCACAGGAGTCACCGCTGATCGTCGTCGGCGGCCCTCGAGACCAGGCCGGCCCGGGAGTGGCCGCCCTCGTGGCGAGGTGTGCGACGAGGATCGATCTCGCCCCGCTGCGTCATCGGACCTCGGAGCTCGCGGCGATCGCGAGCAGCGCACTGACCGGCATCGATCCGGAGCTCTCGCTGTCCGGGCTGGCGACGGATGCGCTGCTGTGCGACGACTGGCCCGGCAACCTCACCGAACTCAACTCCGTGCTCCGGCAGGCGGCGGCGTCGTGCCGAGCACGCGCCGCACGCGTCGTCGAGCCGTCCGACCTGCCACCCGCCTACCGGACGACCAGCCGGGCCGCGCACCTGTCCGGCCGGGAACAGGCCGAGCGCACGGCGATCGTCGAGGCGCTCGATCGGGCCAGGGGCAACAAGGTGCACGCGGCGAAGGATCTCGGCATCAGTAGGACGACGCTGTACTCGCGGATGCGCGCCCTGGACATCTGAGCCGGCCGACTACTGGGACACGGCGCCGGGGGACACGGCACTGGGAGGCACGGCACTGGGAGGCACGGCGCCGGGCGGCAGCGGGTCCCGCAGCGTCTGCCGAGCGAGCGCCGCGATGAGGTCGGTCCGGGTCACGATGCCGACCAGGGTCTGGCCCTCCAGTACCGGGACCGCGTCGCATCCGCTCTCCGCGAGCAGGGGCAGCAGGGCCCCGACCGGCGTTCCCGGGAAGGCGACGGCCGGTTCCGGCGACATCACATCCGCGGCGCGCAGCTCGACCCCGTCGGGACGCATCAGCCGGCGCACGAGATGGATCTGGAACACCACCCCGACGAACGTCCCCTCGCCCGAGATCACCGGCAGCGAGGTGAAGCCGTACTCGTCGAAGAGGGCCGCGACGTCCCGCAGCGAGGTCTCGGGGCCCACCGTCACCAGGTCTCGGGACATCACATCCGTCGCGGCGAGCGGACCCGCACGATGCCCGGCGGCCTGGAGCTCCGCAGCCCCGATGAGGCGTGCGAGGTCGGCGACACCGAGGTTGAGCGACTGCTCGTACCGATCGAGGATCCCGGTCAGTTCGTCTTCGTCGAGACCGAGTCGGGCGGCCGGTGGGGGCGCGGCGTCGAAGCGGCGATACGGATAACGCCGCCCGGTCAGCCGTGCGTACCCGGCGGCGAGGACGACCAGCAGGAGTGTGCCGGCAAGGACCGGCGCGAGGACGAAACGGAAGCCCAGCGACTGGATCGTCTCCGGACTGAGCGCAGCCGTCATCGCCACCGCACCGGCAGGCGGATGAACCGCATGACATCCGATCATCAGTGCCACGGACAGCCCCACCGCCAGCGCCACCCGGAGCGCCGGCAGCGGAACGACAAGTGTCGCAGCCACTCCCACCGCCGCCGACACCGTGTTGCCCACCACCGCGGGCCACGGCTGCGCCAGCGGACTGTTCGGTGCGGCGAAGACGAGCACTGCGGTCGCGCCGAACGGTGCGATCAGGAAGAGCCCGGTCCGCAGGTCCACCTCAGACGCGGCGAGCACCAGGCCGACGAGTCCGAGCGCGACCCCGGCGCCGGCCCCCGCCCGAAGCGCCTCACGGACCGAGAGACCCCCGGTCGCCGGACCGAGGCCACGCAGGGCTGCACCGACCCTGCCAGCTGGGCGCACGTTCACTCTGCTCCTCCGGAGGTCGCTGATTCGTCGGCGTCTCACGGTAGCGACGGCACCGATGCCGGCCGCCGGGGCCCCTGTACAGCCCAGGTGTTCAGTTTCTGGACACGGCGGCACCTCGGAACGGTGAGAGAAATAAGTCAGGTCGCATATGACCCAGATCACTTCGACCAACCGCCGACTTCGTCCCGCTCAGGAGGCCTCATGACCGCCGTCGCACCCGACACCGCCCAGCACACCGCCCTGCACCCGCGTGTTCGCGACTTCATCTCCGCCGACCGCCCGATGCTGATCGGCGGTGACTGGGTGTCGTCGGCGTCGGGGCGCACCTTCGAGACCATCGATCCCGCCACGGCACGCCCGATCACCTCGGTCGCGCACGGCGACGCGGCCGACATCGACCGCGCGGTCCGCGCCGCGCGCCAAGCCTTCGACGACGGTCCCTGGACCCGGATGAAGCCCAATGAGCGCGAGCGCCTGCTCTGGCGGGTCGGCGACATCCTCACCGAACGCGCCGAGGAGTTCGGTCAGCTCGAGGCGCTCGACAACGGCAAGGCGGCCACCATCGCCGCGGCGGTCGACACCAACTGGTCCGCCGACATCTTCCGCTACAACGCGGGCCTCGCCACCAAGATCACCGGGTCCACGGTCGACGTCTCGATGCCGTTCGTGCCCGGCGGCGAATTCCACGCGTACACCCTGCGCGAGCCGGTCGGCGTGTGCGGCCTGATCGTGCCGTGGAACTTCCCGCTGCTGATGGCCGCGTTCAAGCTGGCTCCCGCACTGGCGGCCGGCAACACCGTCATCCTCAAGCCGGCCGAGCAGACCCCGCTGACAGCCCTGCTCCTCGGCGAGGTGTTCCAAGAGGCCGGCTTCCCGCCGGGAGTGGTCAACATCGTCACCGGTTACGGCGAGGCCGGAGCCGCGCTCGCCGCGCACGACGACGTCGACAAGATCGCCTTCACCGGTTCGACCGAGGTCGGCAAGAAGATCGTCGATGCCGCCAAGGGCAACCTCAAGAAGGTGTCGCTGGAACTCGGCGGCAAGAGCCCCAACATCGTGTTCGCCGACGCGGACTTCGAGAAGGCGGTGGCCGGGTCGGTGGCCGCATGGATGTTCAACCACGGCCAGTGCTGTGTCGCCGGGACACGACTGTTCGTCGAACGGCCCATCTTCGACGACTTCACCGCAGCCGTCGCCGAGGCCGCGTCCCAGGCCAAGATCGGCCCCGGCCTCGATCCGACGACCGAACTGGGTCCGCTGGTCAGCCAGGAACAGTTCGATCGCGTGTCGGGATATCTCTCGGCCGGCCTCGCCGACGGGGCACGAGCACTGACCGGTGGAAAGCGTTGGGGCGATGAGGGATTCTTCATCGAACCGACCGTCTTCGTCGACGTCGAGCCGAGCTTCTCGATCGTGCAGGAGGAGATCTTCGGTCCCGTCGTCGCCGCCATGCCCTTCGACGCGGACACCGGTGTCGCGGCCGCCGCCAACGACTCCATCTACGGTCTGGCAGCGGGCATCTGGACCACCGACCTGTCCAAGGCGCATCGGACCGCTCGGCAGATCAAGGCCGGCTCGGTGTGGGTGAACCAGTACAACGGCTTCGACACGGCCATGCCGTTCGGCGGCTACAAGCAGTCGGGCTGGGGACGCGAACTCGGCTCGTCGGCCATCGAGCTCTACACCCAGACCAAGGCCGTCAACATCTCGCTCTGACCCCCACGTCGCATTTCCGCACTCCCGTAACACGTTAGGAGCACCACCCATGTCACTCACCACCAAGGCCGCCGTCCTCACCGGACCCGGAAAGCCGTTCGAGATCGTCGAACTCGACCTCGACGAGCCCCGCCAGGGCGAGGTGCTGATCAAGTACACCGCGGCCGGCCTGTGCCACTCCGATCTCCATCTCACCGACGGCGACCTCCCGCCCCGCTATCCCATCGTGGGCGGCCACGAGGGTTCGGGCATCATCGAGGCGGTCGGCCCCGGGGTCACCAAGGTCAAGCCGGGCGACCACGTGGTGTGCAGCTTCATCCCGAACTGCGGGACCTGCCGCTACTGCTCCACCGGCCGGCAGAACCTCTGCGACATGGGCGCCACCATTCTCGAGGGATCGATGCCCGACGGCACATTCCGATTCCACGGCGGCGGTGACGATTTCGGTGCCATGTGCATGCTCGGCACCTTCGCCGAACGCGCGACGATCTCGCAGCACTCGGTCGTCAAGGTCGACGAGTGGTTGCCGCTCGACAAGGCGGTCCTCGTCGGTTGCGGCGTTCCGTCCGGCTGGGGCACGTCCGTGTACGCGGGCGGCGTACGCGCCGGTGACACGGTGGTCATCTACGGCATCGGTGGACTGGGCATCAACGCGGTCCAGGGTGCGGTCTCGGCGGGTGCCAAGTACATCGTGGTCGTCGACCCCGTCGCGCTCAAGCGGGACACCGCGCTGAAATTCGGTGCGACACATGCCTTCGCCGACGCCGCCGAGGCCGCGGAGAAGGTCAACGAGCTGACCTGGGGACAGGGCGCCGACCAGGCCCTCATCCTCGTCGGCACGGTCGACGCCGAGGTGGTGGCGAATGCGACCGCCGTGGTCGGCAAGGGCGGCACCGTGGTGATCACCGGGCTCGCCGACCCGACGAAGCTGACCGTGCAGGTCTCCGGAACCGATCTGACCCTCAACCAGAAGACGATCAAGGGCAGTCTGTTCGGCTCGGCCAACCCGCAGTACGACATCGTCAAACTGTTGCGCCTGTACGACGCCGGGCAACTCAAGCTCGACGAACTGGTCACGCAGACCTACACCCTCGACCAGGTCAACGACGGATACCAGGATCTGCGCGACGGCAAGAACATCCGCGGGGTCATCATCCACGCGGAGTGAGACCCGGTCGGTTCGCCCGAGGTGCCGTCTCCCTCGGGCGAACCGGCCACCCACCTCGACCGGTCAAGGTGCCGGTCATCGCGGGACGGAAGTGCTTGAATCATCGATGTGACCGCAACCTGGTGGATACGCCTGCTCCGCATCGCCTTCGCCGCACTGGGCGTCAGCGCTCTGGTGTACCAGGCCGCCCTGCGCCACGGCGACGCCGGATTCACCCTCGCGAACTTCTTCAGCTATTTCACGGTGCTGAGCAACATCGTCGCCGCGCTCGTCCTGCTCGCCGGCGGTCTCTTCGCGCCCAGCACGCCGATGTGGGAGTGGCTTCGCGGGGCGGCCACCACCTGCATGGTGATCACCGGCATCGTCTACGCACTACTGCTGCAGGGAATCGACGTCGACGTCACCTACGCCTGGGTCAACGACGTACTCCATCGCGTCATCCCGCTCGTGATGCTGCTGGACTGGATCGTGGTACGCGCCCGCCGACTACCGGAGCGCGCGTGGCTGACCTGGCTCGCGATCCCGCTCGTGTACGGCGTCTACACACTGATCCGCGGCCCGATCGTGGACTGGTACCCCTACCCGTTCATCGACCCACGTGGACAGGGCTATCTGTCGATGACGATCTCGCTCGTCGTCGTGTTCGTCGGCATGGCGTTCATGTCGTTCGGTGTGTACTGGGCGGGCACCCGGGGTCGGCGACCCGACCGCGACGAGGCCGACGCGGGCTAGTCGCTCCCGAGCGCAGCGACGAGTTGCGCCGACCACGTGTCGACGACCAGTGCTCGCCGGGCCGAGTCGTCGGACAGCGTGTCCGCCAGGCCCAGTCCGCGCGCCATGTCGAGCGTCGCCTGCACGAGTCGAAAGCCGGTCTCGTCGTCCGGGGACACCCCCATCGCGGCCATCGTCCGCTGATGGGCCGCCCGGGCGAACTTCGCCTCCAGGGGCAGGATGAGCCGGCGCAGTGCGGGATCGGACGCGGCGGCGGCCCAGACCTGCAGGGCGGCTTTGAATTCGGTGCCGGTGTAGACGTCCACGGCCCGCTGGACGGCGCGGATGACCCGGCTCGGGGTCACCCCGTCCGCTCGCTCCGACGAGGCGTCGGGCGCCCCGCCGGTCGCACGGGTCATGTCCTCGAAGACCTGCTCGAGCGCGGCGGTGATGAGGGTCTCGCGTGTCGGGAAATGGTGTTGCGCAGCGCCGCGGGACACTCCGGCGCGTTCGGCGACCGCGGCCACGGTGGCGGCCGACCAACCGTCTGCGGCCAGCGCGTCGACCGTGGACCGCAGCAGGCGCTCGCGGGTCAGGCGCGAGCGTTCCTGCTGCGGCGAACGGGCATTCGCCGACGACGCGGTCATCAGACTCCGGACCTCAGTAGGACTTCGGCAGCCCGAGGCTGGTCTGCGCGACGAAGTTGAGGATCATCTCGCGGCTCACCGGCGCGATCCGGGCGATCCGGGCGAGACTCAGCATCGGGGCCAGTCCGTACTCGGTGGTCAGACCGTTGCCGCCCAGCGAGTGCACGGCCTGGTCGACGACTTTGACGCAGGCCTCAGCGGCTGCGTACTTCGCCATGTTGGCCGGTTCCGCGGCGCCCCAGTCGTCGCCGGCGTCGTACAGGGTCGCGGCCTTCTGCATCATCAGCTTGGCCATCTCGAGCTCGACCTTGCCCTGCGCGAGCGGATGCGCAATGGCCTGATGCGCACCGATCGGCGTCTTCCACACCGTGCGTTCCTTCACGTACGACACCGCCTTGTCGAGCGCGAAGCGGCCCATCCCGACGGCCGAGGCCGCGGCCATGATCCGTTCCGGGTTGAGGCCTGCGAACAGCTGACTGAGGGCGGCGTCCTCGGAGCCGACGAGCGCATCGGCCGGCAACCGCACGTCGTCGAGGAAGAGCTGGAACTGCTTCTCGGGATTCTGCAGTTCCATGTCGATCATTGTGTACGAGAAGTTCTCTGAATCAGTGGGCACGATGAACAGCGCGGGCTTGAGATTGCCGGTCTTGGCGTCTTCGGTGCGCGCGACGATCAGCACCGCCTGCGCCTGGTCGACGCCGGAGATGTAGACCTTCTGGCCGGTCAGCAGCCAATCCGAACCGTCCCGGCGGGCCGTCGTGGTGATCTGGTGAGAATTGGAGCCGGCGTCGGGTTCGGTGATGCCGAACGCCATCGTGATCGACCCGTCGGCGAGACCCGGCAGCCAGCGCTGTTTCTGCTCGTCGGTGCCGAAACGGGCGATGACGTTGCCGCAGATGGCCGGTGAGACGACGAGCATCAGCAGCCCAGTGCCCGACGCGGCGATCTCCTCCATCACGATCGCGAGTTCGTACATGCCGGCACCGCCACCGCCGTACTCCTCGGGGAGATTGACCCCGATGAAGCCGAGCTTGCCCGCCTCGGACCACAGTTCGTCGGTCTTGCGGCCGGTGCGCGCGCATTCGCGGAAGTACTCCTGTCCGTACTTCGCGGCCAGTCCGGCGACCGCCGCGCGCAACTCGGCGCGTTCGGTGGTCTCCACGAACGGGTTGGTGTCCACGGTCATCTCGATACTCCCTGTCCTAGGCTTCGATGTGCTTCGTACTGGCGGTTGTTCGCACGCTCAGGCCTGGTAACCGAGCCGCTTGGCGGCCAGTCCGTTGAGGATTTCGGTGGTGCCGCCGCCGATCCCGATGATGCGCATGTCGCGGTACTGTCGCTCGACCTCGGTTCCGGTCATGTAACCGAGGCCGCCGTGCAGCTGAACGGCCTTGTTCGCCACCCATTCCCCGGCCTCGACCGCGGTGTTCTTGGCGAAGCACACCTCGGCGATGAGGTCGTCGGTGGAGGTGACCTTGCGTTCCACCAGGGCTCGCGTGTAGGTCCGCGCGACGTCGATGCGCCGGGCCATCTCGATCAGTGTGTCCTGCACCGATTGCCGGGCGATGATCGGTTTGCCGAAGGTCTCCCGATCACGCGCCCACTGCAGGGTGAGGTCGAGGCACCGTTGCGCGCTGGCGTAGGCCTGCACCGCCAGTCCGGACCGTTCGGTGACGAACGCGGTGGCGATCTGCGCGAATCCGGAGTTCTCGGCTCCGACGAGGTTGGTGACCGGCACCCGTGCGTCGACGAAGGACAGTTCGGCGGTGTCGGAACTGCGCCAGCCCATCTTGTCCAGCTTGCGGGTGACCGAGAACCCGGGTGTGCCCTTCTCGACGACCAACAGCGAGACGCCGCCTGCTCCCGGGCCGCCGGTGCGGACTGCGACGACGACGAAATCTGCCCGGACCGCCGAGGTGATGTACGTCTTGGAGCCGTTGACGACGTAGTGATCGCCGTCGCGCTCGGCCTTGGTCGTCAGATGGCCGACGTCGCTGCCCCCGCCCGGTTCCGTGATCGCCAGGCTGCCGATCTTCTCGCCTGCCAGCGTGGGCCGTACCCAGCGATCGATCTGGTCTGGGTCGCCGGCTGCGATCAGGTGCGGGAGCGCGATGCCGTGGGTGAACAGCGACGCGAAGACGCCGCCGGCCGCGCCGGCGTAATGCAGCTCCTCACCGAGGATCGTGCTGTCGATCAGATCGCCACCCGAGCCGCCCACCTCTTCGGGGACCCCGAGCCCGAACAGGCCGAGTTTGGCTGCCTCGACGTGCAGTTCACGCGGGATCGCCCCGTCCCGCTCCCAGTCGTCCTGGAACGGGAGGATGTGCTTGTCGACGAATCGCCGCACGGTGGAACGCAGTTCGAGACGTTCCGGGGTTTCCCAGATCGGATTGGCGATGGGCACGGGCATTCTCCAGTCGGTCGGGTCCGGGAGGTGGATGGGGTGGTTCGGTGCGGTATCAGGTCGATCGCGGTTCGCGTCCGCGGCCGGGCGGTCCCGCGAAACACTGTGCGATGCCGGACCATTCGGCCGCGTCGTCGCCGGTGAGTTCGAGGTCGAGGTCGGCGAGCGCGCGGCGCTGCGTCACGAGTTGACAGAAGTCGAGTGCGGGTCCGCGGACCGCGTTCGGCGCGTCCGCCGGCCCCCAGGTCCACACTTCGCCCGACGGCGCGGTGAGCGCGTAGTGAAACGGTTCGGCCGGCGGGGTCCGACCGTTGACGAGGTAGGCGAAGTCGCGCGTGCGCACGCCGATGTGGGCGACGCCGCGAATCCGGTCGGCCGGCAACACGGTGACATCGAGCGCGTCGGCGATGTCCAGACCATGCGCCCAGGTCTCCATGAGTCGGGCCGTGGCCATGGACGCCGCGGACATCGGCGGGCCGAACCACGGGACCTTCACGCCGGCCGGGACCTCACGCAGAGCATCGGCGAGACGCTCGCGCCCGGCTCGCCACCCCGCGAGGATCTCCCCGACCGGTGCGGCCGCGCCGGCCTCGGCGGCGTCGTCGACGTAGGTCGCCACACTGCTCGCCGCCTCACCGAGCAGCTGGGCGAACCGGTCGGGATCGGTCACCGCGATCGCGGCAACCTCATCGGTCCACGCCAGATGAGCGATCTGGTGGGCGACGGTCCATCCCGGCGCAGGTGTCGGGGTGGCCCAGCCCGCTTCGTCGAGACCCGCGACGAGTGCGTCGAGCTGCGCGGATTCGGCCTCGAGATCGGCGACGACGCCGAGCACGGCCGCTTGTCCATCAGACATGCGATCACCCTCACACAGGTCCCCAGAAGAATCAAGCACGCTTGATTGTTTTGCCGCCGGTCGACCCGGCGCGCCCAACCCACGCCGACCCCCCCCCTGCTGGTTGAGCCGGCACCGAGCGAAGCCGCCGGGCCGAGCAAGCGACGAAGGAGCGCGTCGAGGTCGAGGCGCCGAGTCGAAACCACCTGGCGACCCGAGCACAAGAAAGTGACCTCGACGGACGCGGCGGCCTCGCTTCGCTCGGTCGACGCTGTTCGGCCAGCAGGAACACCGCGGCAGCTGCCCGCTTGGTCGATACTGCTCGGCCTTCAGATACGGCCCAGGGCCGCGCTGCGATCAGCGGTAGTGGATGTCGACCGTCGCGCGGCTGAGCAGGACGTCGTCGTAAGAGGTCATCGTCGCCTCGAAGGACGAGATGCGCCGGCCGAGCTTGATCGGCGTCACCTCGACCACCACCTCACTGCCGTCGACAGCAGGTGAGCGGTAGAAGCCGATCGCCATGTCCCCGATCGAGTACTCCTGCCCGGCTCCCGCATGGAGATGCCCGGCGAACGATGCCGCCTGACCGGCGATGGTGGCGATGACGCCGCCGTGCATGGTCCCGAACATGTTGCCCATCCAGGGCTCGGTGGCACTGCGGAAGCGAATGCCGGACTCACGGCCGGCGGGACCGTCGATCACCTCGACGCGGCCGTTGAGCATGTCGGTGAGTGGGCCGGGTTCGCGCATCTTCGACGCGATCTCGTCGACCACGGCACGCCCGGACAACGCGGCCGGGATCGGCTCGGGCAGGGCGATGTCGTCGGCGTCGGCGCACTGCGGTGTCGGCAGGCCCAGCTCGGCAGCCGGCGTGGCACCGGTCGGCGCCCGACCGACGCGGACGTTTCGCGCGGTCCCGACACAGCAGAGATCCCCGGCACCGGTGCGGATCTCGACCGACGTCGAACCCCACCCGTCGTCGTGCATGACCACTTCGGCGCGCGCCGCGAGCAGGTCCCCGATGCCCGCGCGCCCATGGGTCGACATGGACAGGCGCGCCTGGAGGGTCGCCGCGGCCGGGTCGTCGTGGACGCCATGGAACGGGATGCCGCCGCAGTGGTCGAACAGCACCGCGAGGGCCGGCAGCTCGATCAGTCCGCGATGATCGGCGAAACGCGGGCACAGCTGCTGTGAGGCGCGCACCCCCGACTCCGACACCGAGATGTCGCCGAGGTGAAATGCGGACAGTGGATCGTGCGGCTCGCTCATGAAATCCCTTGTATCAGCGATGTGCAGCCGATCTCACGTTGGAGAGTCGAATCTCACTCCCGTACTCTGGGTCCAGACGTGTCCAAAGTGACGGGAGAGACAGATGCGACGCAGGGCTGTGGCAACAATCGGGGCGATTGCGGCAGTGGGAGCGTTCGGCGCGGGAGCAGGAACCGCCTTCGCGGCACCCGCGGAACGACCCCTCAGCGTGGACCAGATCCCGAATGCCGGCGTCACCGTCGGCTCCAACGGTGTCACCGGCGGATTCGTGGCGAGCATCCTCGCCTCGGCGACCGAGCCGGGTGTCACCCTGATCTCCCTCAACACGACTCCCACCGAGGCCTGCGCCACCAACCTCAAGGACGCACGCGTCGGGATCACGTGGAAGAACACCTCGACCGGTGCATCCGGGGACGAGGTGTTCGCCGCATGCACCGACGGCCGGCCCTCCGACGGCGTCGACGTCGCGACCGGAACGGGTTCCATCGAGTTCACGACGACGATCCTCGGCAAGGGCGATCAGACCTTCACGGTCGTCCCGGGCAGCGGTTCCTTCACCCGCTGATCAGTGCGGCCGGGGGTGCGTCATCGCCCCCGGCCGACCCGGCAGTAGACAATTCTGCAAATCTGTACACACGCCGGGTGAACACGTTCTAGATTTGGCCGCATGGCCGAGACAGTCACCCAACTCCTGCACGAGCGCGCCGAGGACGACAACCTCGCGATCACCTACGAGGGTCGCCAGTGGACCTGGCGCGAATACATCCACGACGCCGGCCGGTATGCATCGGCGATCCTCGGCGTCGCCGACCCGTCCCGACCGATGCATGTGGGGGTGCTCCTCGGTAACACCCCCGACATGCTGATCGCGCTGGCCGCGGGCGCACTCGGCGGTTACGTGACGGCCGGTATCAACAACACCCGCCGCGGCGACGGCCTCGCCGCCGACATCCTGCGTGCCGACTGTCAGATCCTCGTCACCGACGCCGACCACCGGCCCCTTCTCGACGGACTGGATCTGCCCGGCGTGACCGTGCTCGACACCTCCACCGCGCAGTGGTCGGACATGCTCTCCGGCGCAGGCGAATTGGTCCCGCATTCGGTACCGGGCGCGATGGACACCTACATGCTGATCTTCACCTCCGGCACCAGCGGCAACCCGAAACCGGTGCAGTTCGCGCACATGATGATGCCCTTCGCGGGCCCGGTGCTCGCCGACAAGTACGACATCGGCCCGGGCGACGTCTGCTACCTGTCGATGCCGCTGTTCCACAGTGCCGCCCTCATGGGCGGGTACTGCGTCGCGCTCTGCGGCGGCGCCGCGATCGCGCCGGCCAAGTTCTCCGCATCGACCTTCCTCGACGACATCCGCCGGTACAACGCGACCTACATGAACTACGTCGGCAAACCGCTCGCCTACATTCTCGCGACCGAACCGAAGCCCGACGACGCCGACAACCCCCTGCGGGTGGCTTTCGGCAACGAGGCCACCGACCGCGACATCGACGATTTCTCCGAACGGTTCGGCTGTACGGTGTGGGACGGATTCGGTTCCACCGAGCTGGCCATCATCATCACGCGCGAACCGGGCACCCCGCACGGATCGATCGGCAAGGGTTTTCCCAATGTGGCCGTGTACAACTCGGCGACGATGACCGAGTGTCCGCGAGCGGAATTCGACGCCAGCGGGGCGCTGTCCAACTCCGACGACGCCATCGGCGAACTCGTGAACATCGAGGGAGGCGGAATGTTCATGGGTTACTACAACGACTCCGAGGCGACCGACGAGCGACTCCGCAACGGGATGTACTGGTCCGGCGACCTCGCCTACAAGGATGCCGACGGTTGGATCTACCTGGCCGGACGAACCGGCGACTGGATGCGAGTCGACGGCGAGAACATCGCCGCGGGACCGATCGAGCGCATCCTGCTGCGCATCCCGGAGATCAACAGGGTTGCCGTGTATGCCGTTCCCGACGAGCACGTCGGCGACGCGGTGATGGCCGCTGTGGTGCTCCAGGACGATGCCGAACTCACCCCCGAATCCTTCGCCGAACAGCTCGCCGCACAGGCGGACCTGTCGCCCAAGGCGTGGCCCTCGTTCGTACGCATCGCCGACGATCTGCCTTCGACCGCGACCAACAAGATCCTCAAGCGCGCACTCAAGGCAGAGGGGGCGACCGCGGGCGCGGGCACCCTGTGGGTCCGCGAGCCACGAACGCGCGTCTATCGAGAAGCTGTCGGCGCCCGCGCATGACGGACACCCAGATGTCCGAACACGATTCCCCGGCAGCCGAGGCGTCGTTGTTACCCGAGCTCGGCTACTACGCGCTCTCACGCCACCCGGTCGACCCGGCCGAGCTCGCGGAGGAGGCCCGGCTCGCCGATCGCGAGGGTTTCGGCGCCGCTTTCGTTTCCGAACGCTTCAACGTGAAGGACGCCGCCGTGCTGGCGGGCGGTCTCGCGGCAGCAACCCGTCGCATGGGCATCGCCACCGCCGCCACCAACCACAACACGCGGCATCCGATCATCACCGCGTCCATGGGCGCCACCCTCTCGACGATGACCGGCGGCAGGTTCGCCCTCGGTCTGGGGCGCGGGTTCGCGGCGCAGTGGCAGGTGCTCGGCGTGCCCGATGTGACCAGTGCCCAGCTCACCGACATGGTGGGTGTCCTACGGACGCTGTGGCGTGGGGAGATGATCCTCGGGCACGACGGCCCGCTCGGCAAGTACGACTACCTCAATCTGGGTGTCGCCGTGCCGCCGGTCCCCATCATGCTGGTGACCATGTCGCCCAACACCTTACGGCTGGCCGGCCGCATCTCCGACGGCGTGGTGCTCCACACCTTCTTCTCCGACGAGGCGACCAGCACCGCGGTTCGGACCGTCCGCGACGCCGCCGAACAGGCCGGGCGGGATCCGGCGGCGATACGGATCTGGTCCGTGCTGGCAACTGTCCCCGACCATTTCGACGACGCGGACCGCCTACGTCGGCTGTACGGCCGACTCGCAACCTATCTACAGGGCTATCCGGATGTGCTGATGAGGGCCAACGGGTGGGACGCCGACGACCTCGACCGTGTCCGTGGCAGTGCGGCTTTCGCCGGAGCGCGCGGGCCGATCGACGCCACCGCGACGGTCGAGGAACTGTCCGAGCTCGCCGGGGTCATCCCGGCGTCCTGGATCGCCGACAGCGCGGTCGGTGGCGCGAGGGACTGCGCTGCCGCGATCGCCCGGCAGTTCGAGCTCGGCGTCGACTCGGTCATCATGCACGGCGCGGCTCCGTCGGAACTGCTGCCGGTGGTCGACGCCTATCGGACGCTGCGACCCGACTTGCCTGCGCTGCCCGTGAATCCGGGTGCGATCCACGCCCCGTAGTTGCGCCGGCTCTCGTTCAGTCCGGAACGCCGGGCGGCACCGAGTTCAGGAGCGCACCGGCCTCCACCCGCATCTGTTGGCCCGTCACGAATCTGGCGGCGTCGGAGGCCAGATAGAGGACTGCTTCGGTGACGTCCTCCGGTGCGAGCAGATCGACCGGCATCGCGTGCAGCGCCGCGAACACGTCCTTGACGTCGTCATATGCCGGCTTGTCCAGGTCCGGTCGGAACAGGCGGTAGATCTCGTCGTGGTGGACCATCGCGGTGTCGACGTTTCCGGGATGAATCGCGTTGACGCGGATGCCCTTCGGCGCCAGATGACGCGCCAGGTCGTTGACGAGCCGAGCGACCGCGCGTTTGGAATGACCGTAACCGCCTGCGCCCGGCCCCGCCTGCGCGGACTCGAACGACGGCATGAACGCGGCCATCGATCCGATGCAGATGATGGACGCCCCCGACTCGAGGTACGGCAACGACAACTCGAGCGTGTTGATGATGCCGCCGAGATTGACCGCGACGGTGTTCATCCACGTCACAGAGGGGCTCTGGGGCCCGAGCGGGCTGATCCCGGCGTTGGCGACGACGATGTCGAGTCGTCCGAACTCCGCCACCGCCTCGTCGATCGCGGCCTGCAGGGCGTCGCGGCTGCGCACGTCGGCGATCTTGGCGATGACCCGCCGGTCCGTGGCGTCGACCATCTTGGCGGTCTGCTGCAGATCGTCCGGCGTGCTCATCGCGTAGTTGACCGTGGTGATCTGGTCGCAGATGTCGACGGCGATGATGTCAGCACCCTGCTCGGCCATTCGCACGGCGTGGCTCCGCCCTTGACCTCGCGCCGCACCGGTGATCAGTGCGACCTTGCCGTCGAGTCTGGTGCTCACTCGGTTCTCCTCGATGTCGGGCCGTTCGCGGTCCGGGCGGCAGGCCCGGCGCGCCGTGCACGCATCCTAAACCGGAACCATCGTCCATGTGGCCGAATGGATTTCCGGGCCCGCACGCGGCCCCGTGGCTCACCGGAGATCCGCACGACGCGGACCGGATGCATCCCTGGACACCAGTCCACCGACTGGGTAGTGTCGCACCAACGGTCGGACGTGAGCGCCATCACACTCGCTGCCCATTTCCGCCGGCCGGTCGAAAGGATGCCCGCGTGCCCGAGATCGCCGAGATCCCCATCTGCGTCGAGGATCTGACTCCCACATGGTTGACGGAACTGCTGGCGAGCAACGGCCACCCGACGATCATCGAATCCATCACCGCAGAACCGGTGGGCACCGGACAGATGGCCGGCTCGTACCGGTTGACGTTGAAACACGCTGGCAAGTCGGACATCCCGGAAACGATCGTCGCCAAGCTGGCAACCGGGGACACCGCACAACGGGAGCTCGGCTCGGGTGTGTTCCGTAACGAGGTGCGCTTCTACCGGGATCTCGCTGCGGGTTTCACCGTGCCGACGCCCACCTGCTTCGCCACGACGATCTCCGACGCGGGCACCGAGTTCGTGCTGCTGCTCGAGGACATGGGCAGCGCCGTCCAGGGCGATCAGATCTCCGGATGTTCGGCCGCACAGGCCGAGTCGGTCGCCGTCGCGGCCGCGGGCCTGCATGCACCCCGCTGGAACGACCCCACGCTCTTGGCGGAGATCCCGCTGCCCACCGCCTCCGATCGCGAGGTGATGGAGTCGATACTCGGCCCCATGGCCGAGCTGTATCGCGATCGTTTCGCGCCCGACGGTCTGTCGTCGTCGGCCATCGACTGGCTGGTCCACGAGGCCGGTGACTGGCTCGTCGCACCGTTGACGAACACCGCCCTCATCCACGGTGATCTGCGCGTCGACAACATTCTCTTCGGACCGCTGGGCGAGGTCACGGTCATCGACTGGCAGACCATCACCACCGGCAACCCACTCCGGGACATCGCCTTCCTGCTGAGCACCAGCCTGACGACCGAGGACCGTCGCCGACACGAACGCGGCATCGTGGCGTCGTATCATCGCGCGCTGGTCACCGCGGGTGTCGAGAACTACACGCTCGACGAATGTTGGGACGACTATGTCGGCAATCTGATCCAGGCACCGCTCATCATCGTCTTCGGTTCCGCCGCTGCGCAACCCACCGAGCGTGGCACGGCGATGTTCGACGCCATGCTGTCGCGCAGCGCGGCCGCCATCGACGATCTCACCCCCGGCGGTCTCTGACCCGTGCCGTCACTCGTCATCGGCGGCAACGGATTCCTCGGCTCCCGCCTCGTGCGCCGACTGATCGACTCCGGCGACGACGTCCGCGTTCTGACCCGCTCGACGAGTGACCTCCGATCGCTCATCGGGCTCGACGTCGAGCACGTCACCGGCGATCTGTTCGACGACGCATCCCTCGAGCGAGCCATGCGCGGTTGCGAAGTGGTGTTCCACTGCGCCGTCGACACCCGCGCATGGTTGCGCGATGCCACTCCGCTCTACCGCACGAACGTCGATGCGCTGCGGTCGGTGCTGGACGTCGCCGCCCGGCAGTCGTTGCGCAGGTTCGTGTTCACCAGCAGTATCGCCACCATCGGTCGGGTTCGGGGTCGCCCGGCGACCGAAGCCGATCGGTTCAACTGGTCGCGACAGGCACCCGAATACGTGAAGAGTCGCGTGGCGGCCGAGAACCTGGTGCTGGAGCGGGCCCGGGACGGCGCCGTGCCCGCGGTCGCCATGTGCGTCGCCAACACCTACGGCCCTGGCGACTGGCAGCCCACACCACACGGAGCATTCGTCGCCGGTGCGGCACTCGGCAAGCTGCCGTTCAGCATTCGCGGGTGCCGCGCCGAGTCCGTCGGCATCGACGACGCGGCGTCGGCGCTCCACCTCGCGGCCGATCATGGCGAGGTGGGCGAACGCTACATCGTCTCCGAGCGCGCGATCGACACCGGCGAGGTCGTGTCGATCGCGGCGGCAACGGCAGATCGCCCGCCCCCACGACTGGTGCTGAACAGGGCCGCGCTCTATGCCTGCGGCGCGGCGGGTTCCGCGCGGGCCGTGCTGACCCGGAAGCCGGTGCAGTTGACGATCCCCTCGGTCCGGTTGATGCATTTCATGTCCGAGATGGATCACGGCAAGGCCGAGCGTGACCTCGGTTGGCATCCGCGCCCGGTGACCCAGGCCATCGCCGACGGCGCCCGCTTCTGGCTCGAGCGCCGCGCCGCGCGCCACCCCTGATCCGAAGGAACCGCAAAACCCACTGGTCCCTGAGGTGCGAGGAGCGATAGCGACGAGCCACGAAGGGCCTGGTGAGGCACCTTGCGAGCCCTTCGTGGCTCGCTTCGCTCGCACCTCAGGGAGCAGTGATCTGGCCGCTTCGCTCGCACCTCAGGGAGCAGTGATTTGGCCGCTTCGCTCGCACCTCAGGGAGCTGTGTGTGTGGTTCTCTCGGCTTGGGGAGCAGTGTTCTGTATCCCTCGGATCACCGCTCAGCAGGCCCCGCCAGGATGCCGGCGAGTTCGTCCAGGCTGTAGGGCGAGGTGTCCTTGTGGTCGCGGTAGGCGACGAAGCCCGCCTGCTGCGACTCGAATCGGCCGATGAAACCTCCCGCAGCGCTGAAGATCTCACCGGTCACGTGCTCGGCCGCGTCGCTGGACAGGAACACGTACAGCGGTGCGACGTACTCGGGTGGGGCGGGATCGAGTGCCGCGTCACGCGTGAGATCGTCGAGTATCCCGCGCCGGTGGAGTCCTTCGATGTGGGCGACGTAGTCGTCACCGGAGGACAATCGCGACTTCGCGCCCGGCATCACCACATTGACGCGTACCCGGTGATCCCGGAGGTCGGCGGCTGCGGCGAGGGCGAGCGCGTTGACGCCACCCTTCGCGGCCGGATAACCACTGCCACCGAACATTCCGAGCGACGCGGCCGAACCCGTGAGCACGACCGACCCCGACCCCTGCTCGACGAACACCCTTCCCGCGGCCTGCAGGAGGTGGAAGGCGCTCATCAGATGCGCGTCGACCTGGGCGCGGAACTCCTCCGCGGAGATCGTCAGGACCGTCGACCCGGGTGGTTCGGCGATGCCGGCACAGTTGATGGCGATGTCGAGGGCGCCGAATTCCGTCAGTGCGGTCTCGACCATCGTCTGGGCCACCCCGTCATCGCCCGCGGAGCCGGGCACGCCCACGGCGTAGCCTCCGCCCCCGCGGATCTCGGCCACCGTGTCGGCGACGGCCTGCGAATCCCGGCCGTTGACGACGACCGAGACACCCTGGCCCGACAGCGCGTACGAGACGGCGAGACCGATACCCCGGGTCGCCCCCGCGACCACGGCGACCCGACCCCCGAGTCCCGCGCCACCGGGTGACCAGCCGTCGCCGGAGGTCACGCCGAGCTGCCCACCGGCGTGATCGGGATCGACCGCCCGCGGTCGACGAATTCGAAACTCGCACCCCCGCTGAAGCGCGCGACGGCCACCTCGCCGTACTCCTTCTGCGGACTGTCCGCCTTGGTGATCCGGACGACGAGATCGCCGTCGGCTTCGATCGCATCCGCGACGACGAGGTACGGATCGACAGCGGTGGCGGCAGCCTGCAGCGGCTCGATGTGGTCGATATCGAGGATGGACGTCCAGCCGCCGTCGGTCATCGCCTCGGAATCCCGGGGGATGCGGACGACGACCGTGTCCCCGTCGGCCTCGGCGGTCAGCCCGGTGTACTGGGCCGGACCGAAACACGGGTGCAGGGCGAGCACCTGCGCGAGACCGGCGGCGTCGGTGGACACGCCGAGCGCGACCCGAATCCGGTCGGCGGCGAGTCCGGCGATGCCGGTCAACTGCTTACGGAAGATCTCGATGGCCTGCGCGTCGCTCTCGGCGTACCGACGCACGCTGACCAGAAAGCCCAGCGACAACAGCTGGTGTTGCAGTGCGACCTCTTCGGCGACCCGCACCAGAGCCGACGTCGACCACTCCGCGAACTGCAGGTCCTCGACGAGCGGACCGCGGTAGTCGACCCAGCCGTCGGACGCGGTGGTGTCGATGGCCGACAGAACGAGTTGCCCCGCCCGGGTCTCGAACATGTCCACCGAATCCGGTGGCAGCGGCAACTCGTCACGATCCGGTTCGATCGTCACCGTCCACTCGCAGTGCGGCGTGCGATCGACCGGACGGCGCGGCGGCCGGTGGACCGGACGGATCCGCGCGCGCCGATTGGTGGCGATGGCCGTCGCGTCGAAGGTGGGGTCCTCGATGTCGTGACACATGGTGGTCACGTAGTCGTCACCGAGCGGTTCGACGTCGAGCAGGGCGCCGCAGTGATCGAGCACGAAGGAACCGTGGTACTCGTCGTCGATCCGGTAGCGGAAGTCCATGAACTGCGGCGGCGCACCGATGTCGAGCTGCAGACACTTGAACATGTCCTCGACGCCGTCACCGTCGATCCCCAGAGCGCTACGCATCCGGTGTGTGTAGACCGGGCTGGCCGCCATCCACTCCTCGATGGCGACCTTCCCCATCACGTCCCGGCCGAAAGCGCTGATGAGGTGCGCCATCCCGCTGCGGTCGATCATCTGGCCCGACAACAACAGTTCCGGTACGAGCACGGCGAGCTGATCCTGACTCAGACCTTGATAGGTCGGGGCTGTGGAAGTCATGTCAGCTCACCAGAACGCGACCGGGGCCTTGCCGAAGTCGTACCACCCCGGCAGATTTCCGGGCGCCGACTTCTCCACTCGCTTCAGCATCGGCTCGCTCATCGCGTTGTTCTTCATCATCTCGATGAACAGCGCGGAGACGTTCCCGTAGTCGAAGAAGTCACGCTGCCAGCGGAACTGGAAGTTGCCGCCGTACTTGAACCAGCTGCCCTGGATGCCCTCGAGCGCGTAATGGCTGCCGTCCTCGCGGGTGCCCTCGTAGATCTGCTTCCACAGTCCGATCATGTCGCCGGTCCGGTCATCGATGACCCAGGCCTGGTAGGGATACTCCCACCCCTGCAGACCTTCCATCTCCTGGCCGAGGGCGAGCTCGCGGATCTCCTCGCGACCCACGGCCATGAAGTCCTTGTTGGGGCCGTAGTTCCACCCGTAGGTGGCGTCCTCGGTGTAGAAGTCGGCCAGGGGCTTCCAATCCCCCGCCTTCTCGGCCTCGATGTTGGCGGCGAGCCACCGTTCCTTCATCTCGTCGAGTTCGGCACGGTCAAAAGACATGTGTTCCACCTTCATTCGGTCGTTCAGGTCGTGCGTGGGAGGTGATCGGGAATTCAGCCCTCGATGATCCGGAGGGCTTGGGTCGGGCAGTAGTGCACGCCGGCCTCGACCTCGGCGCGCTGGGATTCGTCAGGGGTCGCGTCGAGGATCTCCACATGGTCGGTGTGCGCGGCGAAGACCTCGGGCGCCTCGAGCTCACACATCCCATGCCCCTGGCAGAGGTCCAGGTCCACCTCGACGCGCATCACGCGTCCTGACGCTTGCGATAGGCGACGCGACAGGGCTGCTGCAATTGGACGACCATCTTGGAATGGTCGTTGCGGTAGCTCTCCGGGGGCTGGAGCATCTCGAACTCGTAGTTCTGGAAGAGCACCGAGAAGATCGCCTTCAGCTGCATGATCGCGAATTGCGCACCGACGCAACGATGACGACCGGCGCCGAAGGGGATCCAGGTCCACCGATTGACCAGATCCTCTTGCCGCGGCTTGTCGTAACGGTCGGGGTCGAAGGCGTCCGCCTCGGGGAAGTCCTCGGGCAGCCGGTTGGAGATCGCCGGTGAGACGGCGATCGATTGCCCGGCCTTCACCTCGAAGTCCTCGACGTGGAAGTCGTTCTGCACCACGCGCATGAGGATGATGAGCGGCGGGTGCAGCCGCAGCGCTTCTTTGAGCGCGTTCTCGAGCTGCGGCATCTGACGGGTGTGCGCGAAGGTGTATTCCGGGCGCTCACCGGGCGGGGTCTCGCCGTAGATCTCGTCGAGCTCCTCGTACACCCGTCGCATGTAGTCGGGATTGCGCAAGAGTTCGATGAGGGTCCACGCGGCGGTGCCCGACGTCGTGTGGTGGCCCGCGAACATCATCGAGATGAACATGCCGGTGATGGTGTTCGCGTCGAAGCCGACCTGGACGAGGACGTCCATCAGGTCCCGGTCTTCCTTGTTCTCGGTCGGGTTCGCGATTCGCTCGTCCATCACGCCCTGGATGAACTCGACCAGTTCGGCCCGGGCCTCGTCGCGCTTGCGGAAGCTCTCGATGTCGGCCTTGTAGTCCACATACGCGATCGGGTCGGTGCCCTTCTCGAGGTCGTGGAACAGGTGGGCGATGTGCCCGCTGAGCCGCTCCCGGAACTTCCGACCGATGAGGCACGACGACGAGGTGTACAGCGTCAGTTCGGAGAAGAAGTCGAGCAGGTCGATCTCCCCCTCGTCGCCCCACTCGGCGATGATCCGCTCGACCTCGTTGGGGATGGTCACCGCGTGCTGCTTCATGTGTGCGCCCTTGAGCGCCGAGTTGTGGATCGCCTTCGACCGCTCCTCGGGGCTGGTGTCGAACACGACGCCCTCACCGAACACCGGTGTCATGAACGGATAGGCGGCCGCCTGGTCCAGATCCTCTTCGGGCGCGCGGAAGAACTCCTCACTCGCCGCCGATCCCGAGACCAGCACCACCTCGCGGTCGGCGAGCTGGAACATGCCGACGTCACCGCATTCCTCGCGGACGCGCCAGAACAGCGAGATCGGGTCGGTGGCGAGTTCGTCGAGATGTCCGTGTTCGCCCTCGCCACCCGAGACGCGATTCGGTTGCTTCAGGCCTGATTCGGTGATGGCGGTCATCCATCCGTCCCCTTCTCCTGTACTGCCTGTCGTTTCTTGTCGCTGACTGCGCCTTCGGCCTCCACCTCGACCGACCGCATGTGCGCCCCGCGCGGCATGGTCACCATCGCCGCGACGGCCTGCGCGATGTGTTCGGGCGAGAGGAAATTGCCGTGGCGGGCCAGACCATGTGTGATCCAGTCGTTGAGCATGTCCTCGGTCGTCGTCGGATCCAGGTTCATCCCCATGCCGGTGAGGGTCTGTCCGGGACGGACGACCCCGGCCCGCACACCGGTCCCCTCGAGTTCGAGCTGGATGGTCGCGACGAGTCCGTCGATGCCCGACTTCGCGGCGACGTAGGCCGACGACCACGGCCGGGGGTGGATGGCGACGTCGGACCCGATGAACACGAAATCGCCTCGCGCACGGTCGATCATGCCGCCGATCACCGCGCGGTAGATCCGGTAGGCGCCGGTGAGATGGATGTTGATCTGATCCGCGAAGTGGTCGGTGCCGGTCTCGTAGGAGAGACCGACCGCGAGGTCACCGGCGCCGGCGACCACGATCTCCAGCGGCCCCAGGGCGGCCTCGGCCTTCGCCACGCAGTCGGGCACCGACTGCTCGTCGGTGACGTCGAGCGGCACTGCCACGGCCTCACCTCCGGCGGCGGTGATCGTGTCGGCCAGTTCCTGCAACTTCGCCACCCGGCGGGCGGCGAGGGCTACGGGATGGCCGGCCGCCGAGAGGAATTCGGCGGTGGCTGCGCCGATGCCCGACGACGCGCCCGCGACCAGGACCGGTCGGCGCTCGGGATGGGGTCGAAAAGCCATCAGCGCACCGTCACCTTCACCGGGAGCTCGGCGAAGCCGCGCACGTTCACCGAGTGGACCCGCACCGCCTTGTCGACGTCGATGTCCACCGCCCGGATCGATTTCACGACCTCGGTCAGGCCGATGTTCGCCTCCAGTCGCGCGAGGTGCGCACCGAGGCAGAAGTGCGCGCCCAGGCCGAAGCTCATCAGGGCCTGGCTGCAGTCGCGGCCGATCTCGTACCGGTCGGCGTCGGCGCCGAACACCTCGACGTCGCGGTTCGCCGAACCGACGAGCAGGAGAACGCGGTCGCCCGCCGGGATCACGAAGTCGCCGTAGGGGGCGTCTTCGATGACCCGCCGCACGACGATCTGCGTCGAGTTGTCGTAGCGCAGCGTCTCCTCGGTCCAGTCCGGGACGACGAGTTCCGGGTCGGTGAAGACCTTGGCGAGCTCGTCGGGATTGCGCCAGCCCCAATACAGGGCATTGGCAAGCAGTTTGGTGGTGGTCTCGTTGCCCGCCACCACCATCAGGACCATGAATCCGACGATCTCGTCCTCGGTGAGCTTCGTCTTCTCACGGGTCTCGTCGTCATCGATCTCGGCCGCGATGAGGGCCGAGACCAGATCCTCGCCGGGGTTCTTGCGGCGGTCGGCGATGAGCTCCGAATAGTACTTGTGCAGTTCGATGTACGCGTACACCGCCGCCTCGGGGAGGTCGAGGTCGCCGTCCTCTCGATGCAGCAGTAGGTCGGACTGGTGGCGCAACCGGGTGCGATCGGCTTCGGGCACACCCAGCAGTTCGGACACGACGTCCATCGGGAGCAGGGCGGCGAAGTCGTGCACGAAGTCGAATTCGCCCTTGTCCAGGCACTTGCTCCAGTGCTGGTGCGTGAGAGCGGTGATCCGGCCGGTCAGTTCGTTGACGCGGCGGGGCGTGAAGCCCTTCGAGACCAGTTTGCGGATGCGCATGTGCTTTGGGTCGTCCATGGCGAGGAACGACATCGACTTGTGCGCGTCGGGACCGTACGCCGAGGGGTCCATCGACACGCCCCAGCTGTTCGAGAGTCGTTGGGTGTCACGGAATCCGGCCCGAACGTCGGCGTGTCCGGCGAGCGCCCAGAAGTTCATCCCACCGTGGTAGTAGACCGGCGCCTCCGCGCGGAGACGGGAATAGGTCGGATAGGGGTCCTCGTGGAAACCATAGGCATACGGGTCGAAGGGGAGCTCGCGCTCCATCCCCGGCACCGTCGTCGTTTCGGTCATCACTTCTCCATCAGTAGATGTGCGGCTGCGACAAGACGTTCGGAGGTCTGCTCGTAGGTCATGTGCCCCATGCCGGCGTAGACCAGCCCGCCGGAATAGATCATCTCCAGTGCGTCGAGCAGCGGGCCCGGGTTCTCGGGGTCCTCTTCGAGAGCGGCGGCGAGACGACGCCGGATGAATGCGCCGATCCGCACGCGCAGGTGTTCGACGTCGGGGTCGCTGCCCAGCAGGGCCACGGTCACCGCACCACCGAGCTGGCCCTCGCCGGCCACGACCAGCGCGACCTCGCGGAGCACCTGTGCGACCCGCTCGCTCCGCGGCGCACCGGGATCCGGTTCGAGCACCCCGGCTGAGAGACGACGCCAGAACACCTCGGCGACGAGGTGACTCTTCGACGAGAAGTATGTGTACGCGGTGGCCGGCGCGACCCCGGCGATCTTGGCCACCGACCGCACGGTGAGACCGTCGAAACCCTCGGCGTTCAGCACGTCGACCGCGGCATCGGTGAGACGTGTGACCGTCTCCGCCTGCTGCTGGGTCAGCCGGCGACGAGTGGATTCCTGAGACACGGGGCTGGACATGTGAGCCACGCTACACTAGCTTTGAACGCGAGTCCAGACACCTGTCCAGATGGAGTTCCAGCTCATGCCTCTTCGCCCCGTATCCGCGTCGGATCTGTTGATCGACGGCAAGCTCACCCCCGGGAGCGGCGGCGTCTTCGACGTCGTCAATCCCGCGACCGAGGAGGTCATCGGGCAGGCGGCCGACGCCACCGCGGCCGACATGGATGCCGCCATCGCAGCCGCGCGTACCGCTTTCGACACCACCGACTGGTCGCGCGATCACGCCTTCCGCGCTCGCTGTCTGCGTCAGTTGCGCGACGCACTGCTCGCCCACGGCGACGAACTCCGCGACCTCACGATCGCCGAGGTGGGGTGCCCGTCGTTCCTCACCCACGGCCCGCAGTTCGAGGGACCGGTGACGGATCTCGGCTACTTCGCCGACCTCGCCGAGAGCTACGAGTGGACCAGCGACCTCGGCACCGCGAAGCCGATGGGGCTGAAAAACCACCGCGAACTGCGCTCGGAGGCCGTAGGGGTCGTCGGCGCGATCACCCCGTGGAACTTCCCGCACCAGATCAACTTCGCCAAGATCGGACCCGCGCTCGCCGCCGGGTGCACGGTGGTGCTCAAGCCCGCACCCGACACCCCCTGGTGCGCAGCGCTCGTCGGCAAGGTGGTCGCCGAGGAGACAGACTTCCCGCCGGGCGTCCTCAACATCGTCACCTCGACCGACCACCAGCTCGGCGCTCAGCTCAGCACCGACCCCCGCGTCGACCTTGTCTCGTTCACCGGCTCGACCGCCACGGGCAAGAAGGTGATGGCAGCCGCCGCCGAGTCACTGAAAAAGGTGTTTCTCGAGCTCGGCGGCAAGTCGGCCTTCATCGTCCTCGACGACGCCGACATCGGATCCGCCTGCGCCATGGCCGCGTTCAACGTCGTCACCCATGCCGGCCAGGGGTGCGCGATCACGACGCGTCTCGTGGTGCCGCGCACCGCACTCGACGAGGCGATCACCGCGACCCGCGACGCGATGGCAGGGCTGCCCGCCGGGGACCCGACCGACGGCGGCACCATCTGCGGACCGGTCATCTCCGCCCGGCAGCGTCAGCGCATCGAGTCCTACATCGAACTCGCCACCAGCGAGGGGGGCACCATCGAGGTCGGGGGTGGCCGCCCCGCCGACAAACCCGCCGGATTCTTCGTCGAGCCGACCCTGATCTCGGGACTGGACAACTCTGCGCGCGTCGCGCAGGAGGAGATCTTCGGGCCGGTGCTGGTCATCATCCCCCACGACGGCGACGACGACGCCATCCGCATCGCCAACGACTCGCCGTACGGCCTGTCCGGCATGGTCTACGGAACCGATGAGGAGCGGATCAACAAGGTGGTCAACGGAGTACGCACCGGGACGATTGGCGTCAACGGCGGCATCTGGTATTCCGCCGACGTCCCGTTCGGCGGTTTCAAACAGTCCGGCATCGGCCGCGAGATGGGCGTCGCCGGTTTCGAGGAGTACCTGGAGACCAAGGCCGTCGCCCGCCCCGCATGACCCTTCGAGGCTCGTCGACCTCGACGCGCTCCTTCGTCGCTTGCTCGGCCCGGCGGCTATCGCTCCTCGCACCTCAGGGAGCAGATTCCACCGCTCCCTGAGGTGCGAGCGCAGCGAGCCACGAAGGGCCAGCCATCAACCACACAGAAAGCAGGACAATGAGTTCCAAGCGTTTCGAGAACAAGACCATCATCGTCACCGGCGCGGCCGGCGGGATCGGTGAGGCGTACGCACGTGCGCTCGCCGCGGAAGGCGCGAACGTCGTGGTCGCCGACCTCGCCGACGAGAAGGGCAAACTGGTCGCCGCCGACATCGGTGGGCTCTACGTCAGCACCGATGTCGCCGACGAGGATTCGGCGAAGGCGCTCGCCGCCGCCACCGTCGAGGCCTACGGTTCTATCGACGGTCTGGTGAACAACGCCGCGATCTACGGCGGGATGAAGCTCGACTTCCTCATCACCGTGCCCTGGGACTACTACAAGAAGTTCATGAGCGTGAACCTCGACGGCGCGCTCAACGTGACCCGCGCGGTCTTTCCGCACATGACCAACGGCGGTGGCGCCATCGTCAACCAGTCCTCGACCGCCGCATGGCTGTACAGCGGTTTCTACGGTCTGGCCAAGGTCGGGGTGAACGGTCTGACCCAGCAGCTCGCCACCGAGCTCGGCGGGCAGAACATCCGTGTCAACGCGATCGCCCCCGGCCCCATCGACACCGAGGCCACCCGGACCACGACGCCCAAGGAGATGGTGGCCGACATCGTGAACCGGCTGCCGCTGAAGCGTTTCGGCACCCCCGAGGACCTCGTCGGCATGTGCCTGTTCCTGCTGTCCGACGAGGCCGGATGGATCACCGGCCAGATCTTCAACGTCGACGGCGGCCAGGTCATCCGCTCATGAGTGAGTCGTCCCCCGTCCGTCTGGGGTATGTCGGACTCGGCAACATCGGTGGGCCGATGGCCGGGAGTCTGGCCGCCTGGGCCGGCGGGCTGACGGTGTTCGACCTGTCGTCCGAGGCCATCACGAAGGTCGTCGAGAAGGGCGCCACCGCTGCGGAATCGCTCGCCGACCTCGCCGCGTCGGCCGACATCATCGGGATCTGCGTCCTCGACGACGCCCAGGTGCGTTCGGTGGTTGCCGGGCCGGACGGCCTGCTGACGACAGCGCGACCGGGCACCGTCATCACCGTCCATTCGACGATCGCGCCGGAGACCGCCGTCGAGCTCGCCGAGCAGTGCGCGGCACGGGAGGTCACGCTGCTCGACGCCCCGATCTCCGGTGGCGCGATGGGAGCGGCGTCGGGCCGGCTCGCAATCATGGTGGGCGGACCGCGAGACGCGTACGAGAAGCTGAAGGAACCGTTCGCGCTCACCGCCGACATGCTCGTCCATGCGGGTCCCGAGGTCGGCGCGGGCACCCGGATGAAGCTGGCCCGCAACCTGCTTCACTTCATCTCGTTCACCGCGACCACCGAGGCCGCGCGCCTGGCCGAGGCCGCCGGTATCGACATCACCAAACTCGGCAAGGTGGTCCGCCATTCCGACGCCGTGACCGGCGGGGCGGGGGCGATCATGTTGCGCGACACCACTGCGGCCGTTGCGGCCGACGATCCCTGGTACGGCATCCTCACCGGAGTTCGTACCCTGGGTGAGAAGGACCTGACGCTCGCCCTTGCTCTCGGCGAGGAACTCGGCGTCGAGCTGCCACTCGGGCAGCTCGCGTTGCGGAACCTGGCCGCGGGGCTCGGTGTCCCCCACCTCGAAGGAGAACCGGCATGACCCGATCCAACATCTCCGACGATGCACCCGACGAGGCACGCAGACGCGGTCTCGCCAAGATGTCCGAGGTGTACGGCTGGGAGGTGAGCGACGGCCCGGGTGACTACTTCGCGCACACCGCCGACCAGGTGTTCGGCAACGTGTGGGCCCGGGACGGCCTCACGAACCGAGACCGCCGGTTGCTCCTGCTCGGGGCGCTCGCCGCGAGCAACAACATCGACGTCGCCGAGATCCAGGCCGGTGCCGCCCTCGGGAACGGGGAGCTCACGCCCGAGCAGCTCGAGGAGATCAGTCTCTTCCTCTGCTATTACGTCGGCTGGCCGCAGGGCACCAAGATGCACTTCATGTTCGGCGAGGTGATCAAGCAGCACCGGAAGAAGAAGTGAGCCGACTCATGCGTTTTCGTGTTCTGGGCGGCGGCAACGGATGTTCGTTGCTGAGCGCCTCACCCCTGCCCGACCTCGTCGCCGCCGGATACACCGACACCGAGTACGCGGCGTCCGGGACCGCCGACTCGGTCGTCGGCGAGACCGGCGCGCCGGCCGCCGGGTTCACGACCCGGATCGTCGTCCGTCGACCCGCGGACGCCGCGGCGTTCAGCGGCTGTGTCGTCGTCGAGTGGCTGAACGTCAGCAGTGGTGCCGACGCCGCACCCGAATACTCCTATGTGGCTGCCGAACTCGTTCGCGCCGGGCACGCATGGGTGGGCGTGTCGGCGCAGTACGTCGGCGTCGAGGGCGGGGCGGGTTCGGTCGGTGTGGACACCGGTGCCCCGCAGAGCCTGGCCACGAAGGACCCGGAACGGTATGCGGGCCTACGGCACCCCGGTGATGCGTACTGCTACGACATCTTCAGTTCAGTCGGGCGGGCCGTTCGCGAGACCGCCGCCGGCGGCCACCCGCTAGAGGATCTGCCGGTCTCCACCGTGCTCGCGGTCGGCGAGTCGCAATCGGCGATGGCTCTGACGACCTATGTCAACATCATCGGCCCGGATGCGGCGCCCTTCGACGGATACCTCATCCACAGCCGTGCGGCCGCCGGACTGCCCGCAGGCGCAGTCGGTTCAGGAGTAGACGTGGCGACCGTCTTCGACTGCGAACCCACCACGATCCGCACCGACCTGGACGCACCGGTCTTCGTGGTGCAGACCGAGACCGACGTCCTGACCAATTTCCGCTATCACGCCGTGCGGCAACCGGACTCCGATCGGCTCCGCGTGTGGGAGATGGCGGGCACGGCCCACGCCGATCTCCACCAGGTCGGCGACTTCGAGGAATTCCTCGGCTGCCCCGACCCCGTCAACCGGGGCCAGCAGCGGTTCGTCCTGCGATCGGCGTTGCGACACCTTCGGTCCTGGGCCGAAGGGGGCGATCCGCCTCCGGTGGCCGAACCACTGGCTCTCCGGGATGCCGGCGGCATCGACCCCGTCTTCGAGCTCGACGACATGGGCAATGTCCGGGGCGGGGTTCGCACACCATGTGTCGACGCGCCGACCCAGGTCCTCAGCGGGATCGTCGCCGACCCGGTCTCCCGGATCTGTCTGTTGTTCGGAACGACGTCACCGGTGCCCGCCGCCGATCTGGTGGCGCGGTATGGGACGCGCGATGAGTACGAGAAGCACTACCGGAATGCAGCCGACGCCGCGATCGCGGGCGGATTCGTGCTCACCGAGGACCGCGACGAGCTGCTCGCCGACGCCCATCCGGAACTGATCCCGGACTGAACCCGAACCGGCCGTCCGCCGATCACTCTCGGCGCGCGGCGGTTTGAAAATCACCATGACTCCAACGGTGCCGACGGGGTCGAGTTCTCAGTAGCGTTCCAGAAGTCCTGCCAGCCCCTCTCCCAGGCGGATTTCGATGACTCTAGAACTCACGACACCGGTCGGTGTCGCATCCGGCCCGTCCGCGGCCGGGCCCGTCGACGTGCCGTCCGACGGCCTGGCGGCACGGACGCGTCGGCGACGGCTCACCCGTCACGCCGCGACTCGCACACTGCGCCAGTCCATCGGGCTGATCCTGGTAGTCGTCATCTGGCAGCTCGGTGCGCGCGGATGGCTCGGTGCGACCACTCCCGCGCCCACCGAGGTGGTCGAGGCGGGGTGGGACCTGATCAGCACCGGTGAACTCTGGACCCACCTGGCCGCGTCGGGACGTCGCGTCGCGATCGGGCTGGCGATCGGAATCGCCATCGGCGCGGTACTGGGCGCGGCCGCCGGACTTTTCAAGGTGGCCGAGGACCTCGTCAATGCACCGGTCCAGGTGCTGCGGATGATGCCCGCCGTCGCCCTCGTCCCGGTCTTCATCATCTGGTTCGGGATCGGCGACTCGTTCAAGATCGCCTTGATCATCGTCGCCCCGATCTTCCCCATCTATCTCAACTTTCTCGCCGGGATCCGGGGAGTGGACCAAAAGCTCGTCGAAGCCGCCGAATCGCTGGAACTGACGCGCTTCGAACTCGTTCGATACGTCGTCCTACCGGGCGCACTGCCGCAGATCTTCGTCGGTCTGCGGCAGGCACTCGGCATCGGCTGGCTCGTCCTAGTCGTCGCCGAGATGCAGACCACTCCAGTCGGTTTGGGCTTCCTTATGAACGACGCCAAGGAGTACCTCCGGACCGATCAGATCTTCCTGGTCCTGGTCATCTATGCGGTACTCGGACTGCTCACCGACATCGCCGTGCGGCTACTCGAGCGCCGATTCCTGTCGTGGCGCAACGGATTCGAGGGAAGGTGAGGTGAGATGACGGAGAATCGCATCGACGGCGTCCGAGTCACCGGGGCCGCACGGGAATTCGACGGTCGGCGAGTGCTCGACCGCGTCGATCTGACCATCGAACGGGGCGAATTCGTCGCATTGCTCGGCGCGAGCGGTTCCGGGAAGAGCACGCTGCTCCGCGGTATCGGCGGTCTCGACCGCGGCTTCACCGGAACGATCGAGGCGCCCTCGGCGAAGGCGATCGTCTTCCAAGAACATCGGCTCATGCCGTGGATGTCGGTGTGGCGCAACGTTGCCCTCGGGTTACGGGGCGGCGACACCGAGGCCCGCGCTCTGCGAGCACTCGACGAGGTGGGGCTCGCGGCCAAGTCCGACGCCTGGCCGTCCACCCTCTCGGGTGGCGAAGCCCAACGCACCGCGCTCGCACGGGCACTCGTCCGGGAGCCCGACCTGCTGCTGCTCGACGAACCCTTCGGCGCGCTCGACGCCCTCACCCGGATCAACGCCCAGCGTCTCGTGGCCCGCCTGTGGGAAGCACACCGTCCGGCAACGCTGCTCGTGACGCACGATGTCGAGGAGGCCCTACTCCTCGCGGATCGCGCGCTGATCCTGCGAGCCGGCCGGATCGCGCAGGACATCATCGTCGATCTGCCACGGCCACGCCGGATCACCGACCCCGAGTTCGTAGCCCTCCGTTCGCAACTGCTCGCCGGACTGGGCGTCGGCGGCAGCGACGCCGAATCCAGCGTCCCAACAACGACATCCACAGCGACACCGACACCCCGGGAGTTCACCAATGTCTGACGTACTGACCCTGTCCACAGACGTGCTGGTGATCGGCGGCGGCCCCGCTGCCACCTGGGCCGCCATCCACGCCCGCGACGCCGGAGCCGAGGTGATCCTCGCGGACAAGGGCTACTGCGGCTCATCGGGGACGACGGCCCCGGCCGGGACCGGCGTCTGGTACGTCGCTCCGGACCCGGAGAAGCGCTCGGCGGCGAAGGCGAGTCGCGAAGCACTCGGCGGGTATCTCGCAGACCATGCCTGGATGGACCGGGTCCTCGACAAGACCTACGCGAACATGCACCGACTGGGCACCGAGGGCCGTTACCCGTTCCCGATCGACGAGCACACCGGGGAACCCATCCGCACCGGGGTGCAGGGACCGGAGTACATGCGCCGCATGCGCGCGTGGGTCCGACGCCGCGGTGTGCGGATCCTCGATCACTCCCCGGTCCTGGAACTCCTCACCGACAGCGAGGGTGCCGTGCGAGGAGCCGCCGGACACCAGCGACAGACCGGCCGCGACTTCCGGGTGTCGGCCGGCTCGGTGGTCGTCGCGACCGGCGGATGCGCATTCTTGTCCAAGGCTCTGGGCAGCAACGTCGACACCGGCGACGGGGCGCTGATGGCGGCCGAGGTCGGTGCCTCCTTCTCGGGGATGGAGTTCGCCAACGCGTACGCGATCGTGCCGAAGGGCTCCACGGTGACCAAGACCGCGTATTACGGGTATGCCACCTTCTTTCACGCCGACGGACGCATCGTCGAGGGTGCGGGGTCGACGAAGGGGCGGTCGGTGATCGCGCGGACGCTGCTGCAGGAGAAGGTCTACGCGCAGCTCGACCGGGCCGATGAGCGGGTGGCGGCGCAGATGCGCCAGGGCCAGCCCAACTTCTTCCTGCAGTTCGACCGCCGGGGCATCAACCCGTTCACCGACCGGTTCGAGGTCGACCTGCTCGCCGAGGGCACCGTTCGCGGAACCGGTGGCATCGACATCGTCGACGCGGACTGCTGGACCGGCGTTCCAGGGCTGTATGCGGCCGGGGATGCCGCCACCCGCGAGCGCATCTGCGGCGGATTCACCGGCGGGGGCAGCCACAACTCCGCCTGGGCGATGTCGTCGGGCAGCTTCGCCGGTGCGGCCGCGGCACGAGCTGCCCGCGACGCGGGCGGGGCGGGCCCGCTCGATCGGCTGTCCGGCGCCGGCACCGTCGGATTGGGCACCGCCCGGGGCGGGGTCACGCCCGACGAACTGGTGACCGCCGCACAGGGCGAGCTCATCCCGTTCGAGAAGAACTACCTGCGTCACGGAGACCGCATGACCCCGGCGCTGAACGCTCTGGACTCGCTGTGGAAGGAGATCGCCGGACCGGCCTACGGCGCCCGGACACCGGCCGGACGCGTACGCGCACGAGAGGCGGCTGCGATCACCGCCGTCGGACGGTGGATCTACCGGTCCGCGCTCGCCCGCACCGAATCCCGCGGGATGAGCAAGCGCGCCGACCACCCCGACCTCGACCCGGCACTGGGCGATCACGTCCGCACCGGAGGACTCACCGATGTTTGGGTCGCGACACCCGGTTCGACCGCCCGCCGGCCCGACCACCCCGCTCCGCGGCTCGCCGTCGGTGTTCCCGCATGATCGAGCTCGTCGTCGCGTCGGCGTGTATCGCCTGCGACAAGTGTGTGAATGCCTGCCCGACCAACGTCTTCGACACCGGGCCCGACGGCGTGCCGACGATCGCCCGGCAATCGGACTGTCAGACATGCTTCATGTGTGAGGCGTACTGCCCCACCGATGCTCTCTACGTGAGTCCGGAGTCGTCCCCGCTCGGCGCCGGCGACACCGTGCCGCTCGAGCTGGTCGGCACCTATCGGGAACGTCTCGGCTGGGGCAAGGGACGCTCGCCCGGAAGCCTGACCGCGGTCGGACCGCCCATCCCGCACGGAGACCCGCCACCCCGGCTCGTCGAGCAGCACACCGACTGACCGGCTCACCTCGTTCCCCCGCTCCCAGCTTCACAGAACAGAGAAACCATGCCCACCAGAACATCTTTCGGACCACCGCTGCGTCGGATCAGACGCGCGATCGCACTGCTGTCGGCCGGCGTGGCGCTGACGGCAATGGCCGCCTGCGGATCTGACGACGCATCGTCGGCGCAGCGCGAGGTCATCGACACACTCCGGATCGGGGTCATCGGCTCCAGCAATGTGATCGCCGGTCCGGTCGGCTTCGCCCACAGCCGCGGGGAACTTCTCGAGGCGTTGGCCCCGCTCGGCGTCGACAACGTCGAGGTCTTCAGCTTTCCGAACGGACCCGATCTCAATCAAGCACTGATCGGTGGACGTCTCGACGTCGCGAGCTACGGTGACACCCCCGCGCTCGTCGCCCGCGGCTCGGGTCTGCAGACTCGCCTGCTGACGATCAACCAGTTCGACAACGATGCCGGCGTGGTCGCCAAAGACCCGTCGATCCGTTCGCTGGCCGATCTGGCCGGCAAGAACATCGGCGTGCCGAAGGGGTCCTACATCGACCGCTATCTACGGGGCGCATTGGCCGAGCGGGGCATCACCGCGAATCTGATCCACCTGTATCCGGCCGATCAGGAGGCTCCGCTGAACTCTGGTGAGATCGATGGCGCGGCGCTGCCCGGCGTCATCCCGTCCGTGGCGCTGCAGACCTTCGAGGGCAAGGGGTTCCACCTCGTGGACTCGGTCTACCGGGACCATCCCGATCTCGCCGGCACCAGCGTGACGGTGAGCAGCGAGCAGTTCCTGGAGAAGAACCCGGAATTCGCCGCGACGTGGCAGCAACTGCACGCGTCGTCGGTCCGCTACGCGAAGGCGAACTGGGACGAGTACCTGCGATTCGAGCTGGGCAACTCCAAGGCACCCGAAGCCGCGGTCCGTGCCGCGGCCAACCCGGAGGGCTATTCCGAGGAGGCGTTCCCCGCGCGCGCCGTCGAATTGCTCACCGGCACCAAAGCCTTCCTGGTCCAACAGGGCAGCATCGATGACGACTTCGAACTCGACTCCTGGCTCCAGCGTCCCACCCCGGGACCGAACCCGTGACCGGGCCTCGATTCGGTGTGTGGGCCAATGTCTACGGCACGTGGGCCTCGGCACACCATCCCGCCGACCCGGTAGACGCGTCCTGGGAGCGCAACCTGGCACTGGTCCGCCGCGCGGAGGAACTCGGGTTTCACAGCACACTGATCGCCCAGCACGTGATCAACCCGTTCTCGTCGGAATGGGATCAGCTCGAGACATGGACCTCGGCAGCCGCACTCGCCGCGTCGACGTCCACGATCGAATTGATCGCCGCCATCAAGCCGCTGCTGTTCCATCCGGTGGTGTTGGCCAAACAGGCCGCCAACATCGAGGAGATCTCCGGTGGTCGACTGTCCCTGAACGTCGTCAACGCATGATTCCGTCCCGAGCTCGAGAAGGCCGGGATCGCGTTCCCCGAGCACGACGATCGCTACGGGTACGGCGTCGAATGGTTGACCATCGTCCGCAAGTTGCTCAGCGGGGAGAGGGTCTCGCACGAGGGACGGTATTTCAGCATCGACGACTATCAGATCAACCCCACCGGACGTTTCCGGTCACGTCCGGAGATCTACGTCGGCGGAGAATCCGATCCGGCCCGCGACCTGGTGGCGGCCCAGGGCGACGTGTGGTTCATCAATGGTCAACCGATCGAGCGGGTCCGAGAACTCATCGCCGACGTCGGCCGGCGCGAACGGACCGGCGCGCCTATCCGTTACGGACTGTCGGCCTTCGTGATCGCCCGTGACGCTGCCGAATCCGCTCAGCGCGAGCTCGATCACCACTGGAAGCTGAACGAGCTCGATCAGCCCGTCCTGGCGAACATCGCCGGCGGTGCCGACGAGAAGGCGGTGATGTTCCAGACGTTCGCGCGCTACCCCGCGATCGGCACGAACGGCGGTACCGCAGCCGGGCTCGTCGGGTCCTACGACGAGGTGGCCGACCGGATCGCGGACTTCCATCGGGCCGGGATCGAGACGTTCATGCTGCAGTTCCAGCCCTTCGAGGCCGAGATGGAACGCTTTGCGGCGGAGGTGGTCCCGCGCGTGCACGAGCGCCTCGGAGCGGCTGTCGCGGCTCCCTGAAGTGCGAGCGAAGCGAGCCTCACCCAGCCCCCTGAGGTGCGAGCGAAGCGAGCCCACCCAGCCCCCTGAGGTGCGAGCGAAGCGAGCCTCACCCAGCCCCCTGAGGTGCGAGCGAAGCGAGCCTCGAAGGGCTCATCCCTCACCGGACCCTTCGAGGCTCGTCGCTATCGCTCCTCGCACCTCAGGGAGCAACGGACGCCCGAGCCCATACGCGCAACAACCTCAGGGAGCAACGGACGCCCGAGCCCATACGCGCAACAACCTCAGGGAGCAACGGACGCCCGAGCCCATACGCGCAACAACCTCAGGGAGCGGAGGACGCCCGAGGGGCGCACTCACTCAACTTGATTCGTGACCGACAGACCTCACCTCGACTCCCAGACTTCGATCGAAGTCTGGGAGTCGAGGTGAGGTCTGTCGGTCGGGCGAGCCGATGGTCTTGTCTGCTTTCTGACGGGAACTGCGCTGCCCTCACATCAGCGAGCGCAGGCCGCGTTCATTGTCGGACCGAGGGGCCGAGGGCGGGGAGGCGCGCAGGAACTCGTCGGTGGCCTGCCGGATACTGCCCGAGATGGCGTGTCCGACATGACTACCGGAGTACCAGTGCACCTGACCGCCCCAATGGCGGTGTAGCTGTTGGGCGGCGGACACCGAGGTGACGCGGTCGTTGAGCGCCGCGACGACCATTCGCCGCTCGGGCGTCGGAATCGGTTCCACCGACAGCGGATTGATCACCGACGACACCGCGCGGACCGGTTCGCTGCGCATCAGCGAGGCCAGATGACGGCCCTTGGATCCGCCGCGCTCCATGTGATGGGCGAGGGTGGCGTGCATCTCCAGCATCGGCACGACGGCGAGGACCGAACTGACGCGGGGATCCATCGAGGCGACCATGGCCGCGATCGGGCCGCCGAGCGACGTCCCCGCGATCGCGATGTCGGCGGGCTCCTGACCCTCGATCCAGGTGATCAGCGAACGGATCTCGGCGATCGCCCGAATCGTGATGACGGTGTTGACCAGCGGATCGAAGCCCGGGTAGGCGACCTTCTCGACTCGGCGGGAGCCATGTGCCGGGAGGACGGGGAACACCACGTCGTAGCCCAGCTTGTTGTACAGATTGGCCGCGCGGAACGCGTAGAGATCGTCGGCGCGCCCCTGCGCCGCCCCGTGGACCCAGATCAGCCAGCGACGACCGGCCCGGCGCCGCGAGAGCACACGTACCGAGGCGATCCCGTCGGCGTAGGGGTCGGCGGCGGCGATCGACTCCGGGAGGGGCACTGCCACCGAGTAGTCGATGTGATCGAACGAGGTGGTCCCGAAGGTCTTCCGGTCACGCGAGACGATGCCGGGCGGCCCGGGGTCGAGGTGGATTCCCGAGGGTCCCAACGCGGCCAACTCCTCTGCGACACCGGTGCATCGGTGTACGCACTGCTCCACGAACTCGATCGGCGGGATGTCCCGGATCACCGAGTTGATCGCGATGAACAGCTCGTCGACGGCGGTCTCCCCGACCATCCGCGGACCGCAGTCCGCCGCCGGAACGCCCGCCCCCGGGTCGCCGCGACCGGCCGCACGCGAACTGCCGATCGCACGCGGCACCACCTTCGCGAACAACCCCAGCCGAGCTGCTCCGGACTCCCAGTCGATCAACTCGCCTCCTGCGCCATCGCGTCATCGCTCTCGTTCTCGCCCACCGTCTGCCGTTCGAGCGCGTCAGCGGCTTCGACGGCCGCATCCGCCACCCGCCTCAGGAACCGGGCGGGGTCGGGCATCGACTCCGGCGTCGCGATGAGGCCCATGCTGAGCTTGCCGGCGTAGCTGTACGTGGTGAGGTTGACGTCGGCTGGAGCGATGGCCAGTGCGAACGAGATCCAGTCGACGACCTCGATGTCCCCGACCCACCGCGTGGTGCGCGGACCGGGCATGTTAGCGGTGGTGATGTTGTTCATCACCAGCGGTGCACGATTCGCGGCCAGACCGCGGAAGATCGGGCCGAGCCGTCCGGTGTAGGTGGCCAGTACGTCGGTGAGTTCGAATCCGACGGCGCGCCGGCAGTGCACGGTGGCGGCGCAGCTCGCCCCCGTGGCCGCGATCCGCTCGACCGGGTCGGCCAGATCCGACCGCAGATACGCCATGGCCGTAGCGATCTCGTTGCCCTGAACACGCGTCGAGGCCAGGTCCTTGCACACTCCGAAGATGGACACCGCGACTCCCGGTTCTTCGCCGCGAGCGATCAGTTCGGCCCGGATCGCCCCGGCGATGACCCCGTGCAGCGCACCGTTCACGGTCGTGCCGGTGGCGAGCGCGAGTCGCTGCACGGCGGCGAGCGGAATGTCCCCGGACGCACAGATCCGGTCGGCGCCGCTGCGCGCGTTGAAGCTCGTCCGACGGACCGTCAACGGTTTCGGGATGAGGTCGGCGTTGCCGGCCTTGCGTTTCGCCGAGAATGCGCGCACCAGGGCCGACGCCGCGGACGGCAGATCGCGGATCATGCGCCGGGACTCCGAGCGCGCTGCACGCGTGAGTTCGTCGTCGTCGTGATCGACCCGGGTGCGGTCGACCGGCGCCTGTCCGACGCGCTCGTCGGGCCCGGCGGTGGCGGCCATGAAGGTGTTCAGTGCGGCGAGTCCGTCGGCGACGGCGTGATGGACGCGCACCACGACCGCCTGCCGCCCGCCGGCGAGACCGTGAACGAGGGTCAGCCCCCACAGCGGTCGGCTGCGGTCGAGTTGCCGGACCGCGAGTTCGGACAGGATCTCGTCGAGCTCGGCACGTCCCCCCGGCGCGGCGACCCATCGCTCGTCCAGGTGCTGCCACACGTCGAAGTCGTTGTCGCGCACCCAGAACGGACGGGCGCCGTGTCCGCGCGCCCAGGCGAGCCGCTGGGTCGCGCGTGGAAACATCCCGAGGTGGTCGGGCAGGACGCCGGCGATCTCGGTCAGGCTGAGAGGACGGCCCCGCCGGGCGGTGTCGAGAACCGCAACCTTGAGCGTGTGCATCGGGTTCGACGCCGACTCCATGTTGAGCATGAGCGCGTCGGGACCGGACATCCGTTCGGCGTCCGGAGTTCTGCTGGATCGGTCGATCTGCCTGACAGAATGCATGATTCAGCTCACCTTCCGTTGATTCGACGGGCCGGCATCGAGTTCGCGCTTGAGGATCTTGCCGGTGGCGTTGCGCGGCAGTTCGTCGAGGAAGTACACGTCGCGCGGGACCTTGAACCCGGCCAGTTGGTCACGGACCTGCTGCTGGATGTCGTCGGCGCCGATCTGCGCTCGCGGGGCCCGCACCACGTGGGCGACGAGTCGCTGACCGAATCTGTCGTCGTCGACACCGGTCACCGCGACCTCGAGCACCTCGTCGAGGGCGCCGATCACCTGCTCGACCTCGAGCGGGTACACGTTCTCCCCGCCCGACACGATCATCTCGTCGTCGCGACCGACGACGAAGAGCAGGCCGTTCTCGTCGAAGCGGCCGATATCGCCCGAGACCATGTGCCCGTCGCTGAAAGCCTTGGAGTCCGAACTGGTGTAGCCGTCGAAGCCGGAGTTGTTCGCGACCACGATGCGGCCGACCTCGCCGACGGGGACCTCTCGGTCGTCGTCGCCGAGAATGCGGACACTGGTACCGATGAGCGGTCGACCGGCGGTGTCCGGCGCGACGCGAAGATCGGCGGGGGTGGCGGTGGTGATGAGCCCGGCCTCGGTGGCGTTGTAGCTGTTGTAGACCACGTCGCCGTACCGGTCGAGGAATGCGACGAGTGCGTCGGAGCGCATCCGCGACCCGCTCGCGGTGGCGAAGCGCAGAGTCGGCATCGGATGGTCGTCGAGGACCTCGTCGGGGAGATCGGTGATGCGCTCGAGCATCACCGGTACGACGGCGAGGCCGGTCGCCGCGTGGTCGCGGACCAGTTCGAGCGTCGCCACCGGATCAAAGCGGCGGCGCATGATCATCGTGCACGTCATCGTCGCCGCGATCGCCACCTGCCCGAACCCCCACGCATGGAAGATCGGCGCCGCGATG
The DNA here is from genome assembly GCF_001698225.1 of Gordonia terrae. NCBI lineage: Bacteria > Bacillati > Actinomycetota > Actinomycetes > Mycobacteriales > Gordoniaceae > Gordonia > Gordonia terrae. The sequence continues at coordinate 4,478,683 of NZ_CP016594.1, forward strand.
ACAGTCGATTCGCCTGCGCGCCACGGAATCCTGTCCAGCATCGCCGCCAGGGAGGCGACGTCGGTGCTCCCGCCGCGACGCGCTCCCTTCGGCGTTCCGGTGGTTCCCGAGGTCAGCAACACGATGCGGCCGGCGCGAGCGGGCCGTCCGGGACGGGTTCCGCTGTTCGCACCGATCAGGCCGTCGACGGTGGCGCCCCGGTCCGACTCGCCCTCCGTCCACGCGTGGATTCGCCTCATCTCCGGAAGTCGCTGCGCCGCAGGCTCGACGACGGCGTCGAACTCGTCGTCGGAGATGAGGACGTCGGCCTGCTCACGGGCGAGTACGTCGGCGAGCTGGGGTCCGGCGAAGCCGGTGTTGAGGAGCACGGCATCGGCACCGAGCCGCGACGTCGCGGCGAGCGCCTCGATGAGACCGCGATGGTTGCGGCACAGGATGGCGACGGTGGCGACGGACGCGCCGGGGAGGTCACGGAGTCCGACGGCGAGTGCGTCGCAGCGGGCGTCGAGTTCACGCCAGGTGAGCTGTCCCGCCTCGTCGATGAGCGCGATGCCATCGGGATCGCGCGCCGCGGCGAGGCCGATCCCGCTCACCGGCGACGCACCGCCGTGCCGACGGAGGTTGAGCCCCATACGGATGTAGCGGTCGACTCTCGACGAGCCGAGGAAGCCACTGCGGATCAGGGTACGAACGAGCCACAACGCGGTGGTGACGCGCTCGCGGAGGTGCGAGATCATCGTCGTCTCCTCGTGGTCAGCCCAGAACCGGGAACCGGCGGGAGCGGGCGAGGTGGTCCAGTGCGTGCTGCATGCGTTTGCGGACCATCTGGTCCACCTCGTCGTGTTCGGGGTTGTTGCCGAACTCGGCGGTGATGTCGATCGGGTCGAGAACCTCCGTCACCAGCTTCGACGGCAACGGGATGTTCGGCGGGAGGTGCGCGGTCAGACCGAACGGGAAACCGAAGGCAAACGGTGCAGTATCGGTACGGATCAGCTTGTCGAGTCGCAGGATTCGAGCGAGCGTGTCGCCACGATTGAGGAACAGCTGCGTCTCCTGCCCACCGATGGTGACGATGGGGACGATCGGCACGCCGGCCTCGAGAGCGGTGCGGATGTAGCCGGTACGACCGTGGAAGTCGATGGTCGCGCTCTGGCTGCTCGGGCGGAGAGCCTCCCATTCGCCGCCGGGGAACACGATCGTCGCAGCGCCCGCCCGCAGCGCGGCGACCGCGTTCTTGGGGTGAGCCGGGAGGAACCCGACCTTGCCGAAGATCTGTCTGCCCGCCCCGGTGAAGATGAGGTCGTGGGCAAGGGTGTACAGCGGCCGGTCCGCCCCGAATTCGTCGGCGAACGCCACGCTGATCACCGGGACGTCGAAGGCCATCAGTCCGCCGGAGTGGTTGGACACGAGTAGTGCACCGCCGTCGGGCACCTTGTCCATACCCCGCACCTCGGACCGGAAATAGGTTTTCGCCACGAGTTTCAGGACGGGCAGGACCCGCTTCACCCAGGTCTCGTCGCGTGCGGTGAGGTCGAAGGTCTCGGCGCTCATCGATCACATTTCCTGTGGGATTGCATCTGCGGTTCGCGCGGATCACCGCTTGATCAGCCGGGGCGAGCCCTCCGACCGGGGTCGATGTCCTCGGAACCGCAAAATGAGAACACGTTCTAGTGGTTGAATTAGAACACGTTCTACATAGCGTCGCCACACTTCGTTACCTATGCCACAACTGACTGATCGGTAGCCACATGGAGTTCATCCTGGAGGACATCTCCGAAGCCGAGGTCGCGCGTCGCCGCGCGGTCTACACCCCGCTCACCGACACCGTTCGCGATCTCGTCGACGCGGTGATCCGCACCGAGGTGGCCGAGGAGGACCTCGACGAGGCGCGCCGGCGGATCGCCGAGGTGGTGGCCGACCTGCGCAGTCGGCAGATGGACGGCGCCTTCGGGGTCCGACACACGCGCGAGAACACCGGCATGGCCTGGGGAAACGCGGTCATCGGCGTCCGCAACGCGCTGGCGCCGCCGCTCGACGTCGTGCACGTGGCCGACGGGGTCCGGAGCGAATTCACGCTGGGCGCGGCCTACGAGGGTCCACCCGGGCAGGTCCACGGCGGGGTGTGCGCGCTGGTCCTCGATCACGTCCTGGGCAACGCGGCGAGTGTGGAGGGCCCCTGCTACACCGGCACCCTCACCGTCCGGTACGGGCGGCCGACACCGCTGGGCGCGCTCGTCGCGCAGGCGTGGGTGACCGAGCAGAACGGACGCAAACGCATCGTCCGCGGCACGATCTCGGATGCCGACGGGGTGACCTGCGAGGCCGAGGGCGTGTTCATCGTGCCCCGGTCCGCGGCCGACGTCCCGTCGGTGCGCTGGTCGGCGGGCTGATGCGCGCCGCGGTGACCGCCCCGGGAGAGTCCGGCGCGGGCGAGTTCATCTCGGGCGGATTCGTCGTCGACGACCGACCCGACCCCACCCCCGGTCCCGGCGAGCTGGTACTGCGCGTGGCCGCGAACGGCATCTGCGGTTCCGATCTGTCGACCGCGCCGCTGCTACCGAGCGGGACGATCATGGGTCACGAGTTCGCCGGCGAGGTCGTCGGTGTGGGACCCGAGGACCCGGACGTCCCCCACTCCTTTCGAGTCGGCGACCCCGTGGCCGCCATGCCGGTGATCGGGTGCCATCGGTGCCGCGCCTGCCTCACCGGTGACGTCGCCCGCTGCCCATCGGCACGAACCCTGGGACTCGGCGTCCTGCCGGGCGGGCTCGCCGAGTTCGTCGCGGTCGGGGCGGCCGAGAGCGTGCTGCTCGACGGCATCGACCCGGTCGACGGCGCGCTCGTCGAACCGCTCGCAGTCGGATTGCACGCCGTCACCCGCGCGTCCGTCCGTCCCGGCGATCGGGTGCTGGTACTCGGCGCGGGACCAGTCGGTCTCGCTGCGCTGCACTGGCTGTCACGCGGAGTGGCCACCGAGCTGGTGTGCTCCGACCCGTCCCCGGGCAGGCGGGCGGCGGCACTCGATCTCGGCGCGTCCGCGGTGTGCACCCCCGACGAACTCCCCGCCCAGGTCGAATCGGGCTTCGACGTCGTCATCGAGTGCGTGGGCAAGCCGGGGATGATCGCCACTGCGCTGGACGCGGTCGCGACTCACGGCACCGTCGTCATCGCGGGCGTCTGCTTGAGCGACGACTCGTTCATGCCGGTCGCCGGGGTCGTGAAAGAGACCACGATGCACTTTGTCTCGTACTACACGGCGAGCGAGTTCCGCACCGCCGCAGCCGAGTTGAGCAAAGGCGCGATCGGGTCGTCGACGCTGGTCAGCGAGATCGTCGGGCTCGGCGAGGTGGACCGTGTCGTCCGGGAGCTCGCCGCGCCCAACGACCACCGGAAGGTGCTCATCGCGCCGGCGATGCCGGGCGTCCGCTGATCGGGACTCGCGGCCGGCGCCACACCCGGCGTACGGTCTCTGGGGTGAACAGTGCCGTTCCCGTGACCCCCGAGCCGTTCAGTACCGACGAGGCGCAGCGGGTGCGCGCGATCTGGTCAGACCTCGACCTGCCCGGCATCGTCGACGTGCACACCCACTTCATGCCGCGCCCGGTCATGGACAAGGTCTGGGCCTACTTCGACTCGGTCGGGCCACTGGTCGGACGCGAGTGGCCGATCACCTACCGCGCCGACGAGGACGTCCGGGTGTCCACGCTGCGGGACTTCGGGGTGCGGGCCTACTCGTCACTGGTGTACCCCCACAAACCGAACATGGCCGAGTGGCTGAACGGCTGGGCGCACGACTTCGCCGCGGGCCATGACGACTGCCTGCACACAGCGACGTTCTATCCGGAGGAGTCCGCCCACACCTATGTCTCCCGCGCCATCCAAGCGGGAACCCAGGTGTTCAAGTGCCACATCCAGGTCGGCGACTTCTCCCCCACCGATTCGCTTCTCGACGGCGTGTGGTCCCAGATCGCCGATTCGCAGGTCCCGGTCATCATCCACTGCGGGTCGGGGCCCGCGCCCGGCACCTTCACCGGACCCGAACCGATCCGCGAACTGCTGCACCGGTTTCCGTCGTTGCCGCTGATCGTCGCGCACATGGGGATGCCCGAGTACACCGCATTCCTCGACCTCGCGCTCGAGTACCCGAACGTGCACCTGGACACCACGATGGCGTTCACCGATTTCGCCGAGGAAGACGCCCCGTTCCCGGCGGACTACCTGCCGCGACTGGCCGACGCCGGCGAGAAGATCCTGTTCGGCAGCGACTTCCCGAACATCCCCTACGGCTATACCCACGCCCTCGAGGCGCTCATCCGCCTCGACCTCGGGGCCGACTGGCTCCGAGACGTGTTCTACCGCAACGGCTCCAGGCTCTTCGGGATCGGCTGACCCAGGCGGCCGGCGAGCGCTTACAGGACCTGGGACAGGAAGGTCCGCAGGCGGTCGGACTTCGCGTCGTCGAAGACTTGTTCCGGCCGGCCTGTCTCGACGACGGCTCCGTGATCCATGAACAGCACGTTGTCGGAGACGTTGCGCGCGAAGCCCATCTCGTGGGTGACGACCACCATGGTCATCCCCTGGGTGGCCAGGTCGGCCATCAGCGCGAGGACACCCTTGACGAGTTCGGGGTCGAGGGCGGACGTCGCCTCGTCGAAGAACATGACCTCGGGGGTCATGGCGAGCGCACGCGCGATGGCCACCCGCTGCTGCTGGCCGCCCGAAAGGCGTGCCGGGCGCACGTCGGCCTTGTTCGTCAGCCCGACGATCTCGAGCTGCCGCAGGGCGACCTCACGGGCCTCGTCCTTGCTCAGGCCCTTCAGCTTCCGCGGTCCGAGTGCGACGTTGTCGACGACGCTCTTGTGGGGGAAGAGGTTGAAGTGCTGGAACACCATGCCGATCCGGCGTCGGAGCTCGTCCGGGTTGTCCTTGAGCACGGACCTACCGTCGAGCAGGATGTCCCCCTGATCGGGTTCGTGTAGCCGGTTCAGCACCCGCAGGAGGGTCGACTTGCCCGATCCCGACGGCCCGATGACGGTCGTGGTGGTGCCGGCATCGACCTGGATGCCGACGCCCCGCAGCACGTGCTGCTTGCCGAACGACAGGTGCAGATCGGTGCCGGTCAGCGAGACGGCCTTCCGCGGGGTGGGCGCGGGCGAACCCGACGACGAGGCATTCGAGGCCTGGGAGTCGGACTTGTGGAGATCAGGCACGGGCCTATCCCTTCTCGACGACGGTCGGGGGCAGCGGGTCGTCCTGGACGTCGGCCGGTCGTCCGGTGCGCAGACGCCGGTCGATGTAGTTGACCAGGTGCGTCAGCGGGATGGTCAGGATCAGGTACATGATGCCCGCGGCGACGAGCGGCGAGAGATTGCCCGTCTGCGCGTTCAGATCGCGGCCCACGGCGAACAGCTCGCGCTGACTCGCCAGCAACCCGAGGAAGTACACCAGCGAGCTGTCCTTGATCAGACTGATGAACTGGTTCATCAGTGCCGGCAGCACCCGTCGGACGCCCTGCGGCACGACGACGAGCCGCATCGACTCGCGATAACTGAAGCCGATGGCCCGCGAGGCCTCGAGCTGACCGTCGTCGACGCTCTGGATCCCGGACCGGAAGATCTCACCGATGTAGGCCGCGGCCAGCAGGGCCAGCGCGACGGCACCCAGCCAGTACGGGTTGTTGCCGGTGATGCCCTTGACGACCGGGCCCACGCCGAGACCGACGATCAGGATGACGACCACCGCGGGCAATCCGCGGAAGATGTCTGTGTAGACCCGCGCCGGCCAGCGCAGCCAGCGCGAGCGCGAGATGCCGCAGATCGCCAGGATCATGCCGAGGATGGTGCCGAGGACTCCCGATACCAGCGACAGGATCAGGGTGTTGACCAGACCGGTCTTGATCAGCTCCGGGAATGACTCCTTGTAGAGATCCCAGTTGAAGAACGTGTCGCCGAGCTGCTGGAGCGTGCTCTTGGGCGCGGTCTCCTCTGCGGGCCCGGCCTTCTCGGCGTTCTCGGCCGCGATCGCGGCGATGTCGGGGAGCTCGGGCGTGGGAGCGGCCTTGCTGCCGGGCTTCCAGCCCTCGGGCAGTTCGCGGGGCACCCAGTCGACGTAGAGCTTCGCGTACGTGCCGTCGGCGATGATGGCGTCGAGTCCGGAGTTGAGGGCCTCGGTGAGCCGCGGCTTGTTCTTGCCGACCGCCCAGGCGACGAAGTTGTTGACGCTGAACGTGTTCTCGACGATCGCGGTGCCATCGCCTTCACGAACCGCACCCTCGGCCTGCTGAGACGGCGCGACCCAGGCGTCGACCTGGCCGCTCTTGAGGTTCGCGTAGGCGGTGGCGTAGTCGGGGAACTTGACCGGGTCGAGTCCGAGCGTGTTGACGACGTAGTCGTCCTGCACGGTGCCCTGGACGACGGCGATACGTGTGGACGCCGACAGGTCACCGAAGCTCTTGATGGAACCACTGGTCGGCGCGACGAGGGAGAAGTAGCCGAAGTCGTAACCGTTGGTGAAGTCGACGGTCTTGCGACGGTCGTCGGTGGTGGTGATCGAGGACGATCCGACGTCGAAGCGGTTGTTGGCCACCTGCGACAGCAGCCCCGCGAACTCGGTGCCGTTGAACTCGATCTGCAGACCCAGCTTCGCGGCGACGGCCTTGAGGAGTTCGTTGTCGAAGCCGGTGAAGTTGCCCGCGCTGTTCACGCAGATGCTCGGGCCCGCGTCCGACAGAGTGCCGACGGAGATCTTGCCGGGCGACAGCAGCTCCAGTTGGCCGACGTCGATCTGGTCGAGCGGTGTGGTCGACGCCGTGGTGTAGCGGTCTTCCCCGCCCTGATCCGCGGCGGCGAGGTTGACCGGAGCCGCCGACGCCGACGCGAGGCCGGCCGGTGCGCAGCTGTCGGCCGGAGCGGCCTGCGCACGGGGTGCGGGTCCGCCGAGGATGGTCAGCAGTCCGACGATGGCGGCCGCGAGGGCCAGCGCGACGACGCGGACGGCGCGCGGCGCGTCCCGTCGGGCGCTACGGGATCTGTGGTTGGACACCGTGTCGACACTATCCGCACGCGCAAGAGGTGTCCCAAATTTTTGCCCGCCGGTGAGTTTAACCCGGTTGACCAGGGGGTCGTCGTCGTAGCGGCGCCTGCGAGGCGTGCGTCGAGCGCGACCGTCGGCCACGTCCGCCCACGCCGATCGTCGAGGACGCCGTGCGGAGTGACCCCCGAGGATTCTCTATCCGGATGTACGAATTGCTTGTCGGAAAGCGGTGCTCGTGCTACCAATGATACAGGGATTCGGGATTTGTAACATCATTCTTCGCCGCGCCGGAAATCAACCCCCTCTTGAATCTCTGGCGCCCATCCCGCTATCCCACAGGCCGTCGACGTGCGGTTTTGTTGCGGCCTGCGTCCACTGTCGAATTCGAAGTGAAAGCGGGAAAAATCATGCTGTCTGCACTCTTCTACGCAATCGAGGCTTTCGACAACCTCTTGTGGGACATCGCCGAAACAATTGTCACCGGGAGCGACGAAGCCGCCGGCTCGTAGTCCCCCATCCAGTCAGGACGAGTTCAGCAGCGGGTATCGCCGGGCGATACCCACTGCTGAACCTATGTATGGACCGCTTAGACGCCGGCGCCCGACCACCCGGGGTACGACGGCCCAGGTGCCGTCAGGTCACCCATGTCGCCGCAGATACTGACGTCGGGCGAGGGCTCACCAGGACGCCCACCTGCGTCAAGAGCGAGGACTCTCCAGTCACCAAACACGTTGAACCCCGGGAACAGGCTGTCACCGGCCTCCGACCCGGGCGGCGCGGTCCCTCCGCTCTCAATGGTCAGCGACACCATGCCGACGCGCCCGAAGGCGCCTTGCGGCGGAAAATCCGCAGAGAAGTAGGGCGGGAAGGACGTCTCGCTGCTACTTGCTCGACCGAGATCGCAGACCTCAACCACCGTCTGATCGCCTGATAACGGCCGCACACTCGCGATTCGGAGAATCTTGTCCGCGGTGTTGTAGGGATCGTTGCTCGGCGCTGGGTCGAGGATGTCGGGTATCGGCACTGCCTCGCGAACCCCCGGGAACTCACCCTCGACGTCCCAATCGAAAAGCACGAGTAGATGGGACTCAGTGACCGCACGGACAAACGTACCCAGCGACGAATCAAGATCGACAACGCTGTCGTCCCGCCACCTCATTCTCCACTGCAAACCCTGTTCTGCTCGAGCCACCGATGGAGAAATGGCGGGGTTCGCCACCGATGCTTTCGCGCGTTCGTCCGGCCCCTCGGACGATTCGTTCATGCTGCACCCGAGTAACAACATGACGCACAGGGCGAGGATTGAAACTGCGCTAACGCGGCGCACTGTCTGAGACCTCAACTTCGTCTTTTGTTTCATCGATCGTCGGATCTTCAGCGGATTCATCGAAATGGTCGTTGTAGCGGTGCCGGATCGTTTCAGCACCAATGTCCCGCGAAAACTCTCGGAAGGCATCTCTGTTTTCTCGAACCATGTCCGTATCGATCGTTCCGTCCTCCAGCACGAAGGAGAACGTCGACCCGACTCGATTGGTCCACGGATTGCCCCAGAGATCGGGCCGGTCCTCGACGACACCAGAAGTCACTTGCACGACCCGGTCTGTGCCCGTAGTCATTTTGTCCAATCGCGTCTCCATGTCACGAATCTCGGTCCGCCAGGTGTTTTCGTCCTGCTGTGGGTCCGCAGTCGGAAGGCTGATCTCTTCGGCCTTCACGAGCGGCACCGTGAGTCCGGCGGCCTCGGAGAGACCCGGGATCCACAATCCACCCGCCCCCACCAGCGCACCCGCGGAGTCGATCAGGAACGTGTCCTCATTCCATTTGCGCAATCGTTCCCACTCGTCGTTGTCCGCCAGCGTCTCCAAGGCGTTGCTCAACCCGCCGCTCATCGAAGAATGGATCTTGCCCGCGGCAGTGGCGAGTTCGGTGTTGTCCGGGTCGCTCCCGAATTCATGGGCCAGGTAGTTCTCCCACTGGACGGCCGCAGTCAAGGCGATTCGGCCGGCCCCCGGATCCGTGGAAAGGACTCCGATCAGTTTCGAGAACTCGACGGTGTCTGCAAGCGGCCCGGCGGTGTGATTGGTCAAAACCTCGCTGGGCGCATCCGCGAAGTTGCCGAAGTAGGGGGCGAGATTCGCAGCGAGCACCTGTGAGAGATGGGGATTTCGCTCGCCGAGAGTCTCGTATTCGGTATTTCCGCTGTGGTCCTTGTCGACGTAAAGGGCGTCAAGCGTCTTTTCGTTCTCGATGAGCACACGCGCAAGCGCATCCGCCGACTTACCTCCGAGCTCACCCTCGTAGCCAGGCGCCGCTGCCGCTTCGCCAATCCAGTCGAACAGGTCCGTCGGTCCGCGCTGATCATCGGGGCTACACAGCTTCGGATCGACTTCCGACCAGTTCTCGGTGAGGACGTTCAGCACGTGCGCGTCTGCGTCGTACCGATGCCCTTCAGCGACCGTGACACCCATCCGCTCACCAGTGAGGAAGTCTGTCACCGCTTGGTGGTCGTGACTCGCGGTACTGAGCATCGAGCTGGCGACCTGGCGGACCTCGTCGAAAGTCTGATTCTCGTCGTAGAACCCGAACGGCGTGTCCTCGTCGTGCGGGAGCGCTCCGACGATTTCCGAAGCCTGTTTCAGCATTCCCCGATCGACATCAGTTCCCAGCTGCAGACTGCGGTCGGTGCGGTCACTGAGGATCGTATTGAGTGTCTTGAAATCGTCCAGGCGATTCACGCCTGTGAGCGAGTACAGCCGGCCACCGGACCCAACCATCTCCTGCTTGATCTGGTTTTCCCGCAGCAATGAGACAACAGTGCCGGGAAGCTGGTCGAGCCCGCCGGCGGACCCCGCCTTCGTCCGCACGTTCGGCGACGACATCACCCGTAGCGCGTTGCCGAGCACACCCGGCGCTTGTTCGTGAACGCGCAGCAATTCGTTCATGTCGGCCGAGCCGACCTCGGTCATGAATGTTCGCAGGTAGTCGTACTGCCCTTGCGGAATCTCGGTTGGCCGCCCTTGACGGAGGGATTCAAGTTGTTGGGGGGAGAAGTGCGTCGCATGGTTCAGTCGCGCGAGACCCGCAGGTGAAATAGTCCCTTCTCGTAAGGCTCTGACGTCGAGCTCAGCTTGGCGTGAACTCAAGCCCGCGGTGACCGGCGCCAGTGCGCGAATCAATTCCTCGGCTTGCGCGATTGCGCGTTTGGTGTCGACATCGGCGTCGTGCAGCTCACGAGCGAGTCGCTGGAGCCGCACAGTCTCGGTCTTCGACTCGTTTCCTCGCTCGGTGCGATCTCTCGCAATCTGAGCCAGCGCGGTCTCGTCGCCCTCATGGACCCGGGCTTCCGCCTGATAGTCGCGGAGGTCTCGGACAGTCCAGTCATCCTCCACCGAGAATCGATCACCCTCGAGATTGGTGGCCGTGGTATTCAAGGCTTCTACCATCGGCGTCATCCTGTTGGCACCCGATTTGAAGGCGTCAGCGAGTTGCTCGACACCGTCGGCGACGCGGGTCATCTGCGTCTTCTCCCACTCCGCTCGGGAGACGGCTCCGTCGTACGACCTGCCCTTCCAGTCGAGACCGGTCACCTTCGCGTACAAGTCCCCGGCTTTGCGCTCGATGGCAGTCCACACCGGCTTTAACGAGTCCGCGGCCTGGTGGAGCACCTCGGGATGGGCGACTCGGACAATCCTGCGTGGTTTGTCGGTCATCACTCGGGTCGCTGGTTGAGGTTGCCCAGCGACTGCAGAAGCCGAGCCGCCACGTCGTCCACATTCACCAAAACAGACGCCGCCGAGTCGAGCGCATCACCGAACTGCTCATGTCGCCCGGCTATTGTCGTCAGGGCCTGCTTGACGGAGGCATTTACGCTGTCGACCACAGAAGCGACCTCGAAACCGGTCATCGACATCTTGACAGCGCCGAAGGTCGGGGACTCCATCGTCCGGAGAGACATTCCGTACGTCGCCAGGTGGCGAGACGCGTCCGTCAGACTGCTCGGAGTCACCTCAACAGGTTTTGGTGCCATCGAATCCCCCAACCACTCACCGCACCCCTCCCGCAGGGGCACAGGCAACCACGTCGAGTGATAGTAGCGGCACTCGTGCTTGCAGCCGCGCGTCACTACACAGGAGGCGGCCGACCGGTCGACACGTTCGGCGGTAGGTATCCCCTGGCGATACCTACCGCTGAACCCGAATCGAGGCTCCTCAGCCTCGGACGGCGATGCGCGCCTGGACTTCGGGACGCCGCAGCGGGGGCACTGTCTTCGGCGGTTGACGACGCTCCGGCAGGACGTCGAGCAGGGTCCGCGTCGCCGCGGTGACCGCGGTGACCGCCGCCTCGAACGCCTCGACGTTCGCCGCCGATGGATGGCGGACCCCACTCACCTTGCGCACGTACTGCCGAGCCGCGGCCTCGATCTCGTCCCCCGTCGCCGGCGGTTCCAGACCACGGAGTTCGGTGATGTTGCGGCACATGGCAGATCCCTTCGGTCGGATGCTGGTGAGGGTCGCCGCCGGGACCGAACCGAGGTGGGGACCTCAGTCACCGATCTTGACGACCGCTTTGCCCAGGATCCGCCCTTCGGCCAGATCGGTCAACGCCTCGGGCAGCTGATCGAGCGTGTAGGTCACATTCACCTGCGGGGACATGCCGTCGGCGATCATCTGGGACAGCTCCTCGTGCAGGGTCGCGGGGAGGTTCAGCTCCGGGTGCGTGCGCACGTATTCGCCCCACGCGGCACCCACGACCGCGATGTTGCGGAACAGGACGCGGTTGAGTTTGACGGTCGGGATACCGCCCGCCGCGAAGCCGACCACCACGTACCGGCCGTCGGGCGCCACCTGGCGCAACGCCTCGTCGAACACCTCGCCGCCGGACGGATCGATCATCACGTCGACGCCCTTGGGGAAGATCTCCTTGAGCGCGGTCCCCCAGCCCTCTTCGAGCTGGACGATCTCGTCCGCCCCGGCACTGCGCAGCAGTTCTTCGGCGCCTTTGCGGTGGACGATCGCGACGACCTTTGCGCCGAGTGCCTTGGCGACCATGATCGACGCGGTGCCGACCCCACCGGCAGCACCGAGCACTCCCACGACCTCACCTTTCTGGAGGTGGGCGCGGGTCTTCAACGCGAACAGGGCCGTCTGATAGTTGATGCCCATCGCCGAGCCCTGTTCGAAGCTCAGCCCCTCCGGCAGCGGGAGCAGCTGTTCGGGTGCGGCCGCGACCTGTTCGGCGAAGCCCCCCACGATCGACGCGACGAGGACCTTGTCGCCGACCTTCACCGTCGATCCCTCGGGCGCCGAGCGCACCACCCCGGCCACCTCGGTTCCGGGCGTGAACGGAGTGGGGACGCGGAGCTGATACTTGCCCTGGCTCATCAGGACATCGGGGAAACACACCCCGCATGACTTCACATCGACGAGGACCTGACCGTCGGCGGGTACAGGGTCCGGGACGTCTTTCAGTTCGAGTCCGGAGGGGCCTGTCTCTGCATTGAGTACCTGAGCTTTCATACGGCTCACCCTACGCGGCGGCGCTCACAGACCCGATAGGATCTGGTGCCATGTCACACCCCACGGCCCAGCTGCCGAGCGCACCGTCCCCCGAACGCCTCCGAGTCGCCGAGGAGGCCCCCGGCTTCATGCCGCTCGACGAGGCGCAGACACTGTTCGAGATCGCCGGAGATTATCTGTCGCAACCGGATTCGACGAAGGTCGGCGTCGAGATCGGTACGTACTGCGGCAAGTCGACGGTGTTCCTCGGTTCCGCGGGCGAGGCGCACGACGCCGTCATCGTGACCGTCGATCACCATCGCGGTTCCGAGGAGCACCAGCCCGGGTGGGAGTACCACGACGAATCGCTCGTCGACGCGCACACCGGCACGCTGGACACCTCGGCACGCTTCCGCCGCACCATGTTCGACGCCGGGCTCGACCAGACCGTGGTGGGGGTGCTGGCACCGTCGACGGTCGCGGCGAAGGTCTGGGGCAAGCCGGCCGACTTCGTGTTCATCGACGGCGGCCACAGCATGGAGGCCGCACAGAACGACCTCGACGGATGGGCGCCATGGGTTCGCATCGGCGGCGCCCTGCTCATCCACGACGTCTTCCCCGACCCGGCCGACGGCGGGCGGCCGCCGTACGAGATCTACTGCCAGGCACTGGAAACCGGACAGTTCACCGAGGTCAGGGTCGAGGGATCGCTGCGCGTCCTGCGTCGCGATTCGGGTGACGTCGGTGCGCCCTTCGAGACGCCCTCCGCAAGCTCCGGGCTCCTCAGGGAGCAGTAAAAGCACCCGCGAGCTCCGAGAGGAGCGGGGCCCGGCGGCGGCTACGAGTCGCCGGCGAGCGCCCGCACCTTGCCCAGCACGTCGGGATAGCGCTTCAGGTGCGCACCACCGTTGACGTCGAACGCGGCGCCGGTGATCCATCGCGTCTTGTCGGAGGCGAGAAATGCGATGGCGTCGGCGATCTCGGACGTCTCACCGCTGCGGCCCAGCGGGGTGTTGTCGAGATAGTCCTCGGTGAGTCCCGGGACGAAACCGATCCCCTCGGTCAGCGGGGTCATCACCAGTCCCGGTGACACCGCGTTGACCCGGACCCCACGCTCGGCGAGTTCGAGGGCGGCGACCTCGACGAGCATCAGCACACCGGCTTTCGAGGCGCAGTACGCGCCCATCCCCGCACCGGGTTGCCGACCGTTGAGCGAGGCGATGCAGGTGATCGACCCACCGTCGACGATCCGTCGGCCGGCGTGTTTGACCACCAGGAACGTTCCGGTGAGACAGACGTCGACGGTGTGGCGCCACGCACTCAATTCGAGGTCGGTGAGCGGTCCGGGGTCGGAGAGGCCGGCACAGTTCACCGCGGTGTCGAACTCGCCCGCATCCTCGAAAACGGCTGCGACCGAGTCCTCGTCGGTGACGTCCAGCCGGACCGCGCGCACCGCATCGCCTCGTTCGGCGGCGACCGCCTCGGCGCGCACGAGGTCGACGTCGGCGACGACCACCTCTGAACCGGCGTCGACCAACGCATCGACGGTGGCGAGGCCGATACCCGAGGCGCCGCCGACGACGATCGCCCGACTCATCGGGCCCCGGCCTCGACGGGGTGGCCCTTGGTGACCAGATGCCGTGTCAGGAAACCGATCTCGTGCTTGACGCAGGGTTCGAACCAGTCGTTCCCGGCGAACACGTCGAAGTGGTCGCACGGGTAGTGCCGCACCTCGGCGCGTGCCTTGAAGGCCGTCTTCGACGCGGCGTATGGCGGTGCGACGGAGTCGAAGTCGGCGATCTGGAACAGCACCGGAGCGGAGACCCGATGCGCATACTTGTCCGCGCGGAAGCCCCCGATCTCCAGGCCGACCGAGGCGTCGACCTCGTTGCGCCAGGACGGGCCGGCAATCGCCTGGTAGCTCTCCTGATAACCGGGCGCCGTCAGCGCGGCGCCGGTGTCGCCGGGTTGCCCCACGACTCGCATCATCCTCGGGGCACGTCCGAGGCGTCGCGACACCGCACTGGCCACCGCGGTCGCGGTCGACTTCGCGATCGCCGCCCCGCCGTTCTGCGCGTAGGCGACCCGGCCGGCGGCCGGCCCGTTCACGAAGGGGATGACGGAGATGACCGCGGCAACGTCATCGCGGTCCGCGGCCACGGTCAGTGCATGGCCACCGGACTGCGAGACACCCCACAGGATGATCCGACCGGGATCGACGCCCGGCTGTTTCTTCGCGGCCACGATCGCGGCACGGTAGTCATCGGCCTGACGTTCCAACGAGATCTGTTGCCGTGGTTCTCCTCCCGACAACCCGAAGCCGCGATAGTCGAACGCCAGCACCGCCAGGCCCGCCTCGGCGAAGCGCTGGGCGTAGGGGCCCAGACCGGAGTCCTTGGTCCCGGCGAAGCCATGGGCCATCACGACGACGGGCCGTGTGCCGTCGACCTCGAAGGGCGACTCGGCCGCGCCCGGGAAGAACCAGGCGTCGCACTCGGCGTCCGACGAGGAGAAGCGCACGGTGGTCGCACCGTCCGGTGTGTTCATGCCGAGGCTCCCTTCGAGACCAGTTCGGAAGCGACGCCGGCCCATTCGGTCGGCCCCTGCTGTTCGGCCCGGCGGATACCCGCCGGGATCTCCTTGGTCCGCATGTTGTGTTCGTACAGATAGTGATCGAGCTGCTGGGTGTGCCGCGGCCGATCGAGCATGTGGCCGGTGTAGTACTGCATGTCGGCCTCGATCGTCTGCCGCATCTCCGGCACCGACGGGAGCCGGTAGTGCCCCGTGGCGTAGGCCCCGATCAGACGGGCCTGACATTCCACGAACGGGAACAGCGTCGGGACCGCCTGCGCGAAACCGGCGAAGACGAGGTCGTCGATCCCCGGATAGAACATCCGCTTGTACAGATCGATGCGATTGTCCGGGGCGCTGATGAAGTCGGGATCGAAGAACGGGAAGGTGATGTTGTATCCCGTTGCGTAGATGATGATGTCGAAATCGTCGGAGGTGCCGTCGTCGAAGTGGACCGTCGAGCCGTCGAATCGGTTGATGTTGGGCTTGGGGATGACATCACCGGAGCCGAGCCGGAGCGGCAGCTCGACCGACTGGGTCGGATGCGCTTCGAAGAACTTGTGATTGGGCGTCGGTAGTCCGTAGTCCTCGGGACGCCCTGCCGTCACCGGTTGCATGACCTGGACGAACTTCCGCTGCCACGACGTGGGCAGGTACGGCGTCGACCGGTAGTACTTGTCGGCCGGCTTGCCGCCGAAGTACTTCGGGACGATCCATGCACCCGACCGCGTGGACAGGGTCAGCTTGTTGTCCAGTGCCTTCGACGACAGCTCGACGGCGATGTCGGCCGCGCTGTTGCCGAGTCCGACCACCAGGATGCGCTTGCCCATGAAGTCGTGCGGGGTGCGCGGGTCGATGTAGTGATGGGCGTGCATCTCGATGCCGTCGAACTCGCCCGGGAAGTCCGGCCACCGGGGGTCCCAGTGGTGCCCGTTGGCGACGACGAGCAGATCGAACCGGCGTCGCTCGCCCTGCTGGGTCTGCAGTTCCCAGCCGCCGCCGTCGAGTCGGGTCGCGTGTTCGATGCCGTTGGTGAACTCGATCGACGAGTAGAGGTCGAAGGCCTCCGCGTACGAGTCGAGATAGGCCTTCACCTGGGTGTGGTGCGGGAAGTCCGGGTACTCGTCGGGCATCGGGAAGTCCCGGAACGACAGTTGGTGCTTGGAGGTGTCGATGTGCAACGAGCGGTATGCGCTGCTGTGGCCGTTCGGATTGCCGAACGCCCAGTTCCCGCCGACCCGGTCGGAACTCTCGAAGCATGTGTACGGAACGCCGTAATCGGTGAGCATCTTGCCTGCGGTCAGACCGCTGATGCCGGCCCCGATGATCGCGGTGGTTGGTAAAGGCACACTGCCCCCTCGTCGGACACGTCGTTGGTTCGGTCGTATGGGTCTCGGTCATGCGTGTAGACACATTCTGGTTTGTGTCTACACGATGCGACGTATCGTGTACACAGAATCCGCGAACTGTCTACGACGCCGTCGTCCGTTCGCCGGAACCGCCGACGAGTACGCAGCAATGCGCGCAGACCGTGACCGCAGGAGTGTCCGTGACCGAAGCCCCGACCACCACGGTCCAGGACCGCCTACTCGATGCGACGGAGAAGCTGCTCGCCGACAAGGGGATTCGCGCGACGACGATGCAGCAGGTGGCCGAGACGGCCGGGGTCTCGCGCGCGTGGCTCTATCGGCACTATCCCGACAAACCGTCCATGATCGGTGCCACCATCGTGCGCCTCACCGAGTCCTTCTGGCGGGACGCACGCGCCGAACTCGACGGGATCGACGACTTCGCGGGCCGGCTCACTGCCGGTGTGCGGATCGGCCGCGGCGCGTACGACGACCCCGGAACCCTGCTCATGCGGCTGCGCACCGACGAACCGACCGAGTTCGCCGAATGCGCCGGCGTGGGCGTCGTCAAGCTCGTCCCCGACCTCGCCGCGTTCTGGTTCCCGTTCGTCGAGCACGCCGCGCACCGGGGCGAGATCCATCCGGGTCATGACCTGCGCGAGGTGTCCGAATGGGTTGCCCGCGTGCTGATCAGCCTGGGTACGTCGCCGGGTGAGACCGTCGACATCGACGACGCATCCCAGGTCCGACGACACCTCGAGGTCTTCATCCTCCCCGGGTTCCGCACCGATCCACGCCACTGACCGCGTCCGAGCCCCGGTCCTCCTCTGGTCTGAGTGACGCCGATCACCTAGACTGGTGTCCAGTCAACCGTCCGGCCGCCCCGGGCGGCCGAACGACGCCGTCGGAGGGCACCATGGATTTCGGGATAGTGCAGTTCACCAGTGATCGCGGATTGAAGCCGCACGTCCTCGCCCCACTCATCGAGGACGCGGGATTCGCTTCCTACTACGTTCCCGAACACGGGCACATCCCCACCAGGCGCGACGCGGCGCACCCGCGCACCGGTGACGAGACCCTGCCCGACGAGCGGTACATGCGCACGCTCGACCCGTGGACATCGCTGGCCGCCGCCGCCGCGGTCACCGAACGCATCCGTCTGGCCACGGCGGTCGCCCTTCCGGTGCAATCGGATCCGATCACGCTGGCCAAGACCATCGCGACCCTCGATCACCTCTCGAACGGACGGGTGACCCTCGGCGTCGGATTCGGCTGGAATCTCGACGAACTCGCGGACCACAACGTGCCGCCGAAGCGCCGGCGCACCATGCTGCGCGAGTACCTCGAGGCGATGTCGACGCTGTGGTCGGAGGAAGAAGCCGAATACGACGGCGAATTCGTGCAATTCGGTCCCAGCTGGGCGTGGCCCAAGTCGACCCAGGCGCACATCCCGGTCCAGGTGGGTGCGGCGGGCAACGAGAAGAACTTCAAGTGGATCGCGCGCAGCGCGGACGGCTGGATCACCACCCCGGGCGAGGAGGACATCGAGGGTTCGGTGTCGCTGCTCAAGCAGATCTGGGCCGACGCGGGCCGCACCGGCGATCCCGAGATCGTCGTCCTCGACTTCCGACCGGTTCCCGAGAAACTCGAGAAGTGGCGCGAGATCGGTGTCACGACAGTGCTGTACGGCCTGCCCGACGACTCGGTGGAGCGCGCGACCGGGTATCTCGTGAAACTCGCGGGAAAGTTGGGTATCGCTCCGGCAGTCGTGTAGAGGCCCGAATCCCTCTGCTAGCCTGGTTGCGTTCTGACACGGGGTGCTCCGCGACTGCGGGGCTGAGATGAGACCCGAGAACCTGTCCAGGTAATGCTGACGAAGGGATGTCATGTCTTTGCATGCGCACACGCCGGATCCCGGCCGCTTCACCGACCACCTGTGGGAACAGACGACAGCTCTGCGAGCGTCGATCGACGATCTCGAATTCCTGCACCGCCTCGGAGACGGCACGCTGCCCCTCGAGGTGTTCCGCACCTACCTGGAGCAGGACTCGCTGTACCTGGCCGGGTACTCGAAAGCGCTCGCGATCCTGGCGTCGAAGTCGCCCGATCCGCAGACCGCGGCGTTCTGGGCGGACTCGTCGTCGACGGCGGCCACCGTCGAGGTCGCCCTGCACGGCGACCTGCTCGGGGGCGGCCAGTTGCCGCCGCGGCAGGGTGAGCCCGAGCCGTCGACCGCGTGCCTGGCCTATGTGTCCTACCTGATCGCCACCGCAGCGACCGAGTCGTACGCGGTCGGCGCCGCCGCGGCGCTGCCCTGCTTCTGGATCTACGCCGACGTCGGCCGTGGACTGGCGGCGAGCGCCGCCGAGGTCCTCGCCGCCGACCCGAAGCACCCGTATGCCCAGTGGGTGACCACCTACGACGCCCCGGAGTTCCAGGAATCCGCCGCCCGGGCAAGGGAACTGGTGGATGCGGCCGCGGCGTCGGCCGGCGCGCCGGAACAGGCTGCGATGTCCGCGGCGTTCACCATCGCCACCCGGTATGAGCTCATGTTCTGGGACACCGCGCTGAACCCCTACGCATGGCCCGCCGCATGACCGGCCGCGTGCGCCGCGTCCTGGCCTGCCTCGTTGCCACCGTCGCGGTGTTGTCGACGGCCACCGCGTGCGGGTCGGACACCGCCTCCGACAACACCATCCGGTTCGCGCTCGACTGGACCCCGAACACCAATCACACGGGCCTTTTCGTGGCGCAACAGCGCGGATACTTCGCCGAGTCCGGCCTGGACGTCGAGATCCTGCCCTACAACAACACCTCCGTCGACACCGTCGTGGACGCGGGGAACGCCGAATTCGGGATCAGCACCCACAGTTCGTCCACCTTCTCTCGGGCATCGGGCGCGCACACGATCTCCGTGCTGGCACCACTGCAGCGGTGGGCGACAGGTATCGGTGTCCGCGCCGACCGCGACGACATCACGAGCCCGAAGGACCTCGACGGCAAGACCTATGCCGGGTTCGGTGACCCCGGTGAGGTGGAGACACTCAAGCGGGTGATCCGAAACGACGGCGGCACAGGTGAATTCACCTCGGTCACCCTCGGCACCTCCGCATACGAGGCCGTCTATTCCGGGAAGGCGGACTTCACCGTCTCGTATCTCGCCTGGGAGGGCATCGAGGCCGAGCACCACGGAACGCCGATGAGGTATTTCCACTATACGGACTTCGGTTTCCCGGAGGCCTACGCGATCGTCGTCGACGCCAACGAGGACTGGCTGAACGAGAACCCGGAGCGTGCGGCGACGTTCGTACGGGCACTGCAACGCGGCTACCAGGCTGCGGCCGATGACCCGGATGCCGCCGCCCGCGACCTCATCGCCGCCAATCCGGGCGCGTTCAACGATGAGAAGCTGGTCGTCGAGAGCCAGCGGATGCTTGCCGCCCAGTACATGAAAGACGCGAACGGCCGGGTGGGCGGGCAGACGCTCGAGCAGTGGGCCGGGAACTCCGGGTTCCTCTACCGCAGTGGGCTTCTCACGGGTCCGGACGGGTCCGCGCTCACGACCGAGCCGGACTGGTCGACCTACTTCACCAATGATTACCTCGACGCGTCTCGCTAGCACCGGCCTCCGGCGGGCCGCGCCCGCGATCGTGGCGGTGGTGGTACTCGTCGCGGCCTGGCAGGTCTATGTCGACCTCAGCGGGGTCCGACCGCAACTGCTGCCGTCGCCGTCCCGGGTCGCGGCACAGGGGTGGGCGCATCGGGACGAGATCGGGGTGCACGCCGGGGCGACGCTTCAGGTCACCCTGATCGGCTTCGCGGTGTCACTGGTCCTGGCATGGGTACTGGCGATCATCGTCGACTTCTCCCCCACCCTGCGGCGAGCCTTCGTGCCCCTGTTCGTCGCGTCGCAGACATTGCCGATCATCGCGATCGCCCCGCTGATGATCATCTGGTTCGGCTTCGGCGTGCTCCCGAAGGTCCTCGTCATCGCCCTTGTCACCTTCTTCCCGATGGCGATCGGGTTGATCGAGGGGTTCGCGGCCGCCGATCGCGAGGCCGGCGCACTCCTGCGGAGCATGGGCGCCACCCGCCGGCAGATCTTCCGCTACGTGCGCCTGCCGTCCGCGCTCCCCCGGTTCTTCACGGCGCTGCGGATCGGCATCACCTACGCGGTGGTGGGTGCCGTGTTCGCCGAGTACGTCGGCGCCAGCCAGGGGCTCGGCATCTACATGAGCCTCCAGAAGAACTCGTTCCGCACCGACCTCGTGCTCGCGGCCGTGCTGGTGACGGCCGTCATCAGCGTCGGGCTGTATCTGCTGACATTCGCAATCGAACGCGTCGTCGTGCCGTGGGCTCGCGCCGAGAAGACCGAGCCCTCATGACCGACGACGCTCGCCGGCTCGTCGTGGACCGGCTGACGAAATCCTTCCCCCGGAGCGGCCGCGAGCAACCTCCGCGTCACGTGCTCGACGCGGTCTCGTTCACGGCGGAGCCCGGCGAGTTCGTCTCCGTCATCGGACCGAGTGGCTGCGGCAAGAGCACCATCTTCAGCATGCTCGCCGGGCTCGACGTACCCGACTCCGGCAGCGTCACCGTCGGCGGCGACGCCGCGATCGCCGGACACTGCGCGTACATGCCGCAGAAGGATCTGCTGTTCCCCTGGCGCACGATCCTCGACAACACGATCCTCGGCCTGCAGGTACAGGGTGTGCCGGCAGCCGATGCCCGTCGCCGGGCGGCGGAGCTCTTCCCCACCTTCGGGTTGTCCGGGTTCGAGGACGCGCGCCCGTCTCAGCTGTCCGGGGGGATGCGACAGCGGGCCGCCCTGCTCCGCACGGTCGTGCAGAACCGCGATCTGCTGCTGCTCGACGAACCGTTCGGCGCCCTGGACTCGTTGACCCGGACGGAGATGCAGTCGTGGCTGCAGTCGGTCTGGCAACGCTACCGGTGGACGGTGCTGATGATCACCCACGACATCCGTGAGGCCATCTACCTCTCGGACCGGGTCATCGCGTTGTCCGCCCGACCGGCGACCGTCGTCCGCCAAGCGCGCGTCGAGCTCCCGCGGCCGCGGGAACTCGCGGTCCTCACCTCACCGGAATTCGTTGCGCTCGAGAAGGATCTGCGAGCAGTGCTGCACGACGAGGCCCGGCGCGCCCTTGCCGAGCAGAGCGACTCGGGCTCGACGCTCGCGGAATGACCGCCCGCCGGGTCACCGGTCAGGGTGTCGGTGCGACCAGACGCTGACGGACATCCCGGAAGATCCCGTTCGCGACGCTCGTCCGGCTCACCGCGTCGGCCGCGAGGACGACGGCGGCCGAAGTCCAGCAACTCTTCTCGACCGGCCAGCGCTTGCCGTCGGCGAACACCAGCCCGGTCCAATACGATCCGTCTGGATCACGGAGGTGTTGGATCGAGGCGATGAGCTCGATGGCGTCGGCGGTGTCGCCGAGCGAGTCCAGAGCAAGGGCCAGCTCACAGGTCTCGGCACCGGTCACCCAGGGCCGATGGTCCACGCATCGGACACCCTTGCCGGGGACGACGAACTGTTCCCAGCGGCGAGCGATCAGTTCCTGACCTTCGCGACCCCGCACTGCTCCGCCGAGGATCGGATAGTACCAGTCCATCGAATGCTCGGACGGCGGGGTGAAGATCTGCCACTCCTCGCGCCCGACATCGGACCGGATGGCATCCCCGAGCAGGCTGTGTGCGGCTGTCCAGGTCTCGTCGGGCTGGTCCATCTCGCCCGCGATGCGTATCGCACAGTCCAGAGCCTGGAAGATGCTGGCGTTGCCGGTGATCAGGGCCTCGCCGAACATCGCTCCGGTGCGGTGGTCGCCACCCCAGCGAAACGCCCCGTCCTCCCGCTGGAAACGCAGGACACAGTCGATTGCCGACCAGACGACCGGCCACATCTTCTGCAGGAACGCGTCGTCACCGGTGATCAGGTAGTGGTGCCACACCCCGACCGCGATGTACGCGCAGAAGTTGCTGTCGGTCCCGGCGTCCTCGACCTTGCCGCAGACCGTACGGATCGGCCAGGACCCGTCGTCGCGCTGCTTACGTCGCGACCAGTCGTAGGCGGCCTCGGCCTCGGCGTGAAAACCCGTGACCGACAGCGCCATCGCCGATTCGATGTGATCCCACGGATCGGTCTGCCCGCCGGGGAACCAGGGCAGCGCCCCCGACTCCTCCTGCATGCCGACGATCGCGGCGCCGGTGGCGTGCATCTGCTCACCCGTGACCACACCGGGGACCGCCGGAGCGGTCGTCATGCGACTCCCTTCCTGGAGGGCCTCGTCATGAAGACGCGGTGGCGGTCTCGGGCTTGCGCAGGTACAGGGCCACCGACTTGCCGATGAGCGGGTTGAGCACCTGCTCCCCGACGCGGGTGAGCCACGGCTTGCTCATCATGTCCCAGACGAGCAGCTGGTGATAACCCTTCACCAGGACATTGTCCTTGTTCTCAACGCCCACAGCACATTTCAGCCACCAGTACGGTGCGTGCAGTGCGTGCGCGTGGTCCGTGCCGGTGACCTCGAGTCCGGCGCGCTGCAGCTTGCCCGCGAGTTCGGATGCCTTGTAGATGCGGACGTGCCCGCCCTCGACCTCGTGGTACTCGTCGGACAGGGCCCAGCACACCTTCTCCGGCCAGTAGCGCGGCACGGTGACCGCGGCGACTCCCCCCGGCTTCAGGACACGCACCATCTCGGTGATCGCGCCTTCGTCGGTCGGGATGTGCTCGAGGATCTCGCTCATCAGGACCACATCGAAGCTGTTGTCCGAGTAGGGAAGCCGGAGCGCGTCCCCGACCTCGGCGCGGGCCTTGGCCGATGCCGGCACGTGCCCCTCGGCCATCATCGCGTCGAACATCTCGCCGACGTCCGACATGTCGCTCTCGGACATGTCGAAGGCGATGACCTCGGCGCCGCGACGGAACATCTCGAACGAGTGCCTACCCTGCCCCGCCCCGATGTCGATCGCCTTGGTGCCCGGTCCAACGCCAAGCCGGTCGAAATCAACTGTGAGCACTCGTCGTCCCTTCTGTTGCCCGCCGGTGTCCGGCGAACACGGTTTCATAGTGAGCCGCCGTCTTCGCGGCCACCGCTGCCCAGCTGTAGTTCTCCTCGGCTCGACGACGGCCGCCGTCGCCGAGACGTGCCCGCAGGTCCGCGTCGTCGAGCAGACGGCCGATCGCCTGCGCGAGGCGCCCGGAATCCCTCGGCGGCACCAACAGTGCGGCCTCTTCGGCGGTTCCGACGACCTCCGGGATCGCGCCCGCCCGGGTGGCGACCAGCGGTGTACCGCAACTCATCGCCTCGACCGCGGGTAGGGAGAAACCCTCGTAGAGCGAGGGCACACACGCGACCTCGGCCGAGGCGAGCAGACCGGCGATCTCCTCGTCCTCGAGTCCGGACACCACCGAGACGCGGTCGGCGATCGCCAGATCGTCGATCATCTTCGCGGACGGGCCGTTCGGGTCCAACTTGGACACCAGTACCAATTCGACGTCCCGCTCGGAGGACAGCTTCGCAACCGCCTCCAACAGGTACGACACCCCCTTCAACGGCGCATCGGCACTGGCGACGCACACGATGCGACCGGGCACCCGGGTTGCGGCCGGCGTGAAGATCTCGGTGTCGACGCCCAACGGGATCGTCGTGATGCGACCCGACGGGATGTCGAACGCCTTGCGGATGTCGACCTCACTGCTCCGGGAAACGGTGAGCAGCTCCGGAATCCGCCGCGAGACCCGACCCTGCATACGCAGGAACGAATGCCACCGCCACGCGCTGATCTTTCGCCATCCCTTTGCCGCCTTCACCGCGAGCGTGCGGTCGCGCGTGATGGGGTGATGGATCGTCGCGATCAGCGGGAAGCCCGCCTTCTGGATGTCGAGCAATCCGTAACCGAGACACTGGTTGTCGTGGACGATGTCGAAGTCGTCGCGCCTCTCCTTGAGGAGCCTGGCCACTCGGAGGCTGAACGTCAGCGGTTCGCCGAAGCTCGCCGTCCACATCGAGCCCACCTCGAGAACGTCGATCCAGTCGCGGTATTCGCCCGGGCGAGGCGTGCGAAACGGATCCGGCTCGTCGTAGAGGCCCAGGCTCGGCACCTTGGTGACGGTGACGCCGGCGTCGATCGCGACCTGGTCGAGCTCGGGATAGGGCTGCCCCGAGAAGATCTCGACGCTGTGGCCGAGGAGGGCGAGTTCGCGGGACAGATGACGGACGTAGACGCCCTGTCCGCCGCAGTGGGGCTTGCTGCGGTAGGACAGCAGTGCGATCCGCATCACTGAGCTCCGGCGGTGGCAGCCGCCTCGAACTCGGCGACATTGACGAACTTCGCGCGGACCCGGCCGGCGGCCTTGCCCGCGGACTTCTCAGCGGCGTCGATCGCCTTCCACCCGGTGAGATCGATGCGGTTGGCGCCGCGATCGGCCACCAGGGCGGCGACGTCGTCCCGGGAGGTCGACGGATCGTCGAAGGCCGCGGCGACGAAGTCGGCGATGACGGCCTGCGCGGTCTCCTGGCCACAGATGCGGTTCATGCCGATACCCCCCGTTGCTCCGCGTTTGATCCAACCCGTCACATAGAGGCCCGGCATCACGTCACCACCGGCGGCGGTCTGGACGCGTCCCTCGGTGTTGGGGACGACGCCGTGTCCCTCGTCGAACGGCAGGTCGGTGACGGGCACGCCGCGGTAACCGATGGCCCGCAGGACCAGGCCGGTCTCGAGGTCGAAACGCTCGTCGGTGGGTGTCACCGCAACTTTCCCGGTCGCGTCGGAGTAGGCATTGCGCACGCACGTAAGCGTAGCCACTTCGCCGTCCCCGGCAATTTCGACCGGAGAGGTGAGGAACCGGAACACGATGCGCTTGTTGCCCTCGGTCTGCGGGCGCTCGGCGAATTCGCGGGCGAGTCGGATCTTGGTGGCGATGGTTGAGTCGAGCGTGTCGTCGGACAGTGCCGCCTCGGTGGCCGGATCGAGGACCAGCTCGTCGGGATCGATGATCACATCCACACCCTCGACGTCGCCGAGAGCCAGGAACTCGCTGTTGGTGTAGGCCGCTTGCGCGATGCCACGGCGACCCAGGAGGACGACCTCGGAGATGTTCGACTCCCGCAGTGTCGCGAGCGCGTGATCGGCGATGTCGGTCTTGGCGAGCTCGTCGGGATCGGTGACCAGGATCCGCGCGACGTCGAGCGCGACGTTGCCGTTGCCGACGACGACCGCCCGGTCGCCGGACAGATCGACGGCGAGGTCGGCGAAGTCGGGATGGCCGTTGTACCAGGCGACGAACTGCGTCGCGGCGACCGAGTTGGACAGATCCTCGCCCTCGATGCCCAGCCGTTTGTCGGTCGAGGCGCCCACCGCATAGATGACCGCGTGGTACCGCGCCACGAGTTCGTCATGGCTGATGTGCTTGCCGACCTCGACATTGAGGTAGTAGGAGAAGTTCTTCTTCGCCGCGACCGAGGCGAAGGTCTTCTCGACTCCCTTGGTGGCACTGTGGTCGGGTGCGACCCCGGCGCGCACGAGTCCGTAGGGCGTCGGCAGCCGGTCGAACATGTCGACCTTGATGCTCGGCTTGCGGACGAGCTCCTCCGCGGCGTAGAACGCCGCGGGTCCGGCACCGACGACGGCCACGTGCAGTTCCTTGTCGGGCAGCGGGGGCGCCTTGCGCGGCGGGACGAGCCCGCCCTCGACGTCGTGGTCCTTGTAGTAGTCCGCGTTGATCTGGAGATACGGTTCGTCGCGTTCCTCCAGCTGATCATCGGGGATGATCGCTTCCACCGGGCACTCGTCGATGCAGGCACCGCAGTCGATGCACGTCTCCGGATCGATGTAGAGGGCCTCCGCCGTGAGGAACTCCGGCTCGTCGGGCGTGGGGTGGATGCAGTTCACCGGACACACGCTCACGCAACTGGCATCGTTGCAACATGGGCGGGTAATCACATGCGCCATCTGCTGTTTCCTCGTAATCCGACACGTAGAACGTGTTCTATTTTTCCGGTTGGATGTATCTTAGCTGCAAAGATACCGGCGACCTATCGGAGGGACTCGAGTGAGCCAGGTTACGCCAGCAGTGTCCGGTGCATCACTCCCGGACCGCAAGCCTGGATCCCAGTTCTACGAGGTGGGTTATCGCATCCGCACCGGCGACGTCGATCAGGACATGCGGGTGCGGCTCGACGCCGTGGCCCGGTACCTCCAGGACGTCGCCAACGACAATCTCGAGGCCACCGAGTTCAGCGCGACGGACCCGTTCTGGATCGTCCGCCGCACCATCATCGATGTCATCGAGCCGCTGACCTGGCCGGGCGCGGTCACCGCGCAACGCTGGTGCGGGGCGTTGTCCACGCGCTGGACCAACATGCGCGTGCGCCTCACGGCAGAGCACGAGACGAACCGGTTCAACCCACGGCCCCGCCCCCCGGGGTTGATCGAGACCGAGGCGTTCTGGATCAACGTCAACGAGAAGGGCGTGCCGTCACGGCTGTCCGACGAGGCGTTCACGATGCTGTCGGCGATGACCGACGAGCACCGCCTCCGCTGGCGGTCGATGAATCCGGAGAAGGCCCCCGATCCGGCCGAGATCGACTTCCCGGACCGCGAACACGTCCTCCGGATCACCGACTTCGACCCGTTCAAGCACCTGAACAACGCCGCCTATCTCGAGGCGATCGAAGACGAGCTCGTCGAACACCCCGACCTCGTCGACGGTCCGCACCGGGTCGTCATCGAATACCTGCGGCCCATCGTGCCGGGCACCCGGCTGATCCTGCGGCGGGTGCGCGAGGGCGACCGCCTGACCGTGTGGCTGCTGATGCCGGGCACCGGCGACGAACTCGTGGTCGCGGCCACCGTCGTCGTCGGGCCGATCCCGGAGTAGTGGTTTCGACAAGCTCAACCAGCGGTACCCGGAGCTCAACCAGCGGTACCCGCAGCTCAACCAGCGGTACCCGGAGCTCAACCACCCGCTGGCCCAGCAGCGTCGACCGAGCGCAGCGAGGCCGCCGCGCCCGTCGAGGTCACCAGGTGCCACACGAGCCGCACACTGACACCGGCAGGCTCACTGACCGCCCTGCAGCAGCAGCTCCATCAGTTTGATCGGTGCCGCGCAGGGGTCGCCCGGAGGCGCACTGCGGGGTTCGACGAACCAGGTGAAGATGCCGCGGCTCGGCGCCCTCGCGGTCACCCCGCACACTCCCGGACGGTCGGGGCTGCGCTGGGTGAACGCCGACTGACTGGCGACCTTGATGTTCTCGGTCTCGAAGCCGAGCTTTTTCGCGGTCTCCTTCTCGACGTTGATGCTGCCCCACTCGAACCAGTTGAAGGTCACGCTCACCACGTCGGTCGTACCGGAGACCAGCCAGCGACAGATGGCGCCGCTGAACGACCGCTCGGCGAATCCGCCGCCGGCGACGACGTCGGCGATCATGGCGTCGGGCAACACATCGCATTCGAGCAGCAGGCGGTCGAACTGGTCGGTGTCGATGTCGCTGCTCCCGGACTGTCCCGCAGCCCCGAGCGGCACCGGCTCACCCTCGACCGTGCGTGCACACCCGGCGAGGGCGGCCAGGCCCACCAGCACGGCCGCCAGCAGGACGAGGACCCGCTTCACGACGCACGCTCGATCGACATCGTCGCCAACTCGCGAGCGGCGTCGCAGATCTCCTCGATCGGTCGTGGGGTGGCGGCGTCCCCGCGGATCGACCACTCGAAGAAGTCCGCCCCGAAACCGATGCCGACCTCACAGATCTGACCTGACTGGGTGTAGCCGATGAACCCCTGGTGACCGTCGATCTCGAGTCTGTTGGTCACGTCGCGCGACAGCTTCACGTTCGCTTCCTCACGGCCGATCGGCGAGCCGCGATACCAGTTGAACGACGCGACGGCCCCCGTCCGGGAACCGGTGGTGTCCCACTCGCACACCGAGGTGTTGTTCACGGTCTCGGTGAGCCCGGCGAACCCGGTGATCCGGACGACGTCCTCGAGGGATACGCCGCCACACTTGCCGAAGAACGGACCGGAACCGGCCTGGGCGGGCGCCTCGGGCGTGTTCGGCTTGTTCGGGTCGGACGTCGGCTCGTCGCCGGAGCAGGCGCCGACGAGAAGTGCGACCGCGGCCAGCGCGGCGATGAGGAAGGTGCTGTCGCGGAGCCGGTCCAGTTGCCGCCGTTCACGTTTGGTGGGCCGCCCGGCCCCCCGGTCGCGCCGTGGCTGACTGGCGAGGATCTCCTTGGGTGGCGGTGGCGGCGACCGGTCGACGAAGCACTCGGCGGCCATCGGCGCGGACACCCGCTTGCTGATCGTCCTGGTGACCTCGACGATGCGCTCCCGCCCGGCGAGCCGAACCCGGATCTCGTCACCCGGCACCACCGGCTGCGCGGGCTTGGCCGTCACCCCGTTGACCCGGACGTGGCCGCCGCGGCAGGCGGCGCCCGCGGCCGACCGGGTCTTGGTCAGACGGATGGCCCAGATGTAGGCGTCGACACGGGTGGACATGTCAGCTGCCCAGCCGACTCGTCCCGAACGCGAGAACACGTCCGGTGCGAACGCCTCGACCCGGTTCAGCGACCACGACGCCGACTCCCTTCAACCCGTTCACCGCGCGGTTCAGCGTCGGCGGACACTCATTGCGCACCACTGTAGCCGCGGACAAATCCTCGGTGCGGGATCGCAACGGACGCCACCGTCAGCGCTTGCGCGTGAGCAGGTATGCGCCACCGCCGACGGCGAGGATGAGGAACAGGATCGCCAGAAGGGTCTGGTCGAGCAGCAGCAGGGTCACGAACACGGCGATGCCGGGCGAGACCGCGACGAGACTCATCGCCGGGTGCTGACGCACGACCTCCGACACCGCTCTGCTCTTGTCTCGATCGATCGCCATGAGGCCCTCCCTGGTCGGTTACCCGGCCCGGCCCGTCAGCCGTCCCGGGGTCGTGTGCCCAGCGTAGTCGCGTCTTGCGACGGAACAGTTGCGCTGAAGCATGTCGCCCGGTTTCCGCCCCTGCGGCGGGAGCGACGCGAGCCACGAAGATTCTCCCGGATCAGGGAGCGGTGGTTGCGAGGTTCGTTCGGACCAGGAGCAGGGGTCCGCGGCCGATCAGGCTGCGGCCGATCAGGCTGCGGCCGATCAGGCTGCGGCCGATCAGGCTGCGGCCGATCCGGATTCACTGCCCGAGTCGGTGTCACCGGCG
Source organism: Gordonia terrae (assembly GCF_001698225.1). NCBI lineage: Bacteria > Bacillati > Actinomycetota > Actinomycetes > Mycobacteriales > Gordoniaceae > Gordonia > Gordonia terrae. The sequence continues at coordinate 4,508,341 of NZ_CP016594.1, forward strand.
TCCACACCGTCATCGTCGGCGCTGTCGGCGTCTGCGTGTGCGTCGTTGTCGACCGCATCCACGCTGTCCTCATCGGTGTCGTGGGCGTCCGGGCTCTCGGATTCCGGAACGTCCGATCCGCCGCCGTCCGATCCCTCGGAGCCGCTGTCGTCGGAGGGTTCCGGTGCCCGATGCCTGCCGACGTAGGAGTCCTCCGCCGAGCGGTGCTTGCCGACGTAGCTCTGGGCCTCGCCGGTACCGTCATCGGCCGTCACCTGCCCCGTCGACACATCGTCGAACGAGAGGGTCGTGGTCGCCGAGCTCGTCGACACCCCGGTGTCGATCGGGTCGGTCGCCGGCAGACCGAACGGCAACTTGTATTCCGGGATACGGATGACCGGGATGAGCTCACCGGTGTCGAGCTGCCCGAACTCGATGACCGGCAACCCGAGACGGTTCGGCCGCAGCTCACCGTTGACCTCGACCAGCGGGCGGAAGGTGACCTTCGAACCCAGCCAGTCGACCGTGATCGGACCGGTGAAACCGTAATCGCTCGTCAGCCGGAGGAAGTTGCCGCTGAACAGGTCGTGATCACCCCCGATGCTCAGGCGGGCGAAGTCCTTCGACAGGGACATCCAGTCACTGTCGAAGTCGAGACCGGAGCCACTCAGGATGCCGGCGAGCAGACCCTCGAGAACCTCGGCGCCGAGGCCGCCGAGAACCCCGCCGGGATCGGCGATCAGTGCGGTTGGATCGGTGAGCGCGAACTGAAGTTCGCCGTTGGGTTGTTGCCAGCGGAAGTCGAAGGTGCCCAGCACATTTGCGCAGGCTCCGACGCCATCGGCGTAGGCGCCGGTGAGTCCGCCGTAGCAGCCGACCCCCTGGACACCCGGGACGGTTCCGATCGTCTCCCCGAGGACCGTGACATCGAGCGGTCCGGTGTTCCACGCATGGGCCATCCCGATCAGCGCGAACGATTTCGCGGTCCGCCCGTCGCTCGCGCCCGCGGTCGCGATGCTCAGAGGTAGATACGATGTCGCGCTTGCGTCGCCCCCGCGGTAGGCGAGAGCGAACTGGAAGCCGTTCCCGGCGACCGTCGACGAACCCTCGGTGGCGGGGCCGTCCGTCATCGTCTTCGGCAGGTCGACGCCGAGCCAGCGGATGATGTCTCCGAGAACCGAACCGGACAGCGTGTCGAAGACACCCTTCACCGGGTCGTAGACCGCGATCGGCACGACCTCGATGCGGTCGGGCAGGACGACGGCGAGTCCGATACCGCCGTACTCGGTGCTCGACTGCGAGCAGTCGGCTCCATCCCGGACGCCGCCGGACATGCAGCTCTGGATGCGCCACTGCTCCGCGATGTCGGCGAGCGCGCCGTTCCCGATCGTGGTCACCAGACCTCCGAGCGGGTTGGTCTTGTCGAAACCCTTCGACCAGTTCCGCAGATCGTCGATCTCGGACGGGATACCCGGGAGCAGCGCCGCGTCGGCCACTGCCGGTTCCGCCGCCTGCCCCGCGCCGATCGCGGCGACGGTCGCCAACGCGGCCGCCCCCGCGATCGCGCGGTGCTGCCGCCGCTGTTTCCGGTTCTCGCGTCGAGCGACCTTGTCCGATCGCTGAATCTCGCTGCGCCCCACCCTGGTCATCCGCCCAACTCTCTTCTCTCCGACCTCCCGAGCTGAGTAAGTGAATCACCACGGTCGGCGAATCGGTAGTCGATCGGTGGAAACGGCACGAATCGGCCGTTCTGGTCAGACGTCCAGGACCGGACGTGAGATGAGTTCCGGTACAGGCGACCTCAGCTGAACGACTCCGCGATGTCGAATCCGGTTCGTGCGGCGGTGGTTCCTGGGAGCGCGGCGCCGCTGCCCGCATCTACCAGCGGTCGCGGTCGAGGATCTGCCCCGACGCGCCGGCGTCGGCAGCACACCCGAACCCGACGATCCAGCGGGCCGGCCCGGTCTCGCCGGCGGCGATCTCGACCTTGCCCAGCATCATCGGCGCGGGAAGAGCGGCCAAGAAGTCCCCGAGCGCTGCCGGGGACAGCGTCCACACCTCGCCACGGATCTCGCGACCGGCGGCCGGATCGCGGATCAGACCCGGCTTGGGCGGGGTCGTGTCCAGGGCCACGAGGCGGTAGGACGCGGTCGTGGTGACCTCACCGGCCCATCGGGCGCCGCGATCGCCGAGTTCGTGGGTCAGCGGCCCGCCCCGCATGTGCGCCCCGAAGACCGCGAGCTCGATCGCCTCGTCATCTTCCGCCCAGGACGGCGCCACCGAGTCGTCGCCGAGGAATCGGCGTGCCACGTCGACGAGCACGGCGTCGGCATGTCCGCGGCCCAGGAACGTGATGCCGAACTGTGCTGTGCTGCCGCCCTCGTCGACGACCGTCCCGGCCGGCACGGCGAGTCCACACAGATCGAAGAGGTTGCAGAAGTTGGTGTACGTGCCCATCCGCGAGTTCACGCCCACCGGATCGGCGGCCACCTCGGCGAGCGTGGGGTGTGCCGGGGCGGTCGGCACCATCAGGACCGTGGCGTCGCCCCACTGCTGCATCGCCGTGGCGCGCAGGTCGGCGAGCCGACGACGAGCCCGTAACAGGTCGACGGCCGAGAACCTTTGCGCCGCATCGATGATCGCCGACACGGTCGGGTCGAGTCCGGCGACATCGGGGTCGGGGACCGAATCGAGGTAGTCCCCCACCGCGTCGTAGCGTTCGGCGACGAGCGCGTCGTCGTAGAGGAGCCGGGCGGCCTCGAGAAACGGTGACAGATCGATGGTCTTGACCATCAGACCCGCGGATTCGGCACGCAGCACGGCGTCGTCGAAGGCGGCCCGCCAGCGCTCGTCGAGGCCGGGCAGTTCGGTGGGCACGGCGATCACCGGGCGTTCCGGGGCGGCGTACGGGATCGACTGCGGGAAGGGCCGGGTGCCGGCGGCTTCGGCCATCACCGACATGGACCGGTCGGCCAGCGCCAGGTCGGCGGCGAAGACGGTGACGACGTCGTAACTCGCACAGGCGGGCACGACTCCGGCAGTGGAGACCACCCCGACGGTCGGCTTGATGCCGACGATGCCCTGCAGGCCGGCCGGCACCCGGCCCGACCCGGCGGTGTCGGTGCCGATCGCGATGTCGGCGAACCCGAGGGCGACGGCCACCGCCGAGCCGGAGCTCGATCCGCCCGAGATGCGGTCCGGTCGCCGCGAATCCCGCACCGCCCCATATGGGCTGCGGGTCCCCACCAGGCCGGTGGCGAACTGGTCGAGGTTGGTCTTGCCCACGACCACCGCTCCTGCCGCGCGCAAGGCGGCGACCGCTGGGGCGTCGACTTCGGGGGTGTAGGCGAACCCGGGGCACCCTGCGGTGGTCGGCACGCCTGCGACATCGACGTTGTCCTTGACGGCGAGGAGCACGCCGGCGAGCGGACCGCCGGCGGCGACGGACCGCTCGTACTCGGCCGCGACCTCATCCTCGGATCGCAGCGTGATGAACACCTCCGGCCGGTCCGCCTCGGCGATCCGCGCATACAGCTCGTCGATCCTGCTCATGCCACCCGCTCCTTGTCGTCTGCGATCCCCGAGGCACCGGCGCGGCCCACTCCCGCCGCCTTCGCGGCGAATTCGCCCTGCATCGACCACCGTTCACGCTCTTCCGCACGAGCGGTCTCCATCGTGTTCCGCCGGATCGCGATGTCGGCGGCGTGCTCGTCGAGGAAGCTCTGGTGCGCGGCCAGCGAGAACTCACCGTCGACGATCTTCGTGCTGTCCCCGCGCCCGGCGGCGACGTCGGCCCGCATGTCGAGGAGTTCCGCCGCACTCACCGGGTACCAGTGGATTCGGTCGAAGAACCGGAGGAGCCACGGATGTTCGGGATCGAATCCCGGTGCCGGCAACGGATGCCGGTGATTCCACACCTGCGTCGTCCGGCCGACGAACTGATAACCGCCCGGGCCTTCCATGCCGTAGATGCAGAGGTAGGCGCCGCCGATCCCCACCGCGTTCTCCGGCGTCCACGTGCGGGCCGGGTTGTACTTGGTGGTGACGAGACGATGCCGGGGGTCGAGTGGAACAGCCACCGGCGCACCGAGATAGACGTCACCCAGGCCGAGCACGAGGTAGCTCGCGTCGAAAACGGTGCGGTACACGTCGTCGACCGAATCCAGGCCGTTCATCCGTCGGATGAACTCGATGTTCCACGGGCACCACGGCGCATCCGATCGCACGCCCAGCATGTACCGTTCGATGGCCTCCCTGGTCGCGGGATCGTCCCACGACAAGGGCAGGTGCACGGTGCGGCTCGGCACCACGAGGTCCTCGGCGGCCGGCAACTGGCTCTCGCATTCGGTCAGCCACTCCAGCATCTGCGCCTGCGACCACACGTCCGGGTCGGCCTTCACCTGCAGCGAACGGATACCCGGTGTGAGATCGACGAGCCCGCGCGGCTTCTCGGCGGCGATCCGCTCGGCCAGCGCATGCACCCGGGCGCGCAGGGCCAGGTCGAGGTGCATCTCGCCGTACTCGACGAGCACATTGTCGTCACCGGACCGCCGGTATGTCACCGAGGTCGCTCCATCGGCTGTCGTGGTGGATCCGAGGATTCCGTTGTCGGTGTCCCCACCCGACGACAGGACGTCGACGAAGCAGGCCCGCCGACCCAGCCCGAGTTCGGTGGGCGAGGCCGCCCGGTCGCCGCGTACCGCGATGAACCGGATCGTGTCCCCCGGCTTCAGCTGGCCGAGCTTCCACCGTTGCGCGGTCGTCACCGTCACCGGGCACACGAATCCGCCGAGACTCGGCCCGTCCGGACCGAGCAGGATGGGTGTGTCGCCGGTGAAGTCGAGCGCACCGACGGAGTACGCGGTGTCGTGGATGTTCGACGGGTGCAGGCCGGCCTCGCCACCGTCGTCGCGTGCCCACCGGGGTCGGGGGCCGATCAGTCGGATGCCGGTCCGGTCGGAGTTGAAGTGCACCTCGTAGTCGGTCGCGAACAGATCGGCGATGTCCTCCTCGGTGAAGAACTCCGGTGCGCCGTGGGGTCCCACGGTCACCGCCAGTTGCCAGGAGTTGGTGAAGGCCGGTTGCTCGTCACCGAGGATTCGACGCGGCGCGCCGACCGGCCCGTCCAGCAGCTCCAGACGGTCGTCGGCGGCCAGCGCCCGGCCGTTGAGTCCGCCGAACCGTCCCATGGTGAAAGTCGACCGGCTCCCGAGATGATCCGCCGCGTCGAGCCCACCCGACACCGCGAGATATGCCCGCATACCCAGGGCGCCGATCGAACCGATGTCGAGGACGTCACCCTCCTCGACCGTGAGCGGAACCCACTGCGGCACAGGAGTTCCGTTCACCGTCGCGGTCACCGGCGCGCCGGTGACCGCGACGACCGCGGACCGGTCGAACCGAAGGGCGGGACCCATGAGGGTGATCTCCAGACCGGCGGCGGTCTCCGGGTTGCCGACGGCGAGGTTGGCGAGCCGGAAGGACAGGTCGTCCATCGGACCGGACGGCGGTACGCCGACCTTCCAGTACCCGACCCGGCCGGGCCAGTCCTGGATGGTGGTGAGCGGACCGGACCGGAGAACGGTCACGGCACCCGGGGTGGTGGCAGTCATGATGGTGAATTCCTCGTCGGGCTCGGTCGGCGCCCGGGGGCGCGGCGGAAAGAGATTCTCAGAACGGCCGGGTGACGATGACGCGCACCGCGGTGGGGTCGAAGCCGTTGCAGGGGTTGTTGATCTGCGGACAGTTCGAGATGAGGACCAGGGTGTCGACCTCGGCCCGCAGCGCCAGTCGCTTACCGGGTGCGGACAACCCGTCGACGATGCCGAGCGAGCCGTCGGGGTCGACGGGCACGTTCATGAAGAAGTTCACGTTCCCGACGAGGTCGGCCTTGCCCAGTCCGTGGCGGCTGCCCTCGATGAGGAAGTTCTCCACGCATGCGTGCTGATGCTTGGTGTGGTGGCCGTACCGCAGCGTGTTCGACTCCTGCGAGCACGCGCCGCCGAGGGTGTCGTGGTTGCCGACCTCGTCGGCGACGATCGTCATCAGCGGTGCGGAGTCGTGATCGCGGATGACGCTGCCGGTGGTCAGGAAGATGTTGCCCTGCGCGGTGATCGTCGCCTGTGCCGAATACCGCCGCGTGGTGTCGTCGGCGGCGTAGAACAGCGTGTCGACGGCCTGATTGCCGTGCAGGTCGACGATGGTGAGCACGTCGCCGGCGGCGACGACACCCGACCACGGTGCCCGCTCGCCCACCTGCGCGTCGTCGACGACGGTGCCGGGGACGAGGGCGAGTCCGGCGGCGGGTTCCGTCGCGACATCGGGGATGACTGCGGAGTGTGTCTCGGTCACGATGGGTGGTCCTCTCTACTGGACGGCTCGGTGATGAGCCGCGGCCCAGACGTCTTCGGAGTTGGCGACGGCCCGCTGGTACTCGGGGTCGGTTCCGGCGACCTCGGCCAGCAGGGTGTCGAGATCGTTCTGCGCCTGCCACGCCAGCACTTCCAGCGAGGTGGTGCCGAAATCGGGCGACGGATCCAGGGGGTGAGCAGTGTTGGCGATCGCCACGGTGCACGGCAGATGCAGGATCAGATCCACGGTCCGGCCGGGCCCGGCGCTCCCGGTCGAGCGCAGCGCCCCGTCGGCGTCGACGGTGACGCCGTGGAAGAACGACAACGACGGGGCGACGTCGGTCGGTGTCAGACCGTGTTTCGCCGCGGCGAGCGTGAACAGTTCGCGACCGGCGGGACTCGTCGAATACACCTCGCCCGCGCCGTATTTCGCTGCATTCCCGGCAAGGGTGGACGTGCCGCACAGCGCGTCGTGATGCCCGGAGTCGTCGGCGACGACGGTGGCCAGCACCCGGCCCTGGTCACTGAGCAGCGGATGGCCCGCGCCCAGGTAGGCCTGCCACGGGACCTTGACGGTGTCGGCGACGTTCAGACGTTCCCACGGCGCGTCGGCGCGCCACAGCAGCACGTGTGCGCACGCCGCCCCGGCGACGTCGGCGAACCGCAGGCGGGTCCCCCGAGCCAACACCTTGCTGGTGTAGCGACCGCCGGAAACCGTCTCCGCCCAGGTCAACGAGGCCGCCGGCACGTCGTCGGGCGGAGCGGGCCAGTTCGACGCGGGCACCACCGGCATGCTGTCGGTGATCGCGCCGGCCTGCGCGCGGGCGTGTTCGCGTGCACCGGTGGTGGTGCCGGTACCCGCCGCGGTGATCGTGCTCATTCGGAACTCCTTGTCGTGGTGATTGTGTGCGGCGCGCTCAGGCGGACGGATCGGTGTTCACCGGCCGGGGGTGTTCCTTGCCGCGGGGATAGCAGGCGATCCCGACGAGGACGGTCGCCACGATGCAGATGGGACCGGCCCACCGCAGGATCGGCATCTCACCCGCCGGGTCGAAGACCTCGGCCCGCGGCCATGCCAGGTTGATCACCATCAGGGCGCCGTAGAGCACCGCGAGGGCGTTCACCGCGATCCCGAAACGACCCAGGCTGAACAGCTTTCGGCCACCGGCATCGACGGTCGGGTTGCCCCGGCCGCCACGATGCGGCCAGCCCTGGAACCGTCGGTAGAGCATCGGACCGGTGACCGCGAGATAGGCCAGGTAGATCAGGATGATGCACACACTGGCGAGGGTCGCGAAGATCGCGGAGTTGCCGACGTTCACGAGCAGGATACCGATGCAGAGCACACCGATCAGGATCGAGGGCAGGATCGGGGTCCCGGTGCGGCTGTTGACATGTGACAGTTGCGCGGAGAACGGGAGCCGGCCGTCGCGGGCCATCGAGAACATCAGACGCGAGCAGGCGGTCTGGATGGCGAGGGTGCAGATGAAGATGGCCACCGCCACGTCGGCGAGCAGGACCTTGCCCCAGAAGCTGCCGAGTACCGAATCGAGAACGTACGGCAGACCGCCGGTCGCGAGTTGCTCGTCGAGGGTGGGCGCCGCCATGAGGGTGCCGAGCAGCATCAGTCCGCCGCCGATGGCCGACACGGTCAGCGCCATCCGGATCGTACGAGGTGCGACGCGGCGCGGGTCGCGGGTCTCCTCGGCCAGCTCACCCGCCGACCCGAAACCGACCATGACGTAGGCGGCCATCAGACCGGACACGATGAACGCCCAGATGTAGCCGGGTTGCTGACCGGGAACGCCGGTGTCGAAGACGACGTCGGGGCCGCGCTGGGCGTGGGTGAACAGTGCCAGGATCACCGCGACGACACCGACGAGTTCGCAGACGACGCCGATGCTGTTGACCCGGCTCATCCACCGGACGCCGACACAGTTGATCGCGGTCACGACCACGAGCAGGACCGAACCGAGCAGCACCGCGTTCGCCGCACCGCTGGTGGTGGTCAGAGTCGGGTCGTCGCCGATGATCTGGAATCCGATCCAGATCGACGGCAGGACGACCTGCAGGGCGATGGCGGCCGCAGCGGCGGTGACCACCTGCGCGATCATCATGAACCAGCCGCCGAACCAGCCGACGACCTCGCCCCCCATCCGGCGGGACCACTGGTAGATCGCGCCCGAGATCGGGTACCGCGCAGCGATTTCGGCGAAGCACAGGGCGACCAGGAACTGGCCGGCGTAGACGATCGGCCAGGTCCAGAAGAAGGCCGGACCGCCGAAACCGAACCCGAGGCCGAACAGCTGGAAGATGGTGGTCAGGATCGAGACGAAGGAGAACCCGGCGGCGAAGGACGCGAACTTGCCGAGCGAGCGATGGAGTTGCTGGTCGTAACCGAGCGCCGAGAGGTCGTGTGCGTCGGCGTCTCCGGCGGGCGAGGAGGGCGTCGTCGCGGGAGCCACTTCGGGGGTGGAGGTCATGCGCGGTCTTCCTTTCGGAGAAGAAGCTCCACGTTGAGCAACGGTGTGAGTCAGGCACTGTTTCCTGTCACCTGATAGATAAGCCCGCTCGGATTTCTATCGATTGACAGGATTGTTCCGGTCGTGAAAACTCCGGTTACGTCCCCGTTACGCGCCTGGGGTTACCCCGACCTGCGGGTTCGTGTGCGGCAGAAGAGCGTAATCCGTCGGCTAGGGTCGGGAAATCGCACCGACCCTATAAAGGAGACGAGCATGCCGACCGGCTCGAGCGCGGCCCCGACTCCGATCGGTCGCGGCCGTCCGCGCCTGGTGCCGGCACGGCGACGCGGGCAGACCGCACGCGAGGAGATCCTCGACGCCGCCGCCGAATTGTTCACCCGTCATGGGTACACCGGGACATCGACGCGGATGATCGCCGAGGCGGTGGGCATCCGGCAGGCGTCGATGTACCACTACTTCGCCACCAAGGACGACATCCTGGCGACGCTGCTGGAGACGACCGTCGTCGCCTCACTCGAACGCGCACGGGAACTCCTCGACGGCGACGAGCCCGCGCTGACCCGGCTGCTGGAACTCGCACGTTTCGACGTCGACCAGCTGGCGCAATCGCGCTGGAACCTCGGGGCGCTGTATCTGCTGCCCGAGGTCGCCGACCAGCGCTTCGCCGAATTCCGTTCGGATCGACAGGAATTGGCCCACTCCTACGCGGCGCTGGCAGCCGCTGCGCTCGGCGATGACACCGACCAGCGCACGCTGCTCCCCTTCCGGCTGGTGGAGTCGGTCATCATGATGCGTGCCGACGAGCAGCGCGGCGAACTCGGCGAGCACACCGCCGCCGGACTCGCCGCCACCGTGGTCGGCGCCATCCAGATGCTCCTCGAGCACCGGAGCGGGTCGAGTTCGTAGCCGCGGAACCGCAGCGGCACAACAGATATACCCAAGATGATCCAAGACTGGAGCATGCCCCGACACACCCTGGTTCGGGTCGCCAGTGGAGCTGCTGAACCGGACTCGCGCCGTCGACCGTGCGCCCATCTCCGTCGACCATGCGCCCCGCTCACGTCGCCCTTTTGCAATACCCGACCGTAGGACGAGACCCCCTTCAGCAGGACGTACCAGGTCGACGCCGATGGCCGGACCTTGATGAGCAGATCGTCCGGCCACCGACAGCGCGAACCACCCGCAGGGCCGGTCCCGGCGTTCCACTGCGCGCAGAAACTGTCACCGCAGATCCACCACTCTTGCGCCGAATCCCTAACGAGTGAGGCTGGAATTGACGGCAGTCAACGATGGAAGCACAGTCGACGAAATATGTTGCAAGGTAAACTATTTCGCGATTCTGAGCCTGTGGAAAGTCCTCGAAATCGAACGAATGTTCCCGTATAGTGGAGACATGCCAGAGCCCGCCACTCTCCTCGACCACCTCATCGAGACCACCCCACCCACCGACGACCTCACCGGCGCAGCAACATTCGACGCACTGAACACACTTCGACTCATACGCAATATCGCTGACCACCAGATCGTCACCCACACAGCACAACTCGACGAACTCGGCGTCGCACAAAAGGTCGGGAGCACCACCAAGAAGATGCTGATCGAATCAGGGCACGCACCGAGCTCGGCCCACCGCGTCATGCGCAGCGTCGACGCCCTACCCGAACTTCCGACGCTTGCTCGTCACGCCGCCGACGGGCGACTCACCGGCGAGATCATCGACGCCATCATCCGCGGAATGAACCACATTGAAAAGCGGTGCTCGGCACCTCTTTCCGACGAAGACAAGACGGCGCACGAAATCGAGCTCCTCGGCCAAGCACTCTCCGGGGCAACGCCGACACAAGTCCTCGAACACGCCCGCACCATCGGCAACACCCTCACCGACGCCGACGACACCGGCATCCCCACCGCCGACGACTCATCCTTGAACTCGGTCAGCGCCCACACCACCGACGACGGACGCATCGACATCCGCGCCGATCTCACCCAAGTCGTTGGCGAAAAGTTCCAGGCGATGATCGACTAACGATCCTGCCCGCGACCCGAACCCGACGGCGCCCAGGATCGGCGCACCGCCGAGCAGCGCCGCGCCGACGCCTTCGAGCTGATCCTCGACCAAGCAGCACTCGGAGCCACCCTCGACACCGTTGGTTCCCCACGGACACAACTCATGCTCACGATCCCCGCCACCGGCGCCGACCCAGCCACCCTGCCCTGGACCGGATCCGTCAGCCATGCAACAGCGAAACAGCTGTCGTGCGACGGGTCGCTGACCGAAATCGTCCTCGATACTGAAGGCGTACCCCTGCAGATGGGCCACACCCACCGCCTGTTCCCACCACACCTACGACGAGCGATGATCGTGCGAGACCAATGCTGCATCAAATGCGGTGCACCACCGTCACACACCCAGGTGCACCACATCGCACACGTGCGCCCTGAGGCGCGTTGTTACCGATCGGGGGTGAGAGACCCCCGGACTCGGGTCGTCACAGCGGCCTGAGGAAGCTGGGAGGCAGCGCGGATCTCGTTGGGAGTGTGTGAGGTTCGGGTGGCAAGCGGCCTCCGACAAAGTTGGGTCGTGTCAGTACTGCCAGATGGCACGGGCCTGGTGAGCAAGACGAGAAGGTGTACGTGAGGAACCAGTGTCAGAGGCCTCGTTATGTGGAACCGACTGCAATCTGGCGGATTGGTCGGGATATGGTGCGCGCGAAGGGAAGTGTAACCAGACGCGTCCGCCGGTCACCGCAGCCGCGGGGACCGGTAGCCGGTGGAGAAGTGCTGTGGGGTATCTGCCGGGGCCATCGGGGTAAAGCTGGGCACCTCCCTCGTCGATCGGGAACATCGTGAACAGGGGAACCCATCGGGTGTTCCCGCCGGGTCAGGTCGCGGCCAGCGGCAACCGGGCGGGTAGATGCACTGCCCATCAACGGCATCGGGTGGGGGCGGAGCGGTCGTAGTACTCCGAGGACGGGAAAGCCGGCCACATGGGGAAGGACCGCAGTAGGACGCGCAACGATTGGACTGTAATGACAGAAGATGCACCGATGAATATCGGTGCCGCGCTGACCAGGCCGTTCACGGCACGTCAGCGGGTACTGGGGATGCAGACGAAGTTGCATCGCTGGGCGGCGGCCGATCGTGGTCGTCGGTTTGAGGATCTGTACAACCTTGTGGCCGACCCGTGTTTCCTCGTCGAGGCGTGGACACGGGTTCGGGGTAACCAGGGAGCAAAGACCTTCGGGATCGATCGCCGTACCGCGGCCTCGATCGAGGCATCCGCACAGGGTGTGACCGGGTTTCTGGAGGACGTTCGTGCTCAGTTGAAGGCGCGGACGTTTCGTCCGGTCCCGGTACGGCAGGTGATGATTCCCAAAGCCAATGGCAAGAAACGAGGATTGGGAATCCCGACCGTCACCGACCGGGTCGTGCAGGCCTCCCTGAAGCTGGTGTTGGAACCGATCTTCGAGGCCGATTTCTCGTCTTCGAGTTACGGATTCCGACCCGGCAGGCGAGCACAGGACGCGATCGAGGATATCCGGTTTCATGCGGCCCGAGGTTATGACTGGGTGTTTGAAGCCGATATCGCCTCGTGTTTCGACGAGATCGACCATCCCGCGCTACTGGCGCGGATACGGGCACGAATCGCCGATAAACGAGTTCTGGCACTGATCAAGGCCTTCCTCAAAGCAGGAATCCTCGATGAGGACAAAGCCTTCCGGGACACACACACCGGCACCCCGCAGGGCGGTATTCTTTCGCCCCTGCTGGCCAACATCGCCCTCTCGGTCCTCGATGACCACATCGATGACTGGTGGGCGGCCCACAACAACAGCAGCGCACGCGCTGCGCACCGCAACCGCGGAGGAGCGACCTATCGGCTCGTCCGATACGCCGACGACTTCGTGATTCTGGTGCACGGATCGCACGCACACGCCGAACAGTTGTGGGATCAGGTGGGCGAGATCCTGGCGCCGATGGGGCTGCGTTTCGCCCCAGAGAAAACCAGGATTGTCTCCACCGCACAAGGGTTCGACTTCCTGGGGTTCCGCATCCAGCGGCACACCCAGAAAGGCAGCACCCGGTCCTACATCTACAGCTACCCGTCACAGAAGTCAGTCGCTTCGATCCGACGCAAGCTCAAGAGTATGACCCGACAGATCACCCACCAAGCCCCGGACCAGTTGTTCCTGCGGCTGGGCAGGACCGTCCGTGGTTGGGCGCAATATTTCCGGCACAGCTCGGCCAGCGCCACCTACTCGGCACTACGGCACTATCTGTGGTGGCGGGCGTGGAGCTGGATCAAGAACAAACACCCCCACACCAGTCGGAGGGCTTTGTTCGCCAGATACAACCGACACCGGTGGCCGGAATACAACGGAGTCAGGCTCTATGACCCGGCAACGATGACCATCCAGCGTTATCGCTACCGCGGCAACAAGATCCCGACCCCGTGGGACACCTCACACGCCATCCCAGCGTGACCTACGGAGAGCCGGATGCGGTGAAAGCCGCACGTCCGGTTCGGTGGTGCGGCCCCGGGAAATAGCCTGCGAGCAATCGCAGACACTACGCCCGGGGCCGACACCAACTGGGCCGACGGCGGACCCACCGACCTCGACAACGGCTGCCTGCTCTGCCAACGCTGCCACACCCAAGTCCACCACCACGGGTGGGACATCGTCATGGGCTTCGACCGCCACCCCTGGCTGGTGCCACCCGCCTCGATCGACCCACAACGCCGACCACGACCCGCCCACAACCGACGCACCATGCGACTCGACAACGCCGCCTGACCGCAACACACCTATAGCGCAGCACCTTCCGCACCCGGGCCTTACTCGGGACCGCGCTCGTACCTTGACAACTCCACAGTGAAACGGGCCCGATCCGCGTTCCCGCTCGCACCATCGAGCGGGAACGCAGATCGTTGCGGCGCAGTCCTTCGGCGTGGTCGTTGTCGCGCCGGTCACCCTGCCTGACAGGTTCCGATCGCACCGCCCTGCAGCGCCACCTCCACCTTGCGCACGATCGAGCAGTCCGCCGGACCACTCCCGACGGTCCGCATGGGTTCGACCCGCTTCACCGCAGGTGTCGGGGCCACCTGCCGGACGACGGGTGCGGCGACCTCGGGGACAACGGCCGGCGCGGGTGCCGCATGCTTCGCCTGATGTGGGACGACGACCCGTTCGGCCGACACCTCGGTGGTGTCCGCGCGCAGGTGCCGAGGCCCGCCGACCGGGACCTTCCAGCCCTTGTCGTAGCCGTGCGCGGCGCCGATCGCGACACCCGCCGCGACCGCGGGCAGCGCGACCAGGGTGGCGACCAAGGCCGTCCCCACCACTGGCCCGACGACGAGTCCGGTGGGCAGGAACGGGATTCCGAAGAGCAGACCGAGTCCACCGCCCACCACGCCACCGACCGCGAGGGCGAGGGGCGCGGCCACCCCGGCGCCGATGACGCCGCCCACTGCGGCGTCACCAACCATCTGTTCGGCCACCCGGTCCGCGCGGGCAGCCGGAACACCGTTGCTCCGCAACACATCCGAGATGCCCCGGACGATCTCACCGGACCCCGCCGTGATCTGGGCCGCCAGCTCCGGCGACAACGCGCTCGGCCGGGTCAGATCGAGGTTGCCGACCCGGACCCGGTCACCGGCATCGGCCGCGACCGGCACCCTCACCTGACCGAGCGGCCGTAGGTGCCGCGGCGACGGGACGACCGAGGGCGCCTCCGGCCACTGGCCGACCACGACCGGGCCGGCGTCCGACACCAACGCGGCGTCGACGTGCGCGATCCGGAAGGCGTTGCCGGGCAGCGCCTCTCCTCCCGACGTCGACGACGACGGAACCACCGGGACCGGTAGGGCGACACCGGGCGCGGCCGCCTGGGCGACGGCCGGGGCCGTCACGGTGAGCGATGCGGCCAATGCGCAGCCGAGCAAGGCCCCGGCCGGGCGGCGACCGCGCGGGCGTGGGCACCGGTGTGCGCCGGATTTGCCGATCTTGTCCATGGACGACCTCATTTCTTGATGGTGAACCGATCATCGTGAGAAAACGCTAACCCCGAACGGGCCTGCTGCGAGGCACTTTCGGACGTCAGATGGTCGTCGAGGACGGCTGCGACCCGCGCGATCGCCTCGTCTTCGGTCATCCCCAGATGGTGGGTGTCGACGTCGACATTCGTGATGCTCCCCCGGACGTATCGACCCCACCCGTCGGCACCCACCGCGTCCGGCCGCCGATCGCGCACGGCGGTGAAGTAGAGCACGTCGGTCTCGACGACCGGCGGATGCCAATCACCGGTCGCACGGATGAGCAGGTTGTAGGCGTCGGTCAGCCGCTCGATCGTCGCGACGTCGATGCCGAACCGGTCCCCGAGACGCTCGGCGATCTGTTCGGCAGCGCGTTCGGCGGTCGCGTCCGAACTCACGAAGTCGATGCCGAGCACCGGTCCGAGATTGCTGATCAGCTCGCCCGCCGTGACCGTGGTGATCGCCGAGGTGTCGACGCCGTCGGCCTCCGTGTCGAGCATCGCCAGCAGGGCGACCTCGTGACCGGCCGCCCGCATCTCGGCCGCGACCGCATGTGCGATCACCCCACCCAGCGACCAGCCCAGCAGGTGGTACGGGCCCTCGGGCTGCACCGACCGGATCTCGTCGTAGTACCTGCGTGCGATCTCGGACATCGTGGCCGGACCGGGCACCTCGCCGCCGATCTGGGGCGCCTGCAGTCCATAGACCGGCCGGCCGGCCGGGATCTGCCGGCTCAACGTCTGGTAGCACCAGGACAGTCCGGATGCGGGATGGATGCAGAACAGCGGCGCCTGCTCGCCCTCCGGACGGATCGGGAGCAGGACATCGAGCCCCACGCCGCGTGACCCCGGGCCACCCGGCCCGGGCGCGGCAGCGTTTTCGGCATCGAACCCGTTGCGCATACCGGCCTCGATCCGCCGGGCCAGGTCGGCCGGGCTCGAATCGGACAGCATCCACCGGATCGGGATCTCGACGTGCAACTCGGTCTCCAGATCGTTGACCACCTGCACCGACCTCAGCGAATTGCCCCCGAGGGCGTAGAAGTCGTCGTCGGCCCCGACCCTGGGCACGCCGAGCACGTGCTCGAACGTCCGCGCGATCTCGGTCTCGAGCCACGACGAGGGTGCGCGGAACCCGGAGGCGTCGCGGGGCGGCTCCGGCAACCGCGCGCGGTCGAGCTTGCCCGACGCGGTGAACGGCAGCGAGTCGAGCACCATCACCGCGTTCGGCATCATGTATCCCGGTAGCGCCGCCGACGCGAAGGCGACGACCTCGGCGGTGTCCACCGAACCCGCCCCGTCCCGGTCCGACCCGACCGGCACCAGGTAGACGGTGAGATAGTCGACCGTGTCCGTCGAGGTGACCGCGGCCGCGGCGCGGGCGACATCCGGATGCCCGGCGAACACCGCCTCGATCTCGCCGAGTTCGATCCGGAGCCCACGTAGCTTGACCTGGAAGTCGCTGCGTCCCAGATACTCGAGCTCACCGGTTCGGCGTCGACGCACCAGGTCGCCGGCGCGATACATCCGGGCGCCGTCGACGAACGGGTCGGCCACGAAACGGTCGGCGGTGAGACCCGGGCGTCCGTGGTAACCCCGAGCCACCTGTGTCCCGGACAGATACAGGTCGCCGGTCACTCCCGCCGGCACCGGGCGCATCCGCGAATCCAGCACGTACGCGCGGGAATTCCACACCGGTACCCCCATCGGCACCGCCCCGTCGGCGGCCGTCCCCACCACGGACGACGTCGCGTGCACGGTGAACTCCGTCGGTCCGTAGAGGTTGTACATCTCCACTCCCGGCAGCGCGCGGCGGGCGGCGTCCACCACGTCGGGCCCGAACGCCTCGCCCGCCACGAGCAGGGTCCGCAGCGACGTCGCCCAACCGACGGGCAGGGCATCGGCGAACACCGCCAGCATCGACGGCACGAACGAGGTGATCGTGACCCGATGGGCGGACATGACCTCGGCCAGATATCGCGGATCGGTGTGGCCGTCCGGTCGCGCGATGACCAGACGGGCACCCACGGCCAATGTCGCGAACAGTTCCCACACCGACACATCGAAGGTCGCGGGAGTCTTCTGCAGCACCACGTCCGCCGTATTCAGCCCGTACTCGGCACTGATCCAGCGCACCTGGTTGACCACCGAGCGATGCGACACCGCAACGCCTTTGGGACGCCCCGTGGAGCCGGACGTGAACAGGACATAGGCAAGGGCATCCGGGTTCAGTGGTCCGGTCCGCATGTCGTCCGTCAGCGGCGAGTCGTCGAACCCCGTCAGGTCCACGGAGTCGAGTGACGACAGGACCAACACCGGCTGGGCGCACTCGATCATGTAGTCGATCCGTTCGGCCGGATGATCCGGGTCGATCGGCACGTAACCACCGCCCGCGGCGTGCACCGCGTACATCGCCGTCACCTGGTCGAGCGAGCGCCGCATGCGGAGGGCGACCAGCGAATCCGGGCCCACTCCCTGTGCGATCATCCAGCGGGCCAGTCGATTCACCCGACCGGCGAACTCGGCGTAGCTCTGCGTGACCGCCCCCGAGATCACCGCGGTCTCGTCGGCGTGTGCCGCCGCAGCCGCCGCGAACATCGAGGCGAGGTTCTCGGCGGAATCCACATCGTGCGCCGACGCATTCGAACCCTGGAGTGCGGCATGTCGTTCGGCGTCGTCGAGCAGGTCGACGTCGTGTACGGCGCGGTCGGGGTCGGTCGTCATCGCCTCGAGCATCCCCACCAACCGGTCGACGAAGCGCTCCACGGTCGACCGGTCGAAGAGGTCGGACGCGAAGGTGACCCCCCCGGCGATGCCCGCAGGCGTGCCGTCCGGGTCATAGGCGTCGGCCACCGTCACCTGCAGGTCGAACAGGGCCAGCCCGGTGTCCGGCTCGACGGCCCGCACCGACAGTTCGGGCAGTTCGATGTCGGTGGTCGAGATGTTCTGGAACGCGAGCATCACCTGGAACAGCGGGTTGTGGGCGTCGGAGCGGACCGGATTGAGTTCGGAGACGAGCCGCTCGAACGGGACGTCGGCGTGACCGAATGCCGCGAGGTCGGTATCGCGCACGTCATCGATCAACTGCGCGAACGACATCCCGCTCCACACCCTCGTGCGCAGCACGAGGGTGTTGACGAACATCCCGATCAGGTCGTCGAGATCGCGTTCCCCGCGGCCGGCGTACGGGGTGCCGACGGCGACGTCGTCGGTCGCGGCGAGTCGGGCGAGCAGGGCGGCCAGCGCGGCGTGGACGACCATGAACAGGGTCGTGTTGTGCGCGCGGGCCACCCGTTGCAGCCCGGCGTGCAGTTCGGCGTCGACGGTCAGACCGACGGAATCCCCGGCGTAGGACTGGGTGGCCGGGCGGGGCCGGTCGGTGGGTAGTTCGAGCAGCGGGGGCGTGTCGGCCAACTGTTCCGCCCAGTAGTCGATCTGCGCACGCAACAACGAGTCCGGGTCCGACTCCGAGCCCAGGACCGCCCGCTGCCAGATCGCGTAGTCGGCATATTGCACCGGGAGCGGCACCCATCCGGGCGCCTCCCCCTGCACTCGCGCGGCATAGGCCGACATGATGTCGCGCGCCAGGGGCGTCAACGACGAGCCGTCGCCGCCGATGTGGTGCAGCACGACGGCGAGCACCCACTCGTCGGCGCCGAGTTCGAAGAGCACGATCCGCGTCGACGCCTGGACGGTCAGGTCGAACGGCGTCCCGATCAGGTCCGCGATCGCCTGGTCCACCTCGGTTTCGGCGACCCGGGCGACCTCCATCGGTACGATGTCGGCCTCGGCCGGCAGGATCACCTGGACTGGTTCCCCCTCGACGAAGGGGTAGACGGTGCGCAGGATCTCGTGACGGTCGATGACGTCGCCGATCGCCCGGTGGAGCGCGTCGACGTCGAGATCGCCGGACAGCCGCACCACGATGGGGATGCTGTACGCCGACGAGTCGGGTTCGATCCGATTGAGGAACCACATGCGTTGCTGGGCGTAGGACAGCGGAACCCGTTCCGGACGAGCGTGTGCCACCAGGCCGACCCGGCCCGTGTCGGCGTGGGATTCGGCGCGCGCCGCCAGTCGCGTCACCGTGGATGCCTCGAAGATCAGTGAGACCGGGATCGTCGTGTCCAGCGCCGCACCGATTCTCGCCACGACGCGGGTCGCGGCCAGACTGTTCCCACCCAGGTCGAAGAAGTCGTCATCGGCACCGACCGCGGCGTCGATGGACAGGACGTCGGCGTACACCCCTGCGACGATCTCCTCGACCGGTGTGGCGGGTGCGCGGAAGGTCCGGGTGGTGACGATGGGCGCGGGAAGGGCACGCCGGTCGAGTTTCCCGCTCGGCGTCAACGGGATCTCGTCGAGGACCACCACCGCGGCCGGGACCATGTACGACGGCAGGACCTCGCCGAGCCCGGCTCGCAACTTCTCGCCGGTCAGGGCGACACCGGGCGCAGGCACCACATAGGACACCAGGCGCATGCCGATACCGGCGTCGTGTCGGGGAACGGTGACGGCGAAGGCCACCGCGGCCAGTTCGGCCAAGGCGGTGTCGATCTCCCCGAGCTCGACCCGGAAGCCGTGGACCTTCACCTGGAAGTCGTTGCGTCCCAAGAACTCGAGCATCCCCTCGCGGTTCCGGCGAACGAGGTCGCCGGTCCGGTACGCGCGTTCTCCCGTCCGTCCGAAGGGATGGGCGACGAACCGCGCCGCCGACACCCCGGGACGGTTCAGGTAGCCGCGCGCCAGCGCGGGTCCGGACAGGTACAGTTCCCCGGCGACCCCGTCCGGCACGGGCTGCAGACGCGGGTCGAGTACGAGTGTCTGCATGCCGGCAAGTGCCGAGCCGATCGTCGAACGCTCCCCCACCTGCAATCCGGCCGTGGCGGTGGCCACGATGGTGGTCTCGGTCGGGCCGTACAGCACGCGGAACTGTCGGCCGCCGGCACGATCGGCACCCACCCACCGGCTCACCAGATCGGTGGGCACCTCGTCACCGCCCGAGAACACGACCCGCAGATCATCGAGACCGTCCGGGTCCACCGATGCCAGCGCGGCCGGCGTGACGAACGCGTGCGAGACGCGATGCCGACGGAGGAGATCCGCCAGTTCGCGACCGCCACGCATCCCGGTGGGCGCGACCACCAGCGCGGCCGCGGCACTCACTGCGAGCAGGATCTCCAGCAGCGAGGCGTCGAACGACGGGGAGGCGAAATGCAGGACCCGCGAGGAGGTTCCGGCCGCTCGGTCCACGTGCAGCGTGGCGAGATAGTCCGCGACGCCGGCGTGTGAGACGGCGACACCCTTCGGCACGCCGGTCGAGCCGGAGGTGAAGACCACCCACGCGATGTTCGCCGGTCGGACCGGGCACACCCGGTCGGACTGCGCGATCGGCGAGGACGGCAGTTCCTCGATCTCGGCGGCGGTCGCGGGGTCGTCGAGCACCACCCACTCGAGCGCATCGGGCAGTGCAGTGCGCGACTCGCGCGTCGTGATACCGAGTGGCGCAACCGAATCGGTCACCATCTGGTCGATCCGTGCAGCCGGGTAGTGGGGATCCACCGGGACGTAGGGGGCACCCGACTTCACGACCGCCCACCATGCCACCACTGAGTCGACCGACCGCTCGACGGCCACCACCACCGGTCGTTCCGGTGCCGCTCCGCTCCGGATCAGCTGCCTGGCCAGTCGACTCGAGCGGCGATCGAGCTCACCGTAGGACACCTCGACGTCGCCGGCGATCACCGCCGCGCCGTCGGGATCGGCGTCGACGGCGGCCGCGAAGACCTCCGGCAGCAGGGTCGGCTCCGCCGCCGCACCCGATCCGACGACCGTGAGCAGTTCGGTGCGCTCGTCGTCACCGAGCCAGTCGATGTCACCGACGGGCGTCGACGCGTCGGTGACGATCGCGTCGAGCACGAACTCGAGCCGACGAACGAATCCCGCGACGGTCGCGGGGTCGAAGAGGTCGCGGGCGAACATCATCGTGCCGGCGATCCCCTGTGCCGCACCGTTGTCCGAGTACGACTCGGCCACGACCAGCTGGAGGTCGAACTGACAGATACCGGTGTCGGCCCGCGCGCGGGACACGTGTAGGTCCGGCAGTTCGACGTCGACGCCGGACAGGTTCTGGAACGCCAGGGCGACCTGGAACAGCGGATGGTGGGCGGTGGACCGTTGCGGATTGAGCTCGGACACGATCCGCTCGAACGGGACGTCGGAGTGCTCGAAGGCGTCCAGGTCGACGTCACGCACACGGTCGAGCAACCCGGCGAACGACTCCGCCGCGTCGAGATCGGTCCGGAGCGCGAGCGTGTTCACGAACATGCCGACGAGCGGCTCCAGATCCGGTTCGCCGCGCCCGGCCACAGGTGCGCCGATCACGACGTCGTCGACCCCGCTCAACCGGCCGAGGACCGTCGCGAGCGCGGCATGCAGGACCATGAACAACGACGCGCCGTGTGAGCGGGCGAGGGCCAGCAGTTGCTCGTGGAGCCGAGCATCGATCGCCACCGGCACCTGACCGCCGGCCAGGGTCGCCACCGGCGGGCGCGGCCGGTCGGTGGGCAGATCGAGGACGTCCGGGGCACCGGCCATGGTCGTGCGCCAGAAGTCCAGCTGGGCGTGCATCATCGATGCCGGGTCATCGTCGCGTCCCAGCATCTGGCGTTGCCACAGGGCGTAATCGGCGTACTGGACCGCGAGCGGTTCCCAGGCCGGTTCCGCGCCGCCGAGCCGAGCGGCGTAGGACGTCATCACATCCTGCGCCAGCGGCGCCATCGACTGTCCGTCACCGGCGATGTGATGGACCACGAGTACGAGCAGGAAGCGTCCGTCGGTCGTCCGCCGGTGGTCTCGACCCCGCTCGTCCGGATCCACCGCGACCACTGCCACGCGCATCGGCACCGACGTGGTCACGTCGAACCCGCGGCGCACGAATCCGGCGACGACGTCCTCGACCTCGGTCGCCGGCACCCGGCGGGTCTCCACGGTCACCGGGGCCTCGTCGAGGATGAGTTGCCACGGATCACCGTCGATCTCGGGATAGATCGTCCGCAGTACCTCGTGCCGTCGGACCACGTCCCCGAGCGCCTGCTCGAGTGCGGCGAGGTCCAGTCGCCCCGTCAGTTCGAGGACCACCGGGATGTTGTAGGCCGGTGACTCGGGATCCATCCGGTTCAGGAACCACATCCGCTGTTGCGCGAGCGACAACGGAAGCCGTTCCGGGCGTTCGGAAGCCGCCAGCGGTGCGCGCCGGTCGGCGCCCAGCGATCCGACCGACTCCGCCAGGGCCGCAACGCCGGGCGATCGGAACACCGATCGGAGTGGGATCCGCACCCCGAGGACAGCTCCCAGCCGCGCGGTCACCACCGATGCGCTCAGCGAGTCACCGCCCAGGGCGAAGAAGTCGTCGTCGGCGCCCACCCGCGGCACTCCGAGGACCTCCTCGAACACGGCGGCCACCGCCGACTCGGCTCGGTTGGACGGTGCGCGGAACTCCCGAGCGGCGAAGACCGGTTCGGGCAGCCGACGCCGATCGAGCTTGCCGGTCGGGGTGAGCGGGATCTCGTCGAGGACGACGACCGCGGCGGGAACCATGTACGCGGGCAGCGTCTGCTCCAGGGATGCGCGGAGTTCGTCCCCGGACAGCGACACCCCCGGCGCGGCGGTCACGTACGACACCAGGCACTGCGGCGTTCCGTTCCCCCCATGCGGGACGGTCACCGCGTAGGCGACGTCCACGCGGGACCCGAGGCGCGCGTCGATCTCGCCCACCTCGACTCGTGTACCGCGCACCTTCACCTGGAAGTCGTTGCGTCCCAGATATTCCAGTTCACCGGATCGGGTGACCCGGACGAGATCGCCGGTCCGGTACATCCGGGCGCCGGGCACGTCGGCCGGGCAGGGCACGAAACGCACGGCCGTCGTCGCGGCACGTCCGACGTAGCCGTCGGCCAACCCGGGGCCGACGAGGTACAACTCGCCGACAACGCCCTGCGGGACCGGGCGCATCCACGAGTCGAGCACGACCGTGCCGACGGGTCCCACCGCGGTTCCGATCGTGATCGGGCCGGCCACACCCAACGGTGCGCTCGCGGTGGCCCAGATCGTGGACTCGGTCGGTCCGTAGAGGTTGACCATGCTCCGGCCCCCGGCCCAACGCCACACCAACTCGTGCCCCACGGGCTCACCCGCGGTGGCCAGCACACGAAGGCTGTCGAGACCTTCGGACGGCACGGTGGCCAGGGCCGACGGTGTCAGCACCGCATGTGAGATGTCCTCGCGCCGGATCAGATTCGCGAGGTCGGGCCCGCCGTAGACCTCGGGCGGCGACACGGCCAGCCGCCCGCCGGATCCGTGCGCCATCAACAGTTCGAACACGAAGGCGTCGAAGCTGGGCGATGCCACCTGGAGCACGGTCGACCGGTGGTCGACGCCGAGGACCGCGCGCTGGGCCGCGACGACCTGTGCCAGTCCGCGATGGGACACCACCACGCCCTTGGGCGTACCGGTGGACCCCGACGTGTAGATCACGTAGGCGGTGTCGGCGACCCGGATCGGGCCGCTCCGTTCGTCATCGGTGATCGGGTCGGCGGGTCTGACGCGCGCGCGAGGAGACGAGTGCGGCCCGTCGAGAACGATCCAGTCGATGCTGTCGGGCAGCCCCGCCCGGCATGCGCCGATCGTGATCCCCAGCCCGGCGCGCGAATCGGCCAGCACGAACTCGATGCGTTCGGCGGGCAGGTTCGGATCCAGCGGCAGGAACGGTACTCCCGCCTTCGCCGCCGCCCAGATCGCGATCGCCGCCTCGACGGATCGTGGCAGAGCGCACGCCACGAGGCGATCCGTCGTGCGCCGCAGGATCTGTCGGGCCACCCGGTCGGACTCCGCGTCGAGCGCTCGATACGACATCGACCTCTGCCCACAGGTCACCGCGATCGCATCCGGATTCTGCCCGGTCGCGGCGGTGAGGATGTCGAGAAGGGTTGCCGGTGGCGCCAACTCGTCGGTCCGACCGACACCGGCCGGCCCCGCATGACGGAGGTCGCCGAGCCGTACACCGGGCTCGTCGGCGATCCGGGCCAGGCATTCCACGAAGTGGTCGGCGATCTCACGCGCGCGGGTCTCGTCGAACTCGTCGCGATGGAACCGCACCGTGACGCTGAGTCCCGGCTCGCCCTCGCCGCTGTCGATCTTCGGCGCCACGACGACGCTCAGCGGGTACGGCGTGGCGTCGAGTCCGGTGATGCCGTCGACGTGCAGACCGGCCGAGGTGACGAGTTGTTGCAGCGCCTCCTCGCGCAGTGGGAACGACTGGAAGGCCAGCGCGGTGTCGAACAGATCCGACCGTCCCACCGCGCGGTGGATGGCCGGGAGTCCGACATAGTGGTGGTCGAGAACCAGCGCGTTCGCGTCCTGCACGTGAACCAGCAGGTCACGCAACGACATCGACGGATCGAGACGGACCCGGATCGGCACGGTGCTGAGGAACATGCCCAACGCCCGTTCGACGCCGGGCAGCTCCGGCGGTCGCCCGGCCACGGCGGAGCCCAGCACCACGTCGGTGTCACCGGTGAGGGTCCGCAGGACGAGGGCCCAGGCCGCCGAGAGGGCGGTGCCGACGGTCACGGCGGAATCCGCGACCGCCGACCGCAGGCGCGCGTACTCCTGCTCGGGGAGTTCGGCGATGATCTCGCCGGCCGCGACCCCACTCATCGCGAGGCCGCCCCTGGTCACCCGGGTGGGTCCGTCGACGTCGGCGTAGGCATGCGCCCACGCGGCCGTCGAGGCGTCGTGATCCTGCTCGTCGAGCCACGCGAGGTAGTTCCGGTACGACGACGCCGGGCCGGCCACGCCGATCTGCGCCGGATCTCCGTAGTACTGCAGGAGTTCGCCGAGCAACAGCGGCATCGACCAGCCGTCGAGGATCACGTGGTGGTTGGTGACATGGACCGCGTAGCGGTCGGTGTCGAGTCGCACGACGGTGAATCGGATGAGGGACGGCTCGGCGAGATCGAAACCCGCTCCGGCCTCGTCGGCGGCGATCCGACGCGCCGCTCCCCGGTCCTCGACCGCGGTGAGATCGACGCTCCGGAAACGAACCCCGACATCGCCGACGACGATCTGCCGGGGGCCCTGCGACGTCTGGACGAAAGCCGTCCGCAGGATGTCGTGCCGGTCCACGACGGCCTGAGCGGCGCGGCGCAGCAACTCCACGTCGAGCCGACCGGACAGGGCGATCGTCGATTGCACGGTGTAGTCGTCCACGGAGTCGGGATCAAGCGTCGAGTGGAAGTGGATTCCCGACTGCGTCGGCGACAGCGGCCACACATCCGTGAGCGCCGGGAACCGCCGTCGCAGGACCTCGAGGTCGCCGTGTGGCAGCTGCTCGAGGTGCGACCCCGATTCTGCGACATCGACTTCGGCGCCCACACCCGTCGACAGGACGTCGGTGTCCGGCCCGTTTGCCTCGCTCCCCGTGCCGGTGTCGCCGATTCCGGTCGCGACGGCGGCAAGGGCGGCGACGGTCTTCGCCTCGAAGACCGCACGGGGGGTGATGGACAGGCCGGCCGCCTTCGCCGCCGCGACCAGCTGCATCGAGACGATGCTGTCGCCGCCGAGCGTGAAGAAATTGTCGTCGGCGGTGACGTCCTCGAGCTGCAACACCTCGGCGAACAGAGCGGCGATGATCCGCTCCGTCGGTGTCCCCGGCGCTCGCCCGCCCCCGCTCTCGGCGCGGAAGTCACACTGCCGCAGCGCTTTCGTGTCGACCTTGCCGGATCGGGTGACGGGCATCGACTCCAGTTCGATGATCGCCGCGGGAACCATGTACTGCGGCAACGTGTTCGCGAGATCGTCGTGCAGTCCGTGCACGTCCAGCGTCTCGTCGGGCGTCCCGACGACGTAGGACACGATGACCGGACGGCCCGAATGTCCGCGCTGGAGCACCGTGGCTGCCTGGGCGACACCGGCGTTGCGCACGAGGTGGGCGTCGATGTCCCCGGTCTCGATCCGCAGGCCGTGGACCTTCACCTGCTGGTCGTTGCGGCCCAGGTACTCCAGCCGCAAGGCGTCGTCCACGCGCACCCACCGCACGGCATCGCCGGTGCGATACAGGCGTTCTCCCGGGGCCCGCAGTGGGTCGGCGACGAACCGCGCCGCGCTGACGCCCGGGCGGTCGAAGTAACCGCGCGCGAGTCCGGGACCACCGAGATAGAGTTCGCCGACCACACCGACGGGCACCGGACGCAACCAGGTGTCGAGCACGAACGCCGAGACGCCTCGGATCGGCTCCCCGATCGTCACCGGCTCACCGGGCCGGAGGTCGTCGGCGCCGGTCGCCCAGATCGTGCTCTCGGTGGGGCCGTAGTGATTCATCAGCCGACGCCCCGGCGACCACCGGTTCACGATGTCCGCACCCGTCGCCTCGCCGACCACCGCGATGATCCGCAGCGCCGGCAGTCGGGACGGGTCCATCGTGTTGAGCACCGTCGGCGTGATGATCGCGTGGGAGACCTGCTCGATCCGCAGCAGGTCCTCGAGATCGGAGCCGCCGTAGACCTCGGGCGGCGCGACCACCAGGCACGCGCCGGCACTGTGCGCGACCAGCACTTCCGAGACACAGGCGTCGAACCCCGGCGAGGCGACCTGCAGGATCGTCGAATCCCGGTGCACCGCGAACGATTCCGCGTATTCGACGACCCGATCGGCGAGACCGCGATGGGTGATGTGGACGGCCTTGGGCCGGCCGGTGGAGCCGGAGGTGAAGATGAGGTAGGCCGCATTGTCCGGCCGGAGCGGGCGGGGGTCGACCGGCCGGTCCGGCAGTGCGGTGTCGTCACCCAGCGGGAGCGAGCCGGGGCCGACGAGGGTCAGCCACTCGACCGTGTCCGGGAGGTTCGGCACGACGGCGTCGACGGTCACCCCGATGGTGGATCGCGCATCGGCGAGCAGTTCGGCGATGCGATAGGCGGGATTGCCCGGGTCGACGGCGACGAAGGCCGCCCCGGTCCGCGCGACCGCCCAGATCGCCACGATGAGCGCGGCCGACCGCGGGACCGCCAGCGCCACCGAGTTTTCCGGGCCGGCGCCGCGGGCGGCGAGGTCGGCGGCGAGTCGGTCGCTGCGGTCCGCGAGTTCGCGGTAGGTCATGGTCGCGCCGTCGGCGCGCACGGCGGGCGCCTCGGGGTGCCGGCGTGCGGTGTCGGCGAGGATGTCCCGGAGCACGCGCGCTGACACCGGGGGTGGCCCCTCGATCGGACACAGGGCGGCGCGTTCGGTGTCCCAGCACGAGGCCAGCGCGGCGACCGTGCGGCCGGGTTCGGCGACGATCTGCCGCAGCAGGAGCACGAACCGCTCGAGCAGCACGTCTGCGGACTCCGCGTCGAGCCGGTCCACGGCGTACTTCAGCAGAAGTTCATAGGTACCGGGCTGATCGGTGGCCGAACGGTCCGAGCTGCCCGTCCGGGGCGGTGTGACCTGAAGGCTCACCGGATACGGGGTGGCGTCGTGCGCGGCGAGACCGTTCCATCGCAGGCCCGCGTCGGCGAGCATGCGGTTGATCTCGTCCGGATCGAGAGGGTAGGACTCCAGCACCGTGGCGGTGTCGAACATGTCGGCCACCCCGGTCACCCGCTGGAGCTCGGCCAGGCCGATGTCGCGGTGGTCGAGCATCGCCGCCTGCTCGGACTGCGCCCGCGTCAGGAGATCGACGACGCGCTCGTCCGGGCGGAGCCGGATCCGCACCGGCAGGGTGTTGATGAACAGTCCGATCATCTGCTCGATGCCCGGGATCGAGGCGGGACGATCGGACACCGTGTTGCCGAACACGACGTCGGACCGGCCGGTCATGATCGAGAGCAGCAGGGCCCACGCCACCTGGATCGAGGTGTTGGCGGTGACGCCGTGGGCGCGTGCGAGTCCCGCGATCGCCTCCGTCGTCGCCCTGTCGAGTTCGAGGCCGGTCTCGCCGATCTCGCCGGTGGCGCCCCGTTCCGGCACTCCGGTGAGTCGCGTCGGACTCTCGATGCCGGCGAGGGTCTCCTGCCACGCGCGCGTCGTCGCATCGTGGTCGCGGGTGTGCAGCCACTGCAGGTAGTCCCGGAACGTCCGAGGACCCGGGAGTCCGACGTCGCCGGCCTTCCCGCCGTCGGTGAGGTACAGGCGCAACAGCTCGGAGATGAGCACCGGCATCGACCAGCCGTCGAGCACGATGTGGTGGTTGGTGATCGACAGCACGTACTCGTCGGTGTCTGATGTGCCGACGGTGTCGCCACATGCGACCCGCGCGAGCCGGAAACGCAGCAGGGGCGGGTGTGTCAGGTCGAAGGGCCCGGCCGACTCGGCGATGAGCCTCCGCAGTGCACGGTCTCGGTCGTCGGCGTCGACGATGCCGGTGAGGTCGGAGTCCGACCAGTCGACGGCCACGTCGTCGAGGAGGATCTGGCGTGGCCCGGCGCCGGTCTCGACGAACGCGACGCGGAGACTGTCGTGCCGATCGATCAACGCCTGCGCGGCCCGTCGCATCCGTTCGGGTCGCAGGCGCCCGCCCAGTCGTAGTTCGGCCTGCACGGTGTAGCCGTCGGCGGCGTCGTCGTAGGTCGCGTGGAACAACAGGCCGGACTGCAGCGCGGTGAGCGGCCACACGTCGACCATCGACGGGTGGGCCACCGCCCAGCGATCGATGTCGGCCTGGCTGACCGAGACCAAGGGGAAGTCCGACGGCGTGTGACCGCCGGCCGTCCCGGACCGGACGTGTTGGGCGAGACCCTTGAGCGCCTGCGCCCACAGCGCGGCCAGTTCTTCGACGTCGACCCGGTCGAGCACCAGCGATGCGTACTCCCAGCCGACGTCGAGTTCGGCGCCGGCCGGGCCCGGTTCGGCGATCGCGTTGATGTCGATGAGGGCGGGCAACGCCATCCACGGGTCGCCGGTACCTGCCAGCGCGTCGAATCCGCGCGCCGGCATCCACGGGCCGGTGTGTTCGCCGGTCCCCATCCGGCCCAGATAGTTGAGGCTGATCTGGGGTTCGGGCCGGTCTCCCAAGACGTCGCGGCCGGTCGGATCGAGGTACCGGACCAGTCCGTAACCGATCCCGTGATCGGGCGCGGCCCGGAGCTGTTCCTTGATCTGCTTGATCGCCAGCCCCGCCGACGCACCGCCGGTGAAGGCGTCCTCGAGGTCGACGCCCTGCAGCTCGAGCCGGACCGGGAAGCGTGCGGTGAACCAGCCCACCGTCGAGGTGAGGTCCGCGCCGGGTACCGCGGCCTCTTCGCGACCGTGACCTTCGAGGGCGATCAGTTCGCTGCCGTCGGTCTGGCCATGCCTGCGGCGCCACTGCGCGAGCGCGAGGGCGAGGGCCGCCAGCAGTGGATCGTTGGCACCGCCGTGGAACCGCGCGGGGATGGTGGTGAGGACCGCCTCGGTCACATCCGCCGGAATCCGCATCCGGAGCCGGCCGGCGGTGGCGACGATGTCGCGATCCGGGTCGAGTGCGCGACGACCGAGCAACCGGTCCGCCGGTTCGACGACCTCCGTCCATCGGTCGAGTTCGGCCGCGGCACGCGACGGAGCCTGCTCGACGAGGCCGTGGACCCAGCGCCGCACCGAGGTCGTCGGCAGGCCGAGGTTCGGCACGACCCCCTCCCGGATCTGATTCCAGGCCGTGACCAGGTCGGCGAGGATGATGCGCCAGGAGACGCCGTCGACGGCCAGGTGGTGGATGACCAGCCACATCAGGTCGGGCGCGGAGTGCTCGCGGTCTTGCAACCAGACGAACCTCACCAGCACGCCGGCACGCGGGTCGAGCCGGTCGGCCGCGGCCTGGAGGTGCCGGTCGATCTCCTCGGCATCCCGCTGTTCGAGCCATGTGTGCTCCAACACCTCGTCCGCGTCGACCACGCCGGGCGGCCGGACGACCAGGTGCGGCTGGTCCGCCAGATCGTCGACGAGTACGGCGCGAAAGATGTCGTGCCGATCCAGGACGGCGCTCAGGGTGCGGACCAGCTCGTCGCGCCCGACGGCGTCCGGGAGTTCGACCAGCGCCGCCTGTCCGAAGCGGTCGATGGGACCACGGTCGAGCATCGCGTGCATGATCGGCGACAGCGGCAGAGACCCGATGGCACCGCCGGGCAGCTCGCGCAACCCGGCGTCGTCGGCGACCTCGGACGCCATCGCGGCAAGTGCCGCAACGGTTTTGTGCTCGAACACGTCCTGGGTCGTGAACGCCAGGCCGCTCGCCTTCGCCCGCGCCACGAGCTGGATCGAGAGGATGCTGTCACCACCGAGAACGAAGAAGCTGTCGTCGGCACCCACCCCCGCAACTCCCAGGACGTCCGAGAAGAGCTGCGCCAGTTGATATTCCCTGGGCGTGGACGGCGGTCGCCCAGACCGGGCGGCGGCGAACACCGGTGCGGGGAGGGCACGCCGGTCGACCTTGCCGAACGGGTTCAGCGGCAGGGCGTCGAGCGTCGTGATCACGGCCGGGACCAGGTGCGGTGGCAGACAGTCACGCGCGAACCGCTCCAGCTCCGCCGGCTCGGGCCGCGGCCCCGCCGCCGGCACCACATACGACGCCAGCACGGTCGTGCCCGCATGATTGCGCACCGGCACGGTGACGGACTGTTCCACCTGGGCGTGGCCGGTGAGGGCGGCATCGATCTCGCCGGGCTCGATCCGGTACCCACGGATCTTCAGCTGGAAGTCGGTGCGACCCAGCAACTCCAGCGACGGCGACGCCGACGCACCGACCCAACGCGCGAGATCGCCGGTCCGGTACATCCGTTCGCCCGGGGCGCCATTCGGATGGGCGACGAAACGAGCCGCGGTCTGACCGGAGAGGTGCGCGTATCCGCGCGCCAGACCGGGGCCGGCGAGGTACAGCTCGCCCGCCGTCCCCACCGGCACCGGCTGGAGCGCGTGGTCGAGGACCATCACCGAGGTCCCGCGGATGGGGCCCCCGACGGTGACATCGCCGTCGGTTTCGACCACCGAGCTCGCGGCCGTGATCGTCGCCTCGGTCGGCCCGTACTCGTTGATCATCGTCGCCGATCGCGTCCACCGTTCGACGACATGCGGCGCGCATCTGTCGCCCCCGACGACGACCGTCTGCAGTCCCGCCAGCGGCTCCGGCTCGACGGTCGCCAGCATCGCCGGGGTCAGGGTCAGGTGGGTCACGCGCTCGTCGGAAAGCAGCCGTGTGAGCCGCTCCCCGCCGATGACCTCCGGCGGGACGATGACCAAGGCGGCGCCGGCCGCGAAGCAGGTCAGGAGTTGTTCCATCGACGCATCGAAACTCGGGGACAGCGCATAGGACACCCGTGAGTCCGGTCCGAGGCCGTACGCGTCGGTCCGGTCGGCGACGAGACTCGCCAGACCGGCATGGGTGACCTGCACGCCCTTCGGCACGCCGGTCGAACCGGACGTGTAGGTCATGTACGCGACGTTCTCGAGTCGTGGACGCGTCGAGAAGTCGCCGTCGTCTGCCCCGTCGTGGTCGCCGGGGTCGGTGTCCGTCGACAGGTCACCGAGGTCGATCCGGACCGCCGCCGGCGGCACTCGATCGGCGAGGTCGTCGACGGTGATCGCAGCCCGGGCACCGCTGTCGGCGACGATGTGCTCGATCCGCTTGCGCGGGTATTCCGGATCCACCTGGACGATCGCGGCCCCGGTCTTCGCGATCGCCCAGACGGCCACGACGGTGCCCAGGGATCGTGGCAGCAGGACGGCCACCGAGGTCTCGGGCTCGCAACCGGCGGCGAGCAACCGACGCGCGAGCCGCGACGAGGCGGCGTCGAGTTCACGGTAGGTCATGCTCCGCCCCGAGGCGCAGACCGCGATTGACTCTCGGTGCCGCGCAACCGTATCGGCGAGGACATCGGCCAGCACCCGCGGCGCTGCGGGGTCGGCGCCACGGACCGGGAGCAACGCCGAGCGCTCCTGCTCGTCGAGCAATGGAAGTCGTCCCACGTGGTCGCCGGGCGCCCCGCCGAGGAACTCGTGCAGGAACATCAGGAACCGGCGGTGGTGCGCGGTGAGCTCGTCGGGCGTGTAGATGTTCGGATTGCCCTGCAGGTCGATGTGTGTGCTGCTCTTGCCCGCACCCGGGTAGATGTTGACGAACAGATCGGACGTCGGGCCGGACGTCAGGACGTGCAGGCGCCCGGTGACCCCACCCAGGACGACCTCGCTGTCGACCATCATGAGATTCACCGCGGGCCCGAAGGAGGCCGACTCGTCGCGGGCCATCCCCATGTCGGCGAAGATGTCCTCCTGGCGGTACCGCTGGCGGCGCAGGGCGCTCAGCAATTCCCCCTGCACGGAGGTCACCACGTCGCCGAGGGTGCGCCCCGCGACCGGGACGCGCAGCGGCACCACATTCGCCACCATGCCGCCGGACCTGCGCAGCACGGCCGAGTGCCGACCGGACACCGGCAGGCTGAGGAGCACCTCGGCGCTTCCCGTCATCCGCGCGAGGTACGCGGCGAAGGCCGCGACGATCACCGGGGTGACTCCGCCTCCCTCATGCGCGGCGGCGTCGAGGCGCTGTGCCGTGCCCTCCGGAATCGGCGCGCTCACCAGGATCGGGTGCAGGGTCGGCTTGCCGTGCCGGCCGGCGAGCGTGACGACCGGCGGAGCGCCCTCGAGGTGCTCGCTCCAGTACTTCCGATCGTTGTCGTGACGAGTCGACCCCGGGTACGACGCATCCTGGTCGACGATGTCGGCGATGTCGCTCGCCGTCGACGGCGGAGCCGGGTCGCCGCGAACGGCGGCGTTGTACAACTCGGTGATGCGCCGGACCATCGTGACGGCGGCGAACCCGTCGAGCGCGATGTGATGGGCGCGGAGGTACCAGATGTAGTGCTCGTCCCCGACGCGGTAGACGATGCTCGTCATCAGGTGATCCGCCAGCAGATCGAGCGGTGTGGTGTAGTCGCGCACCATCATTCGATGAGCGGTGGCGATCGGATCGGGCTCGTCCCGGAGGTCCACGGTGCGCACCGGGGCGCCCTGTGCGGCGACGTACTGTCGTGGTTCGCCGTCGACGACGGTCAAGCGCAGGTGTCCGGATCCGAATTCCCGCCCCGTGGTCCGGCAGACCGTGGCCAGCAACTCGGTGTCCAGTGCGCCGTCGATGTCGACGTATTGCGCCACCGAGATCGGCAGATCACCCGCGAGGTGCTGAGCGAACCAGATCCCCCGCTGCGCGGCGGACAGCGGCAACGAGTCGATGCCGTCCCCCGGTCTCGTCGGGGCGGCGGCCGGTGGCCGGGTCGATGGCCCCGCGGGCGGGTTGACGATGTCCTTGTCGGAGATGGTCACGTGGCCTCCATGCGTTCGTGTCGATCGCACTCGTCCGGGGTTCGGGACGACCCGGGCGGACCCCGCAGACCACGGGACGAAAGATCTCGTCACCCGCGCAAGATCAAGCCAAGTAAGCCCCCCTGGAGAGCTGTCGCCCCGTCGACAAATCGGACCATACTCCCGATAAACATTCGCCGACATCAATTTTCGGCAAAGGCAAAATGCCGGTAAAGGCATCTTAATGACATGCGACAAATGGTCTCGAAAGCGTCACGAAAGATCAATTGGTCTCATCAGATGAGTTTTCGGAAAAGGGTGGATTCTTGCCCATGTCTCTGATTTTCAGTTGTGCGATCGGTAAAACCGAATCCGGATTCATCAGAAAGTCAGTGCTTGTCAAACAACAAGTGCTGGTTGATATTTGGTGACCAGGACCGGTTGCGTCAATACGCCCTTTGGCGACAAACCACCCAGATGGGACATGCGGAAAGTTAGGTGTCGTTGCTAACAAATAGGTTCTCTATGCTAATCGTCGGCCTGATTGCGACTACCCTGATCACAATTGATCGAATCAGCCCTTCGAATCGCCCGAATCGGCAGTGTCATTCATTGGCACGACACCGTCCGCAATCGGCCGGCTTCGACCGAGGCGACCGGAAGCGGTGGCCGTCCCCGGGCCGACCGGGCGCCACCCGACGGCACGCGCCAGGCCCTGCGGGGCCATCCCGCTCGAGATGGACTCGTGCTCACCGATGACGTAGGTCTCGTGCCAGATCCCGACCGAGTCGGTGTCGGCGAGCTCCCGGTTGAACCACCGCCAGACGGGCAGATGCGGCGCGTCGGGGTCGGACGCGAACCGCCGGAGATCGTCGGCGCTGCGCCAGTACGACAACACCATGAGTGAGCCACCCACATAGAGACGGGCGTCGAGCATGCCCGCCTGCGGTCGTCGCCGGAGATGAATGAGCATCCTCGGCATCGCCGCCATCACCGACAACCACGCGCGCACCCGCCAGGGCCGGGTCACCCGCATCCCGATCAGGAACACGGCCGTGCCCGCAGGCGGGATGTCGTTGGTCATGCGGACGGCTCGGCGGGGTGGCATGGCGACTCCGTAGTTTGGTAACACTGTTACAGAACGATGTTATGAAACGATGGTGGTCGTGGCAAGACCTCGATCGCACACCGACGACGTGCGGACACGACTGCTCGACGAAGCGGTCCGGGTGGTGGCCGCGCACGGGGTCGGCGCGCTGTCGGTGCGGGAGGTGGCTCGCGCTGCCGACACCTCCACCACCGCGGTCTACTCGCTGTTCGGGAACAAGGAGGGACTGTCGCGCGCGATCCTGGTCCGTGCCTTCGACTCGTTCGCGGGCGCGCAACGGTCCGCGGTGGCGGCAGCCGAGGGCCCGATGACGCTGGAAGGCCTCGGGGTCGCCTACGTCGGATGGGCACTGGAGAATCCCCGGCTCTACGAGCTGATGTTCTCCGACGCGCTCGCGGGGGTCGAACGCACCGACGAGACCCGTGCGGCCGCGACGCGTGCGATCACCCCGCTGCGCGAGGGGGTGCAGGCGGCGATCGGAGCCGGGCTCCTCCGCGCCGCCGACACCGAGACCGTCGTCGCATCGTTGTGGGCGCAGGTGCACGGGATGGCGACGCTCCTGCTGTCGGGCAACTACCCGGCGGGCGCCGACCCGGTGGCCGCCGCGACCGCCGTCATCGACGGGTGGCGCACTGCACGCGCCTGACCGCGGTGGGACCGGAGGCGCACTAGGGTATCGGTATGGCAGGGCGCAGCATGGATTTCGACCCCATCGCCGAGGCACGGGAGAACTGGACCCAGGCGGGGTGGGGCGGGGTCGCCGACGGCATGGTGGCGGTGACCTCGGTGATGCGCGCGCACCAGATCCTGCTCGCGCGCGTCGAGGCCGCACTGCGTCCGTACGACCTCAGCTTCTCCCGCTTCGAACTCCTCCGCCTGCTGGCGTTCTCGCGGCACGGCTCACTGCCGATCACCAAGGCGAGCGACCGGCTCCAGGTCCATGTCACCAGCGTGACCCACGCGATCCGACGGCTCGAGGAGGGCGGCCTCGTCCGGCGCGTCCCGCATCCCACCGACGGACGCACCACGCTCGTCGAGATCACCGAGCTCGGGCAGAAGACGGTGGGCGAGGCCACGGAAACCCTCAACCGCGAGGTGTTCGGCGACGTCGGGATGTCCGACGACGAGATGACCGGCCTCGTCGGCGCGATCCAGTCGCTTCGCAAGCACAACGGGGACTTCTGAGTCCGCACCTGAAACGCGTATGACGTTGCACCCGCAAACCGGGCACAACGTCATACGGATTCCGGAGCCACCCGACGACGGAACCGCACGCCGACCGGCAGCGTCGAATCACCATGGACATTGCCGAACTGACCGCCCGCCGAGACGGCGTGTTCTCCACCCGCGAAGCCCGCGACTGCAGCGTCAGCTCCTCGACCATCCACCGCAAACTCGCCGCCGGCGACTGGAAAGCCGTCGCACGCGGGGTGTACCTCGTCGCCGGACACCCCCGCACAGCCCGAGCCCAAGCGCGCATCGCGGTCCTGTCGGTCCACACCGCAGCGGTACTCGGCGGCGCGGCCAGCTCCTGGTGGCTCGGCCTCCACGACGACGAACCACGAAAACACGTCGTGTACACGCCAACCCGCGGCACTGCCCGCCGCTCATCAGCGACCGCACTCGTCCGATACCGCCCACTGCACGCCGAGGACATCACCATCCACCAAGGACTTCCGACGACGGCCGCCGCACTGACCGTCCTCGACGCCTCCCTCGACATCGGGATCAGCATGCTCGACTCAGCACTACTGACCACCCGCGTCACCCTCGACGCACTCCACGCCGCACACGACCGCTACCCGAACCGACACGGAGCACCACGAGTCGCCACCTATCTACGACTCCTCGGCGACGGGGCACGATCAGAAGCCGAACGACTCACCACCGAACTGCTCACCACCGCCGGGATCACCGGCTGGATCGCGAACATGCCCACCCTCGGCCACGTCATCGACTTCGCCTTCCCCGACACGAAGATCGCAGTCGGGATCGACGGCTTCGCCTTCCACCGCGACGTCGCCACCTTCCAGCGCGACCGGACCAAACGCAACCTGCTCACCGCCAACGGCTGGACCGTCCTCAACTTCACCTGGACCGACCTCATCGAACGACCCGCCCAGGTCGCCACGGCCATCCACACCGCGCTCCACCGATCAGCCGCCGGAAACGCGTATGACGTTGCACCCGGAAACCGGGCACAACGTCATACGGGTCTCGTGCGGACGGCGAAGACCTAGTGCAGCGAGGTGATGATCGCGCTGAAGTCGAGGTCGGCGTGCTGTTCGGCGAAGCCGCGGTAGAGCTGTGCGGCATGAGTGCCCAGCGGTGCGCGCGACCCCGTGCTGGCGACGGCGTCCATCGCCAGACCGAGGTCCTTGTTCATCAGAGCGGTCGCGAAGCCCGGCTTGAAGTCGTTGTTCGCCGGCGACGTCGGGACCGGACCCGGGACCGGGCAGTTGGTCTGCACGGCCCAGCAGTTGCCGGTGGCGCCGGTGATCACGTCGTAGAGCGCCTGATCGTCGAGACCCAGCTTCTGCGCGAGGACGAACGCCTCGCCCACCGCGATCTGCTGGACGGCGAGGACCATGTTGTTGCAGACCTTGGCGGCCTGGCCGGCGCCCGCGGCACCGCAGTGGATGATCTTGCCCGCCATCGGATCCAGGGTTCCGCGTGCGGCGGCGAAGGCCTCGTCCTCACCGCCCACCATGAACGCCAGTGTGCCCGCGACGGCGCCCTTGACGCCGCCCGACACCGGCGCGTCGAGCTGCGCGAAGCCGTGCTCGGCAGCGCGCTGGTGGATCTCGCGGGCGTCGTCGACGGAGATCGTCGACGAGTCGATGAACAGCGCGCCGGTAGGCGTCGCCGGGAGGATGTCGTCGTACAACTTCTTCACGATGGCGCCACTCGGCAACATCGTGATCACGACCTCGGCGGCGGACACCGCCTCGATCGCGGCCGAGAAGGTCTCGATGCCGTTGTCCTGTGCCGTCTTCACCGCTTCGGGTACCGGATCGAACCCGCGAACGGTGTGCCCGGCCTTCACCAGGTTGGCGGCCATCGGGCCGCCCATGTTGCCGAGGCCGAGGAAGGCGATCGTCGTCATTGTCTCTGCTTCCTACGAAAGTGGTTGTGTGGAGCGGGTTCAGCCCTTCGAGGCTCGTCGCTAACGCTCCTCGCACCTCAGGGGGCGAGGGAACGGTAGCGGGTCGCGATCGAACGGCCGAGCACGACGCGCATGATCTCGTTGGTCCCCTCCAGGATGCGGTGCACACGGAGGTCGCGGACGATTTTCTCGATTCCGTACTCGGTGAGGTACCCGTATCCGCCGTGCAGCTGGAGCGCCTGGTCGGCGACCTCGTAGCACGTGTCGGTGACGAAGCGCTTCGCCATCGCACACTGCTCGACCTTGTCCGGCGCATCGTCGTCCAGGGCGGACGCCGCCTGCCACAGCATCAGCCGCGACGCCTGCAGCGACGTGGCCATGTCGGCGAGAGTGAACCGGATCGTCGGCTCGTCGATCAGCGCGTTCCCGAAGGCCCGACGACTGGCGACATAGGCGGCCGCCTTGTCGAAGGCCGCCTGTGCACCGCCCAGCGACGATGCCGCGATGTTGATGCGACCTCCGTTCAGGCCGTTCATCGCGATGCCGAAGCCGATGCCCTCGGTGGCGCCCAGGAGATTGGCCGCGGGCACGCGCACCTCGTCGAGGATGACCTGGGCGGTGGGTTGCGCATGCCAGCCCATCTTGTGCTCCTGCGCACCGAAACTCAGCCCGGGGGAGTTCTTCTCCACGAGGAACGTGGAGATCCCCTTCGGACCGGCCTCGCCCGTGCGGGCCATGATGACGTAGAGGTCCGACGACCCCGCACCGGAGATGAACTGCTTGACCCCGGTGAGCACGTACTCGTCGCCGGACCGCTCGGCACGGGTCGCGAGCGCGGCCGCGTCCGAGCCGGCACCCGGCTCGGTCAGGCAGTAGCTCGCGACCGTCTCCATGGTCGCCAGGCGCGGCACCCACGTCGAACGTTGTTCGTCGGTGCCGTACTTGTCGACCATCCACGTGCACATGTTGTGGATGGACAGGAACGACGCGACGGCCGGATCGGCGTAGGCCAGCTGCTCGAAGATGCGCACGCCGTCCAGACGGCGCAGGCCACTGCCGCCGGCATCTTCCGAACAGTAGATGGCGCCCATCCCGAGTTCCGACGCCTCGCGCAGCTCGTCGACCGGAAAGTGGTTCGACGCGTCCCACTCCAGCGCGAACGGTGCCAGCTTCTTCGCCGCGAAACCCGCTGCGGTCTCGACGATGACGCGTTCGTCACCGTCGAGCCGAGCGACCGCGGCGTCGGCGAAAGTGGTCAACGCCGATCAGTCCATCGTCGGGATGACGAACTCGGCGCCGTCCTTGATGCCGGACGGCCAGCGCGTCGTCACCGTCTTGGTCTTGGTGTAGAACTGGATCGACGCCGGCCCGTGCTGGTTGAGATCACCGAAGCCCGAACGCTTCCAGCCGCCGAAGGTGTAGTACGCCACCGGAACCGGGATCGGCACGTTCACGCCGACCATGCCGACGTCGACGCGGGCCGTGAAGTCGCGGGCGGCGTCGCCGTCCTGGGTGAAGATCGCGACACCGTTGCCGTACTGGTGGTCCGACGCCAGCGCGAGGGCCTCCTCGTAGTCGCCGGCACGCACGATCGACAGAACCGGACCGAAGATCTCCTCGGTGTAGATGGTCATGTCCTTGGTCACGTGGTCGAACAGGGTCGGGCCGATGAAGAAGCCCTTCGAGATGTCCTCGTCGCCGAAGGTCTGCTCGTTGTTGGCGCGCTCACGTCCGTCGATGACGACCTCGGCACCTTCCTCGGCACCCTTGTCGATGAACCCGCGGACCCGCTCGAGGGCGGCGGCGGTGACCAGGGGCCCGTAATCGGCCTTGGGATCGAGGCTGTGCCCGACACGCAGCGCGTTCACCCGGTCGATCAGCTTGGCGCGCAACCGATCTGCGGTCTGCTCGCCGACCGGGACCGCGACGCTGATGGCCATGCAGCGCTCACCGGCGCTGCCGTAGCCCGCACCGATCAGCGCGTCCACGACCTGGTCGAGGTTGGCGTCGGGCATGATGATCGCGTGGTTCTTGGCGCCACCGAAGCACTGTGAGCGCTTCCCGTGGGCGGCCGCCGTCGAGTAGATGTACTGCGCGATGTCGGAGCTGCCGACGAAGCCGAGGGCCTTGACGTCCGGGTGGGTCAGCAGCGCGTCGACCGCTTCCTTGTCGCCGTGCACGACCTGGAACACACCGTCGGGCAGGCCCGCCTCGGTGAACAGTTCGGCCAGCCGCACCGGCACGGACGGATCGCGCTCGCTGGGCTTGAGGATGAACGCGTTGCCGCACGCGAGGGCCGGGCCGGCCTTCCACAGCGGGATCATGGCCGGGAAGTTGAACGGCGTGATGCCCGCGACGACACCGAGCGGCTGGCGGATGGAGTGCACGTCGATGCCGCCGCCGGCACCGGCGGTGAACTCGCCCTTGATGAGGTGCGGGATGCCGATCGCGAACTCGATCACCTCGACGCCGCGCTGGATGTCGCCGAGAGCGTCGGCGTGGGTCTTGCCGTGCTCGAGCGACAGCGTGGTCGCGAGCTCGTCGGCGTTCTTGTTGACCAGATCGACGAACCGCATCAGGACGCGGGCGCGGCGCTGCGGGTTCCAGGCGGCCCACTCCTTCTGCGCCTCCGAGGCGGTCGCGATCGCGGCGGCGACGTCGTCGGTCGACGCCAGCGGGACCTGGGACTGCACGGCGCCCGTGCTCGGGTTGAAGACGTCGGCGAAACGTCCGCCCTCGGCGGGAACGCGCTTGCCGTTCAGGTAGTGCGGGATCGAGGGGACAGCAGGAGCGGACACGGAGATCACCTTCGACTTCGTTGGGGGTTATGGCCGGTGTCACCACATAGTAGGACATCCAAGTATTTCTTCCAACCCCCTGTTCACCAGCGATTTCACACCGGCGAGCCGGTTAGGCTACCCTCGCTTTGCGAAAACGCCGACGTCGAGAGGAGTTCACATGTCGGTTGTCATCCTCTACGGAACCGAAACCGGGAACGGCGAGCTCGTCGCGGACGCCATCGCCGACACGCTGGCCGCCGATCACGATCCCTCGATCTACGACATGAGCGAGTTCGCGGTCGAGGATCTCGACCCCGAGGACTTCCTCGTCATCGTCTGCTCGACCTACGGCGAAGGCGAACTCCCGACCGGCGCCGAGCCCTTCGCCGAGGAACTCGAGAGCGTCGACCCCGACCTCACCGGTGTGCGGTTCGCGGTGTTCGGGCTCGGGGATTCGATCTACGACACGTTCAACCGCGGTGGCGAGATTGTCGCCGAGATGCTCACCAAGCGCGGCGCGGTCCAGGTGGGCGAACACGCCCGCCACGACAACTCGTCGGCGATCAAGCCGGCGAAGCAGGCCGCCGAGTGGGCCGAAGGAATCTCGCAGGAGATCTGAGAACCCGGACGTCGTCGCGGTCGGTGGTCAGGCCACCGGCCGCGACGTCGTCGTCTCCGACTCCCCCGCCGCGGCGTCTTTCGCTGCGACCCCGTCGGCTGCGGTCTCCTCGACAGCGGCGGCCTCTTCCGCGGCGACCGCCTGTTCGTACCCGCGCACTGCCGACAGCTTGGCGAGTTCACACACCGCACGCACCATGATCGCGAGCACGATCCCGAGGAACAGCGCCGTCGGCACCGACACCTGCAGGTTCTCGCCGAGCAACAACACGCCGAGAACCATGGCGACGGCAGGCTCGGCCACCGTCATCGAGGGGAACGACGTCTGCAGGTCGCCCGCGCCGAATCCCATCTGCTGGGCGAGGATCGCGCCGATCACCACCAATACGAAGAGATAGATCTCGGGGTGGACGAAGGTACGCCAGAAATGATGGGTGACCTGGTAGATCACCGTCTTGACCAGCAGTGCCGACACCCCGAAGAGAACGCCGGCGACCAGTCCGTAGAACAGCGCCTTGTAGTGCGGGCTCGAGCGGTGCGCCAAGACCACCAACGCCACCACGACACCGATGACCGCCCCCACCGTGCCCCAGAGCAACAAAGCGTCGGGTCGCCGCATCGACGGTTCGGGTCGCGCCACGATGAGGAACGTGACGACACACGCGACGAGCACCCCGCCCCACGCCCATTCGATGCGGGCCGGGTTCCGATGGTCGGCCCAGGCCTCCAGCGGCAGGGCGAACAGCACCGCCAGCACGACCAGCGGTTGCACGAGCAGGATCGAGCCCAACCCGAGCGCAGACGCCTGCAAACCGAAGCCGCACAGCGCAATCGCCGCACCCGCCCACCAACCCGGGGTGATGGCACCGTTCACCCGAGAGGCGCGCTGACGCAACACGGTGCCCGCCGCGATCATCAACGCGGCCAGCACCGCGAGGAGAGCGGGTACCCAGGTGTGCACGATCCCCAGGGTAACGGCGGCTGCCGGTGCTCGCGGTGGCGACCGGAGTCGCCCGAACCGAGATCGACGGTGTCGGAACACCCACCACCTGCCCGGACAACGTAGATTCGAACCCATGCGTTATCGGTCAGATCTGGAACGACTGGCCACCCTCGACGCCGCCGCGATCGAGGTGGCCTGCACCGACTGCACCTCGGTGGGCGAATTCATCGCCTGCGCCGTCGACGAGTATCTAGAGTTCGACGTCGCCGCCGAGGAGGCCGAGGCCCGCGGCGACGACGAGCATGCGGCCTTCCTCCGGCAGGAGGCGGCGGCGTGGCGCGCCACCGTGCGGGTGCTGCGGATGATGGTCGCCGAGTCCGGGCCCGGCAACCGGGTCAGCGACCGACGGCACGGCGCCGCATGAGCGAGGCCCGCACGCTCATCCTGATGCGGCACGGCAAGTCGGGCTACCCGCCCGCGACGCCCGATCACGACCGTCCGCTGGCCGAACGCGGCGACCGGCAGGCCGCTCTGGCCGGACGATGGATGGCCGACGAGGGCCTGCGGGTCGACGCGGTGCTGTGCTCCACGTCGACTCGAACGCGTCAGACCCTCGCCCGGACCGGCATCGACGCGCCGGTGACCTACGTCGAGGACATCTACGGCGGCGCACCCGAGGAGATCCTCGAGTCCATCCGCATTCACGCACCCGCCGACGCGCAGACGATCCTCGTCGTCGGGCACGAGCCCGGGATGCCCGCGACCGCGCTGACGCTCGACCCGGACGGTCACATCGAACGGTTTCCCACCTCGGCCTACGCGGTCGTCGGCGTGACCCACCCGTGGGGCCGCCTCGGCCTGACCCCCGACCCGGGGGCCCACCTCGTGGGTGTGCGAATCCCGCGCGAGGACTGACCGATGGCGCACACTGGGGTCATGCGTGAGATCCAGCGAACCATCATCGACGCCCTCGCGGTGAAGCCCTCGATCGAACCCGCCGACGAGGTGGAACGCCGGGTGCGCTTCCTCGCCGACTACCTCGACGCGACCGGCGCCAAGGGATATGTCCTCGGCATCTCCGGCGGGGTGGACTCCACCCTGGCCGGACGGCTGGCACAGCTGGCCGCCGACCGCGTCCGTGCCGGTGGCGGTGAGGCCGTCTTCGTGGGGGTCCGCCTCCCCTACCGGGTGCAGCACGACGAGGACGACGCGGCTGCCGCGCTCGATTTCGTCGCCGCCGACGAGGTGGTCACCGTCAATGTGGCCCCCGGCGTCGACGCCCTCACCGCGGAGATCGAACAGGCGACCGGCAACCGACTCACCGATTTCACCAAGGGCAATGCGAAGGCCCGGCACCGGATGGTCGCGCAGTACGCGCTCGCCGGCGACCGCGGATTGCTGGTCATCGGGTCCGACCACGCGTCGGAGAACGTCACCGGTTTCTTCACCAAACACGGCGACGGTGCCGCCGATGTCCTGCCCCTCTCCGGACTGAACAAGCGGCAGGGCCGTGCGCTGCTGCGCCACCTCGGTGCGCCGCAGCAACTGTGGGAGAAGGTCCCGACCGCCGACCTGCTGGACGACAAGGCCGGGCAGACCGACGAGGACGAACTCGGCCTGCGCTACGACGACATCGACGACTACCTCGAGGGACGCGAGATCCCCGTCGAGGCCGCGGAGAAGATCGAGGCCGCGTGGCATCGCAACCGGCACAAGCGGACGACTCCGGTGGAGGTCGACGACACCTGGTGGCGGTCCTAGGAACACCTGCCCGCCGAGGCGCGTCCGGGCCCGCCCGCGATTAGGGTGTCGGAGTGTCTGTCTACGCAAACGGATTCGCCCGGGTCGCCGGTGCCGTTCCCGTCCTGACGATCGCCGAACCCGCGGTCAACGCCACGCGCACCATCGCACTCGCGCGACGGGCCGCCGACGACGGCGCCTGCCTGGTCGTCTTCCCCGAACTGGGGCTGTGCGGTTACAGCGTCGACGACCTCTTCCATCAGGATGCTCTCCTCGACGGGTGCCGCGCCGCACTCGACGAGATCGTGGCCGCCAGCGCCGGAATGACGCCGGTCCTCTGCGTCGGGCTGCCGATGCTCGTCGGCGACGGCCTGTACAACTGCGCCGCCGTCATCCACGACGGTGCCGTCCTGGGGGTGGTCCCGAAGTCCTACCTGCCGAACTACC
Source organism: Gordonia terrae (assembly GCF_001698225.1). Classification (NCBI taxonomy): domain Bacteria; kingdom Bacillati; phylum Actinomycetota; class Actinomycetes; order Mycobacteriales; family Gordoniaceae; genus Gordonia; species Gordonia terrae. Next base: position 4,552,228 of record NZ_CP016594.1, read on the forward strand.
GCGAGTTCTACGAGCAGCGCTTCTTCGCCGCGGCACGCGACGCGATCCCCACGACCGTGTCGATCGGCGGCGACGAGGTCCCGTTCGGCGCCGATCTCGTCTTCGAGGCACGCGACCTCCCCGGTTTCGCACTGTTCGTCGAGATCTGCGAAGACGGGTGGGTGGCGATCCCACCGAGCACGTGGGCGGCTCTCGGCGGCGCGACGGTGCTGGCCAACCTGTCGGGCAGCCCGGTCACCATCGGCAAAGAGGGCTACCGCACCAACCTGTGCACGGGGCACTCCGCACGCACCATCTCCGCCCACGTGTACGTCGCCGCGGGCTTCGGCGAATCGACGACCGACCTGGCCTGGGACGGTGACGCCCTCATCACCGAGAACGGCTCGCTCCTCGCCCGGAGCGAACAGTTCGCGACGACCGACCAGATCATCTCCGCCGACATCGATCTCGACCGGTTGCGGCAGGAACGGATGCGCATGATCAGCCTGCGCGACCAGGTCGGCGACCACTCCGAACGGTTGAAGTCGTTGCGCCGCATCGGCTTCGACTTCGGCGAGTTGGCCGGCGACGATGACGTGGTCCGGCGGGTGATTCCCCGGTTCCCCTATGTGCCGGCGGATTCCGCCGACCGAGACGAACGCTGTGCCGAGGTCCGTTCCATTCAGGTGCAGGGTCTCGCCCAGAGACTGCGATCGACCGGACTGGAGAAGATCGTCATCGGCGTCTCCGGCGGGCTGGACTCGACGCTCGCGCTCCTCGTCGCGGTCGACACGTTCGACCGACTGGGGCTGCCGCGCACCAACATCCTCGGTTACACGATGCCCGGTTTCGCGACCGGCGGCCCGACGCTGCGACGGGCCCACGCGCTCATGGACTCCCTCGGCGTGAGCGGCACCGAGATCGACATCCGGCCGTCGTGTGAGCAGATGCTCGCCGACCTCGACCATCCGTACGCCCGCGGCGAGAAGGTCTACGACGTCACGTTCGAGAACGTGCAGGCGGGCGAACGGACCTCGCACCTGTTCCGCCTGGCGAACTCCAACGGCGCCATCGTGCTCGGCACCGGCGACCTGTCCGAACTCGCGCTCGGTTGGTGCACCTACGGTGTCGGCGACCAGATGTCCCACTACAACGTCAACGGCTCGGTGCCGAAAACGCTCATCCAGCACCTGATCCGGTGGATGATCACCAGCGGACACCATTCGTCGGAGACCACCGAGACCCTGGTCGAGATCCTCGACGACGTCATCTCCCCCGAGTTGGTGCCGCCCGGTGACGACGGCCGGATCCAGAGCACCGAGGACACCGTCGGCCCCTACGAACTGCACGATTTCTTCCTCTACCACCTGACGCGCTTCGGCTATCGGCCGACCAAGATCGCCTACCTCGCCCGGCAGGCGTGGGGCGACCGCACCCGCGGTCCGTGGTCGGATCTGCTGACCGAGGACAAACGCAACGAATACGATGCGGCGACCATCGAGCACTGGCTCGGCGTGTTCGTGAAGCGGTTCATGGGCAACCAGTTCAAGCGCTCGGCGATGCCGAACGGTCCGAAGATCGGATCGGGCGGGTCCCTGTCTCCGCGTGGCGATTGGCGGTCACCGTCGGATGCGTCGGCGCAGGTCTGGCTCGACCAGCTGGCCGGGGGTTAGTGGCTTCGACACGTCGCCTCGCTGCGCTCGTCGACTGCTCAACCAGCGAGAGACCACGCTCATCGACAGCTCATAGCTCCTATGTCAAGCAGCGGCGGCTGTCGGGTTGTCGGCTTTGTGGGTGCGGGCGTGGTGGTCGGTGGTGAGGTGGTTGTAGACGACGCGGGTGAGGCGGCGTTTGAGGCAGCGCATCGCCTCGCGAGGAGTCTTGCCGTCTGCCTGCTTTCTCTCGTAGTAGGCGTGGCCGAGGGTGTCCGGCATGCGTGCCTGGGTCAGCGCGATGCGGTGGATCGCGGCGTTGAGTTGGCGGTTGCCCGACCGCGTGAGTCGATGACGCCCCGGGTTGGCCGACCACACCGGCACGGGGGCGATTCCGGCGTGGCGGGCGAACTGGGCCTCCCCGGGGAATCGGGTGATGTCGGCGGATTCGCCGAGGAGTTTCGCGGCGCTGAGCGCGCCACAACCGGGCATCGCCAACAGGGTGGGCACCGCGTCGGAAACCTTCTTGGTGATCTCTCGTTCGACCTCATTGATCTCCACGGTCAGGTCGTAGATAGCGGCGACTTCCTTGCCGGCCAGGCGGGCATCGACACCGCTGCCTTGGGTCGTCAACCAGGTTTGCAGCGCTTTCTGATGCTTCTTGAGTTTCATCCCGCCCTTTTTGATGTGGTGCTCGGGGTCGAGTTGGTGTACCCGCCACAACACCCGGTTGATCTTCGAGGTTCGTTCGCGCACAAGGCAATCACGGTAGTCGACGAGAGCTTTCATCTCGTAGGACAACGCGTCGTGAGACGCCACCGGAAGGTCGGGTTCACGTGCTGCGGCCCGAGCCACGGCTAGCGCATCGATCGGATCGGACTTGCCGCGTTCCCGTCCGGTACGGCGGTGTTCGGCCATCAGGCGCGGCGCTACCCGCACCACTTTCTGATCGGCGCCTAGCAGGTCGCGTTCGAGCCGGGCCGACATGTTGCGACAGTCCTCGATCGCCCACAACACCTCGGTACCGAAGCGTGTATGCGCCCACTGCATGGCTGTGCGATGCCCGGCCGTGGTCGCCGGCACCACGGTGGATCCGAGTTGTTTGCCGACAGCGTCGACCGCGACGAAGGTGTGCGTGCGCTTGTGCACATCAGCACCGATGACGATCATGGGAGATGCCTTCCTGTCAGAGGGAGTGGCGACAGTCGGGCCGGTCGGCGGACACATCTCAGTCGGGGGCGATGCCACGCTCCTATCAAGTCACGCCGGCCGGTCCTGACACACCAGGCATCGGCACAATGAGCCAACACCAGCCCGATACAGCCAGGGCGGTAACCAGCGGGAGAGCCAGATGCCTGGTGCTCAGAACCCAACCACCACCGAAATGGCTAGACAACCCTGACACTGAAACCAGCGGGAAACACGTTCATCGACAGCTCAACCAGCGGCTGATCTGCTCGTCGCTCGACCAGCGGCAACCGCCCGCCTCAATCGCAGGCAGCGAGAAGTTGCTTGAGCTGATCGTCGAAGGCGTCGGCGATCGCCCACGGATCCGGGGTCTGGTCGGTGCAGCCCACGATGCCGATGTTGAGGTTGCCGTCGGCGGAGAACACCGTGATGTTCAGTCCCAGTCCGTGGAAGATCGGGCCGAGCGGGTAGACGCCGGTGACCCGGGCGCCGAGGAAGTACAGCGGGAAGTCCGGACCCGCCACGTTGGACACCAGGACGTTGAAGACCGGTGGATGGGCCGACGCCAGGTTGCGGTCGCCGTAGATCTTCATCATGGTGGACAGCGTTGTGCCCGGGGCGAATTGAGCCCAGGACCGCAGGATGTTCGCATCGATCTCGGCGTGGTGCTCCTTCGAGGTGCGGCTCAGCTCGGCCTGCTTCTGGAGCCGGGCAACCGGATCCGGCTCGTCGGAGGAGAGCTGGGTGAACATCCCGGTCACCTTGTTGGTTCCGCCGACGACCAGGTCCTTCTCATCGGCGCCGTGCACCGAGACCGGGACCATCCCGACCAGCGGGCGATCGGGCAACTCGTCGTGTTCGAGCAGGTAGGTGCGCAGCGCTCCACCCACCATCGCGAGCACCACGTCGTTGATCTTCACGCCGAAGTGGTCCTTCACGCGCTTCACGTCGGCGAGCGAGAGTTGGGTCACGGCGATGCTGCGATGCGGCGTGATAGGTGCGTTGAACCGCGTCCGAGGCGCGCGGAACGGTGCCGGCATCGCCGAATCCTGTTGTGCGCGACGGAACCAGCCGACCGGTACGCCGAGCGTCCGGGGCAGCAGTTTGGCCATCGCCAGGGGACGCTGGACGAAGTAGTTGACCGCCCCACCCGCGGCCATCGCGACGCGCGACGACGGCCCGGCCGATTCTCCCACCTTCTCAGCGTCGAGTTCCGGGGGTTCCGGTGAGAGCGTGCACATCTGCGCCAGCAACTCGGCGCCGGTGACACCGTCGGTCCCGGCGTGGTGCATACGCAGCATGGCGCAGACCCGGCCGTCGGCGAGCCCCTCGATGATCCAGAGCTCCCAGAGCGGCTTGCCCCGGTCGAGCGTCTGACCGGCGAGATGACCGACCAGCTCGGCGACCTCGCCGGCGCCGGCGGGTGCCGGCACCCCGACGCGGTGGACATGACGCTCGATGTCGAAGTCCTCGTCCTCGATCCAGACCGGGTGGTCGATGTTGAGCAACGAGTTGTCGAGTTTGCGGCGGAAGGCGGGGATGGCGGCGATCCGTCGCTCCATCTCCGCACGGATCTTGTCGAACCGATAGCCGCCCGGCATGGTGCTCGGGTCGATCTCGAACAGACCGATGACGTGCATCAGTTGCGAACGCGTCTCGAGGTAGAGAAACGATGCGTCCAAACCACTCAAGCGCTGCATGAGTTCAGCCTCTCCTCGACGTCGGGCACCCACCCCGCAGGCACCCCACGCCATCATGCCGCACCCGGCGTGCCTCGCGGAGCCGGTTCCGCCGACCGCCACGGCCGACTGGGGACACATGCTCTCCGGCGGTCAGAGCGGCAGCGAGTCCACCATGTCGAGAATGTCCTGACCGTCGGTTTCCAGTACGACGATCATCGCGAGTTCGCGCGCCGGGTCGTCGGTGATCTTGAAGACCCCGCGGCCGTTCTCGTCGATCAATCCCGTTCCGTGCCGCCACCTGACCGGCCGCGACGTCGACGACGACCGCGAGTACTCCGCGTTCAGCGCATCCCTGGACGCAAACCAGAACACCCCGAAAGGACGATCCACCGCACCCGCCGCGCACCGCACGACGAAGACGGTGCGGACCTGGCCCGCCCCGGTCTCCGACGGGCCGACCTCGTCCCGGCCACCGGAGTAGCGGCGGATGCACTCCGTGTTCATCCATCGCGCGGCGGTGTCGGGGGCCTGCGGGAGCAACTCCGGGAACTGCGCCACGAGCGGCGCGAACTCTCCCCAGCTCGCACCCGTCCGGACCCGCTGCACCGGCCCGGGCTCGGAGTACACGCCCCCACGCATCGCAACCACCCGGTAGTCATGTTCTCCGGCAGGCACACTCGCGTCCTCGGCCGTCGTCTCCGGCCCCTGGTGGACGACGTATCCGTCACCGCGGAGGAGCTGGTAGGCCGACGCCCCGTCGACCGGGTCCCAGGTCGCGATCACCCGCCCCGGCCGGGCCTGCAGGGTGAGCCCGCCGGGCGGGTCCGGCGCATCGGGTGCCGTCACCGAACGGACCACCGCAAACCCACCGAGCGCCACCACCGCCGAGATCAGCACGATCAACCCGATCAGCCAGGGGCCGGATCCGATCCGTCGCGGCCGGGTCGGGACGGTCGTCGAGATCGGCGAAGTGGGGAGAGCGGGTGGAGTGGGCGAGTTCATCAGATCGGCAACCTCTTCAACACGTCGCCGGCCGCGGCGGCGGGCTCGCCCGGGACGACGACCCACACCACCGATCGGGCGTGGTCACCGTCGTCGAACGTGAGGATCGCCTGACCCTGATCACCTTGCTTGTCCGACAGATACAACGTGCCGGTGTGTCCCTGCGCAGTCGTGTAGTCGACGCCGCGGAGGTCGTACGCGGTCACCTTCGCTGCTGCCGTGGCCTCCTCCGGGGTGTCGTAGGCATCGACGATCACCTGGTACGCAGCCACCTGCGGACCGGAAGGGTCTCCGCTGCCGGCCCCGGTCGGGTTCTCCGCTTCGCGCGTGCACGACACGGTGCGCTTGCTCGACGAGAAGGCGAGGTCGCCGTCCTCACCCCAGCAGCGCATGGCATCGAAACCGTTGGTGCTCAACGGTGTCGCGGGGATGAGATCGTGGTACAGGTCGGCGATCGGTTGCAGCTGGCCCCACGTCATGAAGACATCGACCTGCTCGGAGTTCCGCGAGAAGTCCGACACCCGGCCGTCGTCGTGCGCGGCGACCTGGAACGTGTAGGTGCCGGGTACCGGTCGGGGCGCGGTGAACTCGGTCGCGGGCCCGGAGTAGATCACGGCGTCGTTCTGGGTGACCACGTAGCCGGTGGCCCCGGCCACACTGTTCCAGGTCAGTTCGACGGCAGTGGTCGTGACCTCCGCGTCCGGCGGGTCCGGGGTGTCCAGAGACGTGGCCGACATGCGCACGAGTCCGATGCCGGCGCCGAGGATTCCGGCGACGAGCACGGCGACGATCCCGATCACGAGCAGCTTGCGCGGACGGCCGACCGCATTCGGTTGCGTCGCATCGTCCTCGGCCGGCCAGATGGGCGACGGTTCCGGCGGAACCCGTGCCGGCGCGAGCGCCCCGGCACGCGGGCCCGGAGCACCGATCGGCGGGCGGGGATCCGCACCGACACCGGTTCCGGCGGGACGGAGCTCGGCGAGGTTCTCCGCGTCCCGACCGTGGGACGCGGGTACCTCCCGGGCATCGGGCACGCCCACCGGGCCGATGAGTGTTGCGCGGGAGTCGAAGACGTCGGCGAGCGCGGCCGCGAATTCCCCCGCCGTCGACTGTCGGCGGCCCGGTTCCTTCGCGATCGCCCGGGCGAGCACCCGGTCGACGGCCGCGGGGAGGGCCCGGTTGCGCGCACTGGCCGACGGGGGTTCGTGGTGCATGTGTGCCGTCATCAACCCGTGCAGCGACGATGAGTCGAAAGGCGGGGCACCGGTGAGCAATTCGTACGCGGTGGCGGCGAGCGAGTAGATGTCGCTGCGGCCGTCGACGCGCAGGCCCTCGATCTGCTCCGGCGAGGCATAGCGCATCGTGCCGATGGTGATCCCGGTGCCGGTCAGGTGGGTGACCTCGTCGAGTACCTGCGCGATGCCGAAATCGGTGAGCTTGATGGCTTCGGGACCGCTCGGACCGCCGTCGACACGTTCCTCGCCCGGCGTGATCAGGATGTTGGCCGGCTTGATGTCGCGATGCATGACGCCGCGCCGGTGTGCCGCGTCCAGACCGGCGGCCGCCCCGGCGATGATCGTGCACGCGAGACCGGGGTCGAGCGGGGACTCCCGGGCGAGCATCCGCGCGGCATCGGTGCCCGGCACGTACTCCATTGCGATCCAAAGCAACTCGTCGAACACACCGCGGTCGTAGACGGCGACGATATTCGGATGGTGCAGGGGCGCGACGATGTCGGCCTCGCGTTCGAACCGGGCGCGGAAGACCGGGTCGGTGGCGTGGACCGACCGGAGCACCTTGAGGGCGTCGGCGCGCGGCAGCCGGGGATGGGCGGCCTTGTAGACCTCGCCCATGCCGCCGCGTCCGAGCACGTCGAGGACGCGGTACCCCGCGATCAGGTCCCCTACCTGGTACATGACGTCCTCACCGATCCGTGTGCGGTGGCAGTGTTGGGCACGAATGGTACCGAGTGTCGCGAAACGCGGTGGATCGCGCCGGTCCGGACTCTACGATCGGCGACGATGGAAACCACCGAGAAACCGACCCAGCCGACCACCGAGTTCACCCACGCAGAACTCGACGAGGCCTTCGCGCAGTTCCAGCGCACGGTCGCCGAGATAGCCGTCAGCCGCGACTGGGATCGCTTCGCCGAGCTGTTCACCGACGATGCCGACTACGTCGAGCACGCACTGGGCACCATGCGCGGCCGTGAGGAGATCCGGACGTGGATCTGGCGCACGATGACCTCGTTCCCCGGCAGCCACATGACTGGTTTCCCCTCCCTGTGGCATGTGGTCGACGCCCCGACCAGCCGGGTCATCTGCGAAGTCGACAACCCGATGCGTGACCCCGGTGACTCCACCCACATCACCGCCACCAACATCACCATCCTCACCTACGCGGGCAACGGTCGCTGGAGCCGCGAGGAAGACGTGTACAACCCCATGGAGTTCGGTCGGGCGGCCATGCGCTGGTGTGAGAAGGCCCGCGAACTGGGCACCATCGACGAGCCCGCAACGGCCTGGATGGAAACGACCGGGGCCATGTTCGCCTCTCGGCGCTGACCGTTCCGCCGCACCGGGCGAACCCGCGCCCAGCTGGGCGTTTGCGGCGACGCCTGCGGAGATCGCCGGCGTGACGGATGACACCCACGCGCCCCGTAACGGTTCGCCGGTGCGGCGACGACACCCTCACGACGGACTTGGGACACCGGTGAGCGTGCCGTACGCTAGGACTTTGACCAGTGGCGTCGGGCGCCGGAGCGCACCCCGGCCCGACACACCGCGGTCCGGCGGACCCGGCACGCATCCGCCAAGACGTCGAGCATCACCGACGACGTCGAGAACCACGATCGTGGCAGCGGCCGCGCACGTGGACCGACCCACCAGACACAGACGACGACACACGCACGATCACACACGCGGACACCGTTCGGAGGACACCCATATGGCACGCGACCTGACGCAACTCGAGCTCCTCAAGGAGCTGGCCCCGGTTGCCGAGGACAACGTCAACCGCCACCTCAAGATCGCCAAGGACTGGAACCCGCACGACTACGTGCCGTGGGACGAGGGCCGGAACTTCGCCGCGTTGGGCGGGGTCGACTACGACCCCGAGCAGTCGCAGCTCGACGAGGTCGCCAAGGCCGCGATGATCACCAATCTCCTCACCGAGGACAATCTGCCGTCGTACCACCGCGTCATCGCCGACAACTTCTCCATGGACTCCGCCTGGGGCCACTGGGTCGGTCGCTGGACCGCCGAGGAGAACCGCCACGGCATCGTCATGCGCGACTACCTCGTGGTCACCCGCGGCGTCGATCCCGTCGCGCTCGAAGAGGCGCGGATGATCCACATGACCAACGGCTACGACCCGATGCTGGCCGCCGCCGGACGTGTGGACGAACTCGAGGAGCACGCCGACGAGCTGGGCCTGCTGCACTCGGTGGCCTACGTGACCTTCCAGGAACTCGCGACCCGCGTCAGCCACCGCAACACGGGCAAAGCGTGCAACGACCCGATCGCCGACAAGATGCTCCAGCGCATCGCGGCCGACGAGAACCTGCACATGATCTTCTACCGCAACATCTGCGGCGCGGGCTTCGACATCTCGCCCGATCAGACGCTGCGCGCGGTCACCGACATCGTGACCAACTTCCAGATGCCCGGCGCCGGGATGCCCAACTTCCGTCGTCACGGCGTGCTCATGGCCAAGCACGGCATCTACGACCTGCGCCAGCACCTCGAAGAGGTCGTCATGCCGGTCCTGCGCAAGTGGAACGTCTTCGAGCGTGAGGACTTCACCAGCGAGGGCGAGAAGACCCGCGAGGAGCTCGCCGCCTTCCTCGAGCAGCTCGAGAAGGACACCATCCGCTTCGAGGAGATGCGCGACCGTTCGCTCGCCCGCGAGGCCAAGAAGCGGGAGCAGCAGGCATCCTGAGCACCACCCTCCCCTTCGAGGCTCGCTCCGCTCACACCTCAGGGAGCAGCCCGGCGCCTTCGACCACCGCAAGCTCGCTCCCCAGCCCCCTGAGGAGCGAGCTTGCGAGCGTCGACCCCAGCCCCCTGAGGAGCGAGCTTGCGAGCGTCGACCCCAGCCCCCTGAGGAGCGAGCTTGCGAGCGTCTCGAAGGGGCTGCGCATCGGTTCGATCGAACTGGACAGCCCGGTCGTGCTGGCCCCGATGGCCGGTGTCACGAACGTCGCATTCCGCACGCTGTGCCGTGAGCTCGAACTCGCCCGCACCGGCACCGTCTCCGGGCTGTACGTCTGCGAGATGGTGACCGCCCGCGCGCTCGTCGAGCGGCATCCGGTCACGATGCACATGACGACCTTCGGACCGGACGAGAATCCTCGGTCGATGCAGCTCTACACCGTCGACCCGGAGTACACGTATCAGGCCGCGAAGATGATCGTCGACGAGAACCTCGCCGACCACATCGACATGAACTTCGGCTGCCCGGTCCCCAAGGTGACCCGCAAGGGCGGCGGTTCGGCGATCCCCTACAAGCGCACCTTGTTCCGCAAGATCGTCGCGGCGGCGGTCCGCGCCACCGAGGGCACCGACATCCCGGTGACGGTGAAGTTCCGCATCGGCATCGACGACGAGCACCGCACCCACCTCGACGCCGGTCGCATCGCCGCGGAGGAGGGCGCCGCCGCCGTTGCCCTGCATGCGCGCACCGCGTCGCAGCGGTACTCCGGCGAAGCCGACTGGGACGAGATCGCCCGTCTGAAGGACCACGTCACGTCCGTGCCCGTGCTCGGCAACGGCGACATCTTCGAGCCCGCCGACGCGGTCGCGATGATGAACCGCACGGGCTGCGACGGCGTGGTCATCGGACGCGGTTGTCTCGGCCGTCCCTGGCTGTTCGCCGAACTCGCCGCCGAGCTGGGCGGGTTCGAGGCCCCGACCCCGCCGAATCTGGGCGAGGTCGCCGACATCATGGTCCGGCACTGCCAACTCCTCGTGGACCACCACGGTGAGATGAAGGGCTGCCGCGAGATCCGCAAGCATGTCGCGTGGTACCTGCGCGGCTTCCCGGCCGGATCGGAGATCCGCCGCCGGATGGCACTGGTCGGCAGCGTCGACGAGCTGCGCGAACTGCTCGCCGAGCTGCCCGCGGACACCCCGTTCCCGTCCGACGGCCACGGCCCTCGCGGCAGGCAGGGATCCCCGGCCAAGGTCGCGCTGCCGGACGGATGGCTCGACGATCCGGACGAGGACGTTGTCCCGGCCGGGGCCGAGATCATGCACTCCGGCGGTTGAACCGGATTGCGAAAACCGTCACAACCGGCGCCTGGCTGAGATGGTTTCTCAGGTGGGATCAGTACTATTGCGCGGAGGTCCCGGCCGTCGGGACCTCTATTCTGTGCGTACCGCGCTGGTCGAGCCCCGATCTGCGGTGACTCGCGAATCAGACCACGGGGCATGAGGAACGTGCATTGAGTCGTAGGACACCGGGCCCGGACGACCCCGAGGCGGGCGACGCCGATCGCTCTCGTCGTGGTCGTCGCGCCGGACGCTCCCACGACGAGCTCGGCCCGACCCCGGGACAGGACGCCACCGGCCCCGTCGGCCCGGGTGACCAGCCCCCCGCACACCCCAGCCTCCGTGAGCCGCGGTCCGCGGATCGATTCGTCCGCGGACGAACGCGGCTGACCGTCCGTCAGCTCATGGAGCAGATGAACGCGGAGGAGTCGTCACCGGCCGAGCCGCCTGCGGGCTCCGGCCGCTCCGGCTCCCGTCGCGCGATGCCCCCGCGTCCGGAGTCGCGGAATCCCGAGACCCCGTCGACGCGCGCACGTTCCCGCCGCCTCGGACAGCCGTTCGGTCAGGGCGCCGAACCGCCGTCACCCACGCGTGCGCCGGGCGCACCCCAGCCGGCGCCCGACGACCGCCCCACCACGGTCCATCGCTTCGACAACGACGTCACCCAGAAGATCCCCACCATCGGCGACTCCGCACCGGACCTGTCCGACCGTGCGACCGAGAAGCGGGCCATCGAGGAATCCCGGGGCCAGGAACCGGTCGCCGGGTCTCCGTCGGGGAGCCCGGTCGCGCAGGCACCGCTCGAGCGCACCCCCGATCTCACCGGACCCCTCGCCCTGCGTTCGGCACCCCGGCGTCATCCCGGACGCGACGAGGACCGTCAGGGTGCGATGCTCCGCAAGACCGCCGCGACCGGACGGATCCTGGTCGCCATCGCATGTGTCCTCGCGCTCGTCGGCACCGGCTTCGTCTGGGGCTACCTGCAGTCGTGGAACGGCAACTGGCGCAACGTCACCGCCGTCGATCCCGATGACCAGAACATCCGCAACAAGGACGCCCAGTACGGTGACGAGACCTATCTGATCGTCGGAACCGACACCCGCGGCGGACAGAACGCCAAGGTGGGGGCAGGCACCACAGCCGACGCCGACGGCGCCCGATCGGACACCGTCATCCTGGTGAACGTCCCCGCGAACCGGAGCCGCGTCGTCGCGGTGTCGTTCCCGCGGGACCTGCAGGTGGACCAGCCGGCCTGCCGCGCCTGGGACAACGCGACGGGCGCCTACGGCGCCGAGATGCCGCCCGCCGACGACGTCAAACTCAACGGCGTCTACGCCGCGGGTGGACCGCAGTGCCTCGTCCGCGTGATCACCGCGATGAGCGGTCTGAACATCAACCACTTCATCGGCATGGACTTCTACGGTTTCGAGAAGGTCGTCCGCGCGATCGGCGGCGTCGAGGTCTGCTCGACGGTGCCGCTCTACGACTACGAGATCGGTCAGATCCTGCGTAAGCCCGGCAAGCAGAAGCTGACCGGTCGACGGGCGCTCAACTACGTGCGGGCCCGCAACATCTCCTCCGAGGGCAACGGCGACTACGGGCGCATCAAGCGTCAACAGTTGTTCATGTCGTCGCTGCTGCGGTCGTCCTTGTCGGGCAACGTGCTGTCGAACCCCAACAAGCTCAACGGCATCGTGAACACATTCATCGAGTACAGCTATGTCGACGGTGTGGACACCCAGTCGCTCATCAGCCTGGCCGAGTCCATGCAGGGCATCGAGGCCGGACGGGTCTCGTTCCTGACGATCCCGACATCGGGAACGTCCACCGACGGCGCCAACAACGAGATCCCGCGCACCAGCGACATCGACGCGATCTTCGACGCCATCATCGACGACCTGCCCCTACCGGGTGAACAGGCTCGCAAGAAGCCGCCGTCATCCTCGAAGGCCCCCTCGAGTTCGGATGAACCGAGCACCAGGGCCGACACGTCCGCTCCCGGACCGGTCACCGCGACGGCACAGAACCCCGGCAATGTGGGCGTCCGGGTGCTCAACGGCACCGATCGCACCGGTCTCGCCAGCGAGGTGTCCGAACAGCTCACGCCGTACGGCTTCGACGTCCGCGGTGTCGCCGACGCCTCGGAGAACCGCGACGACACGGTCGTCCGCTACGGGCCGGGACAGCGCGATGCCGCCGCAACGCTGGCCGAGATGTTCCCCAACGCCAGCATCCAGCTCGATCGCACGGTCAAGTCCGGCGTCGAGCTCATCGTCGGGGCGGATTTCACCGGCTCTCTCGGATCGGTTCCGGCGTCCGGGGCGACCCTGACGGCGAACCAGCTCGCACCCGCCGAGAACACCGGCAATCTGCCCAATGACCTGGCGATCACCAACGCGGGCGACACCACCTGTACGTGATCACGGGCGGTCGCAGAGGCCCGGATGGACGGATCTGCACCCGACGTTCACCGCACGTTCATCGGTCGGAGTCGGTCGCGTGCGATCACGCACGTATCCTGGCAACATGCGTACCGCCTACCAAGAGCAACTCGAGGCCTTGACCTCGGTATTGGGTGAGATGTGCGAGCTCGCCGGCACCGCGATGGCGCGCGCCACGCAGGCACTGCTGCAGGCCGATCTCGCCATCGCCGAAGAGGTCATCGGGGACACCGACCGGATGAGCCAGCTGACGGCCCGCGCCGAGGAACAGTCCTTCGCGCTACTCGCGTTGCAGGCGCCGGTCGCCGGCGATCTGCGCGGGGTCGTCAGCGGATTCCAGATCGTCGCCGACGCCGACCGGATGGGCGCCCTGGCGCTGCACGTCGCGAAGGTCGCCCGTCGTCGCCACCCGGCGAAGGCGCTGCCCGAAGAGGTCAACGGTTACTTCGCCGAGATGGGTCGCCTGGCGGTGACGCTGGCGAAGAACGCGCACGAGGTCCTGGTCACCAGCGACCCGCAGGCCGCGCTCCGCCTCCAGGAGGACGACGACGCGATGGACGACCTCCACCGCCATCTCTTCACCGTCCTCATGGACCGCGAGTGGAAGCACGGCGTCGCGGCCGCTGTCGACGTCACGCTGCTCGGCCGCTACTACGAGCGATTCGCCGACCACGCGGTCCTGATCGGCCGTCGCGTCGTGTTCACCGCGACCGGCAAGACCCCGGAGCAGTTCCAGAGCGTGGGGTGATTTCCCTCGCTCGACGCGGATCGTCGAGCAGAGGACCACACCGAAAGAGGCCGAGAATTCAGTTTCCGACACTGAACTCGGCCTCTTTTCACGTTCGTGAAGAACTGTGCCCGAAGTGAGGCCGGCGAGATTTCACACGCGCCGAGGTCGTCGTTAGGGTGGCGGACATGGCCCAGCACTATCCGACCGAGCCCGATTTCAATGCGGTGACCGACGAGGACGCCGAGGCTGCCGCCCACCGCCGCAAGATACTCGCGTATCTGGGTGTGACCGCATCGCTGGTCGCCCTGCTGGCGATCCTGCTGCTCAACATGTGACGCACGACGAAGCCCGCTCCCCGGATGGGTGAGCGGGCTTTGTCGGTCTCGCGTCGGGTTCTAGCCGAAGCGGCCCGAGATGTAGTCCTCGGTCTCCTTCTTCGTCGGGTTGGAGAACATCGTCTCGGTGTCGTTGATCTCGACGAGCTGGCCGGGCTGGCCGACTGCCTCGAGGTTGAAGAACGCGGTCTGATCGCTGACGCGAGCCGCCTGCTGCATGTTGTGGGTCACGATGACGATGGTGTACTCCTTCTTGAGTTCACCCATCAGATCCTCGATGGCCAGCGTGGAGATCGGGTCGAGCGCCGAACACGGCTCGTCCATGAGCAGGACGTCGGGCGAGACCGCGATCGCGCGGGCGATGCACAGACGCTGCTGCTGTCCACCCGACAGTCCGCCCCCCGGCTTGTCCAGACGGTCCTTGACCTCTTCCCAGAGGTTCGCGCCGCGCAGGCTCTTCTCGGCGACGTCGTCGAGCTGGGAACGGTTCCGCACGCCCTGCAGGCGCAGACCGGCGACGACGTTGTCGCGGATCGACATGGTCGGGAACGGGTTCGGCCGCTGGAACACCATGCCGATGGTCGCGCGCACGCTGACCGGGTCGACGGTCTTGCCGTAGATGTCCTCGCCGTCGAGGAGCACGCTCCCCTTGGCGTACGCACCCGGGGTCACCTCGTGCATGCGGTTGAGGGTTCGCAGCACCGTCGACTTGCCACAGCCCGACGGGCCGATGAAGGCGGTGATGCAACGCGGCGGGACCTCGAGGGTGACGTCCTTGACCGCGTGGAAATCGCCGTAGTAGATGTTCAGGTCTTTGATGTCGAGGCGCTTGGCCATGGCAGTGGTCCGTTCTGGAAAAGATGACCCGAGAAGGGTGAGGAGGTCAGGAGGTCTTGGGGGCGAAGAGTTTCGACACCGCCTTGGCACCGAAGTAGACGATGGCGACGAGGATCACCAGTGTCAGTGCCGCGCCCCACACCTGGTCGAACGCGCCCGGTCCGTTGTTGTACTGCTGCACCATCATCAGTGGCAGTGACTGCTGGTTGCCGTCGAAGGGATTCCAGTTCATCGCCCGGGTGGCACCGACGAGGATCAGCACCGGCGCCGATTCGCCCATCACGCGGGCGATGGCGAGCATGACGCCGGTGACGATGCCCGACAGCGCCGTCGGGAGAACGATCTTCACGATGGTCTTCCACTTCGGGATGCCCAGCGCGTACGACGCCTCCCGAAGGTCCTGCGGCACGATCTTCAACATCTCCTCCGTGGCGCGCACCACGAGCGGAACCATCAGCAGCACCAGCGCGATGGCCACCACGAAGCCCGACCGGGGAAGTCCGAGCGTGGTCCGCCACACCGCATAGACGAAGAGAGCGGCGACGATCGACGGAACACCGGAGAGGATGTCGACCATGAAGGTCGTGACCCGCGCCAGCAGCGACTTCTTGGTCGCGTACTCCACCAGGTAGATGGCGACGAAGATGCCCAGCGGGATGGAGATGACCGCGGCGAGCGCGGTCTGCATCAGGGTGCCGACGATCGCGTTGGCCGCCCCGCCGCGCCGCTCGGCCTGAGTCCACCAGTCGATGTCGACGATCGTCTCGATACCGCGCGACACCAGGGTGAACACCAGCCAGAGCAGGGGAACCAGCGCCAGCAGAAGGGCGGCGATCACGGCGGCGCGCACGGCCCCGTCGGTGAAACGCCTGCGCCCGGACATCGGGGTGAAGCCGGAGGGCTTCTTGACCGGGTCGGCCGCGGAAGTTGTCGTGGTCACAGACATGGTCACTTCTTTCCGGCGACGACCGCGCGGGCGGCGGCGTTGACGATGAAGGTCAGGACGAACAGGGTGAGGCCGGCGGAGATGTAGGCGCCGGTCTTGGCCGGGGAGTCGAACTCGGCGGCGTTGTTGGCGATCTTCGTCGCGAAGGTCTCGCCGCTCTCCATGAGGTTGAAGTTCATGGGTCCGACGGTCGAGATGATGAGCAGCAGGGCCATCGTCTCACCGAGTGCGCGGCCCAGGCCGAGCATCGACCCGGAGATGTATCCGGAGAACCCGAAGGGCAGCACCGCGACCTTCACGACCTCGAACTTGGTGGCGCCCAGCGCCAGCGCGGCCTCCCGGTGACCCTTCGGGGTCTGCATGAAGACCTCGCGGGTCACCGCGGTGATGATCGGCAGGATCATGACCGCGAGCACGATCCCCGCGGTCAGCAGCGTTCCGCCGGTGCTCATGTTGGCGACCTGGGTGGGCTGCTGGAAGAACGGCAGGAAGCCGAGGTTCCCGACCAGCCACTCGTTGACCGGGACCAGAGCGGGACCGAGGACGAGGATGCCCCAGAGGCCGTAGACGATCGAGGGCACCGCGGCGAGGAGGTCGACCGTGTAGGTGATCGGCCCGACGAATCGCTTCGGTGCGTACTCGGTCAGGAAGATGGAGATGCCGAGCGCGACGGGCATGGCGATCAGCAGCGCGATCACCGAGACCACGACCGTGGCATAGAACAGCTGCGGGATGCCGAAGGCGAGCTGATCTCCGCTGGTGATCCACTGACCCGTGTAGGTGAAGAAGTTCTCCTCGTTCTTGGCCAGCGACGGGATCGCCTGCGCGAGGAGGAAGAGCGCGATCAGTGCGATGACGATGGAGACCACGAAGCCCGAGCCGACGGCGAGGGTGCGGAACACCCGGTCGGCCACGCGATGATGTGCGGCTGCGTGGAGCGAGGATTCGGGTTGGTCGGGCGATGACCCGGGGGTCTGGCGTTCGCCGGTGTCCGGCGGGATCGCGCCACCCTCTTTGCTCAGCGAGGTCATGCGTCCTTCTTGTGATTCGGCTCTGGTCATTGGGGCACTTCCCGCCGTCTCGTGGACACGCGAAATGTCGTGTCAGTGTGTCAACCACGTGCGCGGGGCCGCAACCGAAGCGGCCCCGCGCACGCGATCAGATGGGGTTGATCAGGCGTTCCCGGACCCACCGGACAGCGAGTCGATGGTTCCCTGCAGCTTGGCCTTGAAGGCGTCGGGGACCGGCACGTAGCCGATCTCCTCGAGGCCGGCCTGGCCGTCGTTCAGGACCGCGGTGAAGGCGTCCTTCAGCGTCTGGCTGGTGGCCTCGTCCTCGTAGCCTGCCGAGCAGACGATCGAGTACGGGGTGAGCAGCAGCGGGTAGGCGCCCGGGGCCTTGGAGGCGAACAGGGCGTCGGTGTCGACGACGAGGTCCTTGCTGGCCGGATCCTTGAAGGCCAGCGACTCGAGCGCGTTGCCCGCGCTCTCGGCGTTCAGGGCGACCGGGCCGGCACCGAAGTCGACCTGGGCGACGCCGAGGTCGTTCTCGGTGGCGAAGCCCCACTCGACGTAGGTGATCGAGCCGGGGGTCTTCTTGACGGTGTCGCCGACGCCGGTCGACTTCGAAGCACCGGAACCGACGCCCTTGGGAGCGAATTCCTTGCTGTGCTCGTACGGCCAGTCGGCGGGAGCCGAGTTCTCCAGGAAGCGCTGGAAGTTGTCGGTGGTGCCCGAGCTGTCCGAACGGTAGACCGGGACGATGTCGGTCGCGGGCAGCTGCACGCCCGGGTTCAGCGCCGCGATGGCCGGGTCGTTCCAGTTGGTGATCTTGCCGTTGAAGATCTGTGCGATGACGCTCGGGTTGAGCTTGAGGTCTTCGACGCCGTCGAGGTTGTAGGCGACCGCGACCGGGCCGACGACCAGCGGCAGGTGCCACGGGGCGTTGCCGTTGCAGCGCGCGGTGGCGTCGGTGACCTCGTCGTCCTTGAGGGCCGAGTCCGAGCCGGCGAAGTCGACGTCGCCCGCGATGAACTTCTTGATGCCATCGCCCGAGCCGCTGCCGGTGTAGTCGAGCACGATGTCGGTGTTGTCGGTCAGGACCTGGCTGAAGTGCTCCATGGCCTTCTGCTGCGCGGTCGA
This sequence comes from Gordonia terrae, assembly GCF_001698225.1. Taxonomy (NCBI): domain Bacteria; kingdom Bacillati; phylum Actinomycetota; class Actinomycetes; order Mycobacteriales; family Gordoniaceae; genus Gordonia; species Gordonia terrae. The sequence continues at coordinate 4,570,431 of NZ_CP016594.1, forward strand.
GCCCTCGCCGCTGACCGTCTGTTCGCTTCCCCCACCGCACGCCGTCACGAGGGTCAGTGCCGCAATCGCCGACACCGACGCAAGGGCGCCGTTCCGATTGATTTTCACCGCTGGTGTTGCCTTTCCGTTCGCGTTCTCCGCGCCGACTGGCGTCGGGTCCGGAGTGTCCGATTGGAAAGCTATGGGGGCGTGGTGGACTGATCCCCTACAAAAGATGAACTGCGGGTGAACTGGCCAAGGCAGACGGGGTGCTACCTGCCTGGAGGCGATCGTACGTGATCTGCGTAACCCGACAATCGAGACTTAGGCAAGCCTTGCTATAGTTCTGCGGATCGTACTCATGGCCACACCCTCACCCACCCCGCCTTCGACCCCCCGGAACGTCGACCCCGCGGCACCCCGACCCGGCACGCTCTCGCGTTTCCGCTGCGCGGCGATCGACCTGCTGCACGGGCACAATCGAGCGGCACTGGTGATCGGCCCACTCGACCTTCCGTCCCGCGCCGTGGCAGCCGAGCGGATCGTGCGCCTGGCGCGGTTGGGCCCGCACACCCGCGTCGGACTCCTGCCCTCGCCCCATCGACGGGACTGGGTGTTCGATCCCGAGGCAGCGGCCGACTCGGTCGCCGACGCACCGCCCCCGGCGCCGGGCACGGACCCGGCCCGCCTGTTCGAGGAGCTGTACGCGTTGCCGCACAGGCCGTTACGGATCGTGCTGGCGGGCGACCATCTCGCGCTGGACTACGACCACGGACTCGGCGACCTCACCCTGCTCAACCTGATCGTCGACGTCATCGTGGGCGCGGTCGACCCGTCGACACTGCCTCGCCGGGGGCCGGCGGTCTCACCCCTGCTGGTCGCCTCCGCACTCACCGTGGCCGACCCGCGCCGGGTCGCCTCGCTCCTGCGCTTCCGGTCTCACCGCGAACCCGCCGAGTCGGCGTTCACGAACCGTCCGGTCCCACCACGGCGGCCGGTGTCGGCGAATGTCCACATCGCGGCCCCCGACGTGAATGCGATCCGCGCCGCGCGGACGTCGTCGATGCCAAAAACGGGACTCTTCGCCGTCTGTACGGTCGCCCTGGTCGAGGCACTGACCGAGGCCGGCGTCCGGCTGGACCCGATGGTCACACTGCCCTTCGACGTCCGCACCTACCTACCCGCCCGGATGCGCACCTACGCCAACTTCTCTGCCGGACTGAGCTTTCCGGTCGATCACACGACATCGGCCCCCGCGCTGCAACGCGCGATGACCGCATCGGCCCGGATGGGGCGTCCGACGGCCAACCTGGCCGTCGCCACGATCAAGACGCTGCGTCGCCACAGCCACCGGTCGGCGTCGCCGGGTCAACACATCCACGTCCCGGTCGAGGGTGAGGTCCGTGCCGAACTGCTGCATTCGAGCGTCGGCCACCTTCCGGGCCGCGAGCGCGGCTGGCAGTGGTCCGACTCCGCCCGCGCCGCGGTCATCGCCGTGGCCACACCGCCGTCGGCAGCCGGGATCACGGTGACGACCGGTTTCGTGGGGGGTGGGATCTCCATGACCGCTGCCTTCCGCGACGACGTCTTCGACCCGGCACGCATTCGCGCGGCGATGGAAGCCGTCGCCGGGCACGCCGCACGGATCGTCGGGGTGCCCTGACGTCCACCGGTCCCCCGTCCCACCCGTGAACTCCACCTGATCCGAGCTATCGAAGGCCGAAACGTGCTGTCCTCCCACCCTGCCGAACCAGCGGCCGACCCGATGACCCCCGCACCGGGCATCCCCGTTCTCGACGCCGCGGCGCGCACCGAACCGACGTTGTCGGTCATCATCTGCTGTTACACCGAGCGTCGGCGTCGATCACTCGACACCGCGATCGTCGAAGTACGAGCGCAACTCGGTCCCAAGGACGAACTCCTCGTCGTCGTCGATCACAACGAATCCCTGCGCGCGGACCTGGCAGCCGCCCATCCCGACGCGATCGTGTGCGCCAACACCGGAGCCCGCGGGCTGTCCGATGCGCGCAACTCCGGCGCGGCCGCTGCGGGCGGAGACGTCGTCGTCTTCATCGACGACGACGCGTGTCCGGCCCCGAGCGCACTGGCGGCCGTCCGAACCCGATGCTCGGACCCCGACGTCGTGGCAGTGGGCGGAGCCGTTGTGGCACTGTGGGACTCCCCCGCTCCCCGATGGTTCCCCGAGGAGTTCGGGTGGGTGGTCGGCTGCGATTACCGAGGACTTCCGGGTGACGGCGCGCCGATCCGCAACCCGATCGGCGCCGCCATGGCCGTCCGCCGGGCCGCCTTGATCGAGATCGGTGGTTTCTCGACGCGACTCGGTCGACAGGGCACGTTGCCCGCCGGGTGCGAGGAAACCCTCATGGGTATCGACCTGCGGCGCCGGGACCCGTCGTCGAAGATCCTGCGCGACAAGGCTTTCGGAGTCACACATACGGTGACCGACGACCGCGCCCGGTTCGGCTACTTCGCCCATCGGTGCTACCAGGAGGGGCGCTCGAAGGCGATCCTGTCGGAACTGGCCGGCAGCGGCGAGGCCCTGGCGAGCGAGCGGAGGTACAGCACCAGGGTGCTGCCCGCGGGGGTCTGGCGACATCGTCGGACCCCGAGTCGGGTCGGCGCGCTCGTCGCCGGTTTCGTGCTCACCTGCGCCGGATACGCTTTCGGGCTCGCCGGCCGCGGACGAGGTGTGTCCCGATGAGGCCCGGCAGGCTGCTCGCGTCGATGGGCGCGGCGGTGGCCACGGCGGTGTCCGCGTGTTCGGTACCGACCGTCCTGGCCGAGCCCGACACCGGACCCGAGGTGATCTTCGTCGACGAGTTCGACGGCCCCGCGCGCGCACCGGGCAGCCCCTGGCAGATGATGACCGGCGGCGGAGGCTGGGGCAACAACGAGTCGCAGGTCTACACCGACTCGTCCGCCAACGCCCGGATCGACGGCCAGGGACACCTGGCCATCACCGCACGACGGGGACCGGACGGCTACACCTCGGCGAGGTTGTCGACGAAGGATCGGCTCTCGGTCACCTACGGCCGGATCAGTGCCCGCATCGCCGTACCCGCCGGCACCGGTCTGCACCCCGCGTTCTGGATGCTCGGCGACGACATCGACGAGGTCGGGTGGCCCGCGGCCGGTGAGATCGACATCATCGAGACGCTCGATCAGGCACCGGAATTCCACACCGGGGTCCACGTACCGCAGACGTCCTCGGAACGGGGACAGAACATCTCGAGGTCGGGCGTCCCCGCCGGGCCGCTGGCCTCGACCTTCCGCACCTACTGGCTGAACAAGCTCCCGGGCCGGATCGAGAGCGGGATCGACGACCAGCGGCTGTTCGTCGTCGAACCCGGGGATCTCGCGCCGGACGCACGCTGGGTCCTCGACCAGCCCTTCCACCTACTGCTCAATCTCGCCGTCGGGGGCAACTGGCCCGGACCGACCGACGACACGACACCCGCGGAGAACACCATGCTCGTCGACTGGGTACGGGTGACCGCACCGTGACAACCGACTACGTCAACGACGCGGCGGAGGACACCACCGACCCGGCCCCGGTTCCGCTGAATCCCGCGATGCCGCTCGAGGGCGCCCCCGAATGGGCGGGTGCCACCTGGGTCGGGACACTCGATGTCACCGAGATCGCCGACGGCGACCGGACTCCCGGATCGGCGCCCGACGGGTCGGTCACCTGCGTCCCACTGGATGCCACGGGTTATCGGCGCGCACGGGTTCTCCTCCGACACGGCTCCGTGCCCATCCGGTTCGTCGACGCACCGATCGACGGCGGCCTGGTGCGGGTCCCGGTCGCACCGTACGCACTGCCCGAGCCACCTTCACGTGCCTCACTACCGCCGATCAGTGTCGTCGTCTGCACGCACGAGCGCCCCGGCATGCTGGCCGATGCGCTGCAGTCACTGCAACGACTGGACTACCCCGACTACGAGGTGGTCGTCGTCGACAACGCGCCCCGCACCGACGGCACTCGACAGGTCGTCGAGTCCCTCGACGACCCGCGGTTCCGGATCGTGACCGAGCCGGTCGCGGGATTGTCCAACGCACGCAACGCCGGCCTGCTGGCCACCGCTCACGACCTGGTGGCCTTCACCGACGACGACGTCGTCGCCGACACCGGGTGGTTGCTGGGGCTGGCCCAGGGTTTCGCCCGGTCGCCGGAGATCGCATGCGTGTGCGGCATGGTGCCGAGCGGAGAACTGCGGACTCGGTCGCAGGTCTACTTCGACTGGCGGGTGTCGTGGGCGGATTCGATGCGGGCTCGGGTCTTCTCACTCGCCGAGCCACCATCGGATCTGCCGCTGTTCCCCTTCCAGATCGGGGTCTACGGCACGGGTGCCAATTTCGCGATCCGCCGGGACATCGCGCTGTCGCTGGGCGGGTTCGACGAGGCGCTCGGGGCCGGGACCCGGACACGGGGTGGCGAGGACATCGACATGTTCTTCCGAATCCTGACGGCGGGCCACGCGCTGGCCAACGAGCCGGATTCGATCATCTGGCACCGGCATCGCAGCACCGACGACGCCTTGCTGGAGCAGTCGCGGGGTTACGGCGTCGGACTCGGTGCGTGGCTGACCAAGGTCGCCACCGACCGACACCATCTCGCACTCGCCCTGCGCGTGCTCCGGCGTCGGTCGCGCGCTGTCGCGAAAGCCGGTGTCGCCTATGGCGCGATCACCAGACCACCGGCGGCCATCGCCGACGGTGTCGCGGCCCGGGCAGGCCGGCGCGAGGTGCTGTCGGTCGTCGGCGGACCCATTGCGCTGGTTCGCGAGCGCCTTCGTGGCCGTCGCGCCGAGCCGCTGGCGAAGGGATCCGCGTGACTGCCGCCGCGGAGGCCGCACCGTCGCGTCTCTCCGACGCCGGCGCTGTGAGTACCACGGCGACGGCCGGCCGCTCGGGGTCGGTGGCGACCCTGGGCGTCGTCGCCGCGATCGCCGGACTCGTCGGTGCGCTGCCGCTGCCGTCGGTGCTCAGCGCATTGTCGGTGGGCTTCTTCGTGATCTGTGGACCCGGTGCCGCCGTGTGCACCTGGGTGGAACTCCCGCGGCGCACCCGACTCGCCGCCGTACCGACGCTCGGCCTGGCGCTCACCACCCTGGTCACCATCGCCGCCATCTGGGCGTCGTGGTGGCAGCCGACAGTCCTCCTGGTGGTCGGCAGCGCGGCGGTGCTGGCGTCGGGCATCGCGTTTCGTCGACGGACGCACGCGCCGACCCCCGACCTCCCGGAGCTACGGACCCGACTCACCGGCCGCGGGGCCACCGCGTTCCGCAGTCCCGCCCTCCGGTCGACCGGGTTCCGTGTGTCCGTTGCGTTCTGCGTTGCGGCGCTGACGTTGTGGGCGATCGCCGTGCCGACGCTCCCGGGCGTCGACGCGAGCTACTACGGTCTGCTGTTCTCCGGCAGCGGGCGCCTGCTCATCCCGGCGACCCTGTTGACCGCGGCCGCTGCCGTCGTCGCGATCGCCACCCGGAGCTCCGCCGGGCTCGTGATCACCATCGGGACCTCGATCGTCGTCAGCCGCGTGACCACCTGGCTCGGCACCGAGATGCCGCTCTACGACTGGACATACAAACACCTCGCGGTCGTCGACTACATCCAGGACACCGGCACCCTCACCCCGAGCGGTACCGACATCTACGCCCAGTGGCCCGCCTTCTTCGTGGTCGGGGCCTGGTTCTGCGACGTGACGGGACTGGATCCGATGGTGCTGGCGCATCTCTTCGCGACGGTCGTCCACGTACTCCTCGCGGTCATCGTCTACGCCACGGCGCGCACCCTGTCGATGAGTCGCATCGTCTCGCTGACAGCGGCTTTCCTCGTCGAGGCGGTCAACTGGGTCGGTCAGGACTACTTCGCACCCCAGGCATGGGCGCTCGTGCTGGCCTATGGCGCGATCGCCCTCCTGCTGGCGTCGCGACGCACCGCGCGCGCCGCAGTCCTGGCGATCATCCCATTCGCGGCGATCGTGCCGAGTCATCAGCTGACACCGTTCTGGGTACTCGGGGCGGGCATCCTGCTGGTCATCCTGCGCCGGGTGCGACCGTGGTGGGCAGTGGCCATCATGGTCGCCATCGCCGGTGCCTATCTGCTGGCCAATCTGGAAGCGGTTGCCCCGTACGGCATCTTGTCGGGCGGCAACCCGATCGACAACGCGGCCAGCAACTTCACCATGGCCGGCGTGCCCGCCAAGGAGACCACCTCGATGGTGTGCCGTGGATTGTCGGCGGGGGTCGTGGTGTCGGCCGGCGTCTGCGCGCTGATCGGCCGGCGCCGCAGGCGCGCACATTGGCTCACCCTCGCTGTGCTCGCGTTCTCCGCGCTCGCCCTGTTGCTGGGCCAGAGCTATGGCGGCGAGGCGATCTTCCGCGTCTATCTCTATGGGCTCCTCGGTTGTGCGCTGCTGATCGCACCGACCCTGGTCTGGTTGCTCACCGGCTTCTCGCGGGGTGCCGGGGCCCGGTTGCGGGCCGCCGGCGCCGCCGTACTCGTCTGCGCGACGACCCTCGCCGGCATGTATTCCTATGTGGCGCTGTGGCCGCTGATCGTCGAGACCCGCCCACAGTACGAGGCGATCGACATCATCACGGAGAACGCCGAACCCGGAACCCGGTTCATCTCACTGCATCCGGCGGGCATGCCCACCCGGACGAACGGCAACTACGCGCCGATGACCTTGGCGAACCCCTACTTCGACTACCCGCTCAGTTTCGACCTCGCGGGCGACCGGATGACGTTCCCCAGTCCCGAACAGCTCGGCGACCTCTTCTGGAAGGTCGACCAGTCCGACATGCCGACCTACGTCACCTTCACCGAGCAGTCGCGCCGGATCTCCGCGTACTACGGAACCTACCGTCCCGACGCGGCGGCGGAACTCGAAGCCGCTCTTCGGGTTGCGCCGGGGTGGCGCATGGTCCACGAGGACGGCGAGACCGCGATCTTCGTCTTCGAACCCCAGCGCGACCCCTCCGCCCCCTGAGCTGAGAAGAGCGCCCCCTCCGCCACCTGAGGACTGAGGAGCACAAGCGATCGACCCCCTCTGCCCCCTGAGGTGCAAGGAGCACAAGCGATCGACCCCCTCTGTCCCCTGAGGTGCGAGGAGCGATGGCGACGAGCCACGAAGGGCTCGCGAGGATCACTGCTCCCGACGCCGAACGCCGGCGACCTCACGGTCACCGGCGTTCGTCACGCGGGGCGTCCACCGTTGCGGCAGAAGCGCTCTCGGTCCGCTCAGCGGAGAGCCGACGCCTTGTGGTCGCGGTGGAGGCGACGCTCGAAACCGATGGTCCGGAGGACGCGCACACCGTCGGTCAGGGCGTTGAGGTTGCTGCGTCCGTGGATTCGCTTGGACTCGCGGCTGCCGACCTCACGGATCGTCAGACCGCTCCGCGCCATGCGCACGTTGATGATCGTCTCGATCTCGAACCCGTCGCCCCACTGGGGTTCGTCGACATCGGTCAGCGGAAGGTCGAGGACCTCGAGATGCCGGCGCCAGAATGCGTTGTAGCCGTAGCAGAGATCGGCGAATGACGTGGCGAAGATCCGGTTCACGAGCCAGTTCAGGCCCTTGTTGCCGGCACGGCGGAAGGCGGTGATGTCGTCGCTGTGTCCACCCAGGGAGAAGCGGCTGCCCTTCGCCAGGTCGGAGCCGGCCACGAGCGCACCGACGAAGTCGGGGATCTCGGCGGGGTCCGTGGAGCCGTCGGCGTCGATCATGACGATGATGTCACCGGTCGCCACCTCGAAGCCGCAGGCGAGCGCGTTTCCCTTGCCGGAACGGGTCTGCGAGACGATCACCGCATCGGGCCACAACGTCCGCGCGACGTCGACGGTCCCGTCCACCGACGCGCCGTCGACGACGACGATCTGGTCCACGGGCGGCATCCGCTCGGCCACATACGGCAGATTGAGCGCCTCGTTGCGGGTCGGGATGACCACGGTGACAGTAGGTCTCGCGGTCTCGACGACCTCGGCCGCGGAGACGTCGCCGATGCCGGCGATCTCCGCGACCCGCTCCCCCGTTTCCACGCCATCCGATGGGTGGACGTCGAGTTCGTTCTCGAACTCGGTCATGTCGTCGAGCACCGCCGGATCTGCACCCCCCGTGCCGTTCCCAGCGTCGATCAAGTCGGTCACCATACCTCCAGCGCGAATCGCATCATCATGAGTCATGAAGCGCCCCCACGACGCTCAGCGAGTGAAGCATAACCAGTAAGGTTAGGCTGCTCTTACTTTGTGATCAGCTTCATACGAACCGCCTAAAACGGACTCGCGCAGTCGGATCGGTACGAGCGATGGCCCCCGTGAGATCTGCGCGCCATCCGCCTCGCGCGTCATTTGACACCACTGAGTGGAAAGCCAACTTCAGGATAGGCTACCCTCATCTCGGATCCGCGCGTCCCGCCAGATTCACCGTCCGCCGGATCACGATCGGAGAAGTCAGTGTTCGACGCGCACACGCCGTCTCGACGATCTCCTCGACCGATCGAGACACCGGCGGAATCCGTCACCCGGCGGCGCGTCCGGCCGAGGAGATTCACCAGGAACACCGGAGGGCTCCTCGGCGACCAGACGGGCGTGGGCCTCAACATCATGGCCGTCATGACGTCGAGTCTCGCGACCGGTGTCCTCGGATTCGTCTTCTGGACCATCGCCGCACGTGGCTACACCACCGCCGACGTGGGTCGGGCGTCCGCGCTCATCACCTCGGCGACCCTGCTGGCCACCCTGTCGAACCTCAGCATCGGCAGCCTCTACGAACGCTTTCTCCCTGTCGCAGGGGGCAACGCGCCCCGGATCATCGCGTCGGGGCGCCTCGTGATCATCGGTGCAGCACTCCTACTCGGACTCGGTTTCGTCTTTCTCGGGCCGGTGGACTCCCTGTTCATGAGCCCGTGGGAGACCTGGCTGTTCCCGCTCTTCGTGGCCGTGCTGGGGATATTCGCCATCCAGGATCAGACCCTCATCGGCCTGGGCCGCTCGCGAACCGTTGCCACGAAGAACATCTCACAGTCGACCATCAAACTGGTCCTGGTGACGGCGTTCATCCCGGTTGCGACCGGATTCGCCGTCTTCTGGGCCTGGGTCCTGCCCGCGGCGGTGATCGCGGCGTGGGTCGGCCTGAGCGCGATCCGTCGTACCGCCCGCTCGATGACCGGCCCGGGCACACTTCCGCGGCCGGGCGAGATCGCCCAGTTCTATGCCGGCTCACTGGGGATCACGGCCGTCGGGGTGGTCGTGCCCCTCATCGTGCCGCTCGTGATCGTCGCTCGCCTGGGAACCGAGATGAACGCCTACTTCTCGATCTGCTGGCTCGTCGTGAACACCGCGGCGATCCTCCTGCACGCAACGTCGGCGCCCTTCGTGGCCAAGGCCGCGGAGCCCGATGCCGATCTCCGGTCGGCAACGATCCGGTTCATGACCCTGTGCGGTGGCGCCGGGGTCATCGGCGGCGTCGTCCTGTTCGTCACCGCGCCCTGGATTCTCGCGATCATGGGACCCCAATACGCCGACGAGGGCACCGATCTGATCCGTCTCATGGCGCTGACCCTGCCGACCGTGTCGTTCGTGACGATCTACACGGCGCTCGCCCGTGTCCGCCGCAAGCTCCGCCTCGCCGTCGGCGTGCAGGGCGTGTTCGGTGTGATCGTGCTGTGCGGCATCGTCTTCGGCGCCGACCACTGGGGCATCATCGGCGTCGGTTACGTCTATCTCACGGCCAACGTCGCCGTCGTGATCCTGCTGCTCGTTCCCGGTCTCCGGCTCATCCGCCAGGCCCTGACCCCCGCCCCCACTGCTGCCGAGCTCTCGGCGAGGACGACCACACCATGACCATCGACTCCACTCGTGGCCTCGTCGCCGCGTTCCCCGCGACCGAGTCCGGCACCGCCCAGCCCGAGCTGGCCGGCGGGCTGGCGCATGCGTTCGCGGCGGCCGCCGACCGTTTCGGGGACGCGATCGCGCTCCGATTGCAGGGCACCGAGATCAGCTATCGCGCGCTCCTCGACACCGCGCGTGGTGTCGCCGGACGGATCCACGAGCTGCAACCCGGCGAGCGGGGTCCGGTGGTCGTTCAGCTCGGCCTGTCCCCGGACACCGTCGCCGTGGTCCTCGGCATCGTCCTGACGCGGCGACCTCTGGTCACGCTCGACACGGCGCTGCCCGCGGACCGGATCGACGCCATACTCGCCTCGCTGCACACCCATGGCCGGCCACCGGGCCTGGCCGTCGCCGATGACGATCACCTGGACAGGCTGCGCGACAGCGGAAACCGAGTCGGACTCATGGTCGCCGCGACGACCGACGTCCTCGTCGACGTTCCATCGGCATCGGATGCGGCCATCCCGTCCGGTACCCGCGGCGCCCCACTCCTCCCGACCGACACGGCCTTCGAGGTCACCAACATCCAGTTCACGTCGGGTTCCACCGGAACCCCGAAGGGTGTGCTGCAACCCGGCGCGATGTGGTTGTGCGACTCGATGTTCATGCGAGCGCGTTTCGGGCTCGCACACCGGCTGCGCGTCGCGCTGTGCATGCCGATCAGTTTCGGCGGCGGTCTCAACGTGTTGATGGGCTCACTGCTGAGCGGTTGCGATGTCCTCGTCGCCGATCCGCGGCAGGGTACGCCGACCGACTTGCTCGACATGATCGCGGCAGACGAGATCCACACGGCCTTCCTCACCCCGTCGCTGCTGCGCTCGCTCGTTCGCGCCGGGGCGTCGGGCGCAGTGCACCCTGCGTGGGCGACAGTGCAGCGGATCATCACCACCGGCGAACCGCTCACCGGTGAAACTGCCACCGCCACACTCGCGTTGGCACCGCAAGCGACCGTCACCAACTGGGCCGGTTCGTCGGAGACCTATGCGATCGGGCACTTCGACGTCCGCGCCGGCGATCCCGCCCGAACCGGGCCGCTACCCGCGGGCACCCCGGCGCTCCACAAGACGGTGACGATCGACCCGTCCGGGCGGGTGTCGATCTCGTCGCGCTACATCGCTCTCGGTTATCTCGACCCCGCGGGCGACGCCGGCCGGTTCTCGGTCGACGACGACGGCGTGCGGACGTTCCACTCCGGCGACAAGGGACGGTTCGACGGCGACGACCTGATCCTGCTCGGGCGTGCCGACGACGCGGTGAAGATCCGTGGTTACCTCGTCGAGCCGGCCGAGGTCAGCGCCGCACTCCTACGCGAGGGCGACCTCGCCGAGGCCGTCGTGATCGCGCGCGAGACCCCCTCCGCGACAGTGGAACTGATCGCCTACGTGGTCCCCGAAGGCAGCCGGCGCACACCGCCGACCGCCGCCCTGCGTGCCCGCCTGCGGGATGCGCTGCCGCCGTGGATGGTCCCGACGCACATCGTCGAACTGTCCGACCTGCCCCGCAACGCCCGCGGCAAGGTCGATCGCACGGCCCTGCCCGAACCCCGACGGCACATCGAGCCGGTGGCAGGCGAGCTCGAATCGTCCGTCGCCGCGACCTGGGCGCGTGAACTCGCGCTGGACGTCGTCGGTCGGAACGAGAACATCTATGCGCTGGGCGCGGATTCGTTGACGATTCAGCAGATCATGGTGAGCCTGAACTCATCCCACGGCGCATCGCTCACCCAGTCCGACATGGCCTCCGCGCCGACCGTTGCAGAGCTCGCGACGATCATCGCCGACCGCACCGGCGGGTCGGGCACCGGTTCGCGGACCCGGCCGGGCATCCGTCTTGCGCCGACGACGATCCCGCTGCGCCGGGGCCCGGGTCGACCTGTCTTCTGTTTCACCGGTGCGGGCGCCTCGGCTCTCACCTTCGTGCCGTTCGCCGACCGTATCGGTGAACTCGACGACGTCGGACCGGTGTACGCGTTCGCGCCGCACGGCCTGGACACCCGCGGGATCCCGGACTGGACGGTCAACGCCGCCGTCCGCCGGCATCTCCGCGACCTCCGCCGACTCCAACCCGACGGACCCTATGTCCTCGTCGGCCACTCACTGGGCGGGTTCATCGCCCTGGAAACCGCACGGCGCCTCGAGTCCGACGGGCATCGTGTCGATCTGGTCGTCGTGGTGGACACATTCGTCCCGCCGCGCGTCCTCCTTCGCGCCAAGCGCGCCGATCCGTCCCTCAGCACCACCCCCGTGTACGAGCCGCTTCCGCGGAAGGAACTGTGGCGACGACGTATTCGCGTTCCCCTCGCGGGCGTGGTGAAGACCTCGCCGACGGCCGACGCGCAGGCTCTCGAGGAGCTCGGCGTCCGCGTCGCGCGGCTGCATCGTCCGCGGCCGTATTCGGGGCGGGTCCTGGTGGTGCAGGGCACCGAGAACCACGACGAACCGTCGATCTGGCGGCGCCACATCGTGACCGGTGACGTCGACGTCCTCCGCCTCGAATGCAATCATCTGTCCGTGGTTCGCGAACCGCACATCGGAGACGTCATCGATGCCATCGGTTCCGCCCTCGGACGTCGAGGCGCGTGAGACTCAGCCGTAGGCGACGTCGACGGCGTATCGAGTGAACCCGAGGCGCTCGTAGGTGTGCAGCGCGGCGGTGTTGTCGCCCTCGACGTAGAGGTTGATCTCCGAGACTCCCGCGCGCGCAAGGTGATGCAGTCCGGCAAGCGTCAGCAGGCGGCCGAGCCCGCGCCCCTGAGCGGCGGGATCGACCCCGACGATGTAGACCTCACCGAGATCGGCATCGTGCCGCTTGGTCCAGTGGAAGCCGAGGAGCCTGCCGGTGTCGTCATCGCCGGCACGGTCGACGGCGAGGAACAGACCTTCCGGGTCGAACCAGTCGGCCTCGACCCGTTCGCGGATCTGCTCCGGCGACCAGCCGCCCTGCTCGGGATGCCAGTCGAAGGCGGCGTTGTTCACGCGCAGGATCTCGGCGTCGTCGGACGACCCGGCATAGGTCCGCAGCTCGACGGTCGGGTCGACGACCAGTTCGGGGAGTTCGTGACCTGCCCCCACCGGACGGCGCAACTGCAGGAGCTCACGGCGCTTCGTCAGGCCCATCGATGCCGCGAGCGCCACCGCACCGGGCAGGTCGCCGTGCGCCCACACCCGCACGCCGGCCCCCGACTCGGGAACGGGTGCGGCACCGAACGCCGCATCGAGCAACCTCCGGCCGTGCCCCTCACGCCGATGCGCCGGGTCGACGACCGCCTCGATCATCGCAGGCTCACCGTCACGGCCCGGGACGATGACGGCGTAACCCGCTCCTGACCAGACATGGACGGTCGGCGACCCGTCGGGGGCGTCGATCGCCGTGACCGCACCTTCCGACAGCGGTGCGACGCCGTCGGCCGTGGTCGCGTCGCGGACCAGACGACGAGCGAAGTCCGCCACGTCGTCGGGCAGCGCGCCCTGATGGATCTGGATGCGATCAGTTCCCGGCGCTTGCACTGAACTCCTCGTCGAAGGGGTCGGAACCATCCAGGGCACCGTCGAAGTCGTCGGGGCCGGACCCGGCCGGTCCCGCAGGCTCGTCGTCGGACAGGTCGGTGTCCGCCGCCGCGGCCGCCCGACCGCGCGTCGGGCGTACTGCCTTGTACCCGACGTTGCGCACGGTGCCGATCAGCGACTCGTGCTCGCTGCCCAGCTTGGCGCGGAGGCGCCGGACGTGCACGTCGACGGTGCGGGTGCCGCCGAAGAAGTCGTACCCCCAGACCTCCTGCAGCAGCTGAGCCCTGGTGAACACGCGACCGGCGTTCTGCGCCAGGTACTTCAGGAGTTCGAACTCCTTGTAGGTCAGGTCGAGCGGACGTCCGCGCAGGCGCGCGGTGTAGGTCCCCTCGTCGATGACGAGTTCACCCAGCGTGACCTTGCCCGAGGACTCCTCCGCAGCGACCCCGCGGGTACGCACCACGAGCAGGCGCAGCCGGGCGTCGAGCTCGGCCGGGCCGGTACCCGGCAGCAGGAATTCGTCGATGCCCCAGTCCGCGTTGACCGCGACCAGCCCACCCTCGGTCAGCACCGCCGCGACCGGCACCGAGGAGCCGGTGCTGCCCAGCAGACGGCACAGTCCGCGAGCCGCCGCGAGATCGGCGCGCGCGTCGACCAGCGCGACATCGGCGTTGCCCGCCTCCATGAGTGACGACACCTCGGTCGGAGCGGTCCGTACCGTATGCGCGAGCAGCGACAGCGACGGCAAAACCGACTCCGGATTCGGGTCGGCCGTCAACAACAAGAGATCCACCCAGCACTCCGATCTCGTTCGTCCCCGTCCCGGACCATCCAGATCGCTCACCACGACGTGAACGCCACCCACACCTGCGCTCGGCGATTGTTTACGCCGCCTTACCAACGTGTGCGGGATAGGTGACAGAATAGCGCCACCGGGGCGGTTGGCTGTTAACAAGGCGACCTCGACCGCCGGATGACGACGACGGGGAGGGTGATCGGCCGAGCATGCCGCGCATCCGGAAAGTGCTTGTCATCGGCGTTGTCGCCGCGCTCGCCGCAACGGGGGTCGCTGTCGGCGTCGACGTCGCGGCCGCGGTCCGCGGCGAACACCAGCTCTCCCGCGCCATCGCCCAATCCCCCCGCGTGACTGTCGATCCCGAGGTCACCATCGCCGGGTTCCCGTTCACCTCCCAGTCGTCCGCCGGCCACTTCGCGGGCGCCACCATCGCCGCACGGGGCGTCGAGCTGCCCGGCTGTGAGCCCGCCCGCGGCGTCTGCCGCGGCGAGTTGGGGGCCGCTCTCGGCCCGTTCGACGTCGCCGACGGCAGCGGTTTTACCGCGAGTGATGTTCTCCACACCAGCTCGATCTCGGCCTACACCCGCCTCGACGCCGTCACCCTGGCGCGGTATCTGCGCATCGTCGACCTCACCGTGAGCACGCCAGGGCCGGACGGCAAGGCCGGTGCGGGCGGCCCTCAGGACGGCACCGTCAGCCGCACCAGCGGCGTCGTGTTCACCGGCACCGTCGCGCTGCCGCCGGGCGACGGACTCGATCCCGCCGAGCCACCGTCGGCGTCGGCCTACGACGGACCGAAGGTGCGCGTGAGCGTGTCCGTCGACCTCGGCGTGGTCGACGGCGCACTGGACATCCGGGCCACCGGCTTCTACACCGGCCCCGAACGCCACGTCGACGCCGAGATCGCGCCCGACATGCGCGCCGCGGTTCTCGACCGGTTCAGCATGACGCTCCCCCGACTGCCCATGGCCTGGGACGTCGCGGCCGAGCGCGCGGAGAGTTTCGGCGGGGACGTCCAGCTGGTCGGCGATTCCGGCCCGGCCGCGGTCCGACCCGACCGCTTCTGAGGGTCACCCGAACAGACTCTGAGCAGTTCAGACAGTTGTCGTGGATGCGGGCGCCAAACGACCCCGGCCGTTGGGGGCCCGATCGACTCTGTTGTACCCTCGTGGGCATGCAGCAGCGCCGTGAGTATCTGCTCACACGACGCCGGGCGATCGACTTCTGTCGTGTCGCCGACTGTTGTTGTCGCACTCGCCGTTGACGGTGTGACCACCCGCGCTGCGTTGGCAGCCGGTCGCCCACACCGTCGATGAGTACGGGGGCGTCTCCACCGAGGTATCGATTCCTCGATTCCGTGCGCCGTCACCCGCGCTCATCATCTCCGCCGAGAACGCGGGAATCCTTCTCGCGTCTCACTGTTCTCCACCTCCACCATCTGATCGACGACCATCACAAATGCACCGGAAAGGACACCGCCATGGCACGTTCCGACGTCCTGGTCAGCACCGAATGGGCTGAGCAGAACCTCAATGCCGACAAGACCGTCTTCGTCGAGGTCGACGAGGACACCTCGGCCTACGACGGCGGGCACATCGCCGGCGCCGTCAAGCTCGACTGGAAGACCGACCTGCAGGATCCGGTCCGCCGTGACTTCGTCGACGCCGAGCAGTTCGGCGCCCTGCTGTCCGAGCGCGGCATCGCCAACGACGACACCGTGATCCTCTACGGCGGCAACAACAACTGGTTCGCCGCCTACGCGTACTGGTACTTCAAGCTGTACGGCCACAACGACGTCAAGCTCCTCGACGGTGGCCGCAAGAAGTGGGAACTCGACGGCCGTCCGCTGTCGTCCGACTCCGTCAGCCGTCCGGCCACGACCTACAAGGCCGGCGAGCCCGACCTGAGCATCCGCGCGTTCCGCGACGAGGTCGTCGACGCCATCAACGTCAAGAACCTGGTCGACGTGCGCAGCCCCGACGAGTTCTCGGGCAAGATCCTGGCGCCGGCTCACCTGCCGCAGGAGCAGAGCCAACGTCCCGGCCACATCCCCGGCGCCATCAGCGTGCCGTGGAGCAAGGCTGCCAACGAGGACGGCACCTTCAAGTCGGACGAGGAACTCGCCGAGCTCTACGGTGAGGCCGGCCTCGACGGCTCGAAGGACACCATCGCCTACTGCCGCATCGGCGAGCGCTCGAGCCACACCTGGTTCGTCCTCAAGGAACTGCTCGGTCACCAGAACGTCAAGAACTACGACGGCAGCTGGACCGAATACGGCTCGCTGATCGGCGTCCCGATCGAACTCGGAGAAGGAAAGTAAGAGATATGTGTGCTGCACCCAAGCAGGGACAGAAGCTGCCCGCGGGCGTCGACGTCGAGAAGGAGGTCGTCCTGACCGGACAGGTCACCGACGGCTCGGGTTCGCCCGTCGCCGGCGCCTTCGTGCGTCTGCTCGACTCCACCGGTGAGTTCACCGCCGAGGTCGTGGCCTCGCCCACCGGCGACTTCCGTTTCTTCGCCGCCCCCGGCACCTGGACGCTGCGCGCCCTGTCCGCCGTCGGCAACGGCGACGTGACGATCAGCCCCGAGGGCCCCGGCATCCACGAGAAGGACATCACCGTCTCGAAGTGACGCCGGAGACATCGTCTCCATAGTGACGGCCAGTTCGTCCCCGGCAGCCCGGTCACCGCATCCGCGGTGACCGGGCTGTCTCGTTCCGGCCCCGCGAAACGTCCGGGCCGGGCCGGGGTTAGAATTTCCCTCGTGGTCCTCTTCTTCGAAATCCTGCTGATCCTGGCCGCCGTGCTGATCACCTGGTTCGGTGTCTACACCCTGTACCGCCTGGTGACCGACGAGTCGTGACGTCCCCACCCGGCGGCACCACGGCCGACGGCCCATCCGCCCCGGAGCCGTCCGGCGACGGGTCGACAGATGCCGTCTCCGAATCCCGCCGGTCCGGTGACGAGGCGATCAATCAGGCCGAGGCCCGGGCCGTGGAGTCCGGCAGCCGTGAACGCAACGTCCCCACGTGGGACGATCTGCCGCTTCCCGCCGACACCGCCAATCTCCGTCTCGGGGCCGATCTGCATCCGGGCCTGCTCGCACTCCTGCCGCTCGTCGGTGTGTGGCGTGGCGACGGCGAGGGGCACGATCCCGAGACCGACACCGACTATCACTTCGCGCAGCAGGTCGTGGTCTCGCACGACGGTCAGAACTTCCTCGCCTGGGAGTCCCGCTCGTGGGTGATCGACGAGGACGCCGCCTACCAACGGCCCGACCTCCGCGAATCCGGATTCTGGCGGATCGGTGAGGACGACACCATCGAACTGCTGCTCGCCCACGCCGAGGGTTCCGTCGAACTCTTCTACGGCACCCCGCTGAACCAGACCACCTGGGAACTCGCCACCGACGTCGTCATCAAGGCCGAGTCGGGCCGGCGCACCGGCGGTGCCAAACGTCTGTACGGCCTCGTCGCCGACGGCGACCTCGCCTACGTCGAGGAGCGCGTCGACGCCGACGGGGATCTCACACCCCGGCTGTCCGCCAAGCTCCGCCGACACGTCGGCTGATCCACCTCATCGACGCTCCCGGCGGCACGCACAGTCGTACCGCTCGCCACGCTCCCGGCGCCACGCACACTCTCCACGCTTATGGCGGCACGCACACTCGCCCCGCTCCGGCGGCGCGGCCCCCTGCTCCCTGAGGTGCGAGCGAAGCGAGCCTCGGAGGGTCGCCGATCCGAGAACGCCATGTAGAGATACCGTTTCGGCAGTGCGCTGTAGACGGGCGATCCGAGCATGACGACGACGGACCCGTACGCGGTTGCCTCACCCGGGCGCCCCGCCCACCCGGGATGTACCGTTCCCGACCGCGACATGTACGGTCCGTGCCCCGCCGTGCCGCCGATGCGGCGTCCGACCACCGAGAACACCTCGGCGCGCGCGGAATGCGGGGACAGGTCGAAACCGACGCGGCCTCCCGGCGGGCACTCGACGAAGGTGAGGTCGGCACCGGATCGATGCACCACACCGATCCAGTCGCGGCCGGAGTTGCGCACGAGGAACGTCGAACCGCCCGTCCGGTACTGATACGAGATGCCCGCCGCCGCGGCGTCGAGAATCTGTCGGCCCGAGACACCGCCGTTCCACTCCGGACTCCACGGAGTGAGGTACAGGTGGTCGAGGAACTCGTGCCGAGTGGGGATCGGCAGCGTCACCGGCATCACCCGTCCGTCTCGCACCCACACCGCGCCGTACAGGACCGGCCGGCCGTCGGCGGTGCGCGGCGCCTGGACGTAGGTGAGCGAATCACCCTCCGGCAGAGGGACTTCCGAACCGGGGACCAGAATGTCGAGGTATGTGCGGCCGTCCGCGAGCAGGACCACGACGGCCGCATCGCGCTCGCCACGGTTGCCGATGGTGACGCGGTCACCGAAGTCGCCGGACCTGTCCCTGGCGTGGAACAACCCGGCGGCGTGCGGATCGGCGAACTCGAAGCGGGGCGCCACCGCCGTTCCGAAGTCCGGATCGCCCGGACCCCAGTACCGTTCGCCCACCCCGGGTTGATGGCGACCGGGGTTCGCCTCTCCGACCACCGTGGCGATATTCGTAGCCACCATCGCACCTTCTCCTCTCGGCACCCCGACGGGCGCCGTGGACTCGCTGTGTTCTCATTCCAGCGCTTCCACGCCCCGGTCTCGCGAGTACTGCGCTACGCGAATCACCACGCTGGTCACCGGCAACCGCATCCTGTCTACCTGCGCCCGGAGCGCGCTCCCACGGAGCCGGGTCGCAGATCGAGTCGACGCAGCAGCTGCGCGTTCAGCGCCACCACCACCGTCGACGCGGACATCAGGATGGCGCCGACGCTCATCGGGAGGACGACACCGATCGGCGCCAGGATGCCGGCGGCCAGCGGTACCGAGACGAGGTTGTAACCCGCTGCCCACCAGAGGTTCTGCGCCATCTTCCGGTAGCTCGCGCGCGACAGCTCGATGACCGACAGGACCGATCGCGGATCGGACGAGGCGAGGATGACCCCGGCCGAACCGATAGCCACGTCGGTCCCGGCGCCGATGGCGATGCCGACGTCGGCCTGCGCGAGGGCGGGCGCGTCGTTGACCCCGTCGCCGACCATCGCCACGCGATGTCCCTCGCGCTGGAGTTCGGCGACAGTGGCCGCCTTGTCCTCGGGCCGGACCCCGGCGTAGACGCGATCGATGTCGAGCCGGCCGGCGACGTCGTCGGCCACGGCCTGCGCGTCGCCGGTGATCATCACGACCTGCACACCGAGGGCATGGAGTTCGTCCACGGCCGCACGCGACTCCGGACGGACCTCGTCGGCGAGCCGGATCGCCCCTGCGACACGCTCGTCGACGAGCACATGCAGGATGATCGCCCCCTGCTCACGCCACGACGACGCGACGGGGAGTTCGTCGAGGCCCTGCTCGTCGAGCAGATTCGGTCCGCCCACCCGCACGCTGTGTCCGTCGACGGACGCGGACACCCCCACCGCAGGTGACGAGGAAAAGCCCTGTGCGACAGGCAGATCGATACCGTCGGCCCGCGCGGCACGCATGATCGCCGAGGCCAGCGGGTGTTCACTGGCCGCCTCTGCGGCGGCCGCGAGGGTCAGCACCCGACGCCGATCCTGTCCCGGGACCGGCTCGACCTCGAGGACGGTCGGCTCCCCCTTGGTCAGGGTGCCGGTCTTGTCGAAGAGCACGGCGTCGACATTGCGCATCGACTCGAGCGCGAGCCGGTCCGTGATCAGGACCCCACCGCGGGCGGCCCGCTCGGTGGCGATGGAGACGACGAGGGGGATCGCCAGACCCAGCGCATGAGGACACGCGATGACCAGCACCGTGATCGCGCGGACGACGGCGTCGTCGGGCGACCCGACCGCGGTCCAGACGATCGCGGTCACCACCGCGGCGCCGAGAGCGAACCAGAACAACCACCCGGCCGCGGTGTCGGCGAGCCGCTGAGCGCGCGATGAGGAGGCCTGCGCGTCGGCAACCAGACGCCCGATACCGGCCAGGGCGGTGTCGTCGCCGGTCGCGGTCACGCGGACCCGCAGTCCGGAGTCGGTCGCGACGGTACCGGCGACCACGCCGTCGCCGATCTCCCGCCGGACGGGGGCGGACTCCCCGGTGACCATCGACTCGTCCATGTTCGCGGAGCCGTCGATGATGGCGCCGTCGGCGGGCACGGATGCCCCGGGCCGGACGATGACCACGTTGCCGACGACCAGGGCAGCGGGCGACACCGTGATGATCTCGTCCCCGTCGACCTTCTCGGCCTCGTCCGGGAGGAGCGCGGCGAGTGAGTCGAGGGCCGATGTCGTCCGGGCCAGCGAACGCATCTCGATCCAGTGACCCAGCAGCATGATCACCACGAGCAGCGCCAGCTCCCACCAGAAGTTCAGCTCGTGGCCGAACAGATGCAGCGTCGAGCCCCAGGAGGCGACGAAAGCGACGGTGATCGCCAGGGCGATCAGGAGCATCATCCCCGGACGACGAGAACGGATCTCGCCGGCTGCGCCGGCGAGGAACGGACGTCCACCCCACAGGTAGAGCACGGTGCCGAAGAGCGGCGACACCCATCGCACCCAGTCGGCGTCGGGCAGCCCGTAGCCCAGGATGTCGGCGAACATGTCGTTGAAGCCGACGGTCGGGACCGCCAGGACGAGCATGATCCAGAACAGTCGCCGGAACTGCTCGACGTGGTCCCCGTGACCGCCATGGTCGGCGTGCTCATCGTGGCCGCCGTGCCCGGGTGCGGGCTGAGCGCGATGTGCGTGGTCCGCGGTGGGCGACGCCGCTGCACGTGGATGGTCATGATGCGTGTTCATGACCCGAGACTATACCCCCCAGGGGTACCAGCGCCAGGACTACTTCTACCCTGTATGGGTATCCACTCCGCGCACCCCGGACATGGAACGGCCCCCGCATCGCCCTCGATGGGCCTGCGCCGACCGGACCGGGTCGGGATGCGGGGGCCGGGTGACCACCTGGTATTCGCTTGCGCCGACCGACGGGTGGAGTCCCGCCTCGGTGCGACACGAATGCCACACGGTCAACTGCTAACGGATGGTCACCTCACATGTCCGATGAGAAATCACTATCAGACCACCTCCTTCCTCGTGTACCCGCGAACGTACGCCCGATTCCGGCGGGCCGCAACGGATTAACCCGGTCAGGGAGTGGGCACCGGCGCTCCGGCCGGGCCGGGCGCCGGCGTCGGCGTCGCCGCGGGCGCGGAACTCGGGCCGGGCACCGGCTTCGCGTCGGGCGGTAGCGACTCCACGACCTCGATCTTCGAGCGGAAGGTGTCGTCGGTGATGACCTCGATGGAGTTGATCATCCAGCGGTCGCCGTCGCGTTTCATGTCGAAGGTCAGCCGCGACGGGTTGATGCTCACGAGTTCCTTGTTGCCTCGGGTCACCGACTGGTTCATGAAGATCAGGACCTGCGAGGTGTCCGCGGTGTTGGTCACCACGCCCGCGTCCTGGATCGTCACCTCGGACACGACCGACTGCTTGCGTACCTCGTCGGCGAGATTGTTGTCGGTGATCAGCTTCGTGTACTCCGGCTTCGCCGGACCGGTGAGCACGCTCATCGACTGATCGATGTGCTCGGTGACGTTCTCGGCGTTGTACCCGAACATCGTCGTCGCATAGTCGCGAGCCGCCGCCAGCGACGACGCCCGCGCGTCCTCGACGGCGCGACCCTGGGTGAAGCGGAACCCGAGGAACGCCGTGACCACGACCGCGGCGACCAGCACCACCCCGAGTGCGATCAGACCCAGACGCCCTTTGCCCATCGCGAATCGCGAACGCGAGGTCGGTGCGGACCCGGACGCCATCATGCCACCCACTCGAAGTCGGTCATCTTCAGGTCCCCGTTGATGCGCGTCATGTCCACACGCCACCGGAACACCTTCTCCTGCGACGGCACCTCGCCGTCGAGAGATCGCTGGTGCCAGCCGAACACCATGATGACCGAGCCCTCGTCGGGTTCGGCCTTGGTGACCGCAGAACTGAGGATCAGCGACCGGGTCTCCAGCTTGCCGTCGCGGACCAGGGCAGCGACCTGCTGGATGTTGTTCTCCACCTCCTGCTTGACCTTGCCGCTCGTGTCCTCCTGCACCGAGGTGAGGGTCTGGTCGACGGTGTCGGGGTTCATGCTGGTGAGGTTCACGAGGACCTGTGACGCGAAGGCCGAGTACTCGGCTCGCAGGTCGTCGGTGCGGTCCTGGCGGGCGATACCGAGCGCGAACACCACGGACGCGATGGCGCACACGACGATGACCACGAGTGCCACCACGACACCTACGATCGTCCGTGGCGAGCGTCGACCGGTTCCGCGGTACCTGATGCGGCGCTTGGCTTTCGGCGCCTGCGCGGCCGACGAGGCGGCTGCCGTCCGGGCGCGTCGACGCTCACGGTACCCGACCGTCTTCTCGACCTCGGACGGGTCGGGCGCGATGGCGGGCACCGCGCCGGCGCCCGCCTCAGCGCCGGACTCGCCGTCCGGCTTGGTGAGCGACACCGACGACGTCGTGTCCGACCTGACCTCGTCGGTTCCGGCCGCCGACTCGTCGGTGCGTCCGCCCGTCCGCGCGGGAACGTCGCCGGCGGGGGTCGCCGCGGCCGGCTTCGACGGCTTCTTCCCTGCCGAACGCCCGCGCCGGATCGGCGCCGAACGCACCGGCCGCTTCGCATTTCGCCGGTCACCCGTGCCGGCGCGATCCGCGCCCGTGCGATCCGGGGAGGTCGTGCCGGGACCGTCCGGTGTCACGGGGCGACCGTCCCGCTGATCATCGTCTGCCATGTACTGCTCTGTCCCTGCTCATCGCTGCCGGCCCCGGCGTTGTAGGTCTTTCCGTCGGGTCCGATGAAGTTGCCCGAGTCCGGGTCGTATGTCGTCGCGTACACCGCGGGCTCGGCGTCGAAGTCCTTCGGTGTGCCCGGTGTCACGGTACCGGAGGACGCCGGTTGCCATTTCAACCCGAACGGCAGCCCGCTCTGGAAGGGGTCGACCGAACCCGGCTTCGGCACATACCCCGTCGCGCATTCCGCCGGAGTGGGCGCACGGCGTCCCGGGAACTCCGCGCACGGGTAGTTGCGCGCGCCCCGGACGGCGATGTTGGAGTTCTGCGGCACCCGGCACAGCATGCCCGGCGGCAGTTCGCGAGCGGTCTGCTCCGAGGGCCACCGCCAGTCCTCCTTGGGGAGGAACCCGATGTTGCACGGCGGCCGGTCCTGGAAACCGAGCGAGAAGTTCACGTTGGGACCGAACCGGTTGGTGCCGGTGTTCAGAGCCGTGATCAACGAATTGACCAGTCGCGGATAGAGAACGAGGACCTGCTTCCAGTTCGGTAGATACACCACCTGGGTCTTGGCGATGGTGCCCAGATTCGAGACCAACAGCGGGTACGACGCGCCGAGGGATTCGAAGAGTTCCTGGCTCTTCGACGCGGTCGCCGGCCCCTTGCGCAGGATGTCGCCGATCTCGGGCCGGTTCGCGCGGAGCTGATCGGTGAACGCGGTGACGTCCCGGGTCCAGGAGCGGATGGCGTCGGCCGTGCGTGACTGGGTGGCCAGCAGCGGGGCGCCCTGCTCGACCAGCTGGATCGTCGTGTCGGTGTTCTTGTTCGCCTCGTCGACGAACAGGACCATCGAGTCGAGCAGTCGCTGAAGCGCCTCGCCGGTGCCGTTGAACGCGACGAAGGCCTCGTCCATCAGCGAGCGCAGACGCGTGTCACCGATCTCGGCGAGCAACCGGTCGGCCTGGTCGAGCATCGACGAGATCTCCACCGGCACCTGGTCGGTCGAGACCGTGGCCCCGTCCTGCAGGAATCCTCCGGACTCCCCGGCCTCGGGGTCCGGTGTGAACTCCACGAACTGCTCGCCGATCGCGGAGACGCTGCGCACCGACGCCGTCGACGATGCCGGGATCTCCGCGCTGTTCTCGATCGTCAGCACCGCTTCGACGCCGGAGTCGGTCAGCTGCACCGAGTCGACCTTGCCGACGTACACGCCGCGGTAACTGACGTTCGCATTCTGATACAGGCCACCGCTGGTGGGCAGCAGCAGCTGCACCTGGTAGCTGCCGACCCCGAACATCGACGGGATGCGGATGTAGAACAGCGCCATCACCACCATCGCGACCACGGTCACGATCGCGAAGATCATCAGCTGCATCCGGACGAATCGCGTGATCTTCATCAGCGGCCACCTCCCGCGGCCGGGACCGGCGTGACCGCGGGCATCTGCGGAATCATGTTCGCCGGAATCGGTTCGGCGGAGTCGGGCATCCGTTCGCCGCCCGGTTGGAGTGGCGCGATGAACGGATTCAGCCCGCGCGCGGCGGCGCCGGCGGGACGTCCGAAGACGCCCTCGGGCCCGGTGACGCCGAGGCTGGCGAACATCGTCTTGTCCAGGCGCTCCAGCGTCAGATCGAGCGTGAGGTCCGAGTTCACGTAGTCACCCTTGACGATTCGTCGGATCGTCGGTTCGTAAAACGGGAAGGTCAGCAGGATGTTGAGCGATTGCGTCATCGCGGGACCTGCCGCCTGGAGCTGATCGAGGGCCGGTTCGATCCCCTCCACGATCGTCACGATGTCCTCGGAGTTGGCGTCGAGGATGTCGTTGGCTGTCTTCGACAGAGTGGCGACCGAGCCGAGCGTGTCCAGGAACTGCTGACGCTGGTCGACGAGAAGCTGCAGGATCTGCGGGCTGTCGTCGAGCGCGCGCTCGATGGTGCCGGACTGTTCGTTCATGGTGCGCGACAACCGGTCGAGTCCCTCGGTGGCCCGGATGATGTTGCCCTTCTGCGCATCCAGATCGGCGACGAGTGTGTTCAGTCGCGGGATCAGCTTCTTGATCTGGTCCTCGCGTCCGCCGAAGACCTCGCTCATCTCGTGCACGATGTCGCCGATCTGTGACAGACCGCCGCCGTTGAGCACCACCGACAGCGAGCTGAGCACCTGCTCGGTACTGGGGTAGGTACACGCCGACACCTGTTGTGCCGCATTGATGTCGGGCACCGCGGGCACCGACGGGTCGGTCACGATGTTGGATTGCTCCGGGCATTTGGTGAGGGGGATCTGGTCGCCCGCTTCGAGGCGGCCGCCTTCGGGCTCGGCCGGCTGCACGATCTCCAGGTGCGTCGAACCCAGCGCACTGGTCAACCCCACCATGACGTGCGACCCGCGCGGGACGATCACGCCGTCGTTGAGGCGGATGGTGACCAACGCATTCCAGTCCTCGACCTCGATGTCGCCGATGCTCCCGACCGTTGCGTCGTCGATGAGGACCGGCGCATTGTTGACCAGTCCGGCAGCCGACGGGATCAGGGCGGTGATCTCGTAGGAACCACCACCGGTGCCCTCGGCGCCCGGGACGGGCAGCGAGTTGGGGCCGTCGAAGGAACATCCGGCCACAATCAGCGCGAGGGAGGCCGCACCGGCGACCAACCCGCCGCGCAGGCGTGCCGGCCTCATCGGTCACCTCCGAACGGGACCAGCAGATCCTCGAGCGGGCTGCCTCGGTTGTCGCGTCGGGTCTCGTTGTCCAACCGGGTCACACCGGCATTGGCTCGCGCTCGAACGCTTGCGTCCTGGTACTGGAGCTGACTCGGTGTCGCGTTGCGACCCTGCACCGGATTCGTCAGGAACGGCGGGTAGTTCATCGAGATCGACGACAGGACGGGCGCGAGGATCTCCACGCACTTGTCGACGTCGGCCATCGTGGTGCCGGGTCGTTTGGTCGATTCCATGGACCCGCACAGCAGTGTGATCAGGTTGGTGCCGTTGCCCAGGCCGAACACACCCGACAGCGAACCCGACAGCGGGTTGTAGATGTTGTAGAAGTTCGCGAGCTGGTTGGGTGCCGAATGCAACACACCGCGAACCTGTTCGTCCTTGTCGGCCACGATCTTCGTACTCGCGGCCAGGCGTTCCACCGACGACGACAGTGCCGTCTTGTTGGTGTCGATGAAGAGCTGCACATCGGTCATGGCCGCGTCGAGACCCTTGAGGGCCTCGTCGAGCTCGGTCGTGTTGTCCGCGAGAACCGAACTGACCGAAGCGATCCGACCGTTGAACTGCACCAGCTGCTCGTGGCTCCCCGACAGGGCGTCGGTGAGCTTCTGCAGGCTCTGGATTGTGGAGAAGAGGTCACCGCTACCGGCCGCGAGGGTGCCGATGACATCGGACACCTCGCGGATCGACTCGTTGATCGCCTCCCCGTTGCCCTCGAGGTTCTCGTCGAAGACGTTGACCGCCTTGGCCGCCGAACCCGGATCGGCGCCCTCCGGCCCGATGGCCTCGGTGAGCCGGGTGAGCTGGGCCTTGATGTCGTCCCACTCCATCGGCACCGCGGTGCGATCCATCGGGATGTCGGCGCCGTCGGACATCTGCGGCCCGCCCGAATAGACCGGGGTCAGCTGCACGAACCGGCCCGAGACCAGGCTCTGCGCCACGATGACGGCCTTCGCGTCCTGCGGGATGTCGACGCTGGAGTCCACGCGCAGTTCGACTTTCACGTCGTTCTCGCGGGGGGTGATCGCCGAGACACTGCCGACGTTCACACCGAGCACCCGGACCGGGTCCCCCTTGTAGAGGCTGGCGACGCCGGCGAAATAGGCGGTGAAGGTGTTCGTCGTGGATTTGGTGAACACCTTCCAGCCCACGAGGATCAGGGCGATCGCGAGAACCACGGCGAGCACACCGAAGAGCACCTTGCGTCCGATGGACATACTTCCGACGGTCATGTCACCTCCCCCTCGTGGTCGGCGCGGGCGTGGGATAGGTCGGGGTGGGCAGTGGTCCGCGCGGCGGATCGCTTCCCACCGGGGGCCCTTGGCTCCACGGTTGCGGCAGCAACGGGAAGCTCGAGTACTGCAGCGACTGCCACAGCTGCGGGTAGCGACCGCGCAGGGCGTTCAGGAAGATCGCGGTGTAGTCGCCGAAGGTGTTGAGCCCGACGAGGGAATCGAAGTTCGGGCCCGACGCCACCGCCTCGCCGAGGGTGTTGGCGAACGGCCCCAGCCGGTCGATCGTCTCCTTCAGTTCCTTCTCCTGATCGGTGAGGATCGTCGCCACACGGTCGAACTTCTGCAGGACCGGGGTCAGCTGGGCGTTGTTCTCGGCGATGAAGCCACGCAATTGCGCTGTGACGTCGCCGATTCCCTTGATCAGCTGGTTGAGCGCGTAGCGCCGCATCTCGATCTCCCCGACGAGCGCATTGGCGTCGACGAGAAGGCGGTTGATCTGCTCGTTACGGTCGCCGACGATCTTGCTGACCTGATTGGCCTTGGCCAGCAGCGCTCGCAACTCGTTGTCGCGGTCGGCCACCGCCTTCGACAGCCGTGCCACACCGTTGACCGCACCCTGGACCTGATCCGGCGTCTCGGAGAAGGTGATCGTCAGGGTGTTGAGGGCTTCGTTGAGCTGCTCGGTGTCGGTGTCGGCGACGGTGTCGGTCGCGCCTTCGAGAGCGTCCTGCAGCGAATACGGGGAGATCGTGTTGCCGATCGGGATCGAGCCGCCGGGCTTGATCCGCTCCCCGCCGTGCGGGATGACGGTGAGATTGCGCCGACCCAGCACGGTTTCGGTTCGGATGGCCGCCTGGGAGTCCGAGCCCATCTCGACGGTGTCGTCCATCCGGAACCCGACCTTCACCTTGGTCCCGGCGTCGGTCCCGGCCAGCGCGATCGACTCGACAGTGCCGACCTGGACACCGGAGACGGAGACGATGTCGCCCTTGGTGAGTCCGCCGGCGTCGTCGAAGTAGGCGGTGTAGGTGCTGATCGGCGAGATGTAGGGCAGCTTGTCCATCTGCATCGCGGTGATGACCACCAGGCCGATCACGACGATGCCGATGACGCCGACCTGTGCGCGACTCCGCTGCCCGCGTTTCTGCTCGCGGGCGACGTCGGCCTCGTCGGATTCGGATCTACGGCTCGAGAACATGCCGCCGAACGGAAGACTCATGAGCCGTCACACCTTCCGCCTGCCGTCGTCGAGTTCCCCATCACGTTGTTCGACGTGTACAGGATGGTCTGACCGCCGGGCGCCGGCAGCATCAGCCGGATGCGGCAGAAGTAGATCTGCAGCCAGGCGCCGTAGGAGCCGAGGTTCGACAGCGTCTTGTAGTCCTCGGGAAGTCGCGAGATCAGGTTCCGGACAAACGGTTCCGCGGCCAGCAACTCCTCCGAGACCCGTCCGGTGTTGGTCACCATCGACTGCAGGGTCGGCCGGGTGGTGCCCAACAGGTCGGCGAGACCGTTGGTGACGCGCGAGGTCTGCGTCAATGCGTTGCCGACGGTGCTCTTCTGTTCGGCGAGCCCGGTGACGAGTTGCTGCAGGAGGTCGACGCTGGTGTCGAGGCCCTCCCGGTCGCCGTCGAGGGTGGCGAGGGTCGTGTTGAGGTTGTCGATCACGTCGCCGATCAACTGGTCGCGGTCGGCCAGCGAGTCGGTGAACGACGCGGTGTTGCCCAGCAACGTGTTCAACGCGCCGCCCTGCCCCTGGAAGACCGCGATCAGCGAACTGGTCAGCGCGTTGGCGTCGTCGGCGTCCAGGGTCCGGAACAGTGGTTTGAAGCCACCGACGAGCTTGTCGAGATCGAGTGCGGGCTCGGTCTGGCCGATCGGGATCTGCGCGCCGTCGGCAAGGAAGGTCGACGTGTTGCCGGTCCCCTGCTGCAACTCGAGATACCGGTCGCCGGTGAGGTTCTCGTATCGGATCAACGCGCGTGCCGACTCCGGCAGCGGATACTGCTGGTCGACGCTGAAGGTGATGACGGCATCGTTGTCGCGGTTCAGCTCGACATCACCGACCGACCCGACCTCGACTCCGGCGATCTTGACCTTGCTGCCCGATTTCATCGCCGATGCACTGGTGAAGACGGCACTGTACTCGTTCGACGCGCCGGACCGATAGCGGCTGAAGACGACGACCAGCGCGACGAAGACCAGGACCATCACCACGGTGAAGGCACCCAGTTTGATCAGGGTCGCGCGGAACGCGCGAGCGCGGTTATCCACGGGGCGGTTCTCCGAACAGGATCTGGAACAGCTTCTGCGAGTTCGCCTTCGGCTTGGTCCTGGGCTGGTAGGGCTGGGGTGCGTTGTCGCCGACGTAGAACGGTGCCGGCACCTTGGTTGCGGGATCACTGAGCCCGCCCTGGCACGTCGGCGGTCCCTCGACCCCGACCCGCGGCAGGTCATAGGGGTAGGCGTAGGGATCCTTGCCGGGCAGCAGGCCCGCGTCGAGCATCAGCATGCCGTTGCGTTCACCGAGGAACGGCGCCGCGACCTCGGAGGCGATCGCGCCCGCGGTGAGGAAGCACTTGATCCCCGGGGCGTTGTATCCCAGGAGCGCCGCGATGGGATCGAGATCCGACAGCGCTCCGATGAGCGTCTTCTTCGAGGGGGCGATGACCCCATCGATGGTGTTGGCCATCCCGGTGGCGTTGATGAGCAGTGCGTCGAGGTTGGACGTGTTGTCCACCAACGTGTTCCCGACAACGGTGAAGTTGTCGACGGTGCGCAGGAGATCGGGCATCGAATCCGCGTAGACGTTGGTGACGGTCGCGCCCTCCCGGAAGAGTCGGTTCAGGGCGGGCAGATGCGGATTGGTCTTGCCCAGCAGCATGGTCAGTTGCTCGAGGGCGTCGCCGATCTCCTCGCCCTGACCCTGCAGCGCCGTGTTGATCGCACCGAGGGTCGCGTTGAGTTTCTCCGGCTGCAGTTGCGCGAGCACCGAGACGAGTTGCTGATAGACGGTGTTCAGCTCGACGACCACCCGGTCGGCGGGGATCTCCGCTCCTGCGGTGAGTGTGCCCTCCGGCTCTCCGGGCACCACGAAGTTGACCGCCTTGGCGCCGAAGATGGTGTTCGACTTGATGTCCGCGGCCACATTGGCGGGGATCCTGGACATGTCGCCGTCGGCGATGTCGAGGGTCAGGATCGCATCGCCGCCGCGCTCGGAGATCTCGGCGACCCGTCCCACCTCGACGCCGCGCAGTTTCACCTTGGCGTCGGGGTTCATCACCAGTCCGGCGCGGGGGGCGACCAGGGTGACCTGCTGGGTGCCCTTGAAGGCACCGAGGAATGATGCGCTCGCCCCGATGATCAGCGCCAGCAGCACCGCGACCATGACGACCGCCGCCGTTCGGCGGGTGGCCCGTGAACGCTCTTGTCTCTTGCTCATGACTCAGCCCGCCAGGTTGAACTTGCCATCGGCGCCGTAGATGGCGAGGGAGGTCAGGAGTGTGATCACGACCACAACAACGAGCGACGCGCGGACCGCGTTCCCGACGGCGACGCCCACGCCGACCGGCCCACCCGAGGCGTTGTAGCCGTAATAGGTGTGGATCAGCATGACGGCGACCGCCATGCAGATCGCCTGCACGAACGACCACAGGATGTCCGACGGGATGAGGAACGTGTCGAAATAGTGGTCGTAGACGCCGGGCGACTGTCCGTACAGGAAGACCGTCGCCGACCGGCTCGCGAGGAACGATGCCAACGACGCCAACGCGTAGAGCGGGATGATCGCGATCAGACCGGCGATGATCCGCGTGGACACCAGGTACGGGATGGACGAGATCGCCATCGTCTCCAGCGCGTCGATCTCCTCCGAGACGCGCATGGCACCGAGCTGCGCGGTCGCGCCGGCACCGATGGTCGCGGCGAGCGCGATACCGGAGATCACCGGGACGGCGATGCGCACGTTGATGAACGCCGAGAAGAAGCCGGTGAGCGCCTCGACGCCGATGTTGGCCAGCGAACTGTACCCCTGGACCGCGATCGTCCCGCCGGTGAACAGCGTCAGGAATCCGACGACCACGACGGTGCCGCCGATCATGGCCAGCGCGCCCGTGCCCATGGAGATCTCGGCGATGAGCCGCAGGGTCTCCTTCTTGTAGTGCTTGATCGCACGCGGGATCGACACGACGCTGTCCCAATAGAACAGCGCCTGATCGCCGATCTGATCCCAGTCCTCGCCGGCCCGCTTGACCGCGACGCGCGCGGTCCGGAACCGGGTGGTGAACGGAAGTACCATCCCTCAGCCCGCCGTTGCCTTGAGACCGACGGCGGTGACGACGACGTTGACGACGAACAGCGCCATGAACGAATACACGACGGTCTCGTTCACGGCATCGCCGACGCCCTTCGCGCCACCCTTGACGTTGAGGCCCTGATAGCAGCCGACCATGCCGGCGAACAGTCCGAACAGAGCCGCCTTGACCATGGAGATCATCAGCTCGCCGAACCCGGTGAGCAGTGTCAGGTTGGCCACGAATGCACCGGGATTCACGTCCTGGAGGTAGACGGAGAAGATGAACCCGCCGCCGATGCCGATGGTGCACACGAGACTGTTGAGGAGCAGCGCCACGCCGGTGGAGGCCACGATGCGCGGCACCACCAGACGATGGATCGGGTTGATGCCGAGCACCTTCATGGCGTCGATCTCTTCGCGGATGGTCCGGGCGCCGAGATCCGCGCAGATCGCGGTGGCGCCCGCCCCGGCGACGATCAGCACGGTGACGATCGGGCCGATCTGGGTGACCGTGCCCAGCGCGGCACCCGCACCCGACAGGTCCTGTGCGCCGATCTCGCGCAACAGGATGTTCAGCGTGAAGCTGACGAGAACCGTGAACGGGATGGCGACCAGGAGCGTCGGCACCATCGATACGCGGGCGATCGCCCAGGACTGTTCGACGGTCTCCCGCCACTGGAACGGACGGTGGAACAACTCGCGCGTCGACTCGACCCCGAGCGCAACGAAATCCCCGATCCCGCTCAAGGGTGTGGCCAGTTTGCTCAGCACCGCCAGCCCCCCTTCACCCTCGCACCATCGCGAAACCTATCACGCACAATCGAGCCGATTTGGTCAGTTGACCAGAGCACTTGCCGAGAATGTGCGTCCCGGATCGCGGTCGGCGAAGTGGCCCGTCAGGGTCTTCGCGAGGTCCTCCGCCGCCCACGCGTCGCCCTCGGCCACGAAGACCTCGTCGACCGTCGGCGCAGCCATCAGCGTGACCTTGGGACCGTAGACGACGAACACCTGACCGGTGACCGCGTCGGAGTCGGGACCGGCGAGATAGGACACCAGCCGCACGACGTGTTCGGGATCGAGGGGATCCACCCCGTCGGTGGGCGCGTCGCCGAACACCGCGGCGGTCATCGCCGTCCGCGCCCGCGGGCAGATCGCATTGGCACGCACGCCGTATCGCTTGAGGGCTCGAGATGCCGACAGCGTCAGCGCGGTGATACCCGCCTTCGCCGCCCCGTAGTTGGCCTGCCCCTCGGGACCGAGCAGACCGGCCTCCGACGCGGTGTTGATGATCCGGCCGTAGACCGGACCGCCCGCCGCCTTCGATGCGGCGCGCCAGTGCGACGCGGCGTTGCGGGTGAGCAGGAAGTGACCGCGCAGATGCACGCGGATCACCAGGTCCCACTCGTCGTCGGTCATGTTGAACAGCATCTTGTCGCGCACCACGCCCGCGTTGTTCAGGACGATGTCGAGCGAGCCGAGTTGGTCGGTCGCCGTCGTCATGATGGCGGTGGCGGTGGCCGAGTCGCCGATGTCGCCGGCCACCGCGACAGCTCGGCCGCCTGCGGTCGTGATCGTGTCGATCACGTCGCTCTGTTCGAGCGCCGCGGGGAGGTCGTTCACGACGACCGTTGCCCCCTCGGCAGCCAATCCGATGGCCTCCGCGCGACCGAGACCTGCACCTGCACCGGTGACGACCGCGACGCGACCGTCCAACGAGTAACCCACCCGACATCCTCCTGAGCTAAAACTAGAACCTGTTCTAGCATGATTCACGAACGGATGGAACCGAACCGCATTTTCGCCGGGGTCAGTCCTCGACCACCGACAGCGCCGACTTCGGGCAGTTGGCGGCGACCTGACGAAGTTCCTCGACGCGGTCCGCCGGGATGTCCTCTTGAAGAATCACCAGGTAGTCGTTGTCATCCAGGTCGAAGAAGTCCGGCGCCATCCCGACACAGATGGCGTTGGACTCGCAGAGGTCGAAATCTGCCTTGATACGCATCGGAACCGTCTCCTCATCGATGGGTCACCTGTTGACTGGGCTGTGAGAACAGGTTAGAACGTGTTTCAGAAGTGCACGAGCACTTCGCCTGTCAACTTGACCATAAGCCGGGACCGGACGCTAGCCGATCCACCCCTTGGAGTGTCGATGCGCATCGCCTATACCGACCAACAAGCCGAGCTCCGCAGAGAACTCCGCGACTACTTCTCCGGCCTCATGACCGAGGACCGTCGTGCCGCCCTGTCCGGCGGCGACGGCGAGCTCGGCGAGGGCGACGCCTACCGCGACGTCGTCGCCCAGATGGGCGCCGACGGCTGGCTCGCACTGGGCTGGCCCACCGAGTTCGGCGGCCAGAACCGGTCGATGATGGATCAGCTGATCTTCACCGACGAGGCCGCGATCGCGGGCGCACCCGTTCCGTTCCTCACCATCAACTCGGTGGCGCCGACGATCATGAACTACGGCTCCGACGAGCAGAAGGCGTACTTCCTGCCGCGGATCGCGGCGGGCAAGCTGCACTTCTCGATCGGGTACTCCGAGCCGGGCGCCGGCACCGATCTCGCGGCCCTGCGGACCACCGCGGTCCGCGACGGTGACGACTACGTCATCAACGGCCAGAAGATGTGGACCAGCCTGGTCGCCTATGCGGACTACATCTGGCTCGCCTGCCGTACCGACCCGTCGACGCTGGAAACCGGCGGGAAGAAGCACAAGGGCATCTCGATGCTCATCGTGCCCACCACCGCCGAGGGCTTCAGTTACACACCGGTGCACACCATGTCGGGAGTCGACACCAGCGCGACCTACTACCAGGACGTCCGGGTGCCGACGTCGTCGATCGTCGGCGAGGAGGGCGGTGGGTGGCCGCTGGTGACCAATCAGCTCAACCACGAGCGGGTGGCGCTGTGCAGCGCGGCGCCGATCCAGACCGCACTGCGCGAGACGGTCGCGTGGGCACAGCAGACCAAGACCGGTGACGGCCACCGGGTGATCGACGCGCCGTGGGTTCAGCAGAACCTCGCCCGCGTCCATGCCAAGGTCGAGTTCCTGAAGCTGATCAACTGGAAGATCGCCTCGGTCGCCAGCTCCGGCGGGTCGCCGAGTCCGGCCGATGCGTCGGCGACCAAGGTCTACGGCACCGAATTCGCCACCGAGGCCTACCGATTGCTGATGGAGGTCGTCGGTCCCGCCGCGACCCTGCGCACCGGCAGTACGGGGGCACATCTCAACGGCCGGCTCGAGCGCTACCAGCGCACGTCGCTGATCCTCACCTTCGGCGGCGGCACCAACGAGATCCAGCGCGACATCATCGCGATGCTCGCCCTCGGCCTCCCGCACCAGCGCAGGTAGCCTGCCCCGCCCCACCCGCTGGTAACCCCGACCGAGCGCAGCAAAGCACCCGCCCCACCCGCTGGTAACCCCGACCGAGCCAAGCAAGCACCCCGCCCACCCGCTGGTAACCCCGACCGAGCCAAGCAAGCACCCCGCCCACCCGCTGGTTGAGTAGCCCCGAGCGAGCGCAGCGAGCACCCCGCCCCAGCCGCAGGTAACCCCGACCGAGCCAAGCAAGCACCCCGCCCACCCGCTGGTTGAGTAGCCCCGAGCGAGCGCAGCGAGCACGCGGCGTATCGAAACCACAACCGCACCCCGAAGATGGAGACGCACCGATGGATTTCTCGCTTCCCGAATCCGGCGCCGACGTCCGTGGACTGGCCCGCGACATCGCGACGTCGATCAGCACTCCCGAGCGCGTCGCCGACCTGGAGTCCTCGCGGGCCGCGCTCGACGCGAACCTGTGGCGTGAACTCGGCGGCGCCGGGCTCCTGGGCCTCGAGCTGTCCGCCGAAGCCGTCGGAGATGCCGGTGGCGACCTCGGTGTCGTCGAGAACGCGCTCGTGGCCACCGAGCTCGGCCGGGTGCTGGCCCGCGTACCGTTCGGACCCCATGCGATCGCTGCGCTGCCGGTGATCGCCGCGCACGGTTCGGCGCAGCTCCGTGGCCGGGTCCTCGCTGCCGGTGCCACCGGCGATTCGGTGCTCACCGTTGCCGTCGAGGAAGACCTGGCGACCGACCTCGGCTCCCCCACGACGACGTTCTCGACGGAGGGGACGCTGACCGGGGTCAAGGTCGACGTTCCCTATGCCGAGGCCGCGGACATGTTCGTGGTCACCGCATCCGGACCCGACGGTGTCGTCGCGGTAGTCGTCGCGGCCGACGCCCCGGGCGTCGTCGTCACCCCCACCCCGTCCACCGGATTGATCCCCTCGGCGCAGGTCGAGTTCGACGGCACACCGGTCGACGGCGACGCCGTTCTCGCCGGCGGAGGGGACACCGCCGCGACGCTGGTCGCCCGCGCGACACTGGCGTGTTGTGCCGACCAGACCGGCATCGTCGAGCGCGGACTCGAGCTCACCGCCGAATATGCCCGCGAGCGTGAGCAGTTCGGCCGCGCCATCGGATCGTTCCAGGCGGTCGCGCAGC
This sequence comes from Gordonia terrae, assembly GCF_001698225.1. Lineage (NCBI taxonomy): Bacteria > Bacillati > Actinomycetota > Actinomycetes > Mycobacteriales > Gordoniaceae > Gordonia > Gordonia terrae. The sequence goes on from NZ_CP016594.1 coordinate 4,606,185, forward strand.
GTCTCGCCGACGGATACATCGACGCGCAGGGGTTGGCGCTGACGACGACGCAGGCGGCCTGGCTGCTCGACCATTCGAGCGGACCCACCCCGGAGCTGCAGAATGCGATCGCGACGGCCAAGTTCTGGGCTGCGGAGGCCGGTCACCGCGTGGCACACACGGCCGTACACGTTCACGGTGGTGTCGGCCTCGACACCAGCCACCCCGTGCATCGCTACTTCTTGCGCGCCAAGCACAACGAGTTCGCGTTCGGCTCGGCCACCGCGTCGGTGAGGGTCATCGGAGCCGAGCTGGCCGCCACACCGGCGTGAGCCGGCCGATCGCCCCGACGCGCGCCTCGACGGTCGCCGATCTCGTCGCGCCGCTGACCGGGGTCGACGATCGCGGGATCTGGTTCGAGGGCGGGTTCCGTTCGTGGGCAGATCATCTCGTCGACGCCGCACTGCGGGCCGGGGTGGTGCGGAGCTGGTTGTCGGAGGACCGCCCGCGCCACGTGGGCATCCTGCTCGCCAACACACCGGAGTTCAGCGCACTGTTCGCAGCGGCGGCACGTCACGGATTCGTGCTGGTCGGCCTGAACACCACCCGCCGCGGTGACGCCCTCGCCGCCGACATCGCCCGCGCCGATTGTCAGGTCGTGTTGTGCGGCGTCGACACCCGGCATCTGCTCGACGGCCTCGACCTCGGCGGAACCCGCGTCATCGATGTCGACTCGCCCGAGTGGGCGGACGCGGTGGCCACGAGCGAGCCGGCGCCCCTCGCCGATCCGACGCCGGACGACCTCATGATGCTGATCTTCACCTCGGGGACGACCGGGGATCCGAAGGCGGTGCGGTGTACGCATCGCACCTTCGCCACCAGCGGCCCGATGCTGGCCGACCGGTTCGACATCGGTCCGCGCGACGTCGCCTACCTGTCGATGCCGATGTTCCACTCCAACGCGATGATCGCCGGGTGGTGCGTCGCGGTGGCCGGCGGGGCGTCGATCGCGTTGCGACGCAGCTTCTCCGCGCGCGGGTTCGTCGAGGACGTCCACCGGTACGGCGTGACGTATGCCAACTATGTCGGCAAACCGATGAACTACATTCTCGCCACCGAGCCGCACCCCGACGACGCCGCGAGTTCGTTACGCATCATGTACGGCAACGAGGCGCCGGCCCGCGACCGGCGCCGGTTCGCCGAGCGCTTCGGGTGCCGCGTCGTCGACGGTTTCGGCTCCACCGAGGGCGGGGTGGCCATCACCCGGACCCCCGACACACCCGACGACGCCCTGGGACCGTTGCGTGAGCCGACCGCGGTCGTCGATGTCGACACCGGCGAGCCCGTACCTGTCGGCACGGTCGGTGAGATCGTGAACCTCTCGGGCCCCGGCCTTTTCGCCGGTTATCACAATGATCCCGATGCCACCGCCGACCGCATGCGTGGCGGGATCTACCACACCGGCGACCTCGCCTGGGTCGACGACGCCGGTTTCCTGCACTTCGCCGGACGCCTCGGCGACTGGCTGCGGGTCGACGGGGAGAACATCGGCACCGGCCCGATCGAACGAATCCTGCTGCGTCATCCGTCAATTCGTCAGGTCGCGGTGCATGGCGTACCGGTGGAGATCGGTGACGAGATCGAGGCGGTCCTCGTCGCCGACGGGCTCACGGGCGACGAGTTCGGCGAATTCCTCTCCGCTCAGGACGATCTCGGTCCCAAGCAGTGGCCGCACCGGGTGCGACTCGTCGACGAGCTCCCCGAGACCGCCACCTTCAAGACGGTCAAGCGACTGCTGGCGGCCGATACCACCCCGCCCACGTGGGTTCGCGACGGTCGGGTCTACCGCACCGCGACGTAGGCCGGCCGCCGCCGCTCCCCTGAGCGTCCCGTGCGGTGATTCGAGAGAACCAACAGACCTACTGGCCCACACTGTTCCCTGAGCCGAGGAGCGAAGGCGACCCACCCCTGCTCCCTGAGGTGCGAGGAGCGCAAGCGACGAGCCACGAAGGGCCCCGTTTGGATCGGTATGACATTACGCCCGGTTTCGGGGCACAACGTCATACGGATCTTCCGCCCCCCCTGTGGATGCCGTTCCCCATTCTCGATCGTCACGCTCTACGTTGACAGCGCACAGTTCTGGTATGCGCTGATCGTGCTAGCTTCTACGCACGCACTCGGGGGAGACGATGGCAGATCTGACCGTAGATCCGGCGGCGCTGGTCACAGCCGCTATGGAGATCCAACAGTGCGCCTCGAACATCGGGGGGTTGCACCTCAGTGCAGGACTGGGGACCACCTACGCGACCCAGACGTTCGGTGGCCTCGCCGGCTCCTTCCGAGGCGCGACCGACGACATGAGCGATATCGCTAGCTCCGGTGATTCGCAGATCGAGACGTCGATGTCGAATGCTTCGAAGGCAATCTCTGCCTTTGCTGAGTTGGTGGTCAACGCCCGCGACACCACCGTCGACACTGATCAATCCGGAGCGGACCGTATTTCGAGCGCGATCGCCTTCCCTTCGAGGACCGGCCCACTGACGGATCACCCAGTTCCGCTCGAAATTCTCCTGGGCGTCACGGAGAGGGGACCGCGGTAGCATGCCGCCGAGCTACAACGAGGTCACAGCATGGACGCCCGATCGACTCCGGCTCATCGCCAATGGACTGTTCGCCATGAAGGCTCGTCTGGACGCCGAGGCGCCCAAGGCGGGAAACCCCGTCCTCAACCTGACGGGTGCGGAGTGGACGGGTACGGCCAGAGGACCGGCCGATGACCGAGCGGAGGCCATCACACGCTGGCTCCGCGGTGTTGCGAACGAGTACGGCGATCTGGCCGATGCGATGAACCGCGGCGCGTTTTCCATCGAAGGAGCAGTCACTGCCCTCGAGAACGGGACAACGTCATCAGAGTCCCAGGGGTATGTGCTCAACCGCGGAAGCCGCGAGTATGAGGTGGCCTTCGAAGCAGCGAAAGCTCCACCCGAAACCGAGTACGACGAGAATGTCGCCTTTCAGCACCAGACCGCGTTGCGCAATCTCGGTGTAGCTGCGGACCAGTCGGTGAGCGACACGAGCGCAGCCGTAAACTCGGCCCTTGCCGCACTTAGCGGAATCACACCGGCGTCGATTGCCACTTCCACCGGATCGATGACACGCGTGGCGAATCAAGTGGACGCATTCCGCGAGGTCTACGGTCGAGTACCTGTCAGCGACAACGACTGGCGGATGGCCGCCGCTTTGGACCCGCACAGCTACAATCCGAAGAACCAGGGCGTCCCGCCCGTCGTGAGCGTCATCAAGATCAAACCTGTTCCCGGGCAGGGCGTCGTGGCCACGGGGTTGTTCATTCCTACGGAAACAGTTATCGGCGGGATCGATGATCACCTCGGAGACAATCGCGAGTTCGATCCTCATTTTTCCCCGGAGAATACTCGTGTCAGCTACTTCATCGACTACGAGAACGGGATCATAATTGCGCGACAGAATCCGTCGGTTAACGTCGATTCCGGTGAGGTGAGGACCGGCACGCCCAAAGTGTCGGCGTCGCAGCTACCTGACGGCACAGTTGCGATCGCCTACGACGCCGCCGACCCTTTTGCCCCGCCGGGCGCCGCAGAGCTCGCGTGGTCTGTGAACGGCCAGACCGTGATCACACCTAGCGGAACAGGCGCACGAGTGTCGGGCGAGGCTACGGACTACCCCTCGATGGAGACATACCAGTACTTGCCGGACGGGCAAACCCGCATTCTCCACCAAGACGACGCTGGCGACCACATCGCGGCTGGGCCATTCTTGAATCTGCCATTCCACCACGAGTATGGAAGCTACGAGGACGATCTCGACAGGTTCGAGCAGGAGGTCGTCAACTCCTCCCCGGGCAACGACTGGATTCCGGTCGAGACGGGTGAGATCACCGGAATGACTGACCTCGGAGACCCCGGTAGTCCTCCCAGAGCGAAAGGGTCGTGACGACTTTGATGGCGATTTACGTTATCCGTCTGATCAGCCAACCTCAGGGGCGAGGCAGATGACGGCTAGCGACCGTGCCACGGACAACACTGTCGGCTCCGCGCCCCAACGCATGTACGGGGCGCAGACCGCCGTGGCCATGCTGTTGATGGTGACGGTCTTCAGCGTTCCGCACGCAGTCGGCGGAGTGTCGGTCGCTGCCTGGAGGACGGGCTTGGTGACTGCGGGGCTGCTGGTAGCGGGAGTTCTGGCCTGGGTCAATGATGGGAGCGCGCGGAGCTGGGCTTATGTCATAGGCGCAGCGGTTTCAGTTAGTGGACTGGTCGCGCTATCGCTGGGAGCTTGATTGTGGATACGCGCTATTTCGGTCCCCGCACACCGTTTGTCGCGATTGCCGCGGTGTCTCTATCGTTTATTGCATACGCACTCCTCTGGGGCCTTGGGACAATGCTGGTGTTGCTCGCCCTGCTCGGAGGCGCCCTGTGCATACTCTTTCCTGGGCCGGTGAGACAAACAGGCACTGGGATTGTGGTCGGCAGTGTTGTGTTCGCAACGGGTTTCGCTGTGTACATTCTGACCAACCTTTGATCGGTCGTCTCGAAGTTCTGAGTTCCCCTCCTGACGACATGCGGAGCGGACTCCGCTCATGAGGTTTTCCACTCAGCGTCCTGCTGTTCCTATTCGGGACCGTCGGAACGTATGTCTGACGCCGGATATGTCCATTCGTGGTGGGTTCGCGCCATCCTTCGGGAACACTAACGCGCAGACCCCGACGAGAGGCTCGCACCCATGACCGGACGACACCTGCTCCGCACCCTGGGCATCGCGCTCGGATGCGCAACCGCGGCAATCCTCTCCCCCGCGATCGCGCACGCCGCCCCCGGCGATGTCACGATCACACCTTCGGTGTCCGGCAACTCGGTCACCGTGACAGTCACGAACCGGTCCGCGGCGGTGATCGGGTGCAAGATGTTCGGGCTACCGGCCGGGTCGGTGGCGAACAGCGACTCACGACCGCCGTTCGGGTACGTCAATCCGGTCGACCCGCGGGCTCTGATCGCCCCCGGCGGCACGAGAACTGTTGCGCTCGAGGTATTCGACGACGGTCCGACCGGGTCCACCGTGCTGCCCGACGGCGACTGGGACCTGTACTGGGGATGCACCACCGTGCCGGGAGTCGACGGCGTCGAACAATGGGGCACGCTCGGCCCGACCGGAAAGCCGTCGACCGCACCAACCACGCGACTGACACTTCCCGCCGCAGTCGGCACCCTGATCGCACCGACTCCCATGCCGCCGGGGCCGTGTCCCGACGCGAGTTGCCTCCCGCCCGACGCCGCCGACATCGTCGACGACCTGTGGGGCGAGTACACCTCGCCGTAGCGCGATCCCCGAATCCCGAGCCCGCTCGCAGCCGCCACACAACGGTCGTGCCGACGCGCTGGTTCCGCCGACACCTCGATGGGTGACGGATCGCCCGGGCGGACCAGTATGTGGTCGGACTCACGTGGCGCAGACGGCGGACTTCGGGTGCCCTGGAAGTAGGGAACTGCCCTATCGGGCTTCCCCGACGGGACAGACCGCCGATGCCGCCGGGACACACTCCCCCGTTCGAATGCCGATCACGACCACAGCCCTACCGACAGGACTGGGAGCCGACCCGATGACCGTTGTCGAACGCACCGCATCCACTTCCGACCCTCGCAGCGAATCAATCCGAAAGGAATTGCTGGGTCCCTTCTACGACGGGCGAGAGATGGTTCTCGCCGCCGTCCTCGCCGCGCTGGCCGGCGCCACCGGCGCCGCGGCATGGCTGTACTCCTCCGGCTGGTACGTCACCTTCATGACGGGCAACAGCGAACGGCTGGTGCTCGAACACGTCAAGGGCGCGCACCGGCTCGGCTTCACGGCTCTGCTCACCGTCGTGGTGTTCGTTCTCGGCGTGTTCGTGGCCACCTTGGCGCGAATGTATGTGTGGCGCAAGGCCCGACACGGGGCGACGATGCTGACCGCGGGTTCGACGATCGCGGCGTGGCTCATCGACATCGGCCTCGAGAACGGCAATCGCGAGTTCGGCGCCGGCCCGGTCCTCTGCCTGGCCTTCGGTCTCGGCGCACTCAACACCTCGATCAGCCGCAAGGGCGAGGTCGTCATGCCCCTGTCGTATGTGACCGGCACGCTGGTGAAGATAGGCCAGGGTGCCGGGTTGCACGTGGCCGGCGCCAAGCGGTGGGGATGGGTCGCTCACCTGAGCACCTACGCCGGATTCCTGGCCGGTGCCGGATTCGGTGGCCTGCTGTTCAACGCCTTCGACGAACGGAACTCACTGCTGACGTTGGCCGTGGTCGCGGTGGTCGCGGCGATGATCACCTGGCGCCTGGATCATCCGAAATTCTTGCGTGCCGATGTCCGCTGACGTGACGTCGCCGCACCGGTCCCCTAACCGCCCAGCGTCTTGTTCATCCGGCCGACGGCCTCGTCGTACTCGCTGACGAGATCGGCGATCAGATCGGCCACCGGTGTGATGGCGTTGCAACGTCCGACGATCTGCCCGGCGGGCATGGCGACGACGTCGGGGTTGTCGGCCTGCGAGATCCGTGCGTGCGCCTCGGCGACGAGGAGGTTCTGCAGCGGCATCGGCAGCGGTTCGGGCGCCGATTCGGCGTCCCACGCATCCGTCCAGGCCGTCTTCAGCAGTCGCGCAGGCTTTCCCGAGTAGATCCGGCGGCGCACGGTGTCGCGCGACGTCGCCTTCAGCAACGCCTGCTGCACGGTCGACGGCTTGTCCGAGCCCTCCGGCACGCCGAGCTTGTACTCCGCGGCCGTCAGCCAATACGTGCCCATCCACACACCCTGGGCACCCAGCGCGATCGCGGCGGCGATCTGACGACCGCTACCGACGCCACCGGCCGCGAGAACGGGGGCGGTGTCGCCGACCGCGTCGACGAGTTCGGGCCACAGGATCATCGAGGTGACCTCACCGGTGTGCCCACCACCCTCGTAACCCTGCGCGATGACGATGTCCACGCCGGCCTCGACGTGATGCAGCGCATGATCTTTCGCGCCTGCCAGTGCGGCCACCAGCACGCCGTTGTCGTGCGCGGTCTGGATGACGTCGGGCGGCGGCGACCCCAGGGCGTTGGCGATCAGTTTGATCTGCCCGTATTTCCGACGATGCTCCATCGAGATGTCGACGTGGGACCGCGCGACCGAGTGCAGCCAGCCGAGCACACCGGCGTCGACACGATCACCACCGGGCAGCGGCGGCACACCCAGATCGTCGAGCGTGCGCTCGACGAACGCCCGGTGCTCGGGCGGGATCATCGAGTCGAGGTCGACCTTGGAACCCTCGATGGGGATCTTGGCGGGCATCACCACATCGACGCCGAAGGGCTTGCCGTCGGTGTTCTCGTGCATCCACTCCAGGACCTCGTCGAGCTCGTCGGCCTCGTTGAAGCGGACGCATCCCAGCACGCCGAGTCCGCCGGCGCGACTGATCGCCGCCGCCACGTCCTGGCTGGGTGTGAACCCGAAGATCGGGTATTCGATGCCGAACTTCTCGGCCAGTTCAGTACGCATTGTTGTCAGCTCGCTTCCGGCGCTCTACTGCGCCTCGTCGGCGGGACGCTCGGCGGTGACCGACGCTCCCCATCGGTAGTCGGGTTTGCCTGCGGGAGAACGCTTGATCTCGTCCACGAACCACACGCTGCGCGGGCATTTGTAGCCCGCGAGCTCTTTCCGCACGACGTCGTTGAGACTCGTGAGCGACGGCCGCGCCCCGTCGCGGGTGGCGATCACCGCGGCGACGCGCTGGCCCCATCGATCGTCGGCCACTCCCACCACGACGGTGTCGAACACGTCCGGGTGGGCCTTGAGCGCGCCCTCGACCTCCTCGGGGAACACCTTCTCGCCGCCGGTGTTGATCGACACCGACCCGCGGCCGAGCATGGTGATCGTCCCGTCGGCCTCGAGGACCGCATTGTCGCCGGGCAGCGAGTACCGCACGCCGTCGAAGACCTTGAATGTCTTGGCCGACTTCTCCGGATCGTTGTGGTAGCGCAGTGGCACATGTCCGGAGCGCGCGAGCACCCCCACCTCGCCACTCCCCGCCTCGACGGGTGTGCCGTCCTCCCGGAGGACGTGGGTCTCGCTGTCGGCCTTCACCCGTGGACCACCGGTGTGCGGGGTGCCCTTCTCGACGACTCCCATTCCACCGAAGCCGGTCTCCGACGACCCGATGGCATCGATGACGACTGCGTTCGGAAAGCGGTCGAGGAACTGTTCTTTCACGCTCGGCGAGAAGAGGCAGGCCGATGACGCGACCGACAGCACACTCGACAGATCGCGCTCGTCGCCGTTCTCCAGCGCCTCGATCATGGGACGTCCCATGGCGTCTCCGGTGATGAACACGACGTTGACCTTGTGGCGTTCGACGATGTCCCACGCGGCCGAGCCGCTGAACTCGGGGTACACCACCGCTTTTCCGCCGGCGAACAGCGACTGGAAGATCGCCCACTGCGATCCGCCATGGATGAACGGCGGGATCGGGTACCGGACGAGCTGCCCGCCGTCGGCGCCGGTCTTGGCGAGATGCCACTCGTCGGGGACGGGTTCGCTGGTGTACCAGTCGATTCCGCCACCGAGCACACGCCAGACGTCCACCTGACGCCACACGACACCCTTGGGCTTCCCGGTGGTCCCACCGGTGTAGAGCATGTACAGGTCGTCGTCGCTGCGGTCCTCGAAGTCGCGTTCGGTCGACGATCCCGCGATCGCTTCCTCGTACCGGATGGCGTCGCCGTGTCCGTCGCAGCAGAGATCCTCGTCGGACCCGTCCTCGATGGCGATGCGGTGCTCGAGTTCGGGTGAGCGCGGCAACGTGTTGCAGACGCGGGTGGCGAAGCCGCGCTCGTGGATGAGCACCTTCATCCCGGAGTCGGTGAAGATGTGCTCGAGTTCGGCTTCGACGTAGCGGTAGTTGACGTTGACCATCACCGCGCGCGCCTTGAAGATGGCGACCATCGACTCGACCGATTCGATGGTGTTCCGGCTGTACAACCCCACTCGGTCACCCGGCTTGACGCCCAGTTCGCGCAGTGTGTGGGCGAGGGCGTTCGACCGCGCCTCCAGCTCGGCGTAGGAGAGCGTGCGGTCGCCGGACTCGAGCGCGATGCGCTCGGGAACCAGGTCGACGGCATGCTCGATGAGGTCGGCGATCGTGTAGGCCATGGGATCAAAATTAGAACGTGTTATCGTTCTGGGCAAGCGGCAATCCACTGCCGCCGCGATCACCTGAGCACAGCGAGACCGGAGCGCAGCGATGACCACAACAACCCCCGCCGAGTCCGTCACCGAGAAGGCACCCGAGTGCCTCGTCGAGAAGCGCGGGCACATCCTCATCGTGACGATGAACCGCCCGGAGGCGCGCAACGCGCTGTCGACGGAGATGATGCGGATCATGACGGAGGCGTGGGATCAGGTCGATGCCGACCCCGACATCCGCGTGGCCATCCTCACCGGCGCCGGCGGATACTTCTGTGCGGGCGCCGACCTGAAGAGCATGAACAAGAACGCACCCGGCGACACGGTGGACTCCGGCGCCTGGAATCCGGCGTCGCTGCCCGCGCTGCTCAAGGGACGCCGCCTCACCAAGCCGCTGATCGCCGCGGTGGAGGGACCGGCGATCGCCGGCGGCACCGAGATCCTGCAGGGCACCGACATCCGGATCGCCGGCGAGAGCGCGAAGTTCGGTGTCTCCGAGGCGCGCTGGGGGCTCTACCCCATGGGCGGCAGCGCCGTCCGGCTCGTCCGGCAGATCCCGTACACCGTCGCCTGCGACATCCTGCTGACCGGTCGCCACGTCACCGCGCGGGAGGCCCTGGAGTACGGCCTGATCGGCCACGTCGTCGACGACGGCGCCGCGCTCGACAAAGCCCTCGAGCTCGCCGAGAAGATCGCGGCCAACGGCCCGCTCGCGGTACAGGGAATCCTGAAGACCATCCGCGACACCGAGGGCCTGCACGAACTCGACGCCTTCGAGATCGACGCGAAGATCGGCATCTCGGTCTTCAAGTCCAAGGACGCCAAGGTCGGCCCGCGCGCCTTCGCTGAGAAGCGCACACCCGAGTTCACCGGCGAGTAGTCACTTCGGCGCACAATCAACGCCAAACGACGCCCAGTCGACGAAAGCCGACGCCCAGTCGACGCACAGTCCGACTCTGCGCGCTAGCGAGCGAGGCGCGCGGTGGGGCTGGAGAGCACCGGTCAGTCCTCCGACGACTGCCGGGGACGCAGCACGATCTCGTCGAGGCGCCGACGCTGGTGGTCCTCCACCGAGAGTCCCGCCTGGATCTCGACGACGAGCGCGGCCGCGACATCCCGGATCTTGACGTTCTCCTGCTGCGAGCGCCAGCGGAGCACATCGAACGCCCGGTCGGCGTTGACTCCGTACACCAGCATGAGCATGCCCTTCGCCTGCTCGATCACCCCGCTGCTGTCCCGGAAGGCCCGGACCTGATCGTCGACCCGCCGCTGCACCGCGGCCAGTTCGGCGTCGGTCAGGTCGAGATAGAAACCCTCGGTGCCGATGGGCACACCGGTTGCGTCGGTGATGGAGTGGGCGATGACCGCCACCGGTCGGACGCGCCCCGACGTGTCGACGATGCGGTGACGGCTCGAGAACGGCGCGTGATTGGTGAGCATCTCGGCCATCACCGCGTCGAAGTGGGCACGGTCCTCGGGGTGCTTGTGGCGGCGCATCAGCTCGGTGGTCGGTTCCACCTCACCCGGTGCGTAGCCGTGCAGCGCGGCGACCTCATCCGACCACTCCCACTTCTCACCCTCGTAGAAGAAGCGAAAATTGCCGATGCGGCGCATTCCCGACGGCAGCCGGTCGGACGTGTTGTTCTGCCTTCCCGCCGGGAGGCCGCCCCGTTCGTGGTCTGCGCCCTCACAACGAGGATCGTGATCACCGTGTCGCACGGCGTGAATTCTATGGCCGAATCACACCAGCGTCGCCAGTTCGCGGATCGTCTCGGCGTCGCGCGCGGTGACCATGAGCATGGTGACCCCGGCCGCCTCCCACTCCTTGATCTGCGCGCGCACCTCGTCGGCGGTCCCGACCAGCATCGTCTCGCGGACCATCTCGTCGGGCACCGCGGCCATCGCCTCGGCCTTCTTCCCGCTCAGGAACAGGCTCACGATCTCGTCGACGGCGTCGCCGTAACCCATCCGCTTGTACAGCTCGGCGTGAAAGTTCTTCTCCTTGGCGCCCATTCCGCCGACGTAGAGCGCCGTCGACGGCCGGTACCGGTCGATGGCGGCCGCGACGTCGTCGGTGATGACGACCTGCACGGTCGCGGCCACCTCGAAGTCGCTGCGCGACCGGCGCGCACCCGGGCGGGCGAATCCCTCGTCGAGCCAGGCGTTGTACTGGTCGGCGAGGCCGAGGCTGAAGAAGATGGCGAGCCAGCCGTCGGCGATCTCGGCGGTCTGCGCGACGTTCTTCGGGCCCTCGGCGCCCAGCCAGATCGGCACATCGGCGCGCAGCGGGTGGGTGATCGGCTTCAACGGTTTCCCGAGGCCGGTCGACCCCGGTGCGTCAGCCGGATACGGCAGCGGATAGTGCGGACCGGGGTTGGTCACCTTGTCCTGGCGGGCGAGCACGTCCCGCACCACGCGCACGTACTCTCTCGTGCGCGCCAGCGGTTGGGCGAACGGTTCGCCGTACCAACCCTCCACGACCTGCGGTCCCGACACCCCGAGTCCGACGATGTGCCGGCCGCCGGAGAGATGGTCGAGGGTCAGCGCGTGCATGGCGAGCGAGGTCGGCGGTCGCGCCGACAGCTGGGCCACCGCGGTGCCCAGTCGCAGACGCGAGGTCGCGGCACCCCACCACGCCAGCGGCGTGTACGCATCCGATCCCCACGACTCCGCGGTGAACACGGCGTCGAAGCCACATTCCTCCGCGGCGGCGATCAATTCCGGCGCGTTCGGGATGGGGTCGGCGCCCCAGTACCCCAGTTGCAGACCGAGCTTCACTCCCACTCCCCTTTCGCCCGGCCGCGCGTTCCCACGGCCTGACATGCACCTTGTGTCCAATACTAGAACGTGTTCTACTCGAGATGTGAGCATGAGCGTAACGTCTCCGGCCGCCCCGAGTCCCGTTGCCGAGGTGCCCGAGCCGAAGTCCCCCATCCTGACCGCTCCCCTGGCCAACTCGTTCGACTACACCAGGTCTCTGGGTCCGGTTCTCAGTCAGTTCGCACTCGCCCTGCGCGACGGTCGGATCATCGGCTCGAGAGGCAGCGACGGCAAGGTCGCGGTCCCTCCGGTCGAGTTCGACCCCGTCACCGGCGCGCAGTCAACGGAGTTCGTCGAGGTGTCGGCCGTGGGTACGGTGACCACGTGGACCTGGAACCCCGAGCCGGTACCGGGCCAGCCACTGGACAAGCCGTTCGCATGGGCGCTCATCCGCCTCGACGGCGCGGACACGACTCTGCTGCATGCGATCTCGGTCGACTCCCCCGACGAGATGTCGACCGGGATGCGGGTCCACGCGGTGTTCGGCGCGGCTCGTATCGGCCGCATCGACGACATCGCCCACTTCACCCCCGGCGAGGAGCCGGCCACCGCCCCTGCCAACACCGCCGAGGCACCCAAGGGTGCCGACACCGGCCTCCTCGTCATCCCCACCCCGGTCAGCACCGAGATCATCCACTCCGCCAACGAGGAGGAGTCTGTCTACCTCGAAGGGCTGAAGGCGGGCAAGCTGATCGGGACCCGTATCGGTTCGGGTGTCGACGCCGGACGCGTGTACTTCCCGCCCCGTGGCGTCAGCCCGGCCGACGGTTCCCCCGCGGTGGAACGAGTCGAACTCGCCCACACCGGCATCGTCACCACGTTCTGCATCGTCAACGTGCCCTTCCAGGGCCAGCGGATCAAGCCTCCGTACGTCGCCGCCTACGTGCTCCTCGACGGCGCGGACATCCCGTTCCTCCACCTGATCCTCGACATCGAGGCCGCCGAGGTCCGAATGGGCATGCGCGTCAAGGCCGTCTGGCTTCCCGAGGACGAATGGGAGCACTCGATCGGCAACATCAGCCACTTCGCGCCCACCGGGGAACCGGACGCCGAGTACGAGACCTACAAGGACCACCTCTGATGACACTGCCCCCGATCGCGATCATCGGTTTCGCGCACAGCCCCAATGTCGCCGGCACCCACGGCACCACCAACGGTGTCGAGATGCTGATCCCGTGCTTCGAGAAGCTCTACGCCGAGCTCGGCATCGCTCGCACCGACATCGAGTTCTGGTGCAGCGGATCGTCGGATTACCTTGCCGGCCGCGCGTTCTCCTTCATCTCGGCGATCGATTCGATCGGCGCCATGCCGCCCATCAACGAGTCACACGTCGAGATGGACGGCGCATGGGCGCTCTACGAGGCGTGGGTCAAGATCGCCACCGGTGAGGTCGACCTCGCGCTCGCCTACGGTTTCGGCAAGGCCACCGCCGGCAATGCGGATCAGACCCTGACCCTGCAGACCGACCCCTACACGGTCGCTCCCCTGCACCCCGACGCCCGGTCGCTCGGCGCGCTGCAGGCGCGAGCCGGGATCGACGCCGGGGTGTGGACCGAAGAAGACATGGCGACGATCGGCGCCCGCACCTTCGGCGGCTCGGTCGACGAGCTTCTCGGCCGCGACTACGTCGCGAATCCGCTACGGGCGCACGACATCGCGCCGTACACCGACGCCGCCGCCGCGGTCGTCATCGCCAGTGAGCGCAAAGCGCGTGAACTCGTCGCCAATCCGGCATTCGTCACCGGATGGGACCATCGGATCGACACCCCCAACTTCGGGGCACGCGACCTCACCCTCTCCCCGTCGACGAAGCTGGCCGGCGACACCGCGTTCGGCGATCGCAGCCGTGCGGTCGACGTCGCCGAGATCAACGCGTCGTACACGCATCAGGAGATCATCGTCCGTAACGCACTCGGCCTTCCGAACTCGGTGCGGATCAACCCGTCCGGCGGTTCCCTCGCCGGCAATTCGCTGTTCTCGGCCGGCCTGCAGCGCATCGGCTACGCCGCGCACGAGATCCTCGGCGGCAACGCGGGCACCGCGCTCGCCCATGCGTCGAGCGGCCCGCTGCTGCAGCAGAACATGGTGGTCACACTGAGTGCCCAGAACAACGAGGGGGCCGGGAACTGATGGGACACAACAACCGTGCCGCGGTGCTGGGCACCGGGCAGACACGATACGTCGCCAAACGGTCCGATGTCACGATGGCCGGCATGGTCCGCGAGGCCATCGACGCCGCGCTGATCGACTCGAAGGTCTCGCTCGACGACATCGACGCGATCGTCATCGGCAAGGCGCCCGACCTGTTCGAGGGGTCGATGATGCCCGAGCTCGCGATGGCCGAGGCCATCGGCGCGGTCGGCAAACGCCTCATCCGCGTGCACACGGCCGGCTCGGTCGGCGGGTCGACGGCCAACGTGGCCGCGTCGCTGGTCTTCGCGGGCGTGCACAAGAGAGTCCTCGCGGTCGCGTGGGAGAAGCAGTCGGAGTCCAACGCGATGTGGGCCCTGTCGATCCCGGTGCCCTTCACCAAACCGGTCGGTGCGGGCGCGGGCGGATTCTTCGCACCGCACGTACGCGCCTACATCCGGCAGTCCGGGGCTCCCGAGCACATCGGCGCGATGGTCGCCGCCAAGGACCGTCGTAACGGCGCGCTGAATCCCCTTGCGCACCTGCATCAGCCGGATCAGACCGTCGAGAAGGTCATGAGCTCGCAGATGCTGTGGGACCCGATCCGCTACGACGAGACCTGCCCGTCGTCGGACGGCGCCTGCGCGGTGGTGATCGGCAGCGAGGATGTCGCCGATGCGGCCGTGGCCGCGGGTGACCCGGTGGCGTGGATTCACGCCACCGCGATGCGCACCGAACCGCTGTCCTATGCGCACCGCAACGTCGTGAGTCCCCAAGCCGGGCGCGACGCCGCCGCCGCGCTGTGGAAGGCCGGTGGCATCAGCAATCCGCTCGACGAGATCGACGCCGCCGAGATCTACGTCCCCTTCTCGTGGTTCGAGCCGATGTGGTTGGAGAACCTCGGCTTCGTCGCCGAGGGCGAGGGTTGGAAGCTCACCGAATCGGGTGACACCGAGATCGGAGGCCGCCTCCCGCTCAACGCGTCGGGCGGTGTGTTGTCGTCGAACCCGATCGGCGCATCGGGCATGATCCGTTTCGCCGAGGCAGCCATCCAGGTCATGGGCAAGGCGGGCGACCACCAGGTCGCCGATGCGCGCAAGGCGCTGGGTCACGCCTATGGTGGTGGCTCGCAGTACTTCTCGATGTGGCTCGTCGGGGCCGACAAGCCCCTCCACTGATCCGTTCTCGTAGCAGTCATGCGCACCCTATGCGCATGACTGCTACGACATGCGTTCGGGCACAGCGCAGGCGAGGCCGTCGGACATCCCGGTCGGCCGAACGCCCAGTGACTGGTTCAGCCGAGCCCGCTGGTTCTCCCATGCGACGGTCATCGCGAGCTCGACGATCTGGGTCTCCGATAGATGTTCGGCCAGCCGACCCCGCAGCTCGGCGAGGTCCTCGCCCACTGCGGGGGTCAGGGTCATCGCCTCGGCGTAGCCGATGACGAGCTTCTCCAGATCGGTGTACGCACCCGACTCGCGATACCGCGGCAGATCGCGGAGTTGCTGCTCGGTGATGCCCGCCCCCGTCGCGAGTGCCGAACCGATGTCGAGGCAGAACTCGCAGCTGACCAGGCCGGCCGCCTTGAGCTCGGCGAGTTCCTTGAGTTTCGGGTCCATCCGATTCGACAGCAGCAGTGCCGATTCCATGCCCATTGTTGCGCCGGCGACGAGGGGGCGTCGTGCCAGATGACCGACGAGTTCGGCGCGATGCCGTCGAGCCCGCCCCATCGCGCGAAGGTAGTTCCGTGTTCGGTGCAGTGCCCTCATCGTCCGTCCTTCCGGTGCCGATCGCCGACCTTTACGCACCTCATCGTGCGCCGATGCGACTCCGGTGTAAACGTCCGATGGCTCACAGGCACCGTCACTGACAAACACCGCGGGCGGGACAGGTGGTCGTCACCTGTCCCGCCCGCGGTGGGCTACTCGTGCGCCGATCAGGCCTTGCGCACCGAGTTGATGGTCTTCTCCACTTCCCAGAAGGCGCGCAGTGCCGACAGCTTCCCCTCGGCGTCGGCCCGATACGTGAAGACTCCCCGCGCCTCGGAGACGTGGCCGGCGATGTGGGTGACGATGCTGCCGATGTAGGCGACCTCGTTCCCGCAGATGATCTCCTCGTCGAACCGGAAGTCGATGTTCTCGGTCGTCCCGATCGACTTGTCCCAGAACTCGGAGATCGCCTCGTGCCCACGGAATCCGGCGCCGTCCGGATCGAACATCGACGGACCGACCGGGTCCTCCACCGTGGCGTCGACGGCGAAGTTGTCGATCCACGCCTGCTTGTCCCGTGACGCCACGAACTCACGCGAACGACGACCTGCCACGACTGCGGGATGATTCTCCCGGTCGATGCCGAGGTAGGCCGGCGACTGCTGCCCGGCAGTCTCCTCCGCTGCGGTCACTTCGTGCCGTAGTCGACGCGGAGTTCCTTGACCCCGTTGATCCAACCGTGCCGCAGGCGGCGCGGGGCGTCGAGCTTGGTGATGTCGGGCACCATGTCGGCGAGCGCGTTGAACATCAGGTTGATCTCCATCCGCGCGAGGTTCGCGCCGACGCAGAAGTGCGCACCGTTGCCGCCGAACCCGACGTGCGGGTTCGGGTCACGCATGATGTTGAACGAGAACGGATCGTCGAAGACGTCCTCGTCGTAGTTCGCCGAGCCGTAGAACATGCCGACGCGCTCGCCCTTCGCGATGTGGACGCCGCCGATCTGCGTGTCCCGCTTGGCAGTCCGCTGGAAGCAGTTCACCGGGGTCGCCCATCGGACGATCTCGTCGACCGCGGTCGCCGGGCGCTCCTTCTTGAACAGCTCCCACTGGTCGGGGTTGTCCAGGAACGCGTTCATCCCGTGGCTGATGGCGTTACGGGTGGTCTCGTTACCGGCCACGGTCAGGAGGATGAAGAAGAACCCGAACTCGGTCTCGTCGAGCGCCTGCCCGTCGATGTCGGCGTTCACCAGCGTGGTGACGATGTCCTCGCCGGGATTCTTGCGCTTCTCCTCGGCCATCGTGTAGCCGTAACCGAGGATCTCGGCATTCGCCTGCTGCGGATCGGTGGTGTAGTCCGGGTCGTCGGCGTTCATCATCGAGTTCGACCAGTCGAACAGCTTCTCCCGGTCCACCTCGGGCACACCGAGCAGATCCGCGATCGCCAGCAGCGGGAGGTCGACGGCGACGTCCTTGACGAAGTCGCCGCTGCCCTTCTCCGCGGCCCGCCTGACGATCTCGCGCGCGGCATCGTCGAGCTTCTCCTCGAGGGAGTGCACGGCACGCGGCGTGAACAACTTGGAGACCAGCTTGCGCAGGCGCGTGTGCTCCGGCGGATCGTGGTTGATCAGCAGCGCCTT
Organism: Gordonia terrae; assembly: GCF_001698225.1. Lineage (NCBI taxonomy): Bacteria > Bacillati > Actinomycetota > Actinomycetes > Mycobacteriales > Gordoniaceae > Gordonia > Gordonia terrae. Next base: position 4,623,693 of record NZ_CP016594.1, read on the forward strand.
GGTGATCTCGATCTGATCGGCGGTCATGTCGTCCTCGAAACGCATGATCACGCCGTTGGCGTTGGTTTCCCAGTCGTCGTTGTTCTTCGAGATCTCGCGGACGTGGGCGTGCTTGGAGATCACCCAGTAGCCACCATCGTGGAACCCGCCGCCCTTTCCGGGCGCCTGGGCATTCCACCAGACGGGTGCGGTCTTGCGCAGTTGCGCGAATTCCTGCACGGGGATTCCCTTTTCGAGCAGATCAGGGTTGGTGAAATCCCACCCTTCCTGCTGCATGAACGGGCACTCCGCGACGACGTCGGGAGGGCTCGCGTGCGCAGAATCCGCCGTGGTCGGCTCGCTGCCGATCGGGGCGCTCTGGGCCTGGGTCACGTCACACCACCTCGCTGTGAGATTTAGAACCTGTTTCAATCACATTGAAGCACACTGTGACCCATTCGACACCCCCAGACGAGAACTTGTTCTAGTTTTGTTCCCGGCTTGTTGCCCCCACCAGCAGCGTTGCTCCGCAGATCCGACCATGTTCGCCATCGTGCAGCGCAGTCGTACGACGCCGGACCGCGTCCCGAGGTGTCATCGGGGGACGCCTTCCGGACCCACCATAGACGCAAACATAGAACGTGTTCTAGCGTGATCTCAGCGGCCTCGACGCCCTGTCGTCGGGCCATACCCGGTGGGCAACGGAGTTCACCGAGACCAACGAAGGAGTGACCATGGGCGTTCCGGTCATCGTGGAGGCGGCGCGTACGCCGATCGGCAAGCGTGGCGGATGGCTGTCAGGACTACATGCCGAGGAGCTCCTCGGCATGACCCAGCGCGGGGTCCTCGACAAGGCCGGCATCGATCCCGCACTCGTCGAGCAGGTCATCGGCGGTTGTGTCACCCAGGCCGGCGCGCAGGCCGGCAACATCACCCGCAAGGCGTGGCTGTCGGCAGGCCTTGCCGAGGCCACGGGCGCCACCACCATCGACGCCCAGTGCGGTTCGGCGCAGCAGGCCAACCATCTGATCGCCGGGCTGATCGCCTCCGACGCGATAGAAATCGGACTGGCCTGTGGCGTGGAGACGATGTCGGTCGTCCCGCTGGGGGCCAACGTCGGCACCGACGCCGGGCCGTACCACGCGGAGTCGTGGGACGTCGACATGCCCAATCAGTTCGAGGCCGCCGAGCGCATCGCGAAACGCCGCGGCATCACACGCGCCGACATCGACGGGCTGGGCGAACGCAGCCAGCGCCTCGCGCGCCAGGCGTGGGACGAGGGCCGCTTCGATCGCGAGGTGTTGACGCTGAAGGCACCCGAGCGGACCAAGGAGGGCGAGCTCACCGGCAACATCCTGGACGTCAGCCGGGACCAGGGTCTGCGTGACACCACCCTCGAGTCGTTGTCGGCACTCAAGCCCGTCCTCGAGGGTGGCATCCACACCGCGGGCACTTCGTCGCAGATCTCCGACGGCGCGGCCGCGGTGCTGATCATGGACGAGTCCAGGGCACGTGAGCTGGGCCTGACGCCGCGTGCTCGCATCCGGTCGCAGGCACTGGTCGGCGCGGAGCCGCACTTCCACCTCGACGGTCCGGTCCAGGCGACCGAACGGGTGCTGGCGAAGTCGGGGATGTCGTTGTCCGACATCGACGTCGTCGAGATCAACGAGGCGTTCGCGTCGGTGGTGTTGAGCTGGGCTCAGGTCCACGGCGCGGACATGGACAAGGTGAACGTCAACGGCGGCGCCATCGCCCTCGGCCACCCGGTGGGCAGTACCGGGTCCCGCCTCATCACGACCGCACTGCACGAGCTGGAACGCCGGGACGGTCAGACCGCCCTGATCACCATGTGCGCGGGCGGAGCGATGGCCACCGGCACGATCATCGAGCGGATCTGATGCCCGCCTTCGATCCGAACAACAAACCGGCGCAGCTGGATTCACCTGTCGTCAGCAAGTTCATCAAGCTGGGCTCCAAGGCGAACACGGCGCTGTACAAGGCGACCGGCGGCCGGGTCGGCGGCACGTGGCGCGTGGGCGCGGGCCTCCGCAAACCGGCGCCGGTGTGCCTGCTGACGACGATCGGCCGCAAGTCGGGTCAGCCGCGCACGGCTCCGCTCATCTACCTGCGCCGCGGCGACTCGTTCGTCGTCGTGGCGTCGCAGGGCGGCTCGGCCAAGCACCCCGCGTGGTACCTCAACCTCCGGGACAACCCGAAGGTCGAGATCCAGCTCGGCAAGGAGAAGTTCGACCTCGTCGCACGCACGGCCACTGATGCCGAACGCGCCGATCTGTGGCCGGATCTGGTCGACACCTATGCCGACTACGACACCTACGCTGCCTGGACGGAGCGGACGATCCCGGTGGTCATCTGCGAGCCGGTTGCATAGCTCTAGCCAGACACCCCATCCCTGCTCCCTGAGGTGTGAGGAGCGATAGCGACGAGCCACGAAGGGCACCAACGCATCTCGCCAGGACCCTTCGAGGCTCGCTTCGCTCGCACCTCAGGGAGCGCGAAGTCGACCCGCCCGCACCTCAGGGAGCGCGAAGTCGGCCCGCTCGCACCTCAGGTAGCGCGAAGTCGACCCGCCCGCACCTCAGGGAGCAGAAGCCGTCGCGCTCTGTACTTCAGGCCACCCATCCCACCGACTGCCGGCCGGTCCAGTTGGCGAGCCGCTCGGTGGGTCCGGCCTCCGGGCGCGGCTCGACGACGGGGCCGAACGGGACACCGGGATCGGTGCGAATCGCGGCCGGGATGAACTGGCGTGCCACCCCGAGCGTCGTCTCGGCGAGTTCGGCGTCGGCCTCCGGAGGCCGACCGGTGGCGACCGCCAGATCCCAGCCGTGGACGAGTGTTTCACTGACATAACCCCACAGGGCACCGGCGCCCGGGACTTCGCCCCATGGCACCTGGACCATCGCGGAGAGCTTGGCGTCATCCGACCATGAGTCGAGCGCCTGGTCGATGAAGGCCGCGTAGGTCCGGGCGTCGAACTGTTCGGCGATCGACGCCATCGTGCGGATGTCGACACCCTCGGCCAGCGCGGCCGCGCGTTCGGCGACGGCGACGAGGTGGGCCGACAGCGTTCGGACGTCGAACTCGTCGCACGGCGTCGGCGAGTCGAGTTGGTCGTCGGACACTCCGTCGAGCAGTTCCACGACCCATGCGGTGGCGGCGCGGAACGCCGGCCGGGGATCGTCGAGGGCGGGCGTCGCCTCGGGAGTGGGTGCGGAGTTCGTGGTCGCTGCGTTCATGGTGTCGTCCTCTCGTGGGGTTTCGGGTACGTCGACCAGTGAAGTCCCGATACACGACACCTTCTGTCATGTATTTCCGGAAGAATCTCCCCCGTGCGCGCTGAACGCCTCATCGCCCTGCTCATGGTGCTGAAGAAGCACGACCGGGTCACCGCCGCGGTGCTGGCCGCCGAACTCGGGGTCTCCGAGCGAACCGTGCTGCGTGACATCGACGCGTTGTCCCTGTCCGGTGTCCCCGTGTACGCCGAGAGGGGTCGCCACGGCGGGTTTGCACTCCTGCCCGGATACCGCACCGATCTCACCGGACTGACCGTCGACGAGGCGACCTCCCTCCTGGCCGGGACGGGCCGGTTGGACTCCCCCGCGTTCACCAGCGCCATGCGAAAGGTGACCGCGGCGCTCCCGGAGGCGCACCGCGGCCACGCGGTCCGCGCCGCCCAGCGGGTTCTGGTCCGGCCGGAAGGGTTCGTCCGCGCACCCGAGCGACTCGAGTCGCTCGACGCCGTGCAGACCGCTGTCCTCGAGGGGCGTCGGATACGCATGTGCTACCGCCGGCGAGGCGCGGACGAGGCCCGTGAACACGTCCTCGACCCGATCGGACTCATCGTCGCCGGCGACACCTGGTATCTCGTCGCCTCCGGACGACGCCCGGGGACCACCGAGACGGCCGCCACCCGGAAGGACGGACCGGGCAAGGGTTCCGACGAACGGATGTACCGCATCTCCAGGATGCGCGACGTCGAGGTCCTCGACGAGCCCGCACAACGGGACGACGAGGTTGACCTCGCCGCGATCTGGGAACGACGCCGCGACGCGTTCCGCAGCTCGTTCGAACCCGTCGACGTGGTCGTCGACTGTGCCGCCGACGATGCCGAGCGCCTTGGGATGATCGCCACCGCCGTCGACACGATTCGCCGGCCGGGCGACCGCTGTCACCTCGAACTCCATTTCGCCGATCATCGACATGCCACCCGCGCCCTGTGGACGTCGATGTTCGATCACGATTTCGCCGTGGTGGAGCCGAGGTGGTTGCGGGACGCACTGTCCGCTCGCGCCCGATCGATCGGAGGGGTGCGCGGACCGGGTTGAGAGTGGTTGCGCCGAACGAATGAATCCCGTGGCGACGCTCCCGGCCCTGTGGTCTGATTCTCAGATGTTCGGAGTCCTCACTCCTTGTCGGCACGCACTCGACCACGATCTGATGGACCAGTGGCGCTCACACCTGTGCGGTGTCTGTATCTCGCTGCGCGACAACCACGGCCAGTCGAGCAGGCTGACGGTCAACACCGACGCGGTGATGGTCTCGATCCTCACCGCCGCGCAATCGGCGTCGGAGTGCGCGTCCACCTCTGCCGGCCGATGCCCCCTTCGCGGAATGCGCACGGCGACAGTCGTGTCCGGCGACGAACCGGGCGTCCGCCTGGCCACCACCGCGTCGCTCACCCTGGCCGCAGCGAAGGCTGCCGACGTCGGCAACGAGCAACACCACGCGCTCGCGCCCCGCCGGCCGGTCCGCGCGAAACTCGCCGGATACGCCGGGAACCATCTACGCCGGCATGCAGCGGCCGACACCGCGGTCGCCGACCGGCTCGACATCGATTCCATGATGACGACGCTGTCGCGGCAGGCGGAGATCGAGTCGACGAGCACGGTGCTCGACGACCTCATCGAACCATCGGCGGTCGCTGCGGCACAGGTCTTCGCCACCTCGGCGGTGCTCGCCGAGGTCCCCGGCAATCGGGAGCCGCTGCTCGACATCGGCGCGGATTTCGGCCGCATCGCACACCTGCTCGACGCAGTCGACGACTACGACTCCGATGACGCCGTGGGGCGGTTCAACCCACTCCGCGCGACCGGCACGTCACCCGAGACCGCCCTCGACCGGTGCCGGCGACTGGCGGCCGCGATCCGGGCGCGCTATGCGGATCTCTTCCTCGCCGACGACCGCTTGCTGCGCGTGGTCCTGCTCGACGGACTGCGCCACGCCATCCACAAGCGAATGCACCCTCATTCTGCCGCCATGTCGGTGACCGCCGACTCGCGCACACAGTGGCCACCGCACCGGCCCTTCGGTTATCCGACCGAGTGGCCGTACCCGCCGCCGTTCAAGCCGAATCGTTCCTTCGCCGAACGGATTCTGCCCTTCATCGGTGTTTCCTGTTTCGGCAAGGCCTGCTGCACCGACCATTGGAATCACTTCACCGACAAGTACAAGGATGCGGCCTGCGACGACTGTGACTGCTGCGATTGTTGCGACTGCTGCGATCTCTGACCGACTGCTGCGATCTCTGGCCTGCGATCTGGGTCCGTCCCAGGGAACGAAGACCTAACCGACTCCGCGGTCGGAGGTGGCCCAGTACTGAGACCGCAGCGCCTTCTTGTCGGGTTTGCCGAGTGCGGTCAACGGCAGTGCGTCGGCGAAGATCACCTGCTTGGGCGACTGCACCGCGCCCTTGCGGTCTTTGACGGACTGCTGGATCTCGGTCGTGATGCGGCCTTTCGCCGCATCGTCGGTGTCGGCATCACTGCGGAGCACGACGATCGCGGTGACCGCCTCCCCCCACTTCTCGTCCGGGACACCGATGACGCCCACCTGACCGACGGCCGGGTGCTCGGCGACGACATCCTCGACCTCGCGCGGGAACACGTTGAACCCGCCGGTGACGATCATGTCCTTGGTGCGGTCGACGATGAACCAGAATCCGTCCTCGTCCTCGCGAGCGACGTCACCGGTGCGCAGCCAGCCGTCACGGAAGGTGTCCGCGGTCTGCTCCGGAAGACCGAGGTAACCACCCGCGAGAAGCGGTCCGGCGACACAGATCTCGCCGGGCTCACCCTGCGGGACGGGCTTGTCGTCGGGGCCGAGGAGGGCGGTGCGCAGGAAGGCCGACGGTCGTCCGCAGCTGCTCAGCCGACGCTGGTCCTCGCCGGGACCCGGATGATCGCCCTTGGCCAGATAGCTGATGACCATCGGGGCCTCGGACTGGCCGTAGTACTGCGCGAAGATCGGCCCGAAACGCTCGATGGCCTCGGCGAGACGTACCGGATTGATCGGCGACGCACCGTAATACACGGTCTCCAGTGACGACAGGTCGCGCGTCTTCGAGTCCGGGTGGTCCATCAGCGCGTACAGCATCGACGGCACCAGCATCGTCGCGGTGATCTTCTGCTCCTCGATCGTGCGCAGCACCTCCGCCGGGTCGAACTTGGACAGCACCACCATCGATCCGCCCTTCATCAGGGTCGGCACGAAGAACGCCGCACCGGCATGCGACAGCGGGGTGCAGAGCAGGAACCGCGGGTGTTCCGGCCATTCCCATTCCGCGAGCTGGATCTGCGTCATCGTCGACATGGCCCGGGCGGTGCCGATGACACCCTTGGGTTTGCCCGTCGTCCCACCCGTGTAGGTGATCGAGACAACGTGGTCGGGCGAGAGATGCGCCGCCGCAAGAGGCTTGGGGTCGAAGTTCTCGGCCTCGGCGATCACGTCGCGCGCGTGGGCGGCCAGCTGCTCGGGTACCGGCCCGAGTGTCAGCACCTGCTTGAGGCCGGGCACTCGTTCGAGCAGCGCCGCCGCCCGCTCGACGAACATGGGGACCGGATCGATGATCAGGGTCGACACACCGGCGTCGGACAGCACGTAGGCGTGGTCGTCGAGCGACCCCAGCGGGTGCAGCGCGGTACGACGCCATCCCTGGGTCTGGCCGGCGCCGATCACGAACAGCACCTCCGGACGATTCAGCGCGAGCAGGCCGACCGCGGTTCCGGTGCCGGCCCCCAATCCCTCGAAGGCCTGGATGTACCGGCTGATCGACGCGGCCATCTCGCCGCCGGTCATCTCGGTGTCACCGAGGGACAGCACGGTGCGGTCGGCGTGCCGCCGCAACGCCGCGACCATCAGGTCGCCCATGTGCGTGCCCCCGCGCAGGTGATCGAAGTCGGCCGGTGGTGTCGTCGTACCCTCGTTCGTCATGAACACCAGACTAGGACGTGTTACAGCCAGAGGGAAGAATCTCCACCAAAACAGACCCTCCAGCCGATAGAACCTGTTCTACATTTGCGCCTCGAGGGCGAGGTCCGGCATCCGATGCGCGCACCGGATGTCCACCACATGGTGACCGACGGTGACCTAGGATCGAGGCATGACTGATCTCGACCTCGCCACCACCCGACGAGACATCGCCGACGCCCTGCTGACCGCTCTCGAACGTCGCCATGAGGTCCTCGATGCCATCGTGGACGCCGAGAATCACGACCAGGCCGTCGCCGCAATCGTCGAGCTGCTCGGGAAGTCCCGGCTCGGCGCCGAGGCCATTCTGGACATGAAGCTCGACCAGCTCACCAAGGACGACCGTCGCAAGAACCAGGCCGAGCTCGACGACCTGAACAGTTCCCTCACCTTCACGCTGGCCGAGCGGCCGGCGAGCAGCGGTGACACGCTCGACCTCCGTCCGTTCGACCCGTCCGCCGACGCGGAACTGTTCTCGGCGCGGACCAACGAGATCGGCACCGCCGGAGACGGTTCCGGTGCTCCCGCCGGAGATGTCGCGGCCGAGATCAGCGCCGCCACCGACCGGGTCGACGCCGAGGAAGCCGTCTGGCTGGTGGCCGTCGAGGGCGAATCGAAGGTGGGCTTCGTATTCGGCGAACTGAAGGACGGCGAGATCGACCTGCGCATCTGGATCCATCCCCAGTTCCGCAAGTCGGGGTACGGCACCGCCGCGCTGCGCAAGTCGCGTTCGGAGATGGCCGCCTACTTCCCGGGCGTGCCGATGGTCGTCCGCGCGCCGGGCGCCTGACTCACATCCATACCAGCCGAACACCCACCGCCACACGGGGCGGTGGGTGTTCGTTGCGTGCGAAAGTGCCCGGCGGTCAGGCGCGTTGGGGCCGCGGGAGCCCGAAGTGGGCGACGATCGCACGGATCCGGTTGTCCTCGTCGATCACGAAGGTCTCCGACACCGTCGCCCCCAGTCGTAGCGCCTTGGGTCGGACGTGCACGACGTAGCGCGTGGTCACGCTGTGACCGTCGACCGTTGCGGTGAAGTCCGAGACCCGATGGATGAGGCGGAATTGCGGACCGCGGGCGAGGCTACGGGTGATATGGCCGCCGTTGCGTCCGGTCTTGACGCCGAACTCCACCCGGGTGCAGTCCGGGTGCAGCGCGACCGCAGACGGATCGTGACTGACCAGGGCATCGACATAGGCCCTGGCCGCTGCGATCCGGTCGCCCGACGAATCGGCGGGTGACGTCATCGCGCGCCGTACACCGGCATCGGCACCGGCGCCTTCGCCAGGATCTCCTCGATCACCGGGCCGAGCTCACCAGCCTCCCAGCGAGACCCCTTGTCCCGCTCGATGCTTCGTTGCCAGCCATCGGTGACCGAGATCTTGCCGCCCTCGACCTCGAACACCCGGCCGGTCACCGAGCCCGCTGCGGGCGAACCGAGCCAGACCACGAGCGGCGACACATTTGCCGGATCCATCGAGTCGAAGGAGCCGTCGGCGGGTGCGGCCATCTGAGCGGCCATTGCCTCACCGGCGCCCATGGTCATCTGGGTGCGGGCGGCCGGAGCGATCGCGTTCACGGTGACACCATACGACCCCAGTTCGGCCGCTGCCTGGATCGTCAGGGCCGCGATGCCGGCCTTCGCCGCGACGTAGTTACCCTGGCCCACCGAACCGTACAGGCCCGCACCGGAACTCGTGTTGATGATGCGTGCCTGCGGAACGTCGCCGGCCTTGGCCTGCGCGCGCCAGTGCGCGGCCGCGTGCCGCAGTCCGACGAAGTGCCCTTTGAGGTGCACCCGGACGACTGCATCCCATTCGTCCTCCGACAACGAGACCAGCATCCGGTCGCGGACGAAACCCGCATTGTTGACCAGGATGTCGAGGCGCCCGAAGGTGGAGAGCGCGGTCTCGACCATGGCCGCTCCCGCATCCCAGTCCGCGACATCACCCACCGATGCGACGGCCTGCCCGCCCGCGGCGACGATCTCGTCGACCACCTCGCTCGCCGGATCCTCGGCGTAATCGTTGACCACGACCTTCGCGCCGTCGGCGGCGAACGCGAGGGCGTGGGCACGTCCGATGCCCTGGCCGGCACCGGTCACGATGACGACTCGACCCTCATTCATTGTGCTGGTCACACTGTTTCCTTTCCGAACTGCTCTCGGACCCGATCCGCGCCGGGTCTCAGACTGCGTTACCGGCGGTCGCGGCGTCGAGGAATGCCGGTTTCTCGCCGCCCCCGTGCACGGTCAGCGTCGATCCGCTGATGTAACCGGCGAGTGGTGACAGCAGGAACGCGACCGCATTGCCCACGTCGGCGGGCGTGGCCATGCGGCCCATCGGGATGGTCGCACCCACCGCCGCGACGCCGGCGTCGTCGCCGTAGTGCAGGTGCGACTGCTCGGTGACGACCGGACCGGCGATCACCGAGTTCACCCGCACCCGCGGCGCCCACTCGACGGCCAGCGAGCTCATCAGGTTGTCGAGCCCGGCCTTCGCCGCCCCGTAGGCCGAGGTCCCGGGTGACGGCCGGTGGCCGCTCACGCTGGAGATGTTCACGATCGCACCGCCGTCGGGCTGCGTCTGCATCACGGCGTTGGCCGCGCGGGCCACGGCGAGCGGAGCGAGCAGGTTGAGATCGACGATCTTGCTGGCGAATCGGACCGATGCGTCGGCGGCCAGTGCGAACGGTGATCCGCCTGCGTTGTTCACCACGCCGTCGATACGTCCGGCGCGCACGATGATCTCGTCCATCATCGCCTCGACCGCATCCGCGTCGCGGACGTCGCAGGACACGAAGTCGACCTCACGGAGGTCGTCGGCGAGGTTGTCGGCGTTACGGCCGCAGATCACCGGTCGAGCGCCGAGCGAGCCCAGCACGCGGGTGATCCCGGCACCCACCCCACGCGCCCCGCCGGTGACCAGCACAACCTTTCCGACCAGGCCCAGCTCGACCTGTGACTGCGTCTGCATGGGTGCTACCCTACCAAACAACCAAGCACTTGCTTGGTGCGCTTCCGCAGTCCTCCGGGCTGTCCGAGTCGCCCCATGAGAGGAGCCCGCGTGCCGATCACCACGACACGTTCCGATTCCGGGATCGTGACGGTCACCGTCGACTATCCGCCGGTCAACGCGCTGCCATCGGCCGCGTGGTTCGAACTCGGCGACGCCATCACCGCCGCCGGAGCGGACCCGACCACGCATGTGGTGGTACTGCGAGCAGAGGGGCGCGGCTTCAATGCCGGCGTCGACATCAAGGAGATGCAGGCGACCGACGGCTTCGACGCCCTGATCGGCGCCAACCGCGGATGCGCCGCCGCGTTCAGCGCGGTCTACGACTGCGCGGTCCCCGTCGTCGTCGCCGTGAACGGATTCTGCGTGGGCGGCGGCATCGGACTCGTCGGGAACGCCGACGTCATCGTGGCCTCCGACGACGCCGTCTTCGGACTGCCCGAGGTCGACCGCGGGGCCCTCGGCGCGGCAACGCATCTCGCACGACTCGTGCCCCAGCACATGATGCGGACCCTATACTTCACCGCTAAGAACGTCACCGCCCAGCAACTCGAGCATTTCGGGTCGGTGTACCGGGTCGTGCCGCGCGAGGAGCTGCTCGACGCGGCCCTCGAGATCGCGGAGGCCATCGCCGCCAAGGACACTCGGGTGATCCGCGCAGCGAAGGAAGCGATCAACAACATCGACCCGATCGACGTCAAGGCGAGTTACCGCCTCGAGCAGGGTTACACCTTCGAGTTGAACCTGGCCGGCGTCGCCGACGAGCACCGCGACGCGTTCGTCTCGACCGGCAAGCCACTCGCCGCGAATTCGGCTTCGGATGGAGGACGCGCCTGATGCCCACCGACAAGACAAGTACTTTCGACGACGTCATCGCCGAGCTGCGCGACGGGATGACCATCGGCATCGGCGGATGGGGTTCGCGCCGTAAGCCGATGGCGCTGGTGCGCGCGCTCGCCCGCTCCGACGTCAAGGACCTCACCGTGGTCACCTACGGCGGGCCCGACCTCGGGTTGTTGTGCGCCGCAGGCAAGGTACGCCGCGCGTACTACGGCTTCGTCTCGCTCGACTCGGCGCCTTTCTACGACCCGTGGTTCGCCAAGGCCCGCACCAACGGCGAGATCGAGGTGCGCGAGATGGACGAGGGAATGGTGAAATGCGGGCTGGAAGCAGCCGCCGCGCGCGTGCCGTTCCTTCCCATCCGCGCCGGCCTGGGCTCCGACGTCCTCAATTTCTGGGAGGGTGAGTTGAAGACCGTCACCTCGCCCTATCCCGACGCCGACGGCCGCACCCAGACCCTGGTGGCGATGCCGGCACTGAAACTCGACGCCGCCTTCGTGCACCTGGATCTGGCCGACGCCCACGGCAACGCCGCCTACACCGGGGTCGACCCGTACTTCGACGATCTCTACTGCGCGGCCGCCGAGCGTCGCTACCTCGAAACAGATCAGATCGTCTCCACGGAGGTACTGGTCAAAACCGTTCCGCATCAGCGTCTTCTGCTCAATCGGATGAACGTCGACCGGGTTGTCCACGCACCGAACGGGGCGCACTTCACTTTGACGGGCGCCGGGAGCGGAGCGAGCGGGCCCAATGGCACAGCCGAGTACGGCCGGGATGAGAAGTTCCAGCAGTTCTATGTGGCCTCGGCCAAGGAACCCGAGACCTGGGATGCGTTCACCCGCCGGTTCCTCCAGGTCGACGAGGAAACCTACCAGCGCGAGGTCACCGCGTGGCAGGCCGAGCAGAAGGAGAACGAGCAGTGAGCACCGCCGAGACCCAGACGTCCACGGACGTCACGCGCGCCGAGTACTGCGTCATCTCCTGCGCCGAGATCTTCTCCGGGGCAGGCGAGATCATGGCATCGCCGATGGCGCCCACTCCCCTGCTCGGTGCCCGCCTGGCACGCCTCACCACCGAACCCGATCTGCTGATCACCGACGGTGAGGCGCTGATCCTGGCCGACACACCGCCGATCGGGAAGACCGGACCCATCGAGGGGTGGATGCCGTTCCGCAAGGTCTTCGACGTCGTCGCGTCGGGGCGACGTCATGTGGTCATGGGCGCCAACCAGATCGACCGTCACGGCAATCAGAATCTGTCGGCCTTCGGACCGCTGCAGCACCCGACGCGCCAGATGTTCGGTGTGCGTGGAGCTCCCGGCAACACCATCAACCACCCGACGAGCTACTGGGTGCCGCGGCACACGGCACGCGTCTTCGGCGAGTCCGTCGACATCGTGTCGGGCGTCGGCTTCGACAAGGTCGATCCGGAGAACCCCGCCTTCGACGATCTGAACATCCACCGCGTCGTCACCAACCTGGGCGTCTTCGACTTCGGCGGCGCGGGCCACACGATGCGGGCCCTGTCGCTGCATCCGGGAGTCACGGCCGACGAGGTCGCCGAGAACACCGGCTTCGAGATCGACGGCCTCGCCGATGCACCGGAAACGCGCAGGCCGACGGCAGAGGAGCTCGGCCTGATCCGGGACGTCCTCGATCCGAAGGGCGTCCGCAACAAGGAAGTCCGATGAGCGAACCCACCGCCGCGCATCCGAGCCCGGCACGTGCAGCCGGATTGTCGACTGCGTTCACCGAGCTCGTGGGCATCGAGTACCCGGTCGTGCAGACCGGGATGGGCTGGGTGTCCGGGCCCTCGTTGACCTCGGCGACCTCGAACGCCGGCGGGTTGGGAATCCTGGCGTCGGCGACGATGACCTTCGCCGAACTCGAGACCGCGATCGTGAAGACGAAGACGCTGACCGACAAGCCGTTCGGCGTGAACATGCGCGCCGACGCGACCGACGCCCCGGAGCGGATCGACCTGCTGATCCGCGAGCGTGTGAAGGTCGCGTCCTTCGCGCTGGCACCCAAACCGGAACTCATCGCCAAGCTGAAGGACAACGGGATCGTCGTCATCCCGTCGATCGGTGCGGCCAAGCACGCCGTGAAAGTCGCGTCGTGGGGTGCCGACGCGGTGATCGTGCAGGGCGGCGAAGGTGGCGGCCACACCGGACCCGTCGCGACGACGCTGCTCTTGCCGTCGGTACTGGACGCGTTGTCGGCAAAAGGCATCGACATGCCGGTGGTCGCCGCCGGCGGCTTCTTCGACGGCCGCGGGCTCGCCGCGGCGCTGGCCTATGGCGCCCAGGGCGTCGCGATGGGCACGCGCTTTCTGCTCACCTCCGACAGTGCCGTGCCCGACTCGGTCAAACAGGAGTACCTCGGACGCGGACTCGGCGACACCGTCGTGTCGGTGAAGGTCGACGGCATGCCGCATCGCGTCTTGCGTACCCCGCTGGTGGAGGCGCTCGAAAGCGGAAGCCCGGTCAAGGCGCTCGTCGCCGCGGCGCGCAACGCCAACGAGTTCAAACAGATGACCGGCATGCGCTGGACGACGATGCTCAAAGACGGTCGCACGATGAAGAAGTCGGGCGAACGAACGTGGCAGCAGGTCATCATGGCCGGCAACACCCCGATGCTGCTCAAGGCCGGCCTCGTCGAGGGCGACACCCGCGCCGGGGTACTCGCCTCCGGCCAGGTGGTCGGGATGATCGACGACCTGCCGAGCTGTGACGAGCTGATCCAGTCGATCATGACCCAGGCGCACGAACGGTTGAAGACACTCGGATCGTTGGGTTAAGGCGCAGCGCCCGGAGCTTGCGGAGGGCCGCCACCCCCGCCCCCTGAGGAGGCCCGGAGCTTGCGGAGGGCCGCCACCCCCGCCCCCTGAGGAGGCCCGGAGCTTGCGGAGGGCCGTCACGAAGGGTCCGGTAGGTTCGCAAGCGTGTCTACCCCGGATGTCTTGCGCCTGGATTCGGTCGGTTTCGTGCGGCAGTCCCGCGCGATCCTCACCGACATCGACCTCACCATCCGGGCCGGCGAGCGATGGGCGCTCATCGGCCCGAACGGTGCGGGCAAATCGACGATCCTGAGCCTGTGTGGCGCCGAACAACATCCGACGTCCGGAACGGTCCATGTCCTCGGACATCAGCTGGGGCGGGTCGAGATACGACAACTGCGCGAGTCCATCGGCCACGTGAACCCGCGGCATCCGCTGCGATCACCGCTGACCATCCGCGAGGTCGTGCTGACCGGTGCGACCGGCACGACCGAGTTGATGGACCACCGGAAACCCGCACCGGAGACACTCGTCCGCGCCGACGAGCTGATCGAGATGCTCGGCCTGAGCGCTCTCGCGTCGGCGCCGTGGACCAACCTGTCACAGGGCGAACGCGGCCGGACGCTGATTGCCCGCGCGCTGCTGTCCGACCCGCGGCTCCTGTTGCTCGACGAGCCGTCGACCGGCCTCGATGTGGCCGCGCGCGAGCGACTTCTGCAGACCGTCGACCGGTTGCACCGCACGCACCCGGACCTCGCGACCGTGCTCGTCACCCACCACCTCGAGGAACTGCCCGAGACGACCACGCATGCTGTATTGGTGACCGGAGGTCGGATCCTCGCCGCCGGCCCCGTCGACGAGGTCCTGACCACCGAGTTGGTGACGGAGTGCTTCGACTACCCCATCGAGATCGCGCACCAGGAGGGCCGGTGGTCGGCGCGGGGTGTCACTGCCTCTGCCCCTTCGTGACGGCCCGCCGCACGCTCCGAGCCACCCTTGCTCCCTGAGGTGCGAGCGCAGCGAGCCACGAAGGGCATGGTGACGCACCTCGACGCGCCCTTCGTGGTTCGTCGCTATCGCTCCTCACACCTCAGGGAGCATGGGGACGCTCGCGCCTCAGGGGGCAAAGGAACTACGCCGACGGTGTCAGCGTCCAGCCGGCAGCAGCGGTGCGCTGGTTCCAGAACTCGGTGTAACGCCCGCCCCGGGTGAGCAGTTCGTCGTGCGTGCCCATGTCGTCGACACCGCCCTGATCGTCGAGGACGACGATCTGGTCGGCGGCGATCACGGTCGAGAGCTTGTGCGCGATGACCAGTACCGTGCTCTGGTCGGCGAGGCAGCGGATCGACTCGGCGACGTGCGATTCGTTCTCGGGATCGAGAGCACTGGTCGCCTCGTCGAAGAGCACGATCGGGGCGTCTTTGAGCAACGCGCGGGCGATCGAGACCCGTTGCCGCTCACCGCCGGACAGCGCCGAACCGCCCTCACCGACGACTGTGTGCCAGCCATCGGGCAGCCGGTCGACGATCGAGGTGACGCCCGCTGTCTCGGCCGCGGCGCGGATCTCGTCGTCGGAAGCATCGGGGCGGCCCAGTTTGATGTTCTCCCACAACGTGTCGTCGAAGAGGTAGACGTCCTGGAACACCTGGGACAGCTGGCCCATGAGCGCACCGGTCTCCTGCTCCCGCACGTCGACGCCACCGACCTTCACGACGCCGCCGTCGACGTCGTAGAACCGGGCGATGAGGCGGAAGATGGTCGACTTTCCCGATCCGGAGGGACCGACGAGCGCCGTCATCGTGCCCGGACGAGCCCGAAGCGACACGTCGCGCAGGACCTGCGTGCCGGTCTCGTATCCGAATGCCACACCGTCGAGTTCGACGGCGCCCGGCTCGGTGATCGGCGTCGGCCGCTCGGGCGCGGGCATCCGGTCGGTGTCGAGCACACCGGTGATGCGATTGATCTCGTCGGTGGACATGCGCAGCGTCGAACCGAGTTCGGCGAGTTCGCCGATCGGCCCGAAGAAGCGCGCCGCGAGCCCGAATACTGCGATCAGCAGCGCCGGTTCGATGTGACCCGCCACGGCCAGCCACGCGCCGAGGGCGAGCACGGCACTGAAGACAACCTGCACCGACAACCCGTTCAGCAGGATGCCGAGGATCGAGCGCCAGAGCATCGACTTGCCCACGCGGGCTTGCCGGCCGAGCGCGTCGGCGAGCGGCTTGTGCGCGGAGTCCGAATCACCGAAGGCGCGCAGCACCGCCTGGCAGCGGGCGAACTCCAGCACCCGGTTGTTGACCTTGACGGCCTCGGCACGCTTGCGCCCCTCGGACTTCGCGAGGAACGAGCTCGACAGCTTGCCGACGTACATCAGGAGCAGTGTCCCGACGACCATGAGAAGACCGATGCGCCAGTCGAAGAAGCAGATGCCGATGACGACCACCACGGAGCTGACCGTGTTGACCACGACCGGGGTGATGTAGTGCGCCCCGGTGCTGCCGACGAACATCGTTCCCTTGACCGCGATCTGGGAGACGTCGCCGACCCGGTCGCGGGTGAACCAGCCGAGCGGCAGCGTCACCATGTGATCGCCGAGGCGGTGATGCAGCATGCGCATCGCGTAGAGGGCCATCGTCATGCCCTTGAGCGACTGGACGTACGCGCTCACCGCGCAGATGACGACGAGCACGGCCAATGGCCACAACCACTGTGCAGCGGCGGACAGATCACCGGTCAGCAGGTGTTCGACGATCGGGACAAGGGTGAGCATCGCCAACCCCTGCGCGATGCCGTAGACGACCACCCAGGTCAGGAAGACGACCATGCGGGCACGTTCGGAACCCAGGATCGTGTAGAAACCGCGGATCATCGTGCCACCTCGCTGCTCGCGACCGCGCCGCGCGCGATCTCCTCATCCTGTCGGGTGGTCCCGGCCTCGTAGGCGGCCCACATCGACGCATACAGCCCGCCGCGGGCGACCAATTCGTCCTGCCGGCCCTGTTCGACGACCCGGCCCCGATCGAGGACGACGATGTTGTCCGCGTGCGTGATCGAGCCGAGCCGGTGGGCGATAACGAGCACGGTTCGCCCGACCATCAGAGTGCCGATGGCCTGCTGGATCTGCGCCTCCGACTCTGGATCGGCGAAGGCGGTCGCCTCGTCGAGGACGAGGATCGGCGTGTCTGCGAGCAGTGCCCGCGCGATCGAGACGCGTTGCGCCTCACCGCCGGAGAAGTGTGCGCCATCGCCGACCACGGTGTCGTAGCCGTCGGGTAGCTCCAGGATGCGGTCGTGGATCTGCGCGGCACGGGCGGCGTCGTAGACCTGCTCGTCGCTCGCGTCCGGACGGCCGAGCCGAATGTTGTCGCGCACCGACATCGTCAACAGCTGCACGTCCTGCAGCACGAAACCGACATGGCGGTAGAGCTCGGTGGCGGCGATGTCCCGTAC
The DNA here is from genome assembly GCF_001698225.1 of Gordonia terrae. Classification (NCBI taxonomy): domain Bacteria; kingdom Bacillati; phylum Actinomycetota; class Actinomycetes; order Mycobacteriales; family Gordoniaceae; genus Gordonia; species Gordonia terrae. The sequence goes on from NZ_CP016594.1 coordinate 4,641,020, forward strand.
GTCCACCCCACCGATGCGGACCGCGCCGGAATCGGGATCGCCGAAGCGGGGCAACAGCGTCGCGAGCGTCGACTTCCCGCTCCCGGACGGCCCGACGAGCGCGGTCACGGTGCCTTCGGCCAGTTCGACGCTGACGTCGTCGAGCGCCTTCACCCCGGACGGCACGCCGAGACGCGGCGGGTAGGTGAAGTGCACGTTCTCGATCCGCACGTCGTGTCCGGCGGGCACCTGCGGGTTGTCCGGGACGTCGAGTTCGGGCTCGGCGAGCAGCGCGGCGATACGCAGCGCCGCGGCCGAGGCCTGCTGACGGGTGTGGACCGCGGTGGACACGGTGAGCAGCGCAGTGGGCAGCACCATCGCGATCAGCGTCGAGCCGACGAGTTCGATGGGCTGGACCCACCCGCTGTCGACCAGCCAGTACCCGACCCCGAGGTTGACCAGCAGGATCAGGGGCGCGCTGATCAGGACGGTGGTGACCGCCTGAACGCGCAGCATCGGCCCCATGTAGCCGGCGAAGTCGTCGTTGAACTCGTCGGCGGCATCGACAAAACGCCGGTGGGCCTTGCCCGTCTGCCCGAACGTCTTCACCACGGCGACACCCGAGATGAACTCGACGATGGTGGCACTGATCCGCGCGACACCCTTGTCCATCTTCTCCATCTCGGTCGTGAGGTCGCGAGCCATGTAGGAGTAGGTCAGGGCATACAGCGGCACGGTGGCGACGGCCAGGAGCCCGAGTCGCCAGTCCAGGTAGAAGCAGTAGATCAGCGCGAAGATCGGCGAGAGCATCGCGGCCGTCGCCTCGACCGTGGCATGGGCGACCAGGTAGTGCAGATCTGCGACGTCGTTCTGCACGGACTTGCGGACCGCACCGGAGCTGGTGCGGCTGAACCAGCCCAGCGGGAGCCGACCGAGCTTGTCCGCGATGCGGATTCGAAGTTGTGCCTGGAGGTCGAGATCGGCGAAGTGGGTGATCGCGAGCGCGAGGAAGCTGAAGGCCGCGCGTGCGCCGAGTCCCGCGACGACCAGCCACACGACCAACCACACGCGACCCGAATCGACCGGCCCGGGTTCGAGCAGGATGCGTCCGAGTTCGACGATCCCGATGAACGGCACCACCGTTGCCGCGGAGGCGAAGACCTGGACGAACTGGGCGAGGAGCGTGCGCTTCTTCACCGGGGCCAGGATGTCGGCGAGGGCAGCGGCTTTCGCCTTGGACTCGGATCGGGCCTGGGCGCGCGCGGCTTTCGGACCGTCGGGTCCGGCGTCGACGTCGGACACTGGTGCAGGCGCGGCCACATCGGTTCCGCCAATTGTCATATGCGCACAATAACGGCCGGACGCTGGGAAAGGAAAGCTAACCTAACTTCGACGTGCGTGGTCAGCGCGGCAGGATGCCGTCGAGGACAACCGACAAGTACTGGTCGGCGATCGAATCGACCGACATCGAGCCGCCGGGCCGGTACCACCGCACGGCAACCCACACTGTGTCGCGCATGAACCGGTAGACCAGTTCGACGTCGAGATCGGCGCGGAACTCCCCGTTCTCGACGCCGCGTTGCAGCACCGACTGCCACAGCCGGCGGAACTCGACGTTCAGCTCGGAGATGTAGGCGAAGCGTTCCTGACTCGAAAGTCGCTTCGCCTCGTCCTGGTAGATCGCGACCGCATTGCGTTCGGCGTCGATGGACTCGAACGACGCGATGACGAGACCGCGCAACGTCTCGGTCGCCGACTTGCTCGACGCCGCGATCTCCCGGTAGCGGGCGAACAGGTCGTCGAGGAAGCCACGCAGGATCTCGTCGACCATCGACTCCTTGGAGTCGAAGTGGTGATAGAGGCTGCCGGACAAGATGCCGGCCGCATCGGCGATGTCTCGGACCGTGGTCGACCGAAGGCCCTGCTCGGCGAACATCTGCCCGGCCGTCGCCAGCAGCTCGTCCCGACGTGACGAACGCGCCGGAGCGTCGGCCGTACTCGCAGCGGTCCGGCCGTTCGCGTCGATCCTGGTCTGACCTCGTGGTGACAAGCGCATCCTCCTGAGAGAGTCTGCGCTCACCCTAGCAAGCGCTTGGCCGGGACCGTCGGACGACGATCCCGGCCAAGCGACCGATGCTACGCGCCGAGGCGCTTGCGCACCTTCTTCATCGCGCGGTTGTTGAAGAACTTCCACAGCTTGAGCTGATTGTTGGTCAGCTTGGTGTCCTTGGGCAGGAACGGCGGCGACATCATCTCGGCGACGCTGACCGGCAACGTCGAGAACGCGACGGCCCGGGCATGGCTGAACGTCTCGAAGCCGGTGCGGCCGTGGTAGCCGCCCATGCCGCTGTTGCCGACACCGGCGAACGGCAGTTCGCCGCTGAACAGGTGAATGGCGAAGTCGTTGCCGTTGATCGAGCCGCTGCGGGTGTTGTCGGCGAGCTTCTGGAAACGCTCGTTCTGCTCACCGCACCAGTACATGGTCAGCGGATGCGGGTGCGAGCTGATCTGGCTGATGACCTCGGACAGATCGCGGTAGGGGTACACGGTCAGCACCGGACCGAAGACCTCGTCCTCCTCGATCTTCATGCCCGCCTTGACGCCGGTGAGCAGCGTCGGCGGGATCTTGCGGCGCTCGGCATCCGGCAGCGGCTCGCCACCGGGGATCACCTGCCGCTTCGTGGCGCCGAGCTGCTCGGCGTCGTCGATGAGCCCGAGGATGCGCTCGTAGTTCTTCTGGTTGATCGTCGAGGTGAACTGATCGTTGTCGATGATCGTCGGGAAGTTCTTGGTCCAGCGCGCGACGACCTTGTCGGTGAACTCACCGAGCTTGGCCTCGGGAACGAAGACGTAGTCCGGGCACAGGCAGACCTGGCCGCCGTTGACCATGCGGGCATCGGCGAGCATCGTCGCGGCCTTGTCGATGTCGGCGTCGATGTCGACGACGGCGGGGTTCTTGCCACCGAGTTCGAGGGTGACCGGGATCAGGTTCTTCGCGGCCTCCTGGGCCACCGAGGCACCCACCCCGGGCGAGCCGGTGAAGAACATGTGGTCGACCTTGAGCTTCGCGAAGTCCGAACCCGAACCGTGCTTGGAGGTGGCGACCGCCAGCTCCTCGATCGAGAAGTAGTTCGGGGCATGCTTGGCGATCACGTCGGTGGTCTTCGCGGTCACCGACGACGGGCGCAGGATGACCCGGTTGCCGGCCGCGAAGGCCGAGCCCGCGGGCACGATCGTCAGCTGCAGCGGGAAATTCCACGGCCCCATGATCGCGACGACGCCGAGCGGGTCGTGGCGGATGCTCTGCTTGTAGCCGAGCAGGCCCTGCACCTTGGCGACCTTGGACTCGGCCATCCAGTCCTTGACGCCGCGGCGCTGATGCGCGAGGTCGATCATGCAGCCGGCGACGTCGGCGGCCAGCGACAGCTCGCGCGGGCGGGAGCCGAAGTCCTCGGCCAGCGCTGCGGCGATCTCGTCGGCGTTGTCGAGCAACAGGGCCGCCAGCCGCGTGATGCGGTCGATGCGGGTGTCGGCGTCGGGAATCCCGTCGCGCAGGAACGCCGCGCGCTGGATCTCGACCAGTTCGGTCAGCGTGTGCGCCTCCGACGAGACGCCACGCGTCGAAATCGCGTCGGTGCCGGTGTGTTCAGCAGGCTTGGTCATCGAGATCCCCTCAGCTAGGTCGTGCTGCACCCATGTGCGGCGTTGGAACGAAACGGTCCGCCTGTCCCACACAATAGTATGCGCCAGGTCACACCCACATGTGGGCACGACTGTTGTCAGAATGCTACGACCCCGAGACCGAAACGTCGAGGGGGTGAGCTCTGCCCCTTAGGGAGCGCCGGAGCCTGCGGAGGCGCGTCACGAAGGGTCACCGGGCCTTCGAGGCTCGTCGCTTGCGCTCCTCGCACCTCAGTATCTGCGGCCCGGCGGCCGTCATGCACCACGAAAGAACACTCGTGAGCGCCCAATTTTCTGCTCCCTGAGGTGCGAGCGCAGCGAGCCACGAAGGGGCTCGTAAGGTGCCTCACCAGGCCCTTCGTGGCTCGTCGCTAGCGCTCCTCGCACCTCAGGGACCAATGGGTGTGTGGCTCTTTCGGATTGGGCAGCAGGGGCGCAGCTCAGCCGAGCCGCTCGATGATCGTGACGTTGGCGGTCCCGCCGCCTTCACACATCGTCTGCAGGCCGTAGCGGCCGCCGGTGCGCTCGAGTTCGTTGAGGAGGGTGGCGAACAACTTGGCGCCGGTGGCGCCGAGGGGGTGGCCGAGGGCAATGGCGCCGCCGTTGGGGTTGACCTTGGCGGGGTCGGCGCCGGTCTCCTTGAGCCAGGCGAGCACTACGGGTGCGAAGGCCTCGTTGATCTCGACGACGTCGATGTCGTCCATCGACAGTCCGGTCTTGTCGAGCGCGTACTTGGTGGCGGGGATGGGCGCGGACAGCATCATCACGGGGTCGTCGCCGCGCACGGACATGTGGTGGATGCGGGCGCGCGGGGTGAGGTTGTGTTCTTTCAGCGCGCGCTCGGAGACGACGAGGGTCGCCGAGGAACCGTCGGCGATCTGCGAGGCGACGGCGGCGGTGAGGCGTGAGCCCTCGGCGAGCACCTGGAGGCCGGCCATCTTCTCCATCGAGGTCTCGCGCGGGCATTCGTCGACGACGCAGTCGCCGAGCGTGATGTTCTCGTTGTCGAACTTGCCGTCGGCGATCGCCGCTCGGGCACGTTCGTGTGATTGCAGGGCCCAGCGCTCCATGTCCTCGCGGCTGATGTCCCACTTCTTGGCCATCATGTCCGCGCCGAGGAACTGCGAGATCTGCGCATCCCCGAAGCGGTCCTGCCAGCCCGCGGATTCCGCTGTGGGCGTCGTGAATCCGAAGTCCTTGCCCGCGATCATGGCCTGTGAGATGGGGATCGCGCTCATGTTCTGCAGGCCGCCGGCGACCACGATGTCCTGGGTGCCGCTCATGACGCCCTGGGCGGCGAAGTGGATGGCCTGCTGACTGGAACCACACTGACGATCGACGGTGGTGCCGGGCACCTCGAGCGGGAGACCCGCGGCGAGCCAGGCGGTCCGCGCGACGTTGCCGGCCTGCCCGCCGATGGTGTCGAGGCAGCCGAACACCACGTCGTCGACGGCTGCCGGGTCGATACCGGTGCGCTCGACGAGGGCGGAGATGATGTGGGCGCCGAGATCGGCGGGGTGGGTCTTGGCCAGCGAGCCGTTGCGCTTGCCGACCGGGGTGCGGACGGCGTCGACGATGTAGGCCTGGGGTGTGGTCATGGTCGGTGCTCCTTGGATCGGTAGAAGTGGGTTGCGCGTCAGGCGCGTTGGCTGGAGATCGAGACGACCTCCCCGGTGAGGTAGGTGGTGTAGTCGCTGGCAAGCATCGCGACGGTTGCGGCGACCTCCCACACCTCGGCGGCGCGCCCGTAGGCCTCGCGGGAGGCGAGTTCGTCGAGGAGGTCGTCGCTGGTGACCTTCGCGAGGAACGGGTGTTTGGCGATCGACGGCGCAATCGCGTTGATGCGTACCCCGACGTCGGCGGCTTCGAGTGCCGAACACCGGGTCAGGGCCATCACCCCGGCCTTGGCCGCGGCGTAGTGCGCCTGGCCGCGCTGCGCCCGCCACCCGAGCACCGACGCGTTGTTGACGATGACGCCGTTGTGGTCGACCGATCCGAAGTACCGCAGGGCTGCGCGGGTCGCGCGGAAGGTACCGGTGAGCGTGATGTCGAGGACGCGGTCCCATTCCTCGTCGGTCATCTCGGCGACCGGGGTCTCCCCACCGAGTCCGGCGTTGTTGACCAGCACATCGATGCGCCCGAGTTCGCTTGCGGCATCGGTGATCAGCGCATCGACCTCGGCGGTGACCTGGACATTGCAGGTGCGCTGGGCGACCGTGCGTTCGGGGAACTCGGCGGCGAGTTTCTCGGCGGCCTCACCCAGCCGTCGTTCATGCCAGTCGCTGACGAGCACATCCGCACCTTCGAGCAGCGCGCGACGGGCCGACGCGAAGCCGATACCCGTTCCGGCAGCGGCGGTCACCACGACCTTCTTGCCCAGCAACAGGCTGTGCCCGGCGATCTCGGCGGGCGGAGTCGCGAGCGGCGAGAGCGCCCGGCCCGTCGCGTTGGCTCCGTTGACATCGACTCCGGTCATCTCAGCGTGCCTCTCGGGGTAGGCCGAGCACCCGCTCGGCGATGATGTTGCGCTGCACCTCGTTCGACCCGCCGTAGATCGTGTCGGCGCGGGTGAACAGGTAGAGCCGTTGCCATTCGTCGAGTTCGACGTTCTCCGGGTCGGCGATGTCGTTGGCCTTCCCTTCGGCGGTCGCGGCCGGTCCGATCAGCGACGGCGCACCGACGACGTCCATCGCGAGTTCGCCGAGATCGCGATGCCAGTTGGCCCACAACAACTTCGACACCGACGCCGCGCCCGCCTGAGACGTCACGTCGCCGTCGAGCGTCCGCTGTGCATGCGCCCGCATGACCTTGAGCCCGATGTCGGCGCGGGCCAGACGCGACGCGATCTCCGGGTCGTCCACCGACCCGTTGACTCTCGCCAGATCGGCGAGATTACCCAGCTCGCGGGCGAATCCGACCTGCTGCCCCAGCGTCGAAACACCGCGCTCGAACTGCAGCAGCCCCATCGCGACCTTCCACCCGTCGCCGGGTTCGCCGACGATCAGATCGGCCTCGGTCTCCGCGTCGTCGAAGAACACCTCGTTGAATTCCGAAGTACCGGTGAGCTGTTGGATAGGGCGCACGGTGATTCCCGGCTGATCGAGCGGTACGAGCAGGAAACTCAGTCCGGCATGCCGTGACGACCCCTTCTCGGTGCGAGCGATCACGAACACCCACTGCGCGACATGCGCGAGCGAGGTCCAGATCTTCTGGCCGTTGATGATCCACTTGCCCGAGCCGTTCGACTCGTCGAGGCGTGCGGACGTGGACACACCCGCGAGATCCGAACCGGCGCCGGGCTCGGAGTAGCCCTGCGACCACAGTTCGGTGACATCGACGATCCCGGGCAGCAGACGCCGCTTCTGCTCGTCGGTGCCGTAGGCGATGAGCGTGGGGCCCAACAACTCCTCGCCCAGGTGGTTCACCCGCGCCGGCGCGTTCGCGCGGGCGTATTCGCGGTGGAAGATGATCCGCTGCTCGAGCGTCGCTCCCCGACCGCCGTACTCGACCGGCCAGCCGATGCAGGTCCAGCCGGCGCGGGCGAGGTGACGGTCCCATTCAAGGCGTTCGGCGAAGAACTCGTGTTCGCTACCGGGGCCGCCCCGACCCTTCAGATCGGCGAAGTCGCCCGTCAGGTTCTCGTCGAGCCACGTCCGCACCGCGGCCGCGAACTCAGTGGTGGCGTTCGGCGTCGATTTCGCCCATTCACCCAGGTCGACGGCACGATCGGCGAGATTCGTCGTGGTCATGAGCGCTAGCATAACGCACCAAGCAAGTGCTAGGTTGGGGCGCATGGCGCAGACCTCGCTGCTCGAGACTCTCCCCTCTCCCACGACACCGGCCGCAGTTCGACGCGCAGCGCAGACCTGGCCCGACCGTATCGCTCTCGTCGACGGTCAGTGGCACCCTTCGTCGCATCCGCGCCTCGAGTTGACCTGGACGCAGCTACACGGCGTCGTGCGCGCATTCGCAGGTGCATTGGTGGCGTCGGGAATCAAGGCCGGCGATCGGGTCGCCATCTGGTCACCGAACAGTTTTCACTGGCCGATCGCGGCACTCGGGGCCCACTACGCCGGGGCGACGCTGGTCCCGCTCAACACCCGCTACACCGCAGGCGAGGCCATCGAGATCATCGAACGTTCGGGGGCCCGCGCGGTCATCGTGTCCGGCGAGTTCCTCGGTGCCGACCACGCCACCGAGCTCCTCCGCGACCACCGCGCCTCGATGCCCGATCTGGTGATCCGGGTGCCGCTCACCCGCGGCGCGCCTGCTCTCGACGGGGCCGTCGACTGGCACGACTTCCTCGAACGGGAGACCGACGACGCGCTGGCCGACGCCGACCGTCGAGCCGACACCGTCTCCCCCGACGACATCTCCGACATCCTCTTCACCTCCGGGACGACCGGAAAGTCCAAGGGCGTGCTGGCAACTCACCGACAGACCCTCACCGGGTCGTACGGGTGGGGCGCGAACGCAGGACTGCACCCCGGTGACCGCTACCTGATGGTCAACCCGTATTTCCACACGTTCGGATACAAGGCGGGCATCCTGCCGAGCGTCCTGTTCGGCGTGACGATGTTGCCGCTCGCCGTGTACTCACCGGAGCAGGCGATGACGCTCGTGTCCGACGAACGCGCAACGGTCTTCCCCGGCGCACCCACGATCTTCCAGACCATCCTCGACGACCCGAAACGCGCCGACCACGATCTGTCCAGCCTGCGCATCGTCATCACCGGCGCCGCGATCGTGCCCGTCGTCCTCGTCGAACGCCTCCAGCAGGACCTCGGCGTGGACACCGTCATCACCGCCTACGGCCTGACCGAGGCGAGCGGCTTCGTGTCGACGTGCACGCCCGACGACGACGACACGACGGTGGCCACCACCTGCGGGCGGGCGTTCCCGGGCATGGAGATCCGGCTCTCCGACGACGGCGAGGTGCTCGCCCGCGGAGACATGGTGATGGTCGGCTACCTCGACGATCCCGACGCCACCGCTGCGACGATCGACGCCGACGGATGGCTGCACACCGGTGACATCGGGACCATCGACGAGCGCGGCAATCTGAAGATCACCGACCGCCTCAAGGACATGTACATCTGCGGTGGGTTCAATGTCTACCCCGCGGAGATCGAGCAGACCCTCGCCCGGATCGACGGTGTCACCGAGTCGGCGGTCGTCGGCGTCCCCGACGACCGGCTCGGCGAGGTCGGCCGCGCCTACCTGACGGTCCGCGCGGACGCCGACCTCGACGAGGACCGTGTGATCGCCTACGCCAAGCAGCATCTCGCGAACTTCAAGGTCCCCCGGTCGGTGGTCTTCGTCGAGCAGTTCCCCCGCAACGCGGCGGGCAAGATCCTCAAGCGCAACCTCACCTGACCTCACCCGGGATTCCGCTCCGAAATCCCGGTCAGGAGCGGGGCTTCACCAGGGGGAAGAGGATGGTGTCGCGGATGCCGAGACCGGTGAGGGCCATCAACAGACGGTCGATGCCCATCCCGGTGCCGGTGGTCGGCGGCATGCCGTACTCCATCGCGGCGAGGAACTCCTCGTCGAGGACCATCGCCTCGTCGTCACCGGCGGCGGCCAGGCGCGCCTGGTCGGCGAAACGCTCGCGCTGGATGACGGGGTCGACGAGTTCGGAGTAGCCGGTCGCCAACTCGAAGCCGCGCACGTAGAGGTCCCACTTCTCGACGACGCCGGTCACCGACCGGTGCGCGCGGACCAACGGCGAGGTCTCGACCGGGAAGTCGCGCACGAAGACCGGGCGGTCCAGCTTCTCACCGACCATGTGTTCCCAGAGTTCTTCGACGAGCTTGCCGTGGCCGTACCCCTTGTCCTTCGGGATCTCGAGGCCCACCCGTGCCGCGATCGCAAGCAACTGGTCGACGGTGGTCTCGCCGTCGGCGCCCGCGGGGACGATCTGCTCACCGAGTGCCTCGGACAGCGACGGGTACATCTCCAGCGCGGTCCACTCACCGGACAGGTCGTAGGCGGAACCGTCCGGCATGGTCGGGGTCTGGGTGCCGAGCGCCGCCTGCGAAACCTCTTGCACGAGTTCGCGGATCATGACGGCGGAGTCGTCGTAGGTGCCGTAGGCCTGATAGGTCTCGAGCATCGCGAATTCCGGCGAATGGGTGGAGTCGGCACCCTCGTTGCGGAAGTTGCGATTGATCTCGAAGACGCGCTCGATGCCGCCGACCACACAACGCTTGAGGAACAGCTCCGGTGCGATGCGCAGGAACAGGTCGATGTCGAACGCGTTGGAATGGGTCACGAACGGACGCGCCGCCGCACCGCCGTGCAGGGTCTGCAGCATCGGGGTCTCGACCTCGAGGAAACCTCGACGGCCCAGGGCCGCACGGAGTTCGGCGATCACCGAGATCCGGGTCCGGGCGATGCTGCGCGCCTCCGGACGCATGATGAGGTCGACGTAGCGCTGCCGCACGCGGGTCTCCTCGTTCATGTCCTTGTGGGCGACAGGCAACGGACGCAACGACTTCGACGCCATCTGCCAACCGTCGGCCATCACCGACAGTTCGCCGGTGCGCGAGCTGATGACCTCGCCCGAGATGAAGACGATGTCTCCGAGGTCGACCTCGGACTTCCACCGCGCCAACGCGTCCTCGCCGACGCCGTTGAAGCTGACCATCGCCTGCAGCTGGGTGCCGTCGCCCTCTTGCAGCGTCGCGAAGCACAGCTTGCCCTTGTTGCGCAGGAAGATCACGCGCCCGCTCACGCCGACGTGTTGTCCGGTCTCGGTACCGGCCTCGAGGTCGGGATAGGCCGCGCGGATCTCACCGAGGCTGTGCGTGCGCGGGATCGCCACCGGGTAGGCCTCGCGACCCTCGGCCAGGATCCGCTCACGCTTCTCGCGGCGGATCCGCAACTGCTCGGGAGTCTGCTCGTCGGTCGCTTCGGGCGTGGCGGTGCTGGTCGGGCTGTCACTCACCCCACGCACCCTATCGGGGCCGGTCATCGACTCCCAATTCACCGCCCGGCCGTGATCGAGGCCACAACCGGGTCGTGCCGGGCGCGGGGTCAGCTCTCGTGTGCGGAGATGACGGCGAGGTCGTCGGGGCGGATCCGGCCGTTGACCCGTGCCGACCGCATCCGACGGTGCCCGCCGACGACGAACACCGCACCGTGCACGCCACGCGCCTGCAGGTGCCACGCGAGCCATTCGGCCTCGTGCCCGTCCTCGCTGACGAGAATCCATCGCGACTCCGGTCGGGCGGCGCGCAGGGAATCAGGGGTGTCCGGCGTGAGCCGGTCGAGAACCTCGACCGCATTGATGGCGAGGGCACCGAACAGTGCGCCGTCGAGCTGACGGCGCCGGTGGGAGCGAACGTCGACCGGGATCGCGCCGGCGGCGACCGCGGACGCGTAGTCGTCGACCCGCAGGGACAACGGCGCACGGGGTGCCGGGGCGACAGTGGGCGGCGCAACGGAGAACACCGAGGCGGGCGAGGTGACAGCAGAAGAAGCAACCGAAGCGGTCATGAGGAGATGTCCTGATGTGATCGAGATCGAGCGGGGAGCGCGAAGTAGGGCAGCCGCAGACGCGGTACTAGCCCCGACAACACTCCTGACAGCTCATGATCACGGCGACGAGTATGCCACAGCCCGCCCCGACCGGCCAGACCCCGATCGGAGCGACGACGTCACACTTCCGGCGGCTCCCACCGCTGCACGCGTCGCATCTGCGCGTTGAGGACGGCGTCGGGCGTCATGCGCAGGGCGAGGTCGCGGGCCCGGACCGCCGGCCCGGCGCGCATCTGGCCGACCCGGCCGACCATCGACGCCTGCCGCGCGATCCGTTGGGTCCGCGGGCGCCGCAGCTCGTCGTAGACCCGCAACGTGTCGTCGAGACCGCCGGGACCCGACCTGCGCAACAGGGCCACCAGGGTGGCCGCGTCCTCCATCGCCTGGTTGGCTCCCTGACCCAGATTCGGCGTCATGGCATGCGCGGCGTCACCGACGAGGACGCACCGCGATCCGACGAACGTCGGCAGGGAGGCGGCGAGTTCCTCGATCGGGAGATACCCGACGTCCGCCGGGTCGGTGGCCTCGAGCAACTCCCCGATCGGCCGGTGCCACCCCGAAAACCGTTGCCGCACTTCGTCGAGACCGCCGTCAGCGCCGTCTCCTGTGGTCGACACCGAGGCGAACCAGTAGACGTGTCCGTCCGGCAGCGGCGCGACCCCGAACCGCGCCCCACGACCGGTCGTCTCACCCGCGGCGTCGACCCTCACCGGGGTCGATGTGACAGCTCGCCAGGCGGAGTAACCGCACCGCCGGACGCCCGGGTCCGCGACGATCGCGGGCCGCACCCGGCTGCGGAGGCCGTCGGCGCCGACGATCAGATCGCAGTCACCGATCTCGGTTCCATCGGCCAGGCGCACAAGTCCACTCCCGGGCGAGATGTCGTCGACACCCGATCCTGTCCGGATCTCGACGTCGTCGGTCACCGCGGCGAGCAGGCCCGCGTGGAGGTCGGTGCGGCGCACGACGCGCATGTCGACCAGTGACGCCGGGTCGAATCGGCTGAGCCACCGGCCGTCCGGCGTCCGGGTCCCGCTTGTCGGCGCAGGCGGAGCAAGAGCGTCGCCGATCGCCGACCGCAACCCAAGGGCGTCGAGCGCACGGACCCCGTTGGCGAACACGCTCAGACCCGCCCCGCCGCCCCGTACCTCAGGTGCCCGCTCCACGACGGTGACGCGCGCCCCGTTGCGTGCCAGACCGGCCGCGGTACACAGCCCGGCGATCCCCGCACCCACCACCACGACCTTCATGATCTTCTTCTCCACATGGAGAAGAAGGATAGCAGATACACTTCTCCAGGTGGAGAAATCGACGACTGCATCGACTCGCGACGTGCTGCTCGACACCGGCATCACCCTCATCGGCACCCTGGGTGTCCGCCAGGCGTCCGCACGCGCCGTCGAAGACGCGGCGGGAGTGCCACACGGGAGCGTTCGGCATCACTTCGGCGGTCTGAGCGGCTTCCTCGCGGCTCTCGTCGAGCACGTCTTCACCGCTGACCGCGCCGCCGACGGCGAGTCGACGCGCGAGGTGATCGCCCGCTGGTTGGGCACCGACCGGATCCGCACCCGGGCGCGCTACGAACTCATGCTCCTGGCGACACGCGACGAGGAGCTGCGCCGGGCCATGGTCGGACACCGCGACCGCTATGTCGAGGCGCTCGTCGACGGCGGGCTGCCCCGCACCGAGGCCCGCCAACTCGTCGCCGCGCTCGACGGCCTGGTCCTCGACGCACTGCTGCGGGACTCCGACGGCACCGACGCCGACCACGATCCCACTCCCCTGCTGCGCGCGTTCCGCTGACACCGGCAGGCGTGTTCACGCCTCCCCGACGAGATCGGCGGCCAGCGCACGCAGATGTGCGGCCAACTCGTCGACGCCGGGTTGTTCGACCGGGAAGTGCCCACACCCGGTCAGCAGGTGGATGTCGGTACGCGCCGCGATCCGTCGCGCGAAGCGCACACTGACCTCCGGCGGTGTCCAGGAGTCGGCCGCCGGGTGGACCAGCAGCACGCGCGGACCCCGGTACTCCTCAGGGGCCGGCACCTCGTGGGTCATCAGGTCGGCCAAGAATCCCAGCGAGACCGACGATCCGGCACCCAGCCGGTCGTCGAGGCAGGCCCGGGACAGTGCCGGGTCGAGACTCATCGCGGACATCGGCGCCACCCAGCGGATCGGGAATCGCACCCGCGCGAGTGTTCCGAGGCGCGCGAGCACCGGCATCAGCGGGGTGAGTCGACCGAGCATCGGCGTGCGCGCGACTGCTCGCCGCGCGTCGGGATCGCCGGCCAGATCCAGCAGGCAGGTCGCGACGACCGCGGCGACCCGCCCGGTACGGTTCGCGACCTCGTAGGCGAGCATGCCGCCGAGGCTCGCACCCAGCACGACGAGGGGCCGCGGATCGTCGTCGGTCTCGGCCACCACGAGGTCGCAGACCAGATCGATCCAGTCCTGGTGGCGAACCCGCCCGGGGTCGGCGACCCGCGTACGGCCGTACTGCGGCAGATCGGGAGCCAGCACCTCGTACCCCTCGTCGGCGAGGACCGCACCCAGCGGCCAGACCAGGGCGCTGTGTCCGCCACCTCCGTGCAGCAGCAGCACGCGCAGTGGGGCCGCGTTCCGGCGCGCCCGCAGGATGTGCACATCCACCTCCCCGCACGGCCGGTCGGAGCTCGACGGCCAGGCCCACCAGCCGGATTCGGCAGCCACCCCGGTGGCTGCGGACCGCCACGGTTCGGGCAGGAAGCGAAGGTAGGATTCGGGCGTTCCGGATTCGCGGATCATGCATCCATCGTCGAACCGGAGAAGTCCACCGGCAACTCGCATTCCACCGGCGTCGAGAAGATGCGAAACATACTCGGCGGCAACGGTCTTCGTTCACCGTCGGCCTACTTCTCGGGCACGCACTCAGCTTCTCGACGTCGGGGAGCACGGAGCCGACGTCCATCGCATCGCCGAGAATGTCGGACTGCGACGAGCTGCGACGCGATAGCGTGTGGGCCGACGGTGAGGCGGTGGGCGATGCGAGGGTCTTCGCGAGTGGGTGCGGTGGTCGTGGTGATGGCGTCTGTGGTTCTGGGACTCCAGCCGACGACGGCCGCGGCGGCGCCCGGATGCGCCCACGTGACGGTGACCGAGGTCGTTCCGTCGTCGACGCCGACCGGATGGTCGGAGAACGTCGGCTACGACGCCGACGGAAACCTGTGGGTGTCGCGGATTCTCGAGAACGTCGTCGAGAGACGTGACCAGCGGGGCCGGGTCACGGCTCGCGTCCGAGTCGAGTCACCCGGCGCCGTCCGTCTCGGCCCGGACGGTCTCCTCTACATCGCCTCTGGCGACTCGCCGGTCAACATGCTGCCCGGGTCTCCGCTGGTCGGCAAGGTCCTGCGGATCGACCCGCGTTTGCCCTCCGCGCCGGCGAGCGTCTTCGCACGCGGACTGGGTATGCCGAACGGGCTGGCCGTGGACCGCACCGGCGACGTGTACGTCTCCGACGGGCGGCTCGGGGTCGTGCGGATCCGCCCCGACGGTTCCATCGATCGCGCCTGGTCGGCCGCGGCACCGAAGAACCTGACTCTCAGTGCCACGATCAACGGAACCGGGATCAACGGCGCCGTGATCGTCGGTCGGGACCTGTATGTCACGCTGACCATGAGCGCAACGGGTCGCGTGCTGCGTGTCCCGCTCGCCGATCCCGCCGCCTCCTCCGTGGCGGCCGATCTCACCACTCCGCTGCCGGGTGTGCTCGACGATCTCACCGCGGTCGGCCCCGGACAGCTCGCGGTGTCGTCGACCACCGGCCAGGTCCACCTCGTGGACCTCGGGACCGATCGGATCTGCACCACGAACGTCGGGCAGCCGGTGACCGCCCTCGCCGTGATACCCGGATCGACCGGTCGCCTCGTGGCCGGGACGGATCGGGGGCGCTGCTGACCCTGTCGATCGGCCGCTGAGTCCACTCCTCCGCCGCGAACGCGAAATACCGAACAGATGCGCAAAAGACCACGGCAACAACGCTCTTCGTTCACCGTCGAGACGATCCTCGAGGCGACCACACAGCTCCTCGACATCGAGGGCGCGGAAGTGACGACCAACCGCATCGCGGAGAAGGCCGGGGTGTCGGTGGGGTCGATCTACCAGTACTTCGGCGACAAGCAGGCGATCTTCGACGAACTCGCGCGGCGCCACCTCGACGACGCCGACCGGGCGATGACCGCGGTGCTCGACGACAATCCGGTGGGTTCCAGTCCATGGCCGGAGGTGCTGCGCGCCGTGATCGAGGTGGCGGTGCGCGAGAACTCGACACACGGTCGTGCACATGGGCGCCTGCGCGAACTGGCCGATCCGGCACGCCTGGCCGCCGGGTACACCGCGCTCGTGGACACCCTGATCGCTCGGCTGACCGCCTACCTCGTCGCCGACGGTTGGACCGTGGAGTCCGCGGCGGTGGACCTACGGCTCGCGTTCGCGGCCGTCGATGCCCAGGTGCATCAGCTGGCCGGCACCGAGCTGACCGGCGACGAGCTGACCGACCGAGTCAGCGCCTACACCGAGGCCGCGCTCCGCGGGCGCTGACCACAGCGCCGGCGGCCGACCGCCTCGAGATGCGAGATCACTTGCCGCGCCGCGGGTTGGCCTTGGCCCGTTCGTGGACCAGGCGCAGCCCCTCGAGGGTCAGATGCGGGTGATGGTCGGTGAGCGAACGACATTCGTCGAACATGAGCGGGGCGAGGTAACCGGTCGCGACCACGGTCACGTCGTCGCCGTCGAACCCCGGGACGGTGTCGCAGACACGGTCGACCAGTCCGTCCACCTGACCGGCGAAGCCGTACAGGATGCCCGACTGGAGCGCCTCGACGGTGTTCTTGCCGAGCACGCCGCGCGGCGGCATCAACTCGACCTTCCGAACCGTGACCGTGTGTTCGGACAGCGCCTCGACGGCTAGGTTCACCCCGGGTGCGATCGCCCCGCCCAGGAACTCGCCCGACGCCGAGATCGCGTCGACGACCGTCGCCGTGCCGAACGCGACCACGATGCAGGGCCCGCCGAATTCATGATGGGCGGCCAAACAATTGGAGACCCGGTCGGTACCGACCTCTTTGGGATTGTCGACCAGGAGCGGAACACCGGTGCGCACGCCGGGTTCGAGCAGCACATGCGGACCGTTACCGAAGTAGCGCGGCACCATCACCCGGAGCTCGCGGAGCAACGACGGCACCGTCGACAGCGCACTCACCCCGGTGACCTGGTCGATGTCGTCTCCGAGCATGCCCCGGAATGCCCAGGCCAATTCGTCCGCGGTGTAATGCGGGTCGGTGTGAATCCGCCAGTCGCGCACCAGTCGTGCGTGATCCCCCACCCCCGCATACACGCCGAGATGGATGTTGGTGTTCCCGACGTCGACGGTGAGTAGCATCGAAAGCCGTTGCCGTGTCAGAGCGAGGCGTCGGCGAAGACCGGACCGTCGAGGTGACGGGGGTCGAGCAGCCCCGACCCCTCGGGTACATCGGCCGGATCGTCACCGGTCGTCACGATCCGGTTCTGCGCATCCACGAACACGACGTTCGGCGAGTACTCCCGCAACTCCGCCGCGTCGAGCATGCTGTAGGCGATGATGATGACGAGATCACCCGGATGGACGAGATGTGCTGCCGCACCGTTGATCCCGATGACACCACTGCCGCGTTCCCCGGCGATCGCGTAGGTCACCAGGCGGGCGCCGTTGTCGATGTCGACGATGGTGACCTGTTCGCCCTCGAGCAGGCCCGCGGCGTCGAGCAGGTCGGAATCGATGGTGACCGAACCGACGTAATGCAGATCGGCCTGGGTCACGGTGGCACGGTGGATCTTCGAGGTCATCATGGTGCGCAACATGGTCATCGTCCCTCTGTCGTGGTTGCGGTGGCGTTGGTCCAGGCGATTTCTTCTTCGAGCGCGGCGAGTCCGCCGATGCTCACGCCCACGTTGTCGATCAGGCGCGCGTTGCCGAGCCGGGCCGCGACGAGCAGGCGTCCCGGGCCTTTCTCGGGTGGTTCCTCGAGCTGGCGTCCGAGCAGCGCCAGGTAGTCGAGCTCGATCTCCGGCACTGTGGCCAGCACCGAGTGCGCGGCGGCGAGAATGGCGTCGCGCCCACCCTCGGCCGCGTGGGCGCCGGCGACGAGCGAGGCCGACAGCGTTGTCGCCAGTTCCCGCTGCTCCGGGGTGAGGTAGCGGTTGCGCGACGACATGGCCAACCCGTCGGGTTCCCGTACGGTCGGGACCCCCACGACGTCGACGTCGAGATTCAGATCGGTCACCATCTGCTTGATGAGCACCAGCTGCTGATAGTCCTTCTCGCCGAAGAAGGCCGCATTCGGTCCGACGATGTTGAGCAGTTTGAGGACCACGGTCAGCATCCCCGCGAAGTGCGTCGGGCGCGAGATGCCGTCGAGGATCCCACCCGCCGCACCCGGGTGCACTGTCGTCCGCGGACCGTTCGGATACATCGACGACGCGGACGGTGCGAACACCAACTCGACGCCCAGCGGCTCGAGCAGAGCGAGGTCGGCGTCGAGGGTGCGCGGATACGCGTCGAGGTCTTCGCCCGCGCCGAACTGCAGCGGATTGACGAAGACGGACACCACCACGACCGTGTTGCCCTTGGCCTTGGCGGCCTTGACGAGCTGGAGATGGCCGGCGTGCAGGGCGCCCATGGTCGGGACCAGCACGACGCGCTTGCCCGCGGCCCGTAGCGCGCGGGTGACACGGCTCAGTGACGCCGGCTCCCGATGCACGGTCATGCGACCGGCCGAGTAGGTGGGTTGTCCGTCGAGCGGGCCGCTCACGCCGCCTCCTCCGTGTGGTGCTGTCATCGGTCCTCCAGTGCGTCGATCAACGCCTGCGGCGCATCGGTGTGGTCTGCCGCACGTCGTGCGAGTGTGCGGTACGCGTCGGCGATGCCGTGCGGTCCGGCGCCGCCGGGCACGGTGCGCAGCGCTGCCAGATGCCGGGTGACCGCAGGGGCATCGCCGCGGGCGACAGGCCCCGTCAGTGCCGACGGGCCGAGTTCCAGCACGTTACGTAACGACGCCGCGACCAGCGGGCCGAGGATGCGTTCGGCGAGGCGGTTGCCGTGCCCGTCGACGGTCGCGGTGTCGCGGCCGGAGTGGTCGATCGCGGCATTCAGCGCGACGACCGCGTCGGAGATCAGGGCGATCAGATGGTTGGCGCCGTGCGCCAGAGCGGCGTGATAGAGCGTGCGATCGGCCTCGGCGATCCGCACCGGGTCGCCGCCCATCTCCAGCACCAGCGACGACGCGATGGCCTCGCCCACCGCATCGGCGGCGGTGATCGCGAAGCACGCGTTGGTGAGACGAGCGGTGTCGTCCTCCGACCCCACGAACGTCATCGCGGGATGCAGCGCGATCGCCAGTGCCCCGCGTTCGGTCACCGGTTGCAGCACGGCGACTCCGTGCGCACCCGCGGTGTGCGCCACGATCGTCCCGGGCCGAAGCGAATCGGAGGACGCGATCTGCTCGACAACGGCGCTCAGGGCTGCGTCAGGCACGCTGAGCAGCAACAACTCGGAGCGTGCGACGACCTCGTCGAGATCGAGGACCTCGGACTCGGGAAGCCGACGCGCAGCCCGGCCGCGGGACTCGGGCGAACGGGCCACGACGGCACCGACCACGTGCCCGGCCTTCTCCAGCGCCTCGCCCAGCGCGGTGCCGACACGACCGGCGGAGATGAGACCGACGGTGAGCCGAGCCGGTGCCGGCAGGTTCGTCATTCCCGGAAAGGGATCGGTGGGAGCAGACCGTGCAAACGCGTCGTCCGAGACGAGGTGATCAGGATGCAGGCCATCGCCGACGGCGTCATCGCCACCGGCTCGCCGTGCGGACGGCATTCCACCGCTCGGTGAGGTCACCGCTGTCCTCCAGAGTCTCGTTCCAGTCCCGCCTCTGCCGGAGCGACCGTCACGCGAGCGAACTCGGCGCGGCGGCGTCGGCACGGGTACCAGACGTTGCAGAGCAAGAGTAGGTCCGACACCGCGGCCGGTGCCAACCTCTGTGACAGGTGTCACCTCGATGCCGGGACGGGCCCGCCCCCGGAGTTGTCGACCGAACGACGGAACCCTCGATGACCTGGGCTGAAGCGGCGTAGTCTGAGGCGGCCGCCGCCGCTACCGCCCCGCCTGCACACGAAGGTCTGCCCATGAGCTTGCAACCGGGCACAGAGTTCGCCGGATACACGGTCGTGCGCAAGATCGGTGCCGGCGGCATGGGCGAGGTGTACCTCGTACGTCATCCACGACTCCCCCGCCACGACGTCATCAAGCTGCTCGCCGAGCACGTCTCGAACGATCCGACCTTCCGTGCCCGGTTCACCCGTGAGGCCGACCTCGCCGCCCAGCTCGACCATCCCTGCATCGTCAGCGTCTATGACCGGGGTGAGGTCGACGGACGGCTCTGGATCTCGATGCAGTATGTGCCCGGAACGGATGCGGCCGCGCTGCTCGCCACCTCCCCCCGGGGACTTCCGTTGGCCGATGTCGCGGCCGTGGGCGACGCCATCGGCGCCGCACTCGATCACGCGCATCGGTGCGGGCTGCTCCATCGAGATGTCAAACCGGCGAACATCCTGCTGAGCGGCGAGGAGTCCGACCCACGCTCTCCGGGCTCTGCCGTGCGACGCCGAATTCGCCTGGCCGACTTCGGTATCGCGCGATCGACCGACGGCGGCGCAACCTCACTCACCTCGACGGACCTGGTGATCGGGTCCTTTCCGTACTCGTCACCCGAGCAGCTCTCGGCCGGCTCCCTCGATGCCCGCAGCGACGTGTACTCCCTGTCCTGCAGCGTGTTCGAGTTGCTCACCGGCACCGTCCCGTTCACCGCACGCACACCGGCGATGATGATCCACCACCACCTCAGCACACCGCCTCCCGAGGTGTCCGCCCTCCGGCCCGACGTCCCGCGGGCAGTGGCCGCCGTGGTGCGTTCCGGGCTCGCGAAGGACCGGGCCGACCGGCCGTCATCGGCGGGAGCCTTTGCCGCGGAGCTCCGTTCGGCGATCGACACCACCACGTTCGTACCGGCGCCGGGAGCGAGGCGAGCGGCCCAGTTCACTCCGACCGTCCACGCGCCCACCGCCGCGATTCCCGCAACCGCCGCAGTCCCACCGCGCGGCCGCGCGTCGCGAACCGGTCCACCGAGGACGCACGCGGGTGCGACCGCCTATTCGGGATTACCGGGCCATACTGTGCCGCAGCATGTTCCAGAATTACCGACCGTTCGGTCCTCACAGGACCTCCCGGTGCTGGACCCACCGCCGGTCGACACCCGCCCGGCCCGGCGCACCACCGCGGCGCTCGCCTGCGGCGTCGCGGCCGTTCCGTTGAGCGTCGTCGGCGGGCTGGGCCTGCCGGTAGGGGTGGCCGGCTGGTATCTGGCCGGTCGCGGTCAGCCGAACTCGGCCCGCCGACTCTCCCGGTTGCTGTGTGCGCTGGGCGTCGTCCTGAGCCTGGGGTTCATCGCATTCACCGTCGGGCGAGCCGTGGCGATGCAGTTCTGACCCGAATCTTCTGTCTCCGCTGGGTTTTCGTGAGTGTCAGTAGTAGCGGGCCCGGGACTGCTGCGGGTCGCGCCCCTGCCGCGACAAGGCACCGAACACCGAATCGACCACCCACAGGGTGACGATCCCCGCCACGATGTCGATCACGTCGTCGAAGGGCGAACGAAATCTCGGCGAGAAGGGATCCAGCACCTGCGAGGCCGGGACGTCGAGGAGTCGTCCCGTACCGTCGACGATCGCGTCGACCGGATTCCACGCCCAGCCCTCATAGGCGTTGATCGCCAGCAGAGCGATGACCGGAACCGCCAGGACCCACCAGAATCCACGCCGACGCGCGACCGACCACGCGACGATCAGGAGGACGACGAAGGCGGGCATGTTCTCCGAACAGAAGGTGAGGATCGGGTACTCACCCGACCGCACCAGGACGGGCACCTGGCCGCCCCAGAATCCGAGCGCGCCGACCGCGCCGATCGCCACCGCGATACCCGACCGAAGCGGGCTCCGCGCCCAGATCCCCAGCACGAGAACCGTGTACAACGGCATCAGGGCGGTCAGCGACCAGATCAACAGCAGGCTCGCCTCGGGCCCGTTGGCCTGGAGATTCGCGTAGTACTCGGGGAACGGGGTGCCGTCCAGCGGGTCGAATGCGAAGAGCCACAGCACAGTCGGCCACCACGCGAAGACCGGCAGGAACAGGGCGGCACTCACCAGCGACTGCTTGACCGCGTTCCCCCGGTCGGTGTGGCGGATCGCGACCATCGACGGACCGGACCCGGGTCCGAGACCGAACTCCCCACCAGCGAGCGTCTCGCTCATACGGGAATACTAGGGCGATCGTCCAACTCGCACGGCCGAAATCGCGGCAACGTCACGGATGTGACCCGAACGGATGACAGAAACGTTCGGGGGATTGACCGGTGGCTCAGCCGTTCCGGCGGCGTCGCCCGCCCCCGGACGTCTCGGCCTGCGAACGCAACTGGTTCAGGAGTTCCGAGACCGGCAGCCCCGCCGAGTGCGCCGATTCCGCGTCGTCGTCGGAGGCGCGTCGTCGGCGGCCACCACCGTAGGACTCCGCGGCCCGGCCACCGGGCGGATTCTCGTGCCGGCCCGCGGCCGAGAGGAACGCGGGCGGTTCCACGTCGTCATCGGTGTCGGTGGCGTCTGGGGCCTCGGCGTCGGGAGCACCGGCGGGCGTGCCGGTCGCCCACTCATCGGTCGGGGTGTCGTCGGTGTACAGCGGTTGATCCGCGGCGCCGACCTCGGGCGACGTGTCGGCGGTCGGCGTATCGGCGGTCGGGGGTGCCGACTCCTCGGCGTCGTTACCGAGGTAGAAACCGCCGGAGAACGGGAGCGACGGGGACTCGACGGCGCCCGTGCCGGCGGAACCGGCGGTCGGAGTGGCCGCCTGCGTGGCATCGGGACCGTCGGTGTCGACGATCTCGGCGTCGGACACACCGGCGTCTGGCACATCGGCGTTCGGGACATAGGCGCCGGGCGCCTCGTCATCGCCCGGCCTGTCACCGGCGCCGACCGCCTCGGGCGGGACCGCCGTCGCGATGCGACCCGAGATCGGATCGTCGGTGACGATCGGGATCACCTCGGTCATCTCGTTGGGGTCGACCGGACCGGTGTGCCGCCCGTCGTCTGTGGTGGGAGCGGTGGCCGCGAAGTCGCGGGCGGCGAGCAGCCCGTCGTCGGCGTAGGTCGCGCCGTAGGAGGACACGCCCCCCAGGTCGCCGGTGAAGTCACCACCGAACGAAGCGCCGGCCCGACGTCCTGTCCCGGACTCGTCGTTCAGGCCCGAGGCCAGTTCGCGCATCTTCTCGCTGGACAACGCGACCCGCTGGTCCGGGAGCGGCTCGCCGAGGAGCATCTCCAGGCTGGAGCGCAGCGCCAGGACCTGTGCCTTCAATTCGGACAGTTCTTCGTTGGACTCCGCGGTCACCTCTTTGCGGATGGTCGTCTCGACGTCGAGTTCGTACTGACGACGCGCCGCGATCTCGCGTTCGAGCTGCAGTTCGTAGACGAGACGAAGGTCCCGGCTCTTCGCCTCCGCACTCTCCGCCTGCCGTCGGAACTTCGTCACCAGGATCGCGCCGATGACGGCCGCCCACAGCGCCGCGATGACCGCCAGCGAGCCGGTGATCGACAATCGGTCGGTGAAGACCATGAGGATGCTGGCCACCAGGGCGAGCACGATCAACAGGCCGAGCAACCACTGAGCCGGTGACCGACTCGACCGGCGCGAGTCGGCGGCACGGCCGTTCGAGGTCGTCATGATCGTGAATTTACCCGCTGTGAGTACATTCGGACGTCAGGCGGGTGCGGAGTTTCTCAGATAGTCCGCATGTTAGGCGACACATCTGCGACCCCACCGCCAGTCGCGGCAACCGTCACGAATCGCCCACCGCAGACGGGTCGTCAGGGGCTCGGCAGCAGTACTCCAGCCACAGCGCCGCGGCGACGAGGACCACGCCGCCGACGAGTCCGACGATGGCACCCGGCCGGTCATGGTCGGCGGCGGCCAGGTCGTGTTGCCCGAGCAGGAACGCGAGCAACCCCAGCCAGACTCCGACGGCGATCGCACCGAGGATCGCAGAAGCCTTGGCCAGGGCCAGCACTCGCGCCGCCGTGAGCGGATGAAGCTGCCCCCGCGCGCGACCCACGTCTCGGGATTCGACGCGGGAGCGGACGACGAAGGCGATGACGATCTCGAGTGCCGCAAGCACATACAGCACCACACCGGCGAGCAACGGCAACGGCGGGAAATCGGAATAGTTGTACCGCACCAGGATCCACGCGACGACGGCAGTGACCGCCGCGATCGCGGCGAGATCGCGGACCCGGGTGGGACCGAGGCCGCTCTGCTCGTCGTCCTGATCCGGCCGCCGCGGCTCCGGCGCACTCACGAGTCGGCCCCGGTCAGACGGCCGACCGCGCGCACCGCATCCCGCTCGGTGGCGTCGAGCCCCGCGACGAGGCCGGCCACCGCACGGACACCCGCCGGGGTCCACAGGGTGGCGGCGGGCTCGATCTCCAGCCACGGGACGAGCACGAAAGCCCGTTGCGCCGCACGGGGATGGGGCAGCGTCAGGTCCGGGTCGTCGGCGACCACGACGCCGCCCGCGTCGGTCACGGTGATCACATCGACGTCGAGAGTTCTTGGCCCCCAGCGAATATCCCGGGTCCGTTCGGCCGCGCGCTCGAGTTCGAAACCACGCTCGAGCCAGTGCCGGGCATCGTGCGGACCCTCGACGACGAGCGTGATGTTGCGGAAGTCGTCCTGTTCCACCCCGCCCCACGGGGGCGTCGAATAGACGGCGGACACCGCGATCAGCTCGTCGGCGAAACCCTCGACGACCGAACGCAGATACGCCATCGGGTCACCGACGTTGGACCCCGCCGAGAGGACCGCGCGGCTCATCGTGTCCCCTTGCGGGAACGACGGGTCACCACCGCGACGTCGTCGAAGGTCAACGGGATCGGCGCCGACGGTTTGTGCACGGTCACCTCGCACGCGCTGATGCGCTCGTCGGTCATGATCGAGTCCGCGACCTCCGCGCCCACCTTCTCGATGAGGTTGCGCGGTTCGCCCCCGACGATGTCCGCGACCTGCTGCGCGAGCGCACCGTAGTCGACGGTGTCGGCGAGGTCGTCGGACTCCCCGGCGGCCTGCAGGTCCAGCCACAGCACGACGTCGATGAAGAAGTCCTGGCCGTCGGCCCGCTCGTGGTCGAACACACCGTGATTGCCACGGACCTTCAGGCCACGCAGTTCGATCCGGTCAGCCATTCGAGTCTCCTACCGGTGAAGAGGTTCGGGAACCGCCGGCGCGCCAGGCCGCGGCGACCGCAACCGCGTCGCGGCTGCCGGCGACATCGTGGACACGCACGCCCCAGGCGCCCGCGGCGGCGGCGAGAGCCGACACGGATGCGGTGGCGGCATCGCGCCCGGCGGGCGGGCGGTCCGCGCCGTCGCGGCTCAGCAGCGTGCCGAGGAAACGTTTGCGGGAGGCGCCGACCAGAACCGGGAAACCCAGCCCGGTGAAGGTGGGCAGCGCGTGCAGCAGGGCCCAGTTGTGTTCGGCGGTCTTGGCGAAACCCAGACCCGGGTCGAGGATCAGGCGGTCGGCGTCCACACCGGCCGACACGGCGGCGTCGACCTGGGCGAGCAGCTCACCGCTGACCTCGGCGACCACGTCCCGATAACCCCCGACATCCCCGCTGCGGTGGGTGAACCGGCGGTCGGGGCTGTCGCCGGCCGGACGCCAGTGCATCAGGATCCACGGCACCCCCGCATCGGCGACGACCCGCGCCATGTCGGCGTCGGCACGCCCACCCGAGACGTCGTTGACGATCGCCGCGCCTGCCTCCACCGCTGCGGCCGCCACCGGCGCACGCATCGTGTCGACCGAGACCGCCACGCCGCGAGCGGCGAGCTCGCTGATCACCGGTACGACGCGCGCCGTCTCGAGTTCCGGATCGACCCGGACCGCACCGGGGCGGGTGGACTCGCCGCCGACGTCGATGAGGTCGGCACCCTGCTCGATCAATTCGAGTCCATGCGCGATCGCGGCATCGGCATCCAGGTATCGGCCACCGTCGGAGAACGAGTCCGCGGTGACGTTGAGGACACCCATCACGAGGGTCCGGTGCACTCCCCCGCGAGCGAGGACCGGGTGCGCCGTCGTCACCGGGTGATCAGGTCGAGGGCTTCGCCGCGAGACACCGCACTGGTCTTGAAGATGCCGCGGACCGCGGACGTCGTGGTCGTCGCGCCGGGCTTACGGATCCCCCGCATCGCCATGCACAGGTGCTCGGCCTCGATCACCACGATGACCCCGCGGGGTTCGAGCCTGCGCATCATCGCGTCGGCGATCTGACTGGTGAGACGTTCCTGGACCTGCGGGCGCTTCGCGTACAGGTCGACGAGCCGGGCCAGCTTCGACAGCCCGGTCACCCGACCGGAGGTACCGGGGATGTAGCCGACGTGAGCGACCCCGTGGAAGGACACCAGGTGGTGTTCGCAGGTCGAGTACATCGGGATGTCCTTGACCAACACCAGCTCGTCGTGGTCCTCGTCGAACGTCGTCGCGAGGACGTCGTCGGGCTCGGTGTAGAGACCGGCGAACATCTCGCGGTAGGCGTTCGCCACCCGGGTGGGCGTGCGGATGAGGCCCTCGCGGTCGGGGTCCTCCCCGACCGCGAGCAGCAATTCACGCACCGCGGCCTCGGCACGCGCCTGGTCGAACTCCGATCGAGGTCCGGCGAGTACGGCGTCCTGCCGCTCGTTGATGCTCATCCGGCCACTTTACGAACTCGGCCGCGAGTCGTCGTCATCGGCGCGGTGTCCCCAGCCGTTGGTGTCGCCGTTGCGGCCCGGCCGCGGCTCGGGCTCGGGTGGCCAGCCGGGTGCCGACCAATCCCGCGGCGCGCCGTAATCCGGACGCGTTCCACCGCCGTAGGACCCGCCCGATCCGCTGCGGCCCGCACCCGGATCCGGGTACTGCGGGTTGGGGTAGTTCGGGTTCGGGTACTGGGGGTTGGGGTACTGGGGGTTCGGATACTGGGGTCCCGGATGAGCCGGCGGATACCCGTGGTCGGGGTACCGGGGTTCGGGGTTGCCGCCCTGCGCCGGCGGTGTCGGTCCGCCCGGTGTCCCCGGTTCGGGGTACATCGGCGGATAGTTCGGGACCTGACCCGGGACCTGCGGGGCACCCGGGTAGCCGGCTCCCACCGGTTCGGGGATCTTGGCCTGCTCCGGCGGCGGCCACGGCTCGCCCCGTTCGATGGCGAGCTCGCCCGGGGTCTTCACCGGCGGCTTGTCGCTGGGGGTGCGCTCGCCGAAATCGTTGAAGGTGGTGATCCGCGGACGCTTGTCGACGTCGGAGAAGATCTTCTCCAGGTCCTTGCGGGTCAGCGTCTCCTTTGCGAGGAGTTCGGTGGCGAGGACGTCGAGGGTGTCCCGGTACTCGGTGAGGATGGCCCACGCCTCGGTGTGCGCGGCCTCGATGAGCCGGCGCACCTCGTCGTCGATCTCACTCGCGATCTCCGCGGAGTAGTCGGAGTGCGACCCCATGGACCGGCCCAGGAACGGGTCGCCCTGGTCCTGGCCGTAGCGCACCGCGCCCAGTCTGGAGCTCATGCCGTACTCGGTGACCATCGCACGCGCGATCTTCGTCGCCTGGTCGATGTCCGACGACGCGCCGGTCGTCGGCTCGTGGAACACCAGTTCCTCGGCGGCACGGCCGCCCATCGCCATCACGAGCCGGGCGATCATCTCCGAGCGGGTCATCAGGTCCTTGTCCTGCTCGGGAACGGCCAGCGCGTGACCGCCGGTCCGTCCACGAGCCAGGATGGTGACCTTGTAGATCGGGTCGAGATCCGGCATCGCCCACGCGGCCAGGGTGTGCCCGCCCTCGTGGTACGCGACCACCTTGCGCTCGTGCTCGCTGATGATCCGGGACTTGCGGCGCGGCCCGCCGATGACCCGGTCGACCGCTTCCTCGAGCGCCTCCGCGGTGATCGTCTGCTTGTTCTCACGCGCTGTGAGCAACGCCGCCTCGTTGACGACGTTGGCCAGATCCGCACCGGACATCCCCGGTGTCCGCTTGGCGAGACCGTCGAGATCGGCACCGGAGTCGATCGGCTTGCCCTTGGCGTGGACCTTGAGGATCGCCCGGCGACCCGCCATGTCGGGGTTGCCGACCGGGATCTGACGATCGAAGCGGCCCGGTCGGAGGAGGGCCGGGTCGAGGATGTCGGGACGGTTGGTCGCCGCGATCAGGATGACGCCCGAGCGGTCGCCGAAGCCGTCCATCTCGACCAGGAGCTGGTTGAGGGTCTGCTCACGCTCATCGTGACCGCCACCGAGGCCCGCGCCGCGCTGGCGGCCGACCGCGTCGATCTCGTCGACGAAGATGATGCACGGACTGTTGTTCTTGGCCTGCTCGAACAGATCGCGCACACGTGACGCACCCACGCCGACGAACATCTCGACGAAGTCGGAGCCGGAGATCGTGAAGAACGGGACGCCGGCCTCACCGGCGACGGCGCGGGCCAGCAGGGTCTTGCCGGTTCCGGGCGGGCCGAAGAGCAGCACGCCACGCGGGATCTTCGCGCCCAGCGCCTGGTAGCGAGCCGGGTTCTGCAGGAAGTCCTTGATCTCGTAGAGCTCTTCGACGGCCTCGTCCGCGCCCGCGACGTCGGCGAACGTCGTCTTCGGCATGTCCTTGGTGAGCTGTTTGGCCTTCGACTTGCCGAAGCCCATGACCCCACCGCGTCCACCGCCCTGCATGCGGCTCATCACGAAGAAGAACAAGCCGAACAGCAGGATCATCGGCAGCACGAAGATCAGGATCTGCCACAGGACGGACTGCTCGTTGACGTTGGTCGTGTACGGGGTGCCGGTGCCCTGGACGGCCTCGAAGACCTGGTCGCCTGCCTGCGCCGGGTACTTGGCGCTGATCTTGTCGGCGTCGGCGTCGTTGACCTTGATCGGCGACTTGAGCTCGATCCGGAGCTGCTGCTCGCGATCGTCGATGCTGATGAACTTGGTGTTCTTGTCGTTGAGCTGCTGCAGTGCGACGGAGGTGTCGACGCCGCGGTACTCCCGACCGGAGTCGCTCATCACGCTCCAGCCCCAGAGGGCGAGCAGGATGAGCGCCAGGATGGCGAGGTTGCGGAAGACTGTCTTACGGTTCATGCCAGTTGGTGGGGGTCGAGCGGGCTCGCGGGTTCAATCCCGGTGCCGACGCCGTTCCCATGTCCTTCCCGTCGACGTACACATTGAGGCTACCGGTCAACGATCACGCTGGTGAAACCGTTCCCTCGCAGGTCGGGCGCGTGAGTCACGCGGGAAGTCGCGTCAGTGCGTGTACACCGACGGCTTCAGGCGACCGATGTAGGGCAGGTCGCGGTACCGCTCGGCGTAGTCGAGGCCGTACCCGACGACGAACTCGTTGGGGATGTCGAAACCGACGTCGGCGACCCTGATCGTGGAGCGCACGGCGTCGGGCTTGCGCAGCAGGGCGCACACCTCGAGGCTGCGCGGCGAACGCGTGGCGAGGTTCTTCATCAGCCAGGACAGCGTCAGGCCCGAGTCGATGATGTCCTCGACGATCAGCACGTCACGTCCCTCGATGTCGCGGTCGAGGTCCTTGAGGATGCGGACCACACCCGACGACGACGTCGACGACCCGTAGCTCGACACCGCCATGAACTCCATCTGCGACGGGATCGGGAGCGACCGCGCGAAGTCGGTCATGAACATGATCGCGCCTTTGAGGACACCGATCAGGACCAAATCCTCGTCGATGTCGGCGTAGCGCGACGCCACGGACTGGGCGAGTTCGGCGGTGCGCTGCTTGATCTCTTCTTCGGTGATCAGGACAGCGTCGATGTCAGCGGCGTACGGATCGGCAAACTGCACGGTTCCAGCTTGTCATGTTTTCCCGACGCCGCGACGAACGGGTACCTCGGCGGGGCCGGCAGCCGTCGATCAGAGAAATGACGAAAGGCGACCTGCGGTTCTTCCAAGAATCACCTGCTCACACCATTCATCTCCGTTCACACCGACATTTCGCGAAATTGCTATGCGAATAACAGTCACATAACAACTCATCACACAGGCACCATTCTGCGGGGATGCGTTTCGATGTGGATCAAGCGTCTGACATTCTCGAAAGCAGAGAGCTGAGCACCAGACCTCTGAATCCCCTCCCTTCTCACGCCCTGTCCTGTGTGGACAAGAAGGAGCATTTAGTGTTCCCCACTTCGCGTACCCCCCTGCGCAAAAAACGCCTCAGCGCGATTCTGGTGCTGGTCACCGCTGTCGTCACAGCCTTTGCCTCGACGGCCGAAGCTGCACCTCAGCGGGCCCCGGCCGCGACCTACGACGCGTCCTGGAATGCCTCGGCACTCACTCTCACCGTGCACAACGCATCGGTGAGCACGGACAACGGGAATCTGACGATCCGGGATATCGCCGGCGCGGAACTCTTCCGGATGCCGCTCACCTACCGCAACGAATTCCGGCAGTTCCCGATCGACACCCGGACCGCGGGGAACAAGGTCACGCTCATTCCGTCGCGGGACGCCGCACGTTCGTCGGCGCTCAATCCGACCGAGGTCGAGAAATTGCGCGGCGTGGCTCGGCACAATGTCGCGGCTCCGCAGACGCGGCAGGAACGCGACGATCAGGCTCTCGAACGATTCCAGTCCCAACTCCGCACCGGCACATCGGTCGGGACATTGGTCGGAACCGTCGTCGGTGGAATCGTCGGCGGTGTGATCGGTTGCGTCATCGGACTCGTCGCCGTGGTGGTGGGCTGCCTCGTGGGCGTCGCGCCGGCAGCCGCGATCGGCGGCATCGCCGGCCTCGCACTGGGCGGTGGAGGCACGCTGATCGGTGCGGGAATCCACTACTTCGAGACGATCAACTCGCCCTTCACGCCTCCGCGTCGATAGCCGCGGAACCCACACTGACGGTCGGTCTCACCTCGCGGTGAGGCGGACCGTCAGTGTGTCGCCGGACCGGATGACAACACGACGCACCGCGGGGTCGCCACCCACGGCGATCTGGGTCCGGTCGGCGGTGGCCGTCGCGTCCAGCAGGTCGGCGACGGCCGAAATGACCCGGTGGGTCGGTTCGGTCGCCCCGTTGTCGAGCAGCCAGGCGCGCAGCACACGCGTCCGGATCGCCGGCGGCGCGTCGAGCAGTGGCCCGATCGCCAGGCCGTCGTCGCGACCGCACTCGGCCAGCACCCGGGCCGCCCAGTCGTCGAGCGCGTCGTTGTCGGCCCGAACCCCCGCGGCGGTACGACACAGCGCCTCGACGACCCCACCGTGCAACGTGTCCTCCAACAACGGGAGGACCTCGGAGCGAAGCCGGACGCGAGTGAATCGCGGGTCTCGATTGTGCGGGTCGTGGTGGGCAGCGAGTCCCAGTTCGGTGCACGCCGCCAGGGTCTGTTGTCTGCGGACCCCGAGAAACGGCCTGCCCCAGGGGTTTTTCCAGACGCGCATACCGGCGATCGACCGTGCCCCGGAACCACGCGCCAACCCGAGCAGCACGGTCTCGGCCTGGTCGTCGGCGGTGTGACCGAGCAGAACCGGGCGGTCACCGCGGGCCGCGTCGAGCGCCGCGTATCGGGCGTCGCGCGCGGCGGCCTCGAGACCTCCGCGACGGCCCACCCGCACCGGCAGGACCTCGACTCGGGCTCCGAGAGCACTCGCCGCGTCGGCCGCGGTCCTCGCCACCTGGGCGGAGCCCGGCTGGAGCCCGTGATCGACGACCAGCGCGGTGACGTCGAGGCCCGCGCCGACGGCCGCCGCGGTCAGCGCGAGCGAGTCCGGACCGCCGGAGAGTCCCACGCAGACCTCGGAACCGAGCCGGTGAGCGGCCGCGAAATCCGCGACCGCCTTTCTCACAAGACCCGCTGAATCCATGCCCGCGGGTCGTCGATCTCGTTCGGCAGCGGCATCGTGTCCGGTGAGGTCCACACCGTGTTGAACCGTTCCATGCCGACGGCCTCGACCACCGCGTCGACGAAGGCCTTACCGCGGATGTACTGCGCGAGCTTGGCATCCATCCCGATGAGGGCCCGGATGAGTCGCTGCACCGGATTCTGCGGTGCGGTGCGGCGTTTGTCGAAGGCGGTGCGGATACGTGCCACCGACGGCACGTGCGCCGGACCGACCGCATCCATGACGTGATCGGCGTGCCCCTCGAGCAGGGTGCCGAGGACCATCATCCGCTGGAAGGCGGCATGCTGCTCCGGACTCTGCAGCAACTGCATCGCCCCGATCACGCCCTTCTCGCGCGGGCCGTCGGAACCCTTGAGCGCCTTGGTCATCCGCGTGACGATCTCGGTGGTCGACTCGCCGGCGTCGGAGGTGAGCACCGCGACGTTGTCCTGCATGTAGTCACGTAGCCACGGGTTGGCCGAGAACTGCACGCGGTGGGTGACCTCGTGGAGGCACACCCACAGCCGGAAGTCCGACGGGATCACCTTGAGCTGACGTTCGACGTTGATGATGTTCGGCGTCACCACCATCAGCACTCCGGGTTCGCCGGTCTCCGGATCAGGCGTGAACGGATCGTACTGACCGAGGATCGCGGTGGACAGGAACGCGAGCAGACCACCGGCCTGCAGTCCGCCGAATCGTGCCCCGAGTCCCGGGGAGCCCGCGTCGGCGGATTCCTCGTCGGAACCGAGCATCGATCGCATCGACAGGGAGGCGGCGTCGATCCAGCCGGCCCGGTCGAGGACCCGCGTGGTCGGTACGCGCAGGCCGTCGGCCAGACCCGTGACCTCTCGGACCGGGGCCTCGGCGCGGGTGGCGGCGTCGGCCAGTTCGGCGCGCGCCGCCTCGTAGGTGTACGCGGTCGTCTTCGGGCCGGGGCGGGCGAGTCGTTTCGCCGTGGACGCGGCCAGCGACCAGTCGATCTGCGAACCGATACCCGGTCGGCGTTCTCGCTCGACGGTGTCCTCGGCGCCCGATTCCGGCGGCATCCCGGTCTCGGTCCCGGCTTCCGCTGCCGCCGGCCCGGCGATTCCTGACGTGATCATCGGCACCCGCACTCTCTCAGTTGACCCACCACCGCATCGAGGGCGGGTCGCGCGTCCGCCGGCGAGGTGCCGCCGGACATCAGGGCGAACGACAGCACGCGGCCGTCGACTGTCTGCACTATGCCCGTCAACGAACTGACCCCGGTCAGTGTTCCGGTCTTCGCCCGTGCCCACCCCGCGCCCGGGTTGTCGGCGGCGTCGAACCGGTCGGCGAGTGTGCCGGTGCCACCGGCGATCGGCAGCCCGTCGAGCATCGGGCGCAGGGCCGGCTTGGCGGGGCCACTCGCGGCGGTCATCACCGCGTCGAGCAGTTCCGGCGTGGTCCGGTTCGCATAGGAGATCCCGGACGCGTCGTGCAGTGTCGTACCGGCCCACTGGCCCGGGAACTCCGACGAGAGCACCTGCTCGATCGCCTCGACCCCACCCGCGTGGGTCGGCTGCCCGCCGCGATGCACGGAGAGTTCGACGGCGAGCGTCTCGGCGAGCACGTTGTCGCTGTAACGGAGCATGTCGTTGACCCGGGTGACCAGCGGAGCCGACTGGACCTTCGCGATCACGCGCTCGTCGCCGGATCCGCTCGAGGCGGTACCGCGTACCTCGGTGACCGGCTCCTCGACACCGAGCGCGGCGGCCAGCGCCTCGCCGGCCATGAGTCCCGGCGTCGCGGTGCGCGGCGAGTATTCGTCGAGCGGTTCCAACCGGGCACCGTCGACCATCAGTGATTCGATGGGCGCGATGTCGCCACCCTGGATGTCCCGCCGATCCCAGGTGGTGTCCATCGTCGGCCCGGAGAACGCGCCGAGGTCGACGGCCACCGAGGTCACCGGGATCTCGGTCTCCTCGATCTGGCGCGCGAGGTCGGCGATGCGTCCCGGATCGGTGTAGAAGGTGTCGGTTCCGGCGGGCTGGGCGGACAGGGTGGGGTCACCCGCGCCCCGGAGGACGACCTGCCCGTTGCTGCCGGCCACCACCGTCGTCGTCAGTCGCTGATCGTGCGGCACGGCCTCGAGGACGGCGGCGGCGGTCAGGATCTTGGCGTTCGAGGCGGGAATGCGGGGACGGTTGGGGGTTCTCGTCCAGAGGACCTCACCGGTGAGTGAATCGCTGATCTTGCCGCTGAGCTCGCCCAGCGCGGGATTGCGCAGTGCGGGCGTGATCGCTCGCAGGACCCCTGGCGGCGTCGGCTCCGGCGCGGTGTCGACCACCGGGTCGATCCGCGGGTCGACGGCGACCGCGGCGGGTTGCGGCGGCACCCCGGGCGGGAGTTCCGGCTCCCGGTCGATGCGGAGCGCGATCACGACCGACGCCGTGGCGACGAGGGCCAGGATCACCACCGCGGTGATCGTCCACCACAAAAGTCTCCGACCGCGACGACCGCCGTTTCGGGTGGATGCGCCCACAAAGCCTCCGGGTCTCTCACGGTTCACGGTCGATGGAACGGGCCCGGATGTACGCACAACGAGGGGTACGAACATCGAGGTCGCCCGACCAACAGTATCGTTGGGGCAGCGTGCGGGCGTTTCGGCCCGACGCGGCATCCCCGATCAAGACTGCCAGGAGGAACTGTGGAATTCGATGTGACCATCGAGATCCCCAAAGGTGGCCGCAA
This sequence comes from Gordonia terrae, assembly GCF_001698225.1. Classification (NCBI taxonomy): domain Bacteria; kingdom Bacillati; phylum Actinomycetota; class Actinomycetes; order Mycobacteriales; family Gordoniaceae; genus Gordonia; species Gordonia terrae. The sequence goes on from NZ_CP016594.1 coordinate 4,674,958, forward strand.
CAAGTACGAGGTCGACCACGAGACGGGCAAGGTCTACCTCGACCGCTACCTGTACACCTCGATGGGCTACCCGGCCGACTACGGCTACATCGACGGCACCCTCGGTGAGGACGGCGACCCGCTCGACGCGCTGGTCCTGCTCCCCGAGTCGGTGTTCCCCGGCATCATCGTGCGGGCACGGGTCGTCGGCATGTACACGATGACCGACGAGGCCGGCGGTGACGACAAGCTCCTGTGCGTCCCGGCCAAGGACGTGCGCTGGGACCACATCAAGGACATCTCCGACGTGTCCGAGTACGAGCTGGGACCCATCGCCCACTTCTTCGAGCACTACAAGGACCTCGAGCCCGGCAAGGAGGTCCAGCCGGGCGGGTGGGTCGGTCGCGACCAGGCCGAGAAGGTCGCTCAGGAAGCGATCGACCGCCTCGCCTCGCATCCCGACGCGGCCAACGAGCCCTCGCGGGGCTGACGCCGTCCCGCGTCGCACCATCGTTACGACGGCGGCACCCGGGTGGTCTCCGAGGAGATCCCGCCCGGGTGCCGTCGTTTCCGGTCACCGCGCCTGCCGGCAGCCGTCAGTCGATATGAGGGAAAGCCTTCGTGCGCTTGCCTTCCCGGATCAGAATGGTCTTCACTTCGGTGAACTCCTCGAAACCGGCGTTGCCCATCTCGCGGCCGTAGCCGGACTGCTTCATCCCGCCCGCGGGGAGTTGCGGCCCACCGTCGATCGTGGTGTTCACCCAGACCCGCCCGCTGCGCAGTTTCTTCGCCACCGAGAGCGCCCGGTCGATGTTCTTGGTCCACAACGAGCCCGAGAGTCCGTATTCGGTCGCGTTCGCGAGCGCCACGGCCTCCGCGGCGTCGGCGAACCTGGTCACCGTGAGCACCGGACCGAAGATCTCCTGGTGGAATTCCGGCGAGACCTCGGTGACGTCGAGCACGACCGTCGGCTCCACGAAATGCCCGGACGCGGTGTCCTCTCCGAGCGGAACCCCGCCGCCCACCGCGATCCGCCCGCCGTGGGATTCCGCAGAGGCAACGTGGGCCCGGACCTTCTCGAGGTGACCGCCGTGGATCATCGGGCCGACGTCGGTGGACCCGTCGAGCGGATCACCCACCCGAACCTGCCGCGCGGCCGCGACCAGTCGCTCCACAAACGCGTCGGCGATCGAATCCTGCACGAGCAGACGCGATCCCGCGACGCAGCATTCGCCGTTGTTGAAGAACGCACCGAACAGCACCCCGTCGAGGGCGTCGTCGAGGTCGGCGTCGTCGAAAACGATGTTGGCGGCCTTGCCCCCGAGTTCCATCGACAACCGTTTGGCCGTTCCCGCCGACGCTGCGGTGATGGCGTGACCGGTCGCGGTGCTCCCGGTGAACGACAGCAGGTCGATGTCGGGACTCTCGGCCAACACCGCCCCCACATCGGCGCCGTAGCCCGTGACGACGTTGACGACGCCGGCGGGCACACCCGCTTCGACGAGGATGCCCGCGAGTTCGAGCGCCGTGCCCGAGGTGAACTCGGACGGTTTGACGACGGCGGTGCATCCCGCCGCGAGGGCGAACGGCAACTTCTGGGCAAGTAGGAGCAGGGGGAAGTTCCACGGCAGGATCATGCCGGCCACGCCGGCGGGTTCACGGACCACCAGCGCGGTGGCCCCTTCCCCCAGTCCGGTGTGCGCCTCACCGTGGGCCGCCATCGCGAGCCCGGCCGCGTACTCGAAGAGCTCAGCGCTTCCGGCGACATCGCTCTCCGCGTAGCGCAACGGTTTTCCGGTCTCTTCGGCCTCGATGCGTGCGAGACGTTCGGCATTCGCCCGCATCAGGTCGGCGACCCGCAGCAGGGTGCGGGCCCGGTCCATCGACGTCGACGCCGGCCACGGACCGTCGTCGAAGGCGCGCCGCGCCGCCGCGATCGCGCGCAGGGTGTCGGTGCGGTCGCCGGCGGCGTAGACGGCGAGCTCGCGTCCGTCGACCGGGCTGTGCCGGACAATCGTGGATCGATCGTCCGCGTCGTCGAAGGCCCCGTCGACGAAGATCCCGTATCGACGGATGGTCGCGGGGTCGGCGGCGGTGGTCATCTGCATGTGGAACTCCTGGTCGAGAGGGTCGAGATGAGGGGAACGATGCGACGGGCGCTTGTCAGTGCTCGTGGATCAGCACGCCGCGAAGGTTCTTGCCCGCGTGCATGTCGACGTAGGCCTCGTTGATCTGGTCGATCGTGTACCGCGCGGTGATCAGTTCGTCGAGCTTGAGCTGACCTGCCTTGTAGTAGTCCAGCAGCGCCGGGATGTCGCTGGTCGGGTTGCAGTTGCCGAACAGCACGCCGCGGATCGTCTTGGCGTAGGTGACGATCTCGAGCGGACTGATCGGGATGCCGGGCTCGTTCTGGCCGATCGAGACGAGAGCCACGCGGCCTTCCTTGCGGACCGCCGAGAAGGCCTCGGCGATCAGCGCGCCGTCGACGACGCCGACCGTGATGACGGCCGAGTCGGCGCCCTGCCCGTTGGTGACCGATTCGACGAACGGGACGGCTTCGGCGATCGAGGCGAAGGCGTGCGTGGCACCCAGTTTCATCGCCTGCTCACGCTTGAAGTCGACGGGGTCGACGGCGACGACGTAGGCGGCACCGGCGTGGTGTGCGCCCTGCACCGCGTTCATCCCGACTCCGCCGGCCCCGATGATCATCGCGGTCTCGCGCGGCCGGACATGAGCGGCGTTGACGGCGGCGCCCCATCCGGTGGCGACGCCGCAGGAGACGAGGCAGGCGATGTCGAAGGGCAGGTCGTCGTCGATCTTCACGGCCTGCGACTCGTCGGTGACCAGGTGGTCGGCGAAGGTGCCGAGTCGCTGCATGGCGCCGATGGGCTGACCGGACGTACGGCTGAAGCGCGGATTGCCCTCGAGGCCGAACCCGTTCTCCATCCCCGCACCGGTGTCGCAGATGTACTGCATGCCTTGGGAGCACCACCGGCAGCGACCGCACGCCGGCAGATAGGCCGTGGCGACATGGTCACCGACGGCCAGTCGCCGCACACCCGGACCCACGGCATCGACGATGCCGGCGCCCTCGTGCCCGCCGACCATCGGCAGCGCGTTCGGGATGTCACCGGTGACGAGGTGGTCGTCGGAATGGCAGAGACCGGATGCCATGACCTTGATGCGGACCTCGCCCGGACCGGGCTCGGCGAGGTCGAGGTCCTCGACCTTCCACTTCCCGCCGATGGCGTCGATGACGGCTCCGCGAACTGTTCGAGACATGGTGTGTACCTCCAGAGATGGTCTATTTGATGATGGCGAGTTTGCTGCGATCGAGAGTGAGAACGACGATCGCGATGACCACCGCGCCGTACACGATCTGCTGATAGTTGGGGTCGACGCCGGCGACCGATCCGCCCACGCGGAGGACGGTCACGATGAGGGCGCCGACGATCACCTTCCACGCGCTGCCGATACCGCCGGTGATCGCGCACCCGCCGACGAGGACGGCTGCGATGGCGGGCAAGAGCAGGGCGTCGGCGAGTTGCGGTGCGGCACTCTGCTGCTGAGAGGACAAGACGATCGCCGCGAGACCTGCGAAGAGCCCCGACAGCGCGAAGGCGAGGACGCGAACACCCCGGGTGCGGATACCTGCCATGAGGGCCGCCCGCTCCCCGAGTCCCACAAGGTGAAAGATGTTGCCGCGCGGGTGGTAGTGCATGAAAGCCCAGATCGCGGCAGCGATGAGCACTCCGATCCACACCGCGAGCGGCATGCTGAGGAAAGTGACCGAACTGAGCCAGAAGATCGCGCCGTAGTTGGTGTCGATGTAGATCGTGGTGGACCCGGACAGAGCGAGCGCGATCGCCCCCCAGAAGCCGAGGGCGCCCAGGGAAACCACAAAGGACGGCACCTGTCCGATGGTGGTGAGCAGACCGGTCAGGGCGCCGATGGCTGCCGTCGCGGCCGCGGTGATCAGCATCGCCAGCGGACCGGTCGCCCCGATCGTCTGCGCGAGGATCACGGTGCCCAGCGAGCACACGGCGGCCACCGAGAGGTCGATGCCGCCGGTGAGGATGACGAACATCTGCCCCAGTCCGAGCAGCAGGATCGGCAGCGCTTGGGCGGTCACCACCGAGAGGGCGGTCGACGAGAAGAAGTTGGGTTCGGCGATCGTGACGAGTCCCAGCAGGACAAGCAGCAGCGCCGGCGGCCCGGCCGTCCGCATCGCCGCCGCGGACGGGAGTCCTCCGGGCATTGTGAGGCTGCGCGACGGGAGCGGTGAGGTCATCGTTGTCTCGGCCATGTCACATCATCTTCTCGAGTAGCTCGATCTTGGTGGGTGGTTCGGTGGCGACGGAGTCGTATTCGGCCGTGACCCGCCCATCGCGGAGGACCACGATGCGGTGCCCGAGGCCGATCGCCTCGTCGAGGGTGTCGGCGAGTACGAGGACTCCCACGCCGCGCGCGGACAGGTCCCGGATCAGCCGGTAGACATCTTCTTTCGCGCCGATGTCCAGTCCGCGAGTCGGGTGGTCGAGGATCAACACCGACAATCCGTCATCGCGAATCCACTTGGCCAGCACAGCTTTCTGCTGGTTTCCGCCGGACAGCCTTGCGATGTCGAGGTCAGGGTCGTCAGGTCGGATGTGCAACTGCCGAATCCACTCGCGGGCCTCGTGCCGAGCGGCCGCGGCCCGTCCCCGGCGCCCGCGCGCGGGATGACTGAGGCAGATGTTGTCGGCGACAGAGGCGCCCGCGACCAACCCCTCGGACCGGCGCTCGGCCGGGAGATAGGCGACTCCGGCTGCCACTGCTTGTCTGGGTGACGCCGGGAGCAGACCGGAACCGCCGATCGACACCGTGCCCTGCGCCGGCTCGGCTCCGAAGATCGCCCGAGCGAACTCCTCTCGGCCCGACGACGCGACGCCGACCATGCACACGACCTCGCCGGGCCGAACGGCCAGGGAGACATCGTGGACACTGCCGGACACCGTGACGTTCCGGGCGTCGAGGACCGGGGGCGCCTCCTTCACGGGTTCACGTCTTCCGGTGCAGTAGATCTCGTCCGCGGCCTCCTTGCCGATCATCATCGCGTAGAGCTCTCGCTCATCGACGTCCGCCGTCGTGCGTTCGCCGACGAGTTTGCCGTCTCGCAGCACGTAGACGCGGTCGGAGAACCGCAGGACCTCGTCGAGCCGATGCGACACGAAGATCACCGAGCCGATCTCACGCAGCGCCATCACGCGACGGTGCAGGATCTCGATATCGGCCGGCTGCAGCACCGACGTCGGCTCGTCGAGGACGAGAAGGGGTGCGTGTCCCGACGAACGATCGCTCACCGCACGGGCGACCTCGATCATCTGCCGTTCGGCGAATCCCACGTCCTCGGTCGGGGTATCGGGAGCCACGGTGGAATCGACCAGGTCGAGCATGGCCTGCGCCGCCCGGCGACGGGCGCCGCGGCGGATCAGCCCGAGCCGGGCGAACTCCGATTCCGAGCCGAGCGTGAGGTTTTCGGCGACGGTCAGGTTCGGCAGGAGTGACTGTTCCTGGTGGACGACGCCCACGCCGTGGCGGGCGGCATCGGCCGGGTCGGCGAAGACGAGCTCGGTGCCGTCGACCCGCATCACACCGGCGTCGGGACGATGTACCCCGGCGAGGATCTTCAGCAGAGTGGACTTGCCCGCGCCGTTCTCTCCGATGAGGCCGATCACCTCGTGTTTGTGCACGGTCAGCGACACATCGTCGAGGACCACATTCGGTCCGTAGCGCTTGGTGATTCCGTCGAGTTGGAGCAACGGTGTCATTTCACGACCCTCAATCGGTTGCGGGCGGGCCATCCGGTCGCGATCACCGCGGCGATGATGATCACGCCTTGAGCGCCCTGCTGGATGTAAGGACTCGCACCTGAGAGCAGCAACCCGTTGCCCAGGACCACGAGGAGCAGGATTCCGACGAGCGCGTGCAATGGTCCGCCGCGGCCGCCGCTGAGCAGCGTGCCGCCGACCACGACCGCCGACAGGGTGAGGAACAGATTGCCCGAGCCGACACCGACGTCGCCGACACCGAGGCGGATCGTGGCGAGCACTCCGGCCAGTCCCGACATGAGCCCGGCGAAGGTGAACAGCACGATCTTCGTCCTGGTGACATTGATGCCGGTCACCTTGCTGACCCCTTCGTCGCCGCCGACCGCGTACGTCTGCGTTCCGAGGGAGGTGCAGCGACACAGGAACCAGGTCAGCAGGAGCGCAGCGACGGCGAAGACGACGATGATCGGGATGCCGAGCCAGGCGCCCTGCGCCCACTCCCCCAGCCCCGCGTCCGCCAGTTGCGGTGTGCTGGTGCCGAACAGCACGGTCGCGACGCCGAGCCCCACGAACCAGGTGCCGAGGGTGACGAGAAACGAGGGCACCTTCGCGACCGCGTGGAGGACACCGTTCACGAGGCCGAAGAGCGCTCCCACCCCGATGGCGATGACCACCGCGAACAGGCCCAGGTCGTTCCCGTTCACGCTGTTGGCCGCCAGCAGGACGAACGTCAGTCCGCTGGCCGCCATCACGCCCTCGATCGAGAGGTCGACGCTGCCGATCAGGACGACGAGCGTCGCTCCCATCGCGAGGATCAACGGGATCGCGGCCTGCTGGATGATCGCGTTCAGGTTGCCGAGTGTGAAGAACGAGTCGGCGGTGAACGAGAAGACGACACACAGTGCGACGAGCGCGACGAGCGGACCCACCGAACGCCCCCAGCGGGACAGCAGTACCGACTTCTGGTCGTGCTCATCGGGAGCCGGCGGTCCGGCCTCCCCGGTCTCCGGCGGCACCGAAGTTGACGTGGTCATGTCGGGTCACTCCTCATTGCTCAGTGAGTCGGGATCGATCGGTCCGACGATGCGCGAGAACGGATCTCGAACCGATTCCACGATCTCTTCGTCGGTGGGGCGCTCGAGGTACCGAGCAGCGTTGTCGCTCGTGATCAAGGTCTGGTCGACATAGAACTCACGCTGCAGGCGCGACAGGTCGGACACCTTCAGCTGCCCGGTCGCCACCTGGTGGCAGATCGCGAGCCCCATCGCGCCGTTGAAATAGGGGTCGGTGGTGTAGGTCGAGACCATCTCGCCGGCCTCGATGGCCTCGAGCCCCTCGGGTGTGGCGTCGGCGGCACTGGCGACCTTGATCTGGCCGGCCTTGCCCTTCTCGCGGACGGCCTGGAGTGCCCCGAGCGCCATCGAGTCGGTGGCGGCCCAGATCCCGTTCACCTTGTCCCCGTACTTGTTCAAGAGGGTCTGGGTGGTCGTGTAGGCCTTGTTCCGGTCGAAGTCGGCCGGTTGATTGTCGAGCACCACGACACCCGGGTGCCGCGCGATGCCCTCGGTGAATCCCTGGTAGCGCGTCTTGCTGATGTCGTTGGCCAGCAGCCCCTGGATCGCGATGACACCACCCTGGCCGCCGATGCTCGCTCCCAGGACGTCGCCCGTGTCAGCCCCTTCTTTCACGCCGTCGTAGCTCACGTACGACGCCCATCCGTCGCCGACGTCCCAGGGATGCAGGTCGGCCGGCTTGCTCCACTGGGTGACCGCACAGCCGCCGCTGTTCTGAACCGCGCGCACGATCGCCGGGGTGTCGGCACTGGTGTTGGGGTTGATGTTCAGCAGGACCTTCTTGCCGGTAGCCAGTACGGACTGCAGCTGCGACAGGGCGTTCTGGGAGTCGCCGCCGTACACGATCACCTTGAGATCGACGCCGACCGATTCGGCGTAGGCCTTGCTTCCCTCCACCCAGGCGGCTTCGTACGGATTGGTGAGCGAGCGCACCTCGGACACCATCAGCAGATCGTCGGCACCCGTGGTCGACCCGTCCTGCGAGCCGCAGCCGACGAGGGCGGCCGCGCCCAGGGCGGCCGCGACGACGAGGGTCGCACATCGCCGCAGTGGTCGAACGTGGTGAGTGTGTGGCATGAAGACTGCACCTCCTGTAAGCGTTTTCTACAGTGATCGGGAACACATGTCAAGATCGTGGGGATGCCGACCACTCAACCGTGCAGATAGCGACATCGACGCTGTTCAGACCGGTTCGGCGACCGCCGGTCGGCATGGGCGGACGCACCCTCGCGGCAGACGCGCACGACCGCTCCCCGGGTCGCGCTGATAGCGCTTTCTCGACGCGGTCGCCGGTGTCTGGCCGAACGCTCAGCCCGCGGACCGGAGCAGCGACCGGCTGATGATCAGGCGCTGCATCTCGCTGGTGCCCTCGTAGATCTTGGTGATCCGGGCATCGCGATACAGCCGCTCGACCTCGTAACCGCGGATGAACCCGTTGCCGCCGAACACCTGCAGCGCTGCGTCGGCGTGCCGAACACACGATTCGGAGGCGTTGAGCTTGGCCATCGAGCACAGCACCTCGGCGTCGTCGTCACCGGAGTCGATGGCCCGGGCGGCAGAGACCGACAACGCCGTGGCGGCCTGCAACTCGGTGGCGATCGACGCCAGGGAGAAGGAGATGGCCTGGTTGTCGGCGATCGCCCTGCCGAACTGTTGCCGGTCGAGAGACTGTCGCACCGCGGCGTCGAGCGCCGCACGACTGATACCCAGGGCCAGACCCGAGATCCCGAGCCGCCCCTTGGCCAGGACCTTCATCATGTAGCCGAATGCCTGCCCCTCCTCACCGAGCAGCGCGGACTCCGCGAGTTCGGCATCGTCGAAGACGAGGCCACCGACCTGGGAAGCGCGTTGTCCCATCTTGTGTTCGTGGTATGCCCGACTCACCCCGGGAGTGTCGACATCGACGAGAAAGACCGAGATCCCGCCGCGCTTCCCCCGCTCCGGATCGGTCACGGCCAGCACCACCGCGAAGTCGGCGACCGGTGCGTTGTGGATGTAGATCTTCTCGCCGCGTAGACGCCACCCGGTCGAGGTTCGTTCCGCTCGCGTCGTGATGGACCCGAGATCCGACCCCGACCCGGGCTCGGTCAGCGCGTAGGCGCACCGCTTCTCGGCGCTCAGCATCGGGAGCAGGTACTCCTTCTTCTGATCATCGGTGCCGTAGGTGTTGAGGAGTGTGCCGAGGATCTCGACGAGACCGCATTGGTCGGCGATCGAGGCGTACCCGTACGAGAGGGATTCCATGACGAACAGGTAGTCGAGGGCGGTCCCTCCCGCGCCGCCGTCATCGTGCGGAACGGTAATGCCGAAGAGACCGATCTTACCCATTTCGGCGTAGATCTCTTCCGGAAAGCGTTCGGTCTCATCGAGTTCGGCGGCGATCGGGCGGATGCGTTCGTCCACGAACTCGGCGACGAGCGCACGTTCGTCGGGTCCGAACACAGAGGTCGGGATGCGGCTGTGCGCCGTGCCGGGTGCGAAGGTCATGTACTCACTCCTTGGTGTGATGGGCGATGCGGCCGTCGGTCAGGAGACCGCGCAGGCCGCGACCGACTCGAGCAGGTCCGGGTCCATCTGGGCCGGGGAGTCGATCAGCGGAACAAAATCCATGTGGGACAGGATGTCCCGTTCGATGTCGACACCGGGTGCGACCTCGACCAGCTCGAGGCCTCCGTCCACCAGACGGAACACGGCACGCTCGGTGACGACGAGGACGCGTTGCCCTCGGGCAGTGGCATGCGGACCGGAGAACGTCACCTGCTCCACGGTCCGGACGAACTTGCGAAGCCGGCCCTCCCGGCGGATGCACAATCGCCCGGCGACGACGTCGACGTCGAGGCCATCGGCAGTGAACGTGCCGCAGAAGATCACGGAGTCGGCACTCTGGGAGATCTCCACGAATCCCCCGGGACCGTTGATCTCACCGGCAATCCGACTCACGTTGACCGATCCGGACGCGTCGATCTGCGCCATGCCGAGACACGTCGTGTCGATCAGCCCGCCGTTGATGAGATCGAACTGGGTGGTCGACGAGTGTACGACTTCGGGATGGATTGCGGCGCCGAATAAGTCACCGGACAGGGGCCGTCCGCCGATGATGCCCTGTTCGATGAGGACCGTGTTGTCCTCGGAGCGGCCGGCCGCAACCAGCGCGTCGATGACGAGCGACGGGATACCGAAGCCGACATTGAGGACTCCACCCCTACCGACCTCGGCAGCCGCGCGACGGGCGATGATCGCTCGCGCCCCAGACCGCGACGACGCCGAGATCGCATCCGGAGCGGGCGCCCCGGACCGGCAGAGCCGGTCGTCGTACTCCCCGTCGTGCGTCTGCCACTGCCCCGGGACCTCGACGACCATGTCGACGAGCGGTGCCGGCAGGTGGACCACATGGGGGTCCAGTACGCCGTCGCTGATGTTCTTGACCTGTGCGATGACCAGTCCGCCGGAGGCGCGAGCGGCCTGCGCCACCGATGTCGCGTCGAGCTGAGCGGCCTCGCCGGCCCATCCGATATTGCCGTTTCGATCCATCGTGTCGCCGCGCACGAGTGCAACGTCCACCCGAAACGGCTTGTAGCGCAGATATTCCTGTCCATCGAACTCGACCAGCTCGACGAGTTCGGCGGCCCCCCGCGCGGTGAACCGCCCGCCACCGCACCGGGGATCGGCGAACGTCCCCAGGCCCACCGTGGTGATGAGGCCCGGCCGACGGGCTCCGATCTCGCGGAACAGCTGACTGATCACCCCACCGGGCAACGCATAGGCCTCGAGTTGCTCACGGCGCGCCAGCTCGCGCAGTTCCGGCGACCAGGTCCACAGACCGCCGATCACCCGGGACACCATGCCGGGGTGCGCGAACCGTCCGGTCCCACCACCCATCCGATCACCCATGCCCAGGGCGTAGACCACGGTGAGGTCGCGCGGTTCGCCGGCGCCGAGGAATCTGGCTTCGAGCGCGGTCAGCAGCCCTTCGGGTTCGAGGATTCCCCCGCCCGCGCCCGTTATCGCCACGGTGGCGCCGGTCGGGATCGAGGCAACCGCCACATCTGCGGAAGTCACCACCGGCCGACGAGTGCCCCTACTACGCATTGATGAACGCTTTCTATGTGGTGTCGCAACATACAACCTGCTTGGTGTTGTGAAGCGTATCTCAGTGTAAGCGCTTTCTCAATAGGTAGCCCTGGTGGTCGCGGTCCCTCGCAGCTCAGCCGTGGAGGATGCGCGCCGGGCCGGTCGAGCGTCGGAGTACGACCTGCGCCGACAGCGGTTCGGGCGAATCGGGCCGCTCGTCGGAGTCGAGCATGACGCGCATGAGATCCCACGCGCGCCGCCCGAGCTGCGCCTTGGGAGACGTGACCGTCGTCAACGCCGGAGCAATGTGGCGCGCCAGGACGATGTCGTCGAAACCGGTGACCGAGATGTCCTCCGGCACCGACAGGCCGGCGTCGCGCAAGGCCGAGATGGCACCGATCGCACTCAGATCGTTGAAGCAGATCAATGCTGTCGGATCATGTTCGAGCGCTTCCGGAACCGCCGCATGTGCACCTTCGACCGTCCCGTCAGCGCTGACGTGCGTCACCTGAAGACCGAATCCGACCGCGCTCTGCACCGCGCGCCACCGTTCCCGGTTCTGCCAGGCGAATTCCGATCCGCCCAGATAGACCGCACGGGTGTGCCCGAGCTGAGCCAGATGACTACACAGCTGCATCATCGGACTGAAGTTGTCGGCGACGACCATCGGCAGGTCGACGCCGAGTTCGATGCGGTTGACCAGGACCGCAGGGGCCTCCCGGCGTGCGAGCTGCTTGAGCCCGGCAGTCGGGATGCGGCTGGACAGGAGCATCAGCCCGTCGACCTGTCCGAGCAGGTCGAGAGCTGTGTTCAACTCCTCGTCGGGGTCACCGTTGGAGTCCGCGACGAGCATCCGGTAGCCGTTCTCCGCGGCGCCGCGGTGCATCTCGTTGACCACGTCGAAGAAGTACGCATTCGTCAGGTCCGGCAGGATCACCCCGATGTTCCGCAGACTGCCGAGCGCCAGACCACGTGCGGCGCGGCTCGGGCGGTAGGCCAACTGATCGGCCGCCTCGTGGACCCGGTCGGCGAGCTCCTGCTTCACCTTGGAGGAACCACTCATCACGCGTGAGACCGTGGCTATGGAGACACCGGCGGCCTCGGCCACCGTCGCAATCGTCGGCCGCGACCGAGACCCCTCCGGGCGCTGTGTGGACATGGTGGCGTCGTCCTCCTGATCGGCGTGACAAAGGCGGGTGGTGCTGGTCGATCCGAGAAAGCGATTCCTGATGCTCAGGAGGATGGTAGCGGTTCACCGATCGAGGTCAGGGCTGCCGCCGCGGCGGCAACCGTCTCGGCAGCGGGCATCTTCCACCAGCGACTGCTGAGCACCTCGACCTCGACCAGGCCGGGGTAGCCCGCCGCTCGGCAGTCGGCAACGAAGGCGGCGATGTCGATCGCCCCCTCTCCCGGCATCCCCCGGCTCGTGAGCTCGTCGTCGATGGGCGTACACCAGTCGGCGAGCTGCACCGAAAGCATGCGGTCGCCGGACCCGATGATCTGTTCGCGAAGATCGGTTTCCCACCACACGTGGTAGGAGTCGACGGCGAGGCCGACCAGCGGATGCCCGATGCTCTCGGTCAGGGCGGCAGCCTCCCGAAGCGAGGTGATCGCCGAACGCGTCGCCGCGAGCATCGGATGGAACGGCTCGACCGCCAGGGCCACCCCCGCCTCCACGGCGTACGGGATCAACTGCTCGATACCCTCGCGGATCTGACGGCGTGCGGAATCGAGATCTCCGGTGAGCGGTGGACCACACACGAGCACAAGGCAGTCGGCACCCAGCGCTCTTGCCTGGTCCACGGCCCGGCGGTTGTCGTCGAGTCTCTCCCGACGCAGCGATTCGGTCGGCTGGGGGAACATGCCACCGCGGCACACGCTGGTCACTCGTAGCCCCGCGTCGTCCAGCCGGCCACGAGCGTCGCGGAGATCAGTGCCCTCGAGGACATCACGCCACAGGCCAACCCCGCCGAACCCGTACCGAACGGCGAGGTCGAGCACCTCGTCGAGCGACGAACCGCGGATGGTCGCGGAATTGAGGCTGCACTCCGACAGTCGCACGGCGTCAACCGATCCCGTGTACGGCGAAGTAGGCGGCGGCGCGGCGTGCGGTGCTCTCGGGATCGACGAACAGTCCGATCCCGTCGGCCTCCCGCACGAGGTCGGCCAGGTGGACCAGAGTGCGCCCGGCCTCGAAGCCGCCGATCATCCGGAAATGCGACTGCTGCCCGTTGAGGTAGGCGAGCCATGCCACACCGACCTTGTAGTACTGCGTGGGTGCGGCGAAAATCAGCCGGGCGAGCGGCTCGGTCGGGCCGAGGATCTTCCGGAAACCCGCGACGTCGTCGGCGTCCAGGCGTGCAAAGGCGGCCGATGCGTACGGCCCCAGCGCCGCGAACGCGCCCAGCAACGCGTCGCTGTGCCCGTCGTCGTCACCGGCGATCATGTCGACGTAGTTGTAATCGTCGCCGGTGTAGACCCGCACTCCGTCCGGAAGCCGTTGTCGCAGCCTGACCTCGAGTGCCGGATCGAGCAGTGACACCTTGATGCCCCGGACCCGCTCGGCGTGCGCGCCGATGATGTCGACGACGGTGTCCATTGCCGTGTACGGGTCTCGATGTCCCCAGTAACCGTCCAGTGCGGGATCGAAAACCGCTCCCAGCCAATGCAGGACGACCGGACGCCGCGCCTGCGTGAGCACCTTGTCGTACACGGCGAGGTAGTCGTCGGGGCCACTCGCCGCGGTCGCCAGATGTCGGCTCGCCATGAGCACGCAGTCACCTCCGAATGCTTCGATCGCCGAGAGCTGTTCAAGGTAGGCATCGGCGATCTCGGTGGTGGACGGACGCTCCGTGGTGATCTGATCAGTGCCGATCCCGACCACCACACGTCCACCGAGATGCCGGGCCTCGTCCAGTGTCCGCGAGGCGAGTTCCCGCGCGCCTTGCCAATTCAGGCCCATGCCGCGCTGCGAGGTGTCCATCGCCTCGGCGACCCCCAATCCGAGAGACCACAGGTCACGCCGTAACCGCAGGGTTGCATCCCAGTCGATCTGGTCGCCACCACCGGCCGCGGACGCCCGTCGGGGATCGGCGACGACGTGGGCTGCTGCGAAGACGTCGCGACTCCGTGGCGGGGTCGCGACCGTCGCGAGGGTCGCCGGTGCTCCGAGGAGATGCACCGAGGTACCCGTGGCTGTCGGCAGGGTCAGCGTGGTCATGACACTCCTGTAATCGCTTTCTTGCGGATTGACACACGAAGCCTATACCCTCTGAATATCGAGGTAAAGACCGTTCGTCTTCGCAACCTCGGTCCAGAAAACAGTTTCTAGGCGGTGTGCCGAACCCACCGCCATCCCCCGACGAAAGGGCTTCGATGGCCGACACGCAGAGGGTCGGGGCTCGCGAGAGCCTGGCCGGTAAGACAGCGATCGTCACGGGCGCCGCGGGCGGCATCGGATCAGCGATCGCGGCCGGTCTGACCCGCGAAGGGATGCACGTCGTGGGCCTCGACGCCGACGGGCGGGTCGACGACCTGATGGGATCGATGGGCGGCTCGGCGGTGTGCGGTGACCTGACCGACGCCGCGGTCAGCCAGGCCGCGATCGACGCCGCGATCACCCGCACCGGGCGGCTCGACGTGATCGTGAACGCAGCCGGGATCCAGAAGCGGACCGACGCGATCGACATCTCCGACGACGACTTCGATCGGCTGCTCGAGGTGAATGTGTCGTCGGCGTTCCGGCTGATCCGCCAGGCCACCAAGAGCCTTGTCGAGACGAAGGGCAGCGTGGTCAACGTCGCCTCCCTGTCCGCCGACCGCGCCGTACCCGGGATCGTCCCCTACGGCGCGACGAAATCCGCACTGACACAACTGAGCAAGGGGCTTGCCGTCGAACTGGGCAAGTACGGAATCCGGGTCAATGCCGTGGCCCCGGGTTACATCGAGACCGCGATGACCGCAGATGTACTCGGCGAGGCCGAGTTCCGCGATGCCAAACTCACACGCATTCCGCTACAACGCTTCGCCGACGGTGACGACGTGGCCGACGTCGTGACGTTCCTCGTCTCGGACGCCGCACGGTACGTCACCGGCGTCGTCCTGCCGGTCGACGGCGGTTACTCGATCACGTGAACCGACAGGTCCCGGCGGCGACGCCACCGGCCGAGGCCTCGCGAGCCCCGACACCGTGGCACGTCGTCGTCGCACCGGATTCGTTCAAGGGCAGTGCATCCGCGCACGAGATCGCGGCGGCGATCACCACCGGCTGGCTGCAGGCCCGCCCGTCCGACCGTCTGACCGTGCTGCCCCAGGCGGACGGTGGCGAAGGGACGCTGTCGGCGATCGCCTCGTCGACCGCGGACTCGCGCTGGCACGTCGTCGGCAGACCGGTGTGCGGACCAGACCGCCGGCCCGTCGAAGCCCGCTGGCTCGAACTGCCCGGTTCGGTCGCCGTCATCGAACTCGCGGAGTCGAGCGGCCTTCCCCTGATGGCGCACCCGGCGCCGACCCGGGCGACGACCCGCGGGCTGGGACAGGTGATCATGGCCGTTCTGAGCACCGGCGCACGTCGAATAGTCGTCGGCCTGGGCGGATCGGCATCGACCGACGGCGGGGTCGGGGCCCTGCTCGAACTGGGCCTGCGCCTCTATGACGACGACGATCGGCCGGTCCACGTCGTCGATGCGCTCGATCTCGAACGCGTGACCCGAATCGACTCCACCGGACTCGCCGCCCTCCCACCCGATGGGGTCGAGATCCTGACCGACACGACGGCCACATTGTGCGGACCGGCCGGGGCGGCACACACGTTCGGCGCACAGAAGGGCGCCGACCAGCCGACGCGTCGGGCTCTGGACCGTGCGTTACACCACTTCGGCGGTGTCATGGCAGACCATTTCGGGATCAGCGCAACACAACCCGGCGCCGGCGCCGCGGGCGGAACCGGCTTCGGACTCCTGGCGTGGGGAGCGACGCAGGCCCCCGGGGCACTGCGGGTCAACGAGCTCACCGGATTGACCGCGGCACTGCCCACCGCAGATCTCGTCATCACCGGCGAGGGCTGCTACGACCGCACCTCGTCGACCGGGAAACTCGTGGGAACCGTCCTCCGGCACTGCGCCGAACGAGGTGTGCGTTCGCTGGTTGTGGCCGGACGGTTCGACGCCCGCCCGCCGGACCTCGCGGTGGAACTGTCGGCGGTGGCCGGTTCGGCGGAGGCCGCCATGGCGGATCCCACCGCGCACGCGGCCGCGGCGGTCAGGGGGGTGGCCACGTCCGTCAACGAAGCGAAACCGATTTCTTGATTCCCGTTGCAGCCGGCCCGACGCCGGCGGCCGCCGGGCCGAGCCGATGAGGAGTACGACGACATGACCGACCCGATCGCAACCAACTCCACTCCCCTGAGTCTGCACGTAGGGGACACCGCGACCTTCACCAAGACCGTCGGCGAATACGACGTATACGGATTCGCGGGCATCACCGGCGATTTCGCGCGCAATCACATCGACCGCTCGTACATGGAGGCCGGTTCCTACGGCGAGCGCATCGCCCACGGAGTCCTGATCCTGGGTCTGTCCTCGACTGCGTCGACCGAGATCGCGGCACGTGCCGGCGAGCGCGCGGTGTCCTACGGCTACGACCGTGTCCGCTTCGTCGCGCCGGTCTTCCTCGGGGACACGGTCACCATCACCTACACAGTCGACCGGATCGATGATGCCGACCAGAAGTCGCACTCGTCGATCGTCGCGACGAATCAGCGCGGCGAGACCTGCATGGTGGCCACCCATGTCCTGAAGTTCCTGCCGCACAACGATTCCGCATCCTGAGCCGTCCGCCTCGACGACCCACCCCGACCACCCGATCCGTCCGTCCCACCAGGAGAGCTCGTGCACACACCTCGAATCCTCACCGCCCGCCAGGCTGCCGACCTGATCCACGACGGCGACACCATCACGGTCAGCTCCTCGTCGGGTCTCGGCTGCCCGGACGCCGTCCTCGCCGGTATCGGCACACGGTTCGACGAGACCCGTTCGCCCGCCGGGATCACCAGCGTTCACAGCATTGCCGCGGGCGACATGTGGGGGATCAAGGGCATCGACCATCTCGCCCGTCCCGGCCTGCTCCGCCGCGTCGTCGCCGGTTCCTATCCGTCCGGTCCGTCGAGCGCCGACCCCCCCGCGATCTGGCAGATGATCGAGAACAACGAGGTCGAGGCCTACAACCTTCCGTCGGGCATTCTGTTCCAGCTCCATCGGGCCGCGGCCGCCAAGCAGCCCGGGGTGCTGTCGCAGGTCGGCATCGACACCTTCGTCGACCCCCGCGTCGGAGCCGGACGGATGAACACCATCACGCCGAACGCCTACGTCCGGGTGCAGGAGATCGACGACCAGGAGTGGCTGTTCTACGAGGCGCTGGTTCCCGACGTCGCCGTCATCCGCGCGACCACCGCCGACACCCACGGCAACCTCACCTTCGAAGAAGAGGCCTCGCCCCTGGGTGCGCTCGACCTCGCCTACGCCGCACACAACAACGGCGGGGTGGTCATCGCGCAGGTGAAGTACCTGGCCGAGGGCGGCAGTCTCGCACCGCAGGCGGTCCGGGTACCCGGCATCCTCGTCGACGCCATCGTCGTCGTGCCCGACCAGCTACAGACCACCCAGACCCCGTACGACCCCGCCATCTCGGGTGAGCTGCGACGCCCACTGAGCACCCTCGACCCCGTCCCCTTCTCCTTGGAGAAGATCATGGCGCGTCGCGCCGCTGCGGAGTTGCGATCCGGCGAGATCGCCAACATAGGTTTCGGCGTCTCGGCACTCGTCCCCCACGTTCTCGTGGAAGAAGGTCTTCCACAGGCAGTCTCGTGGGTGATCGAACAGGGCGCGGTCGGCGGTGTCCCGCTGCTCGACTTCGTTTTCGGCGTATCGCAGAACCCCGACGCGATCATGCAGAGCTCGGATCAGTTCACGCTGTTGCAGGGAGGCGGGTTCGAGCATTCGCTGCTCTCGTTCCTCGAGATCGATCGGCACGGCAACGTCAACGTGCACAGCCTGCCCAAGCGGCGTCATGTCACCGCGGGCCTCGGCGGCTTCGTCGACATCACCACGGGAGCACCCTCGATCGTCTTCGTCGGCTCGTTCACCGCGGGCCGTCGTGACATCGGGATCGGGAACGGCCGGCTGGACATCCGAGCCGACGGTCCGCACACCAAACTGGTCGCCGACGTCGACTCACCGACCTTCTCGGGCCGGCGAGCGATCGAGAAGGGTCAGCGGGTCCTCTATGTCACCGAGCGTGCGGTCCTCGAACTCCGGCCGGCAGGCATCACCGTCGTCGAGATCGCTCCCGGCGTGGATCTACAGCGCGACGTACTCGACCGCTCGGAGTTCGAGCTCCTCGTCGACCCCGACCTGCGCACCATGGCCTCGGGCCTGTTCTCGCCGGACCGCATGGGGCTGACCCTCGACCTCCAGCCTGCGCATTCGCGCATCCGCGCGCTGGACTGAGGACACCCGGACCGAGGCCGGACCGTCAGGCCACGCGGTGCCGCTGCTCGGCGAGAACCGGCAGGATCTGTTCGCGGATGCGCACTTCGGTGGCCGCGCCGTCGATCGGGACCAGGATCACCGCGTCGGCGACCTCGGCCGCGTAGATGTCGCGGACCAGCGTGATCAGTCCGTGGGTGGTCCCGATGTAGCGGATGGTCCCGGAGCTCGCCTCCGACGACGCGACCACCGCGGCAGCGGCCGCCGCACGCGCCGACGCGGCATCCGGCGCGACGGCCACCTCCACCTCCAGGGCGACAACGAATCTCGCTTGATCGTGGCTGCCGGCCCGGAGCAGGGAACGCGCCCGCTGCGCATCGCGAAGGGTCTCGCGTCGCACGACGATCGGAAATGTCTGTGCCAGTTCGTCTCCGGCGACGGCGACCTGAAATCCCGGCCGGCCGATGCTGATCGGGGCCGTCGGTGGGGATGTCGGTGCGGGGACCACGGTGCCGCGGTCTGCACGTGCGTCGAGTTCGATGGTCATCGTGTCACCCCTCGTTCGAGTTCGGTCGGATCGTCTGTTCGGTCAGTGCTTGCGGTCAGGGCGCGTAGCGCGTCGAGCAGCCGGTCGATGTCATCGGAGGTGGTTCCCGCGCCGAAACTCGCGCGAACCGCGCCGGCCGGATGACCGAGACGTCTGAGCAGCGGGTGGGCACAGAACCGGCCGTCGCGCACACCGATGCCGTGTTGTGCACTCAGATACTCCGCGACGACCCGCGGTGCGATGCCGTCGACGGTGAAGCCCGCGATGCCGACCCGATCGGTGGAGTCGGCGAAGATCCGCAACGGCCGCACCCCGTCGATCGCGGCCAGTCCCCCGTCGAGACGCTCGGACAGGCGCGCCTCGTGCAACCCGATCGCCTCCGGCCCGAGGTCGGCGAGTGCGCGACAGGCCCGGGCGATCGACACCGCGCCGAGCACGTTCGGCGAGCCGGCCTCGTGGCGGGCGGCCCCGGTGTGCCAGGTGACCCCACCGGCACTCGGACCCAGGTCGACGTCGGCGGTCGCACCGCCGCCGGCAAGGTAGGCATCGGCGGCGTCGAACCAGTCCCGGCGGCCGATCAGGACTCCGGCGCCGAAGGGCGCGTACGCCTTGTGTCCGGAGAAGGCCAGGTAGTCGATGCCGTGACTGACGATGGCCACGGGTCGGTGCGCGACGAGCTGCGCGGCGTCGACCAGGATGCGGGCCCCGTGCCGGTGGGCGATCGACGCGAGCCGGCCGATCGGCAGCACCTCGCCGGTGACGTTCGACGCCGCGGTGACCGCGAGCAGCGAGGCCGGCGCCGACGCGAGCTCGACCTCGAGCGCGACCAGGGTGTCCTCGATGGTGTCGCAGGCCGGGACGACCCGGGCCCGGTTGCGACCGTCGCGCGGCGCGCACCACGGCAGCAGGTTGGCGTGATGCTCGATGTCGAGCACCACGACGTCCCCGGGGGTGATGTGGGCGGCGAGGTTGATGGCGTCGGTGGTGTTGCGGGTGAAGACGACGGTGTCGTCGACCCGCCCGCGGACGAACTCGCGCACGGTCTCCCGAGCGTCCTCGTACCGGGCGGTCGTGACCTGCGACAGGTGGCCGGCACCGCGGTGGACACTCGCGTACTCGCCGAGCCCCTCGGCGACCGCGGCGGCCACCGAACTCAGTGCCGGCGCACTCGCCGCGTAATCGAGATTGACGTATCGCGTCGTCCCGCCGCCGGCCAACGGTACGGTCACGTCGGCGCCGAGGACCGGGGCGAGACCGGGAACGGCCGGGCGCGCACGGTGGTCGAGACCGACGACGTGGGCATCGACAGACTCGTGGCCGACAGTTCTCGGTGCTGACAGGACAGCGGTCATGGCAGGAGCTCCTCTGAATTTCCGCGCTTGCCGCGTCCGGTCGGTACGCGGCCAGGTCGTCACCCGGAGCACCCCACCGCGGAGGAGGGTTGCCGACCAGCGAGCCGGGGCTTGTCACTGGCACTCATGACCTACGAACCAGAGTCGTCGATGCCGCGCAGACGTGTCAATTTTCACTCAGCGTGATCCGAAGTTAGGGCACACTTACCTGTAGCGTGTCAGGGGTGTCAGCGACTGATGTGTTCGTGTTGTCCCGCCCGCACGGCACCGTGCGGGGCCGGGGCGCCGTCCGGGGTTTCACCGATGTCGATGCGGCCTCGGCCGCGCTGCGTTCCGGCGAGGTCGGCGCGCTGACCGGCGCGATCCCGTTCGATCTCGCCGACCCGGCCGCGCTGGTGGTGCCCGAGGTCCTGGACTTCGACGACGCACCGCTGGCCGGCGGACCGCCGCTGTCGCGAATCCCGCTGTCGACCACCCTGCACCCCACCGCGGATGAACACCGCGAACGGGTGGCGCACGCCGTCAAACGCATCGTTGCCGGCGACGTCGGCAAGGTGGTCCTCGCCCGCAGCGTCGACATCGTGCTCGACCGAGAGGTCGCGCCAGGCGAACTCCTCGATGCCCTCGCGGGCGGGAACGCCGGGCACAATGCGTTCGGCGTCGACCTCGGCGCGGCCACCGGCTCCGGGTCGTGGTTGTTCGGTGCGAGTCCCGAAGTGCTGCTGCGGAAGTCGGGATCGGTCGTCACCTGTCACCCGTACGCGGGGTCGGCGCCCCGATCGCCGGATCCGGTCGTCGACCGCGCGGTCGCCGACGGATTGTTCTCCTCGGCCAAGGATCTCGCCGAACACGCGTTCGTCGTGGATCATCTGCGGGACCGGCTGTCGCATCTGTGCGACGACGTCGACGCGCCGTCGACCCCGCGCCTGCAGTCGACCGGTGAGGTGTGGCATCTAGCCACCCCGATCCGCGCGACGCTCCGCGACCCCGCCACCACCGCACTGGATCTCGCGCTTCTGCTCGGACCAACCCCCGCCGTCTGCGGCACACCGAGTGATGTTGCGGCACAGATCATCCGAGAGGTCGAGGGGGAACGCGGCTTCTATGCGGGAGCCGTCGGCTGGTGCGACGCCGCCGGCGACGGCGAGTGGATGGTGACCATCCGGTGCCTCGAACTCGAGGCAGATCGTCGCAGCCTCCGCACGTGGGCCGGGGGCGGCATCGTCGAACACTCCGATCCCCAGGGCGAGCTCGAGGAGACCGCGTTCAAACTCCGCACGGTCTTGAACGCGTTGGGAATCGACGGCCTCGAATAGCCGCGTCCGGGCGGCGCCGGCTCAGCCCAGCGCCTGGTCCAGATCCCCGAGCAGGTCGTCGACCCCTTCGA
Source organism: Gordonia terrae (assembly GCF_001698225.1). Lineage (NCBI taxonomy): Bacteria > Bacillati > Actinomycetota > Actinomycetes > Mycobacteriales > Gordoniaceae > Gordonia > Gordonia terrae. The sequence goes on from NZ_CP016594.1 coordinate 4,696,661, forward strand.
GCCCGACCGACAGCCGCACCACCGAGTCGCTGAGGCCGATGGCAGCGCGTCCGTCGGGCCCCATCGCACGATGCGTGGTGGTCGCCGGGTGGGTGATCAGCGACTTCGAGTCACCGAGATTATTGGAGATGTCGACGATCTGCAGGCCGTTGAGCACCTCGAAGGCGCGCTTCTTGCCGTCGATGCCGTCGTGGTCGTTGAGCTCGAAGGTCACCACGGTGCCGCCGCCCGACATCTGCGACTTCGCGAGATCGTACTGCGGGTGAGATTGCAGGAACGGGTATTTCACCCACCGCACGCGCGGGTCGGCCTCGAGGAAGTCGGCGATCCGGAGCGCGGAGGACACCGAGGCGTCGACGCGTAGGCGCAGTGTCTCCAGACCCTTCACCAGCGTCCAGGCGTTGAACGGACTCAGCGCGGGACCGGTGTGGCGCATCAACTGCTGGACCGGCCCGTCGATGTACTCCTTGGCGCCGAGCACGGCTCCGCCCATGACGCGGCCCTGTCCGTCGATGTGTTTGGTGCCCGAGTACACGATGACGTCGGCGCCCAGATCGAGACCACGCTGCAGCAACGGCGTGGCGAAGACGTTGTCCAGCACCACCTGTGCGCCCGCGGCGTGCGCGAGTTCGGAGACCTTCACGACGTCGACGAGGCTCTGCATCGGGTTCGACGGGGTCTCGAAGAACACCGCGTCGGTGGGCTTCGACAGCGCCCGCTCCCACTGTTCGAGGTCTTCACCGTCGACGAATTCGGTCTCCACACCCCACCGCGGCAGGATCTCGTTGCACACGACGAAGCAGGAACCGAACAGGCTGCGTGCGGCGACGAGCCGGTCACCGGCCTTGAGCAGCGCCCCGAGTGCGACGAACACCGCGGCCATGCCGCTCGCGGTCGCGAAACACGCTTCAGCACCCTCGAGTTGACGCAGACGCTCCTGGAACATCTCGACGGTCGGGTTGCCGTAGCGCGAGTAGACGAATCGCTCGTCCTCCCCGGTGAAGGCACGTTCAGCCGCCTCGGCGGAGTCGTAGACGTAACCGCTTGTGAGGTAGAGGCCCTCGGAGGTCTCGTGGAATCCGGAGCGCGACAATCCACCGCGTACCGCGATGGTGTCGGCCGACAACCCTTCGGGGAGCGGGCGACCCCCGGGCAGATCAGGACTCACGATTGCCTCCACGGCAGGTTCTCGGCACGCCAGCCCGACGCGCCGCGATGGTCGTTCTCATCGAGGGCACCCTCGAAACCGTCGACGATGTTGTAGGCCTTGCCGATTCCGTCGGCGGTCGCGGCTTGCGCGGCGCCGATCGACCGATGCCCGGAGCGGCAGATGAAGATGACCTCCTGGTCGTCGGACACGCCCGAATCGCGCAGCTGTGCGACGAAGTCGTCGTTACGCCGCCCCTCGGGAAAGGTGGTCCACTCGGCGAAGATCGTGCGCTTGCCCAGGATCTCGAGGTCGGGCACGCCGACGAACGACCATTCGGCTTGCGTCCGACAGTCCACCAGCACCGCGTTCGGATTGCTCTCGAGCTTCTCCCACGCCTCACGGGGGGTCAGGTCACCGGCATAGGTCATGAGGAACACACCTTCCATTCGCCGTTCTCGCGCACCACGATCGTGTCGACGACGTTCACGTCGTCGGGTGTCTTGTCATAGTGCCAATGAACCTTCGCGGTCGCCCGGTCACCGTCGACGACCAATTCCGTGATCTCCGGGATCTCGATGTGACCGTTGCGGGTCAGGGTTTCCCGGTTGTCCTGCACGAACCGCTCTTCGGAGATGAAATCGGCCGCCTCCACGTCGGCGGCGCAGATGTTCGCCCGGTACTCGGCATAATTCGGGCCGTTCCGCGCGGTGTAGACGTCGTTGATCGCGTACTGGACCTGGGCCGAGTCGCCGGCCCGGTCCTCGGCGGGACGGGTCACATTCGACAGCACGACGCCGAGCACGACGAGGCCCACGACGCCCGCCGCGACGAAGAACGGCCATGCGTTCTTCCACGACGGGGGCCTCTGGTCACCCTCACCTGCAGCTTCGGCCATGGCGGGCAGTCTATCGAGCGTCCCGGGACCGGTTGAGACCGGCGTCGCCGGCCGTGCGGTGCCCGACGAGCGCACCCGCGCGTCGTCGACAATCGGAACACCGTGAGTAAGGTGGCCCTAAGTACCTGAGTAGCTAAGTACCTGAGTACCGAAGTACACCGGAGAACGACGACGCCGAACGCAACGACCAGCGAGGACCCCGGATGCGCTCTACCACCCGCCGCACACTCACCCTTCTCGTCGGGCTGCTCGCGGCAGCTCTCGTGGCGACCTCGTGTTCGCCGCCGGATGAGACCGTCGACTCCGGGATGGCGCAGGCGCCCGCCCCCGAGGCGGGCGCGATCCCGGTGACCGTGCAGCAGGTCTATGCCCCCGCGACGGTCGCACAGGCGCCGAAACGCGTCGCGGCGATGGGCGTCGGCGACGGAGACACCCTGCTCGCGCTGGGGATCACCCCCACCACGATCGCGCCCTTCGCCGACCCCGACCAGGCGTCGGCACCGTGGAATGCCGAGCTGCTCGCGGACTCGAACCCGGTCGTCCTCCCCAATTCCTCGGGTGCGTTCGGCGACGAGATCCCCAAGACCCTGGCCACCGAACCCGACCTCATCACCGCGGTCGGCGCCGACCCCACCCGCGATCAGTTCGACCTGCTGAGCAAGACCGCACCGACGATCCTGCGGCCCGCGCAGTTCCAGCCCTGGCAGGTGCCGTGGGACGCGCAGACCCGACAGATCGGCACCGCCGTCGGGCTGCCCGAGCTGGCCGACCAGAAGGTGGCCGAGACCGAGCAGTTCCTCGCACGAGTCCGCGAGCAGAATCCGCAACTCGCGGGCAAGACCGCTGTGGTCGTCACCGCCAGCCCGACCGGCGGCGTGTCGATCTACGGCCCCGGCGACGGCCGCGGGCAGACCGTCGCCGGATACGGACTGACCTTCCCGCCGGCGCTGCAGCCATCGCTGACCAGCGGATTCTACGGCGACCTCCCGGCCGAGAGCCTGAACCTGCTCGACTCGGCCGACGTCGTCGTCGCCGTCGACTGGGAGGGATCCAACGACCGGCTGAAGTCGAACGCGGCATTCAACCGCCTCGCCGTTGCGCAGTCGGGCCGCGTCGTCTACCTGCCCCAAGAGGTCGGCAGTGCCATGTCGGTGCCGACGGTTCTGACCATCCCGTGGGTCGCCGATCAGGCCGTCGAACCGATCGCGGCCGCCGCGGGCAAGGCCTGAGCCTGCCGCGGCCCCGGCCGCCGATCACCCGTCGAGGTGAGGGTTACCTCACAGACGGATTTTGGTCGGGGACAGCAAGCGCCTACCGTAGAAGGGATAGGCCTTATCCATACGCGCGGACCCGGGGGTCACCGAGATTACTGGCCGGCGCGTGCTGAGCAACGGAAGACACCTACTCCATGAGCGACAACAGCCGCCCGCTGCGGGTTGCGATCGTCGGTGCCGGTCCCGCCGGGATCTACGCCGCCGACGCGTTGATGAAGTCCGACACCGCCAAGGACCGCGGCGTCAGCATCGATCTGTATGAGCGGATGCCCGCTCCGTTCGGTCTGATCCGCTACGGCGTCGCACCCGACCACCCGCGCATCAAGGGCATCATCACCGCCCTGCACAAGGTCCTCGACAAACCACAGGTACGCCTGCTCGGCAACGTCGACTACGGCACCGACATCACCATCGACGAACTGCGCGCCCACTACGACGCGGTGATCTTCTCCACCGGCGCCACCGACGACCGCGTCCTCGACATCCCCGGCATCGACCTCGACGGCAGCTACGGCGCCGCCCAGTTCGTCGCCTGGTACGACGGCCACCCCGACTTCCCCCGCACCTGGCCGCTCGAGGCCGAGAAGGTCGCAGTCATCGGCGTCGGCAACGTCGCCCTCGACGTCGCACGCGTACTCGCCAAGACCGGCGACGAACTGCTGCCCACCGAGATCCCCGCCAACGTCTACGAAGGCCTCAAAGCCAACAAGGCCATCGAGGTCCACGTCTTCGGCCGCCGCGGCCCCGCGCAGGCCAAGTTCACCCCCCTCGAACTCAAAGAACTCGACCACTCCCCCAACATCGAAGTCATCGTCAACCCCGAGGACATCGACTACGACGAGGGCTCGGCCGTCGCGCGCCGCGGATCGAAGATCACCGACCAGGTCGCCACGATCATCGAGAACTACGCGATCCGCGAACCCAAACAGGGCGCGATCCACAAGCTGTTCCTGCACTTCTTCGAAAGCCCCACCGAAATCCTCGGCGAAGACGGCAAGGTCGTCGGTCTGCGCACCGAACGCACCCAGCTCGACGGCACCGGCAACGTCAAACCCACCGGCAAGACCACCGACTGGGAAGTCGGCGCGGTCTACCGCGCGGTCGGCTACCTCTCCGACAACCTGCCCGAGATCCCATTCGACTCCCAAGCCGGCGTCATCCCCAACGAAGCCGGACGCGTCTTCGACGAAGGCCACCAGCTCACCGGCATCTACACCACCGGCTGGGTCAAACGCGGCCCCGTCGGCCTCATCGGCCACACCAAGGGCGACGCCAACGAGACCGTCGACTGCATCCTCAAAGACATGGAAGCCGGGGCCCTCAACCAACCCGGCAAACCCGGCGAGGACGCCATCATCGAACTCCTCGAGTCCAAGAGCATCCCGTTCACCACCTGGGACGGCTGGTACCGACTCGACGAACACGAACGCGCACTCGGCGCCGCCGAAGGCCGCGAACGCGTCAAGGTCGTCGAACGCGAGGACATGCTCGCCGCGTCGGAGCCCGACAAGGTGTCCCGCCCCTCCGCGTGACGAACGCACAAGAGCGGCGGCCGAGATCTCTCGGTCGCCGCTCTTTCGCATGCGCCCGGCGGGTGCGGGGGCGTCCTCCCCGCACGCCGCCCGGCGCGAAATGCTTCAGTTGTTCATCGACCGGGGATCGCGGGAACGCCCGCGACGTCGGTGCCGCCGCCGGTCAGGACCGTCGACGCCGACGCCGAGGAGCCCGTGCCGAGCCGGTCCAACGGGTTGTCGACGCGCCGGACGTTCCACCAGAAACCGGCATTGTCGGTCAGGTTCTCGGCGTAGTCGGAGATCGCGTATCCGGCGATCGATGACGGGAAGCAGCCGAACCAGGTGGTCTTGATCGTGAGCGATTCGTTCTTCTTCAGCTGCGACTTGAACTTCGTCGCGCCGTTGATCTCCTGCAGGGTGACGTTGCGGAACTCGCCGTCACGCGCGGTGACCCGCATGAACCGGGTCATGCTCCACGCCTGGTTCCACGGAGTGCCCGGAGCAGCGAACTGGCAGTAGACCCCGCCCGTCATCTGGAGGTTGGGAACGGCGGCGTGGGCGGGTGCAGCACCCACCAACGTTCCACCGGCGATTCCTGCGGCGACCAGAACCCCTGTGAGAGCCCGTTTCAGCGATTTCATCGATCCTCCTCGTTCGTAGGCGACACTGTTGTGTTTCCCGACGTCGCCGTCGTGGGGCGGTTCATCCCATCCCACCGGCGACCGGTCTGCTGCTGTCGGTCCGAGATGCCCACCGACACCGGGACTATCGACCCAGCCTGAGCGAAGTGTTACCGCGCGCACAGCCTTCCCTCAGCATTCGTCGGCATTTCGTTATCCGAACGACACCCGGCTTGTCTGCTCCGCACACGGCGCGGAGGCGTCCCCGCGCAAGGTTGGTAAGGTTTACCTTCGTGCGCCGATCTGTCCGAGTTCTCGGAATCCCGCTGCTGCTAGCGACCCTTGCAGCGCTGGTCGTCGCGTCCGTGCTCTTCGGGACCCGACCGGTCCCTCTCGACGAGATCTGGCCGAGCTTCACCGCCGGCGCCCAGGAGATCTGGAACGCGTTGATCAATCTGCGGATGCCGCAGGTGCCGAAGGACACCGACGTCGACGGGATCGTGTGGGACCTCCGTGTGCCGCGCACACTGCTCGGCCTGTCCGCCGGACTCGCGATCGGTGCGGCCGGCGCCATCACGCAGGGCCACACCCGCAACCCGATCGCCGACCCCGGAATGCTGGGCGTCAACGCCGGAGCCGCATGCGCTGTCGTGGGCGGCATCTATCTGCTGGGGATCACCAGCCCGATCGCGTTCATGTTCTTCGGCCTCGTCGGCGCGATCATCGCGTCGACCGTGGTGTTCGGGTTGTCGTCGCTGAGTGGCTCGAGTCCGCTGACCCTGGTGCTCGCGGGTACCGGCCTGACCGCGATGCTGACCGCCATCACGTCCGCGATCGTGCTCGTGGACACCAATTCGCTGGACCAGTGGCGCTTCTGGAGTGTCGGGTCCACGGCGGGCCGGGGCATCGACGTGTTCTGGGCCAGCCTGCCGTTCATCGGCGTCGGACTCGTCCTCGCGCTGGCGAGCGGATTCTTCCTCAACGTCCTGAGCCTGGGCGACGACATGACCAAGGCACTCGGTTCCCGGGTCGTGCTGATCCGAGCCCTCGGCGTGCTGACGATCACCCTGCTCATCGGAGCCGCCACCGCGGCCTGCGGCCCGATCGTGTTCCTCGGTCTGGTCGTCCCGCACATCGCGCGCGCGATCGTGGGCGCCGACTACCGGTGGATCATCCCGTACTCCGCTCTGCTCGGCGGCATCCTCCTCGTCGGTTGCGACATCCTCGGCCGCGTCGTCGCCCGCCCCGGCGAAGTCCAGGTCGGTGTGATGTTGGCACTGGTCGGGGCGCCGTTCCTCATCGTCATGGTCCGCCGACAGAGATTGGGGACCGTGTGAACCCGCCGACCTCCATGAAGACCGCGACCGGTATAGCCGAGAAGACCGGGCTCCGGGCCAAGACCCGGATCGCACCTCATCCCGGCGGCTACCGGATCGCCATCGAACCGATGTCGATGGTCGTCCGCCCGCGCATGCTCGCCGTGGCACTGGTGTCCACCACCGTCACCGTCCTCCTGTTCCTCACGAGCGTCGGGGTCAGCGACTTCCCGCTGACCCCGATCGACGTCGCGCGCATCCTCCTCGGCGGCGGCACCCGGGTCGAGAACGTCGTCGTCTTCGACGTCGCCCTGCCCCGCGCGCTGGTCGCGCTACTGGTGGGATTCGGTCTGGGCCTTGCCGGTTCGCTCACCCAGCTGATCGCCCAGAACCCGCTGGCCACGCCGGACATGCTGGGCATCACCGCCGGTGCCAGCGTGGCGGCGGTGACCGCGATCGCGTTCTCGACCACCAGTTGGGGCGCATGGCTCGGCGGTCTCGGCGTCCCCGCGTCCGCCATGCTCGGCGGGTTGCTCACCGCCGTCGTCATGTACGTCTTGGCATGGCCGGGACGCAAGGCCAACAGCGGCATCAACCCGTTCCGGCTCGTGCTGATCGGTGTCGGGATGACGTGGCTGCTGCAGGCGCTGACCCAGTTCCTGCTGTCCCGTGCCGACATCCGGGATGTCGGTCGCGCGCAGGTCTGGATCGTCGGATCGGTGGCGAACGTGGGCTGGTCGAATGTGTGGCCGGTCGTCGCGGGTGTGTGCGCGAGCATCGTCGTCGTGGTCGTCCTGGCCCGCCAGATCGGGATGCTCAGCCTCGGACCCGATCTCGCCCGCGGACTCGGTGTCCGCACCGGTGCGGTGTCGACGACGCTGCTCCTCACCGCGGTCCTGGTCGCCGCGCTGAGTGTGTCCGCGGCCGGCCCGATCGCCTTCGTCGCCCTGCTCGCCCCGCAGATCGCCCTGCGGCTGGCCGGTACCGCCGTGCCCACACCGCTGGTGTCCGGGGTCATCGGTTCGGCGCTGGTCCTGGGCGGCGACCTGCTGTGCCGCACGGTACTGCCCGGTGGTCTGCCGGTCGGCATCGTCACCGCCGCGATCGGCGGGCCGTTCCTGATCTACCTGATGGTCGTCATGTCCCGAAAGGCGAGCGTATGACCGCGTCCTCCCTCGAAAACCCGACCGCCACCGCGCGATTACGCGGCGTCGGGCTCACCGTCGGCTACGACGACCGGATCGTCATCGACGGCCTGGACATCGACATCCCCGACGGGCAGGTCACCACGATCATCGGCTCGAACGGATGCGGCAAGTCGACGCTGCTGCGGTGTCTCGCCCGGCTGCTGCCACCGCGGGCCGGCACGGTGTACCTCGACGGCGACGACATCTCGTCGGTCCGGCCCAAACAGGTCGCGCGCACCCTGGCGATCCTGCCGCAGAATCCCATTGCGCCCGAAGGTCTCACCGTCGCCGACCTGGTCGGGCGCGGACGGCACCCGCACCAGCGCTGGTTCGCGCAGGCCAGCGCCGCCGACGAGGCGGCGGTCGCGCAGGCGATGGAGATGACCGACACCCTCGACCTCGCCGACCGCACCCTCGACGCGCTCTCCGGCGGGCAGCGGCAACGGGTCTGGATCGCGCTGACCCTCGCCCAGGACACCGACCTCATCCTGCTCGACGAGCCGACCACCTACCTCGACCTCGCCCACTCCATCGACGTCCTCGACCTGGTCCGCAGGCTCCGCGACGAGCACGGCAAGACCGTCGTCATGGTGCTGCATGATCTGAATCTGGCTGCCCGTTACAGCGATTCGCTCTTCGTCATGCGCAACGGCGCCATCGTCACCACCGGTTCCCCCACCGAGGTCATCGACGCCGAGACCCTCGATGCGGCGTTCGGCCTGCGGGCGCACGTGATGACCGATCCGGTCACGGGCGGCCCGCTCATCGTGCCGCTGGACTCACGGACGAACGCGACCCCCGCTGCCCCCTGATCCGAAAGCGCGACCCCTGGTGCCCCTGAGATCAGGGGTCATCCCGCCGAGCCGAATTCGCGAGCATCCTCTCGCGGAGCGAGTCGTACACCGGCGGTGACCCGGACATGTGCGCGACGAGCACCGCGGCAGCCGTCGCGGCCAGCATGGGAAGGGCGACCGTGGTCGTCGCGGTCATCTCCATCACCACGACCATCCCGGTGAGCGGCGCCCGGACGACCGCGCCGAACAGCGCTGCCATCCCGGCCAAGATCATCGCACCCCGGAATCCCGACCCGGCCGAGTCCGGCTGCTGGACAACGATGTCGGCGACCTCGGCGAAGGTGGCACCCCACAGCGCGCCCAGCGCGAGCAGCGGCGCGAACAGGCCACCGGGCGTGCCCGCGGCGTACGAGAGCGGACCTGCGACGAACCGGACGAGGAAGAGCGCGGCGAGTGCGGGGAGCACGACACCGCCGTCGACGACCGCCTGGGTGAGTCCGTCCCCGCCGCCGGCTGCGCGCGCATCGAGGGCGAGCAGTGCACCGATCACCGCACCGATGAGAGCGGCGCGACCGATCGGGGGCACCCGCGAGAACCGGCCGACCCAGCCGAGGGTCCCGAGAACCATTCGGCTGTAGGCGATCCCGATGAGGCCGGAGACGAGGCCGAACACCACGAAGACGGGCAGCACCGTCACCGACGGCACGTCGAGATCGGGTACGTCGAATTCCGGACGGTCGCCGAGGATCACCCGGCCGGCGGCGACCGCCGCCACCACGGCGAACACCGTCGGCACCACGAGTCGCAGCCGGACCGAACGGCCGACCTCCTCGAGCGCGAACAGCGCACCACCGATCGGCGCGGTGAACGCCACCGCCAGCCCCGCGCCGCTCAGTGACGTCTGCATCACCCGGACGTCGGCGTCGTCCAGCCCTCCGCGCCTGCCGGTCTCGGCACCGACGACGGCGCCCATGTGCACCGTCGGCCCTTCTCGCCCGAGCACGAGCCCCGATCCGATCGCGGCGAGCGCGCCGACGAACTTGGCCGGGATCAGACGCAGCGGCGCCGAGGACACCTCACCGCGCTCGACCGCCTCCACATGCTGGATTCCGCTGCCCGCGGCGGTCGGGACGACCCGAACGGCGAGCGCGCCGAGCGCCGCGCCGGCCGCGGTGACCGCGATGGGTACCAGCCACCCGGGAACACCGAATCCCGCCGACCAGTCGAGCATCTCGACGCGCCAGCGGTCCAGGTGCCCGAGACACCAGCGGAACGCGCCGCCCAGCACACCGGTCACGAGCCCCGCCACGACGGCCAGCACACACAATCGCACCAGGCCCCGGTCGGCAGGTGGTGGCGAGGTCACACGTGGACGCTACCCTGCATCGCGCATCACACCGGCTGGATCAGCCGTCCCTGCACCACAAGCGAGGCGTTCTGCTTGAGCCGGCGCATCCGGATGCTGACCGAGTACCCGGTGACGCCCTCGATGGCGGCAACCCGGGTCCGTAGATAGTCGTAGAAATGAGCGGTGTCCCGGCAGATCAGCGACACCATGAGGTTCCGCTCGCCACTGATCGCCGCGGCGAACGCGACTTCATCGTGAGCTGCGAGTTCGGTTCCCGCCCGGTCGAGAGCCGCCGGGGTGACCGTGAGCCAGAGGGTGGCACTCAGGTCGAAACCGAGACGGTCGGGCAGGATCTCGACGTCGTAGAACAATGCCCCGGCGCGTTCGAGTGCGCGGAGCCGACGGCGGACTCGTCCGACCGTCCAGCCACAGATGCGGGCGAGCTCGCGGTGCGCCCGGCGGCCGTCCTGGACCAGGGCCTCGATCAGCATCGCATCGTCGGCGGTCAGGCGCCCGCCGCCCGCCGTGTCGTCCTGTTCCGGCTCCTCCGGCGTGTCATCGCCCGCACCGGTCGCTGCGGAGGCGAGGAGGTCCCGGTCGCGGTCGGCGAGATGGCCGCCGAATCCCGTCCATCTCGACGCCGGGTGGCCGGGGTCGAAGGCGTGCAGGATGAGATCGATGCTGACGTCGGTCACCGCGGCGCGCGCCGGGAACGTCTTCGCGATCGCTTCCTCGCCCGCCACACCGAGTGGCGCCCGGATGAGGCAGATGATCTCCGCACCCCCCGATGCGACGTAGGCGAAGGCGACTTCCCGGCGGCGGGCGAGTGAGGATGCGAGCGGTTCCATCCGATCCGGGCGGCACCGCACTCGTGCCACCCACTCCGACTGGCCGCGCACCGAGGGTTTGATGATGCCGACGACCTTCATCACCCCGGCCCGCCGCAGCGCCTGGTAGCGACGTGCCGCGGTCTGCTCCGAGATCCCGGCCACATCGCCCAGCTGCCGGAACGTCGCCCGCGGCGACACCTGTAGTGCGCGGAGGATCGTGCCGTCGATGTCGTCCATGATGGAGGAAGTGTACCGATGACGAGTCTCGGTAGTCGGAATCGTACCGCTTCAGGGAATCAGTACGCGATTTCGGGGCATTCCCTCCGACAATGGATTTCTGCGCCGCGCCGGCGCCCCCTTCCTCCAGACCGAAAGCGAGCGCGTGACCGCGACCACCTCCCCCGTCACCACCGGTGAATCGACAGTTCCCGAACGCCGCACGGCAACCATCGTCATGGCCTGCCTCGGCGTCTTCGTCGCCTACCTGCCCATCACGAGCGTTGCCGTGACCCTGCCGGCGATCGGCAGCGCGTTCGGCGCGTCGACCGCTCAATTGTCCTGGGTCCAGGACGCTTTCGTCCTGCCGATGGCGGCGTTCATCCTCACCGCGGGGGTCTTCGGCGACGTACACGGCCGACGCAAGGTGTACCTGGTCGGACTGTCCCTCACCGCACTGGGCGCACTCGTGGCGTTGTCCGCGCAGTCGATCAGCATGGTGTGGATCGGACAGGCGCTCGCCGGCACAGGCGCGGCCGCGCTGCTCCCCACGACCCTGGCTCTGATCAGCCATGCCGTCCCCGACGTCCGCGAGCGCGGCAAGTTCATCGGCATCTGGGCATCGGCGCTGATGCTCTCACTGACGGTCGGGCCGTTGGTCGCGGGCCCGGTCGCCGAGTCGGCGGGCTGGCGCTGGATCTACCTGCTGCCGATCCCGGTGGCGCTGATCGCACTCGCGGTCGCGGCGGTGACCCTGCCAGAATCCCGTGCGCCCCATGCCCGTCGCCTGGACTGGCCCGGTCAGATCTCCGCCGCGGTCGCGGTCACCGCGCTGGTCTTCGGCGTCATCGAGGCCGGCGTCTACGGCTTCGGCGACGCCCGGGTCATCGTCGCGCTGGTGGTCGCCGTCATCGCCGCGGTCGTGTTCGTCATCACCGAGAAGCGTTCGGCGAGTCCGATGCTCGACCTCGATCTCTTCCGGAGCCGCGCCTTCACGGCCACGACCCTGGTCGCGATGATCACGTTCCTGGCGCTCATCGGCTTCATCTTCGTGCTCAGCATGTATTTCGGTCTGGTGCAGCAGCTCGGCACCATCGAGGCGGGCTGGCGGTTGGCCCTCATGAACGGCGCGTCGATGCTGGTCGGGGCGCTCGCCGGCAAGATGATGCACCGTATCCACGCGCGGTTCCTGATCGGCGGCGGTCTGATCATGGTCGCCGTTGCCCAGTTCGCACTGCTGACCATCGACGCCGAGACCTCGTTCGCATCCATCTCCTGGCGTCTGGTCGTGCTCGGGCTCGGGATGGGCCTGGTGATGGCACCGATGACCGCGACCGCGGTGTCGGCGGTGCCCTATCACCTGTCGGGGATGGCCGCGGCCGGCAACAACGCCTTCCGTCAGGTCGGCGGCGCGCTCGGTCCGGCTGTCCTCGGTGCCCTCCTGACCGCCGGCGCGGTGAACTCGTTGCCGCAGAAGCTCATCGACGCCGGTGTCGAGGAACCGGTACGCGACCGGGTGGTCGGCGCGGTCGACACCGAGGGCCTGGCCGCCGCGAGCGGCCTGAACCTCGGCGCCGACACCCCCGCCGTGATGGGCGCCGTCGGCGACGCCTTCCTGGACGGTATGCACCTGTGTCTGACGTTCTCGGGCGTCCTCACCGCAGCCGCCGCGATCCTCGCACTCGTGATGTTGCGTCCCGGTCGGGCGGTCGAGGAGCAGCCGGTCGGCTGAGCCGCGGGTCGATGATCTAGGACCCGACAGGCGGCGCCCCGCCGAGCCCGTCGGTGACCGCGGCCGCGGCGGTCCGCACCCGGCGGCCGAGCTCGATGACATCCTGCCCGAGCATGGACGTGCGCGCGTCGACGACCGCGACGATGACTGCGGGCACTCCGCCGGGTGCGAAGGCGACGGCGTTGACAGAGATGGGCCGGTAGTCGGCGGCCGGATCGATCTCACCGACCACGACGTCGGTGGACAGACGACGCTGCGCCTCGCGTAGCGCGGAGACCGCACGCTGCCCGGCGATGCCCGTACCGCGCAGACCGGCGACGGTGGCCGACAACGACTGCTCTCGTTGGTCAGCACACTCCACCGCGTACCCACGGGCGCGGATCACCTCGAGCATCGGCCGGTACATTTCGCGCAGTTCGGCATGGTCGATCCCGACATGGTCCGCACCGAGGAGCAGCCACTCGTCGAGCCGATCGGGCGGGTACCACGCGGCCAGTCCGGCGCCCAGCGGGGGCGCGATCTCCAGGGTGTCGCCCAGCCGCAGGCCGAGTGTGCCGCGGCGGCCGGCCACGGGTTGCACGATCTCACCGATCGCCAGGTCGGCCCCCGAGGGTACGAACGCGATTGCCGCCATGCCGCTTTCGTCGGCCAGATCGCGCATCAGCGGACGAGCGACCTCCACCGGGGCCATCGCCCGCGACGCCGCCTCACCGATCGGGACCACCGCGGGCCCCAGGCGGTAGCCCTTGGTGACCGGGTCCCGCAGGAGCCAGCCCGCTTCGGTCAGCGCGATGACCATCGGATAGCACGTGGGCTTCGAGACCCCGAGGTGCCGCGCGATGTCGGCCAGGCTCCGGGCCGACGTCGGCTGGTCGGTCAGCAGCTGCATCAGCATGACGATGCGTTCGGTCTGCGGGGAGGAGCGCGCCATGCGCCCATCGTGCCACCGACTGGTGTGTTCGCATAATGCGACTCTGGCGTCGCACTGTGATCGCAGTTACTCTCAGCCGCACACGTTGGACGGCTCTCGAAAGGTCCCCACAATGGCAACTGTCAACGGCGGTCAACTTCTTGCCCGCGCACTCGCCCAGGCCGGCACGACGGAGGTCTTCACCCTCCACGGCGGACACCTCGACGCCTTCCTGATCGCCTGCGCGGGAGAGGGAATCCGGCTCACCGATACCCGCCACGAGGCGAGCGCCGGCCACGCCGCCGACGCGTACGCGCGCGTCACGGGCGGCTTCGGCGTGTGCGTGGTCACCTCGGGCCCCGGGTTCACCAACGTCTACACCGCGCTGGCCAATGCCTACCTAGACCGCTCGCCGACACTGTTCGTCGTGGGGGCGCCTCCGCTGCGCGAGACCGAGACCAATCCGCTGCAGGGCGGCTTCGATCAGATCGCCGCCGCCGACCCGGTCACCAAGTGGGCCTACCGGATCACCGACGCCGCCCGCGTCCCGGAGATCGTCGCGCTGGCGATCCGCAAGACCACCAGCGGCGTGCCGGGCCCGGTGCTGCTCGAACTGCCCATCGACGTCATGTTCGGCGAGGCCGACGACGATCAGGTGCGCTTCCCCACCAATTACCGGGTCTCGACGCGGTCCGGAGCGGATCCCGACGCCGTGACCCTGGCCCTCGACCTGCTGCAGACCGCATCGAACCCCGCGATCGTGATCGGCGGCGGGATCACCTTCTCCCGTGCCGAGGAAGCGCTCGTGGCCTTCGCCGAGACCGTCGGCGTGCCCGTGTTCTATCCGGGCAAGGCCGATGGTGCGATCCCGGCCGACCACCCGCTCGCCGGTGGCGGACTCCTGTCGATGGGCACCATCCCGGCCCTCGGGGCGCCCACACCCGACGTCGTCGTCATGGCGGGCACGCGAGCCGGGATGTTCACCGGCGGGCGGGCCAGCATGTTCCCGGGCGCCAAGATCATCCAGATCGACATCGACCCCGCCGAGATCGGCCGGATCTACGACGTCGAGGTCCCGATCGTCGCCGACTGCCGCGCCGCTCTGGAGCAACTCACCGCTGCGGCCGCCGGACGGACCTGGCCGGACTGGACCGAGTGGGCGAGCACCGTGAAGGCCGCCAAGGGCGCGCACGCCGCCGGATTCCCCGACGCGACCACCGACACCGGCAAGATGCACCCCTACTTCGCGGCCAAGGCCATCGTCGAGGCCTGCCCGCCGGACACCATCTTCGTGCTCGACGGCGCCGAGGCCCCGTCCTGGGCAGAGTTCTTCGTCGCCGTCGGACGTCCGGGAAGCGTCCTGCGGCTGGGTTATCTCGGATGCTTGGGCGTCGGACCGGGATTCGCGATCGGAGCGGCCCGGGCCCGGCCCGGCGCACCCGTCGTGCTGATCACCGGAGACGGCGCAGCCGGTTTCCACCCGCAGGAATTCGACACCATGGCCCGTCATCACCTGCCGGTGACCACCGTCGTCTTCAACAACGCCGTCTGGGGTATGTCGATCCACGGGCAGGAGGCCGTCTTCGGGCCCGAGGGCGTGGTCGTGTCCGAGCTGGCCGACAGCGACTACGAGAAGATCGCGGAGGCCTTCGGCGGAATCGGAATGCGCGTCAAGCATCTCGACGATCTCGCGCCCGCCGTCGAGAAGGCTCTCGGCGCCGATGTCCCCGCGTGCATCAACGCCGAGATCGAGCCGGGCGTCGTCCACCCGATCACGACCATGATGCTCGGCGACGTCACGAGCACCGACGAGATCGTCGTCCCCTACTACGAGAACCTGCCCCGGTGACCACCGATCACACCCGGCGAGAGGGAGAGACCATGACGGACAAGCGTGTCGACGGCAAGATCGCCGTCGTCATCGGCGGCGGCTCGGGCATCGGCGAAGCCGCGGCCCGGACCCTGGCCGTCCACGGTGCAGCGGTGACCGTGGCCGACGTGAATCTCGAAGCGGCCGAGGCTGTTGCCGCAGACCTCGGCGGTAGCGCACAGGCGCGGTGGGTCGACGTGACCGACGAGGAGTCGGTGGCCGCGCTCTTCACCGGGCTGACGGACGACCTCGGCGGTGTGGACATCGCGGTGAACTGCGCCGGGTTGAACATCCCGGGGTTCATCGTCGACCTCGACGCGCAGCAGTGGCAGACGACCATCGAGTTGTGCCTCACCGGTTCGTTCCTGGTGACCAAGCACGCGGGACGAACGTTGAACGACGGCGGATCGCTCATCGGCATTGCCTCTCTCAACGCCCGCCAGCCTGCGGCCGGCTTCGCGGGCTACTGCGCGGCCAAGGCGGGCATGGTGATGCTCGCCGAGGTCGCCGCACTCGAGCTGGCCCCGCGCGGCATCCGGGTCAACTCGATCTCCCCGGGACTCGTGGACACCCCGCTGGTGCACACCCTCACCTCGATCCCGGTCATCCAGGACGACTTCACCGAGAACACCCCGCTCGGGCGGAACGGCCGGCCGGACGAGATCGCCGACGCGGTCCTCTATCTCGCCTCCGACGACTCGCGGTGGGTCACCGGGGAGACGATCAACATCAACGGTGGTGCGCACCTGCGCCGGTATCCCGATGTGATGCGCCACCTCGCCGACCTGGCGGCTGCCGAATGACGACGCCGACCGACTACCGTCTGGCCGAGCAGACCCGGCTCCGCGCACGCCTCGACGGAGACGCCCCGGCGCTGTCGGGGGCCGGGGTGCAGCTCACCTACCGGCAGCTCGACGACCGCGCCAACCGTCTGGCGAACGTGTTGCGCGACCGCGGTATCCGAGCCGGCGATCGGATCGCCGTGTTGGGGAAGAGCTCTCCGGAGATCATCGAGACGGTACTCGCCGCCGCGAAGATCGGCGCGGTCACCGTGCCGCTGAACTGGCGGCTCTCGGTCCGCGAGCTCGGCGAGGTCGTCGACGACGCACGGGCACGTCTTATCGTCTGCCACCGCGACTTTCTCGATGCGGTGACGGAGATCCTCTCCGGTGCAGACACTGTCATGGAACCGATCGCGTTCGGCGATCCACGACAACCGCTCTCGTACGAACAGTTGCTGGCGACGTCGTCCCCGGATGATCCGGGCCACGTCGGCGACGCCGACGACGTGGTCCTCCAGCTCTACACCTCGGGTACCACCGGCCGGCCCAAGGGCGTGCTCACCTCCAACACCAACCTGGGCGCCTGCACGCAGGCCGGCGGGCCGTGGGGGTTCGACGACTCGTCGGTCAGCCTCTGCGCCATGCCTCTCTTCCACATCGGCGGACTGGGCTGGGCGCTGGTGGGGCTGGCCAACGGCGCACACAACGTGGTCATCGCCGACTTCACCCCGGATTCGCTCCTGGACACCCTTGTCCGGGAACGCATCACGAACGTCTTCCTGGTACCGACCGTCATCGGCATGCTCGTGGACGTACCGGGCGCCGACCAGGCCGATGTCGGGGCATTGCGGTCGATCGCGTACGGGTCCGCGCCGATCACCCCCGCCCTCCTGCGCCGGACGCTGCGCACCTTCGGCACCCCGCTGTTCCAGGTGTACGGACTCACCGAAACCCACGGCGCGGTCACCCAACTCGACGCCGCGGACCACAGCACCGACCCCGAGCGCGCACATCTGCTCCGCTCCGTCGGCCGCCCGTACCCCTGGGTGGAACTGACCATCAGAACCGCATCGGGCACCGAGGCGACGTCCGGCGAGCAGGGCGAGATCTGCATCCGGACACCGCAGGCGACCCGCGGCTACCACCGGCGCGACGCCGAGACCGCGGCGACCATCGACGCCGACGGCTGGCTGCACACCGGCGACATCGGCCGCGTCGACGCCGACGGTTACGTGTACGTCACCGACCGGCTCAAGGACATGGTCATCACCGGCGGTGAGAACGTCTATCCCACCGAGGTCGAGGCGGTTCTCGGCGACCACCCGGACGTCGCGCAGGTCGCGGTGGTCGGGCTGCCGCACGACACCTGGGGCGAAGAGGTGACGGCGTTCGTCGTGCCCGCCCCGGGGCACGAACCCACCGAAGCCGATCTCCGCGCCTTCGCCCGGTCCCGGCTGGCCGGCTACAAGGTCCCCAAGACCGTGCACATCGTCTCGGCGCTTCCGCTCGGCGCGACCGGGAAGATCCTCAAACGCTCTCTGCGAGAACAATTCGCAGCACGACGCGGGCCGGTCGCGTCAACTCCGGCGACCGCCGACGAGTGACGTCACATAGCGCGCGGGGACATCGAACCACACCTCGCGCGCCGGCGTCCGCTGCAGTACCGATTCGGGCAGCTCGGTGGAGTAGGTCAGACTCAGCGTCCCGGTGAAGTCGGGATGGACGCGATCGAGCGCCGGGATCTCGATGACGAGACCGCCGGGGACGATGACCGCGCGGACCATCGAACCCGGCGGGGCCGCCCACTCGTGGTCGACGGCCCGGCCGGCGCGCCCGGGAACGGTCGACATCGTCGCCAGGACTCGACGAGGCGTCAAGACGAGGGCACCGGTGAAGGGCCGGACGCTGCCCTGCGCCGATCGGCCGGGCACGCGGCCGCTGAATCGCAGTGTCACGGGCACGAATTCGACGATGTGGTGGGCCTGCTCGGAAGCGGCTTCGGCGCGAAGGTCATCGGGGAGCTTGCCGATGCCGAGCATCCGCCGCAGGGAGGCCATGGCAGCACCCTAGATCCCGCGGCGACGCTCCGTCAGGAGAATGCCGCGGCCACGTCCGCGGCTCGCCGCAGTTGATCGGGATCGGAACTCGTCGGGATGAGTTGGACCTCGTCGGTGCCGATGTCGGCGAAGCGCCGTAGGATCTCGGCCAGCTCGGCCTCGGTGCCCGCCCACCCGGTGGTGGGTGCGATCGCGTCGACGAACTCCGAGGGGATCCAGTTCATGTAGTGGTGCAGGTGCCGGGTGACCTGCGCGCGCGGACCGTCGCCGTCGCCGATCGCGAACCAGAACGACGTCGCAAGATGCGGTGCCGCCCGCCCGGCCTCGGCCCACGCCGACCGGGCGACGTCGAAGAGTTCGTTCTGCTTGACGGTGTCGAGATCCAAGGTGACCCCGGCGATCCCGTCCGCCCAGTCGACCGCGCTGCGGATGGTCTTGGGTCCGGTGGTGCCGACATGCAGTTCCGGCCCACCCTTGCGGTGCGGCGGCGGACCGACCGGCAGGACCGACTCGGTCAGCTTCTCTCCGGCCCATACCCGTTTCATCGTCGCCGCGCGGTCGGCGAGTTGACGCATCGTCTGCGTCGACGGGTCCGCGCCGACCGCCCGATAGTCCTCGTGTCGCCCGCCGACGCCGAGGGCCACGGTGAGGCGGCCGGCCGACAGCATGTCGCCGGTCGCCAGTGACTTGGCGAGCATCACCGGGTCGTGCAGCTGCGGCACGACGACCGTCATCACCAGCGGTACCCGAGCCGTCCAGGCCGCCAGCGCCCCGAGGAAGGTCAGGCATTCCGGGTTGTCGAACGCGATGCGTTCACCCCAGCACAGGGAGCTGAACGGACCGTCGTCGATGGTGGTGGCCCAGGAGTGGAGCATCTCGGCATCGAGATCGGGCTCCATCACGGGCATCGTCATCCCGATGCGCACGAGCGCCATTCTGGCACGGACGACCCAGGACCGGACAAGGTTTCGCAGATGCCGCGCATCGTTGCGGCAAACGCAACGATGCGCGACATCGGTTCTGTCAGTGCTGGTTCCGCCCCGGACTACCGGACGCGGCCCGGCCCACATGCGCGGCCCGCACCGGCGAGTTCTTCAGCTCACGCAACGCGGTCCGCAGACCGCGGCGCTTGCCGGTCTCCGGGTCGACGCCGAAGTGATCGCTCATCCCCTCGCGGATCGCGAAGCGCAGCTCCGACGCCGTCTCGGGCGCGTCGTCGGACGTGGCCTTCAACAGTGAGTTCGGCAATGCCAGCTTCGCGATGGTCCGGAACGACTGCGCATACTGGCCCAGGAGGGTCCCGGTCGTGTACGGCAGGTCGTACTTGTCGCAGAGCTCGCGGACGCGCACACCGATCTCCTCGTACCGGCTGCTCGGCAGGTCGGGGAACAGGTGGTGCTCGATCTGATGACTGAGGTTGCCGCTCATGAACCGCATCAGCGGGCCCGCCTTGAAGTTGGCCGATCCCAACATCTGCCGCAGGTACCAGCGCGGCTGATCCTCGTTCTCGAACTCCTCGACCGTGAACTTCTCGGCGCCGTCGGGGAAGTGACCGCAGAAGATCACCATGTACGCCCAGTAGTTGCGGACGATGTTCGACGTGAAGTTCGCTGTGAGCGTCGTCTTCCAGTTCGGTCCGGCCAAGGCGGGGTAGATGAGGTAGTCCTTGGCGGCCTGCTTGCCGACCTTGGTGCCGATCACCCGGAGATCCTTGGCCGCCTGGCGGTAGGTCTTCTCCTTGTTGCGCAGCTTCTCCGTCTCCAGATGGTGCAGCGCGACACCGTATTCGAAGAACGTACCCAGCGTCAGGTTGTAGATCGGGTTGCCGACGTTCCACCACTCCCAGGGCTGGTCCCGGGTGACGCGGAGGATACCGTAGCCCACGTCGTCGTCCATCCCGACGACGTTCGTGTACTTGTGATGGACGAAGTTGTGCGAGTGCTTCCACTGCACGCTCGGGCAGGTGGTGTCCCACTCCCACGACGCCGAGTGGACCTCCGGATCGTTCATCCAGTCCCACTGACCGTGCATCACGTTGTGGCCCAGTTCCATGTTCTCGATGATCTTGGCCAGCGAGAGCATCGCGGTACCGGCCGCCCAGGCGACCTTCTTGTTGCTGAACATCAGGGCGAGCCGGCCGCCGGCCGCGAGACTCCGCTGGATGGTGATGGCCCGCCGGATGTACTTGGCGTCGGCCTCGCCACGCGACTCCTCGATGTCACGGCGGATGGCGTCGAGTTCGGCGCCGAGGGTCTCGACGTCGCTGTCGGTGAGATGTGCGTACTGATCGATGTCGGTGATGGCCATGAAGCCTCCTACAGATCGAGGGTGCATTCACCAGACACGGCGCTGATGCATGTCTGGATTCGTTCTCCTTCGCGACGCTCCTCGCCGGTGCGCAGGTCACGAACGTAACCCCCGGCGAGTGGCACGACGCAGGTCTGGCAGATGCCCATCCGGCATCCGAATGCCATCTGGATGCCCAGGTTCTCACCCGCCTCGAGCAGCGTTGTGGCGCCGTCGATCTCGGCCTCTTTGTCCGAGATCGCGAACTTCACGGTGCCACCCTCGCCGCCGTGGTCGGTGCGCGCGATGGCGAACCGCTCGACGTGCAGCCGCTCGCGGAGACCACCGTCCTCGTAGTGGCTCTCCATCGCGTCGAGCAGCGCCACCGGCCCACAGGCCCAGCATTCGCGCTCGCGCCAGTCCGGCGCCCACTCGTCCATCCGGGAGACGTCGAACTTCCCCATCTCCTTGGTCAGCTGGAGGTTGAGGTCGTAGTCGTCGGCCTCCTCGGCCAGTTTCTCCATCTCGTCGAGGAAGATCACGTCGTCGCGCGTGGGCGCGGAGTGGATGTGCACGATGTCGGGCGTCTCACCGTGCGAACTCAGCTGTCGCAGCATGGCCATCACGGGGGTGATGCCGCTGCCCGCGGTCACGAACAGAATCTTGCCCGGCACCGGTTCGGGCAGGTGGAAGTCACCCTTGGGTGACTGCAGCCGGATGATCGTCCCGGGGCTGACGCCGTCGACCAGGTGCGACGAGAGGAACCCGTCCGGGTTGGCCTTCACGGTGATCGCGATGGTCTTGTTCTCGCCGGCCCCGATGGACGTCAGTGAATACGACCGCCAGTGCCATTTGCCCTCGATCTGCAGACCGATGCCGACGTACTGGCCCGGTTTGTACGAGTCGGGGAAGCCCCAACCCGTCCGGATGGTGACGGTCGCGGTGTCGTCGGTCTCCTTGGTGACGTCGAGCACCTTGCCGCGGAGTTCCCGTGCGCTCCACAGCGGATTGATCAGGTGTAGATAGTCGTCCGGCAGGAGCGGAGTGGTCGCTCGCGCCACCAGACCGCGGATGATGTTGACCTCGGGCTT
Source organism: Gordonia terrae (assembly GCF_001698225.1). NCBI lineage: Bacteria > Bacillati > Actinomycetota > Actinomycetes > Mycobacteriales > Gordoniaceae > Gordonia > Gordonia terrae. Next base: position 4,718,533 of record NZ_CP016594.1, read on the forward strand.
GCGGGCCTCGACCCCCGCTGCCGGCCTCTTGCTCCACTTCAATAGGTTCACACAAACTCCTCCCCTGGAATCCCCTTGGCTGGAGTTACTGACGGGTATTTACCCTTCGGTGCACGACTGTACACATGCAATCGGTGACCGCGGTCACAAGCTTCGATATTGCCAGTTCAGACGCGGATCGGCGACCCCCGCAGGTCACCAGACGAAGGCGCCGCCGGTCCAGATGCCGGTCGCGATCAGCGCGAAGAGCAACTCGATGCCGATCGTCTTGACGGCGGCTCTGAGTGCCGAGAACGCGCCGCGCCAGGCTCCGTCGAAGCTCCGCGTGCGGACCAGTTCCGACGCCAGTGCGCCGACGATGAACCCGAGCAGCAGACCGATGACCGGCACGACGAAGAAACCGACGATGCCGACCAGGCCGCCCACCACGATCGTGCGGTTCGGGATCGCGTCCGCGCGCAGGGACCGCCCGGCGACCAGGTACTTGAGCACCTCACCGGTCGCGATCACGACGAGGGCCAGCGCGAACACCGACCAGGCCCAGCCGCCGACGATCAGCGCCCACACGAACAGCGCACCGACGATGAGCAACGTGCCGGGCAGGATCGGCACGACGATGCCCACCAGTCCGACCATGATCACCGCTGCGACCAGCAGCTCACCCCAGAACGGCACCCGCGTGTCGTCCGGTCACTCGCCGGGTGTCGACGACGCGTCGGGGCGTACGTCGGTGGTCCGGCCACCGGTCTTGACGATCGAGGTCATCGCCGGAGCCGGTTCGTTCGGGGACTGGTCCTTGGGAGCCGTCCGCGGCGGCGGGCCCGCGGGACGCGGGGGCGTTCCCGGCGGGGGTGTCGAGGGCGGGGGAACCGGGCGTGGACCACCTGCCGGCCGAGGGACCGGTCGAGGCTGCGGCGGCGGGCCCGGCCGGCGGGGCGGCGGACCCGGCGGTCCACCCGCAGGCTTCGGCACGCCGGGTGGCGGGCCCGCGGGTCCACGCGGTGGGCCGACCGGTCCGGGCGGCGGCCCGGGCCGTCGGGGAGGCGCCGTCGGGGGCGGGGTCGGCGGAAGTGCGGTGACGGTGCGGACGGCGGCGCGACCCGGCACCGGGGTGACGAGCGAGGCGGCGCGGACGGCGCGCTCACGGGCGGCCGGGACGTCGTCGGCGGTCGCGGTGATCACGCCCATCCGCCGGCGGTGGAAACTCTCGGGCTTGCCGAACAGCCGGATGTCGGTCTCGGGGACCGCCAGCGCCGCGGCGACGTTCTCGAACCCGATCGCCGGCTCGTCGAGCTGCCCGTAGATGACGGCCGACGCGCCCGGGGACGCGAGTGTGACGTCGACCGGGAGGCCGAGGATCGCCCGGGCGTGCATCTCGAACTCCGACAGGCGCTGCGTCGCCATCGTCACCAAACCGGTGTCGTGGGGTCGCGGACTGACCTCGGAGAAGTAGACGTCGTCCCCCTTGACGAACAGCTCCACACCGAAAACCCCGCGCCCGGCGAGCTTTCCGTCGCCGAGCGCGGTGGCGATACGCGCCGCGATCGACGTCGCCGATGCATGCGCGTCGCTGCTCATCTCGTGCGGCTGCCAGCTCTCCACGTAGTCGCCGTTGATCTGCCGGTGACCGATGGGCGCGCAGAAGTGCGAGGTGAGCCGGCCGGTGGCCGGATCGATCGCCCGGACCGTGAGAAGGGTGATCTCGTAGTCGAATTCGACGAAGCCTTCGACGATCACCCGAGTACCCCGTACACGACCACCGGTGTTCGCGGTCTCCCACGCCGACGCCAGGTCCTCAGGACCGCGCACCACCGACTGCCCCTTGCCCGACGAGGACATGACCGGCTTGATGACGCACGGGAACCCGATCTGGCGCGCGGCGACGGTGACTTCCTCGAGCGTGTCCGCGAAGAGGTATGGCGAGGTCGGCAGGCCGAGCTCCTCGTCGGCGAGGCGCCGGATGCCCTCACGGTTCATCGTCGCGACGACCGCGCTCGCGGTCGGGATGACCTCGGCGATACCGCGTTCGGCGATGTCGACCAGGGCCTCGGTGGCGATCGCCTCGATCTCGGGTACCACATACGCGGGACGATGTTTGTCGACGACGGCGCGCAGCGCATCGGCATCGGTCATGTCGATGACCTCGGCGTGATGGGCGACCTGGTGGCCGGGTGCGTCGGCGTAGCGATCCACGGCGACTACCTCGACACCGAGGCGCTGGAACGCGATCACGACTTCTTTGCCGAGTTCACCGGCTCCGAGGACCATCACCTTGGTCGCGGTCGGACTCAGCGGCGTGCCGATGACGTCCGGTGGCCCGGTCGTCGGCGCCGGCTGGGCTGCGCTGATCGCGCTCTCGCTGTTCGACGTCATCCTCAAATCCTACTTGCCGTCAGCACACATCCCGACGCACTCATCCCGTCACCTCGTGCACGAAGCACCACCGCCACACCTCACCCGGTTCGGCCGAACGCATGACCGGGTGCCCGGTGTCGTGGAAGTGTCCCGTCGCGTGCCGGCGCGGGCTGGAGTCGCAACAACCGATGTGTCCGCACGTCAGGCACTTTCGTAGGTGGGCCCAGTGGGTCTCCCCGATCGCGACGCAATCCTGGCAGCTGCGGTCGTCGCCGGCGGCCGGGGCCGGGTCGTCGGCCGGCGCGGCGCCGAACGCCTCCAGTTCGGCGCAGCGTGCGGTGGCGGTCGAGCCGGCCGACGCCGACTCCGGCGGACCGGACGAGGACTTCCGGCGAAAGATCTGCATGCTCGACATTATCCACCGCGCCGGGCGCCATTAGAGTCGCTCGAATGGGCGCATCGCTACTGCTGGTCGCGGTCATCGCCGTGGCGATCGCGGCTCTGTGCCGTCGCTACGGGTTGTCCTCGCCGCTCGTGCTGGTCACCGTCGGGCTGGGCATCGGCTGGATTCCCGAGCTGCCGTCGGTGGCCCTGGAACCGGAGCTGGTGCTGTTCCTCATCCTGCCGCCGCTGTTGTATTCGGCCTCGCAGGAGAGTTCGTATCAGGCGTTCCGCGCCAACTGGCGCGCGATCGGGTTCCTGGCCGTCGGCCTCCCGCTGGTGACGACGCTGGTCGTCGGGTACGTCGCCTACCTCGTCGTCCCCAATCTCCCGCTCGCCGCGGCGCTGGTGCTCGGCGCCGTCGTCGCGCCGCCGGATGCGGTGTCCGCGCAGGCCATCGGCCGCCGGTTGGGTCTCCCGCGTCGGATGATGACGCTGCTCGGCGGCGAGAGCCTGCTCAATGACGCGACGGCCTTGACCGCCTTCCGGATCGCGCTCGCCGCAGCGGTGGGGGCCACCGCGACGGTCGGCGAAGGGGTCCTGACGTTCGCGGTGGCCGCCCTCGGCGGCCTGATCATGGGGCTCCTCGTCGGGATGGTCGTGTCGTGGGTGCGCGTCTGGCTCACCGACCCACCGATGGAGACGGCCATCGGCATCATCGTCCCGTTCGCCACGTATTACGCGGCGGAGGAGCTGCACGGTTCTGGTGTCATCGCGGTGGTCACGGCCGGTCTCTACCTCGGCCACCGGTCGGTGCGGCTGGGTTATGCGACACGCCTGCAGGACGAGGCGGTGCGCAAGTCGATCGACACCATCCTCGAGTCGTTCGTCTTCCTGCTGATCGGCCTCCAGCTGCCGATGCTCATCGAGGGTGTCGAGAACGAGTCGTGGACGCAGATCGCCATCGACGCCGCGGCCGTCCTGGCGGCGACGATCCTGGTACGGATCGTCTGGGTCTTCCCGGCGACGTATCTGCCCCGTCTGCTCTCACGACGGATCCGCGACCGCGAACCGCCACCCACCCCGGCGTCGGTGTTCGTCGTGTCCTGGGCGGGTATGCGCGGTGTGGTGTCGCTGGCCGCCGCCTTTGCGATACCGGTCTTCACCGAGATGAACGAGCCCTTCCCCGCCCGCGCGGAGATCTTGTTCCTCACCTTCGTCGTCGTGGTGGGAACGCTGCTGATCCAGGGCACGACCCTGCCCTGGGTCATCCGATTCCTCGGGGTCAGCGGCGACGAGCATGCGCAGGACCGGCTGGCGTACGCGGCCGCCCAGGACCGGGCGTCCCGGGAAGCCGAACGCCGTCTCGACGAATACGCCGCCGAGCTGACCGACGACGACCCGCGCCGCCTTCAGGTGGTGATGCTGCGCAAGTGGGTCACGACGCAGCGCAACGTGGCGTGGGAGGAACTGGGCCGGGGCCCCGAAGATCTCGGGGAGAGTCCCTCGTCCGCCGGCGCGCGCCTGCGGACGGAGATCCTGCAGATCCAGCGCGCGGCGTTCATCGCCGAACGCGACGCGGGCCGCATCGACGACGAAGTACTGCGGATCGCGTTGCGCCGCCTCGACTTCGCCGAGGGGCAGGGCGACCGGGACGTTTAACCCCTGAGGAGCCCGGAGCCTGCGGAGCGCGCACCGTCGCCCACCCGAACGACTCCGGGGAGTTCTGCCCATTTCGCGTTCGGCGGTCCGGCCCTACCGTCGGTTCCCATGACCACGACCCTCACCCGCCTGGCCACTGCCGGCGCCTCCCTCGTCCTCACCGCAGGCGCGCTCGCCGTCGGCACCTCCGCCGCGGCTGCTGCGCCGTCCGCACCGTCCTGCGACGCCGGGCAGCGGCTCGTCACCTCCGTTGTCACCGCGCAGTCGGCGGCGTCGATCTGCCAATGGCGCACCGACGGCGCCCTCGAGTACCGGGGTGTCGCACGCTCCACCGGGAACACGCTGTGCATCCCGGTGTCCGAGGTGCACGTGCAGGAGAACGGCAGCGGCCGCGCCTATTACGTCGCCTACAACAACGGATACAAGTACCTCGTCTTCGACGGGCTGGGCCTGAGCATCGTCGGCCCCGACGGGTTGCTGATCAGCTCCGAGGACGCGATCGGCTGAGCGGGACCGTCATCCCTCGCCGACGAACGCGGCGAACACGGTGGTCTCCTCCGTACGACCCCGCAGTGACGTGGTCTCCTGCTCCTCCCAGCGGTCGGCCTCTGTCCGCTGCGCGGCCTCGACCGCACGCCCAGAGGCCAACGGCCGCCGCGGATCCCGCTTGGCCAGCTCCGACAACCGGGCACTCTCGTTCACCGGATCGCCGATGACGGTGTACTCGAATCTCTCGATGGCACCGACGTTCCCGGCGACCACGGCCCCGTGACTGACCCCGATCCCGGCAGACAGCTCCGGGACCTCCTCGGCCAACCCGTACGCGATGTCGCGGGCGGCGGCGAGTGCGCTGCCGGCCGCGTCGTCGAGGTCGATGGGCGCACCGAAGATGGCGAGCACCGCGTCGCCCTCGAACTTGTTGACCAGGCCGTCGTGTTCCTCGACCGCCCGCACGATCACGGCGAAGAACTTGTTCAGGATCTCGACGACCTCGGTCGGACGCCGTTGCGCGGCAAGCGTCGTCGAACCGATGACATCGACGAACAGCGTGGCGGCCAGGCGTTCGGTGCCGCCGAGTTCCGGGCTCGACGACATCGCCGCCTCGGCGACGTCGTGTCCCACATGACGTCCGAAGAGATCCCGGATCCGTTCACGCTCACGGAGTCCGGCGACCATCGAGTTGAAACCGACCTGGAGATCGCCGAGTTCGGTGCCGTCGTAGACGACTAGGTCGGCGTTGTCGAGGTCGCCGTTGCTCACGCGGTTCATCCCGGCGCGCACGCTCCGGATGGGTCCGGTCACGCTCATACTCGACAGCAGTGTGAGCAGCAGGCCGGTGAACAGCGCAGTGATCCCGAGGACCGTCGCCCCGACGAACAGATCGAGTTTGGAGGTCTCGTCCCGCGCGAGCCCGAAGGCCAGCACGAGCAGGATCCCGATGATCGGGATGGCCGAACCCACCATCCACGAGACGACCGAGCGCGCCTTCACACCGGTACGTTTGCGTCGGCGATGCCCGGCCGAGATCAGTTCCGCCGCAACGGGACGCAGCGTGAAGTCGATGAACAGGTACGAGATCGCCACCACCACGACGCCACTGAGGCTCACCACGAAGAGCGTCTTCGGGATCAGCTGCGGGTCGACGATCCCGTACATGATGGTGAGCATGACGGTGGCGATGCCCCACAGGAATCCCTGCACCAGCGACAACCGCCACGGCAACCGCATCGTCCGACGGGCATCGCGTTTGGTCGGCGCGACGTCGCGGATAGCCCAGCGCAGGTCGCGGACGCCGACGTAGGTGCCCCACCCGATCCCCACCACGAAGGCCGCGGTGATGTAGACGGGCACCACGATGAAATTGACCCACCACAGTTCGGCGGTGAAGATGGTCGGCTGCGGGATGCCGACCGCGGTGAGCGAGACCGCGACGATCGCCCCGAACAGATTGGCCACCACGATCGACCCGGTCAGCAGCGTCTGGATGCGAACCCGCTGTTTGACCGAGCTCTCGCCGACGGAACCGAGCAGGATGGACCCGTAGTCGCGGCTCCCCCGCTTCGCACGCATGGGCACTAGCTAATCACGAGCCGTGCCCGGATCCGCGACGAGCTTCGCGGAGCCATTTCCGGAGCGTCACCCCGCCCCTGAGCGGGAGCACCCCCATTGCTCCCTGAGGTGCGAGGAGCGCAAGCGACGAGCCACGAAGGGCCTGGTGACGCGCCTCGCCAGCCCCTTCGTGGCTCGCTTCGCTCGCACACCTCAGGGAGCAGGAATCCGGCTCTCAGGCGGCTCTTTCGTGGTTCACGACGGCCGCCGGGCCGCAGATACTGAGAAGCGAAGTGTCAGACGATCTCGCGCCGCACGATCGTCTGATCCCGACCCGGACCGACGCCCACGCACGAGATGTGCGCACCCGAGAGCTCTTCGAGCCGCAGGATGTAGTTCTGCGCGTTCTGGGGCAGTTCCTCGAAGGTCTTGCACTGGGAGATGTCCTCCCACCAGCCGGGCATCTCCTCGTAGATCGGCTTCGCGTGGTGGAAGCCGGTCTGCGTCATCGGCATCTCCTCGACACGTTCGCCGTCGACTTCGTAGGCCACACAGATCGGCACGGTGTCGAGGCTGGAGAGGACGTCCAGCTTGGTGAGGAAGTAGTCGGTGATGCCGTTGACGCGGGTCGCGTAACGGGCGATCACGGCGTCGAACCAGCCGCAGCGGCGGGCACGTCCGGTGGTCACGCCCACCTCGCCGCCGGTCTTGGCCAGGTATGCGCCCCACTCGTCGAAGAGCTCGGTGGGGAACGGTCCCGATCCCACGCGCGTGGTGTAGGCCTTCAGGATGCCCAGGACGGTGGTGATCTTGTTGGGGCCGATTCCGGCGCCCACCGCGGCACCGCCGGCCGTCGGGTTCGACGACGTCACATACGGATAGGTGCCGTGGTCGACGTCGAGCAGGGTGCCCTGCGAACCCTCCAGCAGCACCGTCTCGCCGTTCTCCAGGGCCTGGTTCAGCAGCAGGCGGGTGTCGGAGATGCGGTGCTTGAAACCCTCGGCCTGCCCGAGGACCTCGTCGACGACCTGCGCCGGGTCGAGAGCCTTGCGGTTGTAGATCTTGACCAGGATCTGGTTCTTCAGCTCGAGCGCGGCCTCGACCTTCTGGGTCAGGATCTTCTCGTCGAGGACGTCGGCGACGCGCACACCGACGCGGGCGATCTTGTCCTGGTAGCAAGGGCCGATGCCGCGACCGGTGGTCCCGATCTTCTTGTTGCCCAGGAAGCGCTCGGTGACCTTGTCGATCGCGACGTGGTACGGCATGAGCAGGTGCGCGTCGGCGGAGATCAGGAGGCCGGAGGTGTCGACGTCGCGGTCCTCGAGGCCACCGAGTTCGGTGAGCAGCACGCCGGGGTCGACGACGACGCCGTTGCCGATCACGTTCTGCACACCGGGCGTCAGAATGCCGGACGGGATGAGGTGCAGCGCGAAGGTTTCCCCGTTGGGGAGTACGACGGTGTGCCCGGCGTTGTTGCCGCCCTGATAGCGGACAACCCAGTTGATCCGGCCTCCGAGGAGGTCGGTCGCTTTGCCTTTGCCCTCGTCACCCCACTGGGCTCCGATAAGCACGATCGCGGCCATGTCCGGTACTCCTTTGTGTGGCGCGCTTGGGACCAAACCTGACCAACACTACTGGGTCGGCGCGCTCGATACGCTATCCGCGTGCCGTTTGCCCTCCTGACCCAGACCAGCCGCGCCGACGACAAGAAGGCCGTCCGCGCCGCGGTCGCCGATGCCCTGGCCGATCCCGACGTCTCCCGCCTCGTCGTCGAGCCGCGCGTCGCCGAGCGGTTCGCGCCCACCGTGGCCCACGAGAACGACATCTTCCTGTCCCAGGTGCTCGCCGCACTGATGGTCACCGAACGACTCGACGTCGAGGTCGCGTACGTCTCCGCCGAGGCCACCCCGGCGACGCGCCGCTACGGGTTGCCGCACGGGCCGGCAGCACGCGACCTGGCCGAGCACGGCACCGCGGTCGCGGTGCCGCTCATCCGCGACGACGCCGCGACGGTCGTGGTCGGCAGCGCCCGCCACCTGGGTGCCGAGGGCGCGAAGCTGCACGGCGAGACCTACGTCGACAACGAGCGCCTGTTCGACGGCGAGGTGCGTTCCGTCCTCATCGAGCCGACCCTCACCGCGCCCGGGCTGCGCGCACAGGTGGAGCGGATGTTGTTGCCGGGCAAGTGGTTCGCCGGACGGGCCTGCCAGACCGGGGGCACCAACGTCGTCGTCGAACGCGAAGGGGTGGTGAACCCACGCGTCGTGAAACGGTCGACGTTCTACCGACACGTCACCGATCTGCTGCTCGTGCGTCCCTGACGGGTAGCGCCTCCGGCCCCGTCGTGAGGTGGAGGTCGTCGCGTCGGATGAGGGCGGTCGCCACAACGCTGATGATCGCGGTGAGCACCAGGTATCCGGCTGCGAGCCACGGCGACCCACTCGCCGCGCCGATCAGCGCGGTGAGGATGAGCGGCGTCAGACCCGATGCGTAGATGCCGGAGAACTGGTAGACGACCGACAGACCGGTGTAGCGCACCGGGGTCGGGTACAGACTCGCGAACAATGTGCCCTGCGCGCCGTAGAACAGTGCGTGGATCACGCCGAAGACGATCACCAGCCCGACGGTGAACCACAGCAGGTTCGACGTCCCGAACAGCACGAACACCGGGTAGACCGCGACGCCGTAGGCGGTGATCCCGACCAGATAGATCGTCTTGGCGCCGTAGCGGTCGGTGAGCAGTCCGGAGAACGGCAGCAGGGCCGCCATGACCAGCGACGCGATCGTCACGGCCACCAGGACCGGGACCTTCTCCATGTCGAGTTCGGTGGTCGCGTAGGCGATCGCGAAGACGCCCCAGGTGTTGAAGGCCGATCCCTCACCCCACCGGGCGAGGAGGCCGAGGACGGTGTTGCGTGTGTTCGGCGGGACCACGACGTCGCGCAGCGGTGCCGTGGACTTCTTCGCGAGTTCGGCGACCTCGGCGAAGGCCGGCGTCTCGTCGACCTTGAGGCGTACGACGAACCCGATGACCACCAGCACGATGCTCACCAGGAACGCGATACGCCAGCCGTAGGTCAGGAAGGCCTGATCGTCGAGCGCCACCTGCAGCAGCGCGAACACACCTGTGCCCAAGGCGAGTCCGAGCGCGAGACCGATTTGCGGGATGCTCCCGAACAGACCGCGTTTGCCGTCCGGGCTGTGCTCGACCGACAGCAGGACGGCGCCCGCCCACTCCCCGCCCAGCGCGAACCCCTGAACGATGCGCAAGAGCAGCAACAGGATCGGGGCGAGCACGCCGACCGACGCCGCGGTCGGGAGTACACCCATGAGCGCGGTCGCGACGCCCATCATCACCATCGTGATCGCGAGCGTGCGCTTGCGGCCGATGCGATCGCCGATGTGCCCGAACACGATTCCGCCGATCGGACGCACCACGAAGCCCACCGCGAAGGTCGCGAAGGACAGCAGGGTTCCGACGAACGAACTCTGGTCGGGGAAGAAGAGCTGGTTGAACACCAGGCTGGCCGCGGTCGCGTAGAGGAAGAAGTCGTACCACTCGACGGTCGTGCCGAGAAGGCTTGCCGCGACGACGGTCCGGAGCCGCTTGCGACGCTCGGCCTCGGTCTCGCCGGCCGCGGCGGGGGTGAGTGTGGAGGTAGCCATGACCGACACACGGTAACGACGCGACGTCCCGATCCGGCGACTACGAATCAGGGTGAGCGAAAAGTTGCGGCCGTGTGCAACCGTCGCCGGTCAGGGCAGGAGGCAGGAAGTCGCGTCGTTCCATGCGCCGCAATGTAAGGCATAACCAACATTCACGACGCAGTGACGAACGGTCACCAGGTCATCTCGTCCCGACATCGTCGCTGGTGGTCGTCGGGATCGATCTGCACCGTCGCGTGCTCGAGTCCGTGCCGGGCCAGGACGGCCTGCGCGGCGGGCAGCACCTCACCGTTGGGGCGACTGCTGCCGAGATGGACGGTGGCCACGTCCATCCCCGTCGTGAGCGTCCAGACATGGAGATCGTGCACGTCGTCGACCACGGGGATGTCGGCCAGATCGGCCCGCAACGCCTCGACGTCGACGTGGGCCGGCGCCTGCTGGTTGAGGATGCGAAGCGCATCGAGCGCGAGTCGCACCGCGCGCGGGACCACCCACAGCGCGATCAGCACCGCGACGACGATGTCGGCGTAACCCCATCCGGTCGTCATCGCGACGATGCCGGCCACCAGGACACCGACGCTGCCGACGGCGTCGGCCAGGACTTCGAGGTAGGCGCCGCGTACCGCGATCGACTCCTTGGCGTCCGCGCGCAACAGCAACATGACCCCGAGATTCACCAGCAGACCGATCAGGGCCACGACGATCAGCGTGAGTCCCGGGACCTGCGGATCGCTGCCGATGCGTTCCACCGCTTCGTAGAGCACGAACGCGGCGACGCCCATCAACAGCACGGCATTGGCGACCGCGGTGAACACCTCGGCGCGGTGCCAACCGAAACTACGGGTGTCGGTGATCCGCCCGTGCCGGCCGAGCAACAGCGCGATCAGCCCCATGACGAGCGCGACGACGTCGGTCAGCATGTGTCCCGCGTCGGCGATCAGCGCGAGCGAGTTCACCAGGATGCCGGTGACGAGTTCGACGACGAAGTAGCTGCCGATCAGTCCCACCGCCAGCACCATCGGCCAGAGCCGCCGCTGCCCACCGCCCGCGGGAGCGTGCGAGTGCGAATGTGAATGCCCCATGATGCCGGTCAATATATGCAGAATTTCGCATATGTGGCAACAGGCCGGTCAGCTCCGCAGGGTCGCCAGCGCCGAGGACCTGCGCAGACCCGCCGTCATCAGCAGGTCGACGAGCAGCGAGCGGATCTCCGCGAGCAGCGCAGCCTCCGACAACTCGCTGTTGGTGACCAGGTCGATCCGGGCCTTGCGCACGATGCTGCGGATCACCCTGGCCGCATCGGCCTGATCGGGTTCCTCGCCGGGGTCGGCCATCATCATCGCGCGCAGCACCTCGAAGGCGCCGGCGAGATCGTCGATGATCTCGATCAATTCGGGGAGCACCGGCACCCCCCGCTGGGTCATGCCGAGCGAACGCCGCGCGATGATCCGGAAATTGCGCACGGCGTTGTCGATCGGGTCGGCGGTGGCCGAGATCCGGTCCAACCGCATCCGCGAACCCCAGTAGAGCGGTGAGATCCGGGTGACCTCGCGTCCGCCCGTCATGTCCGACCGCATCTTGTTGATCTCCGCCTGCGTCCCGCGGCCGGCTTCGAGTGCGGCCGCGATGAGTTCCTCGTCGCGCTCGCGGAGTCCGGTGGCCAGCTGGCGGGCGGCGTCGCGAACCGTGGCGAGGACCCCGGCCGCGTCCCGGCGCGCCCGGCTCGCCGGGTTCACCGGCAGCAGCGCCCCCACGAGGATGCCGACCAGCCCACCGATCAGCGCGTCGAGCGCGCGATGGAAACCCGCCACCCCGCCGGGCGGGAGAAGCGTCGCGACCAACGCGGCCGACGAGGCCGCCTGCATGGGGACGAGCGGACCGTCGTCGAGGAAGACCGCCACCGTCATCGCCAGGGCGACGACGATCATGATCTGCCACGCCCCCTCACCGACCAGGCTGATGAAGAGGTCGCCGACGAGGATCCCGATCGCGACGCCGCCGACGAGTTCGGCTGCGCGCCGCCACCGCTGCCCCAGCGAGAGGCCGAGCGAGATCACCGCGGCGATCGGGGCGAAGAACGGGTCGGGATGGATGAAGATCTCCACCGCGATCCACCAGGAGACGCCCGCCGCGAGCGCGCACTGGACGATGGGGACGAGCGAGACACGCAGCCTGCGCAGCCGGTTCTTCAGCGGCGCGGGCATCGCGTTGAACACCCGGCGCGGGTACGACGGGTTCGCGGCGCTCGATCCCATCAGGCGGACGTCATCCCGGGATGACCGGTCGTCTCGGTGCCGTCACACAAGGCCGAGTTCGGCGGCCGCGCGTGGATCGCTGTCGTTGAGCAGGTCGAGGCAACGCAGGTGCTCGTCCTCCTCGCCGACCAGTTCGGCGGCCCGGGCCAGCGCCCCGACACACCGCAGGAAGCCGCGGTTCGGTTCATGGCTCCACGGCACCGGACCGAAACCCTTCCAGCCGTGCCGGCGCAGCTGATCGAGGCCGCGGTGGTAACCGGTCCGCGCGTAGGCATAGGCCGCGATCACCGCGGGCATGTCGATGTCGCCGCCGGCCGCGGCGCCCTTCGACGACTCGAGAGCCGCCTCGGCCAGATACGCCCAGGCGATCGACGCGGTCGGGTGCGCGGCCGCGACCTCCGCCGCGACGGCGCCGTTGAGCAGGTCCGATTCGGCGTCGTCGTCCCCGGTGAGCAGAACCGGTTGTGGGCCGAGAAGATCTCCGAAAGACGTCATGCCCTCTATTCAAGCATCGTGTCGCCGGGGACCCTTCGTTCGATCAAACGCCCTAGTGCTGGATTGTCGGGCCATTCGCTAGGGTGAATGGCGCAATCGGTCCTGCTGCCCTCCCGCTGATCCGGTGTCGTCGGGCGGCCGGACCGAAGTCGTGCAATGGCGGAATGCGGGGTGAATCAGTCGATGGCGCGATCTGAGAGGCCGAGAGCTGCTGTCACCAGGGCTCTGTCGACCCTGAAACAGGTCCGGGAGGATCGTCGTGCTCGCCTGGCGGGTGCCCGACCGACCCCCGATACTGTTCCGACCGGCACCGACGCCACGCCACCCAGCACCAGCAGAGAGGGCCGCGAGCCAGCTGTGGACGATTCCACCCAGAACGAGACCGCCGAGGGCAAGGCCACCGAGGACACGGCCACCGGGACCGAGGCGACCGCAGCGGAGTCCACGACAGACGCGTCCACTGCGGCCGGCGCCGCGAAGAAGTCCCCGGCACCGAAGCCGAAGGGTGGACGCGGTATCGACGGCGCCACCCAGGTGATCAATCGCGACAGCCTCCCGTCTGCCGAGGATCTCGAGGATCTCGACGACATCGACCCGCTGAGCGACGAACCCGAGTCCGCCTCGACCGAGGAGACGGCGACCGACGACGCCACGAGCGAGGACGCCCCCGCCCCGAAGCGCCTCGGGCCCAGCGATTCGAAGACCACGGTCATCCGACGGTCGGACCTCCCCGACGCCGAGGGGCTCGAAGACCTCGACGACATCGACCCGACGGCCCCGGAGCCCGAGGCAGCCTCGCCCGAATCCGAGGCCTACGCGGAGGGTCCGACAGACGAGGCCGCCGAGGCAGAGCCGTCCGAGTCCGAGTCCGAGTCCTCCGCAGCGGAATCGACGGAAAAGTCGGATCTGGACGACGAGGCGGACTCCGACACCGACGCGGCGGCTGAGCCGGTGGTCCCCGAGGACGACACCGACCCGTCGACGGGTACCGCGGTCAGCGCGGGTGTCGCAGCGGCCGGCGCGGCTGCCGTGGCGGCCGGCACGACCGAGACCGACGACGACGTTGCAGACGCGGAGTCGACCACAGACGAGTCCGCGACAGACGAGGCCGGGGACGCCACCGAGGCAATCGAGGTCCCGGCCGCCGAGTCAGACGCCGAAACCGGGGCGATCGAGACCGAGCCGATCGAGGACGAGCAGACCGAGCCGACCGAGACCGAGCCGACCGAGGACGCCGCGGCGACGGACGATACAGAGGCTGAGGCAGAGTCCCCCACCGAGGCGATCGTCGTGCCCGCCGGCGGGACCACCGGCACACCCGAGACCGACACGGCTGTCACGGACGACGCTGCTGACGACGCCGACGCCGACGCCGACGCCGAGGAACCGGACGCCGCCACGACCGTCATCCCCGCGGCTGCGGCTGCGGCGGCCGCCGCGTCCGCCCGAGACGAGCCCGCCACGGCAGATGACGAGGTCCGGACCACCCCCGAGCCGGCCGTTCCCGCCTCGACCGCGGGGTGGACGACCACCGACCGCGAACCCCAGGTCATCCCGGGAAGCGGCCCCGCGTCGCAGAAGAAGAAGCGCGGCAAGGGCCTGCTGATCGCGGCGGCGGTCGTGGTGGTGATCGTGGCCGTCGTCGGCGGCATCTTCGCCTACAACAGCCTGCGCGGCCCAGCACCGGCCGACGAGGCCGCGACCGTCGCGATGGACTACACGACCGCGCTGTATGAGGGCGACCTCTCGACCCTGCGGTCGGTCACCTGCGGTGAGCTCAACGCGTTCTACAGCGACTTCGACGATGCCGCGTACGAGCGGACCTACGAGGCGCAGCGCGCCCGCAACGAGCTTGTACAGACGCAGGCGATCAACGCGGTCCGGGTCGTCGAGGGCGGCAATCAGGCCGTCGTCGAGGTCGTCGCCGTGCACACCAACACACCCGACCAGCCCGAGACCGTCACCCTCAACCTGCAGCGCGACGGCGACGACTGGAAGGTGTGCAACCCCACGTGACGAACGGACACCGGTGCGGCCCGCCGCCGGCCGGCCCGGGTGACCGTTCTGCACCTGGATACTTCACGCCGCCGGCCCGACCGGCGCCGGCCGTGGGCACGGCGCCCAGCCGGACTCCCGGGCCGGACAACCGGGTCCGCACCAGTCGGATCCGTCCCTACGAGGTCGGTCCACCGCAGCGGACCCGGTCACGCGTCGACCCGGCCGTCGTGATCGCGGCGCTGGTCATGATCGCGCTCGCCGCCGCGGTCGTCGTGGGTCTCGCCCTCACCTGAGTGCACGGACAACACTGCCCGCACCCCTCGTCGGAGTGCGGGCAGCGGTTGATCACCTCTGTCAGGCGGTCAGGGACTTGCCGTTGGACTTGAGGTCGTTGCACGCCTCGACAACGCGCTCGCTCATGTTGCTCTCGGCCTTCTTCGACCAGCTGCGCGGGTCGTAGACCTTCTTGTTGCCGACGTCGCCGTCGACCTTCAGCACACCGTCGTAGTTGCCGAACATGTGGCCGGCGACCGGGCGGGTGTAGGCGTACTGCGTGTCGGTGTCGACGTTCATCTTGATGACGCCGTAGCTCAGCGCCTCGTCGATCTCGCTCTTCAGCGAGCCCGAACCGCCATGGAAGACGAAGTCGAACGGCTTGGCGCCCTCGGCCAGACCCAGCTTCTTGGTCGCCACTTCCTGGCCGGTGTTGAGCACATCGGGA
Source organism: Gordonia terrae (assembly GCF_001698225.1). NCBI lineage: Bacteria > Bacillati > Actinomycetota > Actinomycetes > Mycobacteriales > Gordoniaceae > Gordonia > Gordonia terrae. The sequence goes on from NZ_CP016594.1 coordinate 4,734,115, forward strand.
CGCAGCTTGACGTTGCCCGGCTTGTAGACGCCGTGCACGTTGCCGAAGGTCGCGGCCAGCAGGTAACGGTTGCCGCTGTCGCTGGCACCGAGCGCCTCGATGGTCTTCTCGAAGTCCTCGGGGGTGGTGAACAGCTTGTCGTTGATCTCGTTCTCGACGCCGTCCTCTTCGCCACCGACCACGCCGATCTCGATCTCGAGGATGATGTTGGCGGCACCGGCCTTGGCCAGCAGTTCCTTGGCGATCTCCAGGTTCTCGTCGAGCGGCACGGCGCTGCCGTCCCACATGTGCGACTGGAAGAGCGGATTGCGGCCGGCGTCGACGCGCTCCTGCGAGATCTGCAGCAGCGGCCGGACGTAAGTGTCGAGCTTGTCCTTGGGGCAGTGGTCGGTGTGCAGACCGATGAGGACGTCGTACTTGGCCGCGACGACGTGCGCGAACTCGGCGAGTGCGACCGCGCCGGTCACCATGTCCTTGACACCCTGGCCGGACCCGAACTCGGCGCCACCGGTCGAGAACTGGATGATCCCGTCACTGCCTGCGTCGGCGAAACCCTTGATCGCGGCGTTGATCGTCGACGACGAGGTGCAGTTGATCGCGGGGAATGCGTAACCGCCCTTCTTCGCCTTGTCGAACATCTCGGCGTACTGCTCCGGGGTTGCAATGGGCATCGACGAATCCTCCAGGGTGTTGATGTGCTCTGGTGTTCGGGTTCTCTCGCCTCGAGTGGTGCTTCGGTGGCGAGCAGCCGGACTTCCCGCGGCCGGACTCCCCCCAGTATGGCAGGTGCCACATCGCCCGGCGCGGGCACCATTCGTGCCCGGACCTGCTGGAAAACGACGATGGCGGAGCCGTGAGATTCTGTCCTCGACGCACCCGCAGGTACTCTGGGTCCCCGTGATCGACTCCGCTCTTGCCACCACGACCACCAACCTGGCGCTCCTGCCGGGATTCCTGGATCCGGTGAACCTGCTCAACTCGTTCGGCACATGGATGCTGGCCGGTCTCCTGCTGGTCGTGTTCATCGAGTCGGGTCTGCTGTTCCCGCTGCTCCCCGGCGACTCGCTGCTCTTCACCGCGGGTCTCATCGTGGCGGCGAAGTCCGCGGAGATCGAACCGTTCGCACCGCTCTGGGTGCTCCTCGTGCTGATCCCCATCGCGGCGTTCCTCGGCGACCAGGTCGGCTACTGGATCGGCAAGAAGGCGGGGTATTCGCTGTTCCGGCCGGACGCGAAGATCTTGAAGCAGGTCTACATCGAGGAAGCGCACGAGTTCTTCGAGAAGCACGGCCCGGTGACGATCATCCTCGCGCGCTTCGTCCCCATCGTGCGGACCTACGCACCGCTGGTCGCCGGTGCCGCGAAGATGCGGTACCCGATCTTCCTCACGTACAACATCATCGGCGCGATCGCCTGGGGCGCGGGTGTCACGCTGCTCGGATACTTCCTGGGGCAGATCGAGTTCATCCGCGACAACATCGACTACATCTTCCTGTTCATCGTCTTCATCTCGGTTCTGCCGATCATCACCGAGATCGGCAAGCGCATCCTGCGCTCGCGCAAGAAGGTCGTCGAGGAAGCTCCGCTGCCCGCGTCCGACGATGCGACGAATCAGACCGCCGAGAACTGATCGGCCCCTCGGCCGGCGCGCCGAGTCATCCCGTCAGCTCGATTCTTAACCTTCCGCCGGGGCGCCTGCGCGCTTAGCGTCGCCGATCATGGCAACTCCGACCGTCACGGCGACGGGTCCCGTGCTCGACGCCGCCCCGTCACAGATGCGTCTGGTGGGCCGTCGCCGCCCTGGGCGCTGGGTCGCAGCGACGGTGGCCGTCGTCCTGGGCGCGATGTTCGTCAACACACTGGTGACCAACGAGCGCTTCGAATGGCCCACGGTGGCGCAGTACTTCACCCAGGAGTCGGTGCTGCGCGGCTTGTGGCTCACACTGTGGCTCACCGCGGTGACGTTCGCCGCCGGATTCGTGCTCGGCATCGGACTGGCGGCGATGCGCTTGTGGGGCGGCCCGCTGCTCCAGTCGATCTCGTTCGGATTCGTGTGGATCGTGCGGTCGGTGCCGCCACTGGTGCTGCTGCTGTTCTGGTTTCAGCTCGCTTCGCTCTATCCACGCCTGTCGCTGGGCATCCCGTTCGGGCCCGAGTTCACCTCGGTGGACACCACTCACCTCATCGGTCCGCTGACAGCAGCCTTCATCGCGCTGACCATCGACGTGGCAGCGTTCGCGGCCGAGATCGTGCGCGGCGGACTCGTCTCGGTCGACGACGGACAGACCGAGGCCGCCCGCTCGCTGGGGCTCGCTCCCAGCCGGATCTTCCGGCGCATCGTCCTCCCCCAGGCGATGCCCGCGATCGTCCCCGCCTCCGGCAACCTGCTCATCGGCTTGCTGAAATCGACGTCGCTGGTCAGCGTGATCGCCGTGACCGATCTGCTGTATTCGGTGCAGCTGGTCTACAACCAGAACTTCAAGGTGATGCCGCTGCTGCTGGTGGCCACCATCTGGTACATCGTGATCACGTCGCTGCTGGCGATCGGTCAGTACTTCGTGGAGCGGCGTTTCGCCCGGGGCCGACGCGACGCACGTCCGTTCGCCGACATCCTCCGCGACGCCGCGCGTCTGCGCCCGCGCCTGCCCGGGACGCCGCGATGAGCGCCGTGGAGATCCGCGGCCTCGAGAAGTCCTTCGGCGGCCGGGAGGTTCTACGCGGCATCGACCTCGATGTCGCCACCGGGGAGGTGGCCATCGTGCTCGGACCGTCGGGGTCCGGAAAGTCCACTCTGCTGCGGTGTGTCAACCATCTGGAGCGCCCCGACCGCGGTCATGTGCGGGTGCACGGCGATGTCATCGGTTACCGCGAAGCGCGCCGACGCAACGGCGAGACGGTATTGCGCGAACTGCCTCCCCGTGAGGTCGCTCGACAACGCCGCCGGATCGGCATGGTCTTCCAGCAGTTCAACCTGTTCCCGCACTTCACCGTCCTGGAGAACCTCACCGAGGGTCAGCTCGCGGCCGGCACCTCACCGGACGAGGCGGACGAGCGGGGGCGGGTGTTGCTCGCCCGGGTGGGCCTCGCCGGACGTGAGAAGTCGTACCCGTCGCACCTGTCCGGCGGCCAGCAACAGCGGGTGGCCATCGCTCGCACCCTCGCCATGCAACCCGACGTCGTCCTGTTCGACGAGCCGACCTCCGCGCTCGACCCCGAGCTGGTGGGCGAGGTCCTCGCCGTCATCCGCGACCTCGCCGAATCCGGAATGACCCTTGTCGTCGTCACCCACGAGATCGGTTTCGCCCGCGATGTCGCCGACACCGTGATCTTCATGGACGACGGCCTGATCGTCGAGACCGGTTCGCCCGAGCGCATTTTCGCCGCCGCCGAGCACCCCCGCACCCGCGAATTCCTCGCGGCCGTGCGCTGACCTTCCCACACCACTGACGACGCCAAGGAGAACCCATGCGCAGCCGCGCTCTGCTCGCCCTACCTCTGATCGCAGCCGCGACGCTGATGATCGGCGCATGCGGTGGCTCGACCGACCCGGCCGGCGAGAGCTATGCGATCCCCACCCAGGACGTGGTGTCGTCGGTGGCGGTCGATCCCGCCGCGCAGGCCCTCCTGCCGCCGGGGACCAGCGAGCTCACCCTCGGCCTCACCCGCGCGCCCGGGGTCAACAACCTCCCGCACGCGGGCGAGGTCCCGGAGGGCAACCCGGTTGGCCTCGATGTCGACCTGCGCAACGCGGTCGCCAAAGCCCTCGGCGTGACGTGGAACGAGGAGGTCGGCACCTTCTCGACCATCATCCCCGGCGTGCAGAACGGCCGATATCAGGTGGGGCAGGGCAACTTCGGTGTGACGAGGTCTCGGCTCGAGGTGGTCGACTTCGCCACGTACCTCAATGACGGACAGGCCTTTGTCGGCTCATCCGGGTCCGGTCTGACCTCCGTCACGACGCTGGAAGACCTGTGCGGCAAGAAGATCGTGACCGGATCCGGCACCACCTTTCAACAGATCCTGGAGAAGGGCGTGCAGGAGTGCACGACACACGGCAAGCCCGCCTACTCGGTTCAGTACCTCGACGACCAGGGCGCGATCATTCTCAGCCTGCAGAACAACAAGGTCGACGCCTACTTCGGCCCCACCCTGTCGCTGCGGTACCTCGTCGACAAGGTGCCCGGGACGACGTTCCTCGGCGAATACTCCACCACCGTCGTCGGATTCGTGACGGCCAAGAACTCCCCGGTCGCCCGGGCGATCAGTCAAGCGGTCAACACCCTCATCGCCCGCGGCGAGTACCAGCGGTTGTTCGACAAGTGGAATGTCCCCACGTCGGCGCTGCCGAGGTCCGAGATCAACCCCACCGCAGGATTCTGAGCCGCCCGTCACCACGCGGCGTCGAGGTCGGCGTGCTGCCGGACCCACGCGTGCATGGCGATTCCGGCGGCGACGCCCGCGTTGATGCTGCGCGTCGAGCCGAACTGGGCGATGGACACCGTGAGATCGGCCTCGCGCTGCGCGTCGTCGCTGACCCCCGGGCCCTCCTGACCGAACAGCAGCACGCAGTCGCGCGGTAGATCCGCCGTCTCGAGGGGCCGCGCACCGGGCGTGTTGTCCACCGCCACCACGGTGAGTCGCGCGTCCCGAGCCCAGGCGATCAGGTCGGACACCGTCTCGTGGTGCATCAGGTGCTGGTATCGGTCGGTCACCATCGCTCCGCGGCGATTCCAGCGGCGCCGTCCGACGATGTGGACGGCGGCCACCGCGAAGGCATTGGCGGTGCGCACCACGGTGCCGATGTTGGCGTCGTGCGCGAAGTTCTCGATGGCGACGTGGAGTGGATGCCGCCGGGCGTCGATGTCGGCGACGATCGCCTCTCGCGACCAGTACCGATACGCGTCGACGACGTTGCGGGTGTCCCCGTGGGCGAGGAGCTCGGCGTCGAGGCGCGGATCGTCGGGTACGGGCTCGCCGGGATGCTCGACGGTCCAGGGCCCGACCCCGACGGCCGGCCCGGTCTGCCACTCGGTGGGTCCCGCGGCGTCGTCTCCGCCGTGACCGGCCGACTCGTCAGGCAAGCCCGAGATCGCCGAGGTCGAGGAGGGAGCGGTACGGCACGCCGAGGGCCGTGATGACCGCGTCCGCGCCGGTCGCGCGGTCGACGACGGTGGCCACCCCGACGACGTTGCCACCGATACCGCGGACGGCTTCGACAGCCGTGGACGGGGAGGCCCCGGTCGTGCTGGTGTCCTCGACGACGAGCACGTCGCGGCCGACGATGTCGGGCCCCTCGATCTGACGTTGCATGCCGTGCGCCTTGGCTGCCTTGCGGACGACGAACGCGTCGACCGACCGGCCGTCCGCGTGCATGATCGACGTCGCCACGGGGTCCGCGCCGAGGGTCAGGCCACCGACCGCGGCGTACTCCCAGTCCGCGGTCAGCTCCCGCATCAGCGTGCCGATCAGTCGCGAGGCCTCGTGGTGCAGCGTCGCCCGGCGCAGGTCGACGTAGTAGTCGGCCTCTTTACCCGACGACAGGGTCACCTTGCCGTGGACGACGGCGAGGCCGCGGACGAGCTCGGCGAGCCGCGCCTTCGCGGTCGGGTCGACCTGCGGGGTCTCGGCGGGAACCGGGGCGGACGAGGACATGCGGCTTCCCTCTCGGTCGAACATGGAGCGTCAGGCGATCAGTTGCGGTGCCGGTTGGGCCGCTCGCCCGTGTCCCGGCGAGGTGCCTCGTCGGAAGTCGCGCCGGACCCGCGGACGGGCATCGGCGACATCCGGCGGCCACCGGTGGTCGGTGACGGGGGTGTGCGCGTCGGTGCCGGATTGTCGGACTCCGCCGACGCGCCGGCCGGGGAGCCGCCGGCCCACGACTCGCCCTGGGCCTGCCGCCTGCGCTTGTCCCGCAACGATTCGGTCTTCTCGTCGGCGAGTTCGGCCCGCGTGGGTCCGTGCGGGTCGCGCGGGTCGGGCGAGTCCTCGGGTTCCCGGACCGGCGGCAGCACTCGCAGCAGATCGGCGAATCGGCGGACGACCTCCAGACCCGTGTTCAGCTTGGCCGGGTCGTTCGTCACCGGCATCGAACCGAGCGCCCAGTTGCCCTCGTTCCACAGGACCTCGACGAACGCGGGCGCCTTGTTGGCGAGCGCGACCATCCGGCGGTCGCAGACCCGACGGGCGACGTCGAGATTGTTGGAGAACATGACACGCGGGCCCATCGCACCCAGCAGTTCCACGTCTTCCTCGGCGGGGGCGAGGACGTCCTCGTGCCGGAGGTCGACGACGACATGCGACGGCGAAGAGCGTCGGACGGCGATCACGGTCGCGGTCTCGGCGAGGTCGAAGACCACGGCCTCCACCCCGGCGAAGTGTCCGTATGCGACGTCCTGGACCGGGATGTGGTCGCCCACGTTCATGGTGGCGCGCCGAAACACCTTGCGCAGCTTGGTGTCCGACTCACGGAACTTGAACTCGTGTTCATCGCCCCAGACCGCACGCTGGTGCCGTGCATCGCTCGACCGCTGGCGGTCGAGCCACAACAGGACACCCGCACCCAGTAGGGCCACGGCGGCGATCAGGAAATAGACGGTGGTCATCGCGCTACAGCCTACTATCGGCGGGCCCGCGGTGAGGTCATCCGCCTACCCGGATGTACCCGCGTTCCTTGTCGACGACGTTGACCAGCACGTCGGCCGGCTCCTCGGTGCCCGCGGCGACGTAGCGCCGGAGGTTGTCGAGGACCTGCTCGGCCAACGCATCGCGCCACCCGACGGCGTCCCCGCTCATGTGCGCCGAGATCGCGACCCCGGGCAGGTCCCACAGTTCACTGTCGGCGGGCAGCGGCTCGGTGACGAAGACGTCGAGCGTGGCCGCGCCCAGGTGTCCCGATCGGAGCGACCGCACCAGGGCCGGCTCGTCGACGAGCTCGCCGCGTCCGACGTTGACCAGATGTGCGCCGGGCTTCATCGCCGCCAGCACGGTCGCGTCGATCATTCCGGAGGTCTGCTCGGTCAGCGGCGCGATCGCGACGACGGTGTCGAAGTCGCCCACGTGCGCGGCGAGGTCGTCGGTGGCGACGACGTGTCCGAAGTCCGGGTCCGACGCGCGCTCGGTCCGGCCTGCCCCGGTCACCCGTACCCCCACGGCGCGTAGCAGTTTCGCGGTCGCGCGGCCGATCCCGCCGGTGCCGATCACGAGCGCGGAGGTGCGGTGGGTCGCCACGGTCTCGCGGTGCCGCCATTCATGGTCGCGCTGCAACGCCATCGACTCGTGTAAACCCTTGTGCCGCGCGAGGACAGCGGCGAGGACGAATTCCGCGATCGGCCGGTCGAAGACGCCGTGCGCGTTGGTCACCACGACGTCCGAGGCCCGCAACTCGTCGAAGAGCAATGAGTCGACGCCGGCCGCACACACATGCACCCAGCGCAACGATGCCGTCGCGTCGCCCCAGTGGTCGGCGAGCCCGCGGGAGAAGAAGTCCCACAACACGAAGACGTCCGCACCCGGCAGGGCGGAGCCGAGATCGTCAGCCGTGCAGAGCCGTACCGTCGCGAGCTCCTCGATCTCGGCGAGGTTCCCCGGCAGAGGGGCGTCGGGAGAGATCAACAGGGCAACCACGGGCGCATGCGGGGTCATGACCCCACCGTAGGTGACGGGTCGGTGTGTTCGTCGATCACGAAGAGCAGCAGCGTCACCGCGAGGAAACCGGCGGGCACCCAGGCGGCGCGACCGCCCAACAGTTGGGTGCAGACCGCCCCGACGAGTGCGCCACCCGCGAACGCCCCCACCAGGCGGCCGTAGACCGCGAGGGCCTTGCGCGCATCCGGCGACCGGTCGACGGTCACCCCGTAGCCGGCCTCCACGAGCCGCATGAGATTCCCGGTCGTGGCCACCGCGATGTAGTTGAGATCGCCGATGTTGCGGAACAACTCGATCTGCATCGCCGTGATGAACGAGATGGGGATGGTGACGAACGAATGCGGCACCGAGGTGGGGACGAAGCCGATCACCACGAGGATCGCCACCTGCAGCGCCATCGTCACCCGGATCGGATAGACGAGCAGGCGGTCGAGCCGGCCGGCCTTCACGTGCACCGCGAGCACGACGCCGACGAGAAAGGCGAGGATCGGCCACAGATGACCGGACGCCTGATGCCATTGCCGCTCCGACAGATTCAGCGCGAGGAGGATGACGTTTCCGGTCTGGGCATTGGCGAACACCCCGCCCCGGGACAGGTACGTGTAGCTGTCGAGGAAGCCACAGGCCGCGGTGATCAACAGGGCGAAGCGCAGCGAGGTCGACGTGGTCATCTCACAGCACCACCGGAACCGAGCCCGTGCGGCAGCCCGACCGGTCCAGCAGTGTTCCCAGCCGCTTCGGGGTCTCCAGGGTGACCGAACGGTCGGCGACGACGAGCCCCGGCACCCGGCTCTCGAGCTGCTGCTCGAACTCAGACAGTTCGCCGACGGTGTGCAACCAGACGCCCATCAGGATGTTCGCGGTGCCCGTGACCTCGCAGCAGACACGCACCTGGGGCAGTTCGTCGAGCGCGTCGACGAGCGCCGAGATCGACCTCGACGACGCGCGTGCCCACACGTTCGCCGTGACGGGCCATCCGCTGATGACATGGGCCACCTCGCATCTGATCGACAGGACGCGTTCGGCGACGAGTGCGGTCAGTCGGCGTCGGACGGTCGGTGCGCTCAGGCCGCTCGCAGCCGCCAGATCGACCGCCGAGCGTCGGCCGTCCTCGGCCAGTGCGGCGATGAGCCGCAGATCCATCTCGTCGGGTTCGTGCGCCAGCGGGCGGTGCTCGGGACGGTGCTCGACGAGCACCGATTCGTCCGCGTCGGACAGCGTGTGCACCCGCCAGCGTTCGCTCTCGCCGAAGACCCGCATCACCAGCCTCGTCCGGGTCCGGGCGACGCCCTCGGTATCGGCGAGGCGCTGTACCCAGTCGCCGAGGAAGCCGAGGTCGGGCACCATCACGGTCAGCAGCAGGTCGCCGTCGCCTGCGGTGCGCTGGATCGTGGCCACGTGTCGGTCCCCCGCGAGTCGCTCGACGAGCGCCTCCCGCCGCGACGACGCCTGGACCTCGACGAACGCGCTGCAGCGGGTGTTCAGGTACGCGGCCCCGGGATAGGTGACGATCCAGGCGAGACCGCTGTCGACGAGCCGCTCCCAGCGGCGGGCCGCGGTCGCCGCGCTCACGCCCACGACGTCGCCGACGACGCCCCACGGCGCCCTCGGCGCGACCTGCAGGGCGTGAACGATCTGATAATCGAGGTCGTCCGGCACGCAACAATCCTGCATCACGAGGTGAACTTTTTTCGTGTTCGGCAGACGCCGGGACAGTCCGCGGCAGCGCTCCTACGTTTCCTCCCAACACCCCAGTGGCCGCACGGGCGGCCCGAGATCGAGGAGGACGATTCGTGAAGGTCTGCATCATCGGCGGAGGTCACGGCTCTTATGCGGCCGCGGCCGAGCTCAGCGAGAAGGACCACCATGTCACCTGGTGGCGGCGGGACGGCGCGGCGTTCTCGTCGCTGGTCGAGCGCGGAACCCTCGACCTCGACGACCATCGCGGCAGCAGGCAGATCACCGTCGACAACGGTGACGGCAGGGGCATCTCGATCGTCACCGACCTCGCCGAGGCGGTGTCCACCGCCGAGGTCATCGTCGCGCCGGTTCCCGCGTTCGCCCACGAGTCGCTCGCCCGGCAACTCGCCCCGCATCTGCGCGACGGTCAGGTCGTCTATCTGCCGCCGGGCAGCTTCGGATCCATCGTCTTCGCGCAGGCGGTACGCGCCGCGGGCAACCCCGCCGACGTCGCGTTCGCCGAAACCGGGACCCTGCCCTACCTCGCACGCAAGCACGGCGACACCCGCGTCGTGGTCAGCGGATACGCCACGCGTCTGCCCACCGGCGTCTTCCCGGCGCGGCACACCGACCGGGCGCTGGCGGTCCTCGGCGAGGTCTACCCCGCCGTCGAGCGCGTCGAGGACGCCCTCAGCGGCGCGCTGATGAACGCCGGACCGATCATCCACCCGCCGCTCATCCTGATGAATGCCGGTCCGCTGGAACACTTCCCGTCGTGGGACATCCACAACGAGGGCACCCAGGACTCCATCCGGCGGGTCACCTCGGCGCTCGATGCCGAGCGCATCGCGGTCCGCGAGGCGCTCGGCTATGCCGCACCGCATTTCCCGCTCGCCGACCACTACACCGCCGACGGCGACGAGTGGATGTACGGCAACGCCGCCCACGAGAAGCTCACCGACAGCGGCGACTGGCGCGAGAACATCGACCTGCACACCCACCGCTACATGGTCGAGGACGTCGAGATCGGGCTGGCGCTGCTGAGTTCCGTGGCGCGGTGGGCGTCGGTGCCGTCTCCGGTGGCCGACGGTCTGCTCGCCCTGGCCGGCGCGGTCACCGGCCGTCCCGCCGCGACCGGCGGGCGGACCCTGGAGAGCCTGGGGTTGGCCGAACTCGACCCGTCCGGCATGCGGGCACTGCTCCACGACGGACCGGCGCGGTGACGGGCCGTCACGTCGCCGTGGTCGGCGCCGGCCGGATGGGCCAGGGCATCGCCGCGGCACTGGCCTTCGGGAACGTCGCGGTGTCGGTCGTCGACCTCCGTGACCGCGGCGCCGACGCCGCGGCCTACCTCGAGGGAGTCCGTGCGTCGATCCGACAGGCACTGGCGCACAAGGTCACGCTCGGCCTGCTCGCGGTCGAGGACCTCGAGGATGTCGCCGCGCTGGTGACGGTCGTCGGCGAGGTCGACGCCCTCACCCCGATGGCCGCGGCGGATCTCGTCTTCGAAGCCGTGCCGGAGGTCGCCGGGATCAAACGCGATGCGCTCGCGTGGATCGAGGCGATGGTCGGCGACACCGTCCCCATCGCGTCGACCACGTCGAGCTTCCTCGTCGACGAACTCGCCGGCGCATTGTCGGCGCCGGCGCGTTTCCTGAACGCGCACTGGCTGAATCCGGCCGATCTCATGCCGCTCGTCGAGGTGGCGCCCGGCACGGCGACGGGTCCCGGGGCCGTCGACGCCACCCGTGAGCTGCTGCTCGGGGTCGGCAAGGTGCCCGTGGTGTGCGCGCCGTCGCCCGGATACATCGTGCCCCGGCTCCAGGCGCTGGTGATGAACGAGGCCGCACGCATGGTGGCCGAGGGCGTGGCCAGCGCCGAGGACATCGACACCGCGGTCCGCATCGGATTCGGCTCCCGCTTCGCGGTTCTCGGCCTGCTCGAGTTCATCGACTGGGGCGGCTGCGACACGCTCTTCCACGCGTCGAACTACCTGAGCCGCGAACTCGGCGAGAGGTTCGCACCCGCGCCTCTGGTCGAGACGAACATGACGTCCGGGCGCCGCGGGATCTCCGACGGCGCAGGCTTTTACGAGTTCGACCCGTCGACCGTCGACGACTATCGAGCACAGCGCATCGCCGATTTCGCCCGTGTCCTCGACGCGGTCGGACGCCTCGCCCGCCATGAGGAGTTCAGCACGGCCGACTGACGTCTCGGGCGATCCCCGCACCCCGCCACCGGGCCGGACCCGGTGGCGCGGTGAAACGCGCTCGAACGCGTCCAATAGCTCGGCGTTGTAAAGCTTTTCCCGATTCCCCGCGTCGCGCGGATTCGACACAATCGATCCATCCACGAGTACAGCCAACGAACGCCGGCCTCGACGGTCCGTTCGCCCACCGATGAGGAGTGATCCGTGGTAACTCTCGACAATTCTGCACCGCCCGACCCGACGGCACCGAGCACCGAGCAGCCCCGGCGGGAACGGACCACCCGGGTCGCCGTCGCATCCGGCGTCGGCACGATCATGGAGTTCTACGACTTCGCGATCTACGGCACCGCGACGGCACTGGTCTTCAACAAGATCTTCTTCAACGTCGACGATCCCTGGTTCGGCACCTTCCTCGGATTCGCGACCTTCGCGGTCGGTTTCGTGATGGCGCCGATCGGCGCCCTGATCTTCGGACATTTCGGGGACAAATTCGGCCGACGAAAGGCGCTGACCGCGGCCTTCCTGCTCATGGGCGGGTCGACGCTGGCGATGGGCATCCTCCCCGACTACCAGGCCATCGGGATCGTGGCACCGATCATCCTGGTCTTCCTCCGCATGGTGCACGGCATCTCGCGAGGCGGTGAGATCGGCGGCGCCGCCCTGCTCGCCGCCGAACACGCGCCGGCGCACCGGCGTGGCCTGTACGGCTGCTTCGTCACCCTGGGCTCGCCGGTCGGCGGCATCCTGGCCAACCTGTCGTTCGCACTCGTGCTGCTGATGCCGATGGAGCAGGTCCTGGCCTGGGGTTGGCGCATCCCCTTCCTCATCGGCGGAGTCGTGCTGGCGATCGGGGTGTGGACGCGATCGAGGGTGAGCGAGACACCGGACTTCGTCGCGTCCAAGCAGGCCGAGGAGAGCTCACCGCCGGCCTTCGCCGTGCTCCGGCAGAACTGGCGTCGTGTCGCCCTGGCCGCCGGGATCAACGTCGGGCAGAACTGTTACGCCTTCCTGTTGTTCACGTTCATGCTCTCCTTCCTGACCGAGACCGATCCGGGACGCGGCTTCGAGCGGTCGCCGGTGGTCCTCGGCAGCACGCTGGCGCTCGCCTGTCATGCCGCGACCGTCGTGCTCGGCAGTTACCTGTCCGACCGGCTGGGCCGCAAGACGGTGATCGGATTCGGCATGATCACCTCACTGCTGTTCGCGCCGATCCTGTTCTGGGTCACCGCATCCGGGTCGCTGACCGCCTGCATCACGGTCATCTCGATCGGCTTCGCCCTGACCGGCTTCGTCTACGGTCCGATGCTCACGACCTTCGCGGAGCTGTTCCCGATCACGCAGCGCTACAGCGGCATCGGGATCGGCTTCCAAGTCGGCGCGGTGCTGGGCGGCGGGCTGGCCCCGATGATCGCGAACCGGATCGTTAGTGCCACCGGCAGCGTGATTCCCGTCGGGATCTATGCGGCGGTCCTGATGGCGATCAGCCTCTGCTGCCTGATGGTCATCCGGGAGACGGCCCCTGCCCTCGTCGGCCGACCCTCGCGCGGGCAGCGTCTGCGCAACTGACGCACACCTCGGACGATTGACAGCATCCTGTCATATATGACAGGATGCTGTCAATCGTCGTTCACGAGGAGGCATCATGAGAACCGTCCATCTCGCCCTGTATCCGACGCTCGCGGACTGGGAGTTCGGCTATGTCGCAGCGGGCATCAACAACCCCGACTACCAGGCTGAACCCGGATCGTTCCGGATCGTGACCGTCGGCGCGTCCGCCGAGCCGATCCGCACGATCGGCGGGGTCACGATGGTGCCCGACACCACACTCGACGCCATCGGACCCGAGGACAGCGCGATGCTGCTGCTGCCCGGCGCCCAGATCTGGGAGTCCAACGACGCCTTCGTCGACGCCGCCCGGCGGTGGGCGGACGCCGGGACACCGGTCGCCGGGATCTGCGGCGCGACACTGGGACTCGCGCGCGCCGGACTGCTCGACGACCGCCGCCACACCAGCAATGCGCCCGAGCAGCTCACACCCACGGGATATGCGGGCGCCGCACACTACGTCGACGCTCCCGCCGTCACCGATCGCGGGGTGATCACCGCCGCGGCGATAGCGCCCGTCGACTTCGCCCGCGAGGTCTTCGCGCTGCTCGGTCTCTACACACCGCCGGTTCTCGACGCCTGGTATCAGCTCTACGGCCATCAGGACCCCAGCGGCTTCTACGCCCTGGCCGGGGAGCAGTGAGAGACCATCAGGACCTGCTGTCCGCCTCGGCACTGACCGCGTTTCGCCTCAACGGCCAGTTCCTCGCCCTCGCCGAGCGCCTCGCCGCCCCCGCCGAGCTGACCGCCACGCGATGGCAGGTTCTCGGCGCGGTCCTCGACGAGCCGCTACCGGTCGCGGGCATCGCACGGGCGATGGGGATCACGCGGCAGAGCGTCCAGCGCACCGCCGACCTCCTCGTCGCCGACGGACTGGCCGAATACCGGGACAATCCGGCCCACCGCCGGGCCAAGCTCGTCGCGCCCACGGCAGCGGGACTCGCCGCCGTGCGAGCGATCGACCCCGGGCACCGCGAGGCGGCCGATCGCTTGGCGACCGTCCTCGACCCCGCGCGGTGGGAACAGGCCCTGCACGCGCTGCATGACCTCAGCGCCGCCCTCGACACACTTGATGACCAGGACTGATGTCCAATTGTTGACAATCGTACGATCGAGCGTCACCGTGTACCCATGACCGCCAGTGTTGACTCCCCGATCCGCTCCGGCCAGACCGCGTCGCTGAGCCCGGCGCTGAAGCAGGCGACCCCCGTGGTCGTCGACACCGCGGCTGGCTCGTGGATAAGGGGCACCGACGGTCGCGACTATCTCGACTTCACCACCGGTATCGGTGTGACCAGCACCGGACACTGCCACCCGCACGTCGTCGCGGCCGCGCAGGCACAGTGCGCCAAGGTCATCCACGCGCAGTACACCACCGTGATGCACACCCCGCTCCTCGAGCTCACCGCGCGCCTCGGGTCGGTACTGCCCGCCGGACTCGACTCCGTCTTCTATGCGAACTCCGGTTCCGAGGCCGTCGAAGCCGCTGTCCGCCTGGCGCGGATGGCCACCGCGAAACCCAACATCATCGTGTTCCAGGGTGGTTTCCACGGCCGTACCGTCGCGGCGGCCAGCCTGACGACCGCCGGGACGCGTTTCTCCGCAGGCTTCTCCCCGCTGATGAGCGGCGTGCACATGGCACCGTTCCCGTACGCCTACCGCTACGGCTGGGACACCGACACCGCCGTCGATTTCGCGCTGCGCGAGCTCGACTATCTGCTGCAGTCGCGGGTCGCGCCCAATGACACGGCCGCCTTCCTCATCGAACCGGTTCTCGGCGACGGTGGATACCTGCCCACCCCGCCGCGCTTCCTCCAGGGTCTGCGGGATCGCGCCGACCGCCATGGCATCCTCCTCGTCCTCGACGAGGTGCAGGCGGGATTCGGCCGCACCGGCAAGTTCTGGGGTCACCAGCACGCGGCGGGCCTGACCCCCGACATCCTGATCACCGCCAAGGGCCTGGCATCGGGATTCCCGATCTCGGCGATCGCGGCACCGAGGGAGTTGATGAGCAAGGCCTGGCCCGGCTCGCAGGGTGGTACGTACGGGGGCAACGCCGTGGCGGCGGCCGCCGCGATCGCCACGCTCGACGTGATCGAGTCCGAGGGCCTCGTCGAGAACGCCCGCGTGCGCGGTGAACAGTTGCTCGCCGGCCTGCGGCAGGTGTGCGCCGCCTTCCCCGGCGTCGGGGACGTCCGCGGCCTGGGACTGATGGCCGGCATCGAGTTCATCACCACCGACGCCGCCGGGAACACCGCGCCCGACGCGGCGGCCGCGCTCGCCGTGCAGCAGGCCACCACCGCCCAGGGGTTGCTCTCGCTCACGTGCGGTCCGGCGGCCAACGTCGTGAGACTCATTCCCGCCCTCGTGGTCACGGCCGAGGAGATCGATCTCGGTGTCGCCCGTTTCGGCGCCGCACTCGCCGCGGCGCTCGGCCAGAACTGACAGCTCGGTCACACATGCCACGGGTGGACATCGCAGCCGAACTCGCCGAACTCGGTGTCGACGCGGACTCCTCGACGCGTCGCCTCGCCGAATACTCTTACGACGCTTCCAATTACCGGGTCCCACCGCTCGCCGTCACCTTCCCCCGCACCGCCACAGAGGTCGCGACGGTGGTCGAATGGTGTCATGACCGCCGGATCCCGGTGGTTCCCCGCGGTGGCGGAACCTCCATGGGCGGCAACGCGATCGGACCCGGCGTCGTGATCGACCTGTCTCGGCATCTCGACCACGTCCTGTCCGTCGACGCCGAATCCGCGACCGCGGTCGCGGGTGCCGGCATCGTCCTGACCACCCTCGCCGCCGACGCACGAGCCGCCACCGGCGGCAGGCTCACCTTCGCGCCGGACCCGTCGTCGGCGTCGCGCGCGACGCTGGGCGGCGCGATCGGCAACGACGCCTGCGGCAATCACTCGGTCCGACACGGCCGCACCAGCGATCACATCGTCGAACTCCATCTCGTCACGGCAGAGGGGTTGCTGCTCACCGCAACCCGCGACGGCCTGCGGGCCACCGATCCCGCCGACGCCGCGGCGGGGGCGCGAGCGGCCGAGATCACCGGGTCGCTGCGTGACCTGGCCGCCGCGAACCTGGCGATCCTGCGCACCCAGCTCGAGACCATTCCGCGACAGGTCTCCGGTTATCATCTCGCGAAGCTGCTGCCGGAGAACGGGTTCGACGTGGCGCGCACCCTCGTCGGCAGCGAGGGAACCTGCGCGATCGTCGTGTCGGCGACCGTGACGCTCGTGCCGGTCCCGACCTCGCAACTCCTGCTGTGCGTGGGCTACCGCTCCCCCGCCGACGCCGCCCGGGACGTCCCGGCGATCCTCCCGTTCGCGCCGTCGGCCATCGAAGGCATCGACCGTAAGATCGTCGCGACGATGGCGGCGCGACGTGGCCGCGAGTCCGTCGCCGGTCTGCCCGACGGATCCGCATGGCTCTTCATCGATCTCGACGACCACAGTGCCACCGTGCAGTCGGAGGCCGACGTGCCCGCGACCGCCAAACGCCTTCTGGATCACCTGCGCGCGCAGGGTCGGATGATCGACGCAACGGTTGTCGACGACCCGGCCCGCCGCAAGGCACTCTGGCGGGTTCGCGAGGACGGCGCGGGGCTGTCGTCGCGCCTCGCCGATCCCGATGACGAGAGCATCGGCGACGGTTACGAATCCTGGCCGGGCTGGGAGGACGCCGCCGTCGCACCCGAACGACTCGCCGACTACCTCGACGACTTCGCCGAACTGCTCGACCGGCACGGCCTCACCGGCGTCATGTACGGGCACTTCGGCGCCGGTTGCATGCACGTGCGGATCACATTCGACCTGCGCTCCCCCGAGGGTCGTGCGGTGATGGCACGCTTCTGCGCCGAAGCCGCCGAACTCGTGGTGCGCCACGGCGGTTCGCTGTCCGGCGAGCACGGTGACGGGCGGGCCCGATCGGCGCTCCTGCCCGTCATGTACACCCCGGCGATGATGTCGACCTTCGCCCGGTTCAAGGCGATCTGGGACCCGCACGGAATCCTCAACCCGGGCAGCATCGTCGACCCGCCCCCGATCACCACCGACCTCGCTCTCGCCGAGGTGCCGCGCCGGAGCTGGCCCACGGCTTTCGATCTCGGACCCGAACTTCCCCTGCTCGACCCGTTCGTGCACGCCGTACAGGGATGCATCGGCGTGGGGAGGTGCCGTGCGGATTCCGGCGGGGTGATGTGCCCGAGCTACAAGGCCACTCGCGACGAGAAGGACTCGACCCGCGGCCGGGCGCGCGTGTTGCAGGACATGGTCCGCACCGCGCCGAGCGTCGACGAGGGCTGGCGGTCGACCGATGTCGCCGAGGCCCTGGACCTGTGCCTGTCCTGCAAGGCCTGTTCCACCGACTGCCCGACCGGCGTCGACATGGCCACCTACAAGTCCGAGTTCCTCCATCACCACTATCGGCGCCGGCTCCGGCCGCTGTCGCACTACTCCCTCGGCTGGATGCCCGCGTGGTTGTCGGCGGCCGGGCTCACGGCACCGGTCCTCAACCGCGCACTGCGATCCCGGCTCAGCGGTCTCGCCGCGCGCGCAGGCGGACTCGACCCCCGGCGCACGATGCCCGCGTTCGCCACCCGACGGTCACGGCGCACCCACCTCGGATCGCTCTCCCCCGTCGATGACAGTTCCTCGGTCGTGCTGTTCGTCGACTCCTTCACCCGCGCCTTCCGGCCGCACGTGGCCACCGCCGTGGCCGAGATCCTCCGAGCCGCCCACCCCGTCGACCGTGCGTCGGATCCCGTCGGCTGTACGGCCGACAACTGTTGCGGTCTCACATGGATCTCGACGGGACAGCTGGATCGGGCCCGAAAGGTGCTGCGTCGCACCGTCGCCGATCTCGACGACGGGACGGACCGGCCGATCGTGGTGGTCGAACCCAGTTGCGCCGCGGCCCTGGCGAAGGATCTGCCCGAACTCGTCCCGACGGAGGCCGCACGTCGCGTCGCAGCACGCGTCCGGAGTTTCGCCGCCCACCTTCCCGCACTGCTCGACGCGGGGTGGCGACCACCGCCCCTACCCGATGAGGTGACGGTGCAGACCCACTGTCACGAGTACTCGGTGTTCGGCGCCCGGGTGGGCGTCGCCGCTCTCGAGGCGCTCGGAATCACCGTGCACACCGCAGACGGATGCTGCGGTGTCGCCGGCAACTTCGGCTTCGAGAGAGGGCACTACGAGGTCAGCATGGCCGTCGCCGAGAACAGTCTGGCTCCGGCCCTGCGGAGCGCCCCCGACCGGCCGGTGATCACCGACGGTTTCAGCTGCGCGATGGCCGTCGAACACCTCGCGACCGTGGACGACGGCCTCTCCCCCGGCCGTGTCCGCGGAGTCCATCTCGCCGAATTGCTCACCTCAGCACCCGACACAGCCACCGACCTCCGAGGAGTACGACCGTGACCGCCTCAGTGACCGCAACCCCCCACTCCGCACCCGATGTCGTGTCGCGCGTCAGCACCGATCTCTTCATCGACGGAACATGGACCCCGGCCGCCTCGGGTCAGCGATTCGACGTGGTCAACCCGGCCACCGGCGACGTACTCGCCCGAGTGGCCGACGCCGACGCCACCGACGCCCGGCGCGCACTCGAGACCGCGGCGGCACATCAGGCCGACTGGGCCGCGACCTCGCCCCGCCACCGCAGCGAGATCCTCTACCGCGCACATCAGTTGATCATGGCGCGGGTGGACGAGATCGCCGCGGTGATGACCGCCGAGATGGGCAAACCCCTCGCCGAGGCCAAGGGCGAGGTTGCCTACGGCGCCGAGTTCTTCCGCTGGTTCGCCGAGGAGGCGGTCCGCATCGGCGGCGACTCCACCACCACCGGCGACGGATCGCACCGGATCGTGGTGACCAGGCAGCCGGTGGGGCCGTGCATCCTCATCACGCCGTGGAACTTCCCGCTGGCCATGGGAACCCGCAAGATCGGTCCGGCGGTCGCGGCCGGCTGCACCATGGTTCTCAAACCGGCCGAGTTGACCCCACTCACCACACTGTTGCTGGCCGACATCCTCGTCGAGGCGGGTCTGCCGTCGGGGGTGCTGAACGTCGTCACCACCAGCGACCCGTCGACCGTCGTCACCGAGTGGATGGAGAGCGGACTCGCCCGCAAGATCAGCTTCACCGGGTCGACCGAGGTGGGGAAACTCCTCCTGCGCCAGGCTGCGGGGACGGTCATGCGAACGTCGATGGAACTGGGCGGCAACGCGCCGTTCATCGTGTGCGCCGACGCGGACATCTCCCGAGCCGTCGACGGACTCATGTTCGCCAAGATGCGCAACATCGGCCAGGCGTGCACGGCCGCCAATCGGGTCTTCGTGCACCGCAGCGTGATCGACGAGTTCACCGATGCCTTCGCCGCGAAGATGTCCGCGCTGCGGGTGGGTGATGGTGCGGCCGAGGGCGTCCAAGTCGGGCCTCTCGTCGAATCGAGAGCCGTCGAGAAGGTCTCGGCACTGGTGTCCGACGCCGTGGCGAAGGGCGCCTCGGTCGTCTGCGGGGGCGAGAACCCGGCCGGCCCGGGCTTCTTCTATCCGCCGACCGTCCTGACGGATGTCGGGCTCGACGCGGATCTCACGCGCACCGAGATCTTCGGACCCGTCGCCGCGATCATCCCGTTCGGCGACGCCGACGACCCGGGCGATCCCGCGGCCGACGACGAGGTCCTCGCGCTGGCCAACGACACCCCATGGGGGCTGGTCGGTTATCTGTTCAGCCAGGACGTCGACCGCTGCGCCAGACTGTCGGCTGCGCTGGAAACCGGTATGGTCGGGGTCAACACCGGCGCCGTGTCCAATCCGGCAGCCCCGTTCGGGGGTGTCAAGGAGTCCGGACTCGGCCGCGAAGGCGGACGCGTGGGCATCGAGGAGTTCCTCGACGTGAAATACACGGCCACGCCGATTCCCCGTCGCTGACAACACTTCCCGGAACCAGTCCCGTTCAGACAGGAGCGCGAAGACCATGTACCTGGGGGCTCAGCTCTTCACCGACAGCGAGTACGAACAGCGCCTGACCCGAGTCCGTGAGCTCATGGACCGACAGGGTCTGTCGGCGATCATCGTCACCGATCCGGCCAACATCTTCTATCTGATCGGGTACAACGCCTGGTCGTTCTACACCCCGCAGATGCTGTTCGTGCCGATCGACGGCGAGATGGTCTTCTACGCCCGCGAGATGGATGCGCATGGCGCACACCGCACGACGTGGTTGTCCGCCGACCAGATCGTCGGCTATCCGGAGAGCTACGTCCACCGGCCGCACCTGCACCCGTTCGACTGGGTCGCCTGGTCGTTGCGTCAGCGTCACCTCATCGCCCCGGCGTCCAACACCGGGTCGGTGGGCCTGGAGATGGACTCGCACTTCTTCTCCCCCAAGGCCTACCGCGCGCTCTTCAACGCGATCCCGGAGTGGAAGCTCGTCGACAACTTCGAACTCGTCAACTGGGTACGATCGGTCAAGTCCGAAGCCGAGGTGCAGCTCATGCGCCAGGCGGGCATGGTCTGCTCGAAGGCGATGCGCGCCGCCATCGACACCATCGACATCGGTGTCCGGCAATGCGATGCGGCGGCGGCCATCTCGCAGGCGCAGATCACCGGGACCCCGGAGTACGGCGGCGACTACCCGGCGATCGTCCCGATGATGCCCACCGGCGCGGCGGCCGACACCCCCCATCTCACCTGGCATCAGGGAACTTTCGCCGAAGACGAGGCGGTGGTCATCGAATTGACCGGTGCGCACAGCCGATACCACTGCCCGCTCGCCCGCACGGTTTCGCTGGGCACCCCGAGCAAGGACCTCGACTACGTCGCCAAAGCAACCGCCGAGGGGTTGAACAACGTGCTGGAGGCCATCAAACCGGGCGTGGCCACCCGCGAACTCGCCTCCACGTGGAACTGGACGCTCGCGAAGTACGGCCTCGAGAAACCCTCACGTCTGGGTTATTCGATCGGGATCGGCTATCCGCCCGACTGGGGTGAGCGCACCATCAGCATCCGAAGCGAGGACGAGTCGGTGCTCGAGACCAACATGACCTTCCACATTGTCTGCGGAATGTGGATGGACAACTACGGTTTCGAGTTGTCCGAGTCGGTGCGCGTCAGCCCGACCGGCGTCGAGACCTTCACCGACTTCCCCCGCGAACTGATCCAGAAGTAGCCACAAACCATGCCCCCTGAGAGTCGACCCCAACACAACGACCGAGCACAACCCTGATCCCTGAGGTGCGAGGAGCGCAAGCGACGAGCCACGAAGGGCGAGAGACGAGGTGACGAGATGACCACAACCGAAACCGCCTACCAGAACCGGCATTCGGCACCGACACTGCCGCTGGCGGGCCGCGCCAAGGACCTCGTCGGCTCGATGATCGACTCGTCGACCTCGCTGCTGGCCGCCCAGTCCCACGACATCGTGCGTTTCGCGATGGGTTCGCCGGCGGACGAGGCCGTGCCGGCCGACGAGTTCCGGCAGATCGCCGGGGAGATCCTGGACAACACGTCGTTCACCTACGGGGCGACGGAGGGCGAGCCCCGACTGCTGCAGCTCCTCGTCGACTATCTGGCCACGACTCCCGATCCGTCGTCCCTGGACCGGCTGGTCATCACCACCGGGGGAATGCAGGGACTCGACCTCGCCTGCAAGCTGTTCGTCGACCCCGGCGACCTGGTCGTCGTCGAGTCCCCGACGTACACCAACGGCAGCGCCACCGCGCTGTCGTATGGCGCGCAACTGCTCGAGGTGCCCGTCGACGACGACGGCATGCAGGTCGATCAGTTGGAGGCGCTGGTTGCTCGTACCCGTCAGACGCCCAAGGCGATCTACACCATCCCGACGTTCCAGAATCCGTCCGGCGTCACCATGTCCGAGGAACGACGCCGCGAGCTGCTGCGGCTGGCGCACACCTGGGGGTCGGTGATCATCGACGACGACCCGTACGGGTTGCTGCGGTTCGCCGGCACCGACATCCCGACCTTCCAGACCCTGAGTCCCGGTGATCCGCTGATCTTCTCGGTGCGCACCTTCTCCAAGATCCTCGCCCCGGGCTGGCGGGTCGGCTGGGTCGACGCCGATCCGTCACTGCGTCAACTGCTCATCAACGGCAAGCAGGCGATGGACACCTGCACCAACGTGCCCAACCAGCACATCGTCGCGGAGTACATCGCACGCGGCGGTCTCGAGGACCACCTCGCCGGGATCCGGGTGCTGTACCGGGAGCGCAAGAACGCCATGCTCGACGCCATCGGGCGTCATCTGGGCGATCGGGTGGTGACCACGAATCCCGAGGGCGGCTTCTTCCTGTGGGTCACGCTGCGCGACGAGTTCGCCGAGATCGACACGCGGGAACTCTTCGAGGTCGCCCTCGCCGACGGGGTCGCGTTCATCCCCGGACCCGCGCTGTCACCGGGCGGCCGCTTCCGCAATTCGATGCGTCTGTGTTTCGCGTCGAGCACGCCCGAGCGAATCGACGAGGGTGTTCGACGTCTCACGGCCAGTCTTGAGAAGATGGCCGGGTGAGTGGTGAACAGGACCTGACCGCAGCCGAGTCCGCAGTACTCGGTTTCATCGACGAGGCCGCCATCACCTCGCTCACCTCGGCCCTGGTCGAGGCGCCCAGCGAAAATCCCGGCGGCACCGAATCGGCCGCGGTCGCGGTGCTCGGCAACGCCTGCCGCGCGCTCGGTTTCGAGGTCACGACGCATGAGGTGGCCCCCGGGAGACCCAATCTCGTCGCCACCGTGGGTGCCGGGACAGCACCGGGATTGATGTTCCTCGGTCATTCGGACGTGGTCCCGGCCGGACCCAACTGGTCGGCCGACCCGTACACGGTCCGCATCCGCGACGGCCGCATCTACGGTCGCGGTGCCACCGACATGAAGGGTGGACTCGCCGCCGTCGTCGCGGCGATGAGCGCGCTGACTCGGACTCCTGAGGTCGGCACCGACCTCGCCGGACCGGTCCGACTGGTGTGCACGGTCGACGAGGAGGAGCACGGAATCGGAGTGCGGGACTTCGTGAGCCGTCCCGCCGATCATGAGTTCCTCGGTTGCGTGGTCGCCGAACCCACCGCCATGCAGGTCGTCCGCGGCTGCCGCGGCGCGTCGTACATCGAGATCGAGGTGACCGGACGCGCCGCGCATTCCGGACGCCCCGCGGACGGACGCAGCGCCATCGACGCCGCCGCCGCCATCGTCGAGATCATCCGCGTGGACGCCGCGCGACTGGCCGGGAACTCCGACGACCTGCTCGGCCACGGCACCTGGAATGTCGGGACGATCGCGGGCGGGCAGGGCATCTCGGTGGTCGCACCGGGTTGTTCGCTGGGCATCGACCGGCGACTGATGCCCGACGAGGACCCGCATCGGATCGCCGAGATGCTCCGAACCACGATCCGCGAGAAGGGGATAGACACCGACGGCATCACCGTAGACGTCCGGGTGACCATGGAGATGCCCGGTTTCGCCACCGACGCCGCACATCCGCTCGTCACCACGGCCGTCGGCGCGGTCATCGATGCCGGTGCCGACACGTCGGTCGGCGGCTGGACCGCCGCCTGTGACGGCGGGTTCGTCAGCCGCGACCTCGGCGTCCCGTCGATCGTCCTCGGTCCGGGCAACATCAACACCGACGCCCATCAGCCCGACGAGTCGGTGGCCATCGCCGATCTGGTCATCGCGGCGAGAGCGTACGCCCTCGCCGCGATGCGATTACTCGGCTCATCCGCCGGTCAAGCCGGCTCCGCCGGTTGAGCCCAGCTCCGCCGGTTGAGCCCAGCTCCGCCGGTTGAGCCTGTCGAAGCCCCCCGCCTACTTCCCGACTTTCTGACCCTGCAGCGCCGCGAAATCGTTCTCGAGGCTCGGGATCTCGGTGCCGCGGAGCGAGGCCCCCGCGGTCTCCTTCAGGAAGCACAGGGCGACCATGCCGATGGCACACGCGCCCATCATGTAGACCGCCGGGAACAGGTTCCAGTCGGTGCTCTCGACGACGGCATCGTTGACCAGCGGGGCTGTGCCGCCGAAGGCGGCGGTCGCGACGTTGTAGGAGATCGCGAAACCGGCGTACCGGACCTGCGTGGGGAACATCGCCGGGAATGTCGCCGAGATGGTCGCGAGCTGCGGTATGTAGAGCACGCCCAGGATGACGAATGCCACGATCGCCCAGGCGAACCCCTGCCCCATCAGCCAATAGAGCGGCAAGGCGAGGACGAACAGGCCGATCAGCGAACCCCACCACATCGGTTTGCGGCCCGTCGAATCCGACCACCATCCGAAGAACGGGATCAGCAACATCATGACCAGCTGACCGATGAGGTTGACGACGCTGGCGGAGGTCTCGGACAGATCGATCGTGTTCTGCAGATAGGTCGGCTGGTAGGCCAGCAAGGTGTAGTTGGCGACGTTCAGCGCGATCACCAGACCGAACATCGTGATGATCGGACGCCGGTAGTTGACCAGCAGGTCCTTGAACCGGGTCCAGGCCGACCCCTTGATCTCGTTGTCCTGCTCCAGTTCCTGGAACACGGGGGTGTCTTCCATCTGCGACCGCAGGTAGAGACCGATCAGGCCCATCGGGAGAGCGAGCAGGAACGGGATACGCCAGCCCCACTGGTCCATCTGGCTGTCGGTCAGCGCCAGCTGCAACAGCAGGACGAACAGTGTGCCGCCGCAGAAGCCGGCCAGCGTTCCGAATTCGAGGAACGATCCGTACTTGCCGCGCTTGTTGTCGGGCGCGTACTCGGCCATGAACGTTGCGGCACCGCCGTATTCACCGCCGGTGGAGAAGCCCTGGATCACCCTGAGCAGGATCAGCAGGACCGGCGCCCAGAAGCCGATGGACGCGTGTGTGGGCAGCAGACCGATCAGCGCGGTCGCGCCGGAGATGAGCAGGATGGTCATCGCGAGAACGGATTTGCGGCCGATACGATCGCCGATGGGTCCCCAGACCATGCCGCCCAGGGGCCTCAGCACGAAGGAGATCGCGAAACCGAGCATGGTGCCGACGGTTCCGAAATCGCCCGGGAAGAATGCCTGGGTCAGATAGACCGAGGCCGCGGCGTAGACGCCGTAGTCATACCACTCGGTGGCGTTGCCGATCGCCGAGGCGCCGATGGCCTTTCGGAGGAGTTTCTTGCCCTCGGGAGAGTTCGGGTCCGGTGCGAGCTGCTCGTATGTGTCTGCTGTCGTCGTGTCGCTCATCTGCGCTTCCTGATTCGTGGGGCCGCTGAGGGTCGAGCTCGTCGTGCAGC
Organism: Gordonia terrae; assembly: GCF_001698225.1. Taxonomy (NCBI): domain Bacteria; kingdom Bacillati; phylum Actinomycetota; class Actinomycetes; order Mycobacteriales; family Gordoniaceae; genus Gordonia; species Gordonia terrae. The sequence goes on from NZ_CP016594.1 coordinate 4,759,519, forward strand.
GCTCGGTGGACCCACGAGATGCACTCAGCGACGTTCTCGACTGTGTGCTCTCCGGCCGCGGGCGATCAGCCCCTGGCCACCTGAAGGTTCGCGGCGTCCTCGCCGTCACCGATCAGGCGACGCAACCCGTCGGCCATGTGCTCGATCATCAGAGCATCCGCCGCCGCGGCATCTCCCGCGGCGATGGCGTCCACCAACGCCTGGTGTTCGTCGATCCGATCCTTTCCCGAGGAATACGTTCCCCGCATGGCTCGCAGGCACATTCGCGTCTCCACGAGAATCGTCTCGTGCAGGCGCGAAAGCCTCTGACTTCCGGCGTATTCCACCAGGGTCTGATGGAAAGCCATGTCCGCCTCCGCCATCCCGGCGCCGTTGGGCTCGCCGATGTGGTCACGCATCGCGTCGACGGCCTCACCCAGCGCCTGCACCGCCTCCTGCTCGCGATGCGCAATCACCTGCTGCGCGGCAGCACGTTCCACGGCGGTCCGCGCTACGTACATGTCCCGGATGTCCTCGTCCTCCATCGACACCACGAACAGCCCGCGGTTGCGGTGGCTGACCAGCAACCCCTCGGCGGTGAGACGCTGCATGGCCTCGCGGAGGGGACCACGACTGACGCCCAGGTCGGCCGCCAGCCCCGACTCCGTCAGTTGCGAGCCGGGTGCGAAGTCCCCGTTTGCGATCGCATCGTGCAACTTACGCGCGATGATCGCCGGTGTCGATTCCTGAACCAGCGGCGACAACACCCGGCGACGTGGCGATTTGCTCCGTTTTGGCTGGTGAACGACGGTTCGATCAACTCCCGGATCCTCCGGACCCGGAGTCTCGGCCCCCACCTTCATCGTCACCGTCATCCCCTCTTTCTTACCGTGAATGGCGCGCATAAGTCAGTGTTTCCCCGCGCGCGCCGCCCATCCAGACGTCGTTGCAGGCAGCTGCGAACTCGTCGAGACCCTCGACGATGGTCGCGAACACGTTGCCCGGGACCCAGCCCACATCGCCGTTGACCAGCAGATTGTTGCGGCCGTAGAACACCGCGAGGTCGATGAGCAGCCGATGCTCGGCGGGGGCCGATCCGCTGTCGTAGCCGTAGGCCGGGTTCTCGAGCACCCCGTCGAAAGTGAAATAGCACAGATCACCCGGGATCGGGGTGATGGTGGTGTTCTCCATCCCCGGTTCCGCCGGAGCGAAGGCCGGCAGCAGCGTGTAGATCTCGTTGCGCGCGAACTTGCCGTGGAAAACCTGCCCTCCCAGCGGCAGTGCGTCCCAGACCGCGGCGGCGGTGCGCGGCGCCTCGGCATCCAGCATCCGCGCCACCGCGCGCACGCCTCGCTTCTCCAGTGTCACGGTGATGAATCGGTCATCTCGGGACCGTGCGCCCGTCCGCTGTTCCTCCGTCACGGCCGATCCCCCAACATGGTGAAGCCGGCGGCCGCCTCGTACGCCGCCGCGACGCGCAGAACGGTTGCGTCATGATGGCGTGCGCCGACGAACTGCGCCCCGGTCGGCAGACCATCGGCGAATCCGCTCGGCACGGAGATCGCCGGTTGGCCGGTGAGATTGAACGGGTAGGTGTAGGGGGTCCACGAGGTCCAGTCGGGAGATGCCGACCCGTCGGGAACCGTGCGACCGGCCCCGAATGCGACGGTCGGCATCGACGGGGTCAGCAGGACGTCGAATTCCTGGTGGAGAAGGCTCATCTGGGTGCCAATCTCCATCCGCAGGGCGGTGGCACCGACGACATCGGCCGCGCTGAGGTCGCGGTGGCGCTCGAGCGCTTCGATCAGCAGCGGATCCACCCGCTCGGCGGCATGCGGGCCGAGCCCCCGCACGACGACGCCGGCACCGGCGAACCAGATGACGTGATAGGCCCAGGCGGGGTCATCCCAGCCCAGATCGACCTTCTCCACCGTCGCCCCGAGCTGCTCGAGGACTGATGCGACCCGATCGGTATTCGCCTGGACACCTGGGTCATTCGAGCCGAATCCGAGATCGGCGCTGTACCCGACACGGAGATCCGCGAGGTCGCGAACCTCGTGGACCGCCGTGGCCATACTCGTCGACGACGGGGGCAGGGCGGACCAGTCGCGCGCGTCGAATCCGCTCAAAACATCCAGCAGCGCAGCACAATCCGACACGGTCCGTGTCATCGGGCCGACGTGTGCCACCGGCGCGAACGGACTCGGCGGATACATCGGCACCCGTCCCATCGTGGGTTTGAACCCGACGACGCCGCAGTAGGCGGCCGGTATACGGATGGAACCGCCACCGTCGGTGCCGACCGACAGCGGCCCCAGACCGGCGGCGAGGGCCGCGGCACTGCCCCCGCTCGACCCGCCCGATGTCCGCGTCGTATCCCACGGGTTGCGGGTGACACCGGTCCGCGGACTGTCGGTCACGCCCTTCCAGCCGAACTCCGGCGTGGTGACCTTGCCGAGTAACACCGCACCGGCCTCACGCAGACGGGCGACGGCCGGCGCGTCGGTGTCCCAGACCATCTGATCGGGTTCGATCATCAGCGAACCGCGCAGTGTCGGCCATCCGGCGGTGAGGAGGAGGTCCTTGATCGAGACGGGCACTCCGTCGAGTGGACCGATGGGCGTCCCGGCCGCGAATCTCGCCGTGGATTCCACGGCCGCAGCCATCGTCCGGCCCCGGTCGACCAGGCAGAACGCATTGATCGGCGGATCGACGTCCTCGATGGCGTCGAGCAGCTCCGTGGCCACCGTCTCCGGTGTGAGCGCACCGGTACGGTAGGCCTCGGCCAGTTCCGTGGCGCTGAGCCACCGCGTGGCGTCCGACATGCGCCCCCTCGAAGAGTTGGTAGATTGTTGACAATCTACCTTGGAGGTGTGGGCGTGACAACTGCCGTCGCCATGCTGTATCCCGGCCACGCCGCCGAGGACGACTACGAACTCATCGAGGCGGCCATCGGTGCCGCGGCACCCTCCCTCGGGGTCCGATTGCCGGTCCTCATCACCGAGGTGGACTCCGACGATCACACCGTCGAGGCCATGGCGGCGGTCGGCGAACGGGGCCGCCTCGCCGACGGCGTTCGGCGAGCGCTGGACCACCATCCATCGGCGGTCATGTGGGCGTGCACCTCCGGCAGTTTCGTCTACGGCTTCCACGGCGCCCGACGCCAGGCCGCCGACGTCGCCGACCGGGCGGGCCGTCCGGCCTCGTCGACATCGCTAGCGTTCGCCGGGGCGTGCCGGCATCTCGGCCTGTCGCGGGTCGCGATCGCCGCGACCTACCCGGAGCCGCTGGCCGCCCGGTTCATCGGGTTCCTCGCCGACGCCGGTGTCGAGGTTGTTGCCCTGCGCGCCAACGACATCGGGACCGCCACCGAGGCAGGCACGTTCGACGGTGACGGGTTGTTCGAGATGCTCGCGGCTGCCGACTGCGATTCGGCACAGGCGATCGTGGTTCCCGACACCGCATTACACACCGCGACGTGGATCACCGGCCTCGAGGCCTACGTCGGCAAACCCGTGCTCACGGCGAACCAGGTCACCGCGTGGGAGGGGCTCCGGCTTGCCGGTCTCTCGGTCGAGGTGCCCGGCCTCGGGAGCCTGTTCACCTCTCCGCCCGACCCACCCGCTGATTGAGCAGCGAGGAGCCCAGCGAAACCACATGCCGCACAACAGGTTGCACTGGTTCCGCCATAGCTCCGCTGTCCCCAGCCCCGAGGGATGAGATCGTCAGAACGGCGGCGGGTCGAGGCGGTCGAGTTCTTCGCGGGCTCGTTTGTTGCGGGCGCGTTCGTGTCGCCGGCGGGCCAGTTTGGCGTCCAGTCGGCTATAGGGGCGCTCCGAGTTGTCGGCGGAAGCGATGATGTGTGGGGTGGGTGGGGCTTGAGCGGCTTGTTCGAACCGGATTCGCCGCAGGTTGGGGAAGGTGTCTTCGAGGGTTTCGGCATCCCCGGGCAGGGTGACCCCTTCGGGGGTCTCGTATTCGGTGACCAGGCGGCCGTCTTCGTCGCGGTATTGCACGTCGACCCAGTCACCGTGGGTTTTGAGGAGATGACTGGGGCGGCATTTGGCGTTGAGGTTCTCACTCGACGTCGCCCCACCCCGGGCAGGGTCGGTGTGGTCGTATTCGGAGACGTGGTCGAGATCGCAGGCGAACGCTGAACGGGTGCAGCCGGGTTCGGTGCAATAACCGTCCCGCACCCGCACGAAGTCAGCGCACGACGTGGTCGGCCGGTACCCGTTGCCGGGATGGGTTGCCGGATACACCACTGCGACCGATGCGGTGGTGGCATCGGTCGAGTCGTCGAATTGCGCTGCGGTGGGATAGTTTTCGCTGTCGGACTGCGGTGTCTCGTCTGGTGCCGGGCGCCCGGCGGTCCGCCGCTGCGCATCGTCGCTGCTGCGGGCCACATAGGTCGGTTGGGTGCGGGCCGGGGTGACCGGGGACAGCGTGGCGTCCGGGCGGGCCGCGAGGTCACGCACATGCTCATCGGAGATTATGCCGTGCTCATCGAGGAACCCCACCCCCGGCGCACCAGCCAGGGTCGCGGCATCGGTCACCACATGAATCACGACCTCGGCGCGGATCGCGTCGAGGACACTCTGCGGGTCCGGGATGTCCGCGGTGCAGGGCTCGTCGTCGGCGCACTGGCACTCGAATGCCGTGCGGGTCAACAGCGCGAACATCGCATCGGACTGGCGGTGCCCGCGCTTGCGCCCGTCTCGTTTGCATACCGCATCAGCGAGGACGCGGACGGCTTTTGCCGAGATCCGCACGTTCTCTGCCGACATCACGGCGGTGAGTTCGGCGGTGCCGTCGGGCAGTTCATGGGTCCACACCCCCCGTTGACCCATCGCGTCTTTGCGGCGTTGGCGTACCGCATCGGGGTCGTGCCGGAAGACCAGTCGGTCGACCATGTCCCGTAGCCGCGCCCGGTCCCACACGCCCGAGCGCCGGCGAATCGTCGCGGCGATCTCGGCATCCAGGCCGGGGGTGATCGGGTCATCGGCGGGGATCAACTCGGTGCGGGAGATGATCAGCCGAATCTGCCACTGCGACAGGATCCCGTCACGCAGGGTGTCCGCGACCTCGGGGAGCCGGTCTCGTAGCGCGGTAGCGTCGTCGATGAGTATCTCTGCCTGCCGTCGCGACACCGCGGCTTGACGGGCGATCCGGGCGGCGCAGTCGGCGTGGCCGTCCATCACGAATCCCGACGCGCTGGTGGTGACCAGGCGGTCGACCATCACCGCGATCGTCTGATACCGATGCCAGGCGAGATAGGACTCTCCGCGTCGTGACGCGTCGAGGCCGGCCATCAACATGACCATGTCGGTCTCGGCCGCGCAGGCAGGGTCGACCCCGGCGACGAACTCGCCCGGCAGATCGGTCCACACCCTCACCACGCCCCCCGACGCCTGTTTCGTCACCCGCCCCGATCGCGCGTGATCTGTTACCAACCAATGTAAACCCGACCACCGACAATTTCGAAAGAGTCTCCACCGCAGGTGAGATCGTCGTCGACGAAATGAACTCTGCGAGTTGCAGTATGGTTCTGGCCGGTTTGCGGGTGGCTGAGTTCCTCGGGTCACCAGGTGGTTTCGACACGGCGCCTCGCTCCGCTCGGGGCCGGCTCAACCAGCGGGTTGGGGGCTCAACCAGCGGAAGGGGCGCCGGTTCAACCCCACAGGAGGCGAACTGTCGAAGAAACCGGAGGCCGCAACAATGCACAGTCAACGGGATCCGACGCATAGTCGACACAATCGGACGCACGGTCGACGAGAACTGACGCACAGTCGACGAATCACGACACCCAGTCAACAGGATCGGACGCACGGTCAGTCGATCACTGCCTTCGCGACCGTGACGCACGTCGTGATCCACTCACGGTCGGTCGGGCGCAGTGCGCGCGACGCACGGTCGGCATCCTCGATCGCCCAGTGCGCGTGGAGGATCATCCGCACGATGACCCAGTCGCGCGCACGATCCGGATCGAGGTTCGCTGCGTCGGTGATCGTGGAGAAGCGCCGGCGGATGTCGTATCGCACGTCGGAAGCGCGCGTGTCCAGACGGTTCCACAGCATGGGGGCGAGTTCGTAGTGTGCATCACCCGACATCGGGCTGGGATCGATGGCGACCCAGCGGCCGTCGGCATCGGCGAGGACGTTCTCGTGGTGGAGGTCGCCGTGCACGATGACGCCCACGGTGGCGGCGTCGGCGAGGAAGTCCCGGCCGAGGGAGAGCGCTTGCTCGACAAAGCGTCTCGGCACCGGCGCGTCGCGCGGGATGCCGGCCAGGTCGTCCAGCCACCGCTCCAGATGCGCGGTGAGTGGCGTGAGCCGGCCCGGCGCCGGGATGTGCAACCGGCCGTAGAGACCGGCGACCACCAGACAGGCCTCGTCGTCGTCGACGGTCGTCAGGTCGCGTCGGGTGAGTCGTTCGAGGAGGATCGCGCGGCGACGGGGATCGGCGCGCAGCATTCGCACCGCCCCACGACCGTGCCAATGGTGCAGTCCCAGAGCCTCGTGCGCGCCCTCGTCGTCTCCGTCGAACGCCACCTTCAGGACAGCCGGCGCACCCTCGCGATCGAACACCGGGACCACGAGCGATTCGAACCCGTGCCACAACTCGTCGCCGTCGCGGCGCAGGGCCCACTCGTCGAGGAGTCCCGAGATCGTGACCGGGAGGCGTCGCAGCCAGTCCGCCCAGAGCGGCCCCAACTCGGCCTGATCCGACAATCCGGCCGGGATGTCGGAGGCGGCGATCATCCCGGCCCCGACCGGACGAATCGGTAGCCCATCCCGGCCTCGGTGAGGAGGTGGCGGGGATGTGCTGGATCCTCTTCGAGTTTGCGCCGCAGGCTCGCCAGGTAGACGCGCAGATAGTTGCTCTGACCGAGATATCCCGGACCCCAGACCGAGGTCAGGATATCGCTCTGCGACACCAGCTTTCCCTCGTGACGTACCAGCAGTTCCAGGATGCCCCACTCGGTCGGCGTGAGATGGACCGGAACTCCCCCGCGAGTCACCTGTTTCGCGGCGAGGTCGACGACGAACGCGCCCGCGTCCACCACCGGGGACTCCGACGTCGCGTTCGACGCGGAGCCACGCCGCAGTGCGGCCCGCAACCGGGCCAGGAACTCCTCCATGCCAAAGGGTTTCGTCACATAGTCATCGGCCCCCGAGTCCAGGGCGACGACCTTGTCGGCGGCATCGGTCCGCGCCGACAGGACGATGACGGGAACGGTCGTCCATCCGCGCAACCCCTCGAGAACCGTCAGGCCGTCGATGTCGGGCAGGCCCAGATCGAGCACCACCACGTGCGGGTTCTCCCGCGCCGCCGCCGTCAGCGCGGCGGCACCGGTGGCCGCGGTCGTCACCGCGAAGCCGCGCGCGTTGAGGTTGATCCGCAAGGCCCGCAACAACTGCGGCTCGTCGTCGACGACCAGGACCCTCGTCTTGTCGGTCGTCGATGTCTCCGGGTTCATCCGGCCGGCCCTCCCGCCACCACGGGAGCGTCGTCGTCGGTCGCGGGCAGGTCGACGACCATCGTGGCACCGCCACCCGGCGTGTCCTCGATGGCGAGCACTCCCCCGATCGCGGTGACGAATCCCCGTGCCACCGACAACCCCAGACCCACCCCCGACGACGCGCCGCTGGTGTCACCTCCCTGATGGAAGGCCGCGAAGACCCGGTCGCGGTCCTCGACCGGGAGACCCGGTCCATGGTCCACGATGCGGATCACACATCGGGGCGGGTCGGCCGCGGTCAACCCGGCGGTGATCTCCACATGGCCGCCGGCGTGGCGCCGCGCGTTGTCGATGAGGTTCGCCAGCGCACGTTCGAGCAATCCGGGATCCGTGTAGGCCCAGGCGTGCCCGAGGTCGAAGGACAGGGCGGGCTCCGGATCGAGTCGGGCCACCGCCGCGGCGGCGCGATGCACGACCTCGGGGAGGAAGGTGCGCTGCCGGTGCGGCCGGACCGCGCCCGCGGCGAGCCTGGAGGAATCCAACAGGTTCCCCACCAGCGAGGTGAGGTGGTCGACCGACTCGTCGACGGTCGCCAGCAGTTCTGCGGTGTCCTCGGCGCTGAAGGTGACGTCGTCGCTGCGCAGGCTCGACACCGCGGCCTTCGCCGCGGCCAGTGGTGTCCGCAGGTCATGGCTGACCGCCGAGAGCAGAGCTCGGCGTAACTCGTCGGTGCGCGCGAGCGCCTCGGCCGTCGCCGCCTCGGCTTCCAGGGCGTGACGCTGCACCGCGCCCGCGGCCTGCCCGGCCACCGCCGCGAGTACACGGCGGTCCCGCGCACCGAGTTTCGGTCCGCGCAGGAGCAGTTCGAACGTCTCGCCCGGCACGACGCACACCGTGTCGGCGTCCTCGGGTGTCGCCGGTGGCGAGGGACCCACCGCGGCCTCGACCGTGCGAGTCGAGCGTGAGGTCCGCCGCACGACCGCCACCGCCGCCTGGTCGTAGGTCTCTCGGAATCGTTCCAGCAGGACCGGCACGTCGGCACCGCCGAGCACGACGCTGGAGAACAGCGCCAGCAACTCGGCCTCGCGCGCGGCGTCCTGCGCCTGCGCGCGCCGGACGGTTGCCGAATCCACCAGCGCGGCAACCGCGATCGCGATCATCAGCATGACCAGGATGGTGATCAGATTGTCGGGCTGGCTGATCGTGAACGTGAATCGCGGGTCGGTGAAGAAGAAGTTCAGCAGCAGCCCCGAGATCACTGCCGACAGAGCAGCCGGCAGGATGCCGCCGAGCATCGACACCGCGAGCACCGCGACGAAGTACAGCGCCGACTGGCTGGCGAAGCCCAACCACGGATCGAGTGCCTGCAGCAGCCCGGTGAGACCGACCGGGACCACGACCGCGAACACCCAACTCAACGGCCGGTGGAAGCGGGTGTCCCGGATGTCGAGCCGGGACCGTCGTGTCGTCTCGTCATGGGTCACCATGTGCACATCGATGCGGCCGCTCTCGCTGACCACGGCGGCCCCGACACCCTCGTCGAAGATCCGCTGCCACCTCGGTCGCCGCGACGTCCCGAGAACGAGCTGGGTGGCGTTGACCCCACGGGCGAACTCCAGCAGCGTGCTCGGGATGTCGTCGCCGACGACGGTGTGGATCCGTGCCCCGAATCCCGCGGCGAGCTCCTTGAGCGCGGCGAGGTCGATCCCCGCACCGGTCAGCCCGTCGCCGCGGACCACATGGACGGCCAGCAGTTCCGCGCTCGAACGCGATGCGATCCGACTCGCCCGCCGGAGCAGCGTCGGCGACTCGGCGCCGCCGGTGACGGCGACGACGACCCGCTCACGCGCTTCCCACGTCTCGGTGATCGAATGTGCCGCACGGTAATCCGCGAGCTTGTCGTCGACCTGGTCGGCCAGCCACAGCAGCGCGAGTTCGCGGAGCGCGGTGAGATTGCCCTGCCGGAAGTAGTTGGCCAGGGCACCCTCGACACGCCCGCCCGGGTAGACCTTGCCCGCGGACAGGCGCTGCCGCAACGCCTGCGGATCGATGTCGACGAGTTCGATCTCGTCGGCACCGCGCACGATGTCGTCGGGCACGGTCTCCCGTTGCACCACTCCGGTGATCTGGGCGACGACATCGTTCAGGCTCGCCAGGTGCTGGATGTTGATCGTCGAGTACACATCGATGCCGGCACCGAGCAACTCGTCGATATCGGCCCACCGCTTGCGATTTCGAGATCCGGGGACATTCGTGTGCGCGAGCTCGTCGACGAGTGCCACCTGCGGTCGGCGACCCAGCACCGCGTCGAGATCCATCTCCTCCAGCGGCGTCCCGCGGTACGACCGGCTGATGCGCGGAACGGTCTCCAGTCCCTCGGCAAGCGCGGCAGTGGCCACCCGGCCGTGGGTTTCGACGATGCCGATCACGACATCCGTCCCCTCGTCGACGAGGGTTCGGGCCTGGGCGAGCATCTCGTAGGTCTTCCCGACACCGGGTGCACAGCCGAGGAACACCCGCAGTGTCCCCCGCCCCTCGGAGAGTCCGGCCGGTGAGGTCATCGGCCGAGTCTAACGTCGGTCACGGGGCGCGACAGCCGGGCGGCGCATGACCCAGCGCGAGGTTCACCTCGAGGACGTTCACGCGTGGTTGCCCGAGGAATCCGAACTGTCGGCCCTCGGTGTGCTCGTCGATGACTGCCTCGATCTCCGCGGGCGTGCGACGGTTCTCGCGGGCCAGCCTTGCGACCTGCAGACCGGCGTATTCGGGACTGATGTGCGGATCGAGTCCCGAGCCCGATCCGGTCACCGCGTCGGCCGGGACCTGTGCCGGTGCGACCCCCTCCCGTTCGGCGATCAGCGCACGTCGCGCGGCGACGTTGGTGAGCAGGACCTCGCTGTTGGGTCCCTGGTTGGTCGCCGCCGACGCCGACGGTTCGCCGGTCGCCATCGGCTCGCCGGCAGCCCCCAGGACCCGGGCGTGCAGGTACGGGTCGGGCGCACCCGGTTCGACCTGCGGATCGAGACCGATCAGCGTGGATCCGACGGGGCAGCCCGCGGCGTCGGAGACCTGCGACCCCTCCGCGCCTGCGGTGTTCACCCGCGAGATCGCCCACACCGCAGCCGGATAGGCGAGGCCGAGGATCAGCGTGAGACCCAGGATCATTCCCGCGGCGGCGACACATTGCCGGACGAAGCCGGACCAGACAGTGTTCATGACGTCATCCCATTCCCGGAAGCAGACGGACGACGAGGTCGATCAGCCAGATGCCGACGAACGGCGTGACGACCCCACCGACCCCGTATACAGCCAGATTGCGGCCCAACAACTTCGACGCCGTGTCCGGCCGGTAGCGCACGCCGCGCAACGACAGCGGGATGAGTGCCACGATGATCAGCGCGTTGAAGATCACCGCGGACACGATCGCCGACTGCGCCGAGTGGAGACCCATGATGTTGAGGGCGTCGAGCTGCGGATAGACGGCGGTGAACATGGCGGGCAGGATCGCGAAGTACTTGGCGAGGTCGTTTGCGAGCGAGAACGTCGTCAGCGCACCCCGGGTGATCAGCAACTGCTTGCCGATGCCGACCACCTCGATGAGTTTGGTCGGGTCGGAGTCGATGTCCACCATGTTGCCGGCTTCCTTCGCCGCCGAGGTCCCGGTGTTCATCGCCAGCCCGACGTCGGCCTGTGCCAGCGCGGGTGCGTCGTTGGTGCCGTCACCGGTCATCGCGACCAGACGTCCGGCGGCCTGCTCGGCGCGGATGAGGTCGAGTTTCTGTTCGGGGGTGGCCTCGGCGACGAAGTCGTCGACGCCTGCCTCGGTCGCGATCGCCCGGGCGGTGAGCGGATTGTCGCCGGTCACCATCACGGTGCGGATGCCCATCGCGCGCAGCTGCGCGAACCGTGCCGTCATGCCCGGTTTCACCACGTCGGACAACGCGATCACACCCATGACCCGGGCCGGTTGCCCGTGGGTGCGAACCCCGACCACGAGCGGTGTACCGCCCGCCGACGAGACCCGCTCCACATCGGCGGCGACGGTGTCGTCGACGGTGCCCTCGCCGGCGGCGACCCATCGGGCGACCGCATCGGCGGCGCCCTTGCGGTACTCGACGAGTGCACCACCGTCGTCGGAATCCACGCCGCTCATCCGCGTCTGCGCGGTGAACGGGATGGTCGTGTCGGCCCCGCCGTCCGTCGTGACGCCGTACGCGGACCGGCAGAGGTCGACGATGCTGCGGCCCTCGGGTGTGTCGTCGGCGAGGCTGCACCGACAGGCGACACGCGCCAGTTCGTCGACGGACACTCCCGGTGCCGGGTTCAGGTCGGTGGCGCGGCGGTTGCCGTAGGTGATCGTCCCGGTCTTGTCCATCAGCAGCGTGTCGATGTCACCGGCCGCCTCGACCGCGCGTCCCGACATGGCCAGGACATTGCGCTGAACCAGCCGATCCATGCCCGCGATCCCGATCGAACTGAGCAGGGCGCCGATGGTGGTCGGGATGAGGCAGACCAGTAGCGCGATCAGCTTGACCGGATCGGGCGATTGCCCGGCGTACTCCTGCATCGGCGCGACCGCGACCACCGCGAGCAGGAAGATCACCGTCAGGCTGGTCAGCAGGATGTCGAGCGCGATCTCGTTGGGGGTCTTCTTGCGAGCGGCACCCTCGACGAGGGCGATCATCCGGTCGACGAAGGTCTCCCCGGGTGCCGTGGTGATCCGGACGACGATGCGGTCGGAGAGCACCACGGTTCCACCGGTGACCGCCGACCGGTCGCCACCGGATTCACGGACGACCGGCGCGGACTCACCGGTGATCGCCGACTCGTCCACGGTGGCGATCCCGTCGACGACGTCGCCGTCGCCGGCGATGACCTCGCCCGCCTCGACCAGGACGAGGTCGCCGACCCGCAGGTCGCTGCCGGAGATCTCCTCGGTCGCCCCGACCCCGGCAACGTCATCGCCGTCGATCAGTCTGCGGGCGACCGTGTCGCGCTTGACCTTTCGAAGGCTGTCGGCCTGCGCACGACCACGCCCCTCGGCGACGGCCTCGGCGAGGTTGGCGAACAGAACGGTGAACCACAGCCAGGCGGCGACGGTCCAGCTGAACCAGGACGGATGCAGCGCCGCGAGCACGGTGGTGACGACGGCTCCGAGGAACACGACGAACATCACCGGGTTCCGGGCCTGGGCCCGCGGGGCGAGCTTCCGTAGCGCGAGTGGCATCGACGTCACCAGCGAGCGGATGTCGAAGGCGCCGCGCGACACCAGTGGCGATGCCGGTTCATCGGACTTCTCGGCGCCCGGCGTCGCGGGTTCGTCGGTGGGGACGAATTGTGTGGTCACAGGAGTGCCTCGGCGATCGGTCCCAGCGCCATGGCCGGGAAGAAGGTGAGTCCGGCGACGAGCACGATGGTCGCGGCCAGCAGGAATCCGAACAGGAGACCGGAGGTGGGCAGGGTCGAGCGCGCCTCCGACGCACCGACATCCGGAGCGATCTCGGTCGGCCCGGGCACCACCGCGGTCGACGATCCGCTCGCGCGGTTCACCGCGACGGCGACGGGTGCGACGGCAGGTGCAGCGGTGCCGCCGCCGCGCGGGATCTGCCGGGCGAGAAGTCCGGCCAGCGCGAGCACCACCACGATGGGCAGGAACCGGCCGAGCAGCATGGCCATGCCGAGCGAACCCTGGAACCAGTCACCGGTCGCCGTGAGGCCACCGAAGGCGCTGCCGTTGTTGTTGGCCGCCGAGGCGTAGGCATACAGGACTTCGCTGAAGCCGTGGATCGAGCCCGGACTCCCCGGGTCCCCGCTGTTGCCCTGCGCCTCGGTCGTCGATCCCAGGATCATCGAGATCCCGGTGCCGGTCAGCACGAGGGCAGGCATCACCAGCACATACAGTGCCGCCATGGTGATCTCGTGCTGTCCGATGCGTTTGCCGAGGAAGGTCGGTGAGCGTCCGACGAGCAGCCCCCCGATGAACACGGTGATCATCGCCATGACGAGGATGCCGTACAGACCCGACCCGACGCCGCCGGGTGCGACCTCGCCGAGGAGCATGTTCCACAGGACGGCGCCGCCGCCGACCGCCGAGAAACTGTCGTGCGCGGAGTTCACCGCGCCGGTCGACGTGCCGGTGGTCGAGACCGCGAACAGGGCTGATCCGGGGATCCCGAACCGGACCTCCTTGCCCTCCAGCATCGCCCCGGCGGCCGCGGAAGCGCTTCCGGCGGTGCGGCTCTCGAAGACCCACACGAGGGTGAGCATCAGCGACCAGATGGCGGCCATCACGGCCAGCAGTGTCAGACCCTGCCGCCGGTCGCGGACCAGGGTCCCGTAGGTGCGCGTCAGGCAGACCGGGATCAGCAGGAGTGCGGTGATCTCCAGCAGGTTCGACAGCGGCGTGGGGTTCGAGAACGGGTGTGCCGAGTTCGCCGACAGCGTCCCGCCCCCATTGGTGCCGAGTTCCTTGATGGCCTCCTGCGAGGCGAACGGACCGAGCATGCTGCGCGCATCGGCACCGTCGAGGGTGGTCCACCCGAACCCGGTGTGCCAGGACTGGACCAGGCCCTGCGTGATCAGCAGGGTCGCGAGGACCAGGCTGAGCGGCAGCAGGATTCGGATCGATCCACGCACCAGGTCCACCCAGAAGTTCCCGATCTCGCCGGTCCCACGACGACTCACGATGCCGCGGATGACCGCCATCGCGACCGCCATGCCCACCGCTGCGGAGACGAAGTTCTGGACGGCGAACCCGACCATCTGCGTCAGGTTGCTCATCACCACCTCGGGCGAGAACGACTGCCAATTGGTGTTGCTCACGAAGGAGATGGCGGTGTTGAACGCCATCGAGGGAGGCACGCCGGACTTGCCGTCGGACCACGGCAACACCCCCTGCAGACGCTGCAGCAGGTAGACGACGAGGAACGAGATCAACGAGAAGGCCAGCACCGCAAGCGCATAACCCACCCAGGTCTGCTGACGACGCGGGTCGACCCGCGCCATCCGGTACAGGACGCGCTCGACTCGGAGGTCTCGAGCACCGGTGTATACCCGCGCCATGTAGTCGCCCAGCGGGACGTAGGCGACAGCGAGGATCACGAGGAGAGCGGCCACCTGGAGGAGTCCCGCAACAGTTGTGTTCACGCCGTCAGAACCTCTCCGGGAACACGAGCGCGACCAACAGGAACAGCACCGTCGCGCCAGCCAGGGCCAGCAGCACGATGGTGGTCACCCCGTCCGCGGTCACGACTTGGTCCTGACATCGAGGGCTCGCACCGCCGCCACGCACAGGGCGAACCCCGCGAGGGCCGGCAGCACGTACACGAGGTCCGCCACGCAGTCACTCTCCGATCACATCGACGTCCACCGATTCGGTGGCCACATCGAAGGATCACGCAACCCGGCCGGCTGCGGGAGAGTCCTTAACGCGTTCCATACGCGGACCGCGCGGTTATTGACGCTGCGTTGACGTCTCGCTCGGTCCGCCCGGTCGGGGAGCGCTATGCCGCGGGCGTGATGACGATCCCCACGCTGCCGTGCTTGCCGCGGCGGATCTTGCTGCCGAGGATGGTGATCTTGCCGAGCAGTCCGTACTTGCGGGCGATAGCGCGCTTCACGCTGTCGCTGCCGGCCTCGTCGAGCACCTCGGCGGTACCGCTGACGGGTTCGCCGAAGGTCTTGTGGCCCCGAACATCACAGGCCTGTACGACGACGCGGGGGTCGCGCCGCAGGCGCTTGACCTTCCATGAGTCAGCGACGGTCCACATGACGAGACGGTCGCCGTCGAGCGCCGCCCACAGCGGTGAGGTCACCGCGGTGCCGTCCTTGCGATAGGTCGTCAGGCTCACGTACTTGGCCGTGCCTGCTTCGCCGAAAGCCGCCGCGCTCGAGGTCATGCGGCCATGCTACGGGCAAACAGCGCCTGCGAGTGGCCTCTCGACGCGCCCGCGAACCCGGCGCTGTCACCGAGCACCCCGGCGTCGCAGAGTGTCGCCCAGGCGGTGACCTGATTCGCCGACAGGACCGGTTTGCCGAGCTCGGCTTCGAGGCCGGCGAGGATGTCGTAGGTCCAGAGGTTGGTGCAGGACACGAAGATCGCGTCGGCGTCGGGGTGGTCTGCGGCCCGGATGAGGTCTGCGGTCACGGGGTACGGGATCGTCCAGATCTCGTGGTCACGACCGAGTCCCGCCTGCGCGACGACGCCCCGGCCGGATTCGGCGAGGAAGTCGCACAGCAGCCCGGTGAGCGCCGCGGTGTACGGGGTCGCGACCGAGAGCGTGCCGATGTCCAGCGCGTCGAGGGCGCGGATCAGGGCCTCGGATGTCGTCACCGCCCGGTCGGCACCGGCTGCGACCATGCAGTTCGAGATCTCGAGCGCGCCCGCCATCCCGTAGACGAAGCTGCCCGACGCGCAGGCGTAGCCGAAGGAACGGGGTCCGACGGACGACACGGCTCGCACCGCGGCGGCGATCTCGGCGTGATTGTTAAGGTCGCGACACAGCTCGACGTCGACGGGTGCGTCGATGAACCCGGTGCGGGTGAAGTACAGGGACACCGAGTCCGGCATCCAGCGCCACAGCTCACGATCGAGAGCCATGTCGAACGGGCACACCATCCCGATGCCGATCTGGGCGGTCATGCAGGGATGATGGCATATTGTCAGATTGTCTACAATCGCTGGGGATAGGCGGCCCGGAGCGCCGCGTCCACGTCCGCCCGGATCACGCAGTCGTAGGCGTGGTCGTTGACCATGCCGGTCGCCTGCATGAGGGCGAACATCGTCGTCGGACCGACGAACCGCCAGCCACGCTTCTTCAGGTCCTTCGACAGCGCCACCGACTCGGGCGAGGTCGTCATCGAGCCGGGTTCATGCTCCCCGGCAGGGGCGTATCCCCAGAAGTAGGACTCGAGCGACCCGTGCTCGTCGATGAGCTCGATCGCCCGGCGCGCGTTGTTGATCGACGCCTCGATCTTGCCGCGGTGCCGGATGATGCCGGCGTCGGCGAGCAGCCGGGTGACGTCGGCGTCGGCGAATCGGGCCACCTGCTCGATGTCGAATCCCGCGAACGCCGCCCGGAAGTTCTCGCGCTTCGTCAGGATGGTCCGCCAGCTCAGCCCCGACTGGAAACCCTCGAGGCAGACGCGCTCGAACAGCGCCGTATCGCCGGCGATCGGAAATCCCCACTCGGTGTCGTGGTAAGTGGTCTCCGGCTCCCGCGCCGCCCACAGGCAGCGCGCCCGACCGTCGGCAATCGTTATGGTGTCGTCAGGCAAGGCATGCCCCTCTCGTCGCGAGGAGGCTACTCCGCGAGACCGACAGCCCTGCTCATCGCCGCCACGCGGCCCCAACGCATCGTCGTTATCTCACCGTTACCAAGTATTGCGAAACCATCCCGTTGTGTCTCGCGATGATCACTCCACGGCGCCACCCGCCTAGCGTTGGACACATCGCATCGCAGGGCACCCCGGACTCACCGACGACCGGACCCGCGATCGCCACAATCCACCTTCGGCAAGGAGCTTCGTGATGAAAGACACCGATCTGAGCGCCCTCCTCGCCCGGGTGGCCACCGGCGACATGGACGCCTTCGCCCAGTTCTACGACGCGACCTGCGATCGGGTGTACGGCATGACACTGCGCGTGCTCCGCGACCCGGGCTACAGCGAAGAGGCGACGCAGGAGACCTTCCTCGCGGTGTGGCGCAACGCCGATGCCTACGACCCGGCATCCGGTTCGGCGCTCTCCTGGATACTGACGCTCGCGCACCGCCGAGCCGTCGACCGTGTCCGCTCGGAATCCGCCGCGACTCGGCGCACCGTCGCCTATGGCATCGCCGACACCGGCCGAGAGGTCGATGAGGTCAGCGAGTCGGTGGAGCGACGCGAGATCGCCCGTCTCATCCACACCGGCCTGGAGACCCTCACACCGCTGCAGCGACAGGCCATCGAACTCGCCTACTTCCACGGGCTCACCTACCGCGAGGTCGCCGAACATCTCGAGGTCGCCCTGCCGACCGTCAAGTCCCGCATCCGCGACGGCCTGATCCGACTGCGGCAGACCGTGCCCGGCCGCGCCGCCTGACACCGGCCCGCCCCCACCCCCGCCCGTTTCCACAGACCCCGCTCGACGGCGATCTCCCGCCACCCGAGTGGGGTCGAGTCATGTCGTGACCCATGGGGTCCCACTGTGTCCTCGACCACACAAATTTTGAGACGCAGGCCAGGTCACAGCCGTTACCACCTCGAGTTCTGTCCGATTCCACCCACCACGTCTCCCGCCGTTCGCGGTGGACAGGCAAAATCATGGGTGGATGTCGCACGGGTACATCCCCGTCGTGATATCGGTAAAGCCGGACCCACAAGGCCGCACACTGAAGCGTCAACCAAGACAGAATCGAGAACACATCGCATGAGTGCCGAACAGCCGACCATCATCTATACGCTGACCGACGAGGCACCCATGCTCGCCACTCACGCGTTTCTGCCGGTGGTGCGCACGTTCGCCGGAGCGGCCGGGATCGCCGTCGAGACGAGTGACATCTCGGTCGCGGCTCGTATCCTCGCCGAGTTCTCCGACCTCCTGCCCGACGACCAGAAGGTCACCAACAATCTCGGTGAGCTCGGCAAGCTCACCCAGGCTTCCGACACCAACATCATCAAGCTCCCCAACATCAGCGCATCTGTCCCCCAGCTCCTCGCCGCCATCAAGGAACTCCAGGACAAGGGCTACGACCTCCCCGACTTCCCGGGCAACCCCAAGACCGACGACGAGCGCGCCATCCGCGACCGCTACACCAAGTGCCTGGGCAGCGCCGTCAACCCCGTTCTGCGCGAAGGCAACTCAGATCGCCGCGCGCCGAAGGCGGTCAAGGAGTACGCGAAGAAGCACCCGCACAGCATGGGCGAGTGGTCGATGGCGTCGCGTACCCACGTCGCCCACATGCGCGAAGGCGATTTCTACCACGGCGAGAAGTCGATGACCGTCTCCGGCGACCGCAAGGTCAAGATGGAGCTCCTCACCGACTCCGGCGAGACCCTCGTCCTCAAGCCCGAGGTGTCGCTGACCGACGGTGACGTCATCGACAGCATGTTCATGAGCAAGAAGGCCCTCATCGAGTTCTACGAGGAGCAGATCGAGGACGCCTACAAGACCGGCGTGATGTTCTCGTTGCACGTCAAGGCGACGATGATGCGCGTCAGCCACCCGATCGTCTTCGGTCACGCCGTCAAGGTCTTCTACAAGGACGCGTTCGAGAAGCACGGCGAACTCTTCGACGAGCTCGGCGTCAACGTCAACAACGGCCTGTCGGATCTCTACAGCAAGATCGAGTCCCTCCCCAGCGCGCAGCGCGAGGAGATCATCGACGACCTGCACAAGTGCCACGAGCATCGTCCCGAGCTGGCGATGGTCGACTCGGCCCGCGGCATCACCAACTTCCATTCCCCCAGCGACGTCATCGTCGACGCCTCGATGCCGGCCATGATCCGCGCCGGCGGCAAGATGTACGGCGCCGACGGCCGCCTCAAGGACACCAAGGCCGTCAACCCGGAGTCGACCTTCTCCCGCATCTACCAGGAGATGATCAACTTCTGTAAGACCAACGGGCAGTTCGATCCCACCACGATGGGCACCGTCCCCAATGTCGGTCTGATGGCGCAGAAGGCCGAGGAGTACGGCTCGCACGACAAGACCTTCGAGGTCCCCGCGGGCGGCACCGCCAACATCACCGACCTCGAGACCGGCGAGGTCCTGCTGACCCAGACCGTCGAAGAGGGCGACATCTGGCGTCTGTGCATCGTCAAGGACGCCCCGATCCAGGACTGGGTCAAGCTGGCCGTCAACCGCTGCCGCGACTCCGGGATGCCGGTGCTGTTCTGGCTGGACCCGTACCGCCCGCACGAGAACGAGCTGATCAAGAAGGTCCACAAGTACCTGCCCGATCACGACACCGAGGGCCTCGACATCCAGATCATGTCGCAGGTGCGCGCGATGCGGTACACCCTCGAGCGCGTCGTCCGCGGCCTGGACACCATCTCGGCCACGGGCAACATCCTGCGCGACTACCTCACCGACCTGTTCCCGATCCTGGAACTCGGCACCAGCGCCAAGATGCTGTCCATCGTCCCGCTCATGGCCGGCGGCGGCCTCTACGAGACCGGCGCGGGCGGCTCGGCCCCCAAGCACGTCAAGCAGCTCATCGAGGAGAACCACCTCCGGTGGGATTCGCTCGGTGAGTTCCTCGCGCTCGCGGTGAGCCTGGAGGACGTGGGCAAGAAGTTCGACGACAAGCGCGCCGTCATCCTGGCCAAGGCCCTCGACACCGCCACCGGCAAGCTGCTCGAGAACGACAAGGGACCGTCGCGCAAGACCGGCGAGCTCGACAACCGCGGCAGCCAGTTCTACCTCGCGCTCTACTGGGCGCAGGAACTCGCCGCGCAGACCGAGGACGCCGACCTCGCCAAGCACTTCGCCTCGCTGGCCGAGACCCTCGCCGCCAACGAGGACAAGATCGTCGACGAGCTCAATTCGGTGCAGGGTGAGCAGGTCGACATCGGCGGCTACTACTACCCCGACTGGGACAAGACCGCCGCCGTCATGCGTCCGAGCACGACGTTCAACGACGCACTCGCGAGCGCGCAGCGCTGATCGCCCGCCTCATGGCGAGGGGTGCCGACTACGGCGCCCCTCGCCGTGAGGGATACACGTAGTGTCGGGACATGACCGACGCCGACGTCTACTTCTACTTCGACCCCGTCTGCCCGTTTGCATGGATGACCAGCAAATGGGTGCGAAAGGTGCAGTCCCAGCGCGATTACACGGTCGACTGGCGTTTCATCTCGCTGCGCCTGCTGAACGCGCACGTCGATTACGACGCGCAGTTCCCGCCGGAGTACGAGGCCGGGCACACGGCCGGGTTACGGCTGCTGCGAGCCGCGGCGAGCATCCGCCGCGACCACGGACGAACCGCCATCGGCCCGCTCTATGAGGCGCTCGGGACGCGAATCTTCGACGCGCACATCGGTTCTTACACCGCCGATGCCACCGACTTCCGCGGTACCGCGGACTTCCTCGGACCCGTCCTGGAGGAACTCGGGTTGCCCGCACATCACCTGGACGCCCTGGACGACACCGCCTTCGACGCCGAGATCCAGGCGGAGACCGACGAGGCCCTGACATTGACCGGCCGCGACGTGGGTACGCCGATCATCCACTTCCAACCGCCCGAAGGCGTGACGTTCTTCGGACCCGTGATCAGCCGGCTACCCGGCGACGACGAGGCGATCACGTTGTGGGACCACGTCATCGGGCTGGCGAGCTTCCCGGGCTTCGCCGAACTCAAGCGCAGCATGCGGGAGAAGCCGCAGCTGCGGGCCTTCGGCGTATCCGATGACGAGACGGGCGTCGAGGAGGACTGGCACGGCGGAAGCCGGCGCACCCACAAGTGAGCCTGGACGTTCCTACTTGAACGGGTTGAGCGTCCGGCCGAGAAAATACTGGACACCTGGCGGGAGCGGCCGCACAGCCGCCGTCACCAATTTGTTCACCGTGCCGGTGACGCACACCGGGTCGCCCTTCATCACCGCGTTCCATCCCTCGCGCACGACGTCTTCGGGCTCCTGCCACAGCACACCCGGCAGTCGATCGGCGGTCTTGCGGGTCTCGGCGCCCATCGCGTCGTGGAACTCGCTCCGGGTGAATCCGGGACACAGCGCCGTCACGTGGATGCCGTGCGGCTTCAGCTCCATGTCCAGCGACTGCGACATCGTGAGCACATACGACTTGATGGCGTTGTAGAGCAGGCCCTCCGGCGGTGGCAACAGCGCCGTGATGGATGACAGGTTCACGATCCGTCCCCACCTGCGCTCCTTCATCCCCGGGAGCACTCGATGGGTCAGCTCGGTCAGCGAGGTGAGCATCAATTGGAGCTGACCTCCCACCTCCTCCCACGGTGTCTCGCCGAACTTCGTGCTCAACGACATCCCGGCGTTGTTGATCAGCACGTCGATCCCCGACCCCAGCTCGTCGGCGTGTTCGATGATCGCGGCGGGCGTCGTGGGATCGGACAGGTCGCCGGCGAAGGTCGCGCATCGGACACCGTGTTCTCGACCCAGTCGCGCGGACAGGTCATCGAGCCGCTCGGCTCGGCGGGCGACCAGGATGAGGTCGTATCCCTGTCCTGCGAGATGGTCTGCGAACGTCTTGCCGATGCCGGCGGAAGCGCCGGTGATCAGGGCCGTGCGGTGGTCAGGCGACCCGTCTCGATCCGATGACATAGCGGACTTTCTCCTCGATGGACGATGCCGCGAGTTCTACCAGGGCGCACGTCGCGTCATTGGCGACAACAGCAGGATTCGTTCCAACGCCCGGCCGCCGGTCTCAGGACACGTGACCGTACGGGTGCCATCCGGAGGGGTTCCATTTACCGCCGCGCTCCCGCCGGACCTCGCGCAGGCTGGTCCCGACGTATCGCGCCTCGAGGTCGGGGTCGGGTTTCCCGGTGTACACCCACCGCTTCGGGTCGAGGTTGCCCTCGGCGTCGCGATAGGACTCCCAGTAGTCGACGCGATGGACCGCACGGACGAGGTCGTCGGCGAAGACCAACACGGGCAGGTCCGGAACGGTCCGGTGCGGTCCCGCGCGCCAGGCGCTGCGAGAGAGTTCGTAGATGACGTCGGCGGTGGCGTCGCCCCGGGCCGCCGGGTCGACCTTCACCAGGACGCACGGATCCGGTAGCGGCGGCGACACCGGCGCCGCATATCTCAAGACGAGTTCTTCGATTCGCCACGGCCCCTGCGCGTTCGGCGCTTCCGACGAGCCCGGCCCGGCGAGGGCGACGACGTCGAGTCCCGAGCGTTGCAGCGAGGTCGCATGCAGCTCAGCAGAATCCGCAGTGCCGATGTCGTAGTGCAGAATCCAGTGCTCGACGCCGAACCCGTCGGCATCGATGTCGCGGATGCGTTCTTCGATCGCATCCGCGATCGCCACCGGATCGTCGTCACCCACGATGTCGGCGGGGTCCGGCACGACGCCCGCCAGTGCGGCGGCCGAATGGCGATGCACACGGTCACCACGACCCGCACCGACGTGGAACAAGGACGAGTCCCGCGGATCGACGAGCGCGTACACATAGACGCCGAGCGCGGACTGCGCCTCGTACGGAACCGGTTTCGGCGGGCCGGGTGGCGGGACCGTGACCGGTCGCAGCAGGGCGAGCACCTCGTCGACAACCGACGGCCGGACACCGAGCCCGCCCCCGGTGACCCCGCCGAAGACGACTTCGCCGGCACGCTCCCGGTCGACGAACCGCCGGCCGGCGAATCGGTCGACGGCGCGTATGACATCGGCGACCTCGGCGCGCCGCGCCGCAGCGCTCCGAGATGCTGTCCGCTCATCGCCGGGGTCGAGCATCTCGGCGAAGGCTGCCGACGAGAGGAAACTGTCGAGTGCCGCCCGTGGCAACTCGACCGCATCCATCCTGCGCACCGCCATGGTCGCATGATGCCAGCACTCGGTCCGGAAACCGCCGAAGCGTCAGTGTACGTTTGTACATGTACATACGTACATCAACGTCGAGAGGACCGGACCGTCATGAGAAGACCGTCATGACCGAGGCCCCGGTCCGTCGCCGCCGGAACCCCGAAGAACGTCGTCGCATCATCGTCGAGGCCGCCGCCACCCTGATCACCGAAGTCGGTTCCGACGGTCTCACCCACCGACTCGTCGCCAAACGCGCAGGTGTACCACTCGGTTCGACGACGCAGTACTTCGCCACGCTCGACGATCTGCGCGAGGCTGCGCTCGCCCATCTGGCCGACGACATCGACTCGGGCCTGGCCGACGTCGCGGAGACACTCGGCGAGCACGGCCCGTCGGCCGCGGTCTTCGCCGAGGCGCTCCACGAGTACCTGTCCGACGAGCGGCTGATCCGTGCCGACCTCGCCCTCGTGTCGGCCGCGGTGATCGACCCCTCGCTCCGTCCGCTCGCGATTCGGTGGACCGACGGACTGGTCGAGACGCTGATACCCCATGTCGGGCGGACTGCCGCCCGCGCCATCGCCGCGTACACCGACGGGGTGGCGATGCACGCACTCCTCTACGGGTCACCGCTGTCAATCGACGACCTGACGGCCACCCTGACCGCTCTCACCGCGCTGCCCTCCACCCCCTCGACCACCGATCAGAACCGGAGCCGACGATGACGCAGCATTCATCGAAGACCACCTCGTCACCCGGCATGCCCGGCGCCGGACAGGACCTGTCCGTCCGGCGCCGGTGGGCGTCGGCCGCGGTGCTGTCGGCCAGCCTGCTGGTCATCACCGTCGATCTGACGATCCTCAACGTCGCGCTGCCCGATCTGGCCGCCGACCTCCGCCCGACCGCCGATCAGCAGTTGTGGATCATCGACGCCTACTCGCTCGTCCTGGCCGGCCTGCTGCTCTCGATGAGCTCGCTCGCCGATCGGTGGGGCCGAAAGCGGATGCTGGTCACGGGCTTCGCGGTGTTCGGCGGCGCCTCGGCACTCGTGCTCCTGGCCGATTCACCCGGAGCGGTGATCGCGGTGCGGGTGCTGCTGGGTGTCGGCGGCGCGATGATCATGCCGACCACACTGTCGCTGCTGCGCAGCATCTTCACCGACCCCGCCGAACGAGCCACCGCACTCGGGCTGTGGGCCGCGGTGTCGGGTCTGGGTGCGGCCATCGGCCCGATCGTCGGCGGCGTTCTGCTGGAGTACTTCTCGTGGCGCGCCGCGTTCCTGGTCAACGTTCCACTGATGGCCGTCGCCATCGTTGCCGCCCTGCTGATCCTGCCGGAGTCGAGGCATCCGCAGCCGGGCCGGTGGGATGCTGTCGGCGCATTGATGTCGATCGTCGGCATGGTGGCGCTCGTCTGGGCGATCAAGCGGTTCGCCAAGGAGGAGAGCCTCCTCGCACCGGCGGCCTGGTTGGCCCTGCTCGGCGCGATTCTCGTCCTGACCCTGTTCGTGCGGCGATGCCTGCGTCGCACCGAACCGCTCCTCGACGTCTCCCTCTTCCGCAGCCGGCCCTTCAGCGCCGGTGTCCTGGCAGCGCTCGGGTCGATGTTCGGACTGGCAGCGGCACTGCTGCTGCTGGCGCAATGGCTCCAGCTGGTCGAGGGCCACTCCCCGATCGCGGCCGGGATCCGGTTGCTGCCGGTGGCGGGAGCGGCGATCGTGTCCTCGATGATCGCCGCCCCGCTGTCCCGCCTGATCGGCGCGCGTGCCGTCGTGGCCGGCGGCATCGGCATCGCCGGTGTCGGCATGGCCCTGATGTCGCTCGGTTCCGACGGACTCGGTTACGGCACGGTCGCCGTCGCCCAGGTCCTCGTCGGCTTCGGCATCGGCTCGCTGGCGATCGCGTCGGCGATGATCATGGCCGGGACCCCGGATGCCAAGGCGGGCAACGCCGCTGCGCTGGAGGAGACCGCGTACGACCTCGGCAACGTGCTCGGCGTCGCCATCCTGGGCAGCGTCGCGTCGATCCTGTACCGGTCCACACTGACCGCCGAACCGATCCCCGGTGTACCGGATGAGGTGACCGATGCGGCCGCCGAATCCCTCGGCGCCGCGATGGGTCTCGCCGAGGCGGCCGGTGCGCCGGGCCTCGCGGAGCGGGCGGCGACCGCGTTCACCGACGCCATGCAGGAGACGAGCCTGATCGGCGGGCTCACGCTCGTCGCCGTCGCCGCGGCCGTCTTCGTGCTCGTGCCGCGCGGCACGGATGTCACGGCCGCGCAGCACTGACGCCCGTCACGACGCGGTGACGACAGCCTCGGCCGAGGGGAGAACAGCCTCGCGCACCCGGACGGCCCGCGGGAGCAGACCGTTCGCGTGGAGGAGGTCGGCGGCACGCTGCTGCTCGTCGAGGAAGTCCTCCGTGACGGGCCCGATTCCGAACGGCCGGTTGCGGATGGCGGCTTCCCAGGCGTCGAGACTCGCGTCGCCACCCCGATCGACGACGTCCTGCACGAAGTACTCGGCCGCCTCTCGGGGATGATCGACGATCCACTGATCCGACTCACGGAGCGCGTCGACGATGGCGGCCAGTTCCGCGGGATGCTGTTCGGCGAAGTCGCGTCGGGTGAACCACAGCGACGGGTGGCTGAACAGGCCCTCGGTGTCGATCAGAGTCCGGAGTTCGAGATCACGCTCGACGGCGGCCAGGCCGGGGTAGGCGCCGACCCAGGCGTCGATCGTGCCATTGCGGAACAGGTCGGCGCCATCGGTGACCGAGGTGTTGACGGGAATGATGTCGCGCCAGGTCAATCCGACCGAGTCGAGCGCGAACAGCAGCAGTGTCGTCTGCCACGAACCGTGGGCGATGCCCACCCGCTTGCCCTTCAGTGCGGTCACCGAGTCGATGTCCGAGTCGGCCTTCACGACGAGACGCCCGTTCTCGGTGCGCGGTCCGGACACCCCGACGTAGACCAGGTCGCGCTCCTGCGCCAGACCGGTGATCGGCGGCGTGAAGCCCGTGCCGATGAAGTCGTATCCGCCCTCGGTGAACAGCCAATCCGAGTGCAGCGTGGGCAGGCCCGTGGTCGGGTCCGGCTCCGATGTGGCGGGCAGGCTGCGCAGATCGACCCACTCGACGTCGATGCGCTGCTCCAGGATGCCCCGGTGGCGGAGCACGAACAGGGAATTGTTGTGCGGGAAATAGCCGACTCGAACGGTCATTGTCTCTCTCGATTCCGGCAGCCTCGCGGCCGTCATTGTTGGTATTCCTGGTGACTGCGATAGCGACCACACCCCTGCTCCCTGAGGTGCGAGGAGCGATAGCGACGAGCCTCGAAGGGCTGGCGAGGCGGGTCATCACGCCCTTCGTGGCTCGCTTCGCTCGCACCTCAGGGAGCAGTGGTGGGTCACTTCTTCTCGGATGGGGGCATAGGGAGGCTCGCGCCTCAGGCAGGGGTCAGAGTTCGGGGATGAGGCCGCGCTCGCGTGCCTCGGACAGCAGACCGCTGCGCTTCCACTGGACCTCGAGGTTGGTGGGGTGGAACTCCGCCGACCCGCCGAGTCCTTCGGCGATCGCCTGGAACTGGGCGCCCTCCTCCAGCAGGACGATGAACTTCGCGGTGTCGAGCAGTCCCCGACGGCCGATCACGTTGGACCCGCCGTTGGCCTCGAAGATCGCGGCGAGGTGCGGATCCTCCTGGAGACGCTCGAGGATGAACTCCGACGCCGGCTGGTGACGATTGATGTGCGGCTTGATCTCCCGGGACAGCGTCAGCCGCTGGGAGGCCGCGTACCGGATCGGGAGGGTCCGGTGGGTCTGCGCCCAGGCACCCAGCCAGGGCGTGTGAATGTGCACGACGGTCGTGATGTCCTCGTGGGCCCGGAACACCGGCGCGTACGATGTCACGAAACCCGCTGCGCCCGATCCGGACAGGATCTCCCCGTCGAAGGTCGCGACCACGGGGTGCACGGTCAGGTCGTCGGCCCAGGGACCCGGGTCGTTCAGTGCGACGGCGATCTCACGGCCGGGTACGCGTTCGACGAAGTTGGCGGTGCCGTTCGCCGACACCGTCCCGGTGGTCCGGAAGACGTCGAACGCCTTCTGTGCGTGCTCGGTCGCCTCGGCGACGAATTCGGCGACCTCGCGGTCGAGGCCGGTTTCTACGGTGGTCATGTCTCTCCTTGCGTCACATGGGTTGTCTGTCTTCGGCGATGGCGTGTGATAGAGAAAGCGCTGCTGCTCAGGCCACGCCCAGAGCGGAACCGGCGGTGTTCTCGGCGCGGCCGAGCCGCGATCGTCCCAGGAGCGGGAGGACCTCCTCGCCCACGCGGTAGGCCTCCTCGAGATGGGGGTTGCCCGCCAGGATGAAGGCGTCGACGCCGAGATCGATCAGCTCGTCGAGCCGTTCGGCGACCTGCTCATAGCTGCCGACCAACCCGAACGCCGGGCCGCCGCGCATCAGGCTGAATCCGCACCACACGTTGGGCTGGACCTCGAGATCGGAATAGTGGGTGATGTTCTCGGGCACCCAGCCCTTGATCCGGCCCGCGCCGACGGAGTCGCCCTGCGCCTGGCGGTTCGCCGCCGCGCGGTCGACGTGCTGCCAGCCCTCGGCGATCTCCGCCCACGCCGCCTCGGCGGTGTGCCGGGCGAGCACGTCGATGCGGACGGCGAACCGCGGACGCCGTCCCAGCCGCGCCGCGTGCTCGCGTACCCCGTCGAACTTGGCACGCAGATCCGCGAAGGGTTCGAGCCAGGACAGGTAGTAATCGGCGTGGCTGCCCGCGGCGTTGACCGCGGCGCCGGACGACCCGGAGAAGTAGATCTCCGGAAACGGTGTCTCGGCGAGTTGTGGTGGCAGCACCGCACCCTCGGTGGCGAAGAAGTCGCCGTCGTAGTCGAACGGCTCACTCCCCCATACGCCCTTGAGGACGTCGAGGAACTCGCTGGTCCGGCGATAGCGGTCGTCGTGGGCGACCTTGTCACCCCACCACAGCTGCGCCGGGCCGCCGCCCCCGCTGATGATGTTGTAGACGAGGCGTCCTCCAGTCGCGCGCTGCAGGCTGGCCGACATCCGGGCGGCCTGCAGCGGATGCAGGAACCCCGGCTGGAACGCGACCATGAACCGGTATGTGCTGGTCTCTCGGGCCAGCGCCGCAGCAGCCGCCCACGGATCGTCGGTCCCGGGGAACGACGGGAGCAACCCGCCGACGAAGCCGGCGCTCTCCGAGGCCTTGGCCACGGCCGCCATGTGGTCGATGTAGCTGTACGAGTCACGTTCTCCCGCACGGATCGCCGGCGTCAGGTTGCCCGGCTGGACGCCGCGCCAGTCGCCCCGGTTGAGCCGGCGCGGCGTGCGCAGGGTGGCATGGTCGCCACCCATGCCTATCCGCCAGTAGAAGTCGATGGTCATGGGTCTCCGCTCGTCGATGGGAAACGGGTCGGTCAGGGAACGGTCAGGACAAGACGCGGTTTCGTTCGTCCGCCCGGAAGAGGAGGTGCTCGGTGTTGCGATTGAGTTCCTCGATGTTCGGTATGCCGGACAGGACGAACCGCTGGAAACCCTGCTCGGACAGTCCGACGATCCGTTGCGCGACATCGTCGTACGAGCCGACCAGACCGATCGGGTGGCGGTGGCCGATCCGGTCGAACCCGGCGAACGTGAGGTCGTCGACCCAGAGATCCTCGGCGCGGATGTCGGCGTCCGCGCCGTAGGCGTCACGCCATTGACGGCGCAGGCGTTGCACCGCCTCGTCTTTCGTCGCGCGTGCGATCACCGGTAGGTAGAGGCCCGCCTCGACGGTCCGTCCGAGTGCGGCCGCCCGTTCGGAGAGCGATCCGATCGCGGGTGCCGCGCCGGTCGAGGACAGTTCGAACAGATGGATGTCGCCGTGCCTGGCCGACAGCGCGAGCGCGTCGTCGCTCTCCCCGGTCAGGCGGACGGTCGGGAATCGATGGCCGTGCACCGACCGGTCGAGCCCGCCGTCGATGACCTCGTAGAACTCGCCCGCGTGGTTGAACTCGCCACCGTCGAAACCACCCTGGCGTCCTCCGGCCCCGTCCCACACCCCTTTCGCCACGGTCAGGAATTCGTCCGCTCGGCGGTAGCGCGCGGTTTCCGTCAGTCGATCTCCGCGAGCCCGGTTGTCCGCGGCGTCGGTCACCACGCGCACCTGCCACTGCAGCCGGTCGTCGGAGTTCCGCTGCAGGGTCGCCGACACCTTCGCCGCGTAGACGGGTGTCCCGAAACCGGGATGGAACTCGACGGCGACGCGCGCATGTCGCGTGCGTCGCAACGCGATACCCGCCAGGATCCACGATTCCTCTCCGGCGGGGTCGTACGGGGCGATCACCGAGTCGTAGCCTGCGGTGTCGATCGCGGTGATCACCTGCTCGGTCGGATCGAACGGATCCCACCGGCCACCCGTTCGCAGGTCGGTGGCCACCGCGGATCCGGGCGTGGGCGCCCAGCCACCGCGGTGCCTCCCGACGGAGCCGACGTGCCTGCTGTCGCCGCGAGTCGGCACCTCCCATTCGAACGCGACCATCACGCTTCTCCGGAGATCTCTGAGATGGGTGTGGCCCCACCGATCTCGGCGCGCGCACGCCGCAGTGGCTCGACGTCGACCCAGCTCTCGATGTCGAAGTCGGCGGGCAGGAAACCATAGGTGTAGAGGAAGCGCTTCTGGACTCCCAGCAGATCCAGCCGCTCCTCGGAGAGCGATGGGTGTAACGAGGTGTGGAAGCCGTCGCCATACGCCGCCGCGACGCCTTCTGGCCCCGAGAACGTCTCCTGCGCAAGCACTTCACGGACCGTTCCGAGATTTCCGGCCGCCCAGTCGGCCGCACGGAGGCTGGCGGCGAGGAAACCGACGACGACCTCGGGATGATCCTGCAGCAGCGACTCGTGGACGGTGATCGGCCGCGGCGTACCGTTGTTGACCCGCGACCGCCTCGACTCGGTCGAATCGAGGTCGACGAGGACCCGCAGACCGTGCTCGGCGGCGGCCTCAGCGGCCCGGGCACCCTTCACGTAGATGGCGTCGACGTCACCGTTGAGCAGTTCCGGGAAACCGGACGGCACCGATCGCAACCGAGCCGCTTCCTCGGTGCGTACGCGTGGTTCCCAGTTGCCGGCCGTCTCGACGACGATCACGTCGCCGAACGAGAGTCCGGCGAGTGCCAGCGCGGAAGCGAAGCCGTGCAACGACATCGCGCGCGGAAAGCTGCGTGCCTGGTCGACCGCCCACGCGGGAACACCGACTCGTCTACCGCGGAGCCCGGCGGCATCGTCGATGTCGGAGTCGGGTCCCACCAGAATCGACTGCGACTCGTCGATCCAGGTCAGTCCGATCAGACGTGTCGGCGAACCCGAGGCGCGGGCGACGATCGCCGGCACGTTGCCGCCTTCGCGGATCAGGCCCGACAGCTGATGATCGAAGTGGCGGGGCGCGAGTTCGGCGCCCGCGTCCTGGAGGATCGAGAATCGCAGGCCCGCAGCCGATGCCGGCTCGCCGAGCCAACCCAGGCTGTTGGCCAGACCACTGGCGGTGGGGACCGGGCACCGGGTGTACCAGACGGTGTCGGCATCGGTAGCGCCCGCCGGGGTGGTCGCGGTGTCGATGGGAGTCACGCTGTCGATGGTCATGATGTTCCTCAACTCTCGGTGTCGGGATGTATGCGGCCGACGCCGAGTTCGCGGAGGAACTCGGCGCGGTAGCGGAGCGATTCGGGGTCGGAGCGGTCACGTGGGCGGGGCAGGTCGATGTCCTCGTCGACGCCGAAGGTGCCGTGCGACAGGATGATCACGCGGTCGGCCAGCCGGACCGCCTCGTCGACATCGTGGGTCACGAGAAGCACCGCGGGCTGGTGTCGGGCCACCAGGTCGCCGACCAGGTCCTGCATCTGGAGCCGGGTGAGGGCGTCGAGTGCCGCGAACGGTTCGTCGAGCAGCAGCAGTTCCGGTTCGCGGACGAGAGCCCGGGCCAGCGCGA
The DNA here is from genome assembly GCF_001698225.1 of Gordonia terrae. Classification (NCBI taxonomy): domain Bacteria; kingdom Bacillati; phylum Actinomycetota; class Actinomycetes; order Mycobacteriales; family Gordoniaceae; genus Gordonia; species Gordonia terrae. The sequence continues at coordinate 4,790,431 of NZ_CP016594.1, forward strand.
CACGCTGCGCCTCACCGCCGGACAGAGTCGCCGGCCAGGCGTCGGCCTTGTCCGCGAGGTTGACCTCCGCCAGCGCGGCCCGACCGCGGTCCTTGGTGCTCTTGCCACCACGCTGACCGATGGTCACGTTGGCCAGCGCCCGCTTCGAGGGCACCAGCCTCGGCTCCTGGTAGACCGTCGTGCGTGCTGCGGGGACGAGGATCTCGCCGGAGTCGGGCTCTTCGAGGCCGGTCAGCAACCGCAGCAGCGTCGTCTTCCCGGTTCCCGATGGACCGAGCAGCACCACGAACTCGCCGCGCCTGATGGTCAGGTCGACCGAGTGCAGCACGGTCTTCGGTCCGAAGGTCTTGGTCACTCCGGTCAGCGAGACCGCAACCGGTTGGCCCGCACGACGTTCGCGCGCGGTGACCTGCGTCGGCTGCCGTTCGAGGAGTGGGGGCAGCGGAGCCTCCGGGCTCATCGGACGGTCACCCCCGCCCGCCACGGCATCGAGTACTTCTCGAGGATGCGGACGATCAGGTCGAAGATCAGGCCGAGGATGGCGTACAGCACCACGCACAGGATCATGTAGTCGGTGCGGTTGTACTCCTGCGCCAGACTCACCAGATAACCGATGCCCTCTCGGGTGCCGACCTGCTCGGCGGCGATGAGTCCGGTGATCGAGATCGACAGGCAGATCCGGAGTGCCATCAGGATTCCCGGCAGCGCCGCCGGGATGATCACGCCGAGGATCAGACGGCCCCCGGTGAGCCCGAAACCCTGTGCCGCCTCGATCATCTTGCGGTCGACGTTGCGGACCCCGAGGTAGCTGTAGGCGTACATCGGCGACACCGTGGCGATGGCGATCAGCAGCACCTTGAAGGTGTTGTCGATGCCGAACCAGGCGATGAACAGGGGTACCAGCGCGAGGAACGGGATGGCCCGGTTGATCTGCATCGTCGAGTCGATGAGTTCCTCACCGAGGGTGTACAGGCCTGCGAGCACCCCGAGGATCAACCCGACGCCGACGCCCAGACCGACACCGAGCGCAGCGCGCTCCAGCGACGCCAGCGCGAAGTCGATGAGCTGACCGGTGCGGTAGAGCTCGACGAACGCGTCGAACACCGCCCCGGGTGAGGCCAGCACCGACGGTGAGATCGTGCCGGTGGCGGTGCCGATCCACCAGACGGCCACGATGACCCCGGGCACCAGGAACCGCAGCGGCAGCGAGAGCCAGACGGGCCGGCTGCGTTGCTTCCGAGTCCGGGGGGTCTCCAGACCTATCCGTGACACCCGCTGCGATGCAGCGTCTCCCGCGGTGGACTTCGCGACCGTTGCCGAGGTCACTTCTGTCCGCTCTCGTACTTCTGCAACTGTGCGGGCAGATCGAAGAAGATGTCCTCGGCGGTGACCGGCTTCTGGATCACGCCGGCTTCGACGAACAGTGCCGACACCGATTCGAGGTCCTCACCGTCTTCCGCCGTGGGGTAACGCGGGGTCGACGCGTCGGCGCCGAGGGCGAGGGCGCGGGTGAGCCGGTCTCCGCTGAGCGCCCGAGGACCCGCCTTCTCGAAGACGTTCTCGTAGTCGTCGGGATTCTCCCGCTGCTGATCGGTCAACTGCTGCAACGTCTTCAGGTACACGTCGGCGACGTCTGGCCGCTCTTCGAGCACCTCGGTCCGGAAGGCGACGATGGTGTTGTCGACCGAACCGATGCTCTCCTCGGTGGCGATCTCGACCCCGCCGGCGGCCTTCGCCTCCTGGTAGGGCTGGTTGAAGGACGCCCACGCGTCGACCTGACCGGTGGAGAACGCCGACCCTGCCTCGGCCTGCTGCAGGGGCACCCGCTCGACCTTGTCGAACGGAATACCCGCCTGCTGCAACGCCTTCAGCGTGATGTACTCGCCCTTGCCCGCCGGATTGACCGCGATCCGCTTGCCGACGAGGCCGGCGACATCGGTGACCCCGGAGTCCTTGGTGACGAGGATGCCGTTCTGGTCCTTGCCGGCCGGGTCGGCCACCGCGATGATCTTGACGCCGACGTTCTTCGACAGGGCGCCGACGACCGGGCTGTAGGCACCGCCGGACACGTCGAGCTGGCCGGTGTTGAACAGCTTGAGGTTGGACGAGAAGCCCGGTGTCGAGTTGACCCATTCGATCTTGGCGCCGAGCGGGGCCAGCGCCTCGTCGAAGGTCCCGTCACGTTTGCCGACGGCCAGTGGCCCGGCGTTGCCCGGGTCGGTCACCTTGAGCACGTACTGGTCGCCACCGCCGGCAGCGTCGCCGTCCGAGTCGCCCGACGCACACCCGGTGGCGACGGTGAACAACGCTGCCGCTGCGACCGCGGCGGCGGCGAGGCGAAATCGTGGGGATCCGGGCATGAAGGGCTCCTGTTCGACAGGTGGAGACCGTGTTCAGGCGAACACGAGGACTGGGCTACCGCAGACGCTATGTGGACTCGGGCGCCGCGCACACCTCTGCGTTTCCATCAGTTGGAAAGCTTGACAACTTCGCTGAAGGCTGGGTCAGTCGGCGCGTAGCTCTCCCACAGATCGCGGTACGGACCCGGCCTCGACACCAGATCGGCATGGCGCCCGACCTGGACGGCCCGGCCGTCGCGCATCACGACGACCCGGTCCGCCCACGCGGCGGTGGTGAGTCGGTGCGCCACGAGGACCGTTGTGCGACTGCGTGCGACGGCTCGCAGCGCGGCGAGCACCTGGGCTTCGGTACCCGGATCGATGTCGGAGGTCGCCTCGTCGAGGATCAGCAGGTCCGGCTCGACGAGTTCGGCGCGCGCGAGACAGATCAGCTGCTGCTGTCCCGCAGACAGGGTGGCCCGGCCCGGCCCGACCGGTGTCTGGTAGCCGAGCGGAAGGGCCGCGATGCTCTCGTGCGCGCCGACCGACCTCGCCGCGCGCTCGATCTCCGCCTGCCCGGCGTCGGGACGCCCGAACGCGATGTTGGACGCGACCGTCCCGGCGAAGAGGTAGGGATCCTGTGGCACATAGGCGATCCTCGGCCGGGTGCGCGGTGAGCCGGGATCACGCAAGTCGACGCCGCCGACCCGGACGACGCCGCGGTCGGGCGAGTAGAACCGCAACAGCAGCTTCATCACGGTGCTCTTGCCCGCGCCGGTCGTGCCGACCACGGCCGCGGTCTCGCCGTCGGGGATGGCCAGGTCCAGCCCGTCGAGCGCAGGACGACCACGCGTCCGCGTCGTCGACGAGTAGCCGAACACCACCCGGTCGAATTCGACTGCTGCGCCGCTTGGTCCGGCTGTTCCGGTCGCCTCCGGCCGCACGTCCGCGTCGGCGGAGGTGTCGACAGGGGTGTCGAGGAAGCCGCGCATCCGCTGGGTGCCGACCCGAGCCTGAATCCAGAGGTCGAGCACGATCGACAACTGTTGGAGCGGGGTGAAGAACAGATCGACGTAGAGGAGCGCGGCGACCAGCACACCGGTGGTGAGCGTGCCCGCGTCCATGAGATGCGCGCCGACGATCAGGATGAGCGCCTTGGCCACCACCGCGAGCAGGTTCAGGAAGGGGAAGAACACCGAGATGTAGAGCATCGAACGGCGGCGCGCGTCGCGGTAGCGTCGCGAGTGCCCGTCGAAGGCGCCCGTCGCCCACTCCTCGGCGTTGTGCGCCTGGGTGACCCGCACCCGCCCGAGGTGTTCGGAGAGCAGCGCGGTGACGGTCGCGATGCGTGAACGTGCCTGCAGATAGGCCCGATTCGAGCCTCGGACGAAGACCCACGACCCCACCGCGAGCAACGGGATGGTGACGAGCATCGCGGCCGCAAGCCGGATGTCGAGCAGGGCCAGCACCGCCAGGATGCCAGCACACGTGCACACGTTGACGATCGCGTTGACCATGCCCTGCGTCATCAGCTGCCCGACCGCGTCCACATCGCTGGTGAGCCGGGTGACGATGCGGCCCGACTGCCGCCCGTCGAAATAGTCGATGCGCAGTCGCTGCAGGTGCCCGAACAGCCGGAGCCGCAGCGCGAAGAGCACCCGCTCGAAGACCCGCGCCGCCCGCAGCGCCAGCACCCACGAGTTCAGCCAGGACACCAGCGCTATCACCAGGACGATCGCGGTGGTCACCCAGAACACGGTCGTCGCGTCCACCGAGACACCCTTGTCGATGGCGTGGCGGAAGAGGGCGGGGACGGCCAGCGTCGTCGCCGCGTCGACGATGACCAGGACGACGCACAGCGCGACGGGCCACCAGAACGGCCGCAGGGAACCGGTCAGTCCGAAGACCCTGGTGCGCGCCGACCTCGGCGGCGGACGGTCGTCGCCGGGTGCGGGCACCTCGGTCAGCGGCGGGAGCGCCAGGAGCGCCTTGCGCAGGTGCGAGTCCACCTGCTGGACCTGCTTGCCGCTCTCGTCGGCGTCGAGACCCAACCGGGCCCGGATCACCGGGTCGGCGCCGGCCTCGTCGACTTCCGGCCAGCTCTCCGCACTCGGGATCGCCTGCCCTTCGTGAGGCCTGGTCGCGCCCCGGACCGCGCCGCCGGCCAGGAGCTCCGCGACGCGCGGGTCGGCGAGCACCGCCGACGGCGGACCGTCGTGCGTGATGCGACCTGCCTCGAGGACGATGACCTGGTCGGCGAGTTCGGTCGTCGCCGGCCGGCGCGCGATCAGGATCGTGGTCCGGCCGACCATCAGCCCTTCCAGGCCCGCCAACACCGTCCGCTCGGTCGTCGGGTCGAGCGCCGACGTCGTGTCGTCGAGGATCAGGACCGCCGGGTCGGCGAAGAAGGCGCGGGCGAGCGCAATCCTCTGGCGTTGACCGCCCGACAACGAGATCCCGCCCGGTCCGACCACGGTGTCGTAGCCCGCGGGCAGCCGCTCGATGAACTCATCGGCCGCGGCGGCGCGGGCAGCAGCGGCGATTCCCGCGTCGTCGGCCGGGGTCCCCATCGCGATGTTGTCGCGGAGGGTGCCGGAGAACAGCAGGCTCTCGTCGAACACCATCATCACCGCCGACCGCACCGACCGTGGCGACACGGCGCGCAGGTCGGTGCCGCCGATGCGCACCGTTCCCCGATCGGGATCGAACTGACGGGCGATGAGTGCGCCGAAGGTCGTCTTGCCCGCGCCGGACGGACCGATGATCGCGACCCGGCTGCCCGGGGCGATCGAGGTGGTCACACCACGCAGGACGGGGTGGCCGCCGAGCGCCAGGTGGACATCGGTCACCTCGATCGTCCCGCCCGGCGACGGGAGATCCGGACCGGTGGGGTCCACGGCCGGCACGGTGTCCAACAGCGCGAACACCCGGCGCGCCCCCGACCGAGCCAGCTGCATCGTCGTCACCATCGCCGCGAGCAGCCGCGCCGGAGGCGCGAATTGCAGTACGTACGAGGCGAATGCGAGGAAGACACCCACCGAGACGTGCTCGTTCATGGCCAGCCAACCGCCGACCACCAGGACGCCGAGCTGGGTGAAGACGGGGATCGCGACCATCGCCGCGCTCCACCGCGCCGAGATCCGCGCACTGCGCAGCCGCGAGGAGAACAGGCGGGTCGCGCGGGCGCGGAACCGATCCAGCCGCGTCGACTCCTGACCGAACGCCCGGATCAGTTCGACCCCGGAGATCTCCTCGTCGACCGCCGCGGCCACCTGGCCCAGCAACACCTGATCGCCGAACGACGCGGGATACAGTTCGCGGCGGAGCCGGCGGGTGACCCAGAACAGGACCGGGACGCTGGTCGCCACGACCACGAACAGCGGCGGGGACAGCGTGAACATCACGATCAGCCCGACCGCGAGCAACGTCAGGTTGGCGACGAACAGCGGCACCTGCGAGAGGAACATCTGGATCAGGTTGAGATCCGACGTGCCCCGCGAGATGACGTCGCCCGCAGCGAGTTCCGCGCGGCGTCGCGCATCGAGCGCGTGCAGGTGACGGTGGACCGCAACCCGCAGATCGTGCTGCACGTCGACGGCGCACCGGCTGCCGATGTAGCGGCGCAGCGCGTGGGAGACGAAGCTCAGCACGCCGATGGAACACAGGATCGCGATCCAGAACGCAAGGGACTGCGTCGGGTCGAGCAGGACGTCGTCGACGATGATCTGTTGGACCAGCGGCACCAGCGCCAGCAATCCCTGCCCCACCACCGCGAGCACGAGCGCCACCGACACCCGCCCGCGGTACGGGCGGACCCACTGCCAGAGCCGTCGCAACCAGCCCGCTCCACTCTCGTCGGTCACACGTCTCCTCATCGATCTCGCGATTGCCCTGATTGCTGAACTGCCGAGCTCGAACCGCGCTGATCCTGATGTCGACGGCTCACTCCGCGAGGAGTATCTTCCGAATAGTGGAAAGTGGCCAGGCACTGAATCAGGCCGATTTCTAATCGGGAGGCACGGAGGCGATGGCGGGTTCTGGTGTGCAGACCGTGTCGAGGGCGCTCGCCGTTCTCGGCTGTTTTCGCGGCGGGGACGAGCTCGGCGTCACGGATGTGGCACGCGCACAGGGCCTCGCCCTCAGCACGACGCACCGGCTGCTGACCGCGTTGGTCGACGCCGGGTTTCTCGAGAAGACCGCGGAGGGCAACAGATACCGCCTCGGCGGCGCGTTGGCGCAGTACGGCCAGATCGCCTACCGCCAGCACCGGATCTACCTCACCGAACCGCACCTGGAACGGCTCGCGGCCACCACCGGCGCATCAGCCTCGGTCGCGATGCGATACGGCAACGAGGTGGTGCTGCTGGGTACCAGCCGCTGGCGCGAAGCGGAGGGGCATGCCCTCCAGGGCGTCCTGCTCCCGCTGCACGCCTCCGCACTCGGCAAGGCGCTGCTCGCCTTCTCGAATGTCGGTCAGGACGAGCTCGAATGCCTCCCTTACGGAGACGGCACCGACCGTGCCGTCCGAAACGCCGACGAGCTCGCGAAAGAACTGGCCCTCACCCGCGAGCGGGGTTATGGCTTCAACGACGAGGAGCTGAGCCCGGGCCACCGCACCATCGGACTCCCCATCTTCCCGGCATCCGACGACCAGGAGGTGCGCTTCGCGTTGGGTATCCGTGGCGCAACCGAACTCATGAGTCCCGAACGCATCCCGTTCCTCGTGGATCTCGGCCGGTCCACCGCTCGCGACATCGGCGTCGCACTTACGCAGTGAGCGAAGAGGTCTAGACTCGAACCCGTGCCAGCCTTCAGCCCCCTCGAATGGCCGGTGTTCCGCCAGCTGCGGTCGGGCGACGTCTTCGGACGCGGGCCGGCGGTCACGTCGGCGAAGACACGCGGCATCGAACCGCGCACCGCCGCCGCGGACCGCGTGGTCCAGAGCGTGTGCCCGTTCTGCGCGGTCGGTTGCGGACAGAAGGTGTACGTGAAGGACGAGAAGGTCGTCCAGATCGAGGGCGATCCCGACTCACCGATCTCGCGCGGCCGCCTGTGCCCCAAGGGGGCGTCGAGCGAGCAGCTGGTCAACAACCCGATGCGGCAGACCGCGATCCGCTATCGCGCCCCATATGCGACGGAGTGGCAGGACCTCGACCGCGACACCGCGATCGACATGATCGCCGATCGTTTCCTCGAGGCCAGGCGCCGCGGATGGCAGGACCACGACGACGAGGGCCGGTTGCTCCGGCGCACGATGGGTATCGCCTCGCTCGGTGGCGCCACCCTCGACAACGAAGAGAACTACCTGATCAAGAAGCTGTTCACCGCCGCGGGTGCGATCCAGATCGAGAACCAGGCACGTATATGACACTCCGCCACGGTCCCCGGTCTGGGGGCCTCGTTCGGACGCGGCGGCGCGACGCAATCACTGCAGGACATGGCCAACGCCGATTGCATCGTCCTCATGGGCGGCAACATGGCCGAGGCGCACCCGGTGGGTTTCCAGTGGGTGTCGGAGGCGAAAGCCAAGGGCGCGAGGGTCATCCATGTCGACCCTCGCTTCACCCGCACCTCCGCGGTGGCGGACAAGCACATCTCGATCCGGGCCGGTTCTGACGTCGTCCTGCTCGGCGCGCTGATCAACTACGCCATCACGCACGAGAAGTACTTCCGCGAGTACGTCGTCGCCTACACCAATGCGGCGACCCTGGTCTCGGCGGACTTCCGCGACACCGAGGACCTCGACGGCCTCTTCTCCGGGTTCGACGCCGAGACCGGCGAATACGACGCCTCCAGTTGGGCATACGAGGAACCGGCCGCCCAGTCGGACGACAGCGGAGGCGGCGAGGACGGCAAGGTCGAGTCGCCCGGACACCCCGACGACGGACCTCCCGTCAAGGACCGCGCCGTCGGCCACGAACACGGATCCGGCGGGCCGCCGCTGGAGCACGGTGCGACGGTGCGCGACGACTCGCTCGAACATCCGCGCACCGTGTTCCAGATCGTCAAGCGCCACTACTCGCGCTACACCCCCGAGATGGTGCGCGACATGTGCGGGATCTCGGTACGCGACTTCGAGTATCTGGCCCGGGCCGTCACCGACAACTCCGGCCGCGAGCGCACCACGTGCTTCGGGTACGCGACCGGCTGGACCCAGCACACCTTCGGAGCCCAGTTCATCCGCGCCGCGTCGGTCCTGCAGCTCCTGCTCGGCAACATCGGGCGCCCCGGCGGGGGCATCATGGCCCTCCGCGGACACGCGAGCATTCAGGGGTCCACCGACATCCCGACGCTGTTCAACCTGCTGCCCGGCTACCTGCCGATGCCCTCGGTGGGTAAGCACGACAGCTTCGCCGACTACATCGACGCGATCACGTCGAAGGCCGAGAAGGGTTTCTGGGCCAACGCCGAGGACTACACCGTGAGTCTCCTCAAGGCGTGGTTCGGCGATGCCGCGACCGCCGAGAACGACTGGTGTTACGACCATCTGCCGCGACTCACCGGCCCGGCGGGCACCTTCCAGACGACCGTCGACATGCTCGCCGACAAGGTCGACGGCTACTTCGTCCTCGGTCAGAACCCCGCAGTGGGTTCGGCCAACGGCCGCCAGGCGCGGATGGCGATGTCGCACCTCAAGTGGCTCGTCGTCCGCGATCTCAACATGATCGAGACGGCCACCTGGTGGAAGGACGGACCGGAGATAGAGTCCGGCGAGCTGCGCACCGAGGACATCGCCACCGAGGTGTTCTTTCTGCCGGCGGCCACACACGTCGAGAAGGCCGGCTCGTTCACCCAGACCCAGCGCATGGTCCAGTGGCGTCACCAGGCCGTCGAGCCACCGGGCCAGTGCCAGAGCGAGATGGACTTCTTCTACGAGCTCGGGCGACGCATCCGCGAACGTCTCGCCGGGTCGACCGACGAGCGCGACCGTCCGCTGCTCGACATCACCTGGGACTATCCCCTCGACCAGCACGGCAACCCCGATCCCGAGGCGGTGCTGTCGGAGATCAACGGCTACCACGTGACCGGTCCCGACGCAGGCAAGAACCTCACGTCCTACACCCAGATGCGACGCGACGGTTCGACCGCGGGCGGCTGCTGGATCTACACCGGCGTGTACACGGGCGCCGACACCGACGGGCCGTCGAACTCCGCCGCCCGCCGGGTCCCGCAGGGCGGTGGCGGTGTCACCCAACACGAGTGGGGCTGGGTGTGGCCTGCGGATCGTCGAATCCTCTACAACCGCGCATCGGCCGACCCCGACGGCCGGCCGTGGAGTGAACGCAAGCGGTATATGGAATGGGACGCCGACGCGGGTCGATGGGTCGGTCCCGACGTACCCGACTTCCCCGTCGACCTCGCACCCGACGCGCGACCCGACCCCTCGGTCGGCGGCGTCGAAGCCCTGTGCGGCGACGATCCGTTCGTCATGCAGGCCGACGGCAAGGGTTGGCTCTACGCCCCGCGGGGATTGGTCGACGGCCCGCTGCCGACGCACTACGAGCCGCAGGAATCGCCCGTGGTCAACACGCTGTATCCGCAACAGCAGTCGCCCGCCCGGGTCCTGTTCCCCCGCGCGGACAACCTCGACGCGCCGAGCGGCGATGTCCCGGGCTCCGAGGTGTACCCGTTCGTGTTCACCACGTACCGCCTCACCGAGCATCACACCGCGGGCGGCATGAGCCGGTGGTCGCCGTATCTCTCGGAGCTGCAGCCGGAGATGTTCTGCGAGATCTCGCCCGAGCTGGCCGCGGAGCGCGGCCTGACCAACGAGGGCTGGGCGACGATCGTCTCGCCACGCGGCGCGATCGAGGCACGCGTGCTGGTGACCGACCGCATGATGCCGCTGACGATCAACGGCCGGCAGGTACATCAGGTCGGTCTCCCGTACCACTGGGGCGTCGGTTCCGACGCGGTGGTCAGCGGTGACGCCGCGAACGACCTGATCGGGGTCACACTGGATCCGAACGTCCAGATCCAAGAATCCAAGGTCGGTTCGTGCGATGTCGTCGCCGGACGCCGACCGCAGGGTCGGGCACTGCTCGACCTGGTGCGCACCTACCAGGAGCGAGCCGGGGTCACGGTCGAGACAGACAATCAGCACATCACCGGGAAGGTGGACGAGTAGATGGGGCAGCTGTCCGGACCCTCCGACCCCAGTGTCGACGCGCACTGGGCCACGCACGAATCCCGGAAGGGGTTCTTCACCGACACGTCGATCTGCATCGGCTGCAAGGCCTGCGAGGTGGCCTGCAAGGAATGGAACTCCAACCCGCGCGACGGCGACCTGGCGCTGACCGGGATGTCGTACGACAACACCGTCGCACTCGGTGCGAGCACCTGGCGGCACGTCGCCTTCATCGAACAGAACTCCGACCGCATCGCCGAGGCCCGCGAATCCGGCCGCATGCTGGTCGGTCTCGGGATGCCCGCCATGCCCGAACACGAGGGATCCGGTGGTGCCGATCAACCGGTCGGTACCACCCTCCCGCCGGCTGAGCCGGCGAGGAGCGAAGCCGCCGGGCCGAGCAAGCGACGAAGGAGCGCGTCGAGGTCGACGAGCCGAGTCGAAGTCCCGGACACCCCCGAGTTCCGCTGGCTGATGTCGTCGGATGTGTGCAAGCACTGCACCCATGCGGGATGCCTCGACGTCTGCCCGACCGGCGCGCTCTTCCGCACCGAGTTCGGCACCGTGGTGATCCAGGACGACGTCTGCAACGGGTGCGGGACGTGCGTCGCGGGATGCCCGTTCGGCGTCGTCGAACGTCGCGCCGACGGCACCGCGGCCCCGACGACGCGTTCCGGCGAGCGCAAGGGTGAACAGCCCGATGTGCCCAAACGCGGTGTCGCACAGAAGTGCACGCTCTGCTACGACCGCTTGGTCGACGACGAGACGCCCGCGTGCGCCAAGACCTGTCCGACCACGTCGATCAAGTACGGCGACCACGACGACCTCGTCGACGACGCCCACGCCCGCGTCCGGGCGCTGCACGATCAAGGCATGACCGAGGCGCGGCTGTACGGTGCCAACCCGAATGACGGTGTGGGAGGCACGGGTTCGGTGTTCTTGCTGCTCGACGAACCGGAGGTCTACGGGCTGCCGCCGGACCCGCGGGTGTGCACCGCCGACCTGCCGGCCATGTACAAACGCGCCGGGATCGCCGCCGCCGGAATGCTCGCCGCCGCCGCACTCTCGTTTCTGCGGGGCGGCCGATGACCTCGTCGGAGTTCGACTCGTTCCGTCCGCCGGAGCCGCCCCGGCGGCGCGGCCGGGGTTTCGGCCGTGGCGGACAACGCAAGCCACGCAAGAACTTCGGCCAGGACGACGGCAACCGTGAGATGTCGATGGTTCCTGACGCCGAGTTCACCTCGTACTACGGACATCCCGTGGTCAAACCGCCGCCCTGGGACGAGAAGGTCGCCGCCTACCTGTTCCTGGGCGGTGTCGCCGGCGGTTCCGGTGTCCTCGCCGCCGGCGCACAGCTCACCGGACGGGATGTGTTGCGCCGCAACGCCCGTCTCGGCGGCCTCGGCGCTGTGGGCCTGGGTGCGATCGCGCTCGTCGCCGACCTCGGCCGGCCCGACCGCTTCTACAATATGCTGCGAACATTCAAGGTGACCTCACCGATGAGCGTCGGCTCGTGGATCCTGTCGGCGTTCAGCGGCGCGCTCGGTGTGGCCGCGGTCGGCGAGATCGACCGGATGTCCGGGGCACGTCTCCCGCTGGGGCCGCTACGTCCGGTGCTTCGCGCCGTCGAGGCCCCGGCCGGGCTGGCGGCGGGTCTCGCGGGACCGCCGCTCGCGGTCTACACCGCGGTGCTGCTCTCCGACACCGCCGTGCCGACCTGGAACGCCATGCACCGCGACCTGCCGTTCGTGTTCGTCAGTTCGGCCAGCCTGGCGTCGAGCGGGCTGGCACTGGTCACCACGCCCACGCGCCAGGCGGCCCCGGCGCGCACCCTGGCCGCCATCGGCGTGATCGGCGACCTCACCGCGATGCGACTCATGGAACACCGGATGGACCCGGTGACGACCGAACCGATGCACGACGGTACCGCCGGAAAGCTGCTGCGGTGGAGTGAGCGGCTGGCCGTGGTCGGCGGCGTCGGCGCCCTCCTCAGCAGCCGGTCCCGGCCGCTGGCCGTCGCGTCGGGACTGGCGTTGCTCGCCGCGTCGGCGTGCACACGTTTCGGCGTCTTCGATGCCGGGATCGAATCCGCGAAGAACCCGCGCTACACCATCGAACCGCAGAAACGGCGCCTCGCGGCCCGTCGCGCCGCCGGGATCACCGACGACTCGATCACCACCGGACCGCCCGCGCCCTGAGTGTGGGTAGCGCTTCTGCTCCGTGAGTGCCAGGAGCGTCAGCGCACCGTGATCCCGGAGTCGGCCACCGTCTCCCCGATCACCGGATAGCCCGGGACCTCACCGACCACGAGGAGCCCGCCCGATGTCTGAGCGTCGGCCAGGAACAGCAGGTCGTCGTCGCTGATCCCGGCACCGAGGGTCAGGTGCGGGCGCACCCAGTCGAGGTTGCGGCGGGTTCCACCGGACACGAACCCGTCGCGCAGGGCCTCGGCCGCGTCGCTCACCGCGGGTACCGCGCTGCGGTCGAGCACCGCGCCGACGCCGGACGCGCGGCACAACTTGTGCAGGTGACCGAGCAGGCCGAAACCGGTGACGTCGGTCGCCGCGCGGGCACCGGCTGCGACCGCGGCCGTCGAAGCGTCGCGATTGAGCGTCGTCATCAGGGCGATCGCCTCGTCGAACACCTCGCCGGTCTGCTTGTGCCGGTTGTTCAGCAGCCCGACCCCGATCGGTTTGGTGAGGGTGATCGGCAGGCCCGCCTCGGCGGCGTCGTTGCGCAGCAACCGGTCGGGGTGGGCGACTCCCGTCACCGCCATGCCGTACTTGGGTTCCGGGTCGTCGATGGTGTGCCCGCCGATGACCGGGCAGCCCGCCAGCGCCCCGACGTCGAGACCGCCGCGCAGCACCTCGGTCATCAACTCCATCGGCAGGACACCTCGTGGCCACCCGACCAGGTTGATCGCGACGACGGGGGTACCGCCCATCGCGTAGATGTCGGACAGCGCGTTTGCGGCGGCGATGCGGCCCCAGTCGTAGGCATCGTCGACGACCGGGGTGAAGAAATCGGCGGTGGAGAGCACGGCGAGGTCGTCGCGGACGCGCACGGCCGCGGCGTCGTCCCCGGCGTCGAGCCCGACGATGATGTCGTCGCCGACCTGGCCGGTCAGCCCGGCGACCGCCTGCTCGAGCTCGCCCGGCGGGATCTTGCACGCGCATCCGCCACCGTGGGCGTAGCCGGTGAGTCGGACGGGAGCATCATCACGCACAGTCACCGTGCCGAGGGTAGCCCTCACGCAATCAGACATGTCCCCGACCGCGGATCGCTACCATCGGGCACATGAGGCAGGCAGACGGCGAGTACTTCGTCACCGCAGACGAGTTACAGGCGTTCTGGGAGTCGGGTCACGACTACTGGTACATGCGGGAGGACGGTTCCACCGACCTGTATGGCGACGAACTCGACATCACCCACGGCTGGCCAATCTTCCTGATGAAGCGGGACGACGACTGGTTTGCGAAGTGGGACGGCGATTTTCGACGAGCGGTCGAGGATGATCTCAATCCGAAGCTGATCCGCCACTTCGAGGAGCTGATCACCCAGGGGAACTGGCCGCACCAGCAGGACTGACGGTTCTCGCCGTCGGATACGTTGGACGGCGCAGGGAGGCGTATGGGTCCTGGTGGGCTCCCCGGTCTTCAAAACCGGTGAGATCGAGTATCTCGGTCTGGCGGGTTCGATTCCCGTCCGCCTCCGCCACCCACCGCCGGCTGAGCCGGTGACAAGCAGGGCGAGAGCCACCCACCGCCGGCTGAGCCGGTGACGAGCGAAGCGAGGAGCCGTGTCGAAGCCCCCCGTCACCGACCCGCGTCGCCGGATTCCACGCACCGATGCCCTGCTGTCGCTGCCCGCCGCGATCGACGCGCGAAAGCGGCTGGGCGACGGGACGGTTCGCGCCACCATCCGTGCCGCCCAGGACGCCGCGCGGCGCGGTGAACTGCCGCCCGACGACGTCGAGCAGGCGGTCGTGGACGCACTCTCCGGTCACCGCGCGTCCTCGGCACGCCCGGTGCTGAACGCCACCGGCGTCGTCGTGCACACCAATCTGGGTCGGGCGCCACTCTCCCCCACCGCACTCGAAGCAGTGGTCGCAGCATCGGGCTATGTGGATGTGGAACTCGATCTTCGGACCGGGACGCGGTCGAAGCGCGGGGCGGCCACCCGCGCGGCGCTCGTGAACGCGTGTCCCGCCGCCGGAGATGCGTTGATGGTCAACAACGGTGCCGCTGCGCTGGTGCTCGCGACGACCGCGCTGGCCGCCGGCCGGGCGGTGGTGATCAGCCGTGGCGAGATGATCGAGATCGGTGCCGGCTTCCGGCTCACCGAGCTGATCGCGTCGACCGGCGCACGGCTGCACGAGGTCGGTACGACCAACCGGACCCATGCACGCGATTACGCCGACGCCCTCGCCTCGGACGACGTCGGTGCCATCCTCAAGGTCCACCCCAGCAATTTCCGCGTGGAGGGCTTCACCAGCGACACTTCGCTGGCGGAGCTGCGCGACCTCGGCCGGGCGCACGACGTGCCCGTCGTCGCCGACATCGGCAGCGGACTCCTGCGACCAGACCCGCTGCTGCCCGACGAGCCGGACGCGACGACGACACTGGAATCCGGTGCCGATCTGGTGATCGCGAGCGGCGACAAGCTCCTGGGCGGTCCGCAGGCCGGACTCCTCCTCGGTGATCCAACCCTCGTGCAACGGTTGGCGAAACACCCTCTGGCGCGGGCGGTTCGCGCGGACAAGCTCGCACTCGCCGCCATGGAGGCCACCGTCGGCGGGCCGCGGCCGCCGGTCTGGAAGTACCTCCATGCCGACTCCGAGAACCTTCGCGTACGCACTGAATCCCTGGCTACTGCACTCGGTTTCCCGGTCGTCGCACACGACGGGCGGGTAGGTGGCGGTGGCGCACCCGGTGTGCCGCTACCAGGGTGGGCGGTGCGGCTCCCGGTCGCCGCGGCCGGGCGCCTTCGCCTCGGCGATCCCGCTGTGCTGCCCCGCGTCCACGACGACGCATGCCTCGTCGACGTGCGGTGCGTCCCCGAGGCCGACGACCCGCGACTCCTCGCCGCGATCGTGCAGGCCCTGGACGAACTGTGATCCCCGAATCATGAAGTTCAGCGCATGAAGTACTGCTCATGAAATACGTGGTCGCCACCGCCGGACACGTGGACCACGGCAAGTCCACACTGGTGCGGGCTCTGACCGGCATCGAACCGGACCGGTGGGAGGAGGAACGACGCCGCGGCCTGACCATCGACCTCGGCTTCGCCTGGACGACACTGCCTTCCGGCGCCGATGTGGCTTTCGTCGACGTCCCCGGTCACGAGCGGTTCATCCCGAACATGTTGGCCGGCCTGGGACCTGCGCCGGTCGTCCTGTTCGTCGTGGCCGCCGACGAGGGGTGGCGTGCCCAGTCCGACGACCATCGCGACGCCATCGCCGCACTCGGCATCCAATCCGGGTTGCTCGTCATCACCCGCGCCGACCGGGCATCGGCTGATCGCATCCGCGAGGTGATCGACGAAGCGCGACACCGGCTGGGCGACACCGGTCTTGCCCATGTCCCCGCGGTGGTGGTGTCCGCAATCGACCACTCCGGCATCGACGAGTTGCGCACGACCCTCGATGATGTTCTCGCGCAGTCACCTTCGCAACCGTCCTCCGGTCGTGTGCGGTTCTGGGTCGACCGGGTGTTCACCCGCACCGGGGCCGGTACGGTCGTCACGGGCACCTTGGCGTCGGGAACGATCTCGGTCGGCGACACCCTGGAACTACATACTCCCCACGGCGGCCGCCGGGTCGATGTTCGCGGATTGCAAAGCGAGGGAACGACTCTCGCGACCGCTGGTCCGGTCAGCCGGGTCGCGGTCAACCTCCGCGGTGCGGGTGTCGACGACGTCGCGCGCGGTGACGCGCTCGTGACTCCGGGCGCCTGGCACGCGTCCGCCCTCATCGACCTACGACGCGCGAGCGGCACGCCGTTCGACGAGGCCCCCGAGCACCTGATCGCCCACATCGGCACGGCCGCGGTACCGGTGCGCGTGCGACCGCTCGACCCCGATCATGGCCGACTCACGCTCGCCCACGCTCTCCCGCTGTCGAACGGAGACCGGGTGGTACTGCGTGATCCCGGGCAGCGGATCGTCGGCGGCGGCGTCGTCCTGCACCCCGATCCGCCGCCACTGACTCGCCGGGGTGACGCCGCACGTCGAGCGGCAATCCTGGCGGCCACGACCGACGGCGCGGGAGCTGCCGAGGAGGTCATGCGACGGGGCGCGGTGCGCGTCGCCGATCTCGCGCGACTCGGTCTCGTCGGCGACGCGGACTCCGTACCCCGGTCCGTCCGCGTGATCGACGGATGGTGGGTTGCCGAGGAGTCACTCGCGGCCTGGGCCGGACGACTACACACCTCCGTTCTCGAGCTGCACGAGCGGGACCCGTTGTCCGCGGGCATGTCCGCGGCGGGAGCGCCCGCACTGTTGGGTCTGCCGGACTCGGCGTTGCTGGACGCCGTCGTCGCCGAGGCGGGTCTCGCGTCTTCCGATGGCCACCTGTCGGTGCCCGGCCACATCCCCTCCCTCGGCGACGCAGAGGACGCGGTCCGCGCCTTGGAGCGACGTCTCACCGACCAACCGTTTCGTGCTCCCGAGGCCGACGACCTCAGCACACTCGGACTGGGCGCCAG
Source organism: Gordonia terrae (assembly GCF_001698225.1). NCBI lineage: Bacteria > Bacillati > Actinomycetota > Actinomycetes > Mycobacteriales > Gordoniaceae > Gordonia > Gordonia terrae. The sequence goes on from NZ_CP016594.1 coordinate 4,807,602, forward strand.
GGAACTGGCCGCAGCCGAGCACACGGGACGAGTGCTCCGGTTACGCGACGGGGTCGTGCTGTTGCCGGCCGCCCCAGCCATGGCGATGCGCATCCTCGCCTCGCTCGATCAACCGTTCACCACCAGTGCCGCCCGTCAGGCGCTGGGAACAACTCGGCGCGTGGTGATCCCGCTGCTCGAGTATCTCGACTCCCGCAGGTGGACCCGACGCATCGACGCCGGGCACCGCGAGGTCGTGCGGTGAACTCGACGCGAGGCGGCTCGACGGACTCGTCCGAGTCAGCTGCCGGACGGCGGCCCCGGCACCATGAGGTCGAACATGCGCCGAAGACAGTGCCCGAGCTCGAGATCGTCTCGTCGGAGCCACATCTCGTGTGCAGCAGATGATCCGGCGATGACCGCGTACGCCACCGCGGTCGGGTACGCGTCATCGCCACGACCGGCGGCACGCGTCCGGACGTGGTCGGCGATGACCGTCCGCCACCGCCGATAGACGATATTCGCCTGCGCCTGCACTGCGGGCACGGTGAGAATGAGTTGCGCCCGATGACGCGCCCACCGCTCTTCGGCTCGTCCGTGATCGATCGCCGTGATGAACGCTTCGGTCACCGTCAGGTGGGGTGGCGTGTCGGTGGACGCCGCTGCGACGAGCCGGCGGAAGTGATCGAGTTCGGCCGCCGACTCGACCCACACCACGTCGGCCTTCGTCGGAAAGTAGCGAAAGAAGGTCCGGCGGCTGACTCCCGCCGCATCGGCGATGTCGCCCACACTCGTCTTCTCGAAGCCGCGCTCGAGGAACAATTCCTGTGCTCGTGCGGCGAGCTCATGCGCGCTGGTCGTGGCGGGACGGCCGCCCCGGTCGACGCGCACCTCCTCAGACCGTGCGGTTTCCATGCCCGCCATCGTGTCACCCCCGCCTGCCGCGGACGCCTGACACCGGAAAAGTCGGTTTCGGCACCGTTATGGCACGCTGTGACATATCGTCACCGGTGAGACGTGCATCACTCGTCGCACGTCGTGTCGAAGGGATCACCATGGGCAAACTCGAGGGCAAGGTCGCCTTCATCACCGGAGCCGCACGCGGTCAGGGACGCAGTCACGCGATACGCCTGGCCCAGGAGGGCGCGGACATCATCGCGGTCGATGTCTCCCAGCAGGTCGAGACCGTCCCCTACGACACCGCCCGCCCGGGCGACCTCGAGGAGACCGTGCGCGAGGTGGAGGCACTCGACCGCCGGATCATCGCCACCGAGGCCGACGTGCGTGACCTGTCCGCGCTGAAGCAGGCCGCCGACGACGGGGTGGCACAGCTCGGCCGCATCGACATCGTCCTCGCCAACGCCGGTATCAGCACCATGGCGCCCACTCTCGAGATGGACGAGACCATGTGGCAGACCATGATCGACATCAACCTGACCGGAGTGTGGAAGACCGTTCGCGCGGCGGCACCACACATCGTCGCCGGTGGGCGCGGCGGCTCGATCGTCCTGACCAGTTCACTCGCCGCGATGTGGGCCAACGAGAACATCGCGCACTACTCCGCGGCCAAGGCAGGACTGATCGGCATGATGCAGGTCCTCGCGAAAGAGTTGGCGCCGCAGAGTATCCGCGTGAACACGGTGCACCCGACCACGGTGGCGACCGAGATGATCCTCAACGACGCCACCTACAAACTCTTCCGTCCCGACATCGAGCAACCCACCCGAGCCGATTTCGAGGAAGCCGCCCGAGAATTGAACAGGCTGCCGGTGTCGATGGTTGAACCGGTCGACATCTCGAACGCGGTCCTCTACCTCGTCTCCGACGACGGTCGCTATGTCACCGGGACCACCCACGTCGTCGACGCCGGCGGACGACTCTAGGAAGGGATACTGACATGGGACTCCTCGACGGCAAGACCGTACTGATCACCGGCGGAGCCCGCGGCCAGGGTTGCGCGCACGCGCTCACCTCCGCCCGCGAGGGCGCGGACGTCATCCTGCTCGACATCACCCGGCAGCTCGACTCCGTCGAATATCCGCTGGCCACAGCCGATGACATGACCGAAACCGTGCGCCAGGTCGAAGCGCTCGACCGGCGGGCTCTGACCTTCGACGCCGACGTCCGCGATCAGACGCAACTCGACGACGCGGTGGCCGCGGGGATCGCCGAGTTCGGCAAGATCGACGTCCTGATCGCCAACGCCGGCATCTGGACCCGCGCCCCGTTCTGGGAGATGTCCGAACAGATGTGGTCGGACATGATGGATGTCAACCTCACCGGGGTGTGGAAGTCCGCCAAAGCCGTTGCACCGCAAATGATCGAGCGACAGAGCGGGTCGATCGTCATCACCTCGTCGGTGAACGGACTCGAACCCGGCATGAACTACGCGCACTACGTGGCCACGAAACATGGCGTGATCGGGCTGATGAAGAACATCGCGCTGGAGCTCGCGCCGCACGGAATCCGCTGCAACTCCATCAATCCGGGCGCGATCCGTACCCCGATGACCGATCAGCAGGGCGCGTGGGACATGTTCGCCGGCCACGAGGGCGGCACCCCCGACGACCTGATCGAGGGCGGATATCACTTCCACGCACTCAAGGGGCACTCGTTCATGCCACCCGAGGTGATCGCGAACACCGCCCTGTACCTCAACTCGGACCTGGCAGCTTCTGTCACGGGCGTGACCATCCCGGTGGATGCCGGTCACCTTCTCCTCACCGGGGTCAACCAGGAACCGGTCAGGTGACCTCACTTCGGCCGATGGAGACACATGGCCTCGCGGCGATCCGGGCACGGATCGCCGCCGAGGTCGTCGGCCGCGATCGCGAACTCGACCTCGTCCTGGCCGCGGTGGCCGCAGGCCGGGACCTGATCCTGGAAGGCCCACCGGGAACATCCAAGAGCACACTGCTGCGCTCGATCACCGCCGACTGGGGCATCCCACTCGTCCTGGTGGAGGGCAATGCCGACCTGACTCCCGGACGCCTGGTGGGGCACCACAACCCGGCGCGGGTCTTGCGCGAGGACTACTCCCCCGACAACTTCGTCGACGGCCCGCTCATCGAGGCCATGCGCGCCGGCGGGTTCCTCTATGTCGAGGAGTTCAACCGCGCGCCGGAGGACACCATCGACACTCTGCTCACCGCGATGGCCGAGCGGACCATCACCGTCCCGCGCGTCGGCACCATCGCCGCCCAGCCAAGTTTTCGCATCGTGGCGTCGATGAATCCCTTCGACAATGTCGGCACCACGCGCCTGTCGACCTCGGTCTACGATCGCATGTGCCGGCTGGTCGTCGACTATCAGGACGACGCGGCGGAGCGCGAGATCGTTTCGCGCAGGACAGAATTGTCGTCGGCGAGAGTGGTCGCGGATGCCGTCGCCGTCACCCGCGACACCCGTCGACACGACGCCGTCCGTCAGGGCAGCAGCGTACGCGGAGCGATCGACACCGCACTCCTCGCGCACCAGCTGTGCGAGATGCGCGGCACAACCGTCCCGGTCGACGACGCGGTCGAACCGCCACGCGACCTGCCGTCGGCGTACACCGCCACCTTCCTCGACGCCATGCAGGTTGCCCTGTCCGGGCGGATCCATCTCGACGACGTCGCGTTCACCACCGCCGAACAGGTGCTCGGCGAGATCTGGCAGAACCACTTCCTACTGGCGCCGGCGGCGGCCGAACCGGGTTGAAGAGCGGTCGACGCCGATTCACCGCTCCGGCGCGATGAGGTCAGCACTCAACCCCGTCAACGGAAGCCACTGCGGCGCAGACCCAAACAGCTGTCGGAAAGCCCGGTGTTGTTCGAGCCCGCGGGCCGCGGCGGCGCCGTCGCCCCGATCGGTCGACGTGGACGTGCCCGGGACGTGCCCCGCGGGACCTCGGGTGCGGTCGTCGCGGTCACCGATGACGCAGGTACCCGTGACGACGATTCCCCTGCAGCACAGACCGACCCGGTCGCGCGAGAGCGGGCGATCGGACTCGCCAGACGACTCCGACTCGCACGTCCCGTGGAGACACGGAACGCACGCCGCAGCGCCAACGGTGTACTCACGAGCCAGCGTTGGCGGGGTGGCTCCGATGAGCTCGATCTCGACGCGACCCTCGAGGCACTCATCGGCAACCCGATTCCTGAGGACGACGACATCCGCGTGCGCGAGCGCGTCCGGCGCCGACGCTCCATCGTGCTGGCGGTCGACGTGTCCGGCTCCGCCCGCGGCGAGCAGGTCCGCACCGCGGCCGCGACAGCCGGCGCACTCGCCGGTGAACTCGGTCGCGACGACCTCGCCGTCATCGCCTTCTGGTCCGACGCCGCGCTCATCGTCCCTCTCGGCCGACCGGTCACCACCGAACAACTCGTCGACGAACTCCTCGCACTGCCCGCACAGGGCCTGACCAACGTGGCCTTCCCGCTGCAGACCGCCCTCGAACAGTTGGCCGACGCACCTTCGGCCGACGCTCGCGTGATCCTGTTGAGCGACTGCGTCCACAACGCCGGACCCGACCCCCGGGACGCGGCCGGCCGGTTGCCCCGCCTCGATGTGCTGTTCGACATCTCCGGTGAACATGACGCCGAACTCGCACAAGACCTGGCGCTCATCGGCCGGGGGCGGTGCCGGCCGATCCGGGACCACCACGACGTGGTGCCCGCCCTCCAGGCGATCTTCGCCTAGGCGGTGGCGGGCAACCAGCCTTACCACACGGCACCGACAGAATTTGATCACTCAGATCCATTGCACACCAACACTTTCGGTGTTGTCAGACGGCCCAGGTCGTGTACACTCGAAAGCACATTCGCATCAACGGCTCCCGGGGGAGGTGACCGTCATGACAGATACCCAACGACACGATGGCACCGGCGTGCCGTCCCCTGGTGCGGTCGAGTTGGTGGCCGAACTGCACGCGATTCTCGACAAACTGCAGACCGTCGACCTATCGCCGTGCACCGATGCCGAACTCGCCGACATCGCAGCCGACACCGAATGCGCCATCGCACGACTTACCGTCGCCGGCGACCGGCAGATCGATCAAGTCGAAGCCCGTGACCTCCCCCGCAAGGCCGGTTGCCGAACGCTCATGCAGTTCATGACCCACCGGCTGCGAGTGTCGAACCCGACGCGTCGCCGCAAGCAGATGGACGCCACCGCCACCCGCACCAGCCTCGGCGGTGACATCTTGGAGCCCGAACACCCCTGCCTGGCTGAGGCATTCGCGCGAGGCGCCGTCGGCACCGCACACGTCCAAGCCGCCCTCGACGTCCTCGACCGGATCCCGAACGCTGTCGACCACGACGTGAAAGTCGCTGCGGAACGGCAGATGGCCGAGATCGCCATCGATCACACCCCGGCCGACATCACCCAATTGGGCGCGCGCTTGTTGGCCCATCTCGACCCGGACGGCACACTGGCCGACGACACCGACCAGAAACGACGCCGCGGCGTGTGGATCGGGCGGCAACGCGCCGACGGCACCGCCACCATCTCCGGCACCCTCAGTCCTGAACTGAATGCCCGGCTGACGATGATGTTCGCGGTCTGGGGCAAACCCGGACTCAACAATCCCGACGACCCCGCCTCACCCAGCGGACCGGCCGGCACCGCCGACCCCGACGCCCTCGCGCTCGCAGCCGATCGTGACGGCCGCACCCTCGCCCAGACGAATCACGATGCGCTCGACGCCGCACTCACCGCTGGCTTTTCAGACGGGATTCTCGGAAAGTCGCACCGCGGCCTGCCCGCCCATCTGATCATCAAAGCCGACCTCAATGATCTGATTCGTGAAGCCGGGCTCGCCACCACCGCCACCGGCACCCTGCTGCCCATCCCCGACCTGATCGCGATGGCCGACGAGGTTCAGCCGTGGCTCGCGATCTTCAAAGATCACACCGCCGTGCCACTGTACTTCGGGCGCGGGAAACGCTTGGCAACCCGCGAACAACGCCTCGTCTCCTTCGCGCGCCCCGACGGCGAAGTGTGCTCGGCTCCCGGGTGCGATCAACCCGCCACCCACGTCGAACTCCATCACGCCCACAAGGATTGGGCCAAGGGTGGTCTCACCGACATCGACGACCTCGCACCCGCCTGCCCGCGACACAACCGCATGGTCGGCGACCAACCCGGCCAATACACCACCCGGATCGAACGGTCCGGACCCGACGAAGGCCGCTGCGTCTGGCGGTTGAATGCCGAGCCCGGCGCGCCACCCAACCCCGAACACATCAACCGCCGACCCGACATACCCCGGCGATTCGCAGAACATCTGAACACCGTGCGCACCGAGATCCACGGACCGCCAACCCGGCCCGACGATCAAGCACGCCAATCATGGCTGACAATCAGCCACGTCATCGACGTCCGACCACCCCGACCCGGACCACCCTCACCCCGGCCCTCGCTCGTCGAAGCACACCTCATGGAGCTACTCGCCACCCTTTGAACCATGCACAACGACAAAGGGACCCATCCCGAAGGATGGGTCCCCTGTCTTGCGATGAACTCCGCTGGGCTGAGATCAGCCGAGCACCAACGAGTCTCCGTCGGCACTGACGTTGACCGGCACCACGTCACCGTCGCGGATGTCTCCGGCGAGCAGTTGCTTGGCGAGCTGGTCACCGATGGCCTGCTGCACCAACCGGCGCAGCGGGCGCGCACCGTACAGCGGGTCGAATCCACGTGCGCCCAGCCATTCCTTGGCCTTGAGCGACACCTCGAGGTCGAGGCGACGCTGCGCGAGGCGCTTCTTGAGCTGGCCGAGCTGGATGTCGACGATCGACACCAGTTCCTCCGGGCTCAGGGCATCGAAGATCACCACATCGTCGAGACGGTTGATGAACTCCGGCTTGAACGCCGACCGCACCGCCATCATCACCTGGTCCTTGTCGCCACCCGCACCGAGGTTCGAGGTGAGGATCAGGATGGTGTTGCGGAAGTCCACCGTCCGGCCCTGGCCGTCGGTCAGTCGGCCTTCGTCCAGCACCTGCAGCAGTACGTCGAAGACGTCCGGGTGGGCCTTCTCGATCTCGTCGAACAGGACCACCGTGTACGGACGACGCCGCACCGCCTCGGTCAGCTGGCCGCCGGCCTCGTACCCGACGTAACCGGGCGGGGCACCGACGAGCCGTGCGACGCTGTGCTTCTCGCCGTACTCACTCATGTCGATGCGGACCATCGCCCGCTCGTCGTCGAACAGGAACTCGGCGAGCGCCTTGGCGAGCTCGGTCTTGCCGACACCGGTGGGGCCGAGGAACATGAAGGAACCGAGCGGCCGGTTCGGGTCGGCGACGCCCGCGCGGGCACGACGCACCGCGTCGGACACCGCCTGCACCGCGTCCTTCTGGCCGATGACCCGGTGTCCCAGTTCCTCTTCCATGCGCAGCAGCTTGGCGGTCTCACCCTCGAGCATGCGTCCGGCCGGGATTCCGGTCCACGCCGACACGACCTGGGCCACATCGTCGGGTCCGACCTCCTCCTGCAGCATCACGTCCTGTGACGGATCGGTGCCGGTCTTCTCGATCGCGGCCTCGAGTTCCTTCTCCAGGCCGGGGATCTTGCCGTACCGCAGCTCGGCAGCGCGCCCGAGATCACCGTCGCGCTCAGCCCGATCAGCTTCGCCGCGAAGGCGTTCCAGCTCCTCCTTGAGGTCGCGGACCGCGTCGATGGCGGTCTTCTCCGACTGCCACCGGGCGGAGAGCTCGTTGAGCTTCTCCTTCTGGTCGGCCAGCTCGGCGCGCAGCTTCTCGAGTCGATCCTTCGACGCCGCGTCGGTCTCCTTCTCCAAGGCGACCTCTTCGACCTCGAGTCGGCGGACGATCCGCTCGACCTCGTCGATCTCGACGGGACGCGAGTCGATCTCCATCCGCAACCGCGACGCGGCCTCGTCGACGAGGTCGATGGCCTTGTCGGGCAGGAAGCGCGAGGTGATGTACCGGTCGGACAGCGTTGCGGCAGCGACCAGTGCGGAGTCGGTGATGCGCACACCGTGGTGCACCTCGTACCGGTCCTTGAGGCCGCGGAGGATGCCGATTGCATCTTCGACCGACGGCTCACCGACGTACACCTGCTGGAAGCGACGCTCGAGTGCGGCGTCCTTCTCGATGTACTTGCGGTACTCCTCGAGGGTCGTGGCACCGACCAGCCGCAGCTCACCACGGGCGAGCATCGGCTTGATCATGTTGCCGGCGTCCATCGCGGAATCGCCTGTCGCACCGGCACCCACGATCGTGTGCAGCTCGTCGATGAAGGTGATGACCTGTCCGGCCGACCCCTTGATCTCGTCGAGCACGGCCTTCAGGCGCTCCTCGAACTCGCCTCGGTACTTCGCGCCGGCGACCATCGATCCCATGTCGAGGGAAATGACGGTCTTGTTGCGCAACGACTCCGGCACGTCGCCGGCGACGATGCGCTGGGCGAGGCCTTCGACGATCGCGGTCTTGCCGACGCCGGGCTCACCGATGAGGACCGGGTTGTTCTTGGTCCGACGGCTGAGCACCTGCACGACGCGACGAATCTCGGTGTCGCGGCCGATGACCGGGTCGAGCTTGCCCTCGCGGGCGGCCGCGGTGAGGTCGGTCGAGTACTTCTCGAGAGCCTGGTAGGTGGATTCGGGATCCTCGGAGGTGACCCGCGCGCTGCCGCGCACGGCGACGAACGCCTCGCGCAGGGCCTGCGGCGTCGCACCGAGGTTGTGCAGCAATTTCGCGACATCGGAGTCGCCGGTCGCCAGACCGACGACGACGTGCTCGGTCGAGACGTACTCGTCGTCGAGTTCACCGGCCAGCTGCTGGGCTGCGGTGATGGCCGCGATCGATTCACGGGATAGTTGAGGCGTCGAGCTGGCGCCGGACACCGTCGGCATGCGATCGACCAATCCCTGGGCCTGCGCACGAACGCTCGACGGGTCCACGCCCACTGCCTTCAGCAGTGGCGACGCGATGCCGTCGGACTGATCGAGCAGTGCCACGAGGATGTGGGCCGGTCGCACGTCGGGGTTTCCAGCGCTGGCCGCCGCCTGCACAGCAGCGCTCAATGCTTGCTGCGTCTTGGTGGTGGGGGTGAAGCTGTCCACTCGCGTGCACCTTTCTCTTTAGTCCAACAGGCTCAAGTATGAGCCATACGTGGTCTACAACGCCAACAGAGTTGAGTCCATTCCGCTCATGTTAATTGGGCGTGCGATCTGCATCACTCCTTCCCGCGTCGGCGAGCAGGTTCGCTCTCCGCGCGTATCCGACCTCCGGCAGCGTCGATGGGCACTATTGATGCATGACCGCAGACAGCTCCGCACCGGAGAACGCGACACCGTCCGATTCTGACGCGGACTCAGCAGTGATCTTCGTACTCTTCGGGTCGACCGGCGACCTCGCGAAGCGGATGGTCCTGCCGTCGCTGTACGAACTCCACCGCCGCGATCTGCTCCCCCGCGGATGGCAGCTCATCGGCAACGGGCGGGGCGACCGCACCGACGACGAGTTCCGACAGCACGTCAAGGATGCGATCGAGGAGTTCGGTGCGGACGGGTCGGGCTCGTCGGACGAGTGGAAGTCGTTCGCCGAGACCATCCGGTTCGCCGGCGGCGGGTTCACCGCGGACGACCCCGGCCGTCTGCTGGAGGTGATCGACGCCGCCCGCAACGCCGTCGGGGACACCGCTCAGCTGGTCCACTACCTCGCCCTCCCGCCGACCACTTTCGTCGACTACACGAAAGCCATTGCCGCGCATGGTCTCGCGAAGGGTTCGCGGGTCGTCTACGAGAAGCCGTTCGGGACGTCTCCCGACGGATTCCGGGCACTCGACGAAGCGGTGCACGAATCCCTCGACGAAAAGCAGATCTACCGGATCGACCACTTCCTCGGGAAGGAGAGCACCCAGAACCTGCACGTCCTGCGCTTCGCCAACGGACTGTTCGCCGGGGTGTGGAACCGCGAGCACGTGGCCGAGGTCCAGATCGACGTCCCGGAGACCCTCGACATCGCCGACCGCGCCGCGTTCTATGACGCCACCGGGGCCTTCCTGGACATGATCGTCACGCACCTGTTCCAGGTGGCGGCCGAGGTCGCCATGGAACCTCCGGCGTCGCTCGGCGCCGACGACCTGCTCGACGCGCGGGAGTCGGTCATCGCGGCCTTCCGTCCGCTCGACCCCGCCGAAGTGGTCTACGGCCAGTACGAGGGGTATCGCGACACCAAGGGGATTCCGGACGATTCCACCACCGAGACGTTTGCGGCAGTCCGCCTGTGGGTCGACACCGACCGCTGGCACGGCGTCCCGTTCCTGCTCCGGACCGGCAAGATGCTCGACCACAGCTCGCAACGACTCAGCCTCGTGTTCCGCGCCCCCAGCGACGGTCCGCTGACCGATACCCCGGAGGACGGCACCGTGCTGACCTTCGACCTGGCCGGTGACGGTGCCATCGATCTGGCCGTCACGGTCAAGGAACCGGGGTCGGGCACGGACCTCTCCGTCGCGCACATGACCGAACAGCTCGACGAGGTGGCCGACGGCCTGTCGCCGTACGCGCGACTCATCGTCGACGTGCTGCGCGGTGACCGATCGCTGTTCACCCGGCCCGACGGCCTCGCCCACGTGTGGGAGGTGGCCGCGCCGGTGCTGGACAATCCGCCTGCTCCGCAACCGTATGCGGCCGGATCGACCGGCCCCGCGGCCGCCGACGACCTGTGCGGCGGGTCCGGCTGGATCTGAGGCGCGCCGGCTCTACTCGCCGAGGCGCCGATCGAGATTGATGGCCGCGCTGATGAGGGCGAGGTGGGTGAACGCCTGCGGCATGTTCCCGAGTTGTTCGCCGGTGAGGCCGACCTGCTCGGCGTACAGGCCGAGATGATTGGCGTGGGTGAACATCTTCTCCAGCGCCAGCCGGGCGTCGCCGAGCCGGCCGGTCCGGGTGAGCGCTTCGACGTACCAGAACGAGCAGAGCGAGAACGTCCCCTCGGCTCCGTCGAGGCCGTCGTGTCCGCCGTCGGTGTCGTACCGGAACACCAGGGAGTCGCTCACGAGCTCTTCCTCGATCCGCTCGAGGGTGCGGACGAAGCGCTCGTCGGTGGGTGACAGCAACTTCACGGCGGGGATCAGCAGCAGCGCCGCATCCAGACGGTCGGAGTCGAGGGTCTGGACGAACGCCCCCACCTCGTCGTTCCAGCCGCGCTCCATGATCTGCACGAAGATGTCGTCGCGCGCCTTCATCCAGCCGGCGATGTCGCCGGGTAGTCCGCGCTGCCGGCTCATCCGGATCATCCGCTCGAGGGCCACCCACGACATCACGCGCGAGTAGACGTAGTCCTGCGGCTTGCTGCGCACCTCCCAGATGCTCTGGTCCGGACGGTCCCAGTTGTCGACGAGCCACCCGGCCACCGTGCACAGATGGGTCCAGGCCCCGTACGAGATCCCCGGTCCGTATTTGTTGTAGAGGTACACCGAGTCGATGAGCTCGCCGTAGATGTCGAGCTGGAGTTGGTCGGCGGCGGCGTTTCCGATCAACACCGGGGAGGTTTGCCGGTAGCCCTCCCAGTGGTCGAGTTCGGTCTCCTTCGGTGGTGGATCCCCGTCGAGGGTGTACATCAATCGCAGCGGCCCCAGATCTCCCGACTCGTCGGCACCGTCGTCGAACCGGCAGGTCAGCCAGTCCATGAACGCGCCGGCCTCGTCGGTGAAACCCAACCGGAGCAAGGCATACAGCGTGAACGCCGCATCGCGGATCCACACGTAGCGGTAGTCCCAGTTCCGTTCGCCACCGATCTCCTCGGGAAGCGCGGCGGTCACCGCCGACACCACTGCCCCGGACGGTTCGTGCGTCAGCAGTTTGAGTGTGAGCGCCGACCGATGCACCATCTCCCGCCACCGACCGGTGTACGACGACCTCGACACCCAGTCCTGCCAGAAGGCGACCGTCGCGGCGACGACGGCGGGCGAACTGTCGTGGTCGAGCAGCTCGTCGTCGACGGGGTCGGGCGCGAGGACGAACGTGACGCACTCGCCGGTTTCGACGGTGAAGTCGGCCTGCGCGTCCCGATCGTCCATCGTGTCGACATCGACCGTCGAGACGAGATGCAGCACCAGGCCGTCGGTCTCGAAGCGAACCCGACGCCCGTCCTCGACGACCAGCTTGTGTGCCTCACGGCCGTAGTCGAATCGCGGTGCGATCGTCACGCGAAATCGGACGGAGCCCCGGACACAGGAGATCCGACGGATGATCCGCGTCCGGTGGTCGGGGTCGTGTGGTCTCGCGATCGGCATCAAGTCCTGCACCTCGGCGACGCCGTCCTCGCTCAGGTAGCGGGTGACGAGCACGTTGGAGTCGGGCAGATAGAACTGGCGCGTGGTGACGTCGCCGTCCACCGGTTCCACCGTCCAGGCGCCGCCTCGTCCGGCGTCGAGCAACGAGCCGAACACGCTCGGCGAGTCGAATCGCGGACAGCAGAACCAGTCGATGCGCCCATCCACCCCCACGACGGCTGCGGTCCGCAGGTCACCGATCACACCGTGATCGGCGATCGGTAGGTAGTCGCCGGTGGCGTCGGCCGTCGTGGCGCCGTCGCATCGGGAAGTCGGATTCGCGTCCTCGCCGGATTCGGTCGCGGTGCTCATGGCGGCGATTCGGCGCGCGCCCTATCCCGGATGGGCCGCGACAGCCGAGCCCGATCCGATCGGCTTCGTCAATCCGGCCAACTGGAACACCCCGATATCGGACACTCGGATCCAGAATCACCCTCGACCGAAGGACGCACCCGTTGACGACAAGCGACGTGAGCACGAGCACGGCAGACGACGCCGCCACCATCTTCGCCGACGCCAAGGCCTACACCGACGAGCCGCGCCTGTACGCGGCGATGGCATATCTGCGGGCACACAATCCGGTACCGCGCGTCGACCACGGCCCCTACCGACCGTTCTTCGCCATCACCAAGCACGCCGACATCATGGACATCGAGCGCGACAACACCCTGTGGCTGAGTGAACCGCGTCCCGTGCTGACCACCGCCGCCGCCGACGATGTCGCACGGGCGCAGCTGGAATCCGGTGCGGGCCTGCGCACCCTGATCCACATGGACGATCCGCACCACCGCAAGGTCCGCGCGATCGGCGCCGATTGGTTCCGGCCGAAGGCCTTGCGCGACCTGCAGACCCGCGTCGACGAGCTCGCCAAGCGCTACGTCGACCGGATGCGCGACATCGGACCGGAATGCGACTTCGTCGAGGAGGTCGCGGTCGGCTTCCCGCTGTATGTGATCCTCTCGCTGCTGGGCCTGCCCGAAGCGGACTTCCCCCGAATGCATCAGCTCACGCAGGAACTGTTCGGCGCGGACGACGTCGAATACCGGCGAGGGGTAACACTCGAGGAGCGGATGGCGACGCTTCTGGACTTCTTCGCCTACTTCAACGAGCTGACCGCGTCCCGACGCGCTCACCCCACCGAGGACCTGGCCTCGGCCATCGCCAACGGCCTCATCGACGGGGAACCCCTGTCCGACGTCGACACCGCGTCGTACTACGTGATCGTGGCGAGTGCGGGCCACGACACCACCAAGGACGCCATCTCCGGCGGGCTCCGGGCGCTCATCGAGAATCCCGCCGAGCTCGACCGTCTCCGCCGCGAACCCGAGCTCATCGGCACCGCCGTCGAGGAGATGATCCGGTGGACCACGCCGGTCAAGGAGTTCATGCGCACCGCCGCCGCGGACACCTCGGTCCGCGGTGCACCGATCTCGAAGGGTGAATCCGTCTATCTCGCTTACACTTCGGGCAACCGGGACGAGGAGGTCTTCGACGATCCGCACACCTTCGACGTCGGCCGCTTCCCCAACAAACACCTGTCGTTCGGGTACGGCGTCCACTTCTGTCTGGGCGCGGCGCTCGCGCGGATGGAGATGAGGAGTTTCTTCGCCGAACTGATCCCGAGGCTCGATTCCATCGAGCTCGCCGGAACACCCGAACTCGCCGCGACCGTCTTCGTGGGAGGACTCAAACACCTTCCGATCCGGTACTCGCTGCGCTGACGGCGAGCGAGACCCGTTCGTCGTAGAAGCAGATGAGGTCGCGCACGGGCTCGGCATCGGTCAGCGGGTCGGTGTACGTCCACGCGACGTCGGACACCACATGGTCGCCGACGACCGCCGACCAGTAGGTCGCCTGGCCCTTGTACGCGCACACCGTCACGGTGTCCGACGGCACGAGAAGGTCCACCCGGACATCCTCGCGCGGGAAGTAGTGGCGCGGCGGCAGATGGGTTTCGAGCAGCAGGGTCGGGCGGCGGCTCTCCGCCAGGACCGTGTCACCCACCGTCACCACCACGTGTCTGCTGGTGGCAAGGCAGTCGATGCGCTGGAACGGATCGTGCGGGTGACCGATCGCCGTCTGGTCCTCTTCGCGCCATTCGTCGAAGGCCGACCAGTCCAGGAGAACGTGGCCGGCGAGGTCCGGATCCCGCGGGCGGAACCCGGCGCCACGCAGCGTTCGTCCGTCGGCCTGCAGGTCGTAGACCGTACCGGGTGTCGTGTGAATCGCGAACGGGTCGTCGGGTGTCAGGATCGGCGCATGCTCGGCGACGGCGTCGACCACCTGCGGATCACCGAGCGGCGCAACGACATCGGCAGTCGGTACCGCATAGCATCCGACCACCCGGTAGGGCTCCCACACCTGGATGGCCGATGCCGAATCGACGACGACCTGCCCGTCGACCATCGCGCGCACCCGCCTGCGCATGTCGGCCCAGCGCAGCGAACCGAGTTGGGACATCGTGAGTTCATCCATCGACGTGGCCATGGTCCGATGGTCCTCCGATCACGCGGCACGCGCCAGGCCGCATCGGGTTCCCGGCAGTTCGCCGGTGGTGCCCAAGCGACCGTTCGGCGAGGCAGCGAAGAATTCGTCCACCTCAGCTCCGTGGAAGGGCACCATCGGGCTGTCGGGATTTGTTGGCCACGATTCACGGGTGTCGGACCTCTAAATCGGGCTTTGAACTGCGATGATGTGTGGATGGCGAAGAATTATCGGCCGGTTGATCGTGACCAGGTATTCCTGCTTCCTCCGGATATGCGGGACTGGGTCGGCCGCGATGACCCGGTATGGCTGGTGATCGCCACGGTGCAACGGATGAACACCGCCTCCGTGCACAAGCTGCGCAAGACCGGCGGTGTCGGGCGGCGTGGCTATGACCCGGACATGTTGTTGACCTTGCTGATTTGGGCGTGGGCTCATGGGCAACGGTCCTCGCGGCAGATCGAGCGTTTGTGCCATCGGGACCTGACCTACCGGGTCATCTGCGCTGGCGATGTCCCCGATCACTCCACGATCGCCCAGTTCCGCAAAGATGCCTCGGCGGTGATGGCTGATTTGTTCGCTGAGTCGTTGACGGTGTGCGCGCAGCTAGGGATGGGCCAGTTGGGTGTCGTCGCTCTTGATGGAGTCAAGATCGCCTCGAATGCCTCGCAGTCGGCCAACCGCACAGAGAAGCATCTGGTCAAAGAACGTCAGGCAGAGGCTCAACAGCTCCGCAGCAAGCTCAAAGACGTTGGTGCACAGTCGGATGCCGAACATGCCGCCAACGATGACGATGGCGATGGCGATGGCGGTGACGAGATCCCGCCGGGTCTCATCAATGCTCCCGGCGCTGAACGGCTCGCCCGAATCGACGCTGCGTTGGCTTCGGCTCGCGAGCACAACCAGGCAGCGCGAGACGCCAAGCCGACCCAGACGCGCGCAGAGATCAACCGTGATCACACGGTTCGGCGCCGCGCGGCCGAAGACGCCAAAGCCCAGCAGTGGGTGGTGGCCTACACCGCCCATCTCGCCGGTGACGGCGACTATCCAGGGGCGCCGCCGATGGCGGCGCAGCTTCAGGCCGCTGTGCTGCGGTTGAGCAAAGCACGTGCTGATCAGCAGACCAAGATCGATGCGTGGGAACGCAAACCGCGTAAACGTAGGCCGCCGAGCGCAGTTGATGACCACAGCTCAGTTCGACAAGCGCGCACACGTGTTAAGCGGGCCGAGGTCCTGGACGCGCAGCTGCGTGCCCGGCGTGTGGCCGAGGACGAAACCTACGCCGCCGCGATCGTGGCCGCCCGCAACCACACTCGCACACCACATCGGGCCAATACCGACACCCGCCGCAACATCACCGACCCGCAGTCCCGGGCCCTGTCGTTGCGTGGTGGTGGCTGGATCCAGGGATACAACTGTCAAGCCGTCACCAGCAGCGACGGCTTGATCATCGCGACCATGGTCACCAACGGGGCCATCGATACCCCACACTTCGTACCGATGATGAACAAGGCCGTCGCCGCCGCTGAACACATTCAGTCCCACCAGCACCCACCACCGGACACGCCGGGAATCGGGCTCTTGCTCGCCGATGCCGGCTACCACTCTGAAGCCAACATCACCGCCGCTGGACCCGACCGGCTCATCGCTTCGACCAAAACCCACAAACTTCGCGTGGCGCGCGCCGAACACTCCACCACCGAAACCACGGCATCCTCACCGGCCCAATCAGATACCGTCGCCACCCCGATCGAGGCAATGGCAACCCGATTGCTCACCGAAGAAGGCCACGCCGCCTACAGCAGACGCAGCCACATCGCGGAAACACCGTTCGGGTGGGCTAAACACACCCTCGGTTTCCGTCGATTCACCGGCCGCGGACTCGCACGAGCAAACGCCGAGTTCACCTTCCACGCCATGGTCAACAACATCTGCAAAGCCCTCACCGCCGGCCACCTCGCCACAACCTGACCCGTCACGGGGGCCACACCCCCTCACAGCCCAGAGCTCTCGTGATCCCCGGAGACCACCGGGAAGACCACCGGGAACTTCAAATCCCGACAGCCCGCCATGCCCTTCGGTCATCGTCAGCTGGACGAGAATTTCGGACCCGCCTCGCCCCGGTACGGTCCGACGTCATGGGCGAGGACAGACGGGCGCACCATCGCTGGACCGAAGCCTCGGCCACGATCGACGTCTCCGACCGTCCGTCGTGGGCGGAACTCTGGTGAGCACCAGCACTCTTCGCGTCGCCGCAACAGCATAGACAGCACAGCCGAGTGATTTACGAACCGTTTACTTTGCGGTATTCCGACCGAATCCAGATCAAATAATATTAGAACTGGCTCGGCCACAGCCCTCGCGACAAGGTCGTCGCGAAATCAGCCGGCTTTCCTTTCCGCTTCCTTGGACATACGAAGCGGCCTGCATTCGAGGAGCACCCTTTCGATGACCGACCCCTTGTTCGACGACGTCCTCGCACGTCTGGATCGCCTCGAGTCCCAAGACGCCATCCGCACCGTCAAGGCGAACTACATGCAGTGGGCCGACGACAAACGACGCCTCGGCATGGGCGGGTTGTTCTGGGACGACGCGATCTGGGAAGAGGTCGACGCCACAGGAGAGGCGATCGCCGGTGCCCGATGGGAGGGGCGCGACGCAATCGCCGAGATGTTCAACCTGAGCCCCGACCGGCTGTGGTTCACCGTCCACTATCTGACCAACGAGACGATCCAGGTGTCTGGCGATCGGGCGGTCGGCCGATGGAAATTGTTGGAGCCCTGCACTATCCGCGACGAAACAGCCGTATGGCAAGGAGGCCACTACGTGGACGACTTCACCCGGCGGGACGGGATCTGGAAGATCTCACACCTTCGCCTGACCTTGGATTTCCAGACTCCCTACGACGAGGGCTGGCTGCGACGCCGCCACCTCTCCGACTCGACGGCCCCGGCCTCATGAAATATGCACGCTTCGCCCAGGGCGGCGTTGTCGGTGTCGGCGTCGTCACCGCAGACGTCGTCCAGCCGATCGGTGAAACCCTGGACGACATCATCCGCGGCGCCCAACCCACACCTATCGGTACTCCGGTGCCGCTCGATGATGTCGGGCTGTTGGCACCGGTTCCCGAATCCAGCCGCGGCGTCTACTGCTTCGGCATCAACTATGTCGCCCATCAGCGAGAGTCGGCCGAGCACTTCGCCGCGACGGTTCCGTCTGACCCGATCGTGTTCTTCAAGACTCCGTCGGCCCTGACAGGACCCTTCGCCGACATCGTCACCGACGACGCGGTTTCTGCCCAGCTGGACTGGGAGGTCGAGCTGGGAGTGCTCATCGGTAGAGCCGGACGGAACATCGCGCCCGATGCCGTGGCCGACCACATCTTCGGCTACACCGTGGTCAACGACGTCACCGCACGCGACCTCCAGAAGCGGTTCTCGCAGTGGCACATCGGGAAGAACCTGGATGCGACGACACCGGTCGGACCGTGGATCGTCACCGCCGACGAGATCGCCTTCCCCCCTCGTCTCGAGATCGCGCTACAGGTCGACGGGGTGGTCAAGCAGCGAGCCGTCACCTCCGACATGATCTTCTCCATCACCGAGCAGATCTGCGCCCTGAGTCGCTACATCGAATTGCTTCCCGGCGACCTGATCGCCACCGGCACCCCTGCCGGGGTCGGCTTCACCCGCACTCCGGCCGAATTCCTCGCGCCGGGATCCGTGGTCACGGCGTCCATCTCCGAAATCGGCAGCATCGTCAACCCGGTTCGCCGGGAGATCGACATCGCATCACTCACCGAAACCCCCGCCGACCTCACAAGTATCGAAGGAGTCCGATGAACAGCGCCGTCTTCACCGAAGCCGAGACGGTCGGGTTCTACAGTCCCGCGGTGGTCGCCCCGGTCGGCGCGCAGCTCGTCGCGATTGCCGGCGTGCTGAGCACGGATGCGGCCGGGAACTCGGTCGGCACCGGCGATTTCGAGAAGCAGCTGCGAACCGTGTTCACCAACATGGCCACGACTCTCGAGGCCGCGAACTCCTCCCTCGTCGACGTCGTGAAGTTCACGACGTATCTCGTGGACCCCGACCACATCGCCGAGTTCTACCGCGTACGCGAACTGATCTTCGCCGACCTTTATCCGAACCGGCGCCCGCCCGGCAACACACTCTTGGTCGTCGCACGCCTCGTCCGTCCCGAGTTCCTCGTCGAGATCGAGGCCATCGCCACCACACACACCCCGCTCTCGGAAGGCTTCCCCCATGTCGGATAGTCCCATCTCCCCAGAGGTTTCCGGTGACACCGCCACCTACCCCAGCGGAAGCCGCCTCGTCGACTCCGGTCTGGTCGCCGACAACTCGGAGTCCGCCGGCGGCGGATCCGGCTCGCTCGCTCGCGGTTCGGCGGCGTCGGCCGGTGGCATGTGGATGGGTGTGAGCAAACTTCCGCCCGGACACCAGTCGGTTCCACATCATCACCAGGACCAGACCTCGATCGTCTGCATCGTCGACGGTGCCATGCGGTTCCGCGTGCATGGCCCTGACGGCGCCGAGGAGTTCACTGCCTCGGCCGGTCAGATCGCGGTCATCCCAGGAGGATTGGTTCACGAGGAGTTCAACGACCTCGACATCGAGTGCGTATGCGTCGTCACCCGCAACAACGAGAACCCAGTGGTACGGAACGTCTGATCACGAGCCGTCCGTCCCGCTCACAGCCCACATCCAGGAGCACCCATGAACACCATCCACCAGCTCGTCCAGGACGTCCTCGACCGTTTGGGCGTCCCCGATGCCGACTTCGCGGCGACCCGCACCATGCCCACCGAGGTGTACACCTCCGAAGAGTTCTTCGAGTTCGAGAAAGAAGCCATCTTCGCGAAGGAGTGGCTGTGCCTCGGCCATGTCAGCCAGGTCCCGAATGTCGGTGACTTCTACTCGATCACGGTGGGTGACGAACCACTGATCGTCACCCGTGACAACGACGAGAACGTCCGGGTGATGTCGGCCATCTGCCAGCACCGTGCCTATCCGGTGGTCGATGCGAACGAGCAGGGCAATACCAAGCAGTTCCGGTGCCCCTACCACTACTGGGCCTACGATCTCGACGGTCGACTGAAGGCGGCCCCCGAGATGAAGCAGACGTGCCCGATCTCGCAGCTCCGCTCGGAGACACGTCTACCGAACCTGAAGGTGGAGATCTGGTACGGAATGATCTTCGCGAACATGGATCTCGAAGCCGAACCACTGGCGTCGCAGCTGACCAAACTCGCGGGTGAGATGGAGATGTACGACGTGGCGAATCTGGAGATCACCTCACCGCAGGAGTTCCCCGGATTGGAGTGGAACTGGAAGGGCATGCACGAGAACGCCCTCGAGCCGTACCACACGTCGTTCGTGCACATGGGCTACCACGACATCGCGCCGGCTTCGATGGCCGAGTTCGTCGAGTTCGAGGATTCCGACAACGTCATCATGCACCCGACCAACTACCGCTACATGGATGCCGGATTCAATCCGACCGGCAAGGCGATCCTGCCGATCCTGCCCGGTCTCGACGAGTTGCATCGCAGCCGGATCATGTTCGCCTCGATTCTGCCGACGGTGTTCTTCGCGCTCAGTCCCGAACAGGTCTTCTACTTCCTCATCACGCCGGAAGGAGCCAACAAGATGACCTTGCGGGTCGCGTGGCTGTTCCCGGCCGAGACGAAGAAGGCGGCCGGGTTCGACTGGGCCTTCGAGATGCAGAATGCGGTGAACCAGGTGATCAACGACCAGGACATGGTCACCAACAAGCGCATGCAGGACGGGCAGCGGTCGCGATATGCCAAGCGCGGACGCTACTCGTGGCAGGAAACCACCCTCCCCCAGGTCAATCGCTGGCTGGCTCTGCGGTACCAGGCACATGCCAAGTCCCTCAGCGAAGTCGACTGAGCCGCCGACCGATCGGAAAGGTTGCATCGCCATGACTCTCGGAGAGATCAGCTCGCCGGCGACCGTGGGCACGCTCGTCGCCCCGGCTCGGCCTCGCGCCGGGGCCGAACGGTCGGTGACATACCGCCGGGCCCGGTCACTGCTCGGCGTCGGCATGTGGGGGGCGGCAGCCGTCCTCGTGATGGTGTCCGTGTTCGAGGCGGCCAAGGCTCTGTTCGGGGTGTCCGACGTCACGATGCCGCACAGCTGGTCGATCGTGTCCGCGTTCGCCGACACCACTCCGAGCGGACAGATCCGCGCGGCGGCATTGGCCGAGAACATCGCGGTGACCCTGCAGCAGTCGATTGTCGGCGTGGCGCTGGGCATCTCGGTGGGTGCCGTACTCGGTTTGGTCACCGCCAGATCCGAGTTCATCTCCCGAACGCTGACCCCGGTTCTCGTCGCCACGCAAACCCTGCCACTCGTCGCGATCGTTCCGGCCTTGATCATCCTCCTCGGCGACGGATGGTTCTCGCGGGCGGTCATCGCGTCGCTGCTCGCGTTCTTCCCCGTCTATGTCGCGGTGGCGAGAGCGCTCGGCGACATCGGGGCCGACCGGCGGCAACTCTTCGCAGCCGCCGGCTTCTCGCGGGGCAGAACACTTCTCAGTCTCGACCTACCGGTTCTCACGCTCGCTGTCACGTCCACGGTCCGGACGGCAACCGCGCTGGCGGTGACCGGATCCATCGTGGCGGAGCTTCCCAGTGGCAGCGACCGAGGAATCGCCGCAACCATGCTGACCGCCGCCTCGTACTACCTCACCGACCCCGAAGCGCTCTGGTGCTCGGCCCTGGTGGCCATGGCCGGTGGCGTCGCCCTGGTATTCGTGCTCTCCGCCATCGCGTCGTACACCACCCGCACCATGCTTCGCATGCCCGCCGACGGAAAGACCGGACAATGACAACCTCCGCCAGCCGGATCGACGACCTGTCGGTCGACCAGCCACCTCGCCCTGACGGGATCGTGCTCGACGCGGTCACCAAGTACTACGGCGACAAGCTGATCCTCGACGCCGTCGACCATGTCTTCGAGCCCGGATCGTTCGTTTCGTTGATCGGACCGTCGGGGTGCGGCAAATCCACCCTGCTCAGGATGATCGCCGATCTGGAGCCGGTGAGTTTCGGGGAAGTGCGTATCGGCTCCCGTACGCCTGCCGAGGCACGACGGGACCAGACCATGTCGATGGTCTTCCAGAGCCCCAATCTGATCCCGTGGCGGTCGGTTCGGCGCAACGTCGAGCTGCCGCTCGAGGCGATGGCCATGGACAGGGCACAGCGTCGGCTACTGGCCACCGCAGAACTCGAGCGGGTCGGCCTCGGTCAGTACCTCGATGCCCATCCCCGCACGCTGTCGGGCGGGATGGCCCAGCGTGCCGCGATCGCACGCGCTCTTGTCAGCGATCCGCGAATCGTGTTGATGGACGAGCCGTTCGGCGCGCTGGACGAGATTCTGAGGGAGCGCCTGAACTACGAGTTGCACGCGTTGTGGGCAAGTACCGGCAAGACGATCGTGTTCGTCACCCACAGCATCGCCGAAGCGGTCGCGTTGTCGACCGATGTCGTCGTGATGGGCCGTAACCCCGGACGAATCCATGCCCGTCTCCCGGTCGATCTTCCTCGCGAACGCACCCCCGAACTGGCCCAGACGACTCAGTTTTTCGAGATGACCAGCGAGGTTCGTCGACTGCTGGCGAGTGCCTCATGACCACGACCAGATCCGCTGTTCGACAGTCGTTTCCGGCGGCCGACCGTGCCGGGTTCGGCCAGCGGATACTCACTGTCGCCGGCCCGATGGGCGTCGTCGTCGTCGCACTGCTCGGGTGGGAGCTATGGGTCGAGGCGGCCGGCATCAAACCGTTCATCCTGCCGACACCCACCGGAATCTGGGAGGCATTCGCCGAGCGTCCCGTGTTCTTTCTCGACCTCGGACTGCACACCCTCCAGGAAGCGTTGGCGGGGTTGGTGATCGGTTCGGTCACGGGGGCGATCAGCGCTCTCGTGGCGTTCCGGATCCGAGCCCTGGACCAGACCGCGGAGGTGGCTTGCGCGGCGATGCTCGCGCTCCCGATGGTGGCCCTCGTCCCCATCTCGAATGTCTTCTTCGGGCTGACGCCGTCGTCCCGGATCTTCGTGGTGTCGGTGGCGGTGTTCCCGATCGTGCTCTCGTTTCTGCTCCGCGGCCTCCGCGACACCGATCCCGGGCTCGTCGAGGTCTTCCGGTCGATGTCGATCTCACCGGCGCGCACTGTCCGCGACCTCTACCTCCCGTCGATGCTTCCCGCCTGTATGAGCGCGCTCCGAGTTGCGTTACCGACCGCATTCTCGATCGCGATCGTTGCCGAATTCTTCGGTGGTGAGCTGAACACTCTCGGGACGTTCATCAAGTCCTCCGCAGTGCAGTCGCGAGTTGCCGACACCTGGGGTGCCGCATTCGTCGCATTCGTTTTCGCAGTGGTGCTCTACCTCGCTCTCGCGATCATCGAGCGCCGAATCCTGCGATGGCACCCGTCCCGAACCGATTGACCCACACCCTTACCGACCAGTCCAGCAACCCCAGCTCCACCACAGCCACACGGCGTCAACCGCCAGTAAAGGAAACCATCATGTCGATTCTCCGAGCCCGGCCTCACTCTGCTGGGCCCCGATCCCGAGCCCTGCGGCTCGCCGGCGCAGCAGTCGCCACCGCTGCAGCCATCTCCCTGACCGCCTGCGGCAGTGGCGATTCCGCAGGAAGCGACGGCAAGGTCGACGTCGTACTGGGGTGGGTGATCCAACCCGAGTTCGCCTCCGTCTACGCCGCCGAAGCACTCGGTTACTACGACGAGGCCGGCCTCGACGTCACGATCAAGCCAGGGGGTCCCGAGGTCAACGCCGAGCAGCTGGTCGGCGCCGGGAGCGCCCAGTTCGGGGTCGACAACGGCTCGAACGTTTTCTTGTCCAACGACGTCGGAACCGGCCTTGTCACCCTTGCCCAACTCGAGCAGGAGACCTCCCTCCGTCTCGTGTCACGGGCCGCGGATGGCCTCCAGGGTCCCGAGACGTGGGCAGGGAAGCGCATCGGCGTCTGGTCGTCGGCGAACTCGCTCTATGCCTCGCTCGCCAAGCACGACATCGACAAGGACACCGACGTCACCCTCGTCGAGCAGGGCTTCGACATGTCGCAGTTCCTGAACGGTGAGATCGACATGGCATCGGCCTATGGGTACAACGAGGTCGGCCAGATCCTACAGGCCGGCGTTCCGATGTCTGATCTGACGATCTACGACTATGCGGACGACAGCACTGCCACCCTTGGACTACAACTGTTCGGCAACGGCGAATTCGTGGAAGCCGAGCCCGAGAAGGCCGCCGACTTCACCGCCGCGACCATCCGCGGCCAGGTCTATTGCCGCGACAATCCGGAGGAATGCGTCGACTTCGTCAGTGACGCAGGCGCATCGATCGACCGGGACTTCATGCTGTGGCAGATGAACGAGGTCAACAGGTCGGTGTGGTCCACCGAGGTTCCGATCGGGACGCTTGACCGCAACTCGTACCAGCAGACCGCCGACGTCCTCACGGGTACCGGGGTCATCGAGAACCAGCCGGACCTCGACGCTGTGATGGGTACCGAGATCTACGACGCGGCGGTCGCGAAATTGACCGACATCGACCTCACCAACACGGGCTTCGCCCCCAAGGAGAACCTCGTCCCGTGACCACCATGCGCGACATCATCTTCACCAACGTCTACCATCCACTCACCGGCGAGCACTCCGACATCCCCATCGCAGTACCATCGCCGCCTGCGCCTGAACCCACGACCGTCGACGGTTCCGAACTCTGGGCCCTGCCCGGCATCTACGACGCCGACGCGCACATCCCGCTACTCAGCCTCGGGCTCCGCCACCAAGAGATGCACAG
Source organism: Gordonia terrae (assembly GCF_001698225.1). Taxonomy (NCBI): domain Bacteria; kingdom Bacillati; phylum Actinomycetota; class Actinomycetes; order Mycobacteriales; family Gordoniaceae; genus Gordonia; species Gordonia terrae. The sequence continues at coordinate 4,832,224 of NZ_CP016594.1, forward strand.
TCCGCGGATGGGCGGGATCACCCACGTCAACACCGCCCTTCAGTGGCAACAGCTTCGCGGGTTCGACGTGGCCGCCATCGGTGACTACTGCGCCGAGACCGTGCTCCCCCGGTACATCCCGACCCTCTCGGTGGAGCCCGAGGACACCGACGGATTCGCCGACTGGCTCGATGCCAATGCGCAAACGTTGCAACAGCACTGGGCCAAGGTCTGCAAGTTGTACTCGCCCGACCCCAATTTCGAGGCGAACATCGAAGCAGTGTGGCGAGCGGGACTCACGGCAGTCGTCTACTCCTGGGACGACGACGATCTGGATCGGGTTGCGGCACTGCGTGGCGGGCCACTCCATCACCGACATGCACGGTCGAAGACCTCAGCGCAGGTCATGCAGTCGACCCCGGGCGCCACGCTGCAGACCTCCCCGCACTACCTTCTCGAACTGGTCGACGAGCACGCTCGGGACCTCCATGTTCTGCCGCCGGTACCCGGTGGAGGCGACCGCACCTCGCTGCTCGACATGCTCGTGTCCGACATCGACATGATCGCGACCGACGACAACGCGCCCGTTTACGGAAACACCGGGCCGGGCCTCTCCAGTCAGCGGTATCTGTTGTCCACTCTGCTCACCGTCGCCAAGATCGAGGGAATCCCACTGGCGGCTCTGTGGGAAAAGGTGACCACCAAGCCGGCGGCGATCTTCGGAACAGCGCATATGATCGACGAGTCCGTCATCGTCGTCGACCCGAAGCGAAGGACCCCGGTCGGTTTCGAAACCGGTGAGGGCCCTCGAAACCCCTACGTCGGACTGGTATTGTCCGGCGCGGTTGTGGCCATGGCCACCGGCGGGCAGGGAGTGGTGCTGTGACGATCGGGGGATCGAGATGACATGTACACATCAGTCCACGGCACGGCGGCCAGGATGACGGCCCTGCCGCCGCGGATTGCCAAGCCCGCTCCGACCCGTGCGACAAGCACCGCCAATCTCGATGTGGCCGAACGTCTTCGTCGGGCGATCGTGAGCGGAAACCTGCCCGCCGGTTCCCGAATCGTGCAGTCGGATATCGCGTCACGGCTGGGGGTCAGTGTCACGCCGGTCCGTGAGGCTCTCCGGCAGCTCGAAGCAGAAGGACTGGTCGACTTCGATGCGTTTCGGGGGGCGACGATCCATCAGATATCGCGAGAAGAACTCGTCGAGGTCTACCAACTCCGCAAGACACTGATTCCGTCGAGCGTGACCGCCGCGGTGCTCGAAATCACCGAGCAGCAACTCGACGAGGCCGAGATGCTGGCGACCTCGATGACCATGGACATGCCGGCGAGCGATTGGGTCGAGGCGAACCGTCGGTTCCATTGGCTGATGGACACCTGCGACAGCCAGCCCCGGACCCGCGTGATCCTCGGCAATCTCACCGACCTGTCGACCCTGTACGTCGGGATGGCGATCGTGTCGGAGCACGCCCGCCGGAGTCGAGCACAGGTGGATCACCTGGAGATGGTGCGCATCACTCGGCGCCGGGATGTGGACGCCGCTGTCGCACTGGCCGTCGATCACCTCGACGACACGCTGCGTTCCGCACTGAAAGCCATGCCGGAGTAACACTTCCGCGTCACCCCCCGGCCACATCATCGCTGTCGGCGCCGGTGGCAACTCCTCCTTCATCGAAAGGTCAGACCCTCCCATGCCCACGACTGACAGCCGCCCGCTGCGGGTTGCGATCGTCGGTGCCGGTCCCGCCGGGATCTACGCCGCCGACGCGTTGATGAAGTCCGACACCGCCAAGGACCGCGGCGTCAGCATCGATCTGTATGAGCGGATGCCCGCTCCGTTCGGTCTGATCCGCTACGGCGTCGCACCCGACCACCCGCGCATCAAGGGCATCATCACCGCCCTGCACAAGGTCCTCGACAAACCACAGGTACGCCTGCTCGGCAACGTCGACTACGGCACCGACATCACCATCGACGAACTGCGCGCCCACTACGACGCGGTCATCTTCTCCACCGGCGCCACCGACGACCGCGTCCTCGACATCCCCGGCATCGACCTCGACGGCAGCTACGGCGCCGCCCAGTTCGTCGCCTGGTACGACGGCCACCCCGACTTCCCCCGCACCTGGCCCCTCGAGGCCGAGAAGGTCGCAGTCATCGGCGTCGGCAACGTCGCCCTCGACGTCGCACGCGTACTCGCCAAGACCGGCGACGAACTGCTGCCCACCGAGATCCCCGCCAACGTCTACGAAGGACTCAAAGCCAACAAGGCCATCGAGGTCCACGTCTTCGGCCGCCGCGGCCCCGCGCAGGCCAAGTTCACCCCCCTCGAACTCAAAGAACTCGACCACTCCCCCAACATCGAAGTCATCGTCAACCCCGAAGACATCGACTACGACGAGGGCTCGGCCGTCGCGCGCCGCGGATCGAAGATCACCGACCAGGTCGCCACGATCATCGAGAACTACGCGATCCGCGAACCCAAACAGGGCGCGATCCACAAGCTGTTCCTGCACTTCTTCGAAAGCCCCACCGAAATCCTCGGCGAAGACGGCAGAGTCGTCGGTCTGCGCACCGAACGCACCCAGCTCGACGGCACCGGCAACGTCAAACCCACCGGCAAGACCACCGACTGGGAAGTCGGCGCGGTCTACCGTGCGGTCGGCTACCTCTCCGACAACCTGCCCGAGATCCCGTTCGACTCCCAAGCCGGCGTCATCCCCAACGAAGCCGGACGCGTCTTCGACGAAGGCCACCAGCTCACCGGCATCTACACCACCGGCTGGGTCAAACGCGGCCCCGTCGGCCTCATCGGCCACACCAAGGGCGACGCCAACGAGACCGTCGACTGCATCCTCAAAGACATGGAAGCCGGGGCCCTCAACCAACCCGGCAAACCCGGCGAGGACGCCATCATCGAACTCCTCGAGTCCAAGAGCATCCCGTTCACCACCTGGGACGGCTGGTACCGACTCGACGAACACGAACGCGCACTCGGCGCCGCCGAAGGCCGCGAACGCGTCAAGGTCGTCGAACGCGAGGACATGCTCGCCGCCAGCCGGGGCTGACGCTCCCCGACCCCGAGTGGTGACCGCTTCGAGACCCCACGGCACGGCTCGACGAGACCCGACGGTGCGACGATGAGCAGGTGACCAGCCCGTCGGACACCGACCGCACCCGCTCCGGCGCAGGCGACGCCGAGTGGAATCGCGCCCAACGCGACGAGACCGAAACACAACGGCTGGACCGCAACTGGAATTCGCTCCTCCAGGAGCTCCGCGTCGTGCAGACGGGAGTTCAGATCCTGACCGGGTTCCTGCTCACCCTGCCGTTCCACGACGGGTTCGAGGAACTCGGCGGCACACTCCGCGTGATCTACCTGATCACCGTGTCGTGCGCGGTCGGTGCGGCCATCCTGCTCGCCGCGCCGGTGGCCCTGCACCGGGCACTGTTCCGTCAGCATCAGCTCGCGCTGATCGTCACCTACGCGCACTATCTCTCGTTCGCCGGACTCACCCTGTTGGGACTGGCGCTGTCCGGCGCGGTCACGGTCGTCTTCGGTGCGACCGCCGGACCGGTCCCGTCGGCGATCGCCGGGGTCGTCACGCTTGTCGTGTTCTCACTCGCGTGGCTGATAGTCCCACTGTGGCTGCGCGCGATGACCGACTCGCCGGCGGGTTCCACCGACGACCCGCGGCGTTGACAGCGTTCACCTGCCCGGGGTACGCAGACGACGTGACCCTCGCGCCGAGTTTCATCCAGAACCGCTACGACGAGGTGACCGTGCTCGCGTCGTCACACGGCGGCGCGTTTCCCTACGGCAACACCGTCGTCGTCCGCGGCTCCGCTGCGACCCTGGTGATCGATCCCTCCCTCGAGGTCGACCACGATCCTGTGCACCCTGACGCGGTGATGATCAGTCACGCCCACGAGGACCACATCGCCGGCCTCCGGCACTTCGCCGCGGACAAGTTCGCCCACCACGCCGATGTCGACGGCGTGCGATCCCTCCAGGTCCTCCTCGACAACTACGGTCTGACCGACGAGCAGCGAGCAGGTGTCGACGCCCAGATCGGTGACACCTTCGACCTGACGCCCGGCTTTCCCGACGCCGCCGGAGTCGACGATGGGCACGTCTTCGACCTGGGCGGCGTCACGGCAACGGTCGTACACCTGCCCGGCCACACCGCGGGACATTCCGGCGTACTCGTCGAGCCCACCGGCTTCCTCTATCTCGCCGACATCGACCTCACCTCGTTCGGCCCTATGTACGGCGACCTGGGGAGCAGCGTCGACGACTACCTGGCGTCGATCGCGCGGGTCCGGGACATCGATGCCCGTTGGTACGGGACCTTCCATCAGAAGGGTGTCGTCACCGGCGCCGACGACTTCCGCGCGCGGCTCGCGGACTACGAGGGCGTCATCCATCGGCGCGACGATCGGCTGCTGGAACTGCTGAAGCGGCCGCGCACCGTCGACGAGATCGTCGTCGAACGGCTCGTCTACCGCCCGCATGTGCGGCTGCCCTTCGTCGACGCGGTGGAGAAGCGCACGGCCGAACTCCATCTCGAGCGGCTGATGCGCCACGGGCAGGTCATCCGCTCCCCGGAAGGTGTCTACCACCGCACATAGACGATCGCCTGCTCTCCGCACGTTTACCGGATGTCCGGTTCGGTCACCCTGTGTCGACGACACGAGCGAGAGTGAGGAGCTACAAGTGCCCACCGACACCACGCGCCCGAACAGCTGGGACTTCGGCCTGGACAGCGCGATCCCCGACCTCGGCAGCTCCGGCGACGTCGAGGTCTCGTCAACCGATTTCAGCGACACCTACTATGACACCGAGGACCGGGACCTGCTCGCGCACGGTACGACCGTCGTCTTCCTCGACGGCGGGGACGAGGAGGGCCGGGAACCGGGGTGGCGGGTCACGACGCCGTCCACCGGCGAGGACATCGCCGAGCAGATCGACGCACCCTCCACCGCCGTGCCGTCGGTGATCGCCGACGCCCTGTGGGGTCTGAGCGGCGGCAAACCGTTACGCGTGGCGGCGATCGTGCACACGCACCGGACCCGCCACCGGCATCTCGACGCGACGGGGGAACACGCCTACGACGTCGTCGACGACACCGTCTCGGCCACGGTCACCGGCCCGGTGGCCACCGCCACGTCGTGGCGCGAGGTCGGGGTGCAAGCGGAGTCGAACGCGATCCCGAAGAGTGTGCGCAAGCGGATGGCCGGGGCCGGCGCGCGACCCGCGTCGGCATCGTCGACCTTCGAGCGCGCGATCGGCCACGAGGTCCCGCGCCCCGCTGCCCCTGCGTCGCCCGCCGCAGGCGCGGTTCTCGACTACGTCCGGGAACAGATCGCGACGATCTTCGCCGGTGACGTCGCCCTCCGACGCGGCGCGAACCCGGTGCACGGCGTCCGTGTGGCCATCCGGCGGCTGCGCAGCACGCTGCGGACTGCCGCTCCCCTCTTCGTGCCGGAGGGTCTGTCGGACCTCGACACCGAACTCCAGTGGTTCGCGGGTGTGCTCGGCGAAGTGCGCGACCGTGAGGTCTTGCGCGCGCGATTCGCCTCGGCGGTCGCCGATCTCCCTGACGAGTTGGTGCTCGGGCCGGTCGCGGCACGGATCGAGGAGGAGCTCTCCGCGCAGCAGCACCATCACCGGCAGACCGTCACCGACGAGATGCGGTCGGACCGGTACCGCGGACTGTTGTCGACCCTCGGGACCTGGAACGAGTCGGTCCCGCTCGCCGACGACCAGATCTCGACGAAGCAGGTACGTCAGATCGCCACTCGCGCGGCGCGCAAGGCGGACAAGCGTCTTGCGCACGCGCTGGAGACCGGGAACGAGGAGGACCTCCACCGGGCGCGCAAGGCGGCGAAACGGGCCCGGTACGCGGGTGAGCTGGCCGCGCCGGTCGTCGACAAGTCGATGGGTCGGTCGCAGGCCAAGCGATACAAGAGGATTCAGACCGTCCTGGGCGAACACCAGGATTCCGCGGTGGCCGCCCGCGCGCTCCGTGAACTCGGCGCGGGCGCCGGAGTCCGCAAGGGAGAGAACGGCTTCACCTACGGGATCCTGTATCAACGTGAACTCGCCGCCGCTGCCGCGGCGCGCGAAGCCGTGCTGTCCGGGAAGAACTGACGTCGGCCGCGCCGCCCGCTACGACGTCTCGAGGATCGCGCGCCGCAGCTCGGTGTGATCGTCGAAGAACGTCGTCGCCGGTCCGTACCGCCGGAAGGTGTCACTACCCCGGCCGGTGACCACGACGACATCGTCGTCACCGGCCATGGTCGTGGCGATCGCGAAGGCGGCCTGCCGGTCGGGTTCCTCGATGACGAGCGCCGACGCCGCGCGGCGTGCACCCCGGAGCACCCGGGCCCGAATGGCATTCGGGTCCTCGTCTTCCGGGCTCTCATCGGTCACGATCACCACGTCGGCGTACTGTGCCGCGACCTCGCCCAGGGGTTCTCGCTTGCCCGGGTCACGCCCGCCGGTCGCGCCGACGACCACGATCAGTCGCCCGCCCTCGGTCAGCGACCGCAGATACGGGAACAGCGCATGCTGACCAGCGGTGTTGTGCATGTAGTCCACGATCGCCCGGTAGGGCTGCCCCGCGTGCACGGGTTCGCAGCGGCCCGAGATGCCGGTCACCGCCGAGATCCCCTCGGCCGCGGCAGCGAGGTCGACGCCGTCGGCCACCGCGGCGGTGAGCGCGAGCAGGGCGTTGCCGACCTGGTGCGGACCCAGCACCTGCAGGCCCATCCGGGCCCGCCCGTGCGGCGTGTGGACGGTGAACTCGGTCCCGAGCCGGCCGGTCCGGATCTCGGTGGCGACGACATCGGCATCCGGGCGGGAGGTCGAGCACGTCCAGGTCTCCGTCGTGGTGCCCGTGGCCAGTCGCGCGCCCCAGGCGTCGTCGATGTCGATCACGGCGATCTGCGTCCGTTCGGCGGTGAACATCGCGGCCTTGGTCGCGAAATAGTTCTCCACCGAGTCGTGATAATCCAGGTGATCATCGGACAGATTGGTGAACGCCATCACCCGGAACACCGTGCCGTCGACCCGCCCCTGGTCGATTGCGTGAGACGAGACCTCCATGGCGCAGCAGGTGACGCCGTGGCGCCGGAACATCGCCAGTGTCCGTTGCAGCATCGGCGCCTCCGGCGTCGTGCGCAGCGGGACGACGTCGCATCCGGGTCCTCGGATGCGCGCGCCGGAGATGAGTCCGGCGGCCTCACCCCCCCGCAGCCAGCGCGGCGTCGACGAAATGAGTGGTGCTGGTCTTCCCGTTCGTTCCCGTGACACCGAAGACCCGCAGGTCTCGCGACGGCTCGCCGTGGAACCAGGAGCTCAGCGGCCCCATCACGCGACGCGGTTCATCGACGAGAAGTGGGGCGGCCGAAACGCCGGCCGGTCGCTGATCACCAGCACGGCACCGGCGGCGGCCACCTCTCGCTCGAAGTCGAGTCCGTGCCAGCGGCTGCCGGGTATCGCCAGGTAGGCGTCCCCGGGACGGATCGTCCGGGAATCGTCGTCGATGTCGCGGACGATGATCGAACCGACGTCGGGTCCGCCGACGATCGGCGTTCGGAGATGGTCGGCGATCTGCGCAACGGTGAGATGCGCACCCGGATGGGGGTCCATCCTGCGACTCCGCTCCGGGTTCATCGCGCCGAGGTACCCGGGCCGCGGGCGAGCCCAAACCTCGACGTCGGGGTGCCGTTCGGTCGGTATCCGCCCCGGTACCGAGCAAAGCTCGACAATCGGACATGGACCGCCCGGTCGGGCGCAACTGTGACACGCTTCACATACGTTCGGAAACGTTGTGACACTTGCTCTTTGCCGACCCGACCAGGGCCGATTCCGGCCGAGGTGTTACATCTGCCCTCGTCGTGGCAACACTCGGGTTGTAGCCCATTCCGACCCGCACCAGAGGGGAGCAAGAACCGATGACCGTTTCCACCACCACCGTTCACCAGCAACTTCGCGCGATCCTCGCGCTGACCCACACCGAGATCCAGATCGCCGAGACCCGGCAGGCCCAGGCACGCACCGACGCCATCCGCAAGGAACTCGCACAGAATGCCGAGAACGCACGCGAGCGTGCCCTGACCATCGAGAACGCGCTGCGCGACCGCGGCGGCCTCGTCGATGTGGTCCGACCGGTCCTCGGCCGCTTTGGAGCCGTCGCCAAGACCCTGGCCGAGCAGGCCCAACCGCTGGACGAGGCCCTGCTCGACGACCTCGCGCTCGAACAACGACTCGTCGCACGCGCCACCTACCTGAAGGCATTGGCCACCGGCCAGGAGGACCAGGCACTCGTCGCGCTGGCCGATCAGCTCATCGACGCGCACACCGCCACTGTCCACTGGCTCACCACCGTGCTCGCCGAGGAGGCGCTGGGTGGCCCGGCTGCCCTGCGTCGCGGGCCCTCGCAGTGGGCCAGCGGCCTCGCCGCGCGCGCTCTCACCGCTCCCGCACTCGGCGCATCGTGGGCGATCGACCGGACCGCCGAATTCGCCCGCCAGCTGCCCGACCCGGTGGACTCGATCCGCAGCCGATTCGGGCGCGCCGTCGACGACGCATCGGAGACCGCGGCGCGGGCGACCGACGCCGTGAGCAACGCCGGCGCAGCCGTCTCCAAGACGGTCGCGGCGGGACGCGACGCGGCCCTCGAAGCCGTCGAGGACAGCGCCCGCGACAATGGCGCCGACGGTGCCGCCGACGCGCTCCACCAACTGCGCGAGATCACCGGAACCGTTGAGGCCGAGGACCTCCCGATCGAGGGATACGTCGACCTCAACGTCACCGACGCGGTCGCCGCGGTCAAGGAACTGACCAAGCCGGCCGACCTGCGGGTCACCCTCGCCTACGAGGAAGCACACAAGAACCGCCAACGCGTGGTCTCGGCGATCGAGATCCGATTCGCCGAACTCGCGAAGGACCTGGTCGGCATCGACAGCTGATCGCTCCGCACCGACCCGACGGCCGCCATCCATCTGATGGCGGCCGTCGTCGCGTGCGGACCGGAAAGGAATTTGGATCAGATCCAGAAAAACCGTGCGCGGTCGCGACGACGCCCCTATGGTGGGTCACGTGGCATCGACATCGGACTATGCCCAGCAACTCCGGGCCGCAGATCTTCGTGTCACCCAGCCGCGGGTGACGGTGATGCACGCCGTCGACGATCACCCACACGCCGACACGGACACGATCTACCACGCGGTGCGCGAAACCCTCCCCAAGGTCTCACGTCAGGCCGTCTACGATGTGCTGCACGCCCTGACCGAGCGCGGTCTCATCCGCCGAATCCAACCGTCGGGTTCGGTGTCGCGCTACGAGTTTCGTACCGGAGACAATCACCATCACGTCGTCTGCCGCGCCTGTGGCGCGATCGCCGACGTGGATTGCGCAGTCGGGGAAGCCCCATGCCTGACCCCATCCGAGGACCACGGTTTCGCGCTCGACGAGGCCGAGGTCATCTTCTGGGGACTCTGCCCCGAGTGCGTCAGCACGGCCCCGACCTGATCGCACCCTGTGATCATTCAGCCCATCAGCAGTTCCCCCTCGAAAGGAATGTCGTGACCTCCGACAGCCGCCCGCCCAATTCCGACGAGCAGACCCGTAGCAACAGCGAGAGCGAGAACCCGGTCATCTCGTCGCCCGAGCCGAAAGCTCATGCGCCGCTGACCAACAAGGACTGGTGGCCCGAGCAGATCGACCTCTCGATCCTGCACGCACACTCCTCGCTCTCCAACCCGCTCGGTGAGGATTTCGACTACTCGGCGGAGTTCGCGAAGCTCGATGTCGAGGCCCTCAAGGCCGATCTCGTATCGCTCATGACCACCTCGCAGGACTGGTGGCCCGCCGATTACGGCCACTACGGCGGCCTGTTCATCCGCATGAGCTGGCACGCCGCCGGCACCTACCGCATCTTCGACGGCCGCGGTGGCGGTGGCCAGGGTGCGCAACGCTTCGCCCCGTTGAACAGCTGGCCGGACAACGCGAACCTCGACAAGGCACGCCGCCTGCTGTGGCCCATCAAGCAGAAGTACGGCACCAAGCTCTCGTGGGCCGACCTCCTCGTCTTCGCCGGCAACGTGGCGCTGGAATCCATGGGCTTCAAGACCTTTGGATTCGGTTTCGGCCGCGAGGACATCTGGGAGCCCGAGGAGGTCTTCTGGGGACCGGAGGATGCCTGGCTCGGTACCGACAAGCGGTACTCAGGTGAGCGGGAGCTCGCGAAGCCGCTCGGCGCCACCACGATGGGTCTCATCTACGTCAATCCCGAGGGCCCCGAGGGCAAGCCGGACCCGATCGCCGCAGCTGAGGACATCCGCGAGACGTTCAGTCGCATGGCGATGAACGACGAGGAGACCGCCGCCCTCATCATCGGCGGTCACAGCTTCGGCAAGACCCACGGTGCCGGCAACGCCGACCTCATCGGACCCGAGCCCGAAGGCGCACCCATCGAGCAGCAGGGACTGGGCTGGAAGTCGGGTTACGGCAAGGGGAAGGCCGAGGACACCGTCACCAGTGGCCTCGAGGTCGTCTGGACCTCCACCCCCACCCAGTGGGGCAACGGCTTTCTCCAGAACCTCTACGGCTACGAGTGGGAGCTGACCAAGAGCCCCGCCGGCGCCTGGCAGTACGTGGCGAAAGACGGTGCGGGAGCAGGAACCATCCCCGATCCGTTCGGCGGACCCGGGCGCGCCCCGACGATGCTGGTCACCGACGTGGCACTGCGTGAGTCGCCGATCTACGCCGACATCACCCGCCGCTGGCTCGACCATCCCGAGGAGCTCGCCGAGGCCTTCGCGAAGGCCTGGTACAAGCTGCTCCACCGCGACATGGGACCGGTCAGCCGCTACCTCGGTCCGTGGGTTCCCGAGCCGCAGATCTGGCAGGACCCGGTGCCCGTCGTCGATCACGAACTGATCGACGACGCCGACATCGCCTCTCTCAAGAGCACTCTGCTCGACGCCCTCTCGCCGACGCAGCTGGTGAAGACCGCATGGGCATCGGCCGCCAGCTTCCGCAGCACCGACAAGCGCGGTGGCGCCAACGGCGCACGCATCCGCCTGGAACCGCAGAAGAACTGGGAGATCAACGAGCCAGGCGAACTGGCCAAGGTGCTACCGGTCCTCGAGCAGGTCCAGAAGGACTTCAACGACTCGGCGTCGGGCGGCAAGAAGGTGTCGCTCGCCGACATCATCATCCTCGGCGGCGCGGCCGCGGTCGAAAAGGCCGCGGAGGCGGCCGGATTCCCGGTCACCGTGCCCTTCACCCCGGGTCGCACCGACGCGTCGCAGGAGAGCACCGACGTCGACTCGTTCGAGGTTCTCGAGCCACGCGCGGACGGCTTCCGCAACTACAGCAAGGGCGGCGAGAAGACACCGCTGGAGTCGCTGCTCCTCGATCGCGCGTACATGCTCGATCTGACCGCGCCCGAGCTGACCGCACTCGTCGGCGGTCTGCGCGTACTCGACGTCAATCACGGTGGCAGCAAGCACGGCGTGTTCACCGACCGCCCCGGCGTCCTGACGACGGACTTCTTCCGGAACATCGTCGACATGAACACGGAGTGGAAGAGCGGCTCCGACGAGAACGTCTACGAGGGAACCGATCGGGCCACCGGTGAGAAGAAGTGGACGGCAACGGCTTCCGACCTCGTCTTCGGTTCGCACTCTCAGTTGCGTGCCCTGTCGGAGGTCTACGCCCAGGACGACTCGGCGGAGCGATTCGTGAACGACTTCGTCAAGGCGTGGGTGAAGGTCTCGAACAACGATCGGTTCGATCTGGCCTGATCAGCCACGGCCGTCACGACACAGAACACCCCGCGGGCCCGTTGCCCGCGGGGTGTTCCGCATTCAGCAGCCCTTCAACTCGGCCGAGCTAGGTTCACGGTGTGGACACCATCAACGGGCTCCCCCTTCACCCACTCCTCGTGCACCTGGTCGTGGTCCTCGTTCCCCTGACCGCGCTGATGGCGATCGCAGGTGTGGTGTGGCCGGCCGCGCGTCGTCGGCTCGGCATCCTCACCCCGCTGGTCGCGCTGGGCACCCTCGTCGCGGTCCCGCTGACCACCTCCGCGGGCGAATCGCTGGAGGAACAGGTGCCCGCGAGTGCGGCGGTCGAACGTCATGCAGGCCTCGGTGACCAGCTGATCTACTGGGTCGGGCCTCTCGTCGCCCTGACCGTGCTGTGGTGGGCTGTGCACGACGACCGGTTACTCACCGCCGTCCGCACGAGGGTGTCCAGAACGACGATCCCGACGAGCCGACCCGTCGCCATCGCTCTCGGCGCGCTGCTCGTCGTCGTGGCCGTGGTGTCGGTGATCATGGTGTACCGCATCGGCGAGAGCGGGGCACGCGCCGTCTGGACATGAGACGCGCGGGGTCGACGGGTCCGCGGGCTGCGACCCCAGCCGGTGATACTGGGACGCATGCGCGTGCTGGTGATCGAGGACGACCCGCGGGCCGCCGAGACCCTCCGCCGCACCCTGGCGGCCGAGGGCTGGACGGTCGACACGGCCGACAACGGGGTCGACGGCGTCGAGTGCGCCTGCACTCGGACCTACGACGTGATCGTCAGCGACATCATGATGCCGCGCCTCAACGGGTACGAGGTCGTCCGCGAGCTCCGCAGGCGCGCCGTGTGGACGCCGGTCCTGATGCTCACCGCGAAGGACGGCGAATACGACGAGGCGGACGCCTTCGACCTCGGTGCCGACGACTATCTCGTCAAACCGTTCTCGTTCGTCGTGCTGTCGGCCCGCCTCCGGGCGCTGGTGAGACGCGGTGCGCCCGAGCGTCCCGCCGTGCTCCGTGCCGGTTCGCTCACCCTCGACCCCGCGACGCGGGAGGTCCGGCGCGGCGACACCCCGATCCGCCTCACCGCCCGTGAGTTCGCCGTGCTCGAGTTCCTGATGCGGCACAAGGGAACAGTCGTCAGCAAGACCGAGATCCTGCAATCGGTGTGGGACGCGCACTACCGGGGCGACGACAACATCGTCGAGGTGTACGTCGGCTATCTGCGCCGGCGCATCGACACCCCGTTCGGTTGTCGAACCATCGAAACCGTCCGGGGCGCAGGCTATCTCCTCGCCGGTGACGGCGGGGGCCCGCTGTCGTGAGGTGTCGTGCGCGGTAGCGACAGCTCGATGGCGAACCCGTCGCCCCCGGTGTCGGCGACCGCGACCGTCCCGCCGTGCGCGTGCACGATCTCGGCCACTATCGACAGGCCGAGACCCGTCCCGCCGCCGCGTTCACGAGCTGTGTCCAGGCGGACGAACCGGTCGAAGATCCGATCCCGGTCCTCGTCAGGAACGCCGACACCGTCGTCGGCGACGGTCACCGCCACCCGCTCCGGTCCGACCGCCATCGTGACACTGACCGCGCCGTGGGCGTGCCGGGTCGCGTTGTCGCCGAGATTCCGCAACGCTCGCGCGAGTTGTCGCCGGTCGCCGGTCACCCGCACCGGGAGAACCGTGGCGTCGACGTCGAGTTCGGTCGTCAGGTCGAGCCGGGTCACCTCGTCGTTGACGATGTCGTCGAGATCCACGTCCTCGAACTCGGGGCGCAGCCCGTACTCATCGGCGCGCGCGAGCAGCAGCAGGTCGTCGATGAGGTCTCGAAGGCGGTACGCCTCGGGTAGCAGAAGCGTCGACACCGAATCGTCGTCGATCGGCTCGCCGGTCCGGTCGGCCAGCTCGAGCAGTCCGATGATGGTGACGAGCGGGCTCCGCAACTCGTGCGACGAATCACCGACGAAACGGAGCTGCTGGTCACGAGCGAATGCGAGCCGGTCCAGCATCTCGTTCATCGTCTCGGCGAGGGTCGCGATCTCATCTCCGGTGTCGGGGACGGGCACCCGACGGGCGACGCCCGCACGGGAGATGTCGGCGACTTCGGCGCGGATGGACTCGACCGGACGCAGCGCTCGCCGTAGCAGCTGATCGGTCGCGATGACGGCCGCCGCGAGAATGATCGGGAACACGACGCACAGCACGGCGAACACCGTCCACACGGTGGCGTGGATGCTGCCCTCCCCGGCTCCGACCACCACTGTGACGAGGTCACCGGACACCTCGGCACCCTGGACGGTCGCGCGATACTCGGTGTCGCTCCCGGGGAATGCGGCGTCGATCACGTGGCTCACACCGGCCCGGCCCGCGGGCGGGACGAGCGCCCGGTCCTGCTCGACACCGGGCGTGGCGGCCAGCACGTCGCCGTTGCGACCGACGATCTGGACGATGTCGACGGCCTCCGTCCGTTCCAACAGCGACGGATCGAGTCCGGCGACGCCCGACCGCGACATCGCATCGACGATCTCTCCGCTGCGTGCGGCGGTCGCGCCATCGGCGGCGGTGTTCAACGAGTGGTACAGGACGAACAGCACGATCGCGCCGGCGATCAGCAGTGCGGTGAACAGCATCGCCGCGCCGACGACCGTCAGTCGCATGCGAACGCTGGCCGCCCGGAATCGCCGTCGGCGGTCGGGCACCGCGGGTGTCACGCCCGGCGCACGCACGCGACGACCTCGGCGAGGACCTGCTCGACCCGGGATTCCGCGAGGGCGGAGGCCGCACCGGTCACCAGGACCTGCAGCTCCCCCTGCGCGGTCGGCGAGCCCTCGATCTGCAGCATCCATCGCGTGATCCGCGGGGGGAACACGTACAGATGACCACCCGCGCTCGGCCGGGTGATCGTCGGGACCCAGCCCAGGAGAACCGGAACCGGGAAGAGGCGACCGTCGACGACCGGGCGTCCCAGTGCGTCCAGCACGTCTTCCATCGGCCCCGTCGCCGCGCCGATGCACCGGCGGGTCCGCTCCACCGAGTCGCGCGCATCCGCTCGGGCGTCCAGCGGCGTCATCGCGGAGATCACGAAGTCCCCCACGGTGTGCTCGGCACCCGCCGGCCGCGTCGACGCCGCGGTGGCCGCCATCACCCGATCTTGTCCGGTCAGCCTCGCCAACGCCTCGGACACCGATCGACCGAACGCCTCGAACGACGTCATGCCCCGCTCGGACGCGTCGGCGTGGAATCGTGTGTGGACATCAGCGTCGACGAGGGCTCGACGGCGGATCGCCGCTGACTGTGTGCGCGAGACCGGGTTCACCCCGTCCAGCGTGAACGATTGCTCGGGCGGCAAGCCGAGCAGCTTCTGCCACGACGCACCGTCGACGCCGCGGTCGGCGCAGGGTGCGGGCGGCGAGATGGATTGCACGGCCGGGACATCGGCCCTGCGAGCGATCAGGTCCGCCTCCCGAGCCAGTGTTCCGAGCGACTGACCGTCGACCGCGATGTGATGGAACACCGCGACCGCGGCCTCCACATCGCCGTCGGCATCCGACAGGATGCGGACGCTGAACGGCGGAGTCACCCGGACGTCGAGCGTCGCCGACATCTGCTCGGCCAGTGCACTCAGCCGCTCGCGTGTCGGGTTCGGATTCGACTCCGAAACCACCTGCACGGCACCATCGATCGCGGCGTCGGCGCCCCCCGCCAGCGCCCGCTGGACCGGCCCGGCGGGGGTGTCGGGGTAGATCGACCGCAGGGCAGGGTGCCGAACGGCCAACGTGCGGAGCAGTTCCCGCAGTTCGGCTGAGGTGGGTCGCCCGGTTTCAGGGGGAACCCATGCGACGCGGACGAGCTGCCCGTGCGGGTGCCCCGGCGCGCGTTCGACCGTCCGTTCCGCGGACGTGAGCGGCCGGTCGTCGTCGGACCCGGCCTCCCGCGGTGAGGCGATGTCCGAGTACACCGGCGCGACCATCCGCCCGGCCAGTGTCTCCAGGTCGGGGGCGGTGAGTATGTCGTCGGGCCCGATCTCGGAATGCCCCGCCGCCGTGAGCGAGCCGACGACCCGCATGACCGCCAGAGAGTCACCGCCCTGCTCGAGGAAGCCGGCGAACAGGTCCACCGCGTCGGTTCCCAGCGCCTCACCCACGACCCGCACCAGGAGGGTCTCGTGCGAGCCGATGGGTTTACGCGCCGACCGGCGACCGGGGATCGGGTGGTCCGCCAGCTTTCCGACGTCGAGCTTGTTGTTGCTGGTACGGGGCAGCGCGTCGATGCCGACGACGAGCGCAGGGACCATGTACGACGGCAGCACACCGGCGACCGCGCGACGCAGCCCGGGTGCGTCGACGTCCGTTCCGGTTCCCTGCGGCACGACGAATGACACCAGCGCGGTACGGCCCGACGGCAACTCACGCAGGATCGTCGCGGAACTGCGCACACCGGTGCATCGCCCCAGCGCGGCGTCGATCTCGGCGAGTTCGATGCGCAATCCTCGCAGGGTCACCTGGCTGTCGCGCCGTCCGAGCACACGGACTTCACCGGCCTCGGTCCACTGGGCAAGGTCCCCGGTCCGGTACATGATCTCGTCGTCGGAGAACACACTCTTCGCGAAGACCTCGGCCGTCGACGCCGGGTCGTCGAGGTAGCCGTCGGCCAGTTGCGGACCCACACAGTGCAGGGTGCCGAGCGCACCAGGAGGCTGTGGCCGCCCCCGGCGATCGAGGACCGCCTCGCCGACCCCGACCATCGGCGGGCCCACCGTGATCGCCCCGCCCGGAGACAGCGGCGCGGAGATATTGATGCTACATCGAGACTCGGTGGGTCCGTACGCGTTTCGTAGTCGGACGCGCCCTGCCCACCGGTCGACCAACCGCGGCGAGGGCGGTTCGCCGCCGATGATCACCTGCACCAGGTCGTCGGCGAGATCCACGGGCAGGGTGTCGAGGACCGACGGGGTGACGATGAGATGGGTGACGCGATGGCGTCGGATCAGGTGTGCGAGACCATCCCCGCCGGGAGTCGAGTTCGGCGCGACGACGACGGTCGCCCCACAGACGACCCCGCACAGCATCTCGACGATCCCGGTGTCGAAGGTCGGGGACGAGGCGTGCAGGATGCGTGACCCGGACGTGAGCGCATACGTCTGTCGGATCTCCGCGATCAGGGCGGGCAGGCCGCGGTGGGTCATGATCACGCCTTTGGGGGTTCCCGTCGACCCCGATGTGAACAACAGGTAGGCCGCGTCGTCGGGCCCGCAGTCCAGTCCCGGCCTCCGGTCGGCCTCCGGGGAATCGGGGTCGCTGTGCTCGAGATCCAGCCACCGGATCGAGCCCGGGCGTGGGGCGCCCGGCACGCACAACCCGACCTTGGCGCCCGAGCGATCGAGCAGATCACGCGTTCGCGCCTCCGGTGCGAACGGGTCGCCGATCGGCACCCATACGCCGCCCGCACACAGCACCGACCAGAACGCGACGACGGAGGCCGCCGACCTCTCGATGGACACCGCCACCCGGTCGCCCGCACCGACCCCGGCCTCCACGAGCAACCGGGTCCCGCGATCCACCCGGCGGGCGAACTCGCGCCGGGACACCGAGACCTCTCCGTCGATGATCGCGATGGCCTCGGGGTCCGACGTCCAGTGGTTCTCGAGGTGGCTCACGGTCGGCGTGAAGGGCGGCGTCGGCGGCCCGCTCACGCACCGGAACCGCTCCCATTCGCCGTCGACGAACACCGAGTCGTCGGGAATCGTCGGGCCGCCATCCAGTTCAAGGAGGGTGGCGGTGAGATGTCGGTCGAAGCGTCGGGCGAGGGTGGCCAGCGCGTCGCTGTCGAAAACGGCAGCCGGGGCTTCCCAGGTCACCGCCTGACGCCCGTCCTGGTCCGCGGGGTGCAGGGTCACCGCGACGTCGGAGATCGGACCGGTCCGCATCACCTCGAGTCCCCAGTGCAGACCGTCGACGGCGGGCGGATCGAAACCCGGCAACAGGTTGACCACCGCGCCGAAGTCGTTGAGCTCCTTCCGGTTCCGCAGCATGTCCTCACGATGAAAACGCTGATGGCGCAGCGCGTCGACCAGGGCCGACGACACGTCGGCGAGGGCCTGACCTGCGCCCCGGTCGCCGATTCCGGCGAGGCGCAACGGCACGACGTTCGAGACGGGTTGCACCGCCCGTAGACGCGCCGCCGAGGTACGTGCCGCCACCGGAAGACTCAGACCCACGTCCGGGGTGTCGAGGAGCCGGGCGCACAGACCGGCGAACCCGGTGACGAACTCCGCCGATGACGCGGTGCGCGGACCGGTCAGGGTGTGGGTGACGCGCACGATCGACGACGTGAGGCGCGGGACGGTACCGGCGAGCCGAGAGGGTTCGAGGGCGTCGAGTCGTCGCGCCCAGTGTTCCTCGTCGACTCCTCGGCGTCGCGAGTCGCGATACCTCTCCTCTTCGGCCTCGAGTTCGAGGTCGTCGGCGAGGGGCATTTCATCCGCCCGCGCGGCACCCGCGTAGACGGCGGCGATGTGCGCCATCACCCGCAAGGCGCCGGCGCCGTCGGTGAGCACGTGATGAACACGCACGATCCACCGGTGGAGGTCGGGAGCGAGAACGTGCAGTTCACTGCGGAACAGCGGGAGTCCGAGGTCGGCGCCCGCGGGATCATCGAGGAAACGCTGCGCTCGCGACTCGCTCTCCGCCGCCGGGTCGGCACACGCGGACAGGTCCACGCACGCCACCGGGTCCAGTCCGGAGCCGGCGGGTTGCACGGGATGCGGATGACCGTCGGCCGGCGAACGGTCCGGACTCAGACGTACGTCGCACCAGCCGACGTGGTCGAGCACTGCGCCGGCCGTGCGGCGGAGTAGTTCGGCATCGAGCGGGCCGGACAGGGTCAGGCCGAAGGCGACGACGTGCGAGACCTCGGGATGCAGCAGTTGCGACAGCCACAGGCCGCGGCGGGTGACGGTCATCGCGGATCGCCCCCTGGACATCGTCTGGTGGAGCCGTGCCCCGAGATCACGTCCCGACCGTAGGTCCGGCGAGTTGAACGGACGCTGAAACGCGAGGTCCGGCGGTCGACGGCGACCGCCGCCCGCGGTGCATCTCCCGCGGCGTCACGCCCCGAGCGCGCGGGCGAACATCGGCCAGGACTCATGCATCTGGTCCTCCCAGTACCCCCAGGAATGCGTACCGGTCGCCGGGAGCCGGACGACGGCCGGGATGCGGAGCGCGGCGAGACGATTCGCCATCGTCACCGTGCACGATCGTGCGGTCGCCTCCGCGAAACCGCCGGCGGCGACCTGCTCGGCGAGTTCGCCCACGTTGCCGGCAACTCGCCGGTCGGACAGGTTGTCATGCGCGCCGGGCAGACCGGTCGCCGCGCTGATCCACAGGGCGGGGGTGCGGCGAGCGAGCTTGTAGGCGTTGATCACCGGGTCCTGTGCCGCCCACTGCGGATCGCCGGGCGGCCCGTACATGTTGCTGGCGTCGGCGAGTCCGGGCACGAACGCCACATTGCGCAGGAGCAGCTGTCCGGTGGGCGACGCGGTGTCGGCGCATCCCGAGTAGGAGCCCACCGCCCGGTAGAAGCCCGGGTGGTTCTCGGCGATCCGGAGCACCGCCGTACCTGCCATCGAGATCCCCGCGACGCCGCGCGAGCGCCCCGGACCAGATCGTCCCCCGTGCGCGTTCTCGAACGCCGCGGGCAATTCCGACGTCAGGAAGGTCTCCCACCGCAGGGGCCGGGACGACTTCACGCCGAAGCGGAAGTTCGCGGCCGGATCGACGCGGCGCCAGTCGGCGTAGTAGCTCGCGGCACCGCCGATCGGGGTCACGGTCCACACGTTCTTGTTGGCGTAGAAGGAGTTGGCGTCGGTGGCGTGCGTCCAATCGTCGTTGTCCTCGCCGCCCGTCGATCCGCTGAGCAGGTACATCACCGGTGCGGCCTGGTTCCGGTTGGCCGGCGTCTGTACCAGCGACGGGACCTGGGTCTGCATGGACCGCGACCACACCGACACCACCAGGTTCCGCGGCGACACCCAGGTCTCCCGGTACGGCGCGCCCGCGGTCGCCTTGGCGTAACGGACCCCGGCGAGGGTGTCCGCGGCCGCGGTACCGGCCGACGGCACCAGCAGCCCCGTCACACCGAGCACCGAGCAGAGGAGGGCAGCGCCGACGACGATCGCGACATGGGACAAGCGAGACATCCACGGCTCCCTGGGTTCGGGCCGGGTCATCGACCCGGCTCCGCCATCGTAGGCACATCGACCTGTACCCAGAACCGTTCGGGTCAATCGTCCAGAGCTGTCCCCCAGCGGAATCGGACGAATCGGTTATCCCCTCCGCCCGGTCGACGTACGGTCGGACGATGACACCTCTCCTGCGCACCGCCGTCGCGACGCTCGCCGCCGCGGCCGCTCTCCTTACACCCCTCGCGATGTCGTCGACGGCGGCGAATGCCACGCCCTCGTCCGGGATCTCGGCGGTCAGCCTGGCCAAGGCGGACATCCCGGCGGATCTGCTGCCCTTCGTGCCCGACGGCGTGCACGTCGAGGTCCGCGAGATCACCATCGCTCCCGGCGGCACCACGGGCTGGCACTACCACGACGGCACGCTCATCGGCCTGGTCCGCCAGGGCACGCTCACCCATCCCGGCTCCGACTGCAAACCGGTCGTCTACCGGACCGGCGAGATCATCCAGGAGCCCGGGGGCAAGGCGAACACCCATGAGGGAACCAACCTCGGGACCACCCCGGTCGTCCTCGACGTCCTGTACCTGATGCCGCTGAACAAGCCGCTCTCCGAGGACGCCCCGGCACCCCCTTGTGCGACAGGCCCATCCGCTCCCTGAGGTGCGAGGAGCGCAAGCGACGAGCCACGAAGGGCCTGGTGAGGCACTTCGCGTGACCCTTCGAGGCTCGCTTCGCTCGCACCTCAGGGAGCAAGGAGCCTCGTCGCTCGCACCTCAGGGAGCGGGGGGGTTACGTCAGCAGCCCTCCGAGTTCGGTTGCGAGCGTGCGGGATTCCGCGGTGAGGAGTCTGCCGTCGCGCACCACCCACCGTCCGCCGACCATGACGTCGCGGGGTCGACGGCCCGGGCCCGCCCAGAGCAGTCCGTCCACCGGGTCCGGGACCCCGGCGTCGAAGACGTCCGAGCAGTCCCAGACGCACAGGTCGGCCGCGGCGCCGGGCCGCAGGTGCCCCAGCTCGGCGCGGCCGAGTCCGGCCGCCGAACCCTCGGAGGCCATCGCGAGAGCCGCACGGGCGGTGACGGGTTCACCGATCAGTCCCGAGACCTGCACGGCCAGACGGGCGTCGGCGAGCAGGTGCCCGGCGTCGTTGCTTCCCCCGCCGCTGGTGCCGAGCCCCACCCGCACGCCCGCCGACATCAGCGCGGACACCCGCGCGACACCCCAGCCCATCGGCACGTCGCATCCGGGGGCATGAGTCGCCGACGCGCCTGATCGCGCGAGCACGCCGACTTCGTCGTCGGTGATGTCGCACAGGTGCGCCACCGTGACGTCGTCATCGAGCCAACCCCACTCCTCGAGGAGGGCGAGGGGGCGTCGACCGTATCGTTCCGCGGCGACCTGCACATCGATCTGCTCGTTGGCCTGCGTGCGGCGACGGAGGCGGAGCCGGGCCGCCACCTCGGCGAGCGTCGCGAACGTCTCCGGCCCGTCGGCGTGTACACCCGACGGCCCGACGGCCAGCTGGAGCATGCCGTCAGCGCTCGTCCCTCCCGCTGCCGCACCGAGATACATCCGATGGATGTCCTCGACCGATGCGGCAGCCAGATCCGGGTCGTCACGAGCGGTGCCCCGCACGAACACGAGCCGTGCGCCGACCCGCGCGGCGGCACCGATCGTCGCACCCGCCAGCGCGACCGGGTCCTGATCCCGTGGCCAGGTGAGGTGGTGGTCGGCCACCGTGGTCACACCGCACAGCAGCGATTCCGCGAGTCCGACGGACGCCGCCGCGGCGGTGAGTTCAGGGTCCACACCGATCGACGAATAGCGCTGCGCCATCGAGTCGAGCCACTGCGACATCGGGACGGATCGACTCTCCGGGCGCGATCGGAACGCGGTCTGCAACAGATGATGGTGGGCGTTCACCAGGCCGGGGGTGACCACGCACCCCGAGACGTCGACGACCTGATCTGCCCCGTCCTGTCGGTCGGCGCCGTTGCCGATCCACCCGTCCACCACGACGACCGGGTCCCGCGCGACCGTCGAGGCGTCGCGCAGCACCGCCGCGGCCCCGGTGAGCACGGTCGTGGTCACAGTTCGAGAACCAATCGGCCACTCGTGCACCGAGACACGCAGATCATCATGGACTCGTTCTCGGACCTCTCCTCCGGGGACAGGATCGAGTCCCGATGGTCCACCTCGCCGCTGACAACCCCCGTCTCACAGGTTCCGCACACCCCCTCGCGACACGACGAGGGTGCCACCACCCCACGCCCATCCAGGACGTCGAGGATGGTGCGGTCCGCCGGCACCGTCACCGTCACACCCGAGAAGGCGAGCGAGAGTTCGAACTCCGCGTTGGCCTCGGACTCCGTCGACGTCGCGGTGAACTTCTCCGCGAACGAATCGACCGCCGGTTGCGGTTCACACACGCGCGCAACCGCATCCAGCATCGACGGCGGGCCGCACGTGTACACGGCGGTACCGCGTGCCAGCCCGGCGAGCACGTCGCCGACATCCAGGCGACCCGATCTACCCGACTCGTGGACCGTCACCTGCCCGGGGTACCTGGACTCGACGTCCTCGACGAAGGCCATGTCCGCGCGGGACCGCCCGACGTACACGAGCCGCCACGGCCGGCCCGAGCGGTGGGCCTCGTCGACGAGGGCGAGGACGGGAGTGATGCCGATGCCGCCCGCCACGAACACGTACCCGAGTGCGCGTGTCAACGCGAAGTGGTTGCGCGGCATACTGATCGTCACCTCGGCGCCGACCTCGACGTCGTCGTGCGCGGAGACCGAACCCCCGCGGCTGTCGAGCCGGCGTTCGACGGCGATCCGATACTTGTCCGTGTCATCGGGCGCGGACAGCAGCGAGTACTGCCTCACCGGTCCGGCAGGCGTGTGGAGATCGATGTGCGAACCGGCGGTCCACGGCGGCAGCGCCTCACCTCCGGACGACGTGAGGACGAATTCGTCCACCCGCCGGGCGATCCGGCGCCGAGACACCACACGAACACGTACGGTGTCCTGGATGTCGTTCACTGACAATGACATCGGAGATCTCCTCGATACTTCGACCTCCGCCGGAATCCCAGCCACGGGAACCAGCCCCACCACCGCGGGTCAGGGCACCTGCGCCGACGCCTGGACAACGATCAGGCGAGCAGCCACGGCACCGATGAGCCGCCATCGGTGGGGAATGCCGCCAGCGTAGTAAAGGCTGTCGCCTCTTCGCAATTCGAGAACACTGTCATCCCCGAGGTCCACCTCGATCTCGCCGTCGACGACGTGCAGCCATTCGTCCTGCTCGTGCTGGAAGTACTCGCCGTGGTCCCTCCTGTTCAACAACTGCTCCTGCGGGAAGAAGACGGCGTCGCCGCGGACGAGCAGGCGCGCATATCCGGCGTTGTCCCCGGCCTGCGGGAGGGTCGCGCCCTCTCCCGCGCGTACCAGTTGTGCCCCCATCGGTGCCGCGGGCGGGACTCCTGCCACGTGCGTGGGATCGGCGGCCAGCATGAGACTCACCTGCGTGGTGTCCAGGGCTCGGGCGATCCGTTCCAGCGTCGTCATGCTCGGACGCGCGTAACCGCGCTCGAGCTGGGACAGGAACGGGTGCGAGATACCGGCCTGTGCAGCCAGATTCGCCAGTGTGAGGCCGTGCTGCTTACGGCGTCGGCGGATTTCGGTACCGAGTGACACCTGCGCGAGATCCGGCTCATCGAGCGCCATGCGGCCACCCCTTCCTCCGGCGAGAAATCGCCACCGATGGTTACACGCCCGCAGCGCTGGTTAACGTCGCGGCAACAGCGCATTCCTATATTCGGTCGTGTTGACGTGATCAACAAGTATCACGAACCGCCCCACCCCCGCCGACCCCAGCCACAGCGGGACCACCGACCTCTCGTGCACCGTCGCACGCCATCGCACCGTCTCGAGGAAGTTCCGTATGCAGGCTCCGCAGACCACGCCCGCCCCGGGCATCACCGGGTCGCTCGCCGATGGATCAGTGGTCGACGTCGAGTTGTCGACCGATGTCGACGGTATTCGTCGGGTACGGGCCGTCACACCGTTCGCGCCCGACGCGTCGCGTCCGGCCGATTGGCTCGATCTCCGCGGCCACCTGCTGCTGCCGCCCGCGGCCGAACCCCACGCACACCTGGACAAAGCCCTGTCCTGGCCGGAATTGTCGCCTCCGAGTGGTGATCTCGCCGATGCGATCGCCTCATGGCGGGCGGGCAGCATCTTTCTCGACGAGCAGTCCTTCCGGACGCGTGCGCTACAGGCGACCTCGTCCATGCTGGCCAACGGCATCACCGCGGTGCGCACCCATGCCGATGTGCTCGCACACGAGGATCCCCTGCGTGCCGTACGTGTGCTCACCGAGGTCCGGGACTCCGTGAGTGGACTCATGGACATCCAGATCGCCGTCCTGGTCAGCCCGTCGACGCCGACCGCACACATCGAGGCCGCTCTCGACGCGGGCGTCGATCTCATCGGCGGCGCACCACACATCGCCGACGATCCGCTCTACGAGCTCACGAGGCTGCTCGACCTGGCCGAGGAGCACGGCATCGGCGCCGACCTGCACGTCGACGAGTTCCTCGACGGCGACCACCTGACGATCGAGGTCTACGCCGACCGTGTCGCCGACTGGCCCGAGGACCGGATCCGCACGGCAGGCCACTGCTGTCGCCTCGACACCCTGCCCACCGACGCCCTTCAGCGCGTCGCACGGGCGCTCGCGCGCGCCCGCGTCTCGGTGGTCGCGCTGCCGGTGACGAATCTGTATCTGCAGGGCCGCTCCGGTCCCTCGGCCGGGCGTCGGGGGATCACCCCGATCGACGTACTGCGCGACCACGGCGTCCGTGTCGCCGGCGGCGCCGACAACATCCGCGACCCGTTCAACCCCGTCGGCCGGGCCGACCCCCTGGAGACTGCCGCCCTGCTGATCACCGCAGCACATCAGAGTCCCGACACAGCAACGGATCTGGTGACCGGCCAAGCGCGTGCCGTGCTCGGACTCGAGCCCGCGGGACCAGTTGTCGGTGCGCGAGCCGACTTCGTCGCGATTCGCGGCGCCGACCTCACCGAGGTGATCGCGACCGCCCCGGCCGACCGCGTCGTCATCGTGAACGGCATCACGGTGGCGCGCACGGAGACGACGACCTGGTCGGCGTTCCCGTCGCTACCGGATCTTTCCCCAGCAGGAGTGACCCGACCACAAGTGATCCAGCCAGCCATGTCCCCCGTCGGTATGGAGAGATGATGAGTTCACCCGCAACGACCCCCAGACCGGCACTCGGTCACCCGCTCGTCGGCTTCGAACACGTGGAACTCACCTATCCGGACGGCACCCATGCCCTCCGGGATGTGAACCTCACCGTGCGCGAGGGCGAATTCGTCAGCGTCGTGGGCCCATCCGGCTGCGGCAAGTCGACCCTGCTGCGCTTGTCGTCGGGATTGGAGACGATCACCGACGGCTACCTGCAGAGCGGAGCCGAGCGGATCGGTTACGTCTTCCAGGACGCCACCCTGCTCCCGTGGCGGACGGTGGCCGACAACGTCGCACTGCTCGGCGAGCTCGACGGCGCACCGAAAGCCGAACGGCGCGAGCGAGTTCGCGCCGCGCTCGAGACAGTCGGCCTGACCGGCTTCGACAAACACCTTCCGCACATGTTGTCCGGCGGGATGCGGATGCGGGTGTCGCTGGCCCGGTCACTGACCCTCGACCCCGACCTGTTCCTCTTCGACGAGCCGTTCGCCGCCCTCGACGAACTCACCCGCGAGCGACTCGGCACCGATCTGACCGAACTGTTCGCCGTCAAACGCTTTGCCGGCCTGTTCATCACACACTCGGTGGCCGAGGCCGCGTTCCTGTCCACCCGCGTCCTGGTGATGTCCGGACGTCCGGGGACCATCGTCGACGAGATCGAGGTCCCGTTCGACTACCCCCGGTCGCCCGACCTGCGCTTCGAACCGGAGTTCGGCGCGATCGCAGGCAGGATCTCCCGCGCACTCCGAGAGGCACATTCATGACCGCCCCCGAGACCGACACCGACACCACCGCGAGCGTGCGAACCCCGAAGCCCGGCAAGGCCGGGACCCCGGACCCTGGATCCACCACCGAGCTCGCCGTGGCGGCGCGCACGAGCCGACGCGGACGATCTCGCTCGAAAGCAGTGGGGGTCGCCGCACCGCTCGTCGTCCTGGCACTGGTCATCGGTGTCTGGTACCTCGTGAGCTACGCGGTCCTCGATCCCGGGCGACGATTCCTGATGCCACCTCCACATCAGGTCGTCACCGACGGCCTGCTCGGCGATGCCGCGCCGGCGATGTGGGAAGCGTTGAGCCGTACGGCGACCGTCGCACTGACCGGTCTGGTGATCGCCGCCGCCATCGGCATCACCTGGGCCGTGATCATGTCGCAGTCGCGCCTGATGGAGAACGCCCTGTTCCCGTATGCGGTGGTCCTGCAGTGTGTCCCGATCCTCGCACTCGTTCCGCTGGTCGGATTCTGGTTCGGATTCGGTTTCAGCGCCCGCGTTTTCGTCTGCGTGCTGATCTCGCTGTTCCCGATCGTGTCCAACACGCTGTTCGGCCTTCGGTCCGTCGATCGGCAGATGCGCGACCTGTTCGCCCTGCATCATCCGAGCCGCCTCACCATCTTGCGCAAACTCGAGTTCCCTGCCGCGATGCCGGCGATCTTCGCCGGCCTGCGGATCTCGGCCGGCCTGTCGGTGGTAGGCGCCATCGTCGGGGACTTCTTCTTCAAGCAGGGAAATCCTGGTATCGGCATCCTGATCGACAACTATCGGTCTCGGCTGCAGGCCGAGGAGTTGTTCGCCTCGATCGTGCTCGCCTCTCTTCTCGGCGTCGCCGTCTTCTGGTTCTTCGGGTGGCTCGGCAACCGCATCGTCGGACGCTGGTACCAGCACTGACCACCCTCGATCTCCGATCCGCCCCTGCCTCTTTCCTCACCCCTGACCACCTCATCGCCCCGAATCCCCCTGCACGAAGGAAGAACTCATGAGCACACACGTCTGGCGTCGTCTGTCCAAGACCACCGGTGTCGCGGCACTGGCCGCCGCCCTCGCGTTCACCGCAGCGTGCGGTTCCGGTGAGAGCACCGAGTCGTCCGGTTTCAGCGGGGCGGTCGGGCCGGTCGATCTGAGCGCGAACTGCCCGGAGAAGATCGTGGTCCAGACCGACTGGAACCCGGAAGCCGAGCACGGCCACCTCTATCAGCTTCTCGGCCCCGAGCCGACGATCAACGCCGGCAACAAGCGCGTCGTAGGGCCGCTGTTCGACCGCGGGGAGTACACCGGAGTCGACATCGAGATCCGCTCCGGCGGACCGGCAATCGGCTTCCAGTCGGTGACCTCGCAGATGTACTCGGATCCGGAGATCCTCCTCGGCTACGTGGACACCGACCAGGCGATCCAGAACTCGAAGGACAACCCGACGACCGCGGTGATGGCACCGCTCGACATCAGCCCGCAGATGATCATGTGGGACCCCGCCACCTATCCGCAGGCGCAGGGCATCGCCGACCTCAAAGCCGCGAACGCGCGCGTCCTCTACTTCGAGGGCGCCACCTACATGGACTACCTGACCGGTTCGGGCGTCCTCTCCCCCGATCAGGTCGACGGCAGCTACGACGGGTCACCGGCGAACTTCGTCTCCGACGGCGGCAAGACCGCCCAGCAGGGATTCGCGAGCTCTGAACCGCAGGTCTACCAGGAGGAGGTCGAGGGTTGGCAGAAGCCGGTGAAGTACCAGCTGATCCACGACGTCGGCTTCCCGTCCTACAAGTCGGCGGTCGCGGTTCGATCGGCGGCACTGGAGGAGAACGCCGCCTGCCTCGAGCAGCTCGTCCCCGTGTTGCAGCGCGGGTCCGTCGACTACCTGGCCTCGCCGCAGGCCGCGGACGCGGTCATCCTCGACGCCGTCGAGCAGTACGACACGGGCTGGGTGTACTCCCAGCGCAATGCCGACTACGCCCGCCAGACGATGGCCGACCTGAACCTGATGAGCAACGGCACCAACCAGACCATCGGCGACTTCGACACCGCCCGCGTCGCCCGCGTGATGGAGGTGACCGGTCCGATCTTCACCGAGCAGGGCACCCCGGCCGCCGACGGCCTGACCCCCGAGGCGATCGCGACCAACCGCTTCATCGACACCTCGGTGGGCCTGCCGTCATGACCGCGCCGGTGGTCGCCGTCGGCACCGATGAGGGTCGCCCCGACTTCGGACCCGACGACGTCGACGCGCTGGCCGACGACCTGCTCGCCATCGTCGGCCCGCGCGGCATCAGCTCCCTGCCCCGCGCACTCGAGCGGGCGGGGCGCGACGGCTCCGGAATGAGTCCGATCCTGTCGGCGCAGGACCTCGGGCAGCCCGACCTCGTGTGCTACCCGCGCTCGGCCGATGCGGTGCCCGCCATCGTGCGCGCAGCGGTCGCGCGCGGGGTGCCGATCACCACGCGCGGCAAGGGCACCGGCAACTACGGTCAGGTCATCCCTCGCTTCGGCGGCCTCGTCCTCGACATGACATCGTTGACCGAGATCAGCGACGTCACCGAACGTTCGGTCACCGGACAGGCCGGCGCGCGGATGATCAACCTGGAACAAACCGCCTGGGCCCACGACCGCCAACTGTGGATGTATCCGTCGACGGTCCAGTCGACGCTCGGCGGGTTCCTCGCGGGCGGCTCGGCAGGCACCGGCACGATCGTGCACGGACGCAACCACCAGGGCTTCGTGGACGCGCTCGACGTCGTCCACGCCACCGGCGATGCCGAGGTGGTCCATCTCGAGGGCGACGACGCGACTCCCTTCGTACACACCTACGGCGTCGCCGGCATCATCGTCGGCGCCACCATCCGCATCGAACCGTTGCAGCAGTGGCGTTGTGTCTATGCGAGTTTCGAATCCGGGCGGGAGGCGTTCGACGCGGCATACCAGCTGGCGGCGGTCGAGCCGAAGCCGCGTCTGCTGTCCGCGGACGGTCCGGTCATCACCGCGGCGCTGCCCGACGACCCCGCACTCGTTCGTGGACGCGCCAGCGTGCGCGGGATCATCGACGCTCGGGCGCTGACGGAGACCGCCGACCTGATCGCGGCCGCAGGCGGCCGCGTCGAAGCGATCCGGGAGGGTATCGCCGAGACGGTCAAGCTGTCGACGCTGTCCTACAACCACCCGACGTGGTGGTTACAGAAGTCGCAGCCGGACAGGTGGTTTCACATGGAGGTACGCGGCGATGCACTTGTCACCCGGCTCGACGAGGTCGAGCAGGTCTACGAGGGCGGGATGCTGCACCTCGAGGTCGGCCACGAGATGATGTTCGGGATGCTCAACGGGATCTACCGCAGTCCCCAGCAGGTCATCGACGGGGTCGCCGCACTCGAGGAACTCGGGGTCGGGGTCCACTCCCCGCACCAGTGGTACGTCGATCTCGACGCCGAGCGCGTGCGCGCGCTCGCTCAGCAGACCGATCCGAAGGGGTTGCTCAACCCGGGAAGGTGGATGTGAACGTGGTGGACACGGTGAACACTGCGAACCCAGGGACCGCGAGTCCGGCCGCGCATCGGCGGTACGCCGAGTTGACCACCGACGAGATCGACACCGCCCTGACGCGGGATTCGATCCTCGTCCTGCCCACGGGCGCAATCGAACCGCACGGACCCCACCTCCCGCTCGCCACCGATCTCATCGTCGCGGAGTCGGTTGCCGAGGCCGTCGTCGACCGCGGTGCCGCGGCGGGGCACGACGTCTGGCTGCTACCCGCGCTGGGATACACCAAGTCCGACGAGCATTCGCGGTTGCCGGGCACGATCTGGCTGCGCGCGACGACCCTGTTCGAGACGATCGTCGACATCGGCGCCTCGCTCGCACAGACCCCCGCGCGGCGGGTGCTGTTCCTGAACGCCCACGGCGGCAACTCCGCCTTGATCGAGGTCGCGGCGCGCGAGCTCCGGCGGCGGTTCGATCTGCAGACGTTCTTCTCCTCCGGCCCGGGGCATCCCGGCCCCACCGAACGCGGCCTCGGCATCCATGCCGGGTGGGCGGAGACGTCGATGATGCTGCACCTCCGACCGGATCTGGTGCACATGGACAAGGCCGTGGCATCGGTGGCGGACGCTGTCGCCGACGCCACGCACATAGGATTCGCCGGGACCGTCCGATTCGGCTGGCTCTCCACCGATTTCGCGGAGTCGGGCGTCATCGGCGATCCCACCGGCGCCGATGCATCGATCGGCGCGGAACTCTTCGACGAGCGCGTCGACGCCCTGGTCGCCGCGCTCCCGGAGATCGCCACATTCGACCCGGGCCGGGTCGGGCGGTGATCACCAGCGGCACCGGATTCGGAACCGACTGCGCGACCGAGGATCAGCTCACGATCCACCCGATGAGACTACTGCGGGAGTGGCTGCCGGCACCGCACGAGCCGCGTCCGTTGATGGCACTGGCCACGTGCGGGCGCGACGGCTATCCCCGGGTTCGGCACGTGCTGATCACCGAAGCCGACGACACCGCGGTGTACTTCCACACCGACACCAGGTCGGCAAAGGTCGCCGAACTCGCCGAGAGTCCGCGCGCCTCGGTCGCGATCGCCTGGCCCGCCGCCGGCCGTCAGGTCGTCGCACACGGTGACGTCCGGCGGGCGCCGGATGATGAGCTACACGAGGCGTATTCGCGTCGGTCTCGCTACCTGCAGCTGTTGGCGTGGCTGAACGACGACGACCTCGCTGCACTGTCACCCGACGAGCGACGGCGACGCTGGGCCGACTTCGACGCGACTCACCCTCGACTGACCGCACCGCCGACCTGGACCGGGTACGCCGTCGACCTGCGCGAGATCACCTTCTGGCGCGGCGACCCGGATGGACCGTCGCAGCGAGTACGGTTCACCCACAACGGAAATCATTGGACATCGGAGGTTCTACCGGGATGACCGGCACTTATCACAACGCCCTGATCCTGCCGGTCAGCGGAGAGAAGCCGTGGTTCTGGGGATGGCTGTCGGTCGGGGACGACGGCCGGATCTCCGGGATGGGCGAGGGCTCTCCCCCCGCCGACGCGCCATTTCCCCGTCACGACCTCGACGGCGCCTTCCTCGCACCCGGTTTCGTCTCGGCGCACAGCCACATCTACACCGCCGGGATGCGCGGGGTCGCCCCGAACAGTCCGTTGTACGAATGGGTCACGCTCAACAGCACGATGCTGCTCGGCGCCGAGGCGGAGGACCTGTATTGGATGACGCTGGCCGGCGGGCTCGACCACCTGTCCTCCGGCATCACGTCCGTGTACAACTTCACCCAGTCGCGCGTCCTGGCCCTCTTCGACTACGACGAATCCGTCTTGAAGGCGGCACGGGTGCACCCACCGGAATTCGTCACCTCCCAGGTGGACGGCCTGGCGGCCAGCGGAATCCGGTTCGTCACCAGCGTGCGACTCGACGACGAGCAACTCGGCGAGGATGCGGCCTTCGCCGGTTTCGACGAGGTGATGACCCACCTGGCAACAGTCGACCGCGGCCTCGATCTGGGCGGTTCGGTCTACGGCTCGGTGCAGTGGTCGTCGTCACAGGCGACCGCGGAACGCGAACGCGCCCTGATGGATCGGTACGGGATCACCAATCAGGCGCACTTCGTCGAGACCGCCGAACAGATCGAGATCCAGCAGTCGAAGTTCGACTGGTACGACGCCGCGGGCGTGTTGGGTCCCGACTTCGCGTTCGGCCATTTCGTCCATCCGACCGAGGACATGTTCACGCGCGTTCGCGAGACCGGGTCGGCGGTGGTGTGGCAACCGATGTCCAACGGACGCCTCGGCTCCGGGATCGCCGATGTACCCCGCCTGCTGCGGGATTCGGTCACCGTCGGCATGGGCGTCGACGACCAGTCGTGCACGGACGTGTCCGACCCGTTCGAGAACATGCGCACCGGGCTGTTCCTCCAGCGCGGAAAGCGCAGTGACGCAGCGATCCTGACGCCGATCGAGGCGCTCACGCTGCACACACTCGGTTCGGCGTCGGCGATGGGCGTGGCCGACCGGGTCGGTTCGCTGGAGGTGGGGAAGTTCGCCGATCTCCTCGTCGTCGATCCACGCTCGCCCCATCTCGGACCGATCTGGGACCCGATCGCCACCTATGTCCTCGGGTGCGGATTGCGGAACCTGCGCGAGGTCGTCGTGGGCGGTCGGTCGGTCTGGCACCGCGACGTGGCCGACCCCCGACGTGCACAGGCGGATTCCGAACTCACCGAACGGATGATCGCGTCAGCGGCGCAGTCCGGGATTCATCCGGTCGTGCCTGCGCTCCGCGGTCCGGACCGCACGAGCGCCGATGACCAGCGGTCGGTGTAGTCGGCGATCCGGGAATCGGTGGTGTAGGTGGAATCCATCAGGTACAGGCCCGGAGCCGGGCACACCGCGCCGAGTTCGACCAGGACCGGTTTGAGCAGCAGGTCGGGTGCCATCGCATGCGCCGGCCCCGCCCCCAGCATCAGTGGGACGGCCGTGACATCGCGCAGGCCCTCGCCGGTGGCGAACTGGTCGAGGAAGAGTTTGAGGACGCCGGTATAGGTCGCCTTGAAGGTCGGGCTCGCCACCACGACGAGGTCCGACGAGGCGACGGTCTCGACCGCACCCTGGACCGCGGTGTCACCCCACGCGAGCACGCCCGGCCCGAGTCCGATCACGTCCACGACATGGTCGGGTTCGGTTCCGGTCAGCGCTCTCGCCAACCGGCGGGCGGCGTCGAGCGTGCGCGAACCGGGCTTGGGGTTCCCGGCGACAACGGTGGTGGTCATGGTCCGCCTCTCGCAGTATCGGTCTCGCCTATCGTGCCGCAGCCGGAGCGGGCGCACCCGCCCGGCGCCGCAGTATCGTCACCGCCGCCGTGGTGACGACCAGCGCGACGATCGTCCCGACCGCGACTCCCACGACGGCCGTCGACTCACCCTGCGCGGACACGATGATCCCGACGAGCGCCCAGATCAGCGTGAGCGGGTAGGCGACGAGCACCGACCCGACGACGGCGGTGACCGCCAGCCCGACCAGGGCGCACGCGAGCAGGACGGCCAGCTGCCATCCCAGGGACTGCGGATCCGCCAGGTCGGCGCCGATCGCCGCGGCCCAGTTCTGGAACACAGCCGCGGTCGCCCACGCCGCGTAGACACCCACGAGGACCCGGGTCAGGACCGTGAGCCATCGAGGCGCCGAATCGTCGGCCGGCCTCGCGGCGATCCGGGCCGCGTCGAGCAGGACCACCGTCATGACCGTCAGCACGATCGGTGTCACCCATGTCCACTCCGCCGCCGACACGAGAATCCACACCGCTGCGCCGGCGAACGCGACTTCGAGGTCGACGAGCAACCGCCGCGGGTCACCGGTCCCGGTGGCCCCCTTCCACACCACGGCGACGGCGAACACGATCGACAGCAGGTAGATGAGGCTCCAGATAGAGAACGTGTAACCGGCCGGGGTAATCAGCAGATCGGTCGTCGACTCGTTGGGCGAGGCGCCGAAACCGGAGAACGGGACCACAGGCGCGAGTACCTGCGCCACGGCGAGCACTACGGCGAGCCAGGTGATCGGACCGGAGATGCGCGTGGGTGTCATGTGTCCCAACGTAGGCGTAATTTGTCGGATTCACGCGCGGAGTGTCGTCGAGATGCGAGCGAATCCCCTTGCTGCCTGGTCCGAGAGAAACCACAGAAAAACTGATCCCTGAGGTGCGAGGAGCGCCGACGACGAGCTGGTCCTACACCCGGTCTCACTGCCTCGAAGACATCCCAGGGGTGCAGGGTGTCAAGCGGCGAGGTTGGTGCGGTGGTTCCAGGCGGTGTGTTCGTTGTAGTGGGTGCGGTGGGCCAGGCAGCCGTGGAGGATGCCGACGAGCCGGTTGGCGACCGCACGCAATGCTTGGCTGTGGGACTTTCTCTGGTCGCGGAGAGTGTCGTAGTAGACGCGGGCGCCGGGACTGCCGGTCAGAGCGCTTTGCGCCATGCACAGTGCGGCGGCGTTGAGTCGGGTGTTGCGGATGTGGCGGGCCAACACGACGTGCCCTTTGCCTGAGGCGATGGTGCGTGGTGAGGTGCCGGCATAGTTTCTGCGAGACTTGGCAGTGGCATAGCGTTCGGGGTCATCCCCGAACTCGCCGAGCATCCGGGCGCCGGTGATGTCACCGACTCCGGGCATGGACAGGTAGATCTCGGCGTCCGGATGCGCTCTAAAAGACTGGGCCATAGTGGTTTCCAGTTGGATGATCTGGGTGTTGAGAGCGGCCAGCATTTCCACGGTCGCTGTCACGGTCGCCGCGTAGGCGGCGGTGAGTGCCTCGGGTGCGCCCAGATGGCCGCCACCGCGTAGGGCGTGCTGGATGTCGCGGGCACGGGTGTCGATATTGCGTTGTCGGCCACCCTTTTTCAGAGCCGATCGGATCGCCGCGACCGATAGTGCCGCACCCTGTCGTGGGGTGGGAGCGCGACGCAACACCGCCAGACAGTCTTTGTGGGCGAGGTCGCCGCCGAAGGCATCGACCGCGGCCGGGTAGTAGGCGCCCAGTTGGGAGCGCAACACATTCTGTTGCGCTGAACGCGCCCACACCAGGTTCTGGTGCGTGCGGGCCATCACCGTGATCGCGTCCGCGGCGACGGTATCGGCGGCGACGAGCCGATGGTTGTGCCGGTCGGTACGCACCAGATCAGCCAGCGTTTTCGCATCAGCCTTATCGGATTTGGTGCCCCCGACATGGTGGCGGTCGCGGTACCGCGATACCGACAACGGATTGATCGCGAACACCTGATAGCCCGCGGCGACCAGGGCGGTGACCCACATGCCGTGATCGGTTTCGATCCCGATCACTACCTCGCCAGGCTCTTGGGCATACCGGGCGATCAGTTCATGCATGGTGGTGGCGCCGGCAGCGTTCTCGGGTATTCGGCGGGTGGCCAGGGTGGTGCCGTGCTCATCCATCACGCACACATCGTGATGATCTGATGCCCAGTCGTTGCCCACAAAGATCATGACACTCGTTCACCTCGTCTTCGGTCGTCTCGACGATCTCGATGTGAACCTTGTGTGATCACCCTGACGCGGCCTAATGGATCAGTGCTCACCCACACGTTCAACGGGGCACGACATCCCAGAAGCGTTCTAGCGGGTGATCCTCGCCCGGCCGGGCCACGGTCTTCGTGTAGAAATCCGACACCGTTTCAGGGCCTGGCAGTGGTCACCGACCGGGAAGGCTCACACGACCAGCATCCCCCAAAAGGAAGCCGATCCACCCCCATTAGGGTCGCGCGAGCAACCCGCCGACTGATGAACCTCATCTCGACCGATCGACTTCGATCGAGGTTCATCGGTCGAGTTCGAGTTCATCGGTGAAAGGTGCAGTGCCGCAGGACCGGGTCGGCCCGGCGAGGGTCGTGCATCACATTTCCACACTGAATGGCGCCGCAGGAACCATCAGTCCGCGTCCCGAACCCGACGGCGCCGACCTCGGCGCGCCCTTCTGCTCCCTGAGGTGCGAGCGAAGCGAGCCTCGACGCGCTCCTTCTGATTGGAGACCGGTGGTGGGCGATATCGGCCGCATCGGCGCAGCAACTGTCGTGTGACGGCGGAGTCGCCGAGATCGTCGTCGACCCCGATGCCACAGGTCCTTTGACAACTCCACAGTGTGACACCTCCGTCGCATCAACGGGATCCCGTGGATCGGGAGGATGAACCATCCCCGGAAGCGCTTGCCAGAACATGGATTCCACGATCGGTTCTCGGAGCAGTTGTCATCGGAGAACTCGAACCGATGGTGTGACACCGGGAGTGATCAACCCACCGGGCGGAGGTCCGAGGTCGTACCCGGACGCGGTCCCCAGTACTTCTCGACCCAGCTGTCCGACCCGGCCCGTGGATCGGTCTCGGTGATGTCCCAGTCCACGAAGTCGTAGAGGTCGTGCGACATCTCGACGATGACGTCGTGGAGTTCGAGGGACTTCAGCCATCGCGGCGGGATCGCTGCCGCGCCATCGCGGGCCCCCAGCAGATTACCGGCGATCGCGCCCGTGGAGTCCGAGTCGCCGTCGTGGTTGACCGCGATGATCACCGCGTCCTCGAGGTCATCGGCCACGAGCGCGGAGTAGGTCGCGATCGCGAGTGCTTCCTCTCCGACCCAGCCTTCGCCGAGGCGTGCGATCGCCGCGTCGTGGGACAGGCCCGAACCGGCCAGTGCCTCGGCGGCGTCGAGCGCCGCCAGGGTCTCCCCGTGCCCGGCACGAGTCCGGAGAACCCCTTTCGCGACCGACAGCGCGTCGGGCAGGCTCGCCCCGCCGACCAGATCGCGGATCGCGACCGCGAGGACTCCGGCGGGGAGCGACCCGGAGGGATGTCCGTGAGTGAGCGAGGCGAGGGTGGCCGCGAGATCGAAAGTACCTGCGGCAGACCACTCTGCGCGTGCCGCGAACAACCCCACGGGCGCAACGCGCATCACGCCGCCGCACCCCTTGCTGTCATTGTCGGCGCGGGCTCCGGGGCGAGTGGTCACCCGGAGCGCTTCCAGACAGGTGGTGCCGGGTGCGCGACGGTCGTGCAACTCCTGGTGTCCGGACAGCCAACTCGACCTCTCGGCCGTCGCCAGCACACCGTGCCGGGGGTGACCGCCCTGGGTGATGAACCAGCGCAGATAGGCGCGGGCGGTCGTGGCCGCGTAGCAGGAGATTCCTCCCGCACAGTCGCGCGCCCAGGAACGCAGCAGACCCTCCGCGGTGAAGAGCGTCATCTGCGTGTCGTCGGTGACGGTGCCGACACCGCCGTACGCCTCGGCGTACGAGGTGATCCCGGTAGGCCCGAACGCGTCGAGAATCGCATCCCGCGTCGAGAACTCGACCGCTCCGCCGAGAGCGTCGCCGGCAGCCCCGGCGAGTAGACATCCGGTGTATCGATCCATGGTCGCCCCCTAGAGTTCTCCCCGGCGTTTCCCCATGGTCACACGCGCGGCCGAAACCTGCTGAACAGCGGACCGGCGGGGTATTTTCGGAGAACCTCGAGACGAAGGGGCCGGTCGGTGCTCTCCCTCATCCCCGATTCACAGCGACGCACACTCGACGAGATCGGTGAACGTCTCGACTTCTCCGTCGGCGACCGCACCGCCAAACGCAGCGCCTTCTGGCTGATGCTCACCCTGTCCGGGATCATCGCGGTGTCCGGAGTCGTCGCCGACAGCACGGTAACGGTCATCGGCGCGATGATCGTCGCGCCGCTGTCGACTCCGATCCTCGGCGTCGGCCTCGGGATCGTCACCGGCCGCGGCCGGCTCGTGCTCGCGAGCCTGGGTTACGTGCTCGCCGGGGTGATCCTGGTGACGATCCTCGGCGTCGTGTTCGCGCAGTTGCTGCCCAATCCGACCAGCGTGCTGTCCAATTCGCAGGTTCTGGGCCGGACATCACCGACGCTCGTCGACCTTCTGGCCGCACTGGCCACCGGCATGGCCGGCGCGGTCGCCATCACGCGTCGCGACGTCGGCGACGTGTTGCCCGGCGTGGCCATCGCAATCTCCCTGGTGCCGCCGCTCGGGGTCGTCGGGGTCTGCCTCGGGTCGGGGGCGCCGTCGCTCGCGATGGGAGCGCTCGTGCTGTTCGCCTCGAACGTCGTCGCGATGATCATCACCAGTCTGATCGTGCTGACTGTCGCGGGTTACGGCCGGGAAGCCGCCGAACACGCCCGCGAGCACCACTCGAGACCCTCGCCACGACGGGCCTACGCGGTACTCGCCGTCGCGCTCGTCGTCGTCACCGTCCCGATGGTCGCGAACTCGCTCTCCTCGCTGTGGTCCCGCCAGATCGCGACCGCGGCGGACTCCTGGCTACAGGCAGGCGGGAACGACACCGCGCAGGTCACCGACGTGTCCTGGACGGGCAGCACCGTCACCGTCAGTGTGCTGTCCCCGCAGGATCTGCCATCGGTCGGCGAACTCCAGACGACGGTCGATGATCTCGTGCCCTGGAACCCGGAGGTGGTGGTCGTGCACACGGTCGGCGAACGCGCGACCGCCGATTGAGAAACCCGAACCCAGGCAAGGCACGTCGACCTCTGCAAGAGTCGTACCCACGCAGTCGGACACCCACATCAGAATGGCGAGGTCAAGTACATGGCACTGTCTCGAGACGCAAGCCCCGCAGTGGCAGAAGCGAATTCGGTCGCCCGCGCCGAGCTTCCCTTCGAGGACACGCGAGACCTCGACGCCACCACCCGTGGATTCATCGCCGAACTCGATCCCCCGGCCATCGCGGACGCCGACGGTAACCCGGTGTGGGATTGCGATGAGTTCTCCTTCCTGAACGACGAGGCGCCGTCGACCGCACACCCCAGCCTCTGGCGGCAGTCGAGGCTCGTCGCCCAGCAAGGGCTGTTCGAGGTGACCGAACGGATCTACCAGGTCCGCGGGCTGGACTTGTCCAACATGACCGTGGTCGAGGGGGACACCGGCGTCATCGTCATCGATCCGCTCATCTCCGAGGAGACCGCAGCCGCCGGGCTTCGCCTGTACCGCGAACATCGTGGCCATCGCCCGGTGACCGCGGTCATCTACACCCACTCGCACATCGATCATTTCGGTGGCGTCAAGGGAGTCACCTCTCAAGAGGCCGTCGATGCGGGCAGGTGCCTGGTCATCGCACCTGCAGGCATGGTCGAGCACGCGGTCGCCGAGAACGTGTACGCGGGAACCGCGATGGGGAGACGGGCCGCCTACATGTACGGCGCCGCGCTGCCGAGAGGCCCACGAGGTGCCATCGGCGCCGGGCTCGGCCAGTCCACATCGACCGGAACGGCGACCCTGATCGCGCCGACGCTCGACATCACCGCCACCGGACAGACCGAGACCGTCGACGGCGTCACCATAGAGTTCCAATTGACCCCCGGGACCGAGGCGCCTGCGGAGATGAACTTCTACTTCCCGCAGATGCGCGCGCTCTGTATGGCCGAGAACGCCACACACACCCTGCACAACCTGCTCACGTTGCGCGGTGCCCTGGTGCGCGATCCGCACGTGTGGTCGCGCTACCTGACCGAGGCGATCAACGACTTCGCGGCGCGTTCGGACGTGCTCTTCGCCTCCCACCACTGGCCGACGTGGGGCACCGAGGAGCTGACAGAGTTCCTGTCACTCCAGCGCGATCTCTACGGCTACCTCCACGATCAGACCCTGCGGCAACTCAACAAGGGGAGGACCGGCCTCGAGATCGCCGAGGACATCGAGTTGCCTCCCGCGCTCGAGAACGTCTGGCACACACACGGTTACTACGGCTCGGTGAGCCACAACGTCAAGGCGATCTATCAGCGCTACATGGGATGGTTCGACGGCAATCCGGCACATCTCTGGGAGCATCCGCCGGTGGAGTCCGCGACGCGGCACGTCGAATTCATGGGCGGCGCCGATGAGGTCGTGCGAAAAGCCCGCCGCTCGTTCGACGCCGGCGATTTCCGTTGGACGGCACAGGTTCTGAACTACGTGATCTTCGCCGACCCGTCGCACGAGGAGGCGCGGGAGCTTCAAGCGGACACACTCGAGCAGCTGGGCTACGGCTCCGAGAACGGTACCTGGCGCAACTTCTTCCTCATGGGGGCGTACGAGTTGCGCAACGGACCGATCGGGACCCCCACCACCGCCGCAGCCGCCGACATCGTCGCCGCCATGTCGGTCGACCAGCTCTTCGACGCTGTCGCCCTGCGGGTGGACGGACCGGCGGCCTGGGACGCCCACATCGTCCTCGACTGGCACATCACCGATGTCGACCGCCACCATCGGTCCGAACTCCGTAACGGCCTCCTCGTGCACTTCGACGTCGATCAGCCCGACACCGACGATCGTGCAGCGGCGACGTTCACGCTGACGAAGCAGACCCTGCTGGCACTACTCCTCGGGCTGGTGGACCTGAGCACCGCCGTCGACGCCGGAAACGTCGCAATCGAGGGCGATGCAGGTGCGTTCGGCGAACTGGCCGGCTACCTGGACAACCCCGATCCCGACTTCGCCATCGTGACACCCTGACGCCGACCGCCCCTGCTTCTGCTGCCGTGCGGTCCCTCGACCGGAGGTGACACCACTCGAACACACGTGCGAAACTGTGCGGGTGGGCATGCAGTGGATTGGCGGGGACAACGGCCAACCACACCGGCCCGCCTTCGTGCGGGTCGGCCACAAAGCCGTGCTCATCGACCTCGGCGCGCTGTATCCCACCGCACCGCACTTCAGCGGCGAGTACCACCCCGACGGGTTACAGATCCGGTCCGTGCACCTCGGGGTCCTCACCGAATGGGGGCGGGACGAGTGGGGCGCCTGGTACGGCAAGGTCACCTACACCATCACCTCCAAGGACCGGCAGGAGAAGGTCACACACTGGGTGCCGTCGTGGGCACTACGCCCGGCCGGTGACCGGCCGCCCGGGCGACGAAGGAGCGACAAAACCACTGGTCCCCAACCCGAGTGACCTGTTGCCCCCTTGCTCCCTGAGGAGCGCCTGGAGCTTGCGGAGGCCGTCTTACTGCTCCCTGGGAGGCCGGAGCTTGCGGAGGCCGTCACGAAGGGTCTTGGTGAGATGTGTCGCCAGGCCCTTCGAGGCTCGTCGCTATCGCTCCTCGCACCTCAGGGAGCAAGGGGCTGGGACCTTTAGTTTGCGGTTCTTTCGGATCAGGGAGCAGAGGGGACGGCGTCTCAGCGGATGAGCGGGTCGCGCGGCAACCCGAGGATGCGCTCGGCGATCTGGTTGCGGGTGATCTCCGACGTCCCGCCCGCGATCGACATCCCGCGGGCCCCGAGTATCAGCAGGCCGGCCAGCTTGCCGGGGCCGGCCGAGAACGCGACATCGGGTCCGAGCAGTTCCGCCGCGAGATGGGCACGATCGCTGAGGTGTTCGGCGAGCAGCAGTTTCGTGACGTTGCCCTCGGGTCCGGGGGCCGCGCCGACGACGGACCTGGCGGCGCGACGCAGATTCAGCAGTCGCAGCGCATCCTCGACAGCGAGGAACTCCCCGACCTTCGTCGCCGCCCCCTCGACCCGGTCCCCGTAGCCCTGGACGAGCGCCACCATCTGCTGCACCGCGCCATCGCTGCCCGGTGCTCCGCCGCCGATGCTGACCCGCTCGTTGCCGAGGGTCGCGCGGGCCACGGCCCAGCCATCGTTCGGGGTGCCCACCACGTCGGCGTCGGGGACGAAGACGTCGGTGAAGAACACTTCGTTGAACTCCGATCCGCCGGTGATCTGACGCAGCGGCCGCACCTCGACCCCGGGCGCCTCCATGTCGATCAGCACCGCGGTGATGCCCTTGTGTTTGGGAGCTTCCGGGTCGGTCCGGACCGTCGCCAGGCCGCGGCGACACAGGTGCGCGCCGCTGGTCCACACCTTCTGGCCATTGATACGCCAGCCACCGTCGACGCGTGTGGCCCTCGTGGTGACCGCCGCCGCGTCCGACCCCGCGCCCGGCTCGGAGAACAACTGACACCACACCTCGTCACCGAGCAGCGCCGGCCGTACGAGACGGTCGATCTGGTCCTGCGTGCCCTGTTGGATGAGGGTGAGGATGACCCACCCGGTGATGCTGTAGTCGGGCCGCTTCACCCCCGCCGCCGCCATCTCTTCGTCGATGACGAGCTGTTCGACCGAGTCCGCGGCGCGTCCCCACGGCGTGGGCCAGTGCGGCATCACGTACCCGGTGTCGATCAGCTTCTCGCGCTGCTCGGACTCGTCGGCCGCTGCGATCTCGGCGATGTCGGCGCGCACGCGCGTCCGCAGTTCCTCGGCCTCCGGCGGGAGGTCGAGGCTGTTGGCACGGGTGATGCCGGCCGCGGAGAAGGCATACACATCGTGCGCCGGCCGCTGCCCTCCGAAGAAGGCCTGCAGCACGGTGGCCCGACGCAGGTGCAGGTGCGCGTCGTGCTCCCAGGTGAAGCCGATGCCGCCGTGCACCTGGATGTTCAGTTCCGCATTCCGCGTGTACGTGGGCAACGCAAGCGCCGCGGCCGACGCCGCCACCAGTCCGAGGGCGTCGGCGTCCTCGTCGGCTGCCCGCGCGGCGTCCCACACGACCGCCGTGGCGGCCTCCGCGCCGACGAGCATGTTCGCGCAGTGGTGTTTGACGGCCTGGAACGACCCGATGGTCCGACCGAATTGTTCGCGGACCTTCGCGTAGGCGACCGCGGTGTCCAGTGCATCGCGTGCCCCGCCCACCGCTTCGGCGGCGACCAGCGTCCGCGTGAGGGCCAGGGCGGTGGCGGCGAGTCTCGGCAGACGGACGACGGCGGCATCGGTCAACGACACCCTGGCCGAGCGCCGGGTCGGATCGAGGTCGGCCTGCGCACCCACGTCGACGCCGGCCGCCGTCGATTCGATCACCAGTACGTCGTCATCGGTGATCAGCACCAGAAGGTCGGCGAGCGGTGCGCCGAGCACCGCGTCGACGACACCGGACGACTTGCCGTCGGACTCGGTCAGCCCCGGGGCGAGTCCGAGACCCGCGGTGATCGTGCCGTCGACGAGTGACCGCAACCAGCGGGCACGCGCCTCGTCGTCGGCACGGGCCAGGATCGCAGAGGCGAGCACGGTGGGCAGGAACGGCCCGGGTGCCACAGCGCGACCCAATTCCTCTGTCACCACGACCAACTCGGCCACACCGAAGCCGGACCCGCCGTACTCCTCGGCGACGTGCAGGCCCAACCACCCGAGGTCGGCGATCTCCTGCCAGAAGGTGGGCCTGGCCTCCTCCGACGCGTCGAGACGATCTCGCGCCTGCGCTCGCACCTTGCGGTCGACGGCGAATTCGCGTACCACCGAGGCGAGTTCGACGTGGTCTTCGGTCAGGGCAATACTCATGGCGACTCCCGGGATCGTCGGTCACCCGATCACACCATCTACCCGGCCCGCGGCGGGCCGCCTTGGGACAAAACGTCCGAGTTCGTCCCATCAGAGCCGGTTGCGATGAACGTCCTCAGGGCCGGTCGCCCTCGGCGACCGGCCGCTCCGGGTCCGACGACCACTGCGAGAACGACCCCGGGAACAAGGACGCGTCGATGCCGGCGACGGCGAGGGCCGCGATCTGGTGCGCCGCGTTGATCCCGGAACCGCAGTACACCACCACCCCGGTTCCGGCCTCCGCGTCGATGCCGACACCCGCGAACCGCCGCCGTAGCTCGTCGGCCGGATGAAATCGGCCGGACGTGTCGACGTTGTCCGCGGTCGGGGCGTTGATCGCCCCGGGAATGTGACCCGCACGCGGATCGACCGGTTCGACATCGCCCCGGTAGCGTTCGGCGGCCCGGGCGTCGAGCAGGTGGTCCGGTCCGGCCGCCACATCGTCGATGGTCGCGACCGGCAGGTGTCCGGCGGTGAGCGTCACCCGACCGGCCCGCGGGCGACCGCCGTCTCCCGTCGTCGTCCGCAGACCTTCGGCGCGCCACGCCGCGAGACCACCGTCGAGGAGTCGCACGTCGGCGACTCCCGCCCAGCGCAGCAGCCACCAGGCCCGGGCGGCGGCAAGATTGCCGGAGTCGTCGTAGACCACCACCGGGACGCCGTCGTCGATCCCCCATCGCCGGGCCGCCTCCTGGAGATCGGCAACGGCAGGCAGCGGGTGCCTACCCCCGACCGGCCCGGAGGGCGGGGCGGCCAGTTCGGAGTCGAGGTCGACGTAGACCGCGCCGGGGATGTGCCCCTCGCGGTAGGCACCCCGGCCGTCGAAGTCGCCCAACTGCCAGCGCACGTCCAACAGGACCGGTGGAGTGGACAGGAGCATCTCGGCCAGTTCGAGCGGGGCGATGAGGACCTCAGCCATGGCGGCGAGGGTACCAACGCACACCGATGGCAGAATTGGAGCAATCCGCCCATGCCCGGGCGCTGGCCATCCGCCGCCCTGTCGTCAACACCCTCAGGAGTCCATCCGTGGCGTTGTTTCCTGCCGTCGTCTTCGGACTCATCACGTTCTGGCTGCACCGGCGCATCGTGCGAGCGACTGCGATGCCACGTCCCTGGTCGATCATCGCCGACGTCGCGCTTGTCGTCCTGTGGGCGCTCGCCCTCATCGGCTTCGCCACCGGACGCGTGCTCGACCCGTCGTGGGCGCGACCGATCGGCACCATCGGGCTGATCTGGCTCGCCGCCGTTTTCTACCTGTTCCTGGGCCTCGCGGTGGTGGGTCTCGTCTCGTTCGCCGCGCACGTCATCCGCTCGATCCGGCGTCGCCGTTCCGGCGTGCAGGACACCCCGGCCCTCGCCGCGCGTCGGGTCAGCAAGCTCCGGTTCGCAACCGCCGCGGTCGTGGTCGTCGCGCTCGGAGTCACCGGCTACGGCGTGTACGAAGCGTCTCGCCCCCAGGTCGTCGACGTCGACGCCACATTCGCGAGCCTGCCCCAGCAGTTCGACGGAACGCGCATCGCGGTGATCTCCGACCTCCACGTCGGTCCGGCCCGCGACGCGTCGTTCACCCAGCGCGTCGTCGACGAGGTCAACGAGCAAAAGCCCGATCTCGTCGTCCTCGTCGGCGACCTGACCGATGGCACGATCCCGAACGTTCGCGACACGCTGGAACCCCTTGCAGACCTGCAGGCACCGCTCGGTGTGTTCGGCGTCAGCGGCAACCACGAGTACTACGCCGACGACGGCGGCCGGTGGCTCGACGTCTGGGAGGAACTCGGCGTGCGCACGCTGCGCAACTCGCGGGTCCCCATCGAGGTCGACGGCGCGACCATCACACTCGCCGGTATCTACGACGCCACCGCCCCGGAACCATATGAGCC
Organism: Gordonia terrae; assembly: GCF_001698225.1. Taxonomy (NCBI): domain Bacteria; kingdom Bacillati; phylum Actinomycetota; class Actinomycetes; order Mycobacteriales; family Gordoniaceae; genus Gordonia; species Gordonia terrae. The sequence goes on from NZ_CP016594.1 coordinate 4,876,997, forward strand.
GGACCTGCCGGCGGCCCTGGCCGGATCGTCCCCCGACGACTTCACCCTCCTTCTCGCCCACCAGCCCAAGCAGGCGGTGGAGGCCTCCGATCTCGGCGTCGACCTGCAGCTGTCGGGGCACACGCACGGTGGCCAGCTCTGGCCCATCCGCTATCTGGTGCGCGCCCAGCAGCCGACGATCACCGGGCTCGACCAGATCGGCGACACCGTCATCTACACGACCCGTGGCGCCGGCGCGTGGGGCCCGCCGGTCCGCGTCCTGACGCCGCCCGAGATCACGATCCTCACGCTGCGATCGGCGCCCGCTGCGCCCTGAGGTTTCGCGCACGAAATCCGTTCCCGATCACCTTCTTCGATGAGCGGGAACGGACCGTCAGCCGTTGATGTCCGATGGATGGGTTGCCAGCGGGGTGACCTTGATCTGCATGTACGGGAACAACGGCAGACCCGAGAGCAGGGTGTGCAGTTCGTCGTTCGACTCGACGTCGAATATCGAGTAGTTGGAGTACTCGCCGACGATCCGCCAGATGTGCGGCCACTTCCCTGCACGCTGTAGATCCTGGGAGTACGCCTTCTCCCGCGCGACGGTTTCCGCACGTACCTCGGGATCGAGGTCGTCGGGGATGGCGACGTCCATCCGCACGTGGAACAGCATTACTTCGCCGGGTCCAGCACGAAGTCGTAGGAGATGGTGAAGCCGCCCTGGCCGTCGTCCTTCGGGTCCAGCACCAGCTCGGGCTTGACCGCGCTCGCGACGTCGTCGTCGTTGTGCGGGTCGCCCGGGAAGTACAGCTGCGCGGTGAGCTGCTCGTGGCCGGGCGCCGACACCTTGAGGTGCAGGTGCGCGGGACGCCACGGATGCCAGCCGGCAGCCGAGATCATCTTGCCGCACGAGCCGTCGGTCGGGATCATGTACGGCGCGGGTCGGATGGTGGTGATCTCGAACCGGCCGTCGTCATCGACGGTGAAGGTGCCGCGCAGGTTCCACTCCGGGATGCCGGGGGCGAACTGCGAGTAGTAGCCGTCGTCGTCGGCGTGCCAGAGCTCGACCGTGGCACCGGCGAGCGCGGAGCCGTCACAGGAGCGAACCTGACCGGTCCACACCAGCGGATCACCGGGCTCGTCGTCGCGCATCGGAACCGTGCCCTTGGCGCCGAGCTCCGGAGCGTCCGGAACGTAGTACGGGCCTTCGATGCTGCCCTTGTTGCCCTGGCGGTGTTCGGTCGCAACGTCTTCGACGACGTGCTCGACCCACACGTCGAGGAACAGCGGCCACTCGCCGTCCTCGCCGACGTTGATGAGCCACGCCTTGAGCGCGTTGTACTCGTCGTAGGTGACCTTGTGCTTGCGAATGGTCTCGTGCACGCCCGCGAGGACGTCGTTGATCAACATCGACACACGCTCGGGCGGGGTGTCCTTGACGGCCTCGAACGGCGACTTGTCCGCATGGAACCGTTCGGTCGCGGAGGCGCCGGACGCGGCGGCGGTGGCGACTTCCTGGGGATGCTCGGTGGTGGTCATGTCCTTCTCCTTGTTGCTCCGAGTTCGTGGGGCTGCCACGAGACGTGTTGTGGGGTCGTGCTTTCAGTTGTCGGTGCGGTACTTCTCGAGCTTCTCCGGGTCGACCTCGAAGCCGATGCCCGGCGCGGTCGACCGGTGCAGGTGGCCGTCGCGGATCTGCAGCGGCTCGGTCAGCAGGTCGTCGCTCATGTCGAGGAAGTTCGACAGCTCACCCGCGTAACGCGAGGTCAGCTCGAAGGCGCTGCCGAAGGCGAGAGTGCAGGCGGTCCCGATCTGGCCGTCGATCTGGTTGCCCATGACGACCGGGACGCCGAGACCCTCCGCGAGATGGTGCGTACGCCGCGAGGTGGTGAAACCCGAACGCGCGGTCTTGATGCTGATGGCGGTCGCCGATCGGCCGAGGACCTCGCGGGTGACGTCGGCCGGCGTGGGCACCGATTCGTCGGCGATGAACGGTACCGCCAGCTGTTCGACGAGCCAGCGTCGGCCGAGGACATCCGCTGCGTCGCACAACTCTTCGGCGAACAGCAGATCGAGGTCGGCCATCTCCCGCATGGCGCGCGCCGACTCGGCCGCCGTCCAACCCCGGTTGCCGTCGACGTACAGTTCGACGTCGCCGCCGAACCGCTCGCGCAGCGCGCGGACGACCGCGGTGTCGAGGGAGGCGGGATGACGTCCGACCTTCACCTTGAACGTGCGGATCCCGTAGGTGTCCACCATCTTCTCGGCTTCGGCGACCATCGCGGCAGGCTCCGCGAAACCGAGCATGTGACTGACCCGCAACCGATCGGTGTACCCGCCGAGCATGTCACCCACCGGAAGCCCGAGGACCTTGCCGAGTGCATCCCAGATCGCCATGTCCACAGCGGATTTCGCAGCGGGGTTGCCGACCGTCCGGGCCATCCGGGCGGCGACCACCTCGCGTTCCAGCAGGGTGAGGCCGACGACCGCGGGCGCGAAGATGCCCTCGATCACGGCGATGATGCCGTCCTGGGTCTCGCCGTAGGTGAACGGACGGGGCGGCGCCTCGGCGACGCCGACCGCGCCTGCGTCGGTGTGCACCCGTACCAGCACGTGGGTGGCGGCGTGCACCTCGCCGGAGGCGAACCTCAACGGCTTCACATACGGGATGGCGAACGGGATCGCCTCCACAGCGGTGATTTTCACGATTTCTCTCCAGATCGAGCACCTGTCCGGGCACTCAGGGAACGATGGTCGGCGACCCGATCGCCGCCGGCTGCGGTGACGAAGGCCGGATCGGTGTCGATGGCGTCATCCGGGGCGAAGGCTGCGGCGATGACGTCGGCGACCGCGGCGACGACCGGGTCGCCGGATCCCGATCTCCGGGCGAGTGCGACCTCGACGGTGTCGGCGTCGGCGAGGTCGCGCACCACCAGCCCGTCGAGCGGGAGCGAACGCACCGAAGCCGGGAGCAGGGAGACCCCCAGCCCCGCGGCGACGAGGGCCAGCAGCACCGCGGTGCCCGGCGCCTGGTGCGCCCGATGCGGGACGAATCCGGCTGCGCGACAAGTCCGCATCGCGGCATCGTTGACCGCCGAGTCCCGGCTGTCGTAGAGCACGAACGGTTCGTTGCGGAGGTCGGCGACCGAGACCACCGGCTCGACGGCCAGACGGTGATCGACCGAGACCGCGAGCACCATCGGCTCGACGTCGATGACCCTCGTCTCGATGTCCTCGCCGATCGCCGGCGGGCGGAGCACCCCGAGGTCGAGGACACCGGCACGCAGGGCGTCACACTGGCCCGGTGTGAGCATGTCGGACTGGATGCGGAGATCCACGTCAGGCAACTCCCGTTTGACCACCCGAGCGATGCGCGGGAGGTGCGAGAAGGCGGCGATGCCGGTGATGCCGACCCGGACGACGCCGCTGCGGCCGGCGGCGATCCGACGCACGCCGTCCACGGCCTCGTCCACGCCCGCGAGAATTCGTTCGGCCTGGACCCGAAGGTATTGCCCGGCCGGGGTGAGCGACACCTGGCGGGTGGTCCGCGTGAACAGCGTGACGTCGAGCTCGGCCTCGAGCTGGCGAATGGCGTAGGACAGCGCGGGTTGCGCCACGTGCAACGACTCCGCCGCCTGTCCGAAATGGCAGGTGTCGGCGACGGCGGCGAAGTACCGCAAGTGCCGTAGCTCCATGACCTGCCTCGTCTCGTACCGATCGACACCGCGGCTGTGACCGCGGACACGTCTCACGGTAGAGCGTCGATCCATACATGACAAAGACACAAATTGCGTCGATTGATGAATCAGATCGATCAATCGACTACTGGGCCAGGACTGGCAATAACCCCGGTGTGATCGCCACCACGTGCTGCCACAGTGCAGAGAGCAGCCCACTTTCTGGAGGTATACGACCATGACCGCGTCAGTATCGGAACACCTGAACCATGTGAACTCGGTCCTCGGCGACGCGGTCGTCGACGACCGTGACGCCGGTGTCTACCGCGCCAACCGGCGGATCTTCACCGATGAGGACATCTTCGAGCTGGAGATGAAGCACATCTTCGAGGGCAACTGGATCTACCTCGCACACGAGAGTCAGGTCCCCGAGCCCGGCGACTACTTCACCACCTACATCGGCCGGCAGCCCGTGGTCATCACCCGCGACAGGAGCGGCGAACTGCACTGCCTGATCAACGCCTGCGCGCACCGCGGCGCGATGATCTGCCGGCGCAAGACCGACAACCGGATGACCCTCACCTGTCCGTTCCACGGGTGGACCTTCCGGAACGACGGCACGCTGCTCAAGGTCAAGGATCCGGACGGCGCCGGGTACCCGGACAGCTTCGACGTCGACGGTTCGCACAACATGACCAAGGTCGCCCGCTTCGACAGCTACCGCGGCTTCCTGTTCGGCAGCCTGAACGACGACGTCAGTTCGCTCGGCGACCATCTCGGCGACACACGCGTCGTCATCGACATGCTCGTCGACCAGTCCCCCGAGGGACTCGAGGTCCTGCGCGGCGCATCCACCTACACCTTCGACGGGAACTGGAAGGTGCAGGCGGAGAACGGCGCTGACGGCTACCACGTCACCGCCACCCACTGGAATTACGCGGCCACCACATCTCGACGCGGCACCGGCGAGTCGAAGAACGACACCAAGGCACTCGACGCCGGCGGCTGGGGGAAGTCCGGCGGCGGCTACTGGTCCTACCCCAACGGTCACCTGTGTCTGTGGACCTGGGCGGCCAACCCGCAGGACCGTCCGCTGTGGGATTCGCTGGGGCAGCTCAAGGAGATACACGGCGACGCCAAGGGCGAGTTCATGGTGAAGGGTTCGCGCAACCTGTGCCTGTACCCGAACGTCTATCTGATGGACCAGTTCTCGACGCAGATCCGCCACTTCCGCCCGATCTCCCCGGACAAGACCGAGGTCACCATCTACTGCATCGCCCCCAAGGGGGAGAGCGACTCCGCACGGGTGCACCGCATCCGCCAGTACGAGGACTTCTTCAACGCCTCCGGCATGGCCACGCCCGACGACCTCGAGGAGTTCCGCTCGTGCCAGCTCACGTTCCGGGCCCAGGCCGCCCCGTGGAACGACATGAGCCGCGGTGCCGAGCACTGGTTGACCGGACCAGACGCCGTCGCCGAATCGCTGGGCATGTCCGGTGTCATCTCGGCCGGCGTCAAGAACGAGGACGAAGGCCTCTACCCCGTCCAGCACGGCTACTGGCTCGAGACCATGCGTGCTGCCGCAGCCGCCGAAGAACACGCCGCCGCGAAGCACTGAAAGGGACGGCCATGACGAACATCCGCACCGATTCCACTGCACCGATATCCACCGGAAGCAACGCCGAAGCGCCCGGAAAACTCATCACCCAGAACATGATCGAGCAGTTCCTCTACCGCGAGGCGCGCCACCTCGACGATCGCGAGTTCGAGAAGTGGCTCGACTGCTACGCCGACGACGTCGTCTACTGGATGCCGTCGTGGGACGACCGGGACCGTCTCACCGAGGACCCGCACCGTGAGATCTCACTCATCTACTACGGCAACAAGGGTGGCCTCGAGGACAGGGTGTTCCGGATCCGTACCGAGCGGTCCTCGGCGACGTCACTGCCCGAGCCGCGGACGAGTCACAACATCACCAACGTGGAGGTCATCGACCGCCGCGGCGACCTCGTCGACGTCCGATTCAATTGGCACACGATGTATTTCCGGTACAACACGGTCGACCCGTACTACGGGACCTCGTTCTACACGATCGACTTCTCCGGCGAGCAGCCACTGATCCGGCGCAAGACGGTCGTGTTGAAGAACGACTACATCCATCACGTCGTCGACGTGTACCACTTCTGATCCAACACAATCGATCACCGATCCCTATCTGAGCGAGGACCGACCCATGACTGTCACCACCGAGGCGGGTGTCCGCAGCGGCACCGGCGACGCCGACACGGCCACCCACCAGGTGGCGCTCTCCTTCGAGGACGGGGTCACCCGATTCATCACGTGCCGGGAGGATCAGACCGTCGCCGACGCATCGTACCGCCAGCGCATCAACATCCCACTCGACTGTCGCGACGGCGCATGCGGCACGTGTAAGTCGTTGTGCGAGTCCGGGGACTACGACGGCGGTACATACATCGAGGATGCGCTCACCGACGACGAGTCGGCACAGGGCTACGCGCTGCCCTGCTGCATGAAGCCCCGATCCGATCTGGTACTGCAGATCCCGGCGACGTCGGACATCGCCAAAACACAGGCGGCCAGATTCACCGGGACCGTCGCCGAACTCGACCGACTGTCGGAATCGACCTTCCGGCTGGGCATCCGGATCGAGAACCGCGGCCGGCTGGCGTTCCTGCCGGGACAGTACGTCAACATCGAGATCCCCGGTACCGACGACGAGCAGGGCAACCCGGTCACCCGGTCCTACTCGTTCGCCAACGGACCGCACGAGGATCGGCTGATCTTCCTGATCAAACTGACGCCCGGCGGTGCCATGTCGACCTATCTCACCCAACGTGCCACACGGGGCGAGCCGATCGCCTTCACCGGGCCGCACGGCTCCTTCTTCCTCCGCGAGGCGGACCGGCCGGTGTTGTTGCTGGCCGGCGGAACCGGCCTCGCCCCCATCCTGTCCATGCTCCGGAAGATGCACTCGGACAACAGCCGGCGCAAGGTCCACCTCATCTATGGAGTGTCGACAGATACCGACCTGGTGGCAGTCGACGAGATCGACTGGTTCGTCGGCAAACTGCCTGGATTCACATGGGAACACTGCGTCTCCGATCCCGCGAGCTCGGCACCCAACAAGGGTTACGTGATGAGTCTGATCGAACCGGCCCACCTCAATGACGGCGACGTGGCGATCTACCTGTGCGGGCCTCCTCCGATGGTGGAGGCGGTACGACAGCACGTCGCGCAGGCGGGTATCGAGCCGACCGGCTTCTACTACGAGAAGTTCGCACTCGCCGCGCACACGGCTCCGGATACCGAGGCCGGCTCAGACGCCGGCAGCGAGATCAACACGGAGGTCGTTCGCGACGAGGTGTCCGAGGTCGCCGCGCCGGAAGCCGCTCTGTCGCACGATGCTGACGCCTCGGGTTTCGTGGATACCCTTCTACTCGCACCGGACGCACGGGCCATCGCGGGACAAGAGACGCTCCCGTCCTCGGACCTCGACGCGTGGTCTGGCCCCCGCCCGGTCGCAACCGAGGACACCCGCACCTGTATCGGTGGTCAACCCGTCTGGCGCAGCGGTTCTGGCGCCACTGCACTCGACTCGGCGACGGATTGGTTGCAGGCCACCGCCGCGCAACCGGGTGGAGCGGCCCGGTCGATAGCCGGGCAGGAGATGTTCGCCGCGACGGACATCACCCAGCTTTACGAGTCCATCGAGGCGACCACCAACCCGCCGGTGAGTCCCGACAACGAAGCGCCGCCCGCGTCGACCGTCGTCGGATCACACGGATATCAGATCGGCGAGGAGCATCCGGGGATCTCGGAGTCCGACGCACTCTTCGAGGCGCGGGCCGCCCTCGAATTGGGCGCACTGGAACTGACTTTCGGCCGGTTGTCCACCCAGCAACTCGTCGGCTACCGACTGCTCGCCGACGCCACGGCGCCCTACGTCGACGGTGACCGGTTCGTGGATTCCGCCGAGTACACCGAGACCAACGCCGCGTTCCACGACTATCTGTTCACCCTCACCGGCAACGACCACCTACTCGAGGCCTACAAAGCTCTCGGTGTGAAGGGCCGGATGAGCGAGGTGTTGCGGAACGCGACGTGGTGCCATCCCCGTTGCGCCCAGGACCACCTCGACATCGTGACCGCGTTCGAATCCGGCGATCACGACGCTGCGCGCGGGCTGATCGTCGCCCACGCCGACCGCTCGAAGCAGACCATGCGACGAGCGATGTCCGACGAGATCGGCTCGCCGCGTCCGCGTTTCGTCACGCCGGGTCGGTTCGCGGGCAAGGTCGTGGTGATCACCGGTGCCGCGCAGGGCATCGGGGAGCAGACCGCGCGACGGATCAGCGCCGAAGGCGGGCGGGTCGTGCTCGCCGATCGTTCCGACCTCGTCGACGAGGTCGCTCGCGATCTCGCCGACACGGGCTCCGGGGCGGTGTCGGCCGTCGCCGATCTCGAGACCTTCGCCGGAGCCGAGGCCGTCGTCCGGCGCGCCGTAGACACCTTCGGTCGCGTCGACGTCCTCATCAACAATGTGGGCGGCGCGATCAACTTCAAACCGTTCACCGAGTTCACCGACGAACAGATCCGCGCCGAGATCGACCGGTCACTGATGACCACGCTGTTCACCTGCCGCGCGGCGCTGCCGTCGATGGTGCGGTCAGGACGCGGCGTGATAGTCAACGTCTCGTCCGCCGCCACCCGGGGAGTTCATCGAATTCCCTACTCCGCGGCCAAGGGTGCGGTCAACGCGCTGACCGCGTCGCTGGCGCTCGAGTACGCCGACCACGGCATCAGGGTTGTGGCCACGGCACCGGGCGGAACCGAGGCACCACCGCGTCGCATCTCACGCGGCACCCCGGAACCGCGCAGCGTCACCGAAACACAGTGGTACCAGGCGCACATCGACCAGACCCTGTCGTCGTCGACGATGCACCGGTACGGCACGCTCGACGAGCAGGCGGCAGCCCTCTGTTTCCTCGCCTCGGACGAGGCGTCCTACATCACCGGGACCGTGCTCCCTGTCGCCGGCGGTGACCAGGGTTGAGCCGCCCGGCGAGCCCCTAGTATGGACCGATGATGGTCACCGGCGGGTGTGTCGGCCGCGACCGCGAGATCGAGTTGCTGTCCTCGCGGCTCGATGCCGTGTCGGAGGCAGGTGTGCTGGCCGTCACGGGAGATCCCGGCATCGGCAAGTCGACACTGCTGAGGCACCTGGTCCGGCGGCGATTGTCCGCTCCGACAACCGGTCCCACGTTGTGGGCCGCGGTGTCACCATGGCGAGCGCACACGCCCGGCGCGCTCATCCGGCAGCTGGTACAGGACCGGTCCGACGTCACACCTGCGACCGATACCGTCCCGTCCCCGGACGACCTGCTCGACGGACTGCTCGCAGCGGTCGCGGCTCCCGCGGAGCCATCGAGCGAGATGACGAGTGACATGGCCGCACTCATCGCCATCGACGATGCCGACCTCGCCGACGAGGAGTCCCTGCAGACGCTGGTCTCGCTGACGCGTGAGCACCGGGATCGTCGAATCCTGGTCATCGTCACCATGTCTCGTCCGGGCGCCCGGCTCATCGGCAGTGCGCTCGAGGAGTTGCGGCTCGACGGCCTGGACACACAGGGCACGGCGGACATCGCCGCGCAGCGTGGCATCGTGCTGCACCCGTCGATGCAGACGGAACTGGCCCGGCACACCGGCGGTAATCCACGCGACATCGTGGCCCTGCTCGACGAGGTCCCGGCGCTCACCTGGTCCCGCACCGGCGTGGCGCTGCCTGCACCGTCCCACGTCGTCGTCGCGGTCCGAGACCGATTGCCGGACAACGGCACGCCCGCCCGATCGCTGATCGAGGCGCTCGCCATCCTCGACCCTGCCGAACCCCTGGCCACCGCGATCGCCCTCGCCGGGATCACGGACCCGCTCGGCGCCATCGACGACGCGCAGGCGACCGGACTGGTGACGGTCGACCGAGCGCTGACACCCGCAGAGGCGCAACCGCGCCTGGCCGGCCCGCTGGTCCGAGCCGCCGTCCTCGAGGTCCTCGGCACGAAAGCAGTGGGCGAGGCCCACCGCCGGGCCGCGGACACGGTCGACGACCCCGCCCGGCAACTCCATCACCGCGTCGCGGCCACCTCGACCGTCGACGCCACCCTCGCCGACGACCTCGCCGCTCTCGCACGGGCCCGCGGCGCCGACGGCGCGTGGGCCGAGGCCGCCGGGCTGTACCGGCAGGCGGGCCGACTCACCCCCGACCCGCTGCGGCGCGACACCAGGATGACGCTCGCGGTCGATTCGCTACTCGCCGCGGGAGATTGCACAGGCGCCGGCGCCCTGGTCCCGACCGTGGAGAGCCTGCGCGAGACACCCCTGCGCAACGCGACCCTGGCGTACCTCGCCATCCTGCGGGGCCGGTCGGCGGAGGCACAGCTGCGTCTCGACCGGGCGTGGGCGATCGTCAACGTCGAGCGCGAACCCGATGTCGCCGCCCTGATCGCGCAGCGTCACGTCCTGCACAATCTGGTCCGATGCCAGGGCACCGAACTGGTCGACTGGGCCGATCGCGCGAACGCGATGGCCGACGCCGGGTCGGCCGCCCGAGTGGAGGCCGCCGTCATCCGCGGGCTGGGACTGGCGTGGTCGGGACACCCGGATGCCGCACGCGCCGAGTACGAGACGGTCTCGGAGCGCGTCCGCTACGGAGCGCAGGCGCAGCGCGCGATCATGGGACGCGGCTGGCTGCGCCTCGGTCTCGACGAGATCGACGCCGCCCGCAGCGATCTCGAGACCGCCGTGTCGATGGCACAGCTCGGCGGGTCCACCCGGATCACCCTGTGGGCACTGGCCTGGCTCGCCCGCGTCCAGTTCCTCACCGGCGACTGGGATGGCGCCCTGCGTGGCGTCGAGGCCGGTCGCGCTCTGGCCCGCAGCAGTGGCATCGCGTTGACCACTCCCCTCCTCAACTGGACTGCGAGCCAGATCCATTCGCTGCGCGGCGACTGGGAGGACGCCCACCGGAGTGTGGCACAGAGCAGCACCTCCATCGGCGACTACGAGATCATGCGGATACCCGACCTGCTGGCCCGGGCCCAGCTGGCCGAGGCCGCAGCGGATTACGGCAAGGTCCGACGAGTACTCACCCCGCTGGTCGCAATGGCCGAGTCCGTCCCGGCGCTCTCCGAGCCGGGCTTGTGGCCGTGGGTCGACGTCCTCGCCAACGCACTGGTGCTCGAGGGGCGACACGACGACGCCGACGATCTGCTGTGTCGCTACGAGTCCCGGTCCGCCGAGCGGGGACACCGATCGTCGGCTGCCCGGATGAAGTACGCACGTGGTCGCCTCCTTGGCGCGACCGGTGACATCCACGGCGCACGACGGACCTTCGAGGAGGGCATCGAACTCCTCGACGGTCTCGGGCTCCGCTACGACCAGGCACGGGTGAACTTCGCCTACGGCCAGACGTTGCGACGCGCCGGCAAGCGCCGCGCCGCGGACGCCGTCATCGGGACTGCCCGCGATCTGTATCTGTCGCTGGGCGCCACCACCTATGTCGAACGCTGCGAACGCGAACTGAAGGCCGGCGGTCTCGCGACGTCTCGTGGCGAGAACCACACCGTCGCAACGGGTGCCGTCGAACTCACGCCCCAGGAGGAGGCGGTGACCGCCCTCGTCGCGCGTGGCCTGTCGAACCGGGAGGTGGCGGCCGAACTCTACATCTCACCGAAGACGGTGCAGTACCACCTGACCCGGATCTACGCGAAACTCGGCGTGAAGTCCCGCGCCGAGCTGGCGGCCTCGCGCCGGTGAACTCCCGGTTTCAGTCCTCGATCGCGTCGACAAGGCCCCACGACAACGCTCGAGAGGCCTCGATGGTCTCGCCGGTGACGAAGAGATGCAGCGCCCGCCACCGGCCGATGCGCCGGGGCACACTCACGGTGCCACCGGCACCGGGGATGAGTCCCATGGACACCTCCGGCAGTCGGAGCCGAGTGTCCGGTCTCGCGACGACCCGTCGCGCAAACGCGGGAATCTCGATACCTGCGCCCACACAGTGCCCGTGCAGCCGGACCTCGACGCGATCGGCCAGAGCAGCCATCATCCGTCCGGCCCCGCCCCGCGTGCGAACGAGATGTGCCGTCGTCGCGTCGGGCATGTGACCGAACTCGTCGAGATCGCCGCCCGCACAGAAGGAGCTTCCCGCGCCGTCGAGGACGACACGGCGGATCGTGCCGTCGACGACCGCGACCCGCAACGACTCGACCAGTGCGTCGCGCACCGCCATGCCGTAGGCGTTACGGCGCTCGGGCCGGCTGAGGGTGATGTACAGGGTGTCGTCGACACGATCGAGCAGGACGGGGTCGACCGTCATCGGCGGAAGTGGTCGTCCCTGGGCGCGCCGCGCGGTGAGCCACGCGCCGAACTCGGGGCCCGCCTGCAGTGTCGAGTACGCGAACGACTCGACGTCGATGGCCGGGATCGGTTCGAGGGGCTCGGCGGCTCGGAGCACCTGTGCCGCCACCAGAGCCGCGGTCGGGGTCCGGCCGACCGATTCCAGGAACCGTCCGATCGCCGCATCCACGTCGTCGACGGCGACGACGGCCCGGTCGTCGCACCCGGGCGCGTACGTGACATCGAGTGCGGCGAGGACGGGGCGCAGCGCGGGGTCCGGCGTCCGTCGAGAAACACCGACGAGGATGGTCTCGGCGGTCGCCGCCCGTTCGGCGGCGCCGGCGATGTCGGTGACCGACCGATCGTCCGCATCGAGGTCGACCACGACAACCGGGTCGGTCAGCGCCGCGTGGTGACCGAAGAGCTCGCCCCCGCCGATGGCCGGTGTGCCCGCCAGATCGGCGATCGAGAGACGGCGACTGCCCATGCCATGACCTCCTGTGTGCCCGTGCGGACGGTAGCATTTCGGCCGTGCACAGCGACGCGCCCCGTGACCCGGTGCGTGCATGGGCAGACAGCGGGATTCCCCACCTGACCGGCCGCCCCGACGGCCCGCCCGTGATACCGATGGGTGACGCCGCGGCCCGGGCACGGGATCTCACCGACCACATCCGGCTGGCCAGCGACGGCGCGGTCGACGTCGACGGGGCCGTCCTGCTGTCCGAACGAGCCGCTCTGACCGGATTCCACCGCCGCGGTGCGGTGACCCTCGGCGGGACGGGACGACTGCTGCCGGCCACCGACGGGTGGGTCGCGGTGAACTGTGCCCGCCCCGACGATGTCGCGCTTCTCGGCGCTGTCGTGGGACGCGACATCGGGAATGATCCCTGGCCGGCGGTCGCGGACTGGCTCGGCGAACACAGCCGGGCCGAGTTCGACGAACGAGCGGCGATGCTCGGCGTCGCAGCCGGTTCGGTGGCCCGCGACGACGAGGTGACTGCCGCCGCGTGCGGTGCCCCGACGCCGACGGGCGACCCGCGTTCGGTCGCGGACATGCTGGTGGTCGACTTCAGCGCGCTGTGGGCCGGCCCCTTGTGCGCACACCTGCTGGGTTCGGCGGGTGCGCGCGTGGTGAAGGTGGAGACCCCGCAACGCCCCGACGGGGCGCGCAGCGGGAACGCCGACTTCTACCGGCTACTTCACGGCGGCCACGAGTCCGTCGTCCTGGACCCGGCGGTGGCGGCCGAACGCGGCGCTCTGCATCGGCTCGTCGCATCTGCCGACATCGTCATCGAGGCGTCGCGTCCACGAGCCCTGCGCGGGTTCGGTCTGGACAGCGCGGAGTTCGTGTCGGCCGGCGCCACGTGGATCTCGATCACGGCCGCGGGACGTGGTTCGGAGCGAATCGGTTTCGGCGACGACGTCGCCGCGTCCGCCGGTCTCGTCGCCTACGACCACACCGGGGCGATGTTTGTCGGGGATGCCATCGCCGACCCGTTGGCCGGACTCACCGCCGCGGCTCTCGCCATGAGTGCCACCGACGGCGGTGTGCTGTGGGACGTCTCGATGCGCGCGACCGTGGCCGCGACGGTCGGCGCGACACCCACACCGGCGGCCCGTTCCGACGCCGGGCGATGGATTGTCGACACCGCATCCGGTCCCGCGGTCCTGGCCCCGCCCACGCGACGTCCCACGGCTCGGCACGCACCGCGGTCCGGACGCGACACGTCCGCGGTCCTCGACTCTCTCGGGATCCGGCTGTGAGTCGGCTCGTGATCACGAACGTGACACTCCACGAGGGCATTCGGGACGTGGCGGTGGAGAACGGACAGATCTCCGAGATCGGGGTGGGCCTGCCGACGACCGGCGCCGAGGTCATCGAGGGCCGCGGCGGCGCGCTCATCCCCGGCCTCCACGACCACCACATCCATCTGCACGCACTGGCCTCGGCACGCAACTCGGTCCGGTGCGGCCCACCACACGTGACCGGCCCCGAGGAACTCGCGGCCGCGCTCGCCACCGCACCGTCATCGGACAATCAGGGATGGGTGCGGGGCGTCGGTTACGTCGAAACCGTTGCCGGACTTCTCGATCTGGCCGCGCTCGACCGATTGCACGCCCGGCGGCCCGTCCGCGTGCAACATCGGAGCGGTGCGGTGTGGTTCCTCAACTCTGCCGCCGCAGCCGCGGTGGACCTCGCGTCCGGAGACCACCCCGGCATCGAACGCGACGAGTCGGGTTCACCGACCGGGCGCCTCTGGCGCGCCGACACCTGGCTGCGCGAGCGACTCGGCGGCGCGGGCCCGCCCGATCTGGCAGGCGTGGGAGCCGAACTCGCCCGGTTCGGTGTCACCGGCGTCACCGACGCGACGCCGGATCTCGCTCCCGGCAGCCTGGTCCACCTGATCGACGAGCACGTCACAGGTGCACTGCCCCAGCGTCTTCATCTCCTCGGCGCCGAGCAGGGGACCCCGCTGCCGCGTCCGACGGTGACCCTCGGACCCCACAAGATCGTGCTCGCCGACTCCGCCCTCCCCGACTTCCCCACCCTGTGCCGCGCCATCCGCGACGTCCACCTCGGAAACCGAGGGGTCGCCGTGCACTCGGTCAGCCGAGAGTCCCTGCTCCTGTTCCTCGCGGCACTCGACGAGACTGGCGGTCACCCTCAGGACCGGGTCGAACACGGCGCGATCATCGCCGCCGAGACCGTCCACGAACTACGGCGACGAGGCCTCACCGTGGTCACCCAGCCGGGTTTCATCTCCGACCGCGGCGACGACTACCTCGACCGGCTCGACGGCGATGACATCGACGATCTGTACCGGTGCCGCTCTCTCGTCGACGCCGGCGTCACCGTCGCCCTGTCGAGCGACGCCCCATACGGACCCACCGATCCCTGGTCGGTCATCGCGGCCGCGGCCGACCGACGAGCTCCGGACGGGCGCGTCGTCGGACCCGGTGAGCGAGTGGACCACGCCGGCGCCCTGGGCATGTATCTCGCTCCGCCGGAGGCACCGGGGAAATCCCCACGCACCGTTGAAGTGGGCCGGCCCGCCGACCTCGTCCTCCTCGCGGAATCTCTCGAACACGCGCTGACCGACGGATCAGATGCAGTGCAATGCACCATGATCCGTGGCGAGGTCAATTATCATCGCTGACTCGTGGCCAGGGTCCGGTCGACCACAGGCGCACCGGTCTTGTCCGCAACGACTTCCAGGTCGACACCCGGGGCGAACTCCACGACGTCGAAACCTGTTCCGGCGATGTCGAACACACCGAGGTCGGTGATCACGCGACTCACCACACCGCGGCCCGTCAGCGGGAGCGCGCAACCCTCGAGCAGCTTGGGTTCACCCTTCTTGGTGACGTGGTCCATCAGCACGATGACCCGGCCTGCGCCGTTGACCAGGTCCATGGCGCCACCGATGCCCTTCACGAGGGCCCCCGGCACCATCCAGTTGGCCAGGTCGCCGTTCATCGCGACCTGCATGCCACCGAGGACCGCGACGTCGACGTGGCCGCCCCGGATCATCGCGAAGCTCGTGGCCGAATCGAAGTACGACGCCCCGGGCAGCACCGACACGGTCTGCTTGCCGGCGTTGATGAGGTCGGGGTCGACCTCGTCGTCGTAGGGAAACGGTCCGACGCCGAGGATGCCGTTCTCGGCGTGCAGGTGAACACCCGAGTTGTCGGGCATGAGGTCGGGAATCATCGTGGGCAACCCGATTCCCAGGTTGACGTAGTCGCCGGGGGCGAGTTCGCGGGCGGCGCGGGCGGCCATCTCGGTGCGGTTCCAGGTCATCTCGACACTCCTAGGCTGACGGTGATGCGGTGGGACGTTCACGGACGGTGCGCTTCTCGATCCCCTTGCGTGCGACCTGCTCCGGGGCGAGTTCGACGATCCGCTGCACGAAGATGCCGGGCAGATGGATCTCGTCTGGTCCGAGTTCGCCGACCTCGACCACCTTCTCGGCCTCGACGATCGTGACGCGGCCGGCCATAGCCGCCGGCGGGTTGAAATTGCGTGCGGCAGCGTGGAATCGGCAATTACCGTCGGTGTCGACGACCGCGGCTCGGATGAGTGCGTAGTCGGTGACGATCGACTCCTCGAGGACCATCTCCCGACCGTGGAAGGTCCGAACCTCCTTGGGCGGCGACGCCTCGGCTATGGTGCCGTCGGAGTGGTACCGCCAGGGCAGTCCGCCCTCGGCGACGAGCGTGCCGACCCCGGTGGGGGTGAAGAACGCACCGATCCCGCTTCCGCCGGCGCGCATGCGTTCGGCGAGGGTGCCCTGCGGGGTGAGTTCGACGGTGACCTCGCCGGACAGGAACTGGCGCCCGAACTCCTTGTTCTCCCCGATGTAGGACGCGACCACCCGGTCGATGCGACGGGCCTCCAGGAGCAGCCCCAGGCCCGCACCGTCGGCTCCGCAGTTGTTGGAGACGATGGTCAGGTTCGCCGCACCCTGCTCGAGAAGCGCGTCGATCAGGAAGCCTGGGATCCCGGCCAGCCCGAAGCCGCCGACCGCGATACTCGCACCGTCGGGGATGTCGGCGACCGCGACGGCCGCCGACGCCGCTAGTTTGGCCGGACCGCCGCCGAGACGGTCGACGACCGTCGTCGTGGCGGCACTGTCGCGAGTGCTCATTGCTGCTCCAGGTGTTCGAGAAGTGCGGGTGTGATGGCGCCGGGTTGTTCGGCGTTGGCGAGGTGGGCCGAGTCCGGTACCACCAGCAGGCGCGCGTGCGGCACGGCATCGACGATGTCGCGCAACAGATCCGGCGGGGTGGCCGGGTCGTCGGCGCCGGCGATCGCCAGTGTGGGCGCGATGATCGACGACAGTTCGGCCCGCTGATCCATCGCGGCGATCGCCTCGCAGCAGGCCGCGTACCCCTCGGCGGGGGTGGCGGCGACCATGGCCTCGTACCCCTGTTGCGCTTCGGTGTTCGCGGCGAGGTATCCGGGGGTGAACCACCGCTGGACCACGGCCGCGGCTACCGCCGATGTACCGTCGTTGCGCACGAGCGCGGCCCGGTCCGTCCACCCCCGTGCGGGAGGCAGATACGCCGCAGTGCACAGGAGGGCGAGCCGATCCACACGTTCGGGATTCCGCGCGGCGGCGCGCATCATGGTCATGCCGCCCAGCGAGAGTCCGACGAGGTGGGCACGTTCGATATCGAGTCGATCGAGAAGCCCGATCACGTCGTCGGCCAGTTCGTCGATCGAGTACGGGCCCGGTGGTACAGGCGAAGCTCCGTGCCCGCGGGTGTCGTAGCGCACGACGCGGAATCGCTCTTCGAGCGCGGCGATCTGGGCGTCCCACATCCGATGTGTCGACCCCAGCGAGTTGGACAAGACGACGGCCGGTCCGTCGGGACGACCCGTGACGACGGCGTGGACCTGCTCGCTCATCGGGTCGCCTCGAAGATCGCGGCGAGGCCCTGTCCGCCGCCGATGCACATCGTCTCCAGGACGTACCGAGAGTCGCGGCGGCGCGCTTCGTACGCCGCCGTGGCGAGGATGCGGGCGCCGGTGGCTCCGATGGGATGACCCAGCGAGATACCGGACCCGTTGGGGTTGAGCCGTTCGTCGGTCGGGTCGATCTTCCACTCCGCCAGGCAGGCGAGCACCTGGGCGGCAAAGGCTTCGTTGAGTTCGATGAGGTCGATCTCGTCCAGCGTGAGGCCGGCGCGGTCGAGGGCGGCGGCGGTGGCCCCGACCGGGCCAATGCCCATGACCTCGGGCTCGCAGCCGGTGACCGCCCAGGAACGCAGCGCCAGAAGGGGTTCGAGCCCGCGGCGCTCGGCCTCGGCGCGCGTGGTGACCACGGCCATGGCCGCGCCGTCGTTCTGCCCGGATGCGTTTCCGGCCGTGACCGTCGAGTCAGCGTCGACCTTGAGTCGCACGGGGCGCAGGGCCGCAAGCGATTCGACTGTGGCGTCGGCGCGCGGGTGCTCGTCACGATCGACGATGGTGTCGGGGCGGCCGCGGCGGCCGGGGATGGTGACGGGCACCAGTTCGTCGGCGAAGCGGCCGCTGTCGTGCGCCGCGATCGCCCGTTCGTGGGAGCGGGCCGCGAACTCGTCCTGCTCGATCCGCGAGATGCCGTATCTCGCACGCAGGTTCTCGGCGGTCTCGATCATCCCGCCCGGAACCGGGTGCGACTCGCCGCTGGCCGTCAGACGCCCGCGATCGAGACGATCGCGGAGGTCGACGCCGCCTTGCCTGATTCCCGACCGGAGACCGAGCGCGTAGTGCTCGACGGTCGACATCGACTCCGCGCCACCGGCGACGACGAGGCGGGCACCACCGGCGCCGACGGCCGCGGCCCCGGTCAGGATCGCCTGCAATCCGGATCCACAGCGACGGTCGATCTGCATCCCCGGTACTCCGACACCGAGACCGGCGTCCAGCGCGGCGATCCGCCCGAGCGCCGGTGACTCGCCGTTGGCGTAGCCCTGCCCGAGGATCACGTCGTCGATGTCGCCCTCGCCGAGTCCGGTCCGATCAGCGAGCTCGCGCAGGAGGTCGGTGGCCAGGCGGGTGACGGGCACCGTCGACAGCGCGCCGCCCATGCGCCCGACCGGGGTGCGCAGCGGAGAACAGACGACGACGTCGGTACCGGCGGCCGTACTGGAAGAAGCCATGCGTCCACCCTAGGGACCAGGGTCGATATGGAGAAGTATCCGTATCGGGACGTTTGATATGCAGCAGATATCAAGCGCCTAGACTGGCAGTATGGAACTGCGACACCTGCGGTACTTCCGCGCCGTCGCCGAGGAGCTGCACTTCGGCCGGGCCGCCCAGCGCCTTCACATGGCCCAGCCACCGCTGTCTCAGCAGATCCGCCAACTCGAGGACGAGCTCGGTGTCGCGCTGCTGGTCCGGTCGACGCGGCGCGTCGAACTGACCCCGGCGGGCGCGGATTACCTGCAGCGAGCCGTCGCGATCCTGGACTCGGTCGACGCCGCATCCCGGCAGGCGCAGCGGATTGCCGACGGGCGTCAGGGCAACCTCGCGATCGGCTGCGTGGGTTCGGCCACCTACTCGCTGCTGCCCGCACTCGTGCGCGCACTGAGCGACGAACTGCCGGATGTGGACGTCAGCGTTCGCGGCGAGATGCTGGCGCCCGCCCAGATCGCCGCGCTCGCATCGGGGGACATCGACCTCGCGTTGCTGCGCATGCCGATCGACACGAGCGGACTCCAGGTCGAATCGATCCGCAGCGACCGCCTCATCGTGGCACTGCCCCACGACCATCCGCTCGCCCACGGCGCACCGGATGCGACCGTCGACCTCGCACTGCTGGCCGGTGACGACTTCATCGTGCACGCGGGCGGCGGGAAGTCGATCATGCACGGGGTCCTGTCGGCGGCCGCCGGACGCGCGGGATTCGTCCCGCGCATCCGGCACGAGGTCGAGGAGACGTCGACCCTCGTGACACTGGTCGCCGCCGGGGTGGGGGTCGCCCTGGTGCCCGAACCCACCTCGGCGCTCGGGGTACCCGGCGTCGTCTACCGGCCGCTGGCCACCGACGACGAGGTCGAACTGGCCGTCGCGTTCCCGGACGGGCGCCGGACCCCGCTCGTCGACCGGGCCCTGGCGGTGCTGCGCACCCTCTCCTGAACGCCGCAATCCCACCCCTTTTCGGCAGATCCACCCACCGCACAGGGGGTGGAGATACCGAAAATGGGTGGGTTTGCGGACGTTTCGACTCAGCGGTGGGTGAAGTTCGGGTCCCGCTTCTCGACGAAGGCGGCCATGCCCTCGGTCTGGTCGTCGGTCGCGAACGTCGAGTAGAACAGCGCGCGTTCGGCGCGGACGCCTTCGACCAGGCTCGACTCAAAGGCGCGGTTGACCGCGTCCTTGGCGGCCGCGGACGCGATGAGCGACTTCGAGGCGATGACCTCGGCGACCTCGATGGCGGCGGCGCGGCAGTCCTCCTTGGGAACGACCCGCGACACGAGGCCGAGGCGTTCGGCCTCGTCGACCTTCATCTGCCGGCCGGTCAGCACCATGTCCATCGCCTTGGCCTTGCCGACGGCGCGAGTGAGACGCTGCGAGCCGCCGATGCCGGGGATGACACCCAGGTTGATCTCGGGCTGGCCGAAGACGGCGTTGTCGCCGGCGATGATGGTGTCGCACAGCATCGCGAGCTCGCAGCCGCCGCCGAGTGCGTAACCGGTGACCGCGGCGATGATCGGGGTGCGCGCCCGCGACAGCTCATCCCAGGCGCCGAAGAACTGCTCGTTCACCACGTCCGCGTACGACTTCGACGACATCTCCTTGATGTCGGCGCCCGCGGCGAACGCCTTCTCCGAACCGGTGATCACGATCGCGCCGATCCCCTGGTCGACGTCGAATTCGCGGACAGCGCCGACCACTTCGTTCATCAGCTCGGTGTTGAGAGCGTTCAGCGCCTTCGGGCGGTTGAGGGTGATAATGCCCACCCGGCCGCTGGTCTCGACGACGATGGTCTGGTGTTCGGTCATGGTGAGTCCTCTTTCGGTCGGTGACGGCCCGGGATCGTACGGGGCTGGTCGTACGGGGCGGGATGCTACGGGTTGATCGCGAACGCCGGAAGGTCCGGCGTCGGACCGGGGAGTGCCGCGGTCAGCGTTCGCCGAACGTGAGGTCGTCGGGAAGCGGCGCGAAGAAGGCGTCGACGGCATCCTCGGAGAATGCCGCCCACTTCGGATTTCGGTCCTTGTCGATGACCTGGGCGCGGATGCCCTCGGCCATGTCGGGATGCAGCAGGCACCGCACCGAGACGCGGAATTCACGGACGAGCGTGTCCTCGAGGGTCGCGTCGCCGGCTGCCTCACGCAACGATCGCAGCGTGACGGCCAGTGCGGTCGGGCTCTTCGCGGCGATGGCGTCGGCGGTCTTGTCGGCGAAAGGTGTACCGATCGCGCGGCAGCGTTCGATGATCTCCGAGACATTGTCGGCCGCAAACGCTTCCGCGATCCACTCACGCTGCTCGGCGAGTTCGGAGGCCGGCGCGTCGACGGCGTGGGCGGACAACGCCGCCTCGACACCCGACTCGCCGATCGCGGCGAGAAACGCCGGGAGGGACTCGGACGGGACGAAGTGGTCGGCCAGCCCCATCGCGATGGCGTCGGCGCCGCGCAGGTGACCGGCGGTGAGACCGGCGTACGTTCCGAGTCCGTCCGGAACGCGCGAAAGAAGATGAGTGCCACCGACATCGGGAACGAATCCGATACCCACCTCGGGCATCGCGAGCTTCGTGCGGTCGGTGACGACACGGATGTCGCCGTGCGCGGAGACTCCGACACCGCCGCCCATCACGATGCCGTCCATGATCGCGACGTACGGCTTGGGGTAGCCCGAGATCAGCGCGTTCAGCCGGTATTCGTCGAACCAGAACTTCGCCGACGGCGACTGCTCGGCATCACGGTCGGTCGACTCGGGATTCCCGCTGAGCGCGGACGCGTCGCGATGGATGGCGACGATGTCGCCACCGGCGCAGAGCCCCCGTTCACCGGCACCGGAGAGAACGACGGCCTCGACCGCGTCATCGTCGGCCCAGGCCGCGAGGTGTTCGGCCATCGAGCCGACCATCTCGTGATCGATTGCGTTGATGGACTTCGGACGGTTCAGGACCAGCGACCGCGCCGACCCGTTCTTCTCCGTCACGACCGATGGTTCCGACACGGACGAACTCCTCTCCACACCGACAGACGTCGCAGATGGTTCTTCTCAGATAGTTGCATATCCTAGTAACCCGGGTCCAGACAAGTCAGGTTAGGGTTACCTCATGGGCTACTCCAGAGCACGCGTTGCCGACGTCGCCGACCTGACGCCCAATCTGCGTCGTATCGTCTTCGACGTGGCCGATCTGCCAGGACTCGGCTTGCCCGGCGGCGCCGACGAAGCCGTGGGCATCTACTTCCCACACGACCCCGAGCGTGTCACACCGGATATGGAATGTCGTGACGGCACGTGGGCCTACTACGACATCGACCCGGCACCCGACGGCCGGAACTACTCGATCCGGTCGGTCGACCACTCCGCCTGCACCATGGTCGTCGACTTCGTCATCCATGCGGCCGGCCCCGCGACGCTGTGGGCGCAACGCGCCGAGGCGGGGCATGACGTGGTGATGACGCATGCGCGGAGCTGGTACGCGCCACCCGCCGGCGTCGAACGCCTGATCCTCGCCGCCGATCTCGCCGGGCTCCCCGCTCTGGCACGCATCCTCGACGAACTGCCGTCGACCGACGGGGTGACCGCCGTGGTCGAGGTGCCCGCGCCGAGCGAACTGTCCTACCTACCCGAGCGGGATGTCGAGTTGATCACGCTCGTCGGCGGAAACTCCCGTACGCCGAGCCGGCTTGCCGACACGGTCTGCGGGCTCACCCTGCCGGACTCCGGCGCGTACTGCTGGTTCGCCGGCGAGGCAGCGGAGTCGCGCGCGATTCGCAAGCACCTGCGCGGCAATCTTCGCTGGGACCGCGGGTCCTACGACGTCATCGGCTACTGGCGTGTCGACGCCGAGCGCTGGACGCAGGCCTATGTACAACGAGGCGCCGAACTGTTCGCCGTCTATCGTCAGGCGCTCGAAGACGGCAAGAGCGAGAAGCAGGCTTCGGAGGAGTTCGACGAGGCGCTCGAACGGGCGGGGCTGTAGGCGCGACCCACCACTAGTACTCCGCGACCATTCCCCTCCTTGGGGCGCGGTACATCGTCCACAGGAACCGTGGCACCGCCCGCAGTGGCAGCCGAGACGGCCAGTCGCGTGCGCGCATGAGGGCATCGGTGCCGCCGTCGACGGTGACGACCGCGCCGGCCATGAAATCGGCCGCCGGCGACAGCATGAGCAGGACCCAGGACGCGAGTTGCCCTGGAGTCCCGTACTCGCGCACCGGCACCGGGAACGACTTCACGTGTCCGCCCTGCGGACTGTCGAGTTGGGACTGCAGCAGTGGCGTCATCACCGGGCCCGGCGCGATGACGTTGACGCGGATACCGGCGCCCGCCCACTCGGCCGCTGTGCCATGGATACGGCACCACTGCGTGATCGCGATCTTCGACGACGCATACGCGACGGGGCCGGTGACGCCCCGTCGGCGTCGGATCACCCGGGTGGCCCCCTCGGGGTCGTCGTTGAGCAGTCGGCGTATCGCGGACATCGGCACCAGCGGCGTCACCGTCGTCGAATTGGAGCCGAACACAACCACTTTCGACTTCGTACCGGCGGCCAGCGCCGAACGCCAGGCGGTCAGCAGGTCGGTCACGCCGAACACGTTGACCTCGACGATCTCCCGTTCCCGCCCAGCCGCGGGGCCCATGCCTGCGGCCAGCACGGCCCCGTCGAGCCGCCCGCCGGATCGGGCGAGGACCTCATCGGCCGCGCCGCGTCGACCCTCGGGTGTCGACAGATCGGCGATGACCTCGGCGTCTCGCTGATCGACCCCGATCACGGTGTGCCCCTCCGCGCGCAGGGCCGCGGCCACCGACGCACCCATCCCCGACGCCGAACCGGTCACCACGTATGTGCCGGCCGAGGTCACGCCGATCCTTTTTTCCCGGTGTCGGATTCGTCGGTGGCGCCGTGCCGGTGCTGGGTCCGTTCGTACGCGTCGTTGAAGGCGCGCAGTTCGTCGAGCAGCGCCTGCGGGGAGCCGGGGGCCAGGTCGGCGAAGACCTGCTCGAGACGCTCGGCACGCAGCAGGCCGTCGCGCCGGAACGCCGCCCGCCCGGATTCGGTGGGACGGATCATCTTCGACAGCGAATCCTCGACCTCGAACCGCTCCACATACCCGTGTTTGATGGCGGCGTTGACCTGGCGGTTGACCGTCGACTGCTCGAGTTCGAGGTCGGCGGTCAGCTCCCGCAACGTGCGCGGCCGTCCGTCGGAGAGAACCCAGAGGATCGCGAAAGCCGAGCGTTCCAGCCCGACGCCGGGGTGCACCAGGCTGCGACGCCGTGACATCCGCAGCAGTTCCTGCGCCAGGTCACGATGCACCGGCGACTGCCAGGGCGCGTGGTCCTCCGACATCTCTCCTCCATCTGTCGACGTGGACAATC
The DNA here is from genome assembly GCF_001698225.1 of Gordonia terrae. Classification (NCBI taxonomy): domain Bacteria; kingdom Bacillati; phylum Actinomycetota; class Actinomycetes; order Mycobacteriales; family Gordoniaceae; genus Gordonia; species Gordonia terrae. The sequence continues at coordinate 4,901,126 of NZ_CP016594.1, forward strand.
TACTGTCCGATTTGCGTGTGTACATTACATATGTATGCTGCATACCTCGAAGGAGGTCTCTCCCATGGGCCAAGTACGAGGTTCGGCACCCGAACTGACCGACGACGCGTCGGACGCCATCGAGATGGCACCCGCGGGCGCCATCGGCAGCGTCGTGGTGCTCTGTTTCGGCGGTCTGGTCGCCTCGCTGATGCAGACGCTGATCATCCCGATCCAGCCCGACCTGCCCCGTCTCCTCGGGACGTCGATCGGCAACGCCTCCTGGATCATCACCGCCACCCTGCTCGCCGCCGCCGTGGCCATGCCGATCGCCGGACGCCTCGGCGACATGTTCGGCAAGCAGCGCGTCCTGCTGGTGAGCGCGGTGCTGCTCACTCTCGGTTCGCTGATCTGCGCGCTGGGCGATTCGCTCATCCCGCTGATCATCGGGCGCGGCGTGCAGGGCCTGGCCATGGGTTTCATCCCCGTCGGGATGAGCCTCATCCGCGAGATCACCCCACCCCGGATCACCTCGATGGCCGTCGCCGCGATGAGCGCGACCCTCGGTGTCGGTGGCGCGATCGGCCTGCCGCTGGCGGCGTGGATCGTGCAGACCTGGAACTGGCATGCGCTGTTCTATGTGGCTGCCGGCCTCGGCGTCCTCGTCACGCTGGCGGTGCTGATCCTGGTCCCGCGCGTCAACGACGCCGCCGGCGGTCGCATCGACATCCCCGGCGCCATCGGCCTGGCCGTGGGTCTGTCCGCCTTCCTCATCGCGGTGTCGAAGGCCAACGACTGGGGCTGGACGTCCGGCGCCACACTGGGACTGGGCATCGGCGGGATCGTCGTCCTGGTCGGTTGGGGATTCGTCGAACTGCGCCGGAGTGAGCCGCTCGTCGACCTGCGCACCACCGCACGGCCCGCCGTCCTGCTGACCAACATCGCCGCCGCGGCAATCGGATTCGGCATGATGGCCCAGTCCATCGTGCTGCCGATGCTGCTGCGCCTACCCGAGGCCACCGGTTACGGCCTGGGGCAGTCGCTTCTGGCCGCAGGTCTGTGGATGGCGCCCGGCGGACTGATGATGATGATCTTCGCGCCCGTCTCGGGCATCCTCATCAACCGGATCGGCGCCAAGATCACGCTCGCCATCGGCGCCGCCATTCTGGGATGCGGCTACCTGCTCGCGTTCTTCCTCATGGACGCCGCGTGGAAGTTGATGCTGGCCTCGATCGTGTGCGCCATCGGAGTGGGCGTCGGCTACGCGGCGATGCCGACCCTGATCATGGGGTCGGTCCCGGCCACGGAAGCCGGCGCCGCGGTGGGTCTCAACGGACTCATGCGTTCGTTGGGCACCACCATCGCCTCCGCCGTGATGGCGCTGATCCTGGCCAGCGCCACGATCTCGCTGGGCGGCACCGAGGTGCCCGACGAGTCGACGTTCACCTGGTGCTTCCTCGTCGCCGCGGCCGCCGCCTTCGTCGGCATGGCGATCACACTGACCATCCCCTCGCGTCGCGGATCGTCGAATGTGCCCGAGGAGCAGCCCCTTCCGGCTCGGGGTTGACAGGGATACCGCCACCTGAGGCCCGGCGAGCCACCAACCGCTCCCTGAGGTGCGAGCTTGCGAGCGTCACGAAGGGTCTCGCAACCTGGACCACCAGACCCTTCGTGACGCGCCCTCCGCAAGCTCCGGGCGCTCCTCAGGGAGCAGAACGCCTGCGCAGAGTCACCCGGTACGTGTAGTGCTCGGGGAGGAAGTGGCTGACGGCGAGTTCGACTGCCCGACCCCGTGAGTCGGTGTACAACCGGTCGACGCGCAGCACCGCGTGTCCGACGGGGCATCCGAGTCGGGCGGCGGTCCCGGCGTCGGCGACGGTGGCGGTGATCGACTGCGCGCACTCCTCGATCGGATGCACCAGATGGGGTTCGAGCAGTCCGATCATCGTGTGTTCGCTGCGCGCACCGGCTTCGACCTCGGGGGCGTCGATCACCAGGCGCGCGACCGACTCCGGCCACCACACGGTGGTCACGACGAACGGGACCCCGTCGTGAAAGCGCTGGAAGACGATGCGGTACGCCACGTCGGTGTCCAGTCGCAACCGTCCCGCGGCTTCGAGATCGACTCGGCGCGCGGGTGCTTCGAGGACCTGCATCTCGGTGTCCGCGGACAGGTTCATCAGGTCTTCGATCGAACCCAGTTGGCGCAGGTACTGTCCCGCGTTCTCGGTCGCGAAGGTCCCGCGGCCGGGGACGCGGTAGACCGAGCCCTCGGTCACCAGCTCCAGGAATGCGCGGCGGACGGTCTGCCGACTGAGCCCGTGTTCCTGCGACAGTTCGGATTCGGTGGGCAAGCGGACGCCGCCGGCATATCTCCCCGCGACGATCTGTGAGCGCAGCTCGGCGGCCAGCGTCTTGTACGCAGGCGCGGACTGATCTGGCTCGTCCATGGAACCCACTCTCCGGCCGGGTCGACGCTCGTCGACTCAGATACCGCCGCGCGAGACGAGCTGGGCCGCGATCACGTTGCGCTGGATCTCGTTGGTGCCCTCCCCCACGATCATCAGCGGTGCGTCGCGGAAGTACCGCTCCACATCGAACTCGGTGGAGTAGCCGTAGCCGCCGTGGATGCGCACCGCGTTCAGGGCGATCTCCATGGCCACCTCCGAGGCGTAGAGCTTGGCCATGCCCGCCTCCATGTCGCAGCGTTCGCCCTTGTCGTACTGCTCGGCGGCGTGCCAGGTCAGCTGCCGCGCCGCGGTGAGCTTGGTGGCCATGTCCGCCAGATAGTTGCCGATCGACTGATGCTTCCAGATGGGCTGCCCGAACGACTCCCGTTGCTGCGCATACGCCAGCGAGTCCTCCAACGCTGCGGTCGCCACCCCGAGCGCGCGGCACGCCACCTGGATGCGGCCGGTCTCCAGACCCTTCATCATCTGGCCGAACCCCTTGCCGGGAACCTCGCCCAGGATCGCCGACCGCGGTGCGCGATAACCGTCGAAAGACAGCTCGCAGCTCTCGACGCCCTTGTAACCGAGCTTGGGCAGGTCGCGTGAGACGGTCAGTCCCGGACCGTGTTCGACGAGCACGATCGAGATGCCCCGGTGCCGTGGCTGCGCTCCCGGATCGGTCTTGCACATCAAGGCGATCAACCCGGAGCGTCGCGCGTTGCTGATCCAGGTCTTCGACCCACTGATGACCAGATCGTCTCCGTCGACCTTCGCGACGGTCGTCATCGCCTGCAGGTCCGATCCCCCGCCCGGCTCGGTCAGCGCCATCGTTGCCCGAATCTCGCCCGTCGCCATCCGCGGCAGATACTGCTGCTGCTGCTCCGCGGTGCCGAACAGCGTGAGGAGCTTCGCGACCACGGTGTGCCCGCCCATCGCCCCGGCCAGACTCATCCATCCGCGCGCGAGCTCTTGGGTGACCCGCGCGTAGCACGGCATCGACACCGGCGAGCCGCCGAACTCCTCGGGAACGGCAAGTCCGTAGATCCCGATCTGCTTCATCTGATCGATCCACTTCTCGGGATAGGAGTTGGCGTGCTCGACCTCCTGCACGGAGGGCCTGACCTCCCGGTCGACGAACGACCGCACGGTGTCGACCAGGAATGACTCTTCGGCGGACAGCGTGCTCATGACGGGTTCCCTACGACGTGCGGTCAGATTTGTACGGCCATTTTGTCCACCGGAACGGTCGCTGTCAACACTTCCAATGTAGGCGTCGGTCTGATAGAACCGGAACGGCATCGAATTTGGCCGCACATTTGACCTCACACCTTTGGAGCAGCAGTGCAGAGAAGACGAGCCGTCCTGGTCGCGCCGGCCTCCGACGACCGCAAGGCCCGCAAGGCCCTGGGCTCGATCGCCGACGAAGTGGTCCTCGACCTCGAAGACGCGGTGACTCCGCCGAACAAGGACTCCGCGCGCGCGGCGGCCGCCGACCTCGTCGCCGAATTCGGTGCCGAACGCGCGATCTCATTGCGCATCAACGCCATCGACACACCCTGGGCTGCCGCCGACCTCGCCGCGTGTGCACAGATGCCGAACCTGTCGTCGGTCGTGCTGCCGAAGGCCGACTCGCCTGCCGACCTCCGGTCCGCCGACGAACAGCTCGGCCGAGCCCCGGTCCGTCTGCAGGCGCTGCTCGAATCGCCCCGCGGCATCCGCGACGCGGGTGCGATCTGCGCCGCCACCACCAGGCTGGACGCCGTCCTCATCGGATACGCCGATCTCGCCGCGTCGCTGGGACGCAGCTCCGGCCTGCCGATGCAGACCTGGCACGTAGTCCAGGACTCGGTGCTGCTCGCCGCCCGTGCGGCCGGCGTCGACGTCATCGACGGACCGCATCTGACCATCGCCGACGACGACACCTTCCGCGACGCCAAGCGCTGGGTACGCGACCTCGGCTTCGACGGCACCTGGGTCATCCACCCGGCGCAGCTGCAGTCCGCGATCGAGATTTTCACCCCGGACGCCGGGGCCGTGGAGGACGCACGCCGGGTGCTCGACGCGCTCGAGAAGGCCGCCGCCGCGGGTGCCGGCGCCGCCGAACTCGACGGCCGGATGCTCGACGAGGCGCTGGCCGTGTCCGCGCGGCGCGTCCTCGCGAAGGCAGCCGAATGACCTCGCCCGATCGGACCGGCAGCGAGGCCATCGCCGTCGGCGGGCCCTACTTCGACGAGCTCTGCCACGGGCAGGTCTTCGACGACGCCCCGTCGCTCACGGTGACCGACGGCCTCGCCGCGGCGCACCAGATGATCCTCGGCGATCGTCTACGCCTCGCACTCGACGCGCATCTGTCCGATCGGGTGATCCACGGTGGCACGCTCGCTCATCCCGGACTCATCACCGACATCGCGATCGGGCAGTCCACCCTGGCCACCCATCACGTGAAGGCGAACCTCTTCTACCGCGGCCTGCGGTTCCTGAGCCACCCCCGGATCGGCGACACGCTGACAACCGCGACCGAGGTGGTCGGGCTGCGCGAGAACAAGTCCAAGCCGGGCCGCGCGCCGACCGGGCTCGCCGCGCTGCACATGGTCACGACCGACCAGCACGGCGCCACCGTCCTCGACTTCTACCGCTGCGCGATGCTGCCGCTGTCTCCGGATGCCGATCCCGGGCGGACCGTCCACATGGACGACCTGAGCACCATCGGACCGGGAACGGACGTGCCACCGTTCCTCCCCGAGTGGGACCTGGCGGTCTACCGTACATCCGCACGCGGACAGCACTTCTCGCCCGACCTGGCCGGCCGCTCCTTCACCTCCAGCGCCGACGTGGTGTCCAGCGCGCCGGAACTCGCCCGGCTCTCGCTGAACATCGCGGCCACCCACCACGATGAGCGGGTGGCCGGCGCGGCCGCCGGCGGACGCCTCGTCTACGGCGGCCACACCATCGGACTGGCTCTCGCGCAAGCGAACCGGGCGCTGCCGAACCTGGTGACGGTCATCGGTTGGGACTCGTGCGATCACACCGGCCCGGTACACGAGGGCGACACCCTCAGTTCGACGATCCTGGTCGAGGAGGCCACGCCGCTGGCCACCGGCGGCGGTGTGCTGCGCCTGCGCTCCACCGTCGTCGCACATGGCGTCGACGCCGACCGGGATGTCCTGGACTGGCGTTTCCGCGTCCTGATGGCCTGACCTCACTCACCGCACCGCACCCCCCACGTCCCAGGAGTCTGTCGCATGAGCTCGAATCCCCGTCCGCTCGAGGGTCTCCGCGTCGTGGAGGTGTCGAGCTTCGTCGCATCGCCGCTGTGTGGCCTGACGCTCTCGCAACTCGGCGCCGAGGTCATCCGCGTCGACCCGATCGGCGGTGGCGCCGATGTCAACCGATGGCCGCTCACGGCAGACGGCCACTCGATCTACTGGACCGGGTTGAATCGCGGCAAGAAGTCGGTCACAGTCGACTTCCGCGATCCCGGTGGCCAGAAGTCGGTGCAGGACCTGGTCATCGACAGCGGGCCGGGCGGGGGAATCCTCGTCACCAACGCGGGTGGGCGGTCGTGGATGAGTCACGAGACACTGTCCGCACGGCGGTCCGACGTCATCACGCTGGAACTGCTCGGCCGCACCGACGGCACCCCGGGCGTCGACTACACGGTCAACGCGGCGTTGGGATTCCCGGCGATCACCGGTCCCACCGATTACGCCGGCGTCGTCAATCACGCACTGCCGGCGTGGGACATCGCCTGCGGTCTGTATGCCGCGCTGGCGATCACGGCGGCCGTCCGCCGCCGGGAACAGACCGGTTCCGGGGCACAGATCACCCTGCCCCTCGAGGACACCGCCCTCGCCATCGCCGGGGCGCTCGGATATCTCACCGAACCGCAGCTCGGCGGTGGCACACGACCGGCGACCGGAAACGATGTATACGGCACCTACGGAACCGATTTCGTGGCAGCCGATGGCGGCCGGTTCATGCTCGTCGCGCTCACCCCGCGCCACTTCCGCGGCCTCGTCGAGATGACCGGGACCGGTGACGCGGTCGCGGCCGTCGAGCGGGCGCTGGGCGCGGACTTCAGCACCGAGGACGACCGGTACATCCACCGTGGTGTTCTCACCCCGTTGTTCGCAGCATGGTTCGCGCGGCACACCACCGCGGAGGTCGAGGCCGGCCTGGCAACGGCATCCGTACTCTGGGAGCGGTACCGAACCTTCGACGAGGTCGTCGAATCGGGCGTCCTGGAGCGCAATCCGCTCTTCGGCGAGTTGGACCAGCCCGGGATCGGCACCTACCTCGCGGCCGGCCTGCCCGCCCGGTTCGACGGTGCGCACCTCTTCGCCGGACCGGCTCCCGACCTGGGTTCGTCGTCCGGGTTCTGAGGAGCGACGCCCGTGCTCCTGCGAGGAGCGCAAGCCACCCCCTCCTCCCCCTGAGCGCAAGCGACCCCCCTTGCTCCCTGAGCGCAAGCGACCCCCCTTTGCTCCCTGAGCGCAAGCGACCCCCCTTTGCTCCCTGAGGTGCGAGGAGCGCAAGCGACCCCCCTTTGCTCCCTGAGGTGCGAGGAGCGCAAGCGACCCCCCTTTGCTCCCTGAGGTGCGAGGAGCGCAAGCGACGAGCCTCGAAGGGTTTGGCGACGCATCTCGCCAGGACCCTTCGAGGCTCGCTTCGCTCGCACCTCAGGGAGCAGAGGGTGGGCCTTCGCTCGCACCTCAGGGAGCAGGGGTGGGCCTTCGCTCGCTCCTCAGCTCAGGGAGCAGGGGTGGGCCTTCGCTCGTACCTCAGGGGCAGGGGGCGGGCCTTCGCTCGCGGGTCAGCGCACATCCGAGCTCACCTGTGCGCCAGATGATCCGGACGTGGCGCGGTCCCGCCGTACGGCTCCTGCAAGGCGTTCGACTTCGCGTTGAAGACGACGAACAGGTTGCTGCGCGGGTAGGGCGTGATGTTCCCGCCGGACGCGTGCAGGCAGTTGGAGTCGAAGTACAACGCAGACCCGGCCGGTCCGGTGATCGTGTCGATACCGAGTTCATCGGCGAGGCTCGCGACGTCCTGCTCCTCCGGCGTCCCGAACGGCGGCCGGTAGGACGTCAGCGATTCCCGGTGATAGTCGCCGGGTGTCGAGCCCACACAGCTGACGAACCGCCGGTGCGAACCGGGAATGATCATCAGCGGGCCGTTGGTCGTGACGTTGGGTGTCAGGGCGAGGGACACACTCAGCGCGCGCGGCGCGGGCATCCCGTCCTCGGCGTGCCAGGTCTCGAAGTCCGAATGCCAGTAGAACGGACCGCCCGCGAACCCCGGCTTGAGGTTGATCCGGCTCTGGTGGATCGTCACGTCATCGTCGAGGATCTGACGGGCGACGCCGACAATCGATTCCCGCGCACAGATCTCGGCGATGACGTCACTGAGCTGATGCGCCGCGAACAGCGACCGCACGTCCCCGCTGGACGACTCGCGGATCACCCGGTCGTCGTCACCGAGCCGCTCGGTGATCGCTTCCACCTCACGGAGACACTCCGCGATGTCGCCATCGGCGAGAACGTTTGTCTCCGTGTGGTATCCGCGATCGGCGTATCGGCGGAGCTCAGGGGCGGACAGCGGTCCGGGGTTTCCCATGCTCCCCCACACCGTGTTGTGCGGTCGCGGTTCGATCTGGCTGTGGTGCGCGAGCCGCGTGCGGTAGACGTCGACACCGACGCTCGTCGACCGGGCGCCCGCCGAGACGGTCGGCGCTGCGCTCGTTCCGGCGGTGTCGGGCATCGTGGTTGCTGTGTGAGTTGTCACGATCTCTGCGATCCTTTCCCTCATCCGGCAGGCCGCTCTCGAAGCAGGTGCGCCTCGGCGGCGGGCAAGGTGATTGTGTTGTGCGCGAACGTCGGACGGCGACGCATCGCGATGTGACGGCATCGGTGGCGCGAACGATTTTCACGCGCGCCGGAATCGGCCGTATGTCTGCACCCTGCCAGGGACCGACAACCCCCGCAACCATGCAGGTATGCCGCACGCGAGAGCTCAGATGTGCTGGAGCACGACCGTCGCGATCGCCGCGGGCTTGGCTCCGCGGTTTGCCGCCACCACGCGCACCACCGACAGCGATCGGCCATGGTGCATGACCTCGGATGTGAACGTCGCCGTCTCAGCCGCGTCGCACGGGCGGACGTAGGTGATGTCGACGCTTGTCGTCCGCATGTCGCCTGCGGCGCGGACACACGACGCGGCCGCGAGTTCGGAGGCACAGACCAGGATTCCGCCGTGCACGCTGCCCATCCCGTTGGCCGACAAGACCGTGGGCGCCATGCTCAGGACGTTCGGCGCGACCTCGACGAGTCCGAGCTGCTGACGGACCGGCTCGTCCGGGATCTCGAGGACCCGCGCTGACGCCCGCGGGCCGGGAGTCCTCGGCGCGTCGATGAGGTGCGACCGCTGGATGATCGTGGCGATCGTCCGGCCCGACGGATCAAGGACGGCCCCGGTGGTCATGGCACCCCGGTCATCTCGCGCCACGAGTTCACCGGAGACATGCAGCGAGGACCCATCGAGGGGCGGGTCGGCGAGGAAGTCCATCCGGATACCGAGCGAGACCGGCCACCGGTGCCGTGGACCACCGGCGGCGACGAGGTATCCGGTGACGTCGTCGCACGACACGGCCAGAGCCCCACGGCTCACTCCCGCCGCAGGGTCGGCCAGCCACGGTCCGGCCTCGGTGTGGGCCTCACTGCGTTCACCGGAAACGGAGACCTCGCCGATGCGGAGCATCACTTCGGGACCGCCGAGGTGGAAGGCGGATGCGGACGTCGTCATGGCTGCCGGGCGCCCTGCCGACGGCGCTGCGCGTGCTCCAGGATGATGTCGACGGCCCGGGCCGCGCTCTGGCATGCCCCCTCCATCGTCGTGGTCCAGTCGGTGCGGGTCCAATCGCCGGCAAGGGCGAGGCCATCGACCTCGGTGCGCTGGTCGGGACGTAGACCGAACGTTCCGGGTCGTTGCGCGAAGGTCGATTTCGGCATCCGGACCACGTGGCTGTGGACCACCTCGGCGTCGGCAGCCTGCGGAAAGTACCGGCGCAGCATATCCATCTGGATCTCGGTGATCTCGGCGTTGGTCTTCGAGATCAGCTCGTACGAGGCCGACACCGTCGTCGAATAGAAGTGATTGTCGCGCGATTCGCGACCATGCATGCGCTGGCGGTCCCAGACCTGTTCCAGCACACCCTCACCGCCGTAGAGGATCTCGCCCCAGTCGGCCATGCCGATCGAGCGGTCGAGGTAGAGGTTCACACTGACGATCGGAACCGGGGTCAGGTTCTCGACGGCCCGATAGATGCGATCGTGCCCCGGGACCTGGTCGAGGAGCCCCTTCACACTCCACACCGGTACCGCGCAGATGACGGCATCGGCGGCGATCTTCTCGCCGTCGGCGAGGGTCACACCGCTCACGACCCCGTCGGTCACGTCGATCGACGACACCACCGCGCGGTGGCGGACCTCCACACCGGCGTCGGCGAAACGCTTCTCGGCGCCCTCGATGAACAGCGTGTCGAGATCGACGGTGGGGTACCCGATGGAGATCGGCGTGCGCGTCTCCCGTGCCCGCCGGGCGCCGGTCACCAGCAGATCGGCCGGGACCTTGGCCGAGGAGATGTCCGGCTTGTCCCCGGTGAGGCCGATGACGATGCCGTCCCACAGCGCGTCCCGCGCGGACTGCGGCATGCCGATACGCCGGAACCACTCGTCGGCGGTGATGTCGTCGAGCCAGTCGGGTTGCCGAAATGCCTGGCGTATCAAAGTGATCTGTGCCCGAGCGGTCCGCAGCCGGTCGAGGCCGGTCACGCCGGGCAGGTCGCCGAGCGCCGCGCGGAGTCCGGACACGCCCGCGAATCCGGATCTGCGGGTCGCCCCGCCGGGCATGCGCACCGTCATGTGCCCCGGGAACGCCACGTGTCGGCGGGTGCCCACGCTGTCCAGGTAACGCATGAGGTGCTCGTATCCGCTGGCGAACACATGCTGGCCGTTGTCGGGGACATCGTCGACGACATGCAGGGGCATCGAGATGGTGCGGCCGCCGAGTGAACCGCGCCGTTCGAGCAGGGTGACACGCTGACCTGCCTCCGAGAGCCACACCGCCGACGCCAGACCGGCGAGTCCCCCACCCACGACCACACAATGCATGCGCCACAGATTAGCGGTCAGGGCTGACCGGTACCGGCGTTGCGCGGATCCGCCTGCGGCATCGGGCCGGCTCGGGCTCAGCCGGTCATCTTGACGTTCTTGGCCGCGCCGAGCACAGAGACGGCCTGCGGCACCAGCACGAGACCGAGAACCGCCATCGCAAGCGTCCACGAACCCGTGACGTCGTGAATCCCGCCGATGGCGATCGGTCCGGCTGCCGCAGCCAGATAGCCGACGGATTGTGCCATCCCGGACACCTGCCCCGTCTGCTCCGAACCCGAGCTCCGCAGCACCATGAAGAGGAGAGCCAGACTGATCGACGAGCCGGGCCCGACCATCACGCAGGCGGCCCAGAACCCGGGCCACACGTCGGTGCTCAGCAGACCCACGAAACCGATGGCACACACGGTGATCACCGACAGGGTCACGACGCGCTGATCGGCGAAGCGGCCGGCGACGATCGGCGCGAGCAGTGACATGATCAGCGCGACCACCTGCGCCGACGCCAGAACCGCACCCGCCCGCAGTGGCGACATCCCGGTCTCGACGAGATATTGCGGCAGCCACGCCACGAACGTGTAGAAGATCAACGACTGCGTGCCCATGAACACCGTGATGGCCCACGCGATCGGGTTCGTCAGCAACGACGTCGTCGGCGAGGCAGAGGTCACCCGGTGAACCGAGGGGAGCTGCGGAATCCAGACGACGACGGCCACCACCGCGAGGAGTCCCCACGTGGCGAGCGCGAGACGCCAGTCTCCGCCCAGTGCATCGTTGGTGGGCACGCTCACCCCGGAGGCGACCGCGGCTCCACCTGACAGCGTCATCGAGTAGAGACCGGTCATGAGCCCGGAGCGGTGCGCGAAGTCGCGTTTGATCAGCGCAGGCAACACGACGTTGCAGGTACCGATGGCGGCTCCGATGATGGCCGAGCCGGCGAAGAGTGCTGCTGCGGAGGGAATCAGACGCACGAGGATTCCGGCGATCAGCACGAGCAGCGCGCCGAAGATGACCCGCTCGATGCCGAAGCGGTTGGCCAGGCGCGGCGCAACCGGCGCCGAGATCCCGAAGAACAGGACGGGCAGGGCGGTGAGTAGCCCGGCGACCGCGCTGCTGAACCCGGCGTCGTCGGAGATCACGCCGATGAGTGGCCCGACGGCCACGACGGCCGGTCGCAGATTCGCGGCGACCAGCATCACCCCGACCGCGGTGACGATCACCCCGATTCCGGTCCGCTCATGCGTGGACAGACCCCGCCCGCTCATTCCGGCACCTCGGTGAAGTCGACGTAGGCGTACACCGCCGCGCGCGCCGCGACGGCGTCGCCGCGTTCGATCGCATCCACGACGTCGCGATGGCCACGCGGGTGTGACTGCTCGGCCAACGGACGACGCAGCACCGACGGATGGGTTCGAGCGATCGCCTCGGCGATCCCGTCGTACATCTCGATGAGCAGCACGTTGCGGGACGCGAGGACGAGTTCGGCGTGAAAAGCGATGTCGGCCTGTGTGTATCGATCCAGATCGCCGTCGGTCAGCGCATCCTCGGTGCGCGCGAGCAGCGTCCGTAGGCGTTCGACGTCGCGGGCATCCCCACGACCGGCCGCACCGGCCGCCGCCTCGCTCTCGAGCGCACGGCGCACTTCCAGTAGATCGCGTAACTCAGATGGCGCCGAGCGTCGCGCGATCGCTCCGGCGAGCGGACTCCGTCCACGTACATAGGTGCCGTCGCCGCGCCGCGGCTCGAGCATGCCGGCGTGTTCGAGCGCCCGCGCGGCCTCCCGGATCGTGTTCCGTCCCACCCCGAATTGCGCCACGAGCTCGGGCTCGGCGGGTATCCGCTCGCCGATCGGCCAGGTGCCGTCGGCGATCAGCTCCTGCATCCGTTGCACGACGAGCTCGCTGGTCCTGCGGGGCGGGATGATCTGGCCGGTCACGCTAAACAACCTAACATCCCATGTTTGAGTTCAGGAGACGCCCGGTCTCGCCGCCCGGATACCTCAGGCGGTGGCCGCCCGGTGCAGCGCACCGGTGAGGTCGTCGATGGTGTTCGGCATGAGGCGCTGATCGTCGAGAAAGAACGTAGGGGTGCCCTGCACGCCCAGGGCCAGCCCGTCCGCGACGTCGGCGCGAATCCGCTCCAGCGTGGCCGGACTGTTGTACGCGGCGTCGAACGCGGGCATGTCCAGTCCGAGGTCGATCGCGAAACCGCGGAACACATCGTCGGCAGGAACCCGCTGCTCACCCCAGTGCGCCTGGGTGGCGAACATGCGCTGGTACATCTGCTCGAATCTGCCCTGTGCCGCAGCGGCTTCGACGGCGCGGGCCGCTCGCTCGGCGTTGACGTGGCCGGGCATCGGGAAGTAGCGGACCACGAAGGCGATCCGGTCGCCATACGTGCGCCGCAGGTCCTCGATGATCGGGTAGACCGCGCCGCAGGCCTCGCATTCGAAGTCGAGGAATTCGACGAATCGCGCGCGCTCGTCGGCCGGGGCCGTCAGGCGATGGCTGTCCGGGCGCACCAGGCGATCGACGGCGACCGTCGTGTCCGCGGGCGCGGGGGCGGGTTCGCGGTCGATGAGCACGGCGACACCGAGGACGACGACGATGGCCACGAGGGCCGCCCATGCGATCTTGGTCGGTCTGCTCATCCGTCCAACGTAGAAGCAACGGGGTCGGCGGCCGGACCGACCCCGCAACAGACAGCCCTCACCGGCCGCCGGGAGGACAGCTTCGGTTGATCTGAATGATTGGTTACCCTAACCTAATCTCCATGCATCCGAAGCGGTATCTCGCCGCCCCGTTCCTGCTCGTCGCCGTGCTCGTGTTCGCCCTGGGATGTTCATCCGGGAATGACGGCAACTCCGGCAAGAACTCGACCGAGTCGACCGGCTCGACCACCGTCGACCATCAGTACGGGTCGACGGTGGTCGAGGGCACGCCTGAGCGGGTGGTCACCCTCACCGGCGCGACCGCCTGGTCCGATTCGCTCATCAGACTGGATGTCCCCATCACCGCCGAGTTCGTCTCCACCGGATACTCGGGCCCGGGCAACCGGTTCGCGTGGACCCCACCTCACGAGTCCACCGTCATCCCGGTCGATGTCGGCGCCTCGCCGGGCGTCGCCGAGATCGCGAAACTCGATCCGGACCTGATCCTGGCGGGGTACCTGCCCGATCGTGCGGCGTACGACATCCTCGCCAAGATCGCGCCGACCATCCCGGTGATGAGCACCGAGACCGTCAACGACACCTGGCAGCAGGTGTTGAGCACCGCAGGAAAGATCTTCGACAAGGAAGAGCAGGCGGCGGAAGCGCAGACCGAGGTCGAGGCGAAGATCGACGCGGTCAAGAAGAAATACCCTGCAGCACAGGGCAAGACAGCGACCTTCGGCCAGCTGACTCCGGAGCGGCAGTTCGGTGTCGTCACCTCCGACAACGACCCGTCGGCCAAGCTCCTCGCGGAGGTCGGCCTGCGCTTGGACCCCGCGGTCACCGGGCTGTCCGACAACGGCCAGCGCGTCGTCGTCTCGAGTGAACGGGTGGATCTGCTCGGCTCCGATCTGCTGATCTTCTGGCCGTTGGTCGGCGGACCCGAGGTCTTCGGGACGATCCCGGGATGGGATTCGCTGACCGCGGTCCGCTCAGGCGCGACGGTCTTCCTGACGAACGACACCGCCTCCGCGTTCGGCTCGCCGACGGTGTACTCGGTTCCGTGGGCGGTCGACGCCCTCGAGCCCGCACTGGCGAAGCTGACCACATGAGCGGTGCGGTGGACGACGTCGCTGTTGGGTGACCTCCCCCATCCCGGCCCATTCGATGTTTAGATGAGCCATGTCGTTCGGGGTGCGCACGAGTTGGCTGCGCGTGGGAGTCATCGGTCTTGTCGTCGGCGTGATCGCCGGAGTGCTCGCAAGCGCACCTCCCGCGCAGGCGGCACCCGGCCCGGGTTCGCCGCTTCCGTCGGCCGATCCGTTCTACTCGTACAACGGCTCGTTGGCCGGGGTGGCACCCGGCGCGGTGCTCCGCAGCCGCCCCATGCAATTCCGGACACCGACGCTGTCCACACCGATCACCGGCTCGCAGGTGCTCTATCGCACCACCGACCAGTTCGGCGAGAGCGTGGTGACGGTCGCGACGGTGCTCCGACCGCTGACCCCGGGCCCCACCCGACTGGTCTCGTACCACATGGCCTACGACGCGCTGGGTTCGCAGTGCGACCCGTCCTACACACTCAGCGGTGGCTACACCAACGGCACCGCGACCGCCGAACAAGGCGTCATCGCAGGCTATCTCGCTGCCGGTTACACCGTCGTGGTGCCCGACTACGAGGGCGAGAAGCTGCAGTGGACGATCGGCAGGCAGTCGGGGTACGCCGCGCTCGACGGCGTGCGCGCCGCGCAGTCGTTCCTGCGGCTGCCGCGGTCGACCCCGGTCGGCCTGGTCGGTTATTCCGGCGGGTCGATCCCGACGCAGTTCGGCGCCGAGGTCGCGCCGCGATACGCGCCCGAACTCAACATCGTCGGCGCCGCCGCCGGCGGCCTGCCCGTGGACCTCGCACACAATCTGCCGTACATCAACGGCAGTGCGAAGTGGGCGGGCGTGATCCCGGCACTGGTGGTCGCCTACCAGCGGACCTATCGCCTCGACACCTCGACCTTCCTGTCGGCACGCGGCAAGCAGGTCGCCCAGGACGTGAGCGACGAGTGCATCTCGGGGTTCGCGTCGAAGTACGCGGGTCTCACGAGTGCGGACATGGTCAAGCCGCCCTACACCGGGTTGCTCGACGTGCCGCAGGTGGTGCGCGCGATCAACGACAACATCATGGGCCGGTCGGGCACCCCGTCGACGAAGATGCTTCTCGCGGTGGGTCACTACAACGCGATCGGCGACACCCTGATGATCACCGGCGACGTCATCGGCCTGGCGAACGAGTACTGCTCACGCGGCGTCGACATCACGTACCGCCAGATCAACGGCCTCACGCATCAGGAGGCGTTCCTGCCGTTCGAACCCCTTGCCCTGCAGTACCTGACGGAGCGGTTCGCAGGTGCTCCGACGCAGAGCAACTGCGGTTCGCTGCCGCGCGGGAACAGTTTGGCACCGCTCCCGGTGCCCTGAACCCGCGCCTAGCCCGGGAGCGTCTCGCCGCCGATCGGCGCGAGGACCTCGCCGGTGTAGTACGACGACAGCTGTTCGGCCGCGAAGAACACGTATGACGGCGCGATCTCGTCGGGCTGGGCGGCGCGCCCCATGGGCGCCTGCGTACCGAAGTCCTTGACCGCGTCAGCAGGCATCGTGGCCGGGATCAGCGGTGTCCAGACCGGGCCGGGAGCGACACAGTTCACGCGGATCTTCCGCTCCATCAACGACTGTGCGAGCGAATAGGTCAGCGCGAGAACCGCTCCCTTGGTCGCCGAGTAGTCGATGAGACTGTCGTTGCCGCGCAGGCCGTTGATGGACGACGTGTTGATGATGGCGCCGCCGCCGGTCAGGTGCGGGACGGCGGCGCGGGTGGTGTGGAAGAAACTGTCGATGTTGACGGCGAACGTGCGGCGCCACTGCTCCGGCGTGAGTTCCAGGAAGTCATCGACGATCTCCTGGTAGGCGATGTTGTTGACCAGGATGTCCAACGCGCCGAGTTCATCGACGGTTCGCCTCACGATGTCCGTGCAATGCGCCGGGTCGGCGAGGTCGCCGCGATAGGCGCGTGCCTGCCGTCCCTGGGCCTCGATGAGCTCGACGGTGTGCCGGGCGTCGTTGTCCTCTTCGAGGTAGGCGATGGCGACGTCGGCACCCTCCTTGGCGAAGGCGACCGCGACTGCGCGGCCGATACCCGAATCGCCACCTGTGATGAGCGCGGTCTTGCCCATCAACAGATCGCGACCGCGGTACTCGCGCATCTCGTCCCGTGGGCGGTCACCCATCTCGTCGGTCTCCCCGGGGTACGGGATCGTCTTCGCCACGTGCTCGGGATTCTCGTCACTCATGGGCGGCGGATGCCCGAGCGGGCGGAGCCGGAAACATCACCCGGAGGCCCGCCGCGCGCGGCTCAGGGATGCTCGTCGGGAATCTCCTGGTCGAGCTTGTCGTCGAGGGACTCCCCTTCGCGCTGCTCCCGGGCGGTCGTTCCGGTGCGGTCGCTGGCCGACCAGTCCTCCGGCGGATCCATGCCCTCCTCGAGCGGATCCCGACCGAGACGGTCCTCGTCGAGGTCCTCGAAACCCGCCGTCGACGTCAGATCGGGGTTGATGCCCTCGGTCGCTGCTGTCGCGCTGTCACCCACGTTGTCGGTGCTCATTCTCGTCCTCCTCGTCGTGACCGGATTCGGTGTCCGGGTCGGAGCCGCGTCGCACGCCGCCGGCCCACGCGGACGCTGGTACCCGAGCGGCACGGAGCCGAAACGATCTCCGCGAGTCCGGCATCGACGACACTGACCAGGCCGATTCCCGCTCGGCAGGACAGCCAGGTAAGCTCATTTTTCGCCCGAGACCGCTGGCTTCCATGTTGATTTGTGGTTTGTAGGGGTGAGGGTGAGAGACGCCAACGATCACACCGCCGGCGAGTCCCGCATCAGTCACGTCGGCAGCTTCCGGTTCTTGTTCGACACCCAGGAGTGGGAGTGGTCTGACGAGGTCGCCGAGATGCACGGATACCGGCCCGGTGAGGTGACCCCGACGACCGAGCTGATCGCCGGTCACAAGCACCCGGACGACCGGCAGTCGTTCGAAGAGTTGCTCGCGACCATGCTGGACCGCCGGATTCCGTTCTCGAGCCGACATCGCATCGTCGACACCCAGGGCGAGGTTCGTCATGTCGCGGTCGTCTCGCAGCAACTGACCGACGAGGCCGGAGCCGTCATCGGCGCTGAGGGCTTCTATCTCGACCTGACGGCGATCGAGGAGAAAGCGGTCAAGGATCGCGTCGACGAGCACGTCGCGCGTTTCCGCGAGCACCAGGGCGTCATCGAACAGGCCAAGGGCATGATCTCGCTGGCCTACGGGGTCAGCGCTGATCGCGCGTTCGAGGTCATGCGGTGGCGATCGCAGACGGCGAACGTCAAGGTGAACGAACTCGCGCGGTCGATCGTCACCGGGGTCCACAAATACGTGGTGCTGCCGGACCCGGTCCGGCAGTCCTTCGACCACCTGCTGCTCAATGCGCACCATACCGACGGCCAGGGCACCCCACACTCGAACTCACACTGATCACCACACCGCTCATCGCACTCGTCGACGGTTTCGTCCGACGCCGTTCTGGGTAACTCGGCTCGCACGAGAACTTGCCGGAATTCGGCAGTCGTCGGCGGCTTGCGAAGCCGCGATCGCGCAGGCCCGGTTGAGAACACAGCCGTTGCGACCCGAGTGAACGGATGTGGCAGTGAGTAGTGGGCAGCCCAGCGGAACAGCAACCCTCGACACCACGGGGGTGAGCACGACACGGGACCGTTCGGTACGGGCGGGTCTACGCCCGCGCGCGAGTGTCGGCCCCACGCGCGTGCGCGTCGCCTCGGTGCCGCACTCGCATGTGTACGTCCGGCACCTGTCTCCGCTCAACGGGACGGCCAGCGACCTCGACACCGGACCGGTGTCGGTGGTGCGCCTGCCCGACCCGGCGCCGGCCGACGGCGAAATGGTCCCGGGTCGGTGGTGGCCACCGCTGATGCTCGATCCCGCCTGGATCGCGCGACATCACAACGAGTTCGATGTCTTCCACCTCCATTTCGGGTTCGACGCCATCGAGCCGGCGACGATGTCGGCGGTCATCGACGAACTGCGCACCCACGGCAAGCCGCTCGTCTACACGCTGCACGATCTGCGCAATCCGCATCACGCCGAGCCGGGTCATCACGAGGAGGTACTGGACATCCTCGTGCCCGCGGCGGACGAGGTGGTGACGCTGACCCCCGGCGCGGCCGCCGAGATCACACGCCGCTGGCACCGGGAGGCGACCGTTCTCCCCCACCCGCATGTCGTGCCACCGGGAAAATTCGGCGCGCGAGAGCCGCACACCGACGAGTTCGTCGTCGGGGTCCACGCCAAGAGCATCCGCGCGAACATGGATCCGTTGCCGGTCATCATGACCCTGCTCGAGGCCGCCGCCGATTACCCGGACATGACCGTCCAGATCAACCTGCACGACGAGGTGTTCGTCCCGGGGACCCACGCGTACAACCCCGACTTCGGCACGACGGCTCTGGCGCTGTCGCGTCATCCCTACGCGCGCGTGCGGGTTCACGACTACTTCACCGACGACCAACTGTGGGACTATCTGCGAAGCCTGTCCGTATCGGTACTCCCGTACCGGTTCGGCACGCACTCGGGCTGGCTCGAGGCCTGCCACGATCTCGGTACCGCCGTCATCGCACCGAGCTGCGGCTTCTATCGCGAGCAGCAGGACTGCCTGTCCTACGAGTTCACCGCGGACCACTTCGATCCGAACTCGCTGGTTGCCGCTCTGGCGCAGGCCTATACGGCTCGACCGTCGGCAGCACTGTGGCCGGAACGACGCGCCCAGCGCCAGTCGCTCGCCGAACACCACGCCGCCCTCTACACCCGGATTCTGGATGCGTGACCCCCTGAAGATCGCCATCGTCGCGTCGAGCCGCTACCCGATCGCGCAGCCCTTCGCCGGCGGACTCGAGGCCCATGTCTGGCATCTCACCCGCGCCCTGACGCTCGCCGGACACGAGGTCACGCTGTTCGCAGGTGACGGCAGCGATCTCCCGGTCGACTCGGATCGCCTGCGCGCCGAGCTGTTCGAGCCATCCGCGGCCGCACGCTCGGATGTGTCGATGCCCCAGCTCGAAGTGTTGCAGGATCATCACTCGTATCTGTCGCTGATGCTCTCGTTCACGCGCAACCCCGGCGACTACGACGTGATCCACAATCACAGCCTGCACTACCTCCCGGTCGCCATGGGGCCGGCGGTGCAGACCCCGATGGTCACCACGTTGCACACCCCGCCGACGCCGTGGCTCGAGTCGGCCCTCACCCTCGCGCCCGATACGCGTTGCGTTGCGGTCAGCCGGCACACGGCGCAGTCCTGGTCACATGTTCTCGGCGACATCCCGGTGGTGCACAACGGCGTTCAGCTGGACCGCTGGCCCGCCGGTCCCGGTGGGGACGATCTGGTCTGGTTCGGCCGTTTCGTCCCGGAGAAGGGTGCGCATCTCGCGATCGAGGCCGCGCAGCGCGCCGGACGACGGCTCCGACTGGCCGGACCCATCAGCGACGCAACGTATTTCGAACAACAGATCGCCCCCTCCCTGGGCCGCCTCGTCCACTACGAGGGGCACCTCCACCAGCACGACCTGGCCCGGCTGGTGGGTTCCTGCGGCGCGACCCTGGTGAGCCCCGTGTGGGACGAGCCGTACGGCCTCGTGGTGGCGGAGTCCCTCGCGTGCGGCACCCCGGTGGCGTGCTTCGCGCGCGGAGGCATCCCGGAGATCGTCGGCGCCGACGCCGGTGTCCTCGTCCCGCCGGGCGATGTCGATGCGCTGGCAGTCGCCGCGGAGGAAGCGCTCACCATCGACCGGCAACTCGCCCGCCGTCGCGCGGAGGAACACTGCTCCGACACCGCGATGATCGGCCGGTACTCCGACATCTACGCCGATCTGGTCGCCGGACGTTCGACCCTCGGCACCGACTCGCTCACCCGCCGGGTACCGGCGTGATCGGTTACTACGTGCACCATCAGGGACGCGGACACTGTTCCCGCGCCACCGCAGTCGCCGGGCAGATCGGCACCGACGTCGTCGCGTTGACCAGCGCGTCGCTGTGCGATCCGGCGTTCAGTGAGGTGATCTCCCTCGACCGCGACGACGCCGACCCGGAGCCGAGTGATGTCGCCGTGAGCGGCCTGTTGCACTGGGCTCCGCGGCACGACGCCGGGCTGCGGACGCGCATGGCGCAGGTGGCGGAGTTCGTCGCCGAGCGCACACCGGCTGCCGTCGTCGTCGACGTCTCGGTCGAGGTCACCCTGTTCCTCCGGCTGCTCGGAGTGCCGGTGATCGTGACGGCGCAGCCCGGGGTCCGGGACGACCTGCCGCATCAGCTCGCCTACCGGGCGGCCGATGCGATCATCGCGCCCTGGCCTGCCGAGTTGTATCAGCCGGAGTGGCTCCGGGAACATCTGTCGAAGACGGTCTTCACCGGGGGCATCTCCCGCTTCGACGGCCGACCTCCCGTCTCACACCCCACGTTCGCCTCGGATGTGCTGGTCCTCACCGGTGCCGGCGGGGAGCACGGCCTGCCGCACCCGGCGACCACTCTCGCCGACGAACTGCCGGGGCGCACCGTCGTCGGACTCGGACCGGCATTCGATACATGGGTCGATGACCCATGGCCCTTCCTCTGCAGCGCCCGGGTGACCGTCATCGGCGCAGGTCAGGGCAGCGTGGCCGACGCCGCTGCGGCGGGCCGACCGGCGGTCGTGATCCCCGAGGACCGACCGTTCGCCGAACAGCGGGCGACCGGCGACACGCTCTCGCGCTCCGAACTGGCGCTCGTCACGTCGACGTGGCCGGACGCCGAGAGATGGCGATCGATCCTCGACACCGTCGGGGACTCGACGCCGACGTGGTCGCGCTGGCACACCGCGGGTGCCGCCGGGCGTGCCGCCCGCGCGATCGAGGCGGTCGCGAGCCGATGACAGGCTCCCCCGAGGTGGTCGCGGTGATCACGATCGTGGCGGGGCGACATCTCCACCTGCGACGCCAACTCGAGGCCTTCGCTCACTCGTCCAGCCGGCCCGACGTCCACATCATCGTGGCGATGGACGATCCCGACGTCACCACGGTGGTCGAGGGCCATCCGGTGCACGTCATCCATGTCGGTGTCGACGAACCGGGCACACTCCAACTCGCCGACGCGCGCAACGCCGGAGCGGCGGCCGCGATCGCGGCGGGAGCGTCGATCCTGGCGTTCCTCGACGTCGACTGCATTCCCGGTCCCGACATGCTCGGACGCTACCTGCAGGCCGGCGCGGCGACGCCGGACCGCAGGCTCCTCTACTGCGGCCCGGTCACCTATCTGCCCGCCGATCAGCCGACCTTCGAGGCTCGTGAACTCCCTCGATTCACCGACCCACACCCGGCACGCCCGGCACCGGCGTGCGGACAGACGCAACTCTCGTCGGAACTGATGCTCTTCTGGTCGCTGTCGTTCGCCGTGCGGACCTCCGACTGGCTTGCGCTCGGCGGCTTCCACCCGGGCTACCGCGGATACGGCGGTGAGGACACCGACTTCGCGATGTGCGCGCGGGAGAACGGTTTTCGCATCGCCTGGGTGGGTGGAGCCCATGCGTATCACCAACACCACCCGGTGTCGAATCCCCCCGTCGAGCATCTCGACGACATTCTCCGCAACGCCCGGGTCTTCCACGGCCGCTGGGGTACGTGGCCGATGGCGGGGTGGTTGAACGCCTTCGCCGACCTCGGTTTGTGCGCCTACGATTCCGCCGTGGACGACTGGCGGATCGTCAGCGACGGAACTTCGAGAACCGGATGACGACGCCGTGCGATCCCGAGTCCGACAGCGGTTCGTCGTAGGAGATCGTGTGGGTGTCGGTGACGGTCTGCACGATTCGCCACCCGAACGTGGACTGTTTGAGGGTCACACCCCCGACGAGTTCGCCGCGGATCTCCCCGACCACGCCCTGTGACGACAGGTGCAGCGTCAGCTCGATCGACGACCCCTCCGCCGCCGCAGAGATGATCTGAGAGCAGATCTCGTCGACGGCGACCTTCGCGTCGATGACGTCGTCGAGTGCCCAGTCGTCGATGTAGAGAGCGGTCTCGACCAGTCCTCGTATCAGTGCGAGGCGATCGGTGGCGGCCGGAACCCGCAGGATCGTCGGCGTACCGCCGTCGATCGCTAGCTGGGACGTCGCGTCGGAATCGGTCATCAAATGAGTCTTCTTCGCCCGTTGCTTGGTGGTGCCGATCTCGGCTGGTCTCGTCATGAGTGCCCCGTGATTCCCTGTTCCAAACCGCGGCTCGAGAAGATGTACCGCGCTGAACACGTGCCCCCCGAACACGTGTGGACACGGTAGCAGAGCATTCCTCGAGGACCTGACCCCATGAGATTCACATCTCGTTCGGTCCCGATTCCGGCGGACGGTTCGCACCACGACGTTTCGTTGTCGCCCCGTCGCGGTACACCGTCCGCACCGAGGCCGGTCGTCCAGCCACGTCGGCCACCGAGCCACAACCAGACAGCGCAGGGAGTGCACCATGCCAGATCTGACACCCGACCGAGAGGTCGCCTCGCGCGAGGCCATCGCCCGGCGTCCGGCACGAAAGTCACGAGGGCTGAAGGCCATCGGCCTCCTCGGCTTCGTCTGTCTCGGACTCATGCTGGTCCTCGCCGGCCTCGCGATCGCCGCCGGCGCGGGCGACCGCGACGCGACCGTATGGCTGGCGGTGGGCGCCGTTCTCGTCGGCCTGGTGGCGCTCGGCCTGCTGATCGGCAGCCGCGTCCTGCTTCGACGACGCGCCGCCCGAGACGGTGATCGTGCCCATCAGGACCCGATCCAGCCGGAGACCACTGCCGAAGAGGCCGAGCGTTACGAGGAGCGCTTCCACGATTTCCCGGTGGAACACGCGGGAAAACGAGAGCGAGGGCGGGACGACCGCCTGGAAGAAATGCACGACGAGGGTCATCGACACAACCGGGGACACAACGAGGGAAAGGCCTGAGAATGCGCGCAGTGACCTGGCAGGGCAAACGACACGTGTCGGTCGACACCGTGCCCGACCCGAAGATCATCGAGCCCACCGACGCCATCATCAAGGTCACCTCGACCAACATCTGCGGATCCGATCTGCATCTGTACGAGGTCCTCGGTCCGTTCATGCAGGCCGGCGACATCCTCGGGCACGAGCCCATGGGGATCGTCGAAGAGGTCGGCAGTGAGACCGGCGACCTCCGCGTTGGCGACCGGGTCGTCATACCGTTCCAGATCTCTTGTGGCTCATGCCTTTTCTGTCACGACGGGCTCATGACGCAGTGTGAGACGACGCGCGTCACCGAACAGGGGACGGGCGCCGCGCTGTTCGGCTACTCGCAGCTCTACGGCTCGGTCCCCGGCGGGCAGGCCGAGTACCTACGCGTACCTCAGGCCCAGTTCACCCACATCAAGGTGCCGCTGGAGAAGCCCGATTCCCGTTACGTCTATCTCTCGGATGTGCTGCCCACGGCCTGGCAGGCCGTGGCCTATGCCGAGATCCCCCAGGGCGGAACCGTCACCGTGCTCGGCCTCGGCCCCATCGGCGACATGGCCGCCCGGATCGCAGCGCACCAGGGCGCTCGGGTCATCGGTGTCGACCGGGTACCCGAACGGCTGGCCCGGGCGGAGGCCCGCGGTATCGAGACCGTGAACTTCGACGCCGTCGACAATGTCGGCGACGCCATTCGCGACCTCACCGGCGGGCTGGGTACCGACGCCGTCATCGACGCCGTCGGCATGGAGGCCCACGGATCGCCGATCAACAAAGCGCTGCAGAGCGTCGTCGGATTGCTGCCGGATGCCGTGGCCCGCAAGGCGATGTCCGAGGTGGGCACCGACCGGCTGGGTGCGCTCTACTCCGCGATCGACATCGTCAAGCGCGGCGGAACGATCTCGCTGTCCGGGGTCTACGGCGGCGCGGCCGACCCGCTTCCCATGCTGACCATGTTCGACAAGCAGATCCGGCTGCACATGGGGCAGGCCAATGTGAAGCGGTGGGTGGACGACATCATGCCGTTGCTCACCGATGACGACCCGCTGGGCGTTGACACCTTCGCCACCCACGAACTGCCGCTCGACGAGGCCCCGCAGGCTTACGAGACCTTCCAGCGGAAGGACGACGGCATGGTGAAGGTGATTCTCAAGCCGTGAACCCGCGAGGCGTGCCGCGCCCCCTCGCCGCGGCACGCTCACCGTCGGCCTGCGGGGTGTCGCTGTCCTCGGCCTCGTCCTCCTCGACGACGACCTCGGACCGCAAGGTCTCGAGAATGCGCGTCAGCAGGCGCGACACGTGCATCTGGGAGATCCCCACCTCGCGCGCGATCTCGCTCTGCGACATCGACTTGAAGAACCGCAGGGTGAGAATCGTGCGCTCGCGCTCGGTGAGCCGCTCGAGTGCGGGCTGCAGCGTGACGAATTCTTCGACGAGTTCCAACCGTGCGTCCTCGTCGCCGAGGGTGTCGGCAAGGGTCCAGCCGTCGGTGTTCGAGCCGGCCTCGGCGTCGATCGAACTCGCGGTGTACGCCGAGCGGGCGACCATGCCCTCGATGACCTCGCCGACCGGCAGGTCGAGATGCTTGGCGATCTCACTCGGGCGTGGCGACCGACCGAGGGTCTGCAACAGTTCTTCACTTGCCTTGGCGATGTTCAGCGAGGCCTCCTGCGCACGCCGGGGTACGCGGATGGACCAGGTGCTGTCCCGAAAATAGCGCTTGACCTCGCCCATCACGGTCGGCACCGCGAAGGCGAGGAAGTTGTTGCCGCGCTCGACGTCGAACCGGTCGACAGCGTGCATCAGACCGATCCGCGCCACCTGACGCAGATCGTCGATGGGTTCGCCACGCTCGGAGAACCGCCGCGCGACATGATCCGCCAGGGGCAGGCACCGCGCGATGACCTCGTCCCGAAGTCGAGCACGACGATCGTCGTCCTTCTCCTCGTGCATCGCACGAAGAGAAGGGAGGACGTCGCCGTAATCGTCGTGATCGCCCCGGTCTCCCGACGCCATTCTCACCACCAGACTTAGAAGACAGCACGAGAACTGATGCGCAGACCTCGTGCCGCAACCAGAACAGGAATGATGTGCGCACGGGTTCGACGCATATCCGAGTCCAGCCAACCACGGTCGTACGACAGCGTCCAGCCACGCCGGGTGCGGCCTGGTCAGAGCGGTGTGTGGCAGGAACTCGGCGCATAGAAACTGCCGAAGTGGGCACAACCTTGTACGCCGTGCTCGCGCAACGTAGGGTAAGGGATGCGGTTCAGGTAGCAGCTGCGTTCTAAGCGACAGGCGCCCAGGGCCTCTCCGCTTCCCACCATCACGTGTCAATCTTTTTCCGACGGTCGTGAACTTGGGTTACTCCCAACCACATTCGGTGGAGTATCAAGGCCTTCGATCCAGAGGTGACGGTCGGGCCAGACGCGCGCTTACCGAAACGAGAACATCATGGCTCTCACTTCTTCGACCACCTTTCGTTCGGCCTTCGATCACGCAACCGAACCTGCGCCGAAGACACACCCGCACCAGTTCGTCTCACCGAAATCGTATTGCGTACAGGGCTTTTCGGGCAGCGTCGATCGCGATTCCGCCGCCGATTTCGCGGCTGCGCTGGATCGGGTGATCAGCGGCCCGGTCGACGGCATCGTCCTCGACTTCTCCGGCCTGAACTTCTTCGGAACAGTGGGTCTCGTGCTGCTGCGGTCCTTCATCGACGACGCCGGTCGACGATTCGTCCCGGTCGTGGTCGTCGGCGGCCGCAGTGTGACCCGCCCGCTCGAACTCTGCGGGATGGCGCCCTACGTCAAGGCTTTCGAGACACTCGAGGAAGCCGGACGCGCCCTGACCCAGAACGAGGTCGCCCCCAGCACGATGGAATTCACCGTCGCCGAGTAAGCCACCCCTGCTCGGCCGCTGCTCCCCGAGGTGCGAGGAGCGCCGGCGACGAGCCTCCCCTGCCCCCTGAGGTGCGAGGAGCGATAGCGACGAGCCTCGAAGGGCACGTCAGGTCACCGCTTCGTGGTGACCTGACGTGCGACGTCGACCAACTTGGTGTTCGAGTCCTGCGACAGCCGCTTCAACAGCTCGAACGCGGCGATCGCATCGATCTCGAACCGCTCCATCAGCATGCCCTTGGCCTGGCCGATCACGTCGCGATTGGCCAGGGCGCTGTGGAACTGCTTGTCCTTCCTGACCTTGTTCCACGCGAGCGCGGCGTGAGTCGCGAAGACGGCGCCGAGATCCTCGGCGTGGAGGTCGAAGGCGCGGGGCACGTCGGCGAACAGATTCAGCGCCCCGATCGTCGTGGTGTCGGCGAAGAGCTGAAAGGACAGCACCGAGCGGATCGAGGTCTCCGCCAGCGCCCGCTGCCGGTACTCGGGCCAACGTTCTTCCTTCGCGAGGTCGTCGACGCGCACGACGCGGTCGGCAAGCGCCGCCGAGATACACGGTCCCTCACCGAGTTCCGCCTGGATGCGGTCGTGCACGTCAGCGACGTCGTGGGTCGAGCCGAAGGACTCGATCGACTTCCGATTGGTGGTGACGGTGAGGCCGGCGTACTCGACGCCGGGGATGTCGATGAGCGCGTTCTCGACGATCGACTTGGCGACCTGTTCGTCGGAGTCGTCCCCGTGGAGCTCACGCGCCAGATCGGCGATCCTTCGGTGGACGTCCTCCTCGGATGGATGTGTCATGATCGAGCCCCTTTCAACGCCCGACGTGAACACCAACGACCACGGACGCGCATTGTTCGGCGTACTCACCCCAACGTAGCCCACCGCGACGTGCCTGTTGTCGGCTCGGGAAAGGCGTTCGGACCCTACGCCGGCAAGTGGCTCAGCGGAACGCCGAAGCACCGGTCAGCGCGCGACCGATGGTGAGCTGGTGGACCTCGGAGGTCCCCTCGTAGGTGAGTACCGACTCCAGGTTGTTGGCGTGCCGGATCACCGGGTACTCGAGGGTGATGCCGTTCGCCCCCAAGATGGTTCGGCATTCGCGGGCGATCGCGATCGCCTCCCGCGTGCTGTTCAGCTTGCCGGTGCTGACCTGCTCGGGGGTGAGTTCACCGCGATCTTTCAGACGGCCGAGATGGTAGGCCAGCAGGTGGCCCTTGCCGACCTCGAGCGCCATGTCGGCGATCTTGGTCTGGGTGATCTGGTAGCCGGCGAGCGGCTTGTCGAACACCTCGCGGGACTGCGCGTAGTCGATGGCCGACTCGAGACAGTCGCGAGCCGCGCCCATGGCCCCGAAGATGATGCCGAATCGCGCCTCACCGAGAGCGGTGAGCGGTCCGCGCAGACCCTCTGCCTTCGGCAGCATCGCCGACGCGGGAAGCCGCACCTCGTCGAACACGAGCTCCGAGGTGACCGAGGCGCGCAGCGACATCTTCTTGGTGATCTCCGGCGCCGAGAACCCGGGCGTGTCGGTGGGGACCACGAATCCGCGGATACCGCCCGGACTGTCGGCGAGATCGGTCTGCGCCCACACCACTGCGACATCAGCGATCGAACCGTTGGTGATCCACATCTTCGTTCCGTTGAGCACCCAGTCGTCGCCGTCGCGCTTGGCATGGGTGCGCATGCCCGACGGATTGGATCCGAAGTCGGGCTCGGTCAAGCCGAAGCAGCCGATCGCCTCCCCCGCCGCCATCCGCGGCAGCCACTCGTTCTTCTGTTCTTCCGAACCCCAGTGATGGATGGAGAACATCGCGAGTGACCCCTGCACCGACACCAGGCTGCGGATTCCGGAATCGACGGCCTCGAGCTCGAGGCAGGCCAGTCCGTAGGACATCGCACTCATCCCGGGACAGCCGTACCCCTCGAGGTGCATTCCCAGGGCCCCGAGCCCGCCGAGCTCCCGGGCGATGTCGCGGGCAGGTAGGCGGGCCTCCTCGAACCACTCCGCGATGTGCGGGCGCAGCTTCGACGCGGCGAAGTCGCGCACACTGTCGCGGATGGCGATCTCGTCCGCGTCGAGCAGCGAGTCCAGGGCGAAGAGCTGGGGCAACGTGCTGGGGCGGGACATCGAGACCTCCGTGAGAACGTTTGCAAGAACGATTGCATCGCCTAAGGTAGGTGGTCGGCCGCCGCCGGTCAATGTGTGGGGTGGGCTCGAGCTACCGGGCCGAGAGGAGAGCCAGCGTGATCAGTGGTCAGCGCGCACCCACGCTCAAGGAGATCGCGCAGCGTGCCGGCGTGCACGTGTCCACCGCGTCCCGCGTCCTCCGCCAGGCCGAACCCGCCGACGGATGGTCGGAGTCGGCGCTCCGGGTCCGGGAGGTCGCCGACCAGCTCGGGTACCAGCGCAACGTGTGGGCGGCCAGTCTGCGGACCCGCAAGACCACCACGATCGGTGTCGTGATGACGCGACTCACCGACGGCGTCGTCGCCACGACCTACCAGGGCATCGAGCAGGCCGCCACCCGGGCCGGTTACTCGGTGCTGCTGTCGAGCCCGCCTGACGAGGAGGCCGCTCAGCGGCGGGCCATCGAACTCCTCGTCGGGCGGCAGGTCGACGGTCTGTTGCTGAGCGGGCTCCATCGGCCGGGTGGCGATTTCGTCGAGTCGCTGCGGATCGGCGACCTTCCGTTGCTCGCGCTGACCCGGCACGCCGAGGCCGGGCTTCCCTTCGTCGGCGGTGACGACGTGCGCGGCGGCCGCATCGCGGCCCGGCATCTCCTGGATCGGGGGTACACCGACCTCGCCGCCATCGCCGGTCCCGCCCACGCGACCACGGCCACCGACCGACTCAGCGGGTTTCGCGCGGAGTTGCGCGAGGCCGGGATCACGCTGCCCGACGACCGCATCGTCGCGTCGAACTTCGAGGTCGACGGCGGTACGGCGGCCGGTCGCGCACTTCTGGATCGTCCGGACCGCCCGCGGGCGATCTTCGCGGTGTCGGACACGATCGCGGTGGGGGTCCTGGGCGTGGCGCGCGACCTCGGACTCCGCGTCCCCGACGACCTCGCCCTGATCGGCTACAACGACATCCCGGTGGCCGCCCAGCTGCCGGTTCCACTCACGACGATTCGTTCCCCGGCCCGGGAGATCGGTGAGACCGCGGTGCGCGGTCTCCTCGACCTCGCGACCGGACGCGACGTCGAATCCCGGCGCTTACCGGTCGAACTCATCGCACGCGGCAGCACGTGATCGGTTCGCCTCCGCGCCGGCCTCAGGGCACGACCGGCTCGGGCCGTCGACGCACCGCGACGGCGCGGGCGACCGCGAACGTCGCGGCCAGGACCATCGTCACCACGAGGATCGTGGCGATCCACGTCGGCGAGGTGGTCGTGTACCCGAACCAACCGGCCACCCCGACGCCGGCGGCCGTCGCCAGCACGGCCCCGACCGGGAGCGAGATCGCGGTCGTCCGAACGGTGGCCCGGGTGTGCGCATCACCGGACAGTCGCAACACACCGAGGATGCCGACGAGCACCAGCACGTAACCGAGCACCCCACTCACGGCGTAGACCACCAGGACGGGGTACCCGGCGCCGGAGTCGGCGGTGAACGCGTTCGCCAGCAGGATGATCGCCGGGGCGAGTCCGACCACGACACCGATCAGCCCGGCGCCCACCACCCGGCCGAGCCGCAAGCCGCTGCGCTCCGCCAGACGTACACCGACCGCCCAGAGAACTCCCGCAACGAGCGCACCGGTGACGGCACCGACCCCCGCCGCGACGATCACCGAGTCAGTCGGGTCTTGCGCGACACCCGCCGTGTCCCCGGTGCCCCACACCATCCAGATGTCGGGACCGCCCACCGAGCCGCCGCCATCGGACAGGGACAGGGCCGCGCCCAACGCCGCGATCACTGCACCGAACAGCCCGAACCCGACGAGTTGCCTCCACATACGGCCACTATCGCCGGTCTCGGCGTCGTCGGGCTTCCGGACACGCGGGAACACTCGTCGCTTGCGTTTCCGAGACAGTGTTTCGCGGTTCTTCCGGATCAGGAAGCGGCGGGGGAGTTCTCCTGCGCCGCACGGAACATCGCGACGACCGCGGCGCGAACGTCGGCTCGGTCGCGAACCGGCCGATCCCACGGGAGCCGTACACCGACAGTCCCGTCGGGGCCGGAGACGTCGAAAGTGGCTGCCTCGTGGTCGAATCCGGTCATCGTTGCCGCGACCGCATCCGGACGTCCGCCCAGCACCCGGCAGATGAGCAGCGAGTCCTCGGCATGGTCGTCGTTCATGTGCGCGAGTACGGCCGCCACGACATCCGGCGCGAACTGCGCCGTGTCCGAGACGTTGTCGTCAGTCACGCGCGGCCTCCCCCGTCTCGGTGCGCACGAAGTTCCCGACCCACCGCCGGAAGCGCTCGACGTCGCCGCCCTGTTCTTCGAACCAACCCCAGGCGCCGCCGCGGGCACCCGTCACGTCGCCGACGACCAGTTCGATGGCCTCGCGCGGGGTGCGCAGGATGGGGGCCTCCAGGGTGGTGCCCGCCGGAATCCGCTTGCGGGACCGCAGACGCTCGAAGACGCCGGCGATGCCATCTTCGGTCCGGTGGTAGTCGGCGATGACCGACGACTCGTCGACGCCCGCCAGCAGCAGCGCGATGGCGATGATCACCCCGGTCCGATCCTTGCCGGCCGCGCAGTGCACCAGAGTCGCGCCGCTGGGATCGAATTCGTTCAGCGCGGCGGTCAGCCGGTGACCGCCCGTCCGCATCATCGCGGTGTAGATGTCGACGAGAGCGGTGTCGGCGAGCCGGTCGACCCGGGCACCCGACGACACCGGACGGTGCACGACCCGCACGTTCGCCGGCCACGTGACGGCCATCCGGCCCAGCTCCGTGGGGTCTCGCAGATCGACGACGGTGGCCGGCGGCCAGGGCATGCCGACCGGGTCCTCGTCGTCGGGATACGGTGCGTCGCTGCGGATCAACACATTGGCGGCGGTGATGCCGCCGCCGGCGACCCGCATACCGCCCAGATCCCGGATATTGGCGAAAGTCCGCAGGTCAGAGGCAGAGGAGAGAGTCACAGCTTTCCCGATCGTCGAAGTGCGCGGTGGTCGGTCGCACCTCACCTTACGCAGGCAGCGGCACGTCCGGCCGCTGACGTACCGTTGCGACGGTGACGACCTATCACTCCTACGAACCGTCGCACGGCCATCGGCTGTCGCACGATCCCGTCAACGCGATCGTCGCGCCGCGACCCATCGGCTGGATCTCCACCGTGTCCGGCACCGGGGTGCGCAATCTCGCTCCCTACAGT
The DNA here is from genome assembly GCF_001698225.1 of Gordonia terrae. Lineage (NCBI taxonomy): Bacteria > Bacillati > Actinomycetota > Actinomycetes > Mycobacteriales > Gordoniaceae > Gordonia > Gordonia terrae. The sequence continues at coordinate 4,932,667 of NZ_CP016594.1, forward strand.
TTCTTCAACCTCTTCAACTACACGCCGCCGATCGTCGGCTTCGCCAGCGTCGGCTACAAGGACACCGCCGCCAACGCGATCGAATCCGGCGAGTTCGTGTGGAACCTCGCCACCGACGACCTCGGCGAGAAGATGAATGCGACCTCGGCGGCGGTGCCCGCCGGCGAGGACGAGTTCGAGGTCGCCGGCCTGACACCGCTGGCCGCCGACCTCGTCGCGCCGGCACGCGTCGAGGAGAGCCCCGTGGCCTTCGAGTGCCGGGTCACCCAGTCGTTCCAGTTGCGCACCGCCGCTGACGACCCCGTCGACAGCTGGATGGTGTTGGGCGAGGTCGTGAAGATCCACATCGCCACCCACCTGCTTCGCGAGGACCAGACCTTCGACACGGCGGGTGCGCGCCCGCTGCTACGCGCCGGCGGACAGGGCGACTACTTCCTGCCGAGCGACGACCACCACCGGTTCATGAAGCGACCGAAACCCGCCACGCGCTGACCGCCCGGTCGACGGGTTCGCTCACAACGCGCTGCGAATCTCCTGGTCGCTCGGCATCCCGGTCCGTGCACCGACCGCGGCCACCGACAACGACGCCGCCGCGACACCTCGCTTCGCCGCGTCGACGACCGTCGAACCGCCGGCGAGCGTCGCCGCGAACACTCCGTTGAAGGTGTCGCCCGCCCCCGTGGTGTCGACCACGCGGTCGACGTGCCCGGCGGGAAGGACGACCACCTCAGATGCCGGATCGGCGATGAGGACGCCCTGCGCACCGAGGGTCACCAGAACCGGGGCACCCGTCCGCGACGCCACCGCCGTTGCCCGCTCGGCCGCGGGAACGTCCGGGGCGTCCCGACCGTCGGTGATCAGCCGGTGCAGGTCACGAAGTTCCGACGCGTTGGGCGTGAACACCGGCCGCGACTCCATCAGGTCGACCGTCGACGGCAACACCGGGGCGGGATTGACGACGCATCGGATACCTCGCGCAGCGGCCGTCGTCACCGCCGCGGCCACGGCGCCGGGCGGGATCTCGGTGCTGACGAGCACACACCCGGCCCAGCTCGCCGCGCGATCCACCGCGGCACGGACCATCTCGGCGTCGACGGCGGCGTTCGCGCCCGCCCCGACGGCGATCTGATTCTCACCCTGTGGATCGACGACGATCAGCGCCATTCCGGTGGCGACGCCGTCGAGCACGCCCACGTCGGTCACGTCGACGCCGGAGTCCCGCAACTCGGCGAGTGCCTGCGCGCCGGTGTCGTCGGAACCCACTGCCCCGCAGTAACGCACCTCGGCACCCGCCCGCGCGGCGGCAACAGCGGCATTCGCGCCCTTGCCGCCGCCGTGCCGCGTCACCGTCGGGCCGACGACCGTCTCACCGGGACCCGGGAGACGATCGGCTTCCACCACCAGGTCGACGTTGACGGCGCCGACGACGAGCAGTCGGGTCGCGCGATCGTGAGAATTCATCGTGCCTCCGAACCCGTGAGCGCCCCCGGCGTCCAGTCGGGCCAGTCGGGCACGCCCGCGACCATACCGTCGACGTACCTCGCGACGATGCGCGTGGTCGCTCGCTCGTTGGCGTACACGGTTGCCTGGTCACTCCGCAGGATCGCCGTGCGGACGAGCGGCCACAGGCGTCGGAACCGCTCGCGGATCTTGACCTCCGGGACCGCATGCCCCCCACTGTCGACGCGTAGCCGCACCCGATGCACGGCGAGATCTTCGGGGATCATCACGACATGGAGAGCGACCCGGTATCCGGCGGTGTGCGCACGGTCGATGAGTTCCAGTTTCGACGGATGCGAGAAGACCGTCTCGGCGATGAACGAGGCACCGGCCTCGATGAGGTGGTCGCGGGTGGCCGCGGCCAACCGGGCCGCGTCGTAGGAGTGGGCTTCCGCGGCGTCGGGCCACTGCTGCCGGGCGATCAGGTCGGCGTTCACGAAGGGTGTGCGCACCAACGGCTGTAGATGATGCTCGACCAGCGTCGACTTTCCCGCGCCGTTGCATCCGACGACCAGGTCGAGCCTCGGTGTCACCGGTCGAAGACGACGCTCGTCCCGTCGGGCCGGAGTTCGACGAGCCGTCCGGCGTCATCGACGACGACCGAGGCGAACCCCTCCGAGGCGCGTCGGACGACATGGTCGTCGGTGGCCAGCCGCGCCTCGATGTGCGCGTCGATCTCGGCGTCGTAGACGACGGCTTCCTCTGCGGTCAACGTCTCTGCCGGTAGGTCGCCGGCCAACGCGGCCTCGACCCGCCGACGCGACGCGGTGGTGCGCTGTGAGACGCTGCGGCCGAGACGTGCCCAGTGTTCGAGTTGCTGCCGCGCCGATCGCTGCTCGCGCGCGCCCTCCCGGGCGGCATCGGTCACCAGTGCAGCAGACAATCGGGTCACCTTGTCCGTACCGGTGCTCATCGCACACCTCCCGTGTGGATGTAGCAGAGTGCTACATCGACCCAGCATACGCCGACGAACCCGTCGACGGTCGTTGTCGGACGACCGTCGACGAGCGCCGGCACTCTCAGCCGGTCTCGGGTGTCACCGCGTCGAGGCCGCATCCCGCTTCGGCAACACCCATCCCGGTCGCGGGAAATGGCAGGTGTAGCCGTTCGGGAAATTCAGCAGGTAGTCCTGGTGCTCGGGCTCGGCCTGCCAGAACGGACCCAACTGCTCGATCGTGGTGACCGCCTTGCCCGGCCACAGACCCGAGGCATCGACGTCGGCGATGGTGTCGCGAGCGACCTGCTCCTGCTCCGGGGTCACCGGGAAGATCGCCGAACGGTAGCTCGTGCCGACGTCGTTGCCCTGCCGGTCGCGCGTCGTCGGGTCGTGGATCTGGAAGAAAAACGCCAGGATGTCGCGGTACGTCGTCTGCGTGGGGTCGAAGACGATCTCCACCGCCTCCGCGTGACCGGGATGGTTGCGGTAGGTGGCGTGGTCGTTCTGTCCGCCGGTGTAGCCGACCCGGGTGTCCAGGACACCGGGCTGCTTGCGGATCAGGTCCTCCATCCCCCAGAAACACCCGCCCGCGAGGACCGCGGTCTCGGTGCCGGGGCGGACGGTGATCTGACCGGTGTCGGTGGTCATGCGTTCTCCTCCTGGGTGTCGGTGGTGGTGTGGTCGTCGGTGAACAGGGCGGCGTACTCGCCATACCCCTCGGCGTCGAGTTCGGCCACCGGGATGAACCGCAGCGATGCCGAGTTCATGCAGTACCGCTGTCCGCCCGCGTCCCGCGGCCCGTCGTCGAAGAGGTGTCCGAGGTGGCTGTCCGCCCCGGCGGACCGTACTTCGATGCGCCGCATGAACAGGCTCCGATCGACCTTCGTCGCGACGGCGTCGGGGTCGATGGGCCGGGTGAAGCTCGGCCACCCGGTTCCGCTGTCGAACTTGTCGGTCGACGAGAACAGCGGCTGCCCCGACACGACGTCGACATAGATCCCGGGTTCGTGGTTGTCCCAGTACTCGTTGTCGAAGGCCCGCTCGGTGCCGTCCCGCTGGGTGACGCGGTACTGCACGTCGGTGAGGCGGCTCAACGCCTCGGGGGTCTTGCGGTAGGTGTTGCTCACGTTTCCTCCTGCCGACGCTCCCCCGCTCCGTCGATCGACGGCGCATCTCGGAGGGCGTCACCGTGCACAACACCACGATGCCCGGATTTGGTCCCGACCCGCGACCGGGCCGCCGCCCACCAGGTGGACGGCGGCCCGGACACGCCTGGCTGACTCCGATCAGCCCACGACGTCACGCCCGAAGATCTGCCGGGCGAGGACCCAGCGCTGCACCTCGCTGGCACCCTCGTAGATCTCCCCGATCTTGCTGTCCCGGTAGAGCGCCTCGACCGGACCCGACGAATCGTCGTCACCCAGTTCCTGGGTGAACCCGAACCCGCCGAACGCCTGGACCGCGTCGCGGGCCATCAGGACCGCGACCTCGGTACCGCGCAGTTTGGCCATCGCCGCCTCCGGTTCGGGGAACCGCGTGCCGGAGTCGAGCCGCATCGCCGCCTTGAGGTACAGGTCGCGCGAGATCGCGATCTCGGTCGCGCGGTCGGCCATCAGGAACTGCCAGTGCTGCCGGGCTGCGAGCGGTTCGCCGAAGGCCACCCGGGTGCGCAGGTGGGCAGCGGTGCGGTCGAAGGCGGCTTGCGCCATGCCCACACCCGCCGCCGCGATCCCGATACGTCCGTAGGTCAGCGTCTGCAGGGCGACCTTCAGCCCGCCGCCCTCGGTCCCGAGCAGGGACTCACGCCCCAGCTCCACCTCGTCGAGGTGCACGTCGGCGGTGATCTGGCCCTTGTTCCCGAGCTTGCGATCCGGCGTACCCACCCGGACCCCCGGGGTGTCGGTCGGGACGATGAACGTCGAGAGCCGGTCACCGGTGCGAGCGAGGACCACGACGAACGCGGCGACGACGGAATTGGTGATCCACCGCTTGCGCCCGTTCAGCACCCATCCGTCGCCGCGGCGGTGCGCCACGGTCTGGACCGCCTCGGGTGAGAGATCACTCGACGCGGCCGGCTCGCTGGTGGCGAAGGAGCCGACGATCTCGCCGGCGACGACCGGGGCCAGCCACCTGCGGCGCTGCTCCGGCGTGCCCTGGTTGACGGCATTGCCCGCGAGGATGCAGTGGACGTCGAAGATCGCGGCGACGCTGTTGGAGAAGTACGCCACTTCTTCGACGGCGGTGGCCGTCGCGGTGGCCGGGTGAGCCAGTCCGTCGCCGCCGACATCGGCCGCGAAGGGGATGCGGTAGATCCCCGCCGTGGCCAGCCGATCGAACACGTCACGTGGGAAGCCGTCGAGTCGCTCGTCGCCCCGCGCGATCCGGTCGGCCACCGGCGCGACGTCGCGAAGCGCGACCTGCCGAACCCTGCGACGGACCTCGACCACCTCCTCGGGCGACACGAGGTCGTGGTACAGGGTGTCGGCGATCCGCGGCGGCTGGTCGGGCATGTCGTCGGACGACGACACCCTGGTGATGTCGATGACACTCAAGGAGTCTCCTGTTCTGATCGAACCGATCGACCCGGCTCAGACCGGCGCATCGGCCACGGCACGGGAGTGCTCGATCTCGTCGGGCACGAGTTCGGCCGCGGTCTCCGGCGCCGCTGCGCCCGGACCGAAGTCGGCGAAAGCCGTGATGTGCTCCTCGAGCGGCAGCGGGTTGGGCGTGCCGTAGGTGAAGTAGGTCTCCCACGGCAGCTTCGCCCCGCCGATGGCCAGGCCGGTGTCGATGTCGGACATCTGCCAGGTCTTCGTCTCGGCAGACGGGTCGAGGTGCAGGTATCCGGACTCACCGAACAGCTCGATGCGATTGCCGCCCGGTTCGAACACGTAGAGGAACTGCCCCTGGGTGATCCCGTGCCGGTCCGGTCCGGCTTCGATCCGGATGTCGTACTCGCGGAACATCTCCACGGCGTCGATGTTGTGCTGACCCGTGCCGTAGTAGAAGGCGAGGTGATGCAGTTTGCCGCGCCCGCCGGTCATGTCGCGCATGCACGCGACCTCGTGGCCGAGGATGTTCGAGCTCATCCAGGCGCCGATCTCGACGTCACCGTCGACGACCCGCTCGGTGGTTCGGAACCCGAGGTGGCGTTCGAACTCGGTCTTGACCGCGGTGACGTCCGAGGCCATCAGGTTGAGGTGGTCGATGCGCTTGACCGGGATGCCCTGCAACGGCTTCTTCGACGGCCGGGTGAGGATCTTGCTCTGCAGTTCCGGTGGCGCGACGTACTTCTCGGCCTCCCAGACCAGAGCGAAGTCATGACCGTCCGCGGTCTTGTACGCCAGGGTCTTTCCGTAGCCGAATTCGTCCTCGTGCCAGGAGGTCTCGATGTTCGCACCCTGCAGCGAGGCGGCGCGACGTTCGAGCGCCTCCGGGGAGCTGGTCCGCAGACCGGCGTGACCCATGCCCGGTTCGCGAGACTCGGTGATCTTCAGACTCCAGGGGTAGGGGTCCTCGTACGCCCGCAGGAAGACGGACTGGCCTTCGCTCCGGGTCACGTACATGCCCAGGAATCGGGTGAAGAAGTCGAGGGTTTCCTGCGGCTTGGGGCTCAACAGTTCGGCTCGCGCGAGGTGCGCGACATCGAAGCGTGCGGCGTTCTCGGTCATCGGTTCTCCTGTGGATCGTGCGACACCGGATCTCGGTGGCTGCTGGCTGATGTCCGTCAGCATGGCGTCGAGGTGTGACTGTCGTCACCGGCGTTCGGGATATCCGAACAACGGCGCTGCCGATTGACTCCGCATTCGGACTGCCCGGTCCCCGCCCCGCAGACCGCCCCTGCTCCATAGCGTTCGGAGTCGAGCACGCCGCCGGCATCGGAGGCCGAGCGTGCGCGACGAGCTAAGGAGACATGCGATGAGCCGGTTGACTGCCGCCATTGTGGGATCGGGCAACATCGGGACCGACCTGATGTACAAACTGCTGCGATCCGTGTACGTCGACCCGGTCTACATGGTCGGAATCGACTCGGCCAGTGAGGGTCTGCGACGAGCTCGTGCCGAAGGGCTCGAGGCGTCGGCAGAGGGCGTGGACTGGCTGCTGCAGCAGTCGTCGCCTCCCGATCTCGTCTTCGAGGCCACGTCGGCCAAGGTGCACGCCGCGGTCGCTCCGCGCTACGCCGACGCGGGGATCACCGCGATCGATCTGACGCCCGCATCGGTCGGCCCCTACGTCGTCCCGGCGGTCAACCTCCGCGAACACGTGAACGCGCCCAACGTGAACATGGTGAGCTGCGCCGGGCAGGCCACGATCCCGATCCTCTATGCGATCAACCAGGCCGCCGACGCCACCTACGGTGAGATCGTCGCGGCCATCGCGTCGGCGAGCGCGGGCCCGGGCACCCGGCAGAATCTCAGTGAATTCAGCGAGAAGACGGGGCGCGCACTGGCACAGGTCGCGGGAGCGGACCGGGCCAAGGCGATCTCGGTGATCAACCCGGCCGAACCGCCGATGAACATGCGCGACACGGTATATGCGAAAGTGCGCAACCCGGATCCCGCGGCCATCGAACGCGCCGTGGTCGACATCGTCACCGAGGTCCAACGCTACGTCCCCGGTTACACCCTGAAACTCGTCGACGTCGACGGTGATCTCGTGACCGTGATGCTCGAGGTCGTCGGAGCGGGCGACTTCTTGCCCACCTACGCAGGCAATCTCGACATCATCACCGCGGCCGCCGTGCAGGTCGCCGAGGTGATGGCGCAGGAGAAGGCCGTGACAACGACACTCCAGACAGGAGCACTGCGATGACCAGTCAGTCCCCGGCCCACGGGCCCCGTTCGGTCACCCTCGTCGACACGACGCTGCGTGACGGCATGTCGAGCGTCTCGCACCGGTTCACCACGCGCGACGTCGCCGCCATCGCTTCCGGCCTCGACCGGGCAGGTGTCCCGACGATCGAGGTGGCACATGGCATCGGCCTCGGCGCGTCGTCGGTCCAGTACGGCTTCGCCGCGGCCACCGATGCCGAATACGTGCGCGCCGCCGTCGACGCGGTGGACAACGCCGACATCGCGGTCCTCTACGTGCCGGGTATCGCGACCCTGAACGAACTGCAGGCGGCGGTGGACGCCGGCATCTCGACCGTCCGCGTCGCCGTCCACTGCACCGAGGCGGACTGCGGACAGCAACCCGTCGAGTGGGCCAAGGAGAACGGGCTCGAGGTCATGACATTCCTCATGATGAGCCACAAACTCGAACCCGACGCACTCGCCGAGCAGGCAGCGAAGCTCGACTCCTACGGCGCCGACGTCGTGTACGTCGTCGACTCCGCAGGTGCGCTCGTCCCGCAGCAGGCCGGCGAGCGGGTCGCGGCACTGCGCGAGGCGATCTCCGCGGACATCGGCTTCCACGCACACAACAACCTCGGTGTTGGGATCGCCAACGCGCTCACCGCCGCCGAGAACGGAGCCACCTACATCGACGGTTCCTTGCGCGGTCTCGGCGCGAGCGCCGGCAACGCCCAGACCGAAGTCCTCGCCGCAGCATTCGCACGCGCGGGATGGGACACCGGCGTCGAGCTGTTTCCGCTCATCGACACCGCCGAGAACGTCGTGGCACCGCTGATGACCGAACCGCAGATCGTCGACGAGACCGCGCTCGTGCTCGGTTACGCCGGCGTGTATTCCACGTTCTTCCACCCCACCAAACGCGCCGCGAAGAAGTTCGGTGTCCCGGCCCGGGAGATCCTGCTCGAACTCGGCCGGCGCGGCGTGATCGGCGGTCAGGAAGACATGATCATCGATGTGGCCTCGGAACTCGCGGGCCGCACCTACGAGACGCCCGTCGCGGCGGAGGTGTGAGGAAATGACTCTGTTGGTCACCGATCAAGACAGCACCGATCAGAACGGTACCGCCGAGGTGCGTCACCTCATCGGGAACGACTGGCGCACGGCGTCGGACGGCGCCACGTTCGAGTCGCGCGACCCGCACGACGGCGCGTTGCTCGCGACGGTGGCGCGCGGCACCGCCGACGACGGGATCGCCGCGATCGACTCTGCCCGCACCGCTTTCGACGACGGACCGTGGCCGCAGATGTCGCCCAAGGAGCGCGCGGCGATCCTGCATGCGGTCGCCGATGCCGTCGACGACCATCGAGAGGAGCTGGCACAGCTCGAGACCCGGGACGGCGGCAAGACGATCACGCAGTCGCTGCACGCCGAGATCCCGCGGGTGGCACACAACCTGCGCTTCTTCGCCGACTACGTCTCGATGGCCGCGAACGAGGCATACCCGGACGGCGACCTGCTGTCCTACGTCCTCTACCCGCCCGCCGGGGTCGTGTCGGCGATCAGTCCGTGGAACGCGCCGCTGATGCTGGCGACATGGAAGATCGCGCCTGCTCTGGCCTTCGGCAACACCGTGGTCCTCAAACCGGCACCGCAGACGCCGTTGACCGCCAACCGATTCGCACAGATCGCGCTCGAGGCGGGACTGCCGCCGGGGGTGCTGAACGTCGTCCACGGCTTCGGCGGCGAGGCCGTCGCCGGACCGCTGACCTCCGATCCACGCGTCGACCGGATCACCTTCACCGGATCGAGTGCCACCGGCGTGAAGATCTTGCAGGCCGCCGCGGCGAACCACACGCCTGTCTCGGCCGAGATGGGTGGCAAGTCGGCCAACATCGTGTTCGCCGACGCCGATCTCGACGTCGCCGTACCGATGTCGATCCGGGCCATCTTCGGCGGCAACGGGCAGGTCTGCCTGTCGGGTTCCCGCCTGCTGGTGCAGAACTCGATCCTCGAGGAGTTCGTGGAGCGCTTCGCCGAGGAAGCACGCAAGCTCGTGGTCGGCGACCCCAAGGACCCGGCGACGTTCATGGGCCCGCTCATCGAGCAGCAGCACCTCGACAAGGTGCACGGCTACGTCGAACTCGCGCAGGACGAAGGCGGCAAGATCATCACCGGCGGCGAACGACTCACCGACCCGGACCGGGCAGGCGGCTTCTACTATCCACCGACCGTCATCACCGGCCTCACCAACGACTCCCGCACGGCACGAGAGGAGATCTTCGGTCCGGTCGAGACGGTTCTGGGCTTCGACACCGAAGCGGAGGCCCTGCGCATCACCAACGATTCCCCTTACGGCTTGGCGGGCATCCTGTTCACACAGAATCTCGACCGGGCTCATCGGATGGCCGCACGCTGGAAGGCCGGCACGGTCTGGATCAACACATTCTTCGAACGCGATCTCCGGCTGCCCTTCGGCGGTGAGGGCATCAGCGGCCTGGGCCGTGAGGGTGGCCAGTACTCCCGCGAGTTCTTCACCGAACCCCGCGCGGTGACCCTGCGCATCCGGAAGTAGGACCCGTGTCGACTACCGAGACATCCGTGGTCGTCGGCGCGACCGGCGCCATGGGAACCGTGTTCACGCGCCGCCTGGTGGCGCGCGGGATGCGGGTTCTCGCGGTGGGCCGCCGTGCCGAGGAACTCGAACAGCTCGCGGCGACAGACGAACTGATCGTCCCGTGCGCCGCCGACATCGCCGAGGACTCGTCCATGGACGCGATCCGCGCCTGCCTCGACGGGCCCGTACGACTCGCGGTGTTCGCGGCCGGTCTCCCGGTCCGCGGCTCCGCCGACGCGATCGAACCCTCGTTGCTGGCCACCGCCGCCAACATCAAGGTGGCCGGCACGGTCCGGTTGCTGCGAGCCGTCCGCGACCACCTCGCCGACGGCTCGCGGTTCGTCGCGATCGCGGGTTCGCTCGGACTCGAACCGGGGCCCCTCGACGCCGGCCCGGGCACCGCCAACGCCGCCCTGTTCAATCTGATGCGACAGATCGGCGCGTTGTACGGACCCAGAGGGGTCACGGTGCACACCATCGCACCCGGACCCATCGACACTCCTCGGTTGCGCGCCTTCGTCGACACCGAATCGCGCGAGACCGGCGCTACGCCGCAGGAGATCTGGGACCGGTACACGGCCAAGACCTCGCTGGGTCGTCTGCCCACGCTCGACGAGATCGCCTGGCTCGTCGAGATGCTGCTCCAGCCTCAGGCCGCCGTCCTGCACGGCAGCGTCCTCAATGCCGATGGCGGAACTCGCCACGGCATCCAGTAACCCGGTCCGGAACGGACGCGGGCACTTCCGATCGGAGCCGACGTGCCGGTTGCACACTTCCACATCCCCATCGGCAGCGCGTCCACCGAGCAGCGCGCCGCGCTGTTGACCGCCGCGAGTGCGGCCTACTCCCGCGTCCTCGACTCACCGATCGAGCGGGTACGCACCTTCGTCGTGCAGTACGACCCCGCCGACATCGCCGTCGGCGGGCAGCTCGTCGCCGACGGCGGCGCGATCGCACCGTACTTCACCGCGATCGTGCTCGCCGGCCGGCCTGCCCGCCAGCGTTCGGAGCTGCTCGCGGCGTTCACCGACCTCGTCGTCGATCATCTGGACGCCGAGCGATCGCGTGTCCGCGGACAGATCATCGAAGTCGCGCCGGAGAACTGGGGCATCGCGGGCGTGCCCGCGAGTGACGTTCGGGCAACGGAGATCTCGATGCGCGCTGCCCGCCCTGCTGCTCCCTGATCCGAGAGAACCCACACACCCACTGGCCCTGGGGTGCGAGGAGCGCACGCCACGACCAACCCCTGCCCCCCCTGAGATGCGAGGAGCGCACGCCACGACCAACCCCTGCCCCCCTGAGGTGCGAGGAGCGCAAGCGACGAGCCTCGAAGGGCCGGCAACCGCGCCCGCCGGTATCTGTAGCGAATCTTTCTGCCACCTGCCATCTTTCGACACGAGATCCCGGCGTTCATAGCCTGTTTCACACTGTGGAGTTGTCAAAGGTCGTGTGGCGTCGGGTCGGCGCCGGAGGGTCTGGGGGCGGGTCGGTTAGACGGGGGCGTCGTCGAGTCGCAGGGTGCGCCGGTTGTAGGCCGGGCGGGGTCGGCGGCGGGGGTCGATGTCGGCCGGCGGGATCAGCCACGGGTGCCGGTCGGGTCCCATCACCACCTGCCAGCCGTGGTGATGCACCTGGGTGTGGCAGCGCTGGCACAGCAGGCACCCGTTGTCCAGATCGGTCGCACCACCATCAGCCCAGTGGATGAGGTGGTGGACTTGGGTATGCGCGGCGGGGGCACCGCATTTCACACAGCACTGATCGCGCACGACGATCGCCTGCCGCAGATGGTGCGGGAACAATCGTTTCGTGGTGCCCATCCGCAACGGCACGCCCTCGTCGTCGAGGACGATCTCGGCCACGCCGCCGTCACACGACAGGCGTCGGGCTGTCGATGCTGTGACCGCCCCGACCCACGGCAGGCGCGCCGGATCAGCGCCGTCCGCGGGGATGGTGACCAGGACTTGGGTGCGGGGTGCACCGGCGGTCGTCATCGCCGCACCGATCGCCGCTTGATCGAGAAGTAGTTCCAACCCGTCGGCGCGACGCTGCGTCACACCACGGCGATCGTCAGCGCCGTCGGGTTCCGGGCGCGGGCAGGAGCGTTCGTCGATCATCGACAGAAATTTCTCGCCGATCACCGCGGTCACATCGGCGGTGATCGCGACCCTGCCTTCCTCGGTGACGCGGGTGTGCACGGTGTTCAGTGACGCATCATCAGCCGCCGGAACCGCGTCCGGGTCAGTGGCTGCGACCCGGACTGCGATACTCCGGGCGTGGTCGTTGATCTCGGCGGGTGTGGCACCGGAGAACGCCTGGGTGAGCAACTCGCTCTCGACCGCCGACCGGTCGCCGTCGGACAGCGCTGCCGGAGCACGTGTGTCGATGAGAGTGATGCCGCGGACCACCGCATCCACGCACTCGGCAGACAGATATCCGTCGGCGGCGCAGTCGGCGAGTTTCGGCAACGACGCCAGGCCACCGGCGATCCGCACACCACGGCCGGCGGCTGCCGGGGGCATTCCCATCTCGATCAGAGCGGTGCGGGTGGTGGTGCCGGCGCGCGCTGCGGCATCGGAGGCGTCGAAAAGCGCTATGTGGACGGCGATCTGGTGATCGACCACGTTGCGCAGCACCCGCAGTTCGTCGAGACGCTCGAACACGGCGCGACCACTCCCGTCGTCGGGTGGTGGCGGCAGGCCGATGAGGGTGTCGCGGAGTGCGGTGATCGAGGTCATGACACCAAGGTACTCGCTCAAACGTGGCTCTTCTGACGTAGAAGTGGGCGCCTTTTCGCGCGCCTAACGCACGCAACGCCCACTGTCCCTTAGGTTTTGATTTGCGAAGACCAAGACTGAAGGGGTGGGCGTTGCGCACTGTCAGAGTACTGCAGAAGTTGCTCGGAATCGAGCGTGCCCGAGTGGTGGGTGTCAGGTTCGATGAGGATGATCGCGGGCAGATCATGGTGGTGTCGCTGGAGTTGCACAGCAGGGCACGGTCACGGTGCCCGCAATGTCGGAAATTCTGCCCTGGTTACGATCAGCCGTCGGCGCGGCGACGGTGGCGCCATCTCGACATGGGTGGCTGGCGATGCATTCTCGAGTTGCCGGCCAGGCGGGTGCAGTGCCCGCGCCACAATGTGGGTAGCGAATGGGTTCCGTGGGCGCGTCCGAAAGCGAAGATGACCAGGGCTTTCGACGACGCCGTCGCGTGGATGTGCGCGCACGCGCCGATGAGCGCCGTGAGTGCTTATCTCCGGGTCTCCTGGCGGACGGTGTCTCGTATCGTTGAGCGCGTGGTCGACGATCATGTCGGACTGACCAAACGCTTGAACGGGTTGCGACGCATCGGTATCGACGAAATCTCCTACCGTAAGGGCCACCGATATTTGGTCGCCGTGGTCAACCATGACTCAGGTCAACTGGTGTGGGCGGGTGAGGGTGCCAAGAAGGAGACGATCGAGCGATTCTTCGATGAGCTCGGTGATGTGCGCGCCCGTAGGATCACCCACATCAGCGCTGACGGCGCCGAGTACATCGGCGCAGTCCTCGCCGAGCAGGCGCCGCACGCCTACTGGTGCATGGACCCATTTCACGTGCTGCAGTGGGTCAATCAGGCGTTGGACAGGTGCCGCGCTCGGGTGATGAACCGAGTTGTTGGCTTGTCGAAGGTAGAACGCGGGCGACTGAGGTGGGCGTTATTGAAGAATCCCGACAACCTCACCGACAGTCAACGGCGGCTGCAATCCATTGTTGTCTGTAACGTCAACAGCCAACTTGCCCGCGCTTATCAGATGAAAGAGGAGATACGGCACATACTTTCAGGCGCTTACCGATCAAGTTGGGCGCCTTTACGGCGATGGATCCGTAAGGCGGAGTCCTCCGGTATTCCCGAGTTTCGACTCACTGCGCAGAGCATCCGCAAACGGGAGGTGCAGATCCACAACGCGGTCGCGTGTCAAATGAGCAATGCGCGAGTCGAGGCAACGAACTGCCACCTCCGGTCATTGACAAAGCGGTCGTACGGATTTCACACACCCGACGCCCTGATCGCGATGGCCAACCTCACACGAGGCGGCGCGTGTCCGAAACTTCCGCATCACGATTGAACCCGGAATCCGCCCACTTCGACGTCAGGAGATCCTCAAACGTTCGACGACGAAGTTTCTCCACAACCCATTCTTCGCCGAATCCGACTGCGCGACAGTATATGTCACTCACGCAACAGCGGTGAACCGTGGTGAACTGTGGTGAACAGAAACCCCATTAGTCACACGGGTGGACGGCCTACTTGGAGACGGATCACTGCCGGAGGCGGGGTGCTTCACCTTCGCCGGTCCGGCCGGTTGTGCGGCACTGCAGTTGTCACCGATGAACTCGAACTCGACCGATGGACTTCGATCGAAGTCCATCGGTCGAGGTGAGGTTCATCAGTCGGAGGGGGGCTCGGGAAGACCCTTCGTGACGCGCCCTCCCCAAGCTCCGGGCGCTCCTCAGGGAGCAGAGAGTAGTAATAGCCTGGCGGCCGTCGTGGACCACGAAAGAACCCCGCTCCCTGAGGAGCGAGCTTGCGAACTCACACCCCAGGATCACACCTGAGAAAGCACTTCAGGCCGCTTCTTCCAGATCCGGGAGCAGAGCGGATCGCTTCGTTCGGGGCGGGCAGCTGAACGTGTGCGCGAGAGAATCTCCGCGCCTCACGATTCCGAGATCGTCGCCTGACGCTCGGCGACGGTGACGTCGCCCGCCGACCAGTGGGTGGGCGGGACCTCGCGGACACAGACGCGGATGTTCGCGACCGGGGCGCCGATCGCACGATGGGCGGCCGCCGTCAGCTCGCGCATGAGTGCGCGCACCTCGTCGGGCGAACGCCCTTGGGCGATGGTCACGTCGATGAACGGCATCTCACCCTCCCGCGACCGTGATCGAACCGAGCGTGGTGAAGTGTGCCGCGACCCGGCTACCCGGCTCCACCGGGACAGCGTCCGTCATACCCCCGGTGAGGACGACCCACCCCGCCTCCAGGGTGATGCCCCGCGCACCGAAGGTGTTGGCCGCGAACGCCAATGCCTCCGCGGGATGTCCGAGCACTGCTGAACCCGTCGCGGTGGCGACGATGTCACCGTCGACCTCGAGCAGGCACGCCTCGAGTCCGAAGTCCACGTCCGCGACATCGCGGATGACCGGGCCGGTCACGTAGACGCCGGAAGAGTTGTTGTCGGCCACCGCATCCGCGAGGGTGAACTTGAATCCCGAGTAGCGACTGTCGATGATCTCGATCGCGGCCATCGCATGATCGACCGCGGCGAGTGCCGTGGCCGCGGTGACACCGGGACCGGCGAGGGGACGCCCGAGCACGAAGGCGATCTCGGGCTCGGCGCGTGGATGGATGAGTCGCTCACGCGGGACCGGCAAGCCCGCGGGCAACGCCATGGCATCGGTCAGCCACGCGACCGAGGGCTCGTCGACGCCCATCTGCTTCTGCTTGGCCCGCGAGGTCAGGCCCAGCTTGATCCCGGTCACGGTCTCCCCGCGCGAGCGGCGGTCGGCGAGCGCGATGTCCTGGGCGGCGTAGGCGACGTCGAGGCTCAGTCCCGGCCACTCGTGCTGGATCGAGGTCCGCGCCGTCCGCGAGCGCTCCGCGGCGAGCAACGAGCCGGCCACGCGAACCGCACTCCAGTCGTCGATTCCGTTGTCTGTCACTTCTTCTCCTGATGATTCGAGAACACGAGCACTCACGCACCCAGCACCGCGGTCACGCTGCCGACGCCGGCGATGGTGGCGACCACGGTGTCCCCCGGCCCGACCGGCACCGCCGCGGTCATCGAGCCGGGCAGCACCACATGGCCGGGTTCGAGCGTGACGCCGAGGGGCCCGACCGTGTTGGCCAGCCAGACCAGGGCGTTGATCGGCGACCCGAGCACCGCACCACCGGCGCCGGTGTGGACGAGTTCGCCGTTCACGTGCAGGTTGCAGCCGGCCATCCGCAGGTCGACGTCGACGAGCGGCACCGGCCGCCCGCCCAGGATGACCCCGCCCGATGACGCGTTGTCGGCGATGGTGTCGAAGATGTTGATCTTCCAGTCGCGGATGCGGGAGTCCACGATCTCCAGTGCGGGGAGCACGAAGTCGACGGCCGCGGCCGCCTCGGCGACCGTGACTCCCGGTCCGCGTAGTGGCCTCGCGAGGACGAAGGCGACCTCCGGCTCGATGCGCGGTTGGATGAACGTGCCCGCCGGGATCGGGGCGTGCTCGAGGTGGAACATGCTCGCCGTGAGGTGCCCGAAGTCCGGCTGGTCGACCCCCATCTGCCGTTGGATGGCACGGGAGGCCAGCCCCACCTTGTGCCCTTTCACCACGTCGCCCTGCTTCTCCCAGTCCTGGACCTGGGCGAGGGCGATCTCATAGGCGGTCGACAATGGGTGGTCCGCGAACCGCCCGGCCAGGGGTTCGATCGGGGCGTGGTCTCGATAGGCGTCGAGCAACGCATCGGCGGCGTCGCGCACGAGGCCGGCATGGTCGGTCATGGGAGGCATGATCTTTCTGGGTTGAGGAACGGTGACCGCGGGGTCATCCCGCCACCGCGTGCAGGACGGAGACCTCGCGCTCGGGCAGACGGATGGGCGTGGACAGGTCGCCGGACGAGGAGTTCAGCGCGCGGGACGCGTCGGCGGCGGCCGCGATCACCGCACGCCGGAATTCGTGCTGTGCCGGGATGAATCTCGTCGCGGGCGCGGTGATCGACATCGCCGCCACGACGACCCCCATCTCGTCGCGGATCGGCGCCGCGACGCAATGCACGTCGGGAACCGCTTCGGCCAGGTCGAAGGCGCAGCCCCGGCGCAGCACACCCTTCAGTTCCGCGGCCAGTTCGTCCGGGTCGGTCAGGGTCGAGGACGTGTACCGCCGGAGCTGCTTGTCGGTCAGGTTGCGAGCCAGCTGAGCCGGATCGCAGTGCGCGAGGAGCACTTTGCCGACCGCGCTGCAATGCGCATCGAGCTGGGCGCCGATCCGGGCGCCGGACACGTTGATGACGTGGTTGCCCAGAACCTTGTCGACGTAGATCACCCGATAGCGTTCCATGACGGCGAGATGGGTTGTCTCGCCGAACTTCTCCGAGAGCGCCTGCAGGATCGGGGCAGCACAGGACTTGACGTCGACCGTGCCCTGCAGCGCCTGGTTCAGTTCGACGACGCGCCAGCCGATACGGTAGCGGCCGCGGGCGCGACACTGCAGCAGGCCGATGTCGACCAGCGAGGCCAGCAGCGCGTGCGCGCTCGACCGGGGGACGCCCAGTTCGCCGGCGACCTCCGACACACCCCACTCGGGACGTTCGACGGTGAACAGATCCAGGACCGGGCCGATTTTCTGGACGGTCTGCAGCGCGGCCACCTCAGGGACCCACCATCGACTCGTCGCTGAACAGCAGGGTCGCCCCACCGGTGGCGAAGTTGGCGACATCGCCGGCCGCGGCCTGCCCCTCAGGCGATCCGAGGGCCTGGGCAAGGGCGTCTTTCGAGTCGAAGTACAGCTCGGCCACCGAGTACGAGGCGGGCTCGGTGCCGTCGAGGGAGTCGCACTTGCCCGCGGCGAACCGGCGCAGTCCGGGGATACGGCGGACCAGTTCGGCATGCTCGTTCTCGTAGTGCCGGTCGAAGGCCTGCGGGTCGAGCGGATGTCCGTAGATCACGGTGAGTCGGTACATGACTTGCCTTTCGGATTCGATCGAGGTGTCACGATGCCGCGGTGGTCGCCACGGGGGTCGCCACGGAGACCGCCACGGTGAACTCCTCACGGAAGATGAGACGGGGCGCCATCCGGCGACGTTTCAGCGCCCGGACGCCGGCCTCGATCATGGCCGGCGGGCCACAGAGATAGGCGCTCAGCCCTTTACAGCTGCGGAAGTCCTCGACGACGACGTCGGTGACCATCCCGGTGGCGCCGTCCCACTGCTCCTCGCTGAGGACCGGCCGGTAGTGGAAGTTGTCGTACCCGGCCTCGAGTTCGCGGAAGAACTCGACGTCGTAGAGGTCGTCCCGTCGTCGGCCACCGTGGTACAGGTACAGCTCGGGTACCAGGCCGTGGTCCAGCACGTGGCGGGCGATGGACTTCAGGGGGGCGAGTCCGGTACCGCCGCCGATGAGGATCGCCGGCTCGGCCTGCTCGCGGACGAGGTGGAACTGGCCGAGCGGTCCGCGGAGTTCTACCCGCTCCCCCACCGTCAGCGAACCGAAGATCCAACCCTCCGTGGCTCGTCCACCGACGGTGCGCTTGACGTGGAACTCCAGGAGCTTCGACTCCGACGGCGGGTTGGCCATCGAGTACTGACGCCCCACACCGGTACCGGGGATCACCAGCTCCGCATACTGGCCCGCGTTGAACGTCATCGGCTCGTCCAGTTCGACGACGAGCCGGCGCGTGTCGGTGGCGATGTCGTCCAGGACGACGACGGTGCCGTCGTGGTCGCGCAGCGGATGTCGGGGCGCTCCGTCGTCGACTGCGGCGCCCAGCGGTTCGACGACCAGGTCCGAGCACGGCGTGGCCATGCAACCCAGCGCCAACCCGGCACACCGTTCGGCCGGCGTCAGCGTGTAGTCGGGTGAGTCATTGTGCGCCACTTCGCCGTCGAGCACTCGGAGCTTGCAGGTACCGCAGGTCCCCTGGGTGCAGGAGTGCGGCAGCCACTCCCCGGCGCGCAGCACCGCATCGAGGACCGACTGATCGGCGGCCACGTCGAGCGGCGTGTCCGAGCCCTGGATACGAACCCGATGTGTGGTGTTCACGCCTCAGACCTCCCACTTGACATGGAGTTCCTTGGGGCCACGGAAGCCCCAGCCCCAGAAGTCGACCTCGTGGTCGGTGTCGCGCTCGATGTTGGGGATCGTCTCCAAGAGCTCCTCGAGCGCGATACGAACCACGTTGTTCGCGAAATAGGTTCCGGCGCAGGCATGGACACCGCCGCCGAAGGTCATGTTCGGGATCACCGCGCGGTCGAGGTCGTACGCGGTCGGGGAGTTGTAGGCACTCTCATCCTGATTCGCCGAACCGTAGGACAGCATCACCACGGAATTCTGCGGGATCGTCACGCCGCCGACCACGACCTCGTCGGTGGCGATCTTCGCGGCCGCCGACCAGATCGGCGCGACCCACCGCATGCCCTCACCGACCGCCCGCGGGATGAGGCCCGGGTCGTCGACGACCCGCTCCAGCTGATCCGGCCGGCTGAACAAGCCGGCCAGTGTGGTGGCCATCGCATGACCCGGCTCCTGCATCGCGCCGAGCAGGAACACGTAGAGGTTGGGGTAGATGACGTCGCGGCTGCGCGTCTGCCCCTCGGGCATCCCGTCGTGCAGCCAATGCGAGATCGCGCTGTGGTCGGGGTTGACGATCCACTCGTCGATCTTGGGGTCGACGTGCGCGATGATCTCGGCCTTCGCCTCGTCGCCGGGGACGAAGCCGTCAGGGTTGGCGAACTCGCCGTCGGGCGTCATCGCGGAATTCGTGAACGAGACGCTGAGCTTGTGAAACCACTCCCGCAGCTTGTCGGTGCTCACGTCGCTCAGGCCGAGCAGATCGCCGAGGGCCCGGACACTGACCGGTTCGCAGTACTCGGCGACGATGTCGGCCGAGCCGTTGTTCTCGATCCGCTCGAGCAGTTCGCGGGCGTACGGCCGGACCAGGTCGTCGATGTAGTTGTCGACGGCCGACGGCTGTAGATGCGGCTCGACCATGTCGCGCAGATCGCGATGCTCGGGACCGTTCGTGTTGAGCAGCGCCCCGTGACCGAACGTGCGGCCGCCCGCCGGGGAGATCACCGCAGGCCAGTTGTCCGAATCCTTCGCGATCTGCATGCACAGCTCGCGGGTCGAGACGATGTACATCCCGAGGGAGGGCACGAACGCCACCGGCGCCTCCTTCCGCAGCCGCTCGTAGAACGGATACGGATCGGCCTCGAGTTCGGCCATCGTGATCTCTTCCACGAACTTCGGGGTGACCTCGTGCGAGGGCTGGACTGCGGTCATGGTGACTCTCCGTTGTCGTTCCGGATATCGGTTGTCGGGAGCCGGTTCGTTCGGTCATGCCGCCGGCCACCGTGACAATGTCTTGTGATCTGGAACACTATGGGTGGAGGTGAGGGGAGAGAATGACTGCGAATGCACCGATGGATGACTCCGCGTGCACAGCGGGAACCGTCGAACTGAGCACCCGCGAACTCGCGAGCGCCGAGGGTCGGGTCCGGTGGGCGGAGGCGCTCGACGCCACCTTCTGCGAGATGGACATCGACTGGCCCCAGGACCGTCGCCCGTTCACCGCTCAGATCGTCGCGCGCCCCGTCGGAAGCCTCTCGGTGAGCGTGGTCCGCGCCGATCCGCACACCGTCGTCCGCACGCCGGCGATGATCGAATCCGATCCGGCCGACGACTATCTGCTGTGCCTCATCACCCAGGGCGCCGCCACGATCTCGCAGGGCGAACACACCGGACTGTTGCAACACGGCGCCTTCGGGATCATCGATGCCACAGCTCCTTTCGTCGTCAGCGGTGCCACCGAGTTCGAGCAGATCGTTGTGCGTGCGCCTCGTGGACAACTGGCCGCGCGGGCGACGTACGACGTCATCGACGACGCGACGGGCCGGGCCATCGCGGTCGATTCCGGTATCGGACGACTCGTGTCGAGCTTCCTCGTCGACGTCGCGGCCCAGGTCCAAGGAATCTCCGTGTCGTCGTCCGGCACGGTGGCGAGCGCAGTGTTGGACATGGTCGCCGGCGCGGTGACCGAGCAGATCTCACACCGCACCGCGACCGACCGGATACATGCCGCCGACCTCCGCGCGGTCCAGAACGCGATGGCCGATCACCTGCACGATCCCGACCACACCATCGCGCTGGTGGCCGCCGAGGTCGGGATGTCGATGCGATACGTCCACAAGCTGTTCAGCACCACCGGCACGACACCGCGGGCCTGGCTGTACGCCCGACGGCTCGACCGGGCCCGCGCGCTTCTCGCGCAGACCGATCTCTGTGTCGCCGACATCTGCGCACAGGTCGGGTTCCGCGATGCGTCGCACTTCAGCCGCGCGTTCAGCCGCACGTTCGGAGTCAGCCCATCCCGCTATCGGGCCACCGCTCCCGAGCGGCATCGTCCCTAGGATGGTCCGTACGCGACCGCAGGAAGGGACCCATGACGATTAGTGACACCGACCGCAGTGCTCGATTCACCCACTCCGAATCCATCCGCATCGACGCCACACCCCAGCAGGTGTGGGACCTGGTGACCGACATCGGTCGTACCGGCGAGTGGAGCCCGATCTGCAAGGCGTGCTGGTGGGCGGAACCGGCGACCGGTCCCGAGGTCGGTGCGTATTTCCATGGCCGCAACGAAACCCCCGAACGTGTGTGGGAGACCCGTTCCCGTGTCGTCGCCGCCGACGAACCCCGCGAGTTCGCGTGGATGGTGAACGAGAACGCGGTGCGCTGGTCGTACACGATCACGCCCGACGGCGACGGGACGTCGCTCACCGAGTCCTGGGCCGTACAGCCCGCGGGGTTCGACCTGTTCGCCGAACGCTTCGGCGACGACGCATCGCATCAACTCGAACAGCGTCGCGACGCCGCGCTGGCGGGCATCCCGGCCACCCTCGCCGCCATCAAGGAGATCGCCGAGCGCGGCCCCTCTGCCCCCTGAGGTGCGAGGAGCGAAAGCGACGAGCCCCTCTGCCCCCTGAGGTGCGAGGAGCGCAAGCGACGAGCCTCGAAGGGCCTGGCGACTATTCTCACCAAGCCCTTCGAGGCTCGCTTCGCTCGCACCTCAGGGAGCGCAGGCGTTACGAGCTGACCACCTCGGAATCCTGCTTGCCCCAAGCCGGCGACTTCTCGATCGCGCCGATGATCTGGGGCCGGAGCTCGTCGGCCTGGATGACCGCGTCGACCGAGCCGACCTCGACGGCACGGCGGATGCTGTGCACCGAGTCGAACTCGGCGGCGATCTCACTGATCTTCTCCGCGCGCACCGACTGTCGGAGGTCGGCCAGTTCGGCGTTGAGCCGCGAGCGGTCCGGACCGGTGGCCTGTGCCGTCTCGGCCTCGAGTTCGCGCACCCGCGCGTCGGCACTCACCCGCTTGGCCACATCGCCGGCGAAGACGACCGCGGCCGCCGGCGCACCACCCAGCACGGAGGCGAACGAGCCGTCGATCGCCAGCACGGTCATGTTGGGGTTCAACGCCTTCGAGAACACCACGAATGCGCCACCGTGGTAGCGCGAGATCACGCAGAACACGATGGGGCCCTCGAAGTTCACGATGGCCCGGCCGATCTCCGCGCCGTACTCCAGCTGCAGCTTGCGCAGCGACTCCGGCGATCCGTCGAACCCGGACAGGTTCGCCAGCACCACGAGTGGTCGGTTGCCGCTGGCCACGTTGATCGCGCGCGCCGCCTTCTTCGACGATTGCGGGAACAGCGTGCCGGCGGTGTAGGTGTCCGGACCGTCGGTCGGTGTGTAACCGCGGCGCGGTACCTCCCGTGACTCGATACCCAAGAGACACACCGGGATTCCACCCATGTGCAGATCAGTGACCACCGCGGTCTCCGCGTCGGCCATGCCCGCCCAGCGCTCGAGCACCGGGTGATCCTGGTCGGCGACGGCGCGGATCACGGTGCGGATGTCGAACGGCTTCTTGCGATCCGGGTTGGAGGCCGCCGAGAAGATCTGCCCGACGGTGGTGAAATCGCTGCCCGCGAGGACGTGCGGGTAGTCGGAGATGTCGCGGTCGACGGGGTCGCTCGTGATCGCGCGGCGCGGCGTCTGCTCGCCCGGCAGCACGTAGGTGTGCTCGTAGTGAGCCATCAGGAGGTCCCGTGCCGCACCGAGGTTCGGTGCCCAGTACTGCGCCTGGCCGTTGGGGCCCATGACGCGGTCGTAACCGCCGATGCCGAAGTTGTCCTCGGCTGACACGCCTCCGGAGAAGTCCAGCGACTGCTTGCCGGTGAGCACCATCGCCGACTCCGGGGTCATCACCAGGATGCCCTTGGTGTGCATGAGCATCGTCGCCTCGGCGTTCCAGTACGGCTGCCCGCCCACGTTGATGCCGGCCACGACGATGTTGATCTCGCCGCCGTCCTGCGTGAACTCGACGATCCGCTTCAGCGCCCGGGCGATCCAGTCCATGTTCTCCGTACCGGAGTCCATGGAGATCCGCGCGCCCGACGAGAGTGCGTACCACTCGAGCGGGACCTGCATCTGCTCGGCGAGGTCGAGCGCCGCCACCAGCCGACTGCACTCCGGTTCCGCAAGCGCGCCCAGCGATTTCGTCGGATCGCCGAGCAGGACCACACGGGTCACGCCGCGCGGGTACTTCTCGGTGGGTGTGGTGACCACACCGGCGACGATCGCGGCCGAATTGCGACCCTTGGGGCGGTCGACCTGCACCAGTCGCTGCTCGGCGTCGAGGTCGTACTCGGTGAAATCGCCCAGGATGGCCGCCAATTCGTACGGGTAGACGGTGTTGCGCTTCGCCGCGCGCAGTACCTTCTGCCGGTATTCGTCGACCGGCTCGATGGGCTCGTCGCTCGGCTCGACGACCCGGACGTCGAATCCGCCGGTGGGGTTGCCCGAGAAATGCACCGAGACCTTGCTCAACTCACCGGTGTCGCGGTCGCGGCGGCGCGCGATGAGCTGGACCTCTTCGAGTCCGACGCCCTGCGTCGTGCCGCTGATGTGATCGGCGATCAGATCCAGGATGTCGGCGTCGACGTCGATCGGCGGCCACACGTACATGATGATCCGGTTGGCGCTCGACAGGTTGGTGGAGCCGCGCTGCGCACGCCGGATCGAGTCGACGCACGACGCGAGCGCGGCTTCGGCGGTCGGCAGCGTCAGCAATCGGCCGTCCTGCTCGCGCAAGGCGGTCAGGTCACGCACCTGGGCGAAGGCGACGAGTCGCCGGTCGGACGGGTTCTCCCGTGCGACACAACGGAAGAGGTACACCTCTTCGTCGTCCGACGAGGGCAGGCGGGTGAGGTCGAACTTGCGCAGACGCTCCATCTGCATCCGCTGTGCGATGTAGGGGTGCAGGCCCCGGATCAGACGTTCCTCGGCCATACCGGTGGCCGACGGCCGGAACGTGACGTGGTGGTGCATCCGGGCGTCGGCGCTGCCCGCGACCGTGATGGTGACGCGATGCACCTGCGGCGGAAGCGAACTCGTGGCGACGATGTCGTGCAGCGTCCCGGCGAGGACGTCGAAGTCGTCGGGCTGCTGCTCCCAGGCGAGATAGATGTCCGCGTCGACGGCCGCGGTCTCGCGAGCGAGCTCGGCGAGTCCGCCGATGGCTGCGGGCAGCGCATCGAAACCGACTGCGGCCGAGGCGATGTTGCCTGCGTCGCGCTCGGCGACCACGAAGGTCGCGCCGCCGGCCTCACGAATCCGGATGTCGGAGAGACCACGGTTGCCGTAGTAGCGCCGGGTCAGCACCTCGAGCATGACCGTGTTGTCGGCGTGCCGCTCGATGCGCTGGCCGAGCAGCCGGACGAGCGGTTCGGTGCTGCGCACCATGTCGTCGATGCGGCTCGTACGGTCGGCGGCGTCGGGATTCTCGTCGAGATACTTCAGCTGCTTGCGCACGTTGCTGTACACGCGTGCGCGGTCGCGGAGCAGCAGCGGCTGTCCGTACCAGGCGTAGATGACGCCGCGCGCGAGGTCGGAGACGGCCGGGAAGCGGACCTGTGTGGCGGCGACGAGGCGGTCGAGGGCGGTGCCCACCGCCTCGCGCAGTTCGTCTCGCGGGGTCGGCTCGTCGAGCCATTCGAGCAGCAACGCGCTGATCACCGAGGCGGAGTCGTTCGGGTTCTGCAGCGCGAGGAAGATCCGGAAGACGGCGGCTTCGAGCTCGGGGGTGCGCTCGAGTTCGGTGACGCCGTAGTGGCCGAGTGCGCGACCCAGCTGATCGTGGAACGCCGCGGGCAGTCCGTCGCGTTCGACGTCGAGACTCTGCAGGTAGGTGTGGAAGTTCTCCCGTGCGCTGTGTACGTGCTCGACGCCGACCTCGTGGCTCGACGGCCGGTTCTGGCTCAACTCGGCGAGGTCGGCGAACACCGTCACGAGTTCGAGTTCGTCGGCCAGCGGTCGACGTCCGCTGTCGATGGCGGCACGGCGGACGGACAGGTATTCGTCGAGCAGTCGTGTCCGGTGGTTCGGGTCCACGTCGTAGCCGAGCAGCTGGCTGCGGAGGTCCTCCTGGCTACGGGTGGTCCGCTCGGTCGGGTCGACCTGCGGCTCCTCCGGCAGTTCGAGGTCGACGGTCGCACCGACTTCCTCTTCGACCTCGTCTCCCTCATCGGCCAGCGGCTCCAGCCGCATCAGGGTCGCGCCGGTCTCGACCTGCGTGCCGACCGACACGGCGCACTCCTTGACGCGCGAGCGCACCGGGGCACGCAGCACGGTCTCCATCTTCATGCTCTCGAGCACCAGGATGGGAGCGCCGGCCTCGACCTCGTCGCCGGCCTGGATCGGTGTGGCGACGACGAGCGCGGGTGCGGGCGAGCGCACCACACCGCCCTCGTCGCGACTGACGCGGTGGGTGACCCCGTCGACGTCGACGAGGTGGATCGGTCCATGGGTGTCGGTGAGCAGGCGGTAGCGGACCCGGTTCACCACGAGCTGCGCGGCGTGGTCGTCGAAACGCTCCAGGTCGACGTCGGCGGTGCGGGTCTCCCCCGGCGCCTCGATGACGACCCGGAAGCGATGAGCACCGATGGCGGCGACACGCACGCGGTAGGCGACGCCGCGCAGCTTGAGGTCGAGCGGGCGCCCGCTCTCGTGCTGCACCTGCGGGCGGCCACCGGAGGCCGTCGACATCAGGCGCTGCCGTTCGACGAGTTCCTCTTCCTCGTAGGCGTCGATCGCGGCGGCGATGAGAGCGATGGCCGAGTGCCGGTTGGCGACGAGGCCGCCCTCGGCGCGCACGCGGTCGATCCAGCCGGTGTCCGCGCTGCCGTCGATCACCTGCGGCTGATCCAACAACTCGAGCACGAAGCTCTTGTTCGTCGCTCCGCCGGCGATGATGACGCGGGTCTCGCGGATCGCGCGGCGCAGACGGCCGAGCGCCTCGTCGCGATCGCGACCGTAGGCGATGATCTTGGCGATCATCGAGTCGAAGTCGGCGGGGATGGTGTCGCCCTCGCTCACACCGGTGTCGACGCGGATACCCGGTCCCGCGGGCAGCTCCAGCAGGTCGATGCGGCCCGGAGCCGGCGCGAAGTCGCGGTCGGGATCCTCGGCGTTGAGGCGGGCTTCGATGGCGTGTCCGCGCTCGCTCGGCGCCGCACCCTCGAGCCGCCCGCCGGAGGCGACGTGCAGCTGCGCGCGCACCAGGTCGAAGCCGGTGGTCGCCTCGGTGATCGGGTGCTCCACCTGCAAACGGGTGTTGACCTCGAGAAACGCGAGGAGATTCTCGCCCGGGTGGTAGAGGAACTCGACGGTGGCCGCGCCCCGGTAACCCACGGCGACGGCGAGCCGCTCCGCCGAGGCCTTGAGCTCGGCGACCCGGTCCGCGGGGAGGACCGGCGACGCCGATTCCTCGATGATCTTCTGGTTGCGGCGCTGGACCGAGCAATCACGCACGCCCAGCGCCCAGGCCGTGCCCTGACCGTCGGCGATGACCTGGACCTCGACGTGACGCGCGCCGGTCACGAGACGTTCCAGGAACACCACGCCGCTGCCGAAGGCGCGCTCGGCCTCCTCGCGGGTGCGGGTGTAGGCGTCGCGGAGATCGGCGTCGCTGGTGACCTTCCGGATGCCGCGGCCGCCACCGCCCGCGGTCGCCTTCAGCATCAACGGGTAGCCGATCTCGGCTGCCGCGGCCACCGCCTCGTCGAGGGTGTCCACACCGCCGCGGCTCCACGCCGCCACGGGGACGCCCACCTCTTCGGCGATCAGCTTGGCGCCGATCTTGTCGCCGAGCTTGCGCATCGCCTCGGCCGACGGCCCGACGAAGGTGACGCCGATCCGGTCGCACAGTTCGGCGAACAGCGGGTCCTCGGCCACGAAGCCCCAGCCGACCCACGCCGCGTCGGCACCGGTCTCGAGCAGAGCGTGCTCGAGCACCTTCATGTTCAGGTAGGGACGCGATGCCGCGGGCCCGAGGTCGTAGGCGACGTCCGCCTCGCGCACGAACGTGGCGTTTCGATCCACGTCGGTGTGCAGTGCGATGACCTCGATGGGTTGCCGGGTCTCCTCCGACAGGCCCCGAACGGCGTGGATGAGCCGCATCGCGGCTTCACCTCGGTTCACGATGGCGATACGAGAAAACAACACCGACTCCATTCACGTCGTCGTCGTGCGGCTGAAGGTCCGCAGGTACGGTACAGCGCGGCGACCCAGCTCAGTGGCGATCCGGGACGCGCGGGGTGGTTCGACGGTGTGATTCTTACGAGTCAAATCGCTACGCGCGAGTACGGCGCGTCGGAAGGTGGCCGGAAGCACCTGTTCCGGACGCCGGGAGAGCGGGTTTTCGCATGCTCCCTACGAGGAGCCCCGCTGGGGAGCCGGGATGCCGTGATGCAGTTCCGCGACGTCGGGATGAGCACGCGTACGCGACTTCCAGGCGTTCTCGCCGTAGGTGGCGAAGATGGGGTTGTCGGGATCGGTCTCGACGCCGCGCGACCGGCGCGCGAGGTCGGGCGGCAGGTCGATGATCGGAACCACCGCGTCCAGGGCCGGATTGAGAAAGAACGGGATGGACACGCGATCGGTGCCGGGCGCGGGGGCCTGGACCCGATGCCGGGTGGCCCGCAGGTAACCGCCGGTGGCGACCTCCAGCAGCTCCCCGATGTTGACGATGAACGCGCCATCCATCGGCGGCACGTCCACCCACTGTCCAGGCGTCAGCTCCACCTGGAGGCCCGCCGAGTCGGGCTCGACCAGCAGGAGAGTCAACACGCCCGAATCCTTGTGTGCGCCGACCCCCTGGCTTCTGTTCGCGGTGCCGGGATACCGCACCACCTTCATCAAGGTCGCGGGCCGATGCGCGAAGGCATCGTCGAACACCGTCGGTTCGGCCCCCAGCGACGACGCCCAGTGACGCAGCAGCCGAAGACCCACAGCCGACAGAGCGGCACTCCAGTCGTCGAAGACCTCCCGGAATCTCGGGATCGACGTGGGCCACAGATTGGGGCCCTGCAGATGCCAATACCCCTGCGCTCCATCGATGACGGCGCGCTCCGGGCCGATATCGATCTGCTCACGCCAGTCGACCTGCCCGTTTGTCAGCTCGCCACCGAGCCGTGAATAGCCGCGAAACTGCGCGCTCTGCAATTGACTGATCTCGTTCTTGTCGGCGTCGGGCAGAGCGAAGAACTCACGCGCCGTCGACAGAACCTCCGCCTGACGGTCGACGCCGACGCCATGCCCGACCAGATAGACGAAGCCCGAGGTGTGCGCAGCCTCGCGCAGTGCCACCGCGAATTCCTCCGGCGCGTCGTCGGCCGTGGACAGATCAACCACCGGCACAGTCATGACGCCATCCTCACTCCTGTCGGCGGCCGAGGCCACCCGAGTTCACGGTCGGGGCCGAGAAGCGGCGTCGATGACGTCGTCGAGCACGGCCCGAGAGTTTCGCAGCTCACGTATCGCGTCGTCGATACGAGCCCGTTCGGCGGCGAGGCGTTCGACCAACTCGGGCGTCGCAGTATCGGAAGGACCACCGTCGGAGTCGCGCATGCACGGCAGCAGTGCTGACATCGTCTGGCTGCCGAGTCCGGCGGCGTAGAGCTCCTGGATGTGGAAGACACGGTCCACCGCGGCCTCTGTGTACTCACGTTGCCCTCCGGCCGACCGGTTGGAAGCCAGCAGACCACGCTGCTCGTAGTAGCGCAGCGACCGCTCGCTCACGCCTGTTCGTCGTGACAGCTCCCCGATCCGCATGGCTCCGTTATACGCAACCGGCCAGGCGCGGCCCGCCGTGCCGGTGGGGACCGTCGGCCGGATCGCGCTTGACCCTGACATGCGTGTCAGGTCTTACGGTCGGCGCCATGACGAACCCGACTCCCGCGCCGCCTTACGAGTACTGCCCCATCGTCGACCGCGACCCGATCAGTTGGCCCGACGGCAAGAAGGTCGCCGTCTACATCGGTCTGAACGTCGAACACTTCTACTTCGGCCGCCCGTCGACGAGCATCTGGCCGGGTACCACCGAACTGACCCCGGATCCGCTGAACCACGGATGGCGCGATTATGGCCCGCGCGTCGGGATCTGGCGCACCATCGAGTGTCTCGACCGGCACGGTGTCCGACCGAGTGTCCTGCTCAACTCCTCCGTCGTGGATGCCCACCCACAGATCGTCGTGGCCGGCGTAGAACGTGATTGGACGTGGCTTGCACACGGACGCAGCAACTCTGAACTCCACACCGACCTCACCGTCGACGAGGAGCGTCGAGCACTCGCCGAGATCACCGACACCATCCGTTCCGCGACCGGCCGCTCGCCGCGGGGGTGGATGGGACCCGGCCTGACCGAGACGCACCGGACGCCGGAGTTGCTCGCCGAGCTCGATTACTCCTATGTACTGGACTGGACACACGACGACCAGCCATTCCCGTTGACGGTTCCCGAGATGTACAGCGTCCCTTACTCGGTCGAACTCAACGACCTACTGTTGTTCGGTCATGGTCTCACCGGGCCGGACTTCCTGCAGATGATCATCGACAGCTACGAGCAGCTCCGCGCGGACTCCGCGACGAGTGGCCGGGTACTGCCGATCGCCCTGCATCCGTTTGTGATCGGCCAACCGTTCCGCCACCGGTACCTCGATGAGGCGCTCGCATATCTCACCGCCCAACCCGACGCCTGGCTCACGACGACCGATGACATCGTCGATGTGTATCGCGCACAGGCCTGACGGCCGACGCCGGTCCCGCACATGGCCCATTGCCGAGCGAGGGTGGCGGCTGGTCCGCACGAACCGGCGACCGTGCGCGACGCGCCTACGCCGACTCCGCCGCCAGTGCACGCACCTGTGCCACCGAGTCCCAATCGACCACCGCGGCGCAGTTCCGCCGCAGCAACGCGAGGATGAGGGTGTTGACCGTCTCGTTGTCGGGGAGCACGTCGATCGCGGCCAGGGTGATGTACAGGCCGCTGAGCAGCTGCACGCGGTAGTCCCTCAGCGCTGTCGTCTCGTCGTAGCCGGTCGACTTCTGCGCGAAGGTCTCCGCGTAGTGGGTGATCAGCCGGCGCTCGTGCGCTCGACGATCCTCGACGTCGACACTGCCCGACATGAAGTACCCGACGTCGTACATGGGATTGCGGAGCCCGGTGACCTGCCAGTCGATCAAGACCGCGCGTCGGACGTCTCCGACCGACTCGAACAACACGTTGTCCACGCGGGGATCACCATGAGTGAAGGTGAGGTGCTCCTGCGGGAGCAGGTGCCACACCCGGACGAGCTCGATCGCCTGACGGATCGCCTCGAGATGGTCGTCGGGAAGGTCATCGGCGAACCGGGTGAGTGCCTGCACCGCCCCGCGTTCGGCCGCGTCGGACCAGTAGTCGCAGACATCGCTCAGCCGGATCATCCATGCCGGCGCGGTGGCGGTGTCCATCGGATGGAACTCCGAGTGCACATTCGCGAGTTCGGTCAGCACCGCTGTCGCGTCCTCGACGGTCGCGCCCTGAACCTGGTTTCCCGCAACGGCACTCGTACTCAGGTCCTCCATCACCAGATTGATCGTGGTCTCGTCTCCGGCCACCCAGTACTTCAGTGGGATCCGGCAGGCGTTCCGCGCGGAGATGTCGACATACGCGCCGATCTCGCGATGGTATGCACCACTGCGCAATCCGTGCGCGTGTACATCAGGGTCACGGGGTTTCAGCTTGACCACGACCGCATCGGGCGCTCCGGGAGACGGCCTGGCATAGGCGACACTCACCCGTACGGTGTCGCTGACATTGCCCGCGCCGATCGGCTCGATCGTGATCGCCGCGATCGATGTGTCGTGGCCGGCGTGGCAGAGGACTTCCTCCATCCAGGCTGCGGTGATGTCGTCGGTGGTGTCGATGAGCTTCGGCGTTGTCAGCGTCATGACCAGGATCCTTCGAGGTAGTCGGGATTCCACACATCGGTGATGACACCGTCGTGGACTTTGAAGATCTCGATGCCGCAGAGACGCTCGCCCGTCGTGAGACGTTCGGCGTTCCAGGTGAGGGACGCGAACGTCTCGTCGCCGACGAGTGTGACCACGGTGAACTTCGGCTGATGCGCGGCGAGGTCGGCGACGATGCGCTCTCGTTGCTCGCGTCGGCTGAGTGACCGGATACTGCCCGCCCCGTGGCGTGTCATCGGGTCGCCGCAGATCTCGTCGACCAGGTCGATCTGCTCGTCGTTGTACAGTTCGTAGACGTAGCGTTCGACGAGTCGTACTGCGCCAGTGCTCATGTGATGACTTTCTGATGGATTCTGTCGGTCAACTGCCGAGAGCGACGAATTCGGAGACCGTGCTGTCGAGCTCGGTGGGTGTCGCGCCGTGCATGATCACGCCGTCGACCCCCAGGTCGAACTGCGCTCGCACTCTCTCTGCGCAATGCCGTGGCGTCCCCATGGCCGCGCAGTCGAGCCACTCGGCGGGGATCACGTCGCGGAGACGTTCGAACGTGGCGGTGTCCCCGACGGCATCGGCCCATCCCGGTAGCTCGCGCACCACCTCGGACTCCCGGAACCTGTTCAGCGCGGCTACATCCCACCGGTTGGTCGACACCAGAAGATCCCCGTAGACCTGGAGGTAGGTGGCGATCCGGCCGACCGTCTTCTTCGAGATGTCCTGTTCGTCGAGCTCGTCGGTGACGGTGGCATAGCACGACCACACCTCGACCGAGTCGGGGTCGCGTCCGGCCGCGGCCGCGGCGTCCTTGACGGTGCGTACGACCCTGGCCGTGGTCTCGTCGGAGAAGAACGTATGCAGCACGACGAGGTCGTAGGCGCGACCGGCCATGGCGAGGGTCTCGGGCCCGAAGGCCGTGGTGGCCAGCTTGATGTCCTCGTCGAAACCGGGGTCGAGTTTGATCGCCGGGAACCTGCCGAGCGCCCCGTCGTAATCGGTCACGGTCTCACCACGCCACAGTCTGCGCATCAGATGAGCGAACTCTTCGAGTTGTGCGGTGGTCGTGTGCGCGAGTCCGAGCCCGGCGATCTGGGGGCGCAGACCGCGGCCGACGCCGAGGGTGAAGCGGCCACGGGTGAGGCGATGCATGGTGGTCGCGAAGGCCGCGGTGATCGCCGGGTGGCGGGTGCTGATGTTGGTTGCCGCGGTGGTGATCCCGATGCGATCGGTGACCGCTCCGGCCGCCCCGGACAGGGCACACGCCTCTTTGACGTTGAGCCGTTCGGAGATGAATGCCTGCCCGAGGCCGAGACGCTCAGCGTGCGCGAGCTCGCCCAACATCTCTCGGGGGTCGTCGACGTGCCCGCCGAGCGTGTAGAAGCCCAGTCGGTCGGTTCCGATCGAGGACGCGGCGACCTGCGGTCGACCTTCTCGGACGGCGGTGTCAGACATGAACTGCCCCTTGCCCGCTCAGTGCGGCGATCCGCGCGAGCGCATCGTGGTCGCGGGCGTGCGCCAGCGAGTTGGCCACCATGGCCGTGAACAGATCGTCACCCCGATCGGATCGCGCGACGAGCATCGCGGCGGCGACACCGATCACCAGGTTCTGGAAGGTGCCGACCGGGTAGTCCCGCATCAGTTCGGCCAGTGAGTAATCCGTGACCCCGTGCGCGAGGAGCCCTCGGTGGTAGTGCTCGAGGAGCTCGGCTTCGGATGCCCGACGGGTCTCCGGGTCCAGCGCTCCGCCGATGAAGTAGGCGACATCGACGACCCCGGGCGCGAAGATGACCGTCTGCCAGTCGAGAACGGCGAGGGGTACGTCGCCGCCGGCCGCGTCGAAGAGGACGTTGTCCGGCCGGTAGTCGCCGTGCTGGATGGTGAACGGCATCGTACGCAGTGCGGTGTAGTAGTCGGCGATGCGCTCGGTGAACGCCGTTCCGAGTTCGATGTCGGCCGCGGACAACCGGGTTCGGTACCGGTCCACGAAACCGGCCCACCATTCGGGCATCATCTCGGTGAAGCGGGCCCAGTAGGTGTCGGAGATGTCGAGCCAGGGCGTACCGGCGAGTTGCGCCGATCCCCAGTAGGGCCCGTGGATGCCCGCGGCCTGCTCCACCGCGAGTCGCACCTCGCCGACAGTGCACCCGGCCAGCTGGTTACCCGGCCGGGCCGGCGTCAGGTCCTCCAGGACAAGTGCGAACTCAGTGTTGTTGGAGTCGATCTCAGCGTGATGGCAACGCGGGACGCGCACCTGCAGGTTGGGTGCGATGTCTTGATAGAACCGCACCTCGCGCAGGTAGTTCAGCTCACTGCGACCGGCCGCGCGGCTCTGCTCCTTGTCGGAGGTGACCTTGATGACGAACGACGACGGGGCTGACGTGGGTGCGGAGTAGCTCACGGTCGTCCGGATGCTGTCCGCGACCTGTCCGGTTCCGATGGGACTGGTGGCGAACTCGGTGATCGCCACCGTGCCGTCCTTCGTCCCGGTGGTGGTGAGCACGGTGTCGAGCCAGGTGGGACAGATATCAGAGGCGTGCATCGCTCTCCTCGGTTGCGCACGGGTGGAGCGGCCGGCCCCGAGGGGATTGGCTCTCTCGGGGCCGGCCGAGTCGAATAGCGAGATGGGACTTCAGATGAGGGTGACGGTGCCCGCGGTCCCGTCGACTTCGACGGTCGCGCCGTCGGTGATGCGTCGAGTCGCCTCGGTGGCCGACACCACGCACGGGATGCCGAGTTCGCGGCTCACGATCGCGGCGTGCGAGAAGGGTGCGCCCACGTCCACGACGACCGCGGCTGCGGTGACGAACAGCGGCGTCCACGACGGGTCGGTGATCGGCGCGATGAGAATGTCACCCGGTTCGAGTGCCGACGGGTCCGAGGCCTCGGTCAGCACCCGCGCCCGGCCGCGTGCGACACCGCCGCATGCGGGAACTCCGGTGATGGTGTCGCCGGCGGATGCGGCGGCGACGGTCGACTCCGAGCGCAGCGGCCACTCGGAGATCGGCGCAGGGGTGCCGTCGACGACGAACGGCGGCGTGCGGTCGAACAGGTCCAGGTACCCCTTCTCGCGTTCGACGAGAGTGTCGCGGTACGACGCCGGATCGTCGAGGAACCCCGCCAGCTCGTCGGCGAAGAGCATGAAGATCTGACGCGGCGAGTCGATCGCACCCCGGGCCGCGAAGCGACGGCCGAGTTCGAGTGCGGGCAAGCGCAATTCGTGGATCAGCATCGCGGCCGTGGTGCGGCCGCGTTCCCGGCCGCGCATCCACAGAGCCGACGCATTGAGCACCGCCTCGAATTGACCTGCGGTCTCGGCGTCGCCGGCGAGCATCTCACGGATCGCCGCCGCGGCGGCGTCGCGCTGGGCGGCTCGCTGCGCCGACTTGGCCTCCGGCGCTTCCCCATCCGGAACGTCGCGCATCGTCTCGATGGTTGCCAGGGCGAGGTCGGGGTCGACACCCCACGTGATCGCGCGGATCTCCCACTCGGCAGGTCCACGGAAGTCCCAGTCGGCGAGGAACGCATCCAACTGCGCGGCGAACGCGCCGACCGCCTGCGACTCCGAGGCCATGAGCTTGGCGTAGAGCCCCTTGGTGCCGGCATCGAACAGCGCTGAGACATCGGGATGCTGCGCCTGACGGCTCAATTCCCACATCCGCAGCGAGGGGCCTGCGGAGTCGACGTTGCCCAGCCCGGCCACCAGGGTGAGTGCCTGCTCCGGTTTGCCGACCGCCTCGGCGAGCTGCGCGATGGCACCGAGTCCGACGCCGCACTTCAGGCTGGCCTCGATGTGATGTTTGAAGAGCCGGCGGAGCAAGGTCTCGAACGAGTTCATCCGCTCGACGAGGTCACTGTCGGACAACTGGGTCAGATCAGGCCGACTGCGACGGATCTCGTCGACCTCGACGCGATCGGTGTCGTAGGCGGCGAGGTCGGTGGCGCCGAGGACCTGCTCATTGAGCCAGGCACCGGCTTTCGCCTCGTACTCGGCGTTTTCGTCGAAGTCGCGTTTCTCGCTCTCGTAACTCGGGATGCCGGGCATGTCCCCGAAGTACTGCAGGTCGACGGCCTCGGCACTCATGCCGGGCACCCGCACGCCGAACAGCCGCATCAACGACATGTTGATGTAGAGGTAGCTGCCGAAGGCCGGGAGGATGTTGAACGCCACCGCGTCGTCGTACAGGTCGTCGTCCCATACGCCGCATGCCACGAACGCGTCGCGCCATCCGGGTTCCAGCGTGTGCTGGAACCCGAGGGAGGCGTTCAGCGGGGTGATCGGGTCCGGGAAGATCTCGCCGACGTTGGCGCGAGAGTACAGCGGGAACAGTTTCGAGGTCTCGTTCGAGATCGGCCAGGCGGTCATGTCCGGGCGTCCTTCCAGTTGGTCATGAGCGAGCGGCCGAGTCCCTCGGCCCGCTTCTGCATCTCGCAACCACACATCAGTGGTTAGCGAACGCTGCGTCACATTATTCTGTGATCCCACTCACGTTGTCAACCACTCGGATCGCAGACTTGCGGTTCTGTCCACGCTCTTTACCTCCGCGACGCACGTACGGCTGGACAGATATGTGATGAGTGAGTCACTATTCAACCAGGCGGCGCGGTACTGGACGGGCTGCCGAAAGGAGAGTTCGGATGCGTGTGCTGGTCACCAACGACGACGGTTACGACGCCGATGGGTTGATCGCGGTGGCCACCGCGCTGATCTCCGCCGACCACGACGTGGTCGTCGGCGCGCCGAGCTCCGAGCGGAGCGGGAGCGGGAGTTCTCTCGGCACGATCGAGGACGGTGCGCTGATCACCACGACCGAGCACCGTATCCCCGAGCTCGGCGACACCCCGGTCTTCGCTCTCGACTGTCCGCCGGCGCTGACAGTGGTGGCGTTCTGCGCCGGAGCCTTCGGGCCGCCGCCCGAACTCGTCGTCAGCGGGATCAACGAGGGCCACAACACCGGGCGGTCGATCCTGTTCTCGAGCACCGTGGGCGCAGTGCTGGCCGCGCGCGTGGCCGGAGTCAGCGGTATCGCGGTCAGCTGCGGGTTCGCCCCAGACCACCGCTACGACACCGCGGCAGCGGTGACCGAGCGCGTCGTCGGATGGATGTCCGACTCCCCCACCACCCCGATGACGTTGAACGTCAACGTCCCCGACGTCGACTTCCCCGATCTGCGCGGTATCCGGGTGACACCTCTGGCGAACCGGAGCATGTTCACCTTGCGGTTGTCCCGTACCGAGGGCGGCCTGCTGATCAATCGCGACGAGCGGCGCGGCGGCCGGTTCCGCGAGGGAACCGACAGTGCGGCGGTCGCGGACGGGTACGTCTCGGTGTCCGGGTTGAGCGGAGTCGACGCGGACAACGACTCCCTGGCGGACGCCGATACCGCACTGCGACAGGCGATGTCACGGGACGACGTGTTCGGGCTGGCGCAACTGCGCTGACTCCGGTGGTGGCGTCGACGGGCGCGGCGGCCTCGCTGCGCTCGGTCGACGCTGCTCGACCAGCGGGGGGGTGCGACCATTCCCGCTGGTTGAGCCGTGTCGAAGCCACCTGGTGACCCGTCAGGCCCTACTCGTCACCCGCGCCACGCTGGTGACCCGAGGTCAGCAACAGATCCTGGTGGAGTTCCATCCAGATGTCGTGGTAGCTGTCGTACATCGGGCGCGCGAATGCGGCGGTGTCACCGCCGTGCACCTTCTCCAGTGCCGCCGAGAGCCGACTCCGGTAGCGGCCGAGTCGCGGGAGTTCGGCGCCGACCTCGTCGAGCGCCTGCGCGATCCGGTGGTGGATTCGGTCGAGTTCGGCGACGACGGATGCGTCGTAGTCGGCATCCGCGTGATCGTTGGGGGTCTCGTCCGGGCGAATCTGCCACGCCGCGCACACCTTCTTGAAGTCCCCGTTGATCGAGCCGAAGCCCTCGTGGAACGTGTCCACCGCGGCACGTTCTGACTCACTCAGCGTGAGTTCCGAGGACAGTCGCTCGTACTCGGTTTTCCCGGCCGGGGTGATCATCGTGCCCGAGATCCGGCCGCCCTCGCGACGCATCACGAACCCGGCGTCCGCCAGCTGTTCGATGGTCACGGCCAGGGCGTCCGCGTCGTGGCCCGTCAGCGCGGTCAGGGTGTCGTCTGTTGCGAGCCCCTTCACCTTGAGGGCATGCAGCACGTCGAAGTGTGCGGTGGAGGTCTCGGTCGTCATACTCGTTCTCCTTGCTGGAATGGATCTGTGGGCATCGTCGGATCTCCCTGTGTCGCGGACGATCCGCTCGGCCGACCGGCATCGGCCCCGGGTGTGGCGAACCGGTCGACCAGCCGCCGTTTGTCGAGTTTGCCGGTGGGAAGGCGCGGTAGGTCGGTGGTGAACTCGACCGACCGGGGCGCCTTGAAGTGCGCCAGGTGTTCGCGCGCATGGGCGATCAGGTCGTCTTCGCTCACCGACGCGCCGGCACGCACCTCGACGACCGCCTTGACCGACTCGCCGAACTCGGTGTCCGGCACGCCGACCACCGCCACATCGGCGACCGCGGGGTGTGCCAGCAGTGCCGATTCGATCTCCTCGGGATAGATGTTGACCCCGCCGGAGATGATCATGAAGCCTCGACGCCCCACCAGGTAGAGGAATCCGTCCGCGTCGAGGTATCCGATGTCGCCCATCTGTTTCAATGCCGGCCGCGAAGCGTCGGCCGGACCGCCGGCGGCCTCGAAGCACACCGTGCCCTCCACGCCGGGACCGACATCGTCGCCCTCGGAATCGGTGATGTGTACCCGTGCGGCGCCCAGTGGCCGGCCCACCGACCCCGGATGTGACCGGGCCTCCGACGGCGAGATGTAGGTGTGGCCGTAGCCCTCGGATGCTCCGTAGTACTCGTGGAGGACGGGACCCCACCACTCGAAGATCGCCTCCTTGACATGCGGCGGGCACGGCGCGCCCGAGGTGAACGCCACTCGATGCCGCGGGGAGAGCGCGATCGTCTCCCGGTCGGGCAGGTTCGACAGGCGGATCAGCATGGTCGGCACCCACTGCGAGTGCGTCACACCGTATTCGGTGATCGCGCGCATCGCCCCCGCTGCGTCGAACCGCTCCATGCACACGACGGTGCCGCCGGCCGCCAGCGTGATCAGCTGGAACGTGAACGGCGCCGCGTGATAGTTCGGCGCGGGTGACAGCAGGACCGAGTCGGCTCCGACGCCGAGTTCGTCGACGAGGCCCGGGTGCCGCCGCGGCGCATCCGCGGGATGCACGCCGAGCAGCGGTTGAGCGAACCGCTTCGGCCGTCCGGTCGTCCCGCCGCTGTAGAGCACTCGAGCACCGAGCAACTCACGCTCAAGGGGCTCGGACAACTGGCCGGCGAGCGCGTCGGACAGGGCGACGCACCCGTCGGCCGGGCCGTCGGCGCACACGATCACGGTCTGGTCCCGTCCCGAGCCGTCGACCGAGTCGTCGACCGCGGCGACGACCCGGTCGGCGAGCGCCGTACTAGTGACGATCGCGGCCGGGCGGTCCTCTTGGATGAGTGCGGCGAGCTCGGTCGGCTTGAGATGCCAGTTCACCGGTGTCACGTACAGTCCGCTGCGCATCCCGGCGGCCACTGCCACCGGCCACGCGAGACTGTTCTCCATGACCAGCACCACCGAGTCGCCCGGGCCGACGCCGCGGGACTGCCAGAATCGGGCCAGTCGATTCGATCGACGATCGAGCTCGGCGTAAGTGATGCGCTCCCCCGACCCCGCCATCACATAGGCGATGGCGTCGGGGCGGGTACGCGCGGTGGACGGTGGGTACACATCACTCCTGTTTGCGAATCAGATGTCGCATTACCTTCACCGGCGGTGATCACCGATTGGTGCAGGTAGGCAATCTCAGACTTTTATCCTGTTGTGGTTCACAACACACCATAGACTATGGTTTAGTGAAAATGCAGTCGCAAACGAGAGTTCATTGGAGAAGACATGACCATCGCTGACGACATCGACCTGATGGACCTCCGCCCGTTCGCGGCCGGTGTCGACCATGACATGTTCGCGCGACTGCGCACCGAGGACCCGCTGCACTGGAACGCCGAGCCCGACGGCCGTGGATTCTGGTCGGTCACCCGCTATGAGGACGTCAAGGCCGTCGCCTCCAACGCCGAGGACTTCACCGTCACCCAGGGCACGCAGATCGCGAGTCGCCGCGCGGAGGGTGAGGGCGCGCGCAGTATTCACCATGTCGATCCGCCCGAGCACGGCAAATTGCGGGGGATCGTCACGCCACACGTGCGGCCGGTCAAGCTCAAGTCGCTCGAAGGTGACATCTCCGCGGTCATCGACGAGTTGCTCGACGCCCACACCGGCGCCGGCGACATCGACTTCGTGGCCTCCGTCGCCGCGCAGCTCCCGCTGGTGATGATCGGGCGACTGCTCGGCGCGCCGCTCGAGGACTGCCCCAACCTGTTGCGGTGGACGAACCAGATGGCCAGTGAGGACCCCGACTACTCAGAGGGTCCGGAGACCGCGGTGAAGGCACGCGACGAGGTCTTCGACTATTTCCGCGGATTGGAGAAGCTGCGCCGGGAATGCCCCGCCGACGACCTGATCAGTGTGCTGACCGCGGCCGAGCTCGATGGTGTACCCCTCTCCCGCGGCTACCTCGACGCCTACTATTTGATCCTCATGGTCGCCGGGAACGAGACGACCCGCAATCTGCTGTCCGGCGGCGTCAACGTCCTGGCCGAGAATCCGCAGTGGTGGGACTTCATGCGAGCGAACCCCGCCAAGATCCGGGTGGTCGTCGAAGAGATGGTCCGCTGGGTCTCGCCTGTCCTGTCCATGCGCCGCACCGCCACCCGCGACATCGAGATGCACGGCAAGACGATCCGCGAGGGCGACAAGGTCGTGATGTGGTTCTGCTCGGCCAACCGCGACGAACGCGCCTTCGACGATCCGGAGACGTTCATCGGCAACCGGTTCCCCAACGAGCATGTCGGCTTCGGATGGGGCGCGCATGCCTGCCTCGGCTCGAACCTCGCCCGTCTCGAAGCACGGTTGTTCTTCACCCGCATCATCGAGCGGGGACTGGGCATCACCGTCCTGGACACGCCGAACCGATTGCAGAGCAACTTCTTCCGCGGTATCAAGACGCTCCCGGTCCGGATCGAGGCCACCCGATGAGCATGGGCACGATCGGCGACCCCCCGACGATCGCCGGTGTCGGTCCGGCCGCGCTGATCGAGGATCGTACGATCCCGGGTGGCGCGCCTATCCCGGTCGTCAATCCTTTCACCGACCGCGAGATCGGTGTGACCCATGAGGCGGGCGCAGCCCTCGTCGACGAAGCTGTTGCCGCCGCGGTCGCCGCACTCCCGGGGTGGTCGCGGACACCCGCGTCTCGGCGAGCTGCCGTGCTGCGGTCGACCGCGGATCTCATCGAGCGGCCGAGCCACCGGATCCCGGCCATGGTGACCGATGAAATGGGAATGCCCATAACGCTTTCGACTGTCACACAGCAGGCATTGCCGGCAACGGTCCTGCGGGCAACCGCAGATGCCGCCGAGAGCTTTCCCTGGGAGCAGACCTCTGACGGGACGATCCTGCGCCGGGTGGCCGGCGGCGTGGTCGCGGCCATCACTCCGTGGAACATGCCCGTGCACCAGATCATCGCCAAGGTCGCGGCCGCATTCGCCGCAGGGTGCACCGTGGTGCTCAAGCCTTCCGAGGCCACCCCGTTCGACGCGATGCTGGTGCGCCGGTGCTTCATCGACGCCGGCCTACCCGCGGGTGCCTTCGCCATCGTCAACGGCACGGGACCGGTGACCGGGCAGGCCCTGGCGTCGCATCCCGACATCGCGCACGTGTCGTTCACCGGCAGCGTACGCGGTGGAAAGGCCGTTGCCACAGCAGCTGTGGAGTCGCTCGCACGGACCACGCTCGAACTCGGCGGCAAATCGCCCGCCGTGGTTTTGCCCGACGCCGACCTCGACGCCGTGGTACCGCGAGTGCTGGCGTCCGGGTTGGTCAACTCCGGGCAGGCCTGCAACGCCACGAGCCGCCTCGTGCTGCCCGCCGCACACGCCGACCGCATCGAGACGTTGATCGACACCGCACTCGGGCACTTCGTGTTCGGCGACCCGACCGCGTCGGAGACCACTCACGGCCCGCTCGCCTCCCCTGCGCACGCCCGACGAGTTCTCGACCATGTCGATCGTGCTCGTCAGGACGGCGCCCGGGTGATCGCCGGCACCGGAAGCCAACTCGACATCGGCGACTCCCGTTCGTTCGTCTCTCCGATCGTGTTCGGCGATCTCGACCCCACCGCCGCAGCGGTCCGCGAGGAGATCTTCGGTCCGGTCCTGGTGGCGCAGTACTACCACGACGTCGCAGAGGCCATCGAGCTGGCGAACGACAGCCAGTACGGGTTGTCGGCAGAGGTGTGGTCGGCCGACCGGGATCACGCGCTCGAGGTCGCGACGCAGCTGGAAGTGGGCCAGGTCAAGGTCAACGGGGTTCGTACCCGCGAACGACCGACCGTGCCCTTCGGCGGGGTCAAGAAGTCCGGTCACGGTCGCGAGCTGGGCAGTGCGGGAATCACCGAGTTCACCGAGATCATGGCGGTGATGGCATGACCGTCCCCGCACGCACTGTCGTCATCACCGGCGCCGCCTCGGGGATCGGGCTGGCCCTGGTCCGGCGGATTCTCGATCGGGAACCCGACACCCGACTCATCGCCGTCGACATCGCCGACTGCCCGGATGAGCGGGCCGACTCCCTGCTGTGCGACCTCTCCGACCTGGAGGCAGTTGCCGCGCTGGACCTGCCCGATGCCATTGACGCGCTGGCCAACGTCGCCGGTGTCCCCGGCACCGCACCGGCCGAGACCGTATTGGCAGTGAACACACTCGGATTGCGGGCGCTGACATTCCGGGCTCTCGAACGGATTCCGGCCGGCGGCGCCATCGTCAACGTCGCCTCGATCGCGGCGAACCGGAACACCGTCGCGCACGACGACATCATCGGCCTGCTCGAGGTTCGCGACCGGGAGGAATTGCGTAGCTGGATTTCTCGGGTGCGGATCGAGGGCCCAGCCGCCTACGACGCCTCCAAACGCGCGGTCGTCGACTGGACCGTCGCACTGTCGGCGTCGCTGCAGCCCCGGGGAATTCGAGCCCTGTCGGTCAGCCCGGGCCCCACCGAGACCCCGATCCTGTCCGACTTCGAACAGTCGATGGGCGCCGAGGCCATCGCACGATCGGCGTCGATGGTCGGCCGCCACGGCACGGCGACCGAGTCGGCGTCGGTGATCGACTTCTTACTCGGCCCGGACGCCGCCTGGGTCAACGGCATCGACGTACCCGTCGAGGGCGGACTCACCGCACTGCGCGCCACAGCCATCCCCCTTCCCCTGTCCCGACCCCGTAGCCGGGTCGACATCGCCGAGTGAAAGGACCACTCATGACCACACCTGCTGTCCTCGCACTGGACGGAACCGCGCCGGCCGATCGAGAGCTGCTCGGCGGCAAGGCCTACAGCGTGAACCGCATGCGGTCGCTGGGATTACCGGTCCCACCTGCCTTCGCCCTCACCACACCCGTCTGCGCCCAGTTCACCGAAGCAGGCGGTCAGCTCCCCACCCGCGTCTGGGAGGGGGTGCTCGCCCAGCTCCGCGTCCTGGAGCAGCAGACCGGAAAGGTCTTCGGCGCCGGCCCGTTCCCTCTGCTGGTCTCGGTGCGCTCGGGCGCTGCCCAGAGCATGCCCGGCATGATGGACACCGTGCTCAATCTCGGCCTCACCCGCGAGCTGGTCGCACAGCTGGCCGAGGCGACCGGCGACCCCGACTGGGCCCGTGACACCTGGGAGCGATTCCGCGCCGGATACGGCGACATCGTGCTCGGCGACGCCACTGCCGCACCACCCACCGACCCGTACGACCAGTTGCGCGAGGCGATCGGCGCCGTCTTCGGTTCATGGAGCAACGAACGGGTCGCAGCCTATCGACGTCACCACGGTCTGGGCGAGGGCGGCGGCACCGCGGTGACCGTGCAGGCCATGGTGTTCGGCAACCGCGACGATCAGTCCGGGACGGGCGTGGTGTTCAGCCGCGACCCGGCCACCGGCGCACCCGAGCTGTTCGGCGAGTGGCTCGCCCGGGCGCAGGGTGAGGATGTCGTCTCCGGTGAGCGCACACCCGAGAGCATCGACTCCTTCCGCACTCACTCGCCACACCTGCACGCCGAGCTCAGCACGATCGCGCGGACGCTCGAGAACGAACACCGCGATCTCGTCGACATCGAGTTCACCGTGGAGAGCGGCACGCTCTACATGCTGCAATGCCGCTCGGGCAAGCGATCCGCGCGTGCCGCGGTCCGCATCGCCGTCGACCTGGTCCGCGAGGGGCTCATCAACCGAAACGATGCCATCTCGCGGATCAGTCCCGAACAGGCGAAGTCGTTGTCGCAGAACAACTCGGCAGACGCCGGGGCCGACGTCCTCGCCACGGGCACGGGCGCCGGCCCCGGTGCCGCGGTCGGCGTCGTGCACACCGACACCGACGATGCCTGTGCCGCAGCGGCACGCGGCGAGCACGTCGTCCTCGTCCGGCCCTCGACCTCGCCGGCCGACGTGCCCGCGATGTTCGACTCCGTGGCGGTCGTGACCGAGGTCGGCGGTACGACGTCCCACGCCGCCCTGG
Organism: Gordonia terrae; assembly: GCF_001698225.1. Taxonomy (NCBI): domain Bacteria; kingdom Bacillati; phylum Actinomycetota; class Actinomycetes; order Mycobacteriales; family Gordoniaceae; genus Gordonia; species Gordonia terrae. The sequence continues at coordinate 4,976,259 of NZ_CP016594.1, forward strand.
TGTGCCGCGAGATCGGGGTGCCCTGCGTGGTCGGGTGCGGGATCGGACTCTCCGACGCCCTCGCCGGGCAGACGGTCACCGTCGACGGAACAACCGGAAAGGTCTATGCCGGTGACGTTCTCAGTGCCGGCACCTCCGCCGACGAGTACGTCGACGAGTTGGTGTCCTATCTGCCGGACGCGCCGCCACCCGAACACCCACTGGCCGAGCTAATCACCGCACGAACACTCCAGGGGGCCTGATGAGCACCGACACCGGACCGGACGCCCGTGCGCACGATGGGATCGACGCTGCTTACTCGGCAGCCGGCCTTCTCGATCACACCGCGGCCCCGGCCAAGCGCGCGAACAAACGCGGTGAACAGACTCGTGACAAACTGGTCAAAGCGGCCACGGAGTGCTTCACCGAATACGGGTACACGCGCACCCGGATCTCCGACATCACGCACCGCGCGGAGATCTCGCAGGGCAACTTCTATCGGCATTTCGTCGGTCTCGACGACATCTTCCTCGCCGCGTTGCGACCATCGTTGCTGGAACTGGCCAATGCACGATTGCGTCCCGATCGCGCCCAGGGCGAGTTGCAGTCGCTGATCGAGGTCAACACCACGTATCTCCAGGCCTACGCTCGCAGTCGCCACATGCTGCGACTGCTCCGCGAGGCGGCCGCGGCCAGTGAGAACCGAGGGTTCCAGCAGCTCTGGCTCAATCTGCGGGGCGACTTCGTGCGACGCACCGAGCGCTGGCTCGACCGCCTCGTCGCCAACGGGACCATCGAGGCCTGTGACACCGAGTTGCTCGCCGAGACCCTGGGCTGCGCCACCGAGCAGATGGCCTACATCCACGTCGGTCTGCCGGCCAGCACCCCGCGACGAGAGCGCCTCGAGGCACTCGGGACCGCGCTCGGCGAACTCTGGTACCGGGTCATCCCGCTCACCTCCAGGACGACGGCATGACCCGCTCCGTCGCCTCGCCGGTCGAGCGCACCCTCGGGATCGACGTCACCGTGACCGCGGTCCGCGACGAGACGTCCGAGGCACGCACGATCGTGCTGGACTTCCCCGCGGGCAGCGACTACCGACCCGGGCAGTTCATCACCGTGCGCATCCCGAGCGATCGGACCGGCTCGGTCGCGCGCAGCTATTCGTTGTCGACCGCACCCGGGGTCGACGCCACTGCGGCGATCACCGTCAAGCGAACCCGCGACGGCTACGGATCGAACTGGTTGTGCGACAACGCCGAAGCCGGCCTGACCCTGCACGTCATCCCACCGTCGGGGGCCTTCACGCCGCGCTCCTGGACACACCCGCTGTACCTGTTCGCGGCCGGCAGCGGCGTGACGCCGGTGATGTCGATCCTGCGTTCGGCCCTTGAATCCCACGACACGGCGGTGACCCTGTTCTACGCCAACCGGGACCGCGCGTCGACCATCTTCGCCGACGCGATCGACGAGCTGGCCGTGCGTCATCCCGACCGGTTGACAGTGCATCACTGGCTGGAGGCCGATCGGGGTCTGCCCACCGCGGAGGCGATCGGCGACGTCGTCGCCGACGCCGAGGACTGCGAGGCCTTCATCTGCGGTCCGGCGCCGTTCATGGACCTCGTCGAGCGCGCCGTGCGCGAGCGCGGTCTGCACCATGAGGCGGTTCACGTGGAGAGGTACGTGTCGCTGACCGGCGACCCGTTCATCCTCGCCACGCACGACGACGAGTCGGACGCCCAAGAGGTCACCGTGCACATCGACGGCGACGTCCGCACGGTTCGCTGCGGCACGGACACCGTGCTGCTCGACGCACTGCTCGCCGCCGACGTCGATGCACCGTACTCCTGCCGGGAAGGTGATTGCGGGTCGTGCGTGGCCCGACTGACCGCAGGCGACGTCGACCACGGCAACGGCATCGCGTTGGAACCCGAGGACATCGACGACGGATACCTGCTGGCCTGTCAGGCGACGCCGAAGGGTCCGGTCACCATCGAGTTCGACTGATCAGATCCCGAGATCCGGCGCCTGCGCATACTCCTCGTCGGTGACCGGGTCGAGCCACTCGACGGCGTCGTACTGATCGTCGGCCTCGTTGATGGCCAGATGGACCATCAGCCGCGTCGGGGTGGCACCGTGCCAATGCTCCTCGTCGGCTTCGAAGAGCACGCGGTCACCGGGGCGGATGACCTCGACGGGGCCACCGCGCCGCTGGCACAGGCCGATCCCCTCGGTGACGAAGATCGTCTGGCTGAGCGCGTGCCGGTGCCAGTGCGTCCGCGCTCCGGGCATGAAGTGGACGAGGTTCGCCGAGACCCGCGAGGGCGCCGGAGCTGCGGCGACGGCATCGATGTACACGTCGCCGGTGAACCAGTCGCCGGGTCCTTTGACGGTGTCGATGGAGCTGCGGGTGATCCTCATATTGAGCACCTTTCGTTTGACGTGAGGGTACCGGCGGATGCCGATCGGCGACTCCGGACAGGGGGCAGACGGTGAGCAAGACCTTCGTCGCGCGTCGTTCATCCATGGCCCGATAGCCCTCGGCCGCGTCCTCGAGCGGGAGAGTCAGGTCGAAGACCTTGCCGGGATCGATCTTCCGGTTCCAGATGAGGTCGATCGGACTGGGGCCTGTTCGCCGAGATGTGTGTCGCCATCATGAGGGCGGAGGCGGGTCGCGATCCGCACGACAAGGCGCTGCAGGACCTGGTCGGCGAGTTGTCCACGCGTAGTGACACATTCCGGACTCTGTGGGCCGCCCACGACGTCCGCACCCACGGAGCCGGGACGAAGCGCTTTCACCACCCGGTGGTCGGCGAGCTGACCCTGGCCTACGAGGAACTCGCCGTCACCGCCGACCCGGGCACGATCATGATGATCTACACCGCTGAACCCGGCTCACCCAGCGCCGAGCGCCTCCAACTCCTCGCCTCCTACGCCGCCAGCGAGGTGGCCGAGTTCTGAGGGCCGCGCCGCCAGAGACCGACGTTGAGACGACAATCACTGTTCATTTCTTTCGGTGCCCCCGCTGCAGCTCACGCCGGACGTGCGCGCTCATACCCTGTCCGAATAGTGCCTTTTGCAGCACTTTCGGGGAGCCTCACTTCTGACTACATGTGGTATCAGATATCTGTTCCAGTCCGCATTTCAGAGGAGAAGCAGATGATCCGAGGCAGAGCGCTGGTCGCCGCCACCGTGGCCGCGATGCTGACATGGACGGGAGTCGGCGCCGCGGTGGCCGATCCGAACATCCAGCTTCCCGGCCGAGACGACGGCACGTCGAACTGCGCCGTCCTCAACGGGCGGGCCTTCGCCGGGTACATCGGTACCGGTGACCCACAACCGACCCGGCCGATCGACGAACGTTTTGCCACGGCACCGACCGACTGGTGCAACACGAATGTCGGCTACAGCAAGACGTCATACGGCTCCGACGGCGTCACGTTCAAGGCGCCGCCGACCGTCGAGGGCCTGTTCCCGTACAACAATGCGGAGATCCTCGCCAAGCCCGTGTTCGAGCCGGGCCAGACCATGACGATGCGTGTCGGCGGTACCGAGCAGATCAAGTCCTGGAACGGAACCACCGGCTGGGGAGTCTCCAATCGCTCCATCGACCCACTGGGACTGGAGATCGCCTGGTTCATGTACAACGGCTCCGCCGGCCTGGTCGGCCAGGCCAGCACGCTCACCGCACCGATCGCGCAGGCCCTCGGGCAGGACTTCCCCAAGGGCTTTTTCATGATGGTCAAGAAGTCGGGAACCCTTGTCCCGCAGGCCAGACTGCTACCGATGAGCATTCTCGACAAGCAGCACGACTATGCCGTCAAACTCGGCAGCAAGCAGGTCGGGTTCTTCGTCGATGGCAAGGAGGTGGGGACGTTCGACAACGCCCCCACCGGCAAGTGGACCGACATCTCGCGTCAGCCCGTCCCGCTACTGGGTCAGATGTGGCTGGATTCGAGCTATTGGTTCCCGCTGCCGATCCCGGAGTACAACGGCCGCTGGCAGACAGCCACGATGAGCCACTACCGTCAGGGCCCCTCCGCCACGACCCCGTTGACGTTCGACAACTGATCGACGTCTCCCCGGCCCGATGGCCCATGCCGACCACGTGTGGGCAGGAGCCATCGGGCCATCGGCATTCACCGGGTCCCGAGCATCACGATCATCCGACGTCGTTCAGAGCGGGCGGATGCGGACCTCGGTTCGGTCGGCGAGGTCGACGTCGAGAGTCGCGTGTCCGGAACCGTCAGCGGTCACGGTGACCACGGCCGGCGTTGCGGGGTTGTCGACGCGGTATCGTCCGGCGGGAGTCAATCGCGCGAGTCGCAGCGTCGACCGGCGAACGTCACTGCCGGGCCGGAGCACCAATTCGAGTCCTTCGCCGTCGGTGACCGCCTTGGCCACGAGCACATCCGGATAGTCCGCACCGGCGAGAATCGGCCCTGTCGTCCACGCAGCCGGGAGGTCACCGGCGGACAGGCCACGCAGCCCGTCGGGCACCATGAACCGGCTCAGCGCATATGCCAGCGACACCCAGGTGGAGACGCCACTCATCTTGCGCGCACCCGAGTCCGACGTCTCGAACCGGAATCTGTCGGTGATGGCCAGCTCGAGTCCGTCGGCGGTGTCGGTGTCACCGATCTCCCGCGCCGCGCACAGGACGTTGACCCACGCCCACGCGTCACCCATCCGGTATGAGCCGACGTCGAGGTGGTCGATCGGTTCGGTACGTAACCGCACATCCGACCCGGACCCCTCGATTCGCTTGCGCCGCAGCGTCTCCCACGTCGACTCCGCCAGATCCGGCATGACGCCGTTCAGCCAGTAGGTCATGATCGCGTCGTTCGACAGCGTCGGTGGCAGCGCGAGGCCCGCGGGTCCGCGACCGAAACGGAAACGCCCGGAACGGGTCAGGTATCCGTGATCGGTGAACGCGGCGCGGGTCCGGGTGACGAGGTCACCCGTCAGGTCGGTGTCGTGCAGGCGGTCGTACCCCCGTAGCCCGACGAGGGCGATCGTGTTGCACATCGGGTAGATCAGGTGCGGTTCACAGGGATACATCGTGTGCTTGCTCGCCCGCATGTTCCGCACGATCGCCTCGGCGATCGATGTGTATCCGTAGTCGTAGCGGCGAGTCGGACTCCACACCAGGGGGAGGGATCCGTCGACGTCGAACGAACGGTCGTCGTTGAGCGTCTGCTGGAACGCGATCATCGCGGCGAAGAATCCGGTGTACATGACGTTGCCGAACACGATCGGGTCCGGGTTCCAGCGGAGGTAGCCGGCCAGACGTTCCGTCGCCCAGTATCCCCAGACCTTCTTGTCGCACATCTTGCGGATCATCGTCGCCTGCGCGTCGGCGAGATAACCGGTGAACGCCGGGGTGCGGGTGTATTGCGCCATCGACAACGCGTAGCCGACATAGTTGAGCTGGTAACGAAGCGCGCTCCCGCCGATCTGCTCGAGACGGGTGAACCCGTCGAACCGGTCCAGCGGTTGCAACGCGAGGTCGAGCAGGTACCGCTGCGTCGCCAGTTCGACGGGTGTCGACTCCCTCACTGTCGGAACGGTTTCCGGAATGGTCATGAGCGTCCTCGTATCAACGTCGCGGTCGGTCTGGGCACGGGGTGCGGACGGTCGCCGAGCAGCACCACGCCGATCCCGGCGGCGAGCAGACACGACGCCTGGAACATGTGATGGGCGAACGAATCCGGCAGGTGATACAGGCCGAGGACGTGCATGTCGACGACCATGAGTTCCAGGAACACGACGCCGGCGGCCAGTGATCCGCAGCCCGCTGTCTGCGTTCTGGTCAACGGGTCGACGCCCCTGGCCGACAACACCCGGCCGAGGCCGGCGGCGGACGCCGCGATGAGCACGACCCCGACGCTGCGGATCAGCCACGACGAGGAGTCGGCGACATCGTGGGCCACACCGAGGACCACGAGCACCGCCGAGGTCGCCAGGTACAGGCCCGCGGCGATCGCACCCAGACGCAGTGTCCATGCGGCGATCGCCCGGCGCCGGGGTAGCACCGGCAGCTCTCGATGAGTCCGGTCGAACGGAGCCCCGACGACTTTCATCCCGGTCGCGGGCCTGCGCACCGCGGGCGCGAAGCCCGCGTCGGTGCTCGTGCGGCGCCACGGGAGCAGCCGGTGCACCACGGCCAGCACCAGCGTTGCCACGATGCAACACACCATGAGTCCTCCCGTATCAGCTGCTGAAAGGGACGATAGACCGAATTCGTCTCATCGGTACGCGGTTTGCGATCGTCGGGTGCGCGGCCGAATGTCTACTTTTGCGGACTTACCCGACCTGTGCGGTGCGTCATAGCTTCGTGGACGTATCACCCACGTCACACAGGAGTGTTCGCCATGAGCAGGCTGAAGTTCGGTACCTTCCTCGCCCCGATCCACGAACCGGGGCAGAATCCCACGCTGCTGCTGCAGCGCGACCTCGAGTTCGTGCAGTACCTCGAGCAACTCGGGTACGACGAGGCCTGGTTCGGCGAACACCACTCGGCCGGTGCCGAGATCTACGCATCGCCGGAGATCATGATCGCCGCCGCCGGCGAGCGCACCAGCCGCATCAAGCTCGGCACGGGCGTCACCTCGGTGTCGTACCACAACCCGCTCTGGGCGGCCGAGCGCATGATCATGCTCGATCACCTGACCCGCGGGCGCGTCCTGTTCGGCCTCGGGCCGGGATCGCTCCCGACCGACGCCGCGATGCTCGGCCTCTCCCAGATCGACACCCGAGAACTGCTCGCGGAGAACACCGACATCATCATGCGCCTGCTCCGCGGCGAGACGGTGACGGCCAAGACCCGCACTCACGAACTGTTCGACGCGAAGATCCAGATGGCCCCCTACTCTGATCCGCTGTTCGACGTCGTGGTCGCCGCGATCGCGTCGCCGACCGGCGCGCGCCTCGCGGGCAAGTACGGCATCGGCCTCCTCTCGATCGCCGCCACGCTGACCGCGGACGGATTCAGTGCACTGCAACATCATTGGGGCATGCTCGAGGAGTTCGCCGCCCAGTCCGGGCGCAGCGACGAGGTGGACCGGTCGACCTGGCGGCTGGTCGGGCCCTTCCACATCGCGGAGACCAAAGAGCAGGCCTACAAGGACGTCGAACACGGCATCGAGTACTGGTTCAACTACCTCCAGCACGTGGCGGCCTTCCCGCAGATGGATGTCCGCGGGACCAACAAGCACGAGATGATCGACTTCATCAACACCTCCGGGATCGGTGTCATCGGCACCGCCGACGAGGCACGCGCGCAGGTCCAGCGCCTGATCGACCAGTCCGGCGGTTTCGGCACGCTGCTGATCCAGGGCCACGACTGGGCGAACCCGCAGGCCACCAAACGTTCCTATGAGCTGTTCGCCCAGGACGTCATGCCGTACTTCCAGGGGCAGGCGCAACCGATGATCGACGCCGCGGAGCGCGCCCAGGCTGTCCGCGAGGGGCAGGCGGCCGAACATGTGAAGGCCGTGGAGCACATGACGAAGAAGTACGAAGCCGAGCTGGGACGGGTGTGACATGGCGAGCATCGAGGTGACCAAGGACTTCTCCCGATCGGCGGAGGCGGTGTGGGCCTGGATCGGTGACACCGGCGGTGTGGCCGCGTGGATTCCGGCCATCGACGCATCGCGGATGGACGGCGACGTCCGTCACGTGGTCTTCACCGACGGCGCACCGGCGCGCGAGCGCATCGTCGCCTTCGACGAGGAGGCGCGCACGTACTCCTACGAGTACATCGACGGCCCGCTTCCGCTCGAGCACTACCGCTCGACCGTCTCGGTCGCCGCCGACGGCGACGACCACTGCACGGTCCGGTGGTCCGCGGAGTTCGGCGCCGAGTCCGCCGAGGTGGAAGCCGAACTCGCCACGGCCATCGAGGCAATCTACTCGGCCGCTCTCGACGAGCTGGCCATCAAGGCCGTCAGGGTCTGATCCTCCAGGTCTGATCCTCCAGGTCTCGGCGGGTGCGCGGCAGGACGCACCCGCCGGGGCCGCATCGGAAGGAAATCCATTGAATCCCAGTCATACCGCCGACGCGGCGTCCGTGTACGCCGCCGACGCGGACTCGGTCCGCGATCGATACCGGGAGGTGCTCGCGCACTTCGGTTCCGGCGTCGTGGTCATCACCTCGGCCAGGCCGGACGGCTCACCCGTCGGGATGACCGTCGGCTCCTTCACGTCCATCTCGATGGAGCCACCGCTCGTCGGCTTCTTCGCGGGCAACACCTCGACGACGCTGCCCTCGGTCGTGTCGAACGGCGCTTTCTGCGCGAACGTCCTCGCCGAAGACCAGCACCTCCTGGCCCGTACATTCGCGCGCAGCGGCGCGGACAAGTTCGCCGGCGTGGACTGGACCCGATCCGCCAACGGCTCGCCCCGACTGGCCGGTGCGCACGCGTGGATCGAGTGCACCATCGACGACCACCGGCCCATCGGTGATCACGATCTCGTCGTCGGACGGGTCGACGCATTGGGTGTGCCGACTGCCAGCGAGCCGTTGATCTTTCATCGGTCGGTCTTCCACGGATTGCGAGCTCACCGATGATCCCCGACGACCAGATGCGTACGGCCCGTTCCGCGGTCGAGCGGTGCGTCGATCAGCTCCGCCTCGGCCGTCCGGTCATCGTCGTCGACGACGCCGACCGCGAGAACGAAGCCGACCTCGTGATGCCCGCTCAGTTCGCCGACGTCGACGACATCGCCTTCTTCCTCGAACACGCCTCCGGATTCCTGTGTGTGGCGATGACCGCGGACCGTCTGGCCGAGCTCGAACTTCCTCCGATGGTCGATGATCCGACCGACCCCCTCGGCACGGCTTTCACCGTGAGCGTCGACGCGGCCGTCGGTGTCACGACCGGCATCAGCGCGGCCGATCGGGCACGGACGATCCGCAGCCTTGCCGATCCGGACGTCGGCCCGACAGACCTCACGCGTCCGGGTCACGTGATGCCGTTGCGCGCCAGGGAAGGTGGGGTACTCGAACGACGTGGGCACACCGAGGCCGCCGTCGACCTGTGCACCGAAGCCGGCCTCGAACCCGCCGGCCTCATCTGTGAACTCGTCAGCCCGGACCGGCGCGCGATGCTCGGGCGGGCAGACGTCCGGGACTTCGCCGCGCGTCACGGACTCGAGGTCATCTCCATCGCCGACCTCGTGGCCCATCGCCGGGCGGGCTCGTCGGTGGAGCGGGGTGCGACCTGCGCTCTGCCGACCGATCACGGCGTCTTCGAGGCCACCGTCTACCGATCATCCGGTGGCGCCGAACATCTCGCCCTGGTGGTCGGCAATCCCGCGCAGGGTGAGCCGCTGGTTCGCATCCACAGCGAGTGCCTCACCGGTGACACGCTCGGGTCGCGGCGCTGCGACTGCGGCGCCCAGCTGCGAGCCGCACTCCAGCACGTCGCGGACGCCGGCTCCGGGGTCGTGGTGTACGTCGGCGGCCACGAGGGTCGCGGCATCGGTCTCGCGGCCAAGATCGCCGCCTACCGACTCCAGGACCTCGACGGCGTCGACACCGTCGATGCGAACCTGCGCCTCGGCCAGCCCATCGACAGGCGCGACTATCGGGACGCCGCAGCGGTGCTGACAGACCTCGGTATCCGACGCGTCCGGTTGCTGACCAACAACCCGGCCAAGGTCGACGGGCTGGCCTCCGAGGGGGTCGAGGTCGTCGAGGCAGTCGGACTCGAGATCGAGGCCACCGCGGACAACGCCGGATACCTCGCCACCAAGCGCGATCGGCTCGGTCACCGGCTGGCACCGGCGGTGGCGACGACGACAGCGGCGGTGGTCTGAGTGTCTGACGAGAAGACCACGGAGACCATCGGATTCGGCTCGCTGTTCGAGCGGGTGACGGTGATGCACGCGACCGATCGGTGGGCCGGTGTCGCCGGTGACGTCGAAGCGGTCCTGGGATCACCGAAGTTCTCCGACGGTTCAGCGTGGGCGGCCTGGAGTGCGTTGAGCGTCTCCGACGAGACTGACGGGCCGGCGTGGTCACTCCTCGCGCGGACCCCCGACCTCGCGGCGACGATCGAGGTCGCGCACTCGCTGGGGTGGCATGTCGGTGAGAGGTCGGTGGGAGGTCATGAGACCCGGGTCCCCCTCCGCTCGCCGAACGGTCTGACCGTGATCGCATACACCCCGACGTCGTGACCGGAGCGACCCGCTCAGCGTGCCCGTCGCCGAGAACGCAGCACGGTGGTCGCGAGTTCGGCCCGGTTGCGCAGTCCGGCGGCCTCGAAGATGCGGCTCATGTACTTCTTCACCGACAGCTCCGACAGCGACAGTCGCTGGGCGATCTCGGCGTTGCTCAGCCCGTCGCTCACGAGTTCGGCGACCTCCAGTTGCCGCGGCGTGAGTGCCGCCAATGGATCGACGGGCTCGTGCGCCGCGGACACCGTCGCGGTCCGCGCGCGGAGCTGCCGCGCGAGAATGCGCATCGCGAGCATGTCCGACTCGTCCCACTCGCGGACGCGGTCGAACATCCCGATGAGAGCCTCGCCGTCGGACAGTGGCAGGTGAAGGGCCGAGGCGGTGTCCATGTCGTTGGGGTGCAGATAGTCCACGACGTACGAGCGCTGCGGAACCGGCAGGCGGGACAGCTCCTCGAGAGTGGCGAAGCCCTCGGCGGTGAGCACCCGCCTTGCCCGCGGCAGCGCGAAGATGTCCTTGTCGCGCCAGCGTTCGCGGTAGTCCCGCAGCAGCGGGGCCGCGGCGCCGGTCAGCAGCGGTGCCGGATCGTCGAAGATCTCGCTGTAGGTACGGCCGTGGAAGAACGTCACGTCACGAACCCCGAAGTACGTGGAAATGGCCTCGACCAGGCCTTCCTTGAAGTGCTGGCCGCCGGCCGTGTGCTCACACTGTTCGAGCACGGCCAGGACGCCCAGCATCTGTCGACGCGACAACAGGTCCTGCCATCCCCCGCGAGGCGCCACCGACTCGGCGCCGGGCCTGCATCGGGCGCCCGGCTCAGAACTACCGCGCATAGCTATGAACAGTACCCATCGACCCCGAGCCACCGGCTCGGGTCGCACTATTTCACCGGACCGAGAGACACCTGACCATGACGACTTCTCCCCTCCCGACCGACCTCATGGCCGGCCTCATGACCGTGGCCCGGTCCCACTCGCTCGGTGACATCCCACGTCGTTCGGCGGCCCGGACGCCCGACAAGCCGGCCGTCATCCACCGCGACACCCGGCTGACCTTTCGCGAGTTCGACGACGCCGTCGACCGGGTCGCCGCCGCACTGCACGCTGCCGGCCTCAGACAGGGACAGACCCTCGGCATCCTGTCGCACAATTGCTGGCAGTTCCCCGTGGTCGTCTTCGCCGCTGCCCGGATCGGGGTGGTGTCGGTCCCGATCAACTTCATGCTGACCGCGCCGGAGATCGCATACATCCTCGACGACTGCGAGGCCGCCGGCCTGATCGCCGAGGACTCGCTCGTGCCCACCGCCGACGCCGCGATCGCCGCATCGGCGGCACCGGTGACCGTGCGCCGGTCGATCCCACTCGGCCCCGACGGTTCCGACACCCGCTGGCCGTCCATCGACGACTGGCTGAGCGAGCCGGCCGGCGCATTACCCGACGTCCGCATCGCCGACGACGACGTCATCCGCATCATGTACACCTCCGGCACCGAGTCCCGGCCCAAAGGCGCGATGCACACGAGCCGAACGCTGATGTGGCAGTACATGAGTTGTGTGGTGTCGGGCGGCATGACCGACGACGACATCGAGGTGCACTCGCTCCCGCTCTACCACTGCGCCCAGCTGGACAACTTCCTCATCACCGACATCATGCTCGGCGCGACGAGCATCATCCTCGACCGTCCGGAGGCCACGACGCTGTTGCGGACGGTCGCGCGGGAACGAGCGACCAAACTCTTCTGTCCACCCACCGTGTGGATCTCGTTGCTGCGCTCCCCCGACTTCGACCCGGCGGCGCTGTCGTCGCTGCGGAAGGGCTACTACGGGGCGTCGGCGCTCCCCGTCGAGGTGTTGCGCGAGCTGAGCACCAGCCTGCCCGACCTCCGGCTGCGAAACTTCTACGGCCAGACCGAGATGGGTTCCCTGGCCACGGTCCTGGCGCCCGACGACCAGGCGACGCGCGGGGGTTCCGCCGGTCGTCCTGCGCTGAACGTCGAGACGCGGATCGTCGATTCCGACGGTGGTGTAGTGTCGACCGGCAGTGTCGGGGAGATCGTGCATCGCAGCCCGCAGGTCACCGTCGGGTACCTCAACCTGCCCGAGAAGACCGCCGAGTCGTTCCGCGGCGGGTGGTTCCACAGCGGCGATCTCGGCTACTTCGACGACGACGGTTACCTGTGGGTGGTCGACCGGCAGAAGGACATGATCAAGACCGGCGGCGAGAACGTGTCGAGCCGCGAGGTCGAGGAGGTGCTGTTCTCCCACCCCGCCGTGCACGAGGCGGCTGTCATCGGAGTCCCGCACCCGCATTGGGTCGAAGCGGTTGCCGCAGTAGTCATTCCCGCTGCCGAACACACCGTCGATCCGGCGGAGATCATCCAGTACTGCCGGGATCGGCTCGCCCCGTACAAGATCCCGAAGTACGTCGTCGCCGCCGAGTCGCTGCCCAAGAACCCCAGCGGCAAGATCCTGAAACGCGACCTCCGCGACCGCTACGCCGACGTCGTCGACGGTTGAGCCGGTCTCAGCCCGGTCCGAGCCGCTCGACGGTCCCGTGATCGCCGTCGACCCGCACGCGGTCGCCGGTTCGCAGCACGCGGGTGCCCACCAGGGTGTTCACGACGCACGGCAGGCCGTACTCGCGGGCGACGACCGCGCCGTGGGACACCGAACTGCCGATATCGGTGACCAGGGCACCGATGACGGTGAAGTACGGGGTCCAGCCGACATCGGTGACGGGTGCGACGAGGATCTCGCCACGCTGCACCTCGCGCGCCTCGACGATCGACTTCGCCACGCGCACCACACCTTCGACGGTGCCGCGGCTCGCGGGACGCCCGACGATGCGATCGTCGGTGGCACCGCGTCGCGGGGCGGCGACGAGCGGGAACGGTCGTCCCACCGACACATCCTCGAACTCGAGAGAGTCCTGGAACGACAAGGCTTCTCGACGCTGCCGCGCGCTCTGCACCAGGCCGGTTGCTTCCGCGGGTTCGGCGTCGACGAGACGCTGCAGCTCGGCGCGGTCGAAGAAGAAGACGAGGTCGGCGTCCGGCAGTCGTCCGGCCTCGGCCAGCACCTCACCGAGATGCCGGTATCCGCGCTTGAGTGCATGAGCCATCAGCGCCATCCGGGACTTCGTCTCCTCGCGACCGCGTGCGCCGCCCTGCGCCAGGCGGGCGAGGAGCCGGATCGCGGCCGGCGGCGTCTCGTCGACGGCGGCCGGGGCCGGAATCCGGGCGACGGGGTCGAGCGCCGACCGCACCATCACCTGCATCATCGCGCCCAGGCCGCCGGGGTCGTCGGCCCAGGACGGGTCCCGCATGCACAGTTCGCGGTACCCGCGGTGACCGTGCCATTCGAGGAAATGCCGCAACGCGCGACCGGCGTCGCCGGAGGCCGACCGCAGGTCGATGACCGCGTCATCCGGTGCTGCAGCAAGAAACTCCCGGGCAACCGCGGGGTCGGCCGCGATGGTGTGGACGACCGCGTCGAGTTCCGCGAGCATCATGGCGCTCTCGACTTCCGACGCACCGGCCATGAGCCGCGCGGCCTGCGCCTTGCCGTCCTCCTCGGTGCGTCCGTCTTTCACCGCCTGGCGCACCAGGACACCCTCCAGGACGTTGGCCGCCACCGCGGCGCGCGACGACGAGCGCACATGGGTCAACGTCACATCGCGGTACTGCTCGACACCGGTCTCCAACTGCTGCAGCACAACCCGCGGATCGCGGCTCGTCGGAACCGGGAAGGCCGCGATCTCGGCGGGCAGTCGCCGGATGGCCGGGCCCACCGACAGGGCATGTGACGTGAGCCGGATCGTGTTGCCGAGCTTCCGTCGGAAGGGCTGTGCCGGCTTCGGTGTCAGCTCGTCGATCACCCGGCCGCAGATCGACATGGAGAACTGTTCGAGCGAGTTGCCGATGATGCCCGAACTCAGCGCCGTCCCCTCGGTCAGGTTCAGGAACATGTGCCCGTAGAAGTAACCGACCTGCAGCCAGGGCTTCTCGTAGCTCTCCTGCGCCCTCGCGACCACCTGCACCATCTGCATCGCGTAGTCGATCGCGAAGCCGGAGACCGACGCGGTCAGGGGGCAGAACGCGCCCGGCATCATCTCGCCGATGTTGCATCGCGTGTACACATGGTCGGCACCGGCCAGTGGCGAGTCCATCTCGTTGAGGTCACCGGGGAGCGTGGTGATCGGCCGTGCCTGCAACCACCACAGTTCGCCGGCTTCGTCGATGGCCCACTCGAGGTCCATCGGTCGACCCCAGTGCTGCGCGGTGCGCAGGGCACCCGCGCGGACCTGTGCGATCTCATCCGGGGACAACACCGGCGCGGCAACGGATTCGTGCACCACCGTGTTGCCGTCCACATCGAGCACGAGGTGGTCGGGAGCGGCGGACCCGTCGACGAGTGCCTCCCCCAGTCCCGCGACGGCGTCGATGACCATCAGATCGCGGCGCCCCGACGTCGGGTCCGCGGTGAACACCACGCCTGCGGCGCGTGCGTCGACCATCCGCTGGACGACCACGTGCATGGTCGGCGCGGCGTGTCCGCTGTAGGCCGAGGCACGACGGGAGTGCACCGAGGCCGCGCACCTACGGACGGCGTCGGTGAAGGCGTCGACGGAATCGACGCCCAGCACCGTGTCGTACTGGCCGGCGAAGGACTGGTCGTCCCCGTCCTCCCCCACCGCCGAGGACCGCACCGCGACCGGAGTCGTACCCGCGGCCACCAGGTGGCCGAACCGGGCCGTCACGTCGTCGAGAGCCCCGTCTACAGACGCATCGGCGATGACGAACCCCGTCGGGACCGGCAGACCCAGACGACGCAGTTCCGCCAACCCGGCCGCCTTGCCCCCGTAGCGGTCGTCGACGATGTCGTCGAACTCGACGACGCTCGGCGTCACGTCGATCTCCTGCGTCATCTGGAGCCGCCGAGCGCGTCGACGATCTCGGCGAGCGCATCCACGGCGATGGGACCCGGCTGATAGAGGCAGATCCGGTCCGACACACCGTCGACCCGGTCGCGGATGTGCGCAGCGACCTCCTGGGGCGTTCCACACGCCGCGATCGTGTGCAGCATCTCGTCGTCGATGAGGCCGGCCATCTCCTGCCACCGGCCCTGCTTGGACATCATGTTGAGCTCCGGTTGTAGATCTCCCCAACCGTGCGCTTCCAGCACCGGCCGGTATGCCGGAGTGGAACCGTAGAACGCCAACAACATCCGCGTCGAGGCGTGGTCATCGTCGAGATCTGAGCCGACTGTCACATTCGGCCCGCTCGCTCCGCTCCCGGCAACCGAGACGATGATCTCGGGCACCACCTCGAAATCGTCCTCGGACCGGCCGGCCGCCGCGAGACCGTCGCGTACGGCGGGCAGCGTCGTCTCGTGCAGGAACCGCTTGGTTCCGAACGGCATCACCAACAGGCCGTCGGCGACCTCGGCGGTCGCCCGGGTGAGCCGAGGCCCCAACGCGCCCAGGTAGATCGGCGGCGGCCCGTACGGGTTCGGCCCCGGGACGAAGGTCGGCGTCATCAGCGTGTGCCGGTAGTACTCGCCGCGAAAGTCCAAGCGCTCGCCGGAGTTCCACGTCGCGAAGATCGCGCGCAGTGCGCCGACCATCTCCTTCATCCGCTCGACCGGACGGTCGAACTCGACGCCGTAGCGCTTCTCGATCTGAGCGCGGACCTGAGTGCCCAGACCCAGGATGAATCGCCCCTCGCTGAGCAGTTGCAGGTCGTTGGCCTGGTGCGCGAGCTGGATCGGGTTGCGCGGGAACGCGATCGCGACGTTGGACATGATGTCCAGGCCCGTGACCGACGATGCGAGCACGAGCGGGGAGAACACGTCGTGCGGCCCCTCGAAGGTGAACACCCCCGATGCGCCCGCCTCCTGCAGGAGCTGTGCGCGTTCCACCGCATCGGTCGGGTTGAACAACGCCGTCATGATCTTCATCGCGCGCCTACTTCGCCACGTCGGTCCAGTCGGAGAAACCCGACGGGTGGTGCGGGCCGATCACGCCGTGCTCGAACAGGCCGGCGCCTCGTCGGACGGTGCCGTCGGGCTCGGTGCACACGGCCGACCCGACATGGTCGATGAGACTGAACGGCGCGCGGGCCATGACATCGTCGTCGGTCAGGTCGAAGGTGACGCGTTCGGCGAACGCACCCTCCTTCCAGGTGCCGTGCGCCCACGAGGTGTCGCCACCGTATCCGGACCCGAAGGCGATGGGAGCGAACAACTTCGACTCGACGTCGAGCTCGATCCGGTCACCGGACCGATTCAGGAACTCGACGTGTGCGCCGTGGGGAATCCTGGTGCCGGACGTGTAGTGGATGGTGACCCGCACACCGTCGAGCTGCTCCACACGGCCGTCCCGCCAGCGACGCGTGCAGTCGTACAGGCTCCGATGGCCGTCCGGGTCCTCCTGCAGGATCAGGAACAACTGGAAGTCCTCGAAGGCCAGCGGGAGGTAGAGCCACCACATCCCGCGGAAGGAGGCGTCGGGCCGTCCCGCGGGTTCGGCTTCGCCCACCGGCCTGATGCCCCAGGACCGATCCCGGCTGGCCACACTGCTGTCGTGATCGACGGGCAAGCGCTCACCGTCGATGTCGATCCACCCCTCCCACGACCCGACCTGGGCAAACCGACACGCCTCCAATGTGACCCGACGTTCGGTCAGCATGTCGTGGGGCTTCTCCAGTGCCGCCGGGAACAGTCCCCGCCACGTGAGATCGGCGGCGACACCCTCGGTTTCCGCGAGGGTCAGGTGCATCTCCTGCAGCGGTTCGACGACGTCGAGACGGTACCCGTTGACGTTCTGGTGGAGCCGGTCGTCGTCGATGGCGTCGCTCAGGTGCACCGCGGTCTGCGTGTCCCCGCGACGCACCACGAAGTAGGCGTCCTTCACCCCGAGCCGGGGGTAGTAGCCGATGCCGGTCAGTGCCATGAACCGGCCCTCGCGGTCGAGCACGTTGAAATACGAGCGGTCGTAGAAGTTCCGGTCCGACGTCGCAGGCCAGGTGACCGGGGCCGCCGTCTGATGGATCGGGTACTCGTCGAGCGGACTCAGTTCCACGAAGACTCCTCTAATACGATGCACACTGTATTGGAACTACGATGGAACTCATGACAGCAGATGGCCAGAGGGAAAACAAGAGGTCGACGTCGTCGGCACCCGGGCGGCCACGCGACGGGCGGATCGACGCCGCGATCATCGCGGCGACCCGCGAACTGATCCTCGAGACCGGTTACCCCGCCCTGTCGCTGTCCGCGATCGCGGCCCGTGCCGGCACGACGACGGCCGCCATCTACCGGCGATGGTCGGGCAAGCCCGAACTCGTCCACGAGGCGGTGCTGTCCGCCGAGACCCTCGCCCCGCCAACCGGTTCCGGAGACGTGCAGCAGGACATCCGTGCCCTCGTCGAGATCGTCCGCGCGATGTTCAACCGACCCGAGGTGCGGGTGGCCCTCCCCGGCCTGATCGCCGACACAGTCGCATCACCCGACGTCCACAGTCAGATGATCGCCCGGCTGGCCGGCGACCTCACCGCCTTCGAGTCCCGCTTTGGCCAGGAACGCCGCGACGACGACCGGTTGCCCATGCTGGCGGAGGTCGTCGCGGGCACCGCGATATTCCGCATCCTCATCCGCAGCGACGCCGCGCTCGACGACGCCTGGGTCGATCAGATGGTCGAGCTCATCACAGAACGCTGGCCGGCGGGCTGATAGGCCCACGTCCCAGATCGACGAGCGCCTGGAACACCCGCGTCGGGTCCTCGGCGATGCGATTGAGAACGTACAACCACCATTCCGAGCCGAAGATGCAGTACTCGCGAGTGGAGATCCCGTCCGTCGCCAACCTGTCGAGCAGGTCGGTACCCAGACCCATCAGCATCTCGACCTCGACAGACCCGACGGCGCCGACCGCCCCGAGGACGTGCGACAACAGCGTCTCGTCGTGCGTCGCAAGGGTGAGCGAGCCGCCGGCGTCGGCGATGCGGCGCGCCAGTCGTTCGTAGCTCCGAGCGATGGAGCCGTGCCTGCAGGGTGATGCCCACGTTGTCGTAGCGGTGCGCCAGCCAGTCGTAGACGTCGAGAACCTGATCGGTCCGGTCCGACCCCTCGGCGGAGATCATGAACACGGAATCGACTGCGGCGCACGCCTCTGCCAGGCGGGCGCTGTTGTCCCGCACCAGATCTTCGGAGACGAGAAGTCCGATGTGCGACAGATCGCCGGAGACCGTCGACGGCAGCCCGGTCCGACCGATGTGATCGGCGACGGAGACGAACACATCGGTGGCCGCACTGGCCTCGGCGGCGTCGCGGACGCTCTCGCCCGTGAACTCGATGCTCACCCGATGTCCGCGCTCCACCGCGCGCCCTCCGGCGCGGATCGCGGATTCGACATCCTCTCCCGCCGTGTACCGATCGGCGACTCGTCGCGCACACTCGGCGAGCGCGGGATCGGCCATGACCCGGGACTTCAACTCTTCGTCGAGCGCCCACCGGCGGAGTGTGTCTGCCGCACTTGTTGTTTCCATGTCATACCGCCTCTGCTCACGCGCCTGCCGACCAGCACACACTACGCGGAACACGCCGAAAGTCGATGTACTGTACCGCCATGGAACGACACGCCTCGGAGGCGTTCGGATGCTCGAGCGATCCCGCCGATCGAGGAGAGGTGAGATGATCACCCTGCACGAGGACTTCACCGGCGACCGTTTCGACAGCCGGACGTGGATCGCCGACTACCTCCCGCACTGGACGAGACCGTCGAACTCCGCGGCTCGGTGGACCACGTCCGGGGGACGTTCGAGACTGTGCATCGACGACGACCAACCCGCATGGCGGCCGTCGGAGTCGACGATGCGCGTCTCGAGCCTGCAGACCGGACACCACGCCGGTGAGGTCGGCGGCGTGGTCGGTCAGCACGCGCACCGAGACGGGCTCACCGTGGCCACCCACCGTCCGTCGGAGATCCTGTTCGCACAGCGGCACGGCCGCTTCGCAGTCACGATGAGTGCGATTCGCGACCCGGCGTCGATGGTGGCGTTCTGGCTCCTCGGAACGGAGCAGCGACCGGAGGAGTCGGGGGAGATCTGCGTCGCGGAGATCTTCGGCCCGGGGCCCGGCGAGCCCTGGACGCTGGGTGTCGGCGTGCACCCGCACCGGGATCCGCGCATCGTCGACGACTTCTCCGTCCTCGAGATGGCCGACGATCTCGCCGACCTCCACGAGTACGTCGTCGATTGGGGGCCCCACCGTCTCGTGTTCAGCATGGACGGACGCGTCGTCAAGGAGGTCCGGCAGTCCATCGATTACCCGATGCAGCTCATGCTGAGCATCTTCGACTTCCCCGACCGCGCGATCTCGGACTCTCCGCTCGCCTACCCCCGCATCCTGGATGCGGCGTATGTGCAGGTCAGCACACTCGACGGCGACTGAGTCCGGCCCCGCCGCCGGGTCTGCCGGCAGGCGAACCTTGCCGGACCCGCGTCCCTCGTTTTATTGTTTGCCATACAAACACTGTCGCAGGACATTGACGACGAGGATTCTCATGCCCACGACCGGACGCGCAACGAGAGAGGCCGGCAAGACCACGCGCAAGTCGCTGCTGCGCGCTGCCGCCGAGGTGTTCGCCGAGAACGGCGAGTCGGCGTCCGTGGCGCAGATCTGTCAGCGTGCCGACGCCTACCCGAACCAGGTCACGTACTACTTCGGCTCCAAGGAGCAGCTGTTCGTCGAAGTCGCCGGCGCCGGCGTGCTGCGTGCCGGGCGTCGCGCTGAGGAAGCCGCCGCCGGCGCCGAGACCGTCCGCGAGTACACGAACACCCTCGTCGGCACACTCCTCGGACCCTGCGCGCGGGACGTCGAACTCTTCGCGACGGCAATGCTTCTCGTAGCGCGTCGTACCGATCTGCGGCCACTCATCACGGACACACTCACAGTGCTGCACGAGCGCGGTGAAGAAGCGTTGCTCTCCACGCTCGTCCGCACCGGCTGGCAGCTCCGCGCCGGGATCGACGTCGAGGCGCGGGCGTTCTGGTCGGCGATCTTCGGACTTGCGGTCCAGAAAGCCTCCACCGGAGCCGATTTCGGCTATCGACTCGAAGACGCGGTGGCCGTCGTCTTCACCAATCTCCAGATCCCCGACG
This sequence comes from Gordonia terrae, assembly GCF_001698225.1. Classification (NCBI taxonomy): domain Bacteria; kingdom Bacillati; phylum Actinomycetota; class Actinomycetes; order Mycobacteriales; family Gordoniaceae; genus Gordonia; species Gordonia terrae. Next base: position 4,996,578 of record NZ_CP016594.1, read on the forward strand.
AGGTGTTGGACAGTCCGCTCCGCCCGGTCGGCCCGCTCCGCCCGGTCGACACCGACACCAACACCGACACCGACACCGACACCGACACGCCATCACCCGCAGCACAGGAGGCATGATGACCCAGTCCGCGAGTTCCGTTCGGCCGCAGCCGCATCTCACCCACGAGGTGTTCAACCAGTCGGCGCCGCGGGTCGACGTGAACGAGTACGAACTCGACACGGTGCTACGGGAGTCCGTCAACCGCCACGACGCGGGCTGGGGTGATGCCGAACTGCGCGAGATCGGCGCCCTCGTCGGCAGCGAATCCTTCAAGCACGACGCCCAACTGGCGAATACCGTCATCCCGACGCTGCGCACGTTCGACCGATGGGGCAATCGCATCGACGAGGTCGAGTACCACCCGGCCTATCACCGCATCATCTCCGCGTCGATCGCCCACGGGTCCCACACCCGGTGCTGGGCGGACCCGCAGCCCGGTTCTCATGTCGTGCGGGCCGCGGCGTTCATGCTCTTCGGCCAGATCGAGCCCGGTCACGCGTGTCCGGTGTCGATGACGAATGCGGTCATCCCGTCCCTCGAGCTGCAGCCCGACGTCGCGGCCCAGTGGGTACCGAAGGCACTGTCGCGCAACTACTCCCCCGACCTCTCCGCAGGCAAGGACTCGGCGATCTTCGGGATGTCGATGACCGAGAAGCAGGGCGGCTCCGACGTACGCGCCAACACAACGGTCGCGGTTCCCGCCGGCGTCGGCGGCCCGGGCGCGGAGTACCTGCTGACGGGGCACAAGTGGTTCTGCTCGGCCCCGATGTCGGATGCCTTCCTCGTCCTCGCACAGGCCCAGGGCGCCGGGGGCGAGGGGCTCTCGTGTTTCCTGCTCCCGCGCATCCTGCCCGACGGCACCCGCAACGTCTTCCGCATCCAGCGGCTGAAGGACAAGCTGGGCAACAAGTCCAACGCATCGAGTGAGATCGAACTCGACGGGACCGTGGCGATCATGGTGGGTGAACCCGGCCGCGGCGTGCGCACCATCATCGAGATGGTCGCGCAGACCCGCCTCGACTGCGTTCTCGGTTCAGCTGCGGGCATGCGTCAGGCCGTGGCGGAGGCGGTCTGGCACGCCCGGCACCGCAGCGCCTTCGGCGCGACCCTGGCCGACCAGCCCGCGATGACCGCCGTATTGGCCGACCTCGCACTGGAATCCGAAGCCGCGACCACCACCGCCATCCGACTCGCACGCGCGCACGACGAGGACGCCGGCCCGCAGGAGCGGGCCTTCCGCCGGCTCGCGACGGCGGTCTCGAAGTACTGGATCTGCAAACGCGGCCCCCACCACGCCTATGAGGCCCTGGAATGCCTGGGCGGAAACGGCTACACCGAGGACTTCCCGCTCGCCATGCGCTACCGGGAGCAACCGGTGATGGCGGTGTGGGAGGGCTCGGGCAATGTCATCGCACTCGACGTCCTACGGGCCATGACCCGCGAACCCGAGTCGATCGCCGCGTTCGACGCCGAGGTCTCACTCGCCCGCGGAACCAGTCGCACCCTGGACATCCACCTCGACCACCTGCGCGACCGGCTCGGCGAGCTGTCCCGGCTCGACGCCGCCGATGCCCAGCGGCGGGCGCGGTCGACCGTCGAGGCCATGGCCCTCGCCCTCCAGGCGTCGCTGCTCGTCCGGCACAGTCCCACCGCGGTGGCCGATGCGTTCATCGCCGCGCGACTCGGCCCCGACCGCAGCCTCGAGTACGGCGCACTCCCGGCCGGCGCCGATCTGCGCGCGATCCTCGAGCGGCACTGAACAGCGAATCACGTCAGAGCGAGTTCTCGGCAGCGGCGAGGATCTGGCGTCGCAGGGTCGAGGACGTGTTGGGCAACCACATGGCGCGGACGGGCGCGAACGGCGGGTCGGTGAACTCGACGATCCGGATGCGATTGACGTAGATCCAGCCGGGTTCGTTGGTGACGAAGGCACACGCATCGGGATGCGCGATGACGGCGGTGTGCGGGGGCGTGCCCAGCAAGGTCGACAGGATGATCCGCGGTTCGAAGCCGGCGCGCCGGCACATGCCGACCAGGATGTCGGTGTACTCGTACTCGTGCTCGGGGCCCCACACGACGATCTCGTAGCCGGCGAGGTCGGCCATGTCGACCCGGTCGTGCGCCGCGAGCGGATGGTCGGCGCGCACTGCCAGGCGCAACTCGTGCTGTGTCGCGATGGTCGTGGCCATGTCCGGTGGCGCCGCCACACCACGACCGAGGGCCATGTCGATGGCGCCGGACAGCAACTCGTCGCGGATGAGTTCCGCGAAGACCGGCCGCACGGTGATCGGCACCGACGGATCGGCGAGGACCACCGGTTCGATGATGCGGAACACCTCGGAGGAGGCCAGGTCGGGGGCGTGGCCGATGACGAACGGGGCCGGCGACCCGGCGTCGACGCGCCGTACCTGGGTCGCGAGTTGCTCGCCACCGGCCAGCAACGGCACCGCCCCGCGGTAGAGCGCTTCGCCCGCGGGGGTCGGCGTGAGGCTTCGGCGTGACCGCGAGAAGAGCTCGACACCGAGGTGGCGCTCCAATTCGCGGATGGCCGAGGAGAGCGCCTGCTGGCTGATGAACAGGTCATCCGCGGCGACCCGAAGGCTCGGTGCCTCCATCACGACGACGAACATTCGTAGCCGCCGTAGGTCGATATCGCGTAGTCCGGGGTCCCCAGGACCATTCATCAACCATCTCCTGTCAGTTATCCCGATTGATGTGATTGTAGGTTGACCATCGAGACCATATGCTGAATTCTGCGAGGCCGGGTTCGCGCCGGCCAGATCGCATTCGGACTACCTGCTGGGGTCCCTCCCGCGGAGGGGACGGGAGGACCCCAGCAGGAAGCGGCTGATCGGGCCCGATTGGCACGACCGTCTCAGCACGCATCAGATCGACGGCGATTCTGCCGATTCTTACATCTTTCGCTCCGTCGGGTCATATCGCCGAATTCGGGACGAAACGATCTTTAATCGTCCTCTAAACTACGTAATGTGCGTTCGACGATTTTCGCCGCCGCATGCGGGTGCGTGTCGCGCATCACGAGCGAGAAAAGAGGGCGTCGCCATCGGGTACCTGGAACGCGAGGGCAACGAGGCGCGGCCGACCGCACGTTTCCGGGCGCTTCGCCACGGGCCGATGTCCGACGAGACCTCCGGCCACCGCGACCTCTACGACGACGCCGATCATGTCCTCGAACAAGTGCGTATGCGCGAGTGGCATGTCCGCTTCACGATCGCCGTGCTGGTCGCGGTGTGCGGGGTACTCGGAACGATTGCACTCCTCACACCGAGCGGCACGCAGGGTTCCGTTCCTCGCTCGATCGCGCTCGGGATCGTCGTCGCCTCGACCATCCCGATGGCCTTCGTCGTCAGCCGGGTTCACCTCGGCGTGATCTGGTGGACCAAACAATCCTCGGTCCGGGGATTCAACACCGCATTCGTCCTGTGGGCCGACGCCGTCCTGACCGTCGCTCTCGTCGCCATCACCGATATCGTGCTGGCCCAGTTCTGCGCTGTCATCTTCGCGGTGATCGGTTCTTACGTCGCCCATTTCGTACGCAGTGTGGTCGCATACGCGCACATGATCTACTCGAGCATCACCGTGTGCGCTCTGGGAATTGTCTCCTGGTCCGACGGAACCCCGTTCATGAATGTGCTGTTCACCTCGCTCGCACTATTGGTCGCGACCAATGGCACGACGGCTCTCCATCGCAGTTACACATCCGATTTCCAGCGATCGCTGAAACATCAGCTCATCATGGCCAACACCGATTCACTCACCGGGTTGTTGAACCGTCGTGGCTTCATCTACGCGGCCACCACGATGCTCCGCCGCAACCCCGCCGTTCCGTTCGCGCTGATCGCCGCGGATGTCGATCGTTTCAAGGGCATCAACGACGAACACGGGCATGCGACCGGTGACGACGTCCTGCAGCGGGTCGCGGAGATCCTGCAGGGCGCGAAGGCCGAACACGCAGTCGTCGCGCGGCTCGGCGGCGACGAGTTCGCGATCGCGACACTCGCGGACGAGGGCTCGGTGCGCGCTCTCGCCGAACGCATCCGCACCCAACGCATCACGACTCGCGGCGGTGCAACGGCCTCCATCAGCCTCGGCATCGCCGTCGGTGTCACCCCCGGCGGCCACATGTCCTCCGACGACGCCGACGCGTTCATCAGGGGCGAGTTCGACGTCGCCGACGAGGCGCTCTTCGACGCCAAGGCCGCAGGGCGCGGCACCTACGTGGTGGCGGGCCGGTCGACCTCCGGACCGCCTACAGGAGCACGCCCGGATTCAGCAGACCGTCGGGGTCGAGAGCCCGCTTGATCCGTGCCGTCAGTTCCATGACGTCGGCCCCGACCTGATCGGGCAGCCAGCCCTTCTTCAGACGTCCCACCCCGTGCTCACCGGTGATGGTGCCGCCCAGACGGATCGCGAGATCCATGATCTGACCGAAAGCGACCTGCGCGCGTTCCGCCTCGTCGGGGTCGGCGGGGTCGAAGACGATCAACGGATGGGTGTTGCCGTCGCCGGCGTGGGCGATCACCGAGATCATGACCCGATTGCCGGCCGCGATCTCGGCGACCCCGTCGATGAGCTCGGGCAGGGACGGCAGCGGAACACCGACGTCCTCGAGCAACAACGATCCCAGCTTCTCCACGGCCGGGATCGCCGCGCGGCGGGCCGCGGTGAACGCCTCCCCCTCGGTGGGGTCGTCCGTCGCGAAGACCTCCCCCGCCCCGTTGCTCTCGAACGCCTTCTGGATGAACTCGACCTCGGCCGCACCGGCGGCCCCCGGAGCGTCGGACTGGGCGACGAGGAGCGCACCGGCCTCCCGGTCGAGGCCCATCCGCATCAGGTCCTCGACAGCGTTGATGGCCACCGAATCCATGAACTCGAGCATCGCCGGCCGGATCTCGGCGGTCACCGCCAGAACGGCCCGGCTGGCCTCGTGCACCGAGGAGAAGACTCCGACAACGGTGCTCGCCGGCCCCTGCGGCGGCAGAAGTCGCAGCGTCACCTCGGTGATGATCCCGAGGAGTCCCTCGCTCCCGACGAACAATTTGGTGAGCGGCAGCCCCGCGGAGTCCTTGAGCTGCTTGCCCCCGACCCGGACCGCGCGGCCGTCGGCGAGCACCACCTCCAGACCCAGGACGTAGTCCGTGGTGACGCCGTACTTGACGCAGCACAGTCCGCCGGCGTTGGTGGCAACGTTCCCGCCGATCGAGCAGATCTCGAACGACGACGGGTCCGGCGGATACCAGAGCCCGTGAGCCGAGGCCGCCGCCTTGACCTCCGCGTTGAACAGGCCGGGCTGCACGACGGCGGTCCGCGTCGCCGGATCGACCTCGATGTCGCGCATCTTCTCGGTGGAGAGCATGATCGCGCCGTCCACCGCCGTCGATCCCCCGGACAGGCTCGTACCGGCGCCCCGCGTGATGATCGGGACGCCGTTCGCCGCGCACCAGCGCACGGTGTTCTGCACCTGCTCGGTGGTCGTCGGCCGCACCAGCGCGAGCGGAGTGCCCGCCGTCGGGTCGGCGGCGCGGTCCTGCCGGTAGCCGGCGAGGATGTCGGCGTCGGTGACCACCATGCCGTCGGGGAGGGAAGCGGCCAGCGAACTCGGGTCGGCACTCATCCGTTCAGAGTATTCGCCACGCCGACGACCACGGTTTCAGTTTGATACATGGCCGGACGCGGCCCCTGCCGGGACAATGAGCGTCGTGAACGATTTCAATGCGACCGTCATCAACGAGTTCCGATCCAACAACGGACATGTCGAGACCGCCGGCTTCGGCAAGAATCTCGTGCTGCTGCACACGCTGGGCGCCAAGTCCGCCGAGCCGCGGATCAATCCCCTCTTCGCGCTTCCCGACGGCGGCAGCTGGCTGATCATCGGGTCCTTCGCAGGGTCACCGAAAGCCCCCGCCTGGGTGCACAATCTCCGTGCCCACCCCGATTCGGTCGCTGTGGAGGCACCGTCGGAGGACGGCGTCGAGCGCCTCGACACCGCGGTGAGCGAAGTCGAGGGCGACGACTGGGAACCGGCGTGGCAGAAGTTCATCGAGGCGTCCGAGCAGTTCCTGAAGTACACCGAGACCGCACAGGGTCGCCGATTCCCGATCTTCCGCCTGACCCCGACTCGCTGACACCGGCTCGCTGACACCGGACTTCCCGTCGCACGAGGATCGGCACAACTACCCTGTCAGGGGTGTTCGAGGTTGGTGAGAACGTCGCCGGCTTCACCATCGACGACTTGCTCGGTGGCGGGGCGAGCGCGGATGTGTTCCGGGTTCGGGATCTGCAGGATCGGTGCGATGGGCCGATTGCCCTGAAGGTCCTGCACCCGAACGCGTCCGATCACGCGCGAGTCCGTGAGCGCTTCGAACGCGAGTTCGGGATCGCATCACTGCTGGACCACCCGCACATCGTGCGTATGCTCGCGCACGGCGAGATCGCCTCACCGCGTGGGTCGCTCGGCCCACGACACCTGCCGTCGATGTGGCTGACCATGCAGTACATCGGCGGACCCGCCGCGACCGCACTCGTCCCGGAGCGTGGCGACGAACCGGACATGGGCACCATCCTGCGCGTGGCGACGCAGATCGCCGGGGCACTCGACTACGCGCACGCCCAGGACATCCTGCACCGCGACGTCAAGCCCGCCAACATCCTGCTCTCCCGCACCCCCGACCCGCGATCGGGAGACGGCGCACCCCGCAGTGCCGATCCCCCCGATGCCTACCTCTCGGACTTCGGGATCGCCCAATTCCTCGACGACACGCGGCCGCTCGCCCGCAACGGACGCGTCCAGGGTTCGATCGGCTACGCCTCACCGGAACTCCTCCAGGCCCAGAAGCTCACGCCGGCAACCGATTTCTACGCGTTCGCCTGCACCCTCGTCGAACTCATCACCGGCACACCGCCGTATCCGCGCAACACCGCCTTCGCGATCACGCATGCGCACCTGAACGACGACCCGCCGAAACTCACCCGGCGCCGCCCCTGGTTGCCGTCGGCGACGAACTCGATCTTCGCCAAGGCGCTGGCGAAGAATCCCGAGGACCGGTACCCCTCGTGCACGGCGCTGGTGGAGATCCTGACCCGGCTCATGCGCGACGTGCCCGTACCGGAGCCGGCGCGGCGCTCGACGTGGTGGACTCGGACCCGCTGAGCGCTCAGCGCGTCGGACCGTCGATGGAATACACGCGGAACGCTGTGTCGCGGAAAACTTTTCGCAGGGCCTCCGAGCCCCACTGGGAGACGCAATCGGCGAGCGCGCCCACGAGGACGTCGACCGCGGCGTTGGGCCGATCGATCGGGTAGTTGGACCCGAACATGATGCGGTCGGACCCGAAGTGGGTGATGACATGCTCGACGAAGGGACCGATCATCTCGGCGAGGGTGGCCTGGCCGCCGATGTTGCCCCAGCGTTCGTGACCGTAACCGAGGATCGGCATCGCCAGGCCGGACAGCTTGACCACCACGTTGCGATAGGTCGCAAGCGTCGTCATCCGCTCCCGCCACAACCGCCAGATGTCCGCGCGCGCAGCCGCTGTCGCACCGGTGCGCACCCCCACAGGACCGAAGACCCCGGCCGGTATGCCGAAGTGGTCGAGGATGATCGTCGTGTCCGGATACTCCCGGGCCAGCAGGATGACGTCGTAGAGCTGGTGTGAGTAGACCGACGCCTCGAAGACGAGATCGCGGCTCGCGAGTTCGGCGAACCCCTCCAGGAACGCCGTCGAGGACAGTAGGTTGTCGGTGTCCCCGCCGTCGCGCACGCGCGGATCGGGATGCCGCGATGCGACGATGCGGATGCCGCGGAACCGCGGGGACGCCGCGAACTGCTCGTCGAGCATGTCCGCGAACGTCCGGGTGCGCGGATCGCCGTGCGAGATGACGGCGCCGAGACGCGGCGTGCCGGCCTGACCGAACGGCAGACTCTCCAGATACCGCGTCTCCTCCACCGCGGTGCTGTCCACCGGGGGTTCGGTGGCGTCGGCGGCCTCGCGGCGCCAATGCGACTCGACGTGGACCACGGTGTCGATCGGCACCCCCACCACGGTCGGGACCAGCGCCGCGTCGGTGGCGTACTGCCGCGGCTCGTAGGCCCGGGCGACGGTGCGCGGGGTCAGGATGTACTCGCGGTCGGCGCGCGAGACCACCAGGGGGAACACCCGGTCACCCAGGGTGGGGAGGAATCCGTACAACCTCGACGCCCGCGTGGCCGCCCACGGGGTACGCCGCGGGTTCCAGTGCTGCACATGGGCATCAACGATGCCCGTGAGGACCCCTTCGAGGGACGTCATCCCCGTACCTTGCCACACCTCATCACTGCCCGACATGGGATGCCGGATCCTGAATTGTGCCGTGTCGAAGGACTAGTGTGGGTCTCTTGAACCGGGTGGGGACACGAGCCGCGACGGAGGTGTGATCTTTTCGATATGGCGACACATTCGCGCCATGCGCTGCATCAGCTGCGGACGGCTGTCAATCGGCACCCCGACCGGTTCGTCACCAACGTCTACACCCGGATGTTCGCGATCGACCCGGACCTGCGTGACCTGTTCGGTGTGTCGATGGCCGCCCAGCGGGTCGCCTTCCATCGCGTCATCGACCATGTCCTCGAAGCGATCCCGGCCGAGTCCGGCCATGCCGAACTCGTGGAGTTCCTCGCGCAACTCGGACGCGACCATCGCAAGTTCGGGGTGCAACCCGAGCATTACCACGTGATGTACGCGGCGCTGATGGGCGAGTTCGGCAGCCTCATGACCGGATACTGGGACGCCGAGACCGAGCAGACCATCTCGCAGGCGATGATGCTGGTGACCGGGGTGATGCGCGGCGCGGCCGAGAGTGCGACCCATCCCGCGCGCTGGACCGCCGAAGTCGTCGAGAAGTACCGGATCACCCGCGACCTGGCGGTCGTCCGGCTCCTCGCGCATTCGCCGCTGACCTTCAACGCGGGGCAATACCTCGAGGTGCACACCCCGCAGTGGCCGAAGCAGTGGCGCAATCTCTCGCCCGCCATCCCGCCCAACCCGGCGGGAGAGCTGGAGTTCCACGTCCGCGCGGTGCCCCGGGGAACGGTCAGCACCGCGATCGTGAGCGAGACCAGCATCGGCGACGTGTGGACGCTGGCCCAGGGCCACGGCACCTTGCATGTCGACCGCGACAGCAAAGTCCTGATGGTCGCCGGCGGCACCGGACTCGCGCCGCTGCGGGCACTGTTGATCGAGATGTCCTCGCGCGTGGATTCGCCGGAGACGCACATCTTCTACGGGATGCGCCACCCGGGCGAGCTGTACGACCTGACGGTGCTGCGACGCATCGCGTCGACCAATCCGTGGCTGCGCGTCACCGCCGTGTCCCAGGAGCGGACCGATCCGTGGTGGATCAACGCGGTGGCCACGCCCGCCGAACTCGGCGTCGACCACGAGATCGGCACACTGGCCGACGTGGTGGTCCGGGCAGGCAACTGGGAGAACCACCAGGTGCTGATCGCAGGGTCGCCACAGATGATCGAGAACACCCGGCGCACCCTCATCATCGCCGGTGTGCGGGCCAGCCGCATCCAGCACGACCCCGTGTTCTAGGACCGCTCAGGGGACCTCGAGGCTAGGCTCACCGGCGGCCGGGGACGTGACCGTCTCGGTTTCGGTCACGGTGTACGTCTCCGGAGCCGACTCGGTGACCGTCTCCGTCCGCGTGACGGGGCGGGGGGTGCGCGTGACGGTCGTCGTACGAACGCTGGTCTCGGTCTCGGTTTCGGTGACCGTCGCCTGCTCGGTCGAGGTGACCGCCGCGGGGGTCTCGGTCACCGTGACGGGGGCCGGTTCGGCGATGGTCGACTCGGCGGTGAGGATCAGCGTGATCCCGACGGCACCGAGGAAGACGGCGGCCCCGATCGCGGCACCGACGAACCACCATCGGCGACCGGTCGACGTCCGGGCGGCGACGGCAGTGGTTGCCGGCGCGACCACCGCGGCGTCGGCAGCGCCGAGTGCGGAGGCGAGCGACGGATTGTCCGCCACCGTCACCGGCCGCTGTGACGCGTACTCGAACGCCGGCGCGATCCCGGGGAGCTGAGCACCGGGGCCGACCACGATCACCGAGGTGATGTCGCGACCGCGAGGCAGCCTGGTGACCGCCGTCGCGAGCTGCGACGCCGCCTCCGGGTCGGTCATTGAGGCGACCTGGCCCGGCGTGAAATCTGCGGTGCCGAGGACGGCGCCGGACGCGGAGTCGACGGTGGCGAGGGTGGTGCCGGCCGCGGGCGCGGCGTTGCGATCAAGATCGACGACGGCCACCACCCCGCCGCGGGTCGAGTGGGTACACGCGATCTCGGCGAGAGCGGCGGCGTATCCGGTGACGACGACCTTGCCCGACCAAGACGGCCCGGTGCCCGCGCCCGGCGCGAAGACGCGAGCCAGATGATCGCGAACGTCGGCGCGGGACGCCGAGATGCCGATCCGGTCGACCTCGACGGGCACGGAGTCGACGAGTTCGACGATCGCGGCTTCGGCACCGGCGGCCGACGCATCGGGGAGGTCGACCAGGTTGCTCGCCAGGATGTGCCCGTCGGCATCGCGGACCACCGAGCTGATCTGATCGTCGACGACGGAGATGCCCAGGACCACGAACCCCGGCATCGGACCGTTCCCCGGTACCTCGGACATGGTTCACCTCCCGTCGCCGACCTGCTGTGGCGTTCTGACCCGCAAGCCTAGCGGCTGGGGGCCGGACGCCGTGCACCCGGCTGTGCGAGGTGTACCGCTCAGATCGGCTCGGCGGGATGCTGGGTGTAGGCCGCGTCGCGGACCGCCTCGTCGGTCTCCAGGCCCGCACCCAGCGCGCCGCCGACGGTCGCGAGTGAACAGGTCAGCCAGGCCACCTCCAGGTAGTCGGTGAAGCCGGCCGGGTGACCGAGCGTCGCACCGAAGACCTGCGGCACCACCAGGCAGAGTGCCCCGACCGCGGACAGCACGAACAACGCCGCGTAGAAGGCGGCGACGCCCAGCACCACCGTGATGACCGTGACGATGTTGAACAGCGCCACCTGTTCTCGCGTCTGACGCGAACTGCCGCGTTCCCAGAGGTCGGCACCGATGATGAGTGTCGCGGTGATCGCGACGATCGAGCCGAGTGCGACCCCGGTCAGCCGGATCGCACCGAAAGTGTCTGCGAGCAACCAGATGTCGGCGGTCACCAGCGCGAAGACCCCGGCCGCGATGGCCCCGGTGAGCGCTCGGCTGAGACCGAGCGCGAGACGCCACGGACGATTGGCCCGCACCATGCCGGTGAGCAGACGCAGGTTCCCGGTCAGCACACGTGCGGTGAAGGCGGTGCCCGCCTCGTCGACGTCGGTCCCGAGCTGCCGGACGCGATGGCGGAGCGCCGACCGCGCCGGCGACTTCTGGTGTTCGCGGAGGTCGTCGGCGTCGGCACCGAGGAGTTGCCCGACGAGTCCGATGATGGTCCCGCGTGCCCGTTGCCGTACTCCGGTCGCGCCGAGTGCCGGCACCGAGAGGACCGCGACGCCGTGCACCGCGTTGGCATGCGCCACGACCGGACGTTTGCCGACGTGCAGCGGCAGGTCGGTCAGACAGAGCACCAGATCCCATTCGTGTTCGAGCAGAAGGTCTCTGGTGGCGTCGACGATCTCGGCGTCACCGGCCGGTGGTTGGACGACGCCGGCCTCGAGGAGCTCGAGCTGCCAGCGGGCGCCGGGGAAGGTCGTCTGGATGTGGTCGGTCAGGTCGGCCTCGACCAGCTTGCGGGCGAGACCGATGGCCTGGCCCGGCGCGGCGACGACACCGAGGACGACGACGGGTTCATCCGGGGAATCCGGCCCGGGCGGCGGACCGGCGGAAGAGTCCATGGATGGTTCCGGATTCAGGCGAACCGGCCCGCGAGAGCGCGGAGGGTGCTCTCGATCCCCTTGCCGTTCTTCTTGTCGTAGCCGATGAGTTCGATGATCTTCGGCAGCCGGAGCGTCGAGTAGTCGAAGGTCTCGGTCACGGCGGTGGTGGTCGGCGAGGTCGACTCGAGCTCCCACCGCCAGCGGTGACCCATCGGATGCTGCCACTCGACGACCCGGCCGGGTTCGAAGTCGGTGACGGTGGAGGTGATCTTGTACGGCACGCCGTACTGCTTCATCCCGACGCTGAAACGCGCCCCGCGGGTCAGCGTCTCCGGCCCGCTCACGGGGGTGTCGCGCACCGTGCCCGAGCCGTCGAGCTCCGGATGCCTGTGCGGGTTCGACACGAGCGCGAACACATCGGCGGCCGGGGCGTTCACGACGACCCGACGCGAGACCTTGTGCGGCCCGGCGTCGACGGTGGTGACGGGTTCAGAAGCCATGCGGTCAACGTTACGCACCTCTGCGGGCCCGCGCCGAAACCACGGCCGGGCACCAGGACGCCGGGCCCGGTGGGCCGTCAGTCGGTGGTGCGCTTGCGCCGCGGCTGCCACACGACGAGAGCGTTGGTGCGCGGTACGGGCACGAGTTCGCCACCACGCCGGGCCCGCGACGCCTGCACCTCGTCGGTGAGTTCGCGGACGCGGTGCTGGAGCGCCTCGACCTGATTGCTGAGGTCGATGATGCGCTTGATACCGGCGAGGTTGACGCCTTCCTCCTGCGAGAGACGCTGGATCTCTCGCAGGAGTTCGACATCGCGGGACGAGTAGCGGCGTCCGCCGCCACTCGTCCGCTGGGGGGTGACCAGACCCAGTCGGTCATAGGTGCGCAGGGTCTGCGCGTGCATACCGGCGAGTTCGGCGGCCACCGAGATCAGAAAGGTCGCGCCGTCGGCGTCGAAGTTCTTCTGGCCGGCCATCGCTCATCGCCCCCAGTCCGCCCGCGGATCGAAACCACTCGCCCGCTCGGCCTGGTCGTAGGCGCGCATCGCCTCGACCGCGGCCTCGTCCAGCTTGTTCGGGACCGCGACCTTCACGGTGACGAGCAGATCGCCTGCCCCGCCGGAGCGCTTGGGCACTCCGCGACCGCGCACGCGCAGCGTGCGTCCGTCGGTGGTGTTCGGCGGGATCTTCACCCCGACCGATCCCTCCAGGGTCGGCACCGAGACGGTCGCTCCGAGAACGAGTTCGGAGATCCGTACCGGCAGTTGCACCCGAAGGTCGTTGCCGCTGCGGGTGAACTGCTTGTGCGGGGTCACGTGCACGACGACGTAGAGGTCGCCCGATGGGGCGCCACGCCGGCCGGCCTCGCCCTGTCCGGCGAGCCGGATGCGTTGTCCGTCCTCGACGCCGGCGGGGATCCGCACGTTGATGGTGCGCGCGCGGACCTTCACCCCGCTGCCGTCGCAGTCGGTGCATGGATCGTCGATCCGCGAACCGGTGCCCTGGCAGTCCTGGCACGGCTCACTGAAACCGAATGCGCCCTGATTGCGGCTCACGAATCCGGAGCCGTTGCAGTTCGCGCACACCCGCGGACTCGTCCCGGGCTTGGCGCCCGAACCGTGGCAGGTGGTGCAGGGCGACGGGCTGGTCACCCTGAGTGGGACGGTCGTGCCGAGCGCGGCATCGGAGAACGAGAGCGTCGTCTCGGTCTCGAGATCCTTGCCGCGACGCGGGCGGCTCGCCGTCGAAGTACGTTGCGTTCCGCCGCCGCGGTTGAACAGTCCGTCGAAGATGTCGCCGAAACCGCCTCCGCCGCCACCGGTCTGCGCCCCGCCGAACAGGTCGCCGAGGTCGAAGTCGTTTCCGCCGCCGGTGGTGTAGGTGTTTCCGCCGCCGGGGAAACCGCCCGGGAAGCCGTTGCCGCCGCCGCGGAATCGTCCGCCGGCGAACATGGCGCGCGTCTCGTCGTATTCCTTGCGCTTCTCGGCGTCGCCGAGCACGCTGTGGGCTTCGGACACCCGCTTGAAGCGCTCTTCGGCCGCGGTGTCACCCGGGTTGGCATCCGGGTGCAGCTCGCGCGCGAGCTTGCGATAGGCCTTCTTGATCTCTTCAGCCGAAGCGTCAGAAGCAACGCCCAGGTCCTTGTAGAAGTCGTGTTCTAACCACTCACGTTGTGGTGCCACCAGACGTCACCTCCTTTGAGTTCTGTTGTCTGGGTTGGTTTTTTCAGTTGGGGACACCCGCTCCCCGAGGTGCGAGCCGACCATCTGCTCCCTGAGGTGCGAGCGAAGCGAGCCACGAAGGGTTCGTCGCCCTTCGTGGCTCGTCGCTTGCGCTCCTCGCACCTCAGGGATCAGTGGTGAGTTCGCCCACTCAGGATCGAGCGACGGTCGCTCTATTGTGCACCGGGTGCGTCGCCCGCAGGGGCGGGATCGGTGACCGTCACCATCGCGGTGCGGATCACCTTCTCGCCCAGGCGGTAGCCGCATCGGTACACCGATCCGATCACCGGATGCGCCCCGGTGCCGTCGTGCTGCACGGCTTCGTGGAGTTCGGGGTCGAACTCGTCACCGGCCGCACCGAAGGCCACGAGACCTTCGGCGGCCAGCACCCCGGTCAGCTTGTCGGCGACCGAACGCAGCGGACCGCTGTCGAGGTCGCCGTGCTCGCGGGCACGGTCGAGGTCGTCGATGATCGGGAGCAGCTTGTCGATCAGGATCTGCTTGCCGTAGGCGACCGAACCCTGCTTCTCCTCGGCGGCACGCCGCCGGAAGTTGGCGAATTGGGCTCGCTCGCGCTGCAGGTCGGCGGTCAGTTCGGCGACCCGGGCATCCGGTTCGCCGGCTGCCCCGTCCGCCTGCTGCTCGTCACTGGCCTGCTCGTCGGTCTGGGACTCCTCTGCGACCGGTCCGGCATCGGCCGGGCCGGGGCCGGCGGCCGGCTCGTCGCGCACCTCACCCGTTTCCGGGTCGATGCGACGACGGTCGGTCACCGTCACCGGCTCCTCGCCGGACCCATTCGCCGAATGGGCTCCTGCGGTCACTTGTTCTCCTTCGAGTCCGCGTCGTCGACGACCTCGGCGTCGACGACGTCCGGGTCACTGTCGGCCGCGGCGGCCTCACCGTTGGGGGACTCGGCAGCGGCGTTGGCGTAGATCGCCTGGCCGAGGGCCTGCGACTCCTCCGACAGCTTCTCGATCGCGGACTTGATCGCTGCGGTGTCGTTGCCCTTGAGCGCTTCCTGCGCTCCGGCGACGGCCGCTTCGACCTTCTCCTTCAGCTCCGCCGGGACCTTGTCCTCGTTCTCCTTGAGGAACTTCTCGGTCTGGTGGACCAGCGACTCCGCCTGGTTGCGGGTCTCGGCCTCCTCGCGGCGCTTGCGGTCCTCGTCGGCGTGAGCTTCCGCGTCCTTGATCATGCGGTCGATCTCGTCCTTGCTCAGGCCGGAACCGTCCTGGATGCGGATCGAGTTCTCCTTGCCGGTGCCCTTGTCCTTGGCGGTGACGTGCACGATGCCGTTGGCGTCGATGTCGAAGGTCACCTCGATCTGCGGGACACCCTGCGGTGCGGGGGCGATGCCGCCGAGCTCGAAGCTGCCGAGCAGCTTGTTGTGCGAGGCGATCTCGCGCTCACCCTGATAGACCTGGATCTGCACCGACGGCTGGTTGTCCTCGGCGGTCGTGTAGGTCTCCGACCGCTTGGTCGGGATGGTGGTGTTGCGCTCGATCAGCTTGTGCATCACGCCGCCCTTGGTCTCGATACCGAGGGACAGCGGGGTGACGTCGAGCAGCAGCACGTCCTTGACCTCACCGCGGAGCACACCGGCCTGCAGTGCGGCACCGACGGCGACGACCTCGTCCGGGTTGACGCCCTTGTTGGGCTCGCGGCCACCGGTCAGTTCCTTCACCAGATCGGTGACGGCCGGCATACGGGTCGAACCACCGACGAGCACGACGTGGTCGATGTCGCCGACGGAGATGCCCGCATCCTTGATGACGGCCTGGAACGGTGCGCGGGTGCGCTCCAGCAGATCAGAGGTGATCTTCTGGAACTCGCTGCGCGAGAGCTGCTCGTCGAGGAACAGCGGGTTCTTGTCGGCGTCGACGGTGATGTAGGGCAGGTTGATCGAGGTGCTCTGCGAGCTCGAGAGTTCGATCTTCGCCTTCTCGGCAGCCTCACGCAGACGCTGCAGGGCCATCTTGTCCTTGGTCAGGTCGATGCCCGAAGTGCTCTTGAACTTCTCGACGAGCCAGTCGACGACGCGCTGATCCCAGTCGTCACCACCGAGGTGGTTGTCACCGGAGGTCGCACGAACCTCGACCACGCCGTCGCCGATCTCGAGCAGCGAGACGTCGAAGGTACCGCCACCGAGGTCGAAGACCAGGATGGTCTGTTCCTTCTCGCCCTTGTCGAGGCCGTAGGCCAGGGCGGCCGCGGTCGGCTCGTTGACGATGCGGAGCACGTTGAGGCCGGCGATCTGACCGGCTTCCTTGGTGGCCTGACGCTGTGCGTCGTTGAAGTAGGCCGGGACGGTGATGACCGCGTCGGTCACGTCCTCACCCAGGTACGACTCGGCGTCGCGCTTGAGCTTCATGAGCGTGCGCGCGCTGATCTCCTGCGGGGTGTACTTCTTGTCGTCGATCTCGACGGTCCAGTCGCCTTCGCCCATGTGGCGCTTGACGGAGCGGATGGTGCGGTCGACGTTGGTGACCGCCTGGTTCTTTGCGGGCTGGCCGACCAGCACCTCGCCGTTACGCGCGAACGCGACCACCGACGGGGTGGTCCGTGCGCCTTCGGCGTTGGCGATGACGGCGGCTTCGCCGCCTTCGAGCACGGCCACCACCGAGTTGGTGGTACCGAGGTCGATTCCAACAGCACGAGACATGTTTGGCTTCCTCCTAGTTTGCGGGTGTGCACCCGAGTCCTTGTCCCGAGGTCTCGAGACCGCGGGGATGTCGTGGTGAAACTCTGCGGGACCGGACTTCAGTGCGTCCGACTCATGTCCTACTGAAAAAGCGGGTCCGAGTCAAACCTACTTGAGTCTGGATCACTCAGGTTTCTCGAAGTGTGTAACGGGCCCCCTCGCCGGATTGTTCCCGGATCGGCCAAAAAAGTTGAGCGGGGTCCGCTCATGCGGTCCGAGCCTTGACACCCGGGGGTCGGCGCGGCAGATTTCAACAGGAACCATATGATTCAACTTGGAGCAGCCGTCAACGCGGCGCCCCACGAGACTCGAGGACGGCCGATGACGCCACGCCCGCCACTACCCGACGCCGCTTCGCCCGAACGTCCTCTACGGATCGCCGTGTGGGGACCGGGTGAGGTCGGGGGCGCGATCATCCGCGCCGCCGTCGCCGATCCCGCCTTCGACATCGCGGGCGCACTCGTCCACAATCCGAAGAAGGACGGCCGCGACATCGGCGAGCTGGTGCGCATCGACCCCATCGGGGTTCCGGCCACCACCGACCGCGACGCGATCAAGGCACTCGACGTCGACTGTGTCGTGGTCACACCTGCGCCGGCCGCGGTGCTCAAGGGCCTCGACGACGACGTCGTCGACCTGCTCGCGTCGGGGAAGAACGTGGTCGCCACCGCGGCCTATCACAACGTGTCGATGCCGAACTGGATGAGCCCGTTCCGCAAGTCGCCGCAGCAGCTGCTCGAGGCATGCCAGAAGGGCGGTTCGACGCTGCACGGGACCGGCGTCCATCCCACGTTCATCGTCGAACGGCTGGCGATGACGATGGCCACGGCGATGTCGTCGGTCAGCCACGTCCGATCGGTGGAGGCGGTCGACTTCACCAGCGCGGGCTCGATGTGGGGCGGTCTCGGCGCACTGGGCTTTGGCGCCGACCTCGATTCCCTGGGCCCGGATTCGCCGGTCGCCCGCGGGGGCGATCTCTACTACGGCGACCTCACCGGCAACGTCGCACATGCGCTCTACGGTTCGGACAGCTCCGAGGTCCGCGTCGAGACGTCGCTGCGGGGCCTTCCCGCCGCCGCCGACGCCCAGGTCGGCAAGACAACCATCACGAAGGGAACCGCGGCCGCACTGCACCTGACCCATCGCGGCTACCTCGGCGATCACCACTTCTTCACCAACGAGGAATGCTGGTACCTTGCCGCCGCAGACGTCGTCTACCGCGGCGACGATCTCCCCTTCGGCGGGTTCACCAGTCCGATCGCCTATACGCTCGTCGTGAGCGGCGAGCCGGCCGAGATCCGCACCCAGATGGAATTCGGTGTCGGTGCGGGCCACACGAATCCGATCACCACGGCATCCGTGCGAGCGGTGCTCGACTCGATCCCCGCGATCGTGGCCGCCGAGCCGGGAGTGCTCATCGACGACATCGGCCCGCACTACAAGCACGACGACCGGGTCCGGCTCTCGTGAGCGACTCGACGCGGCCCGAGGTCGAGGCGTGGAACGGTCTGGTCGATGCGCTCCGGACCGCGGGCGACAAGCTCGCCTCGGACACGGCCGGCCTCAGCCCGCTCGAACAGGCCGATGGTTATCGCGCCCTCATCCGCGGATTGTCGAATCAGTTGTCCCGCTTCGACGTCGACCGAGAACGGCCCGAACTGGTGTCGTTCAACGGGTGGCGTCACAAGTTCCTGATGGACAACCCGGATTTCCGCTACTGGGTCGCCGACGTGCGAAGCGATCGGTCATATCGCATCCGCGGGAATCGCGGCGACGCCGTCTACGTTTCGATCACCGCCTACCGACGCACCGGAGGTATCGGTTCGGGCGGCATCAGTTCGGAGTCGACCGCCCGGATCGACAGCGACACGATCGTCTTCGACGACGACGGGTCGTTCGAGATCCTCGTCGGCGGTGATGCCGGGATGGACCGCGGCGCAGACCATCTGGATCTGCCCGAGAAGTCCTCGGTGATCTGGGTGCGCTTCTTCCACGACGACGCCTCCCGCGGCGAGGCGGGACGGTGCTCCATCGAACCGCTCGCCGAACCACCCACTCCCCCGGCGCTCGACCCGGCGAAGTTCTGCGCGCAACTCGGCACGCTCGGCACCATGACGTCGATGTTGCCGACGATCTTCGAGGCGTCCACCAAGGACGACCACGATCCCCCGAACACGATGCGGCACTGGTCGGAGATGTCCGGCGGCGCGGTGTTCACCGAACC
This sequence comes from Gordonia terrae, assembly GCF_001698225.1. Classification (NCBI taxonomy): domain Bacteria; kingdom Bacillati; phylum Actinomycetota; class Actinomycetes; order Mycobacteriales; family Gordoniaceae; genus Gordonia; species Gordonia terrae. Next base: position 5,015,626 of record NZ_CP016594.1, read on the forward strand.
GGGCATCCACTACGTGCGCGGCGGTTGGCAGCTCGACCCCGGGCAGGCGCTGGTGATCGAGGGAGACGTCGTCGACTGCCGGTACTGGAACATTCTCGCCTACAGCCGATTCCTGAACTCGCTCGACTTCCGGTACCGCCCCGTCTCGTACACGGGCGGAACGGCGACCCTCGTCGACGGCCGCTATCGGTTCGTCGTCGCCGCCGAAGACCCCGGCGCAGGAGACTGGATCGACACGGAAGGCCGGGATTTCGGCATCGTCGTGATGCGTTTCCTGCAGCCGGCCGACACCCCCGCACTCCCCTCCGCCCGGGTCGTCGGGCTCGACGAATTGCGAGATGCCCCATGACCCGTTGGGCAGCGCCCGAGCGGACCGGGACAGCACGGAACATCTACGCCTCGGCCGAGGCTGACCGCGCGGCCCATCCCGACCGCTACCGGCTCGGCGCCCAGACCGCGGACGGGCTCGTCGAACGCGCGACGGGCGAGCACGGCGTCGAAGGACTGGGCGACCCCGCCGAGTGGCGGCCGGGCCTGGAGCAGTATCTCGAGTCGGCAGCAACCGACGGTCGGTTGAACGCGGTCGGGGTCCGTCACGCCCAGGACGCGGCCGTCGGAAAGCTGCGTGCCCGCTCGATCTTCGACAAGACGCTGCGTACCGATCCCGCAGTGGCACAGCGGTCCATCGCACCACCCATCGTGATCATCGGCGGGTGGCGTACCGGTACCACGTTCCTGTTCCGGCTCCTCGCCCGCGACCCGCGCCTGCGGGCACCGCGACCGCTGGAACTGTACGCTCCCTGGCGGGCCGCGCGGATGACCCCCGACGAGCGCGAGCGGTTCGTCGAAGATCAAGCGCGTCAGCCGAATCCACTTCAGCTGCTCAATCCGTCCATGGCCGCCGTCCACGACTCCGGACCGCTCCTCCCGGAGGAGTGCGTTCTGGGGATGGGGACCACCATGCGCAACTGGGGATTCAGCTCCACGATGCGCCTCGACGGGTACTCGTCGTGGCTCGCCACCCAGGATTTCGCCGCCGAGTACACCAACCACCGGCGCATGTTGCAGATCCTCGACGACGGTTCGGATCGACGCTGGTTGCTCAAAGCGCCCGCGCACACACCAGAACTCGGCCACCTCGCCGCCACGTATCCCGGTGTCTGCATCGTGCACCTGCACCGCGACATCGTGGAGACCGTGGCATCGGGGGCCAGCCTGTTCGCGACGTACCGCTCGACCTACAGCGACGACGTGGACGGCCACGATGTCGGACGATTCCAGGTCGAGCAGTCCGAACGGTGGTTCCGGCGTGCACTCGACTTCCGGTCCTCGCCCGCGGCCGCGTCGGCGACCATCCTGGACCTCGACTACCGGGACCTGGTGGCGAGCCCCGCGACCATGGTCGGCCGGGTCTACGCCGCGGCCGGGATCGACCCGCCGGACGTCGCCACACTGCTCGCCGAACACGAAGCCGCGCAACCCCGCCACGGCAAGGGCCGACACCGGTACACACCCGAGGAGTTCGGCATCGACCCCGACGCACTCCGTGAACGGATGGCGTTCTACACCGATGCCCTGACCGTCCAGCGGTGACAACCCCAGAGGTTCAGCGGCGGCGGGTGAGCACCAACCGGGCACCCGCATCGAGGACGAAGCCGAGGATGCCGATCACCACGATCAGAGCGGCGACCTGGTCGTACGCGAGCTGATCGCGGGCGTTGAGGATCTGGTAGCCGAGACCCGAACGCACGCCGAGCATCTCGGCGGGTACCAGAACCACCCAGGCGATGCCGAGCGCCACGCGGATGCCGGTCTGCACGTTGCCGCGGATCGCCGGGATCACCACGGCCGTGAGGACTTCGGTTCGGGTGGCATGGAACGATCGCGCGACCTCGACGAAACCGGGGTCGATCGACTTCTCGCCGGCCGCCGTGTTGATGACGATCGGCCAGATCGCCGCGATGGCGATCAGGAAGATGACCGGTTCGTTTCCGATCCCGAACACCATCACCGCGACCGGAGCCCACGACAGCGGCGAGATCATCCGCAGGAAGGCGACGATGGGGTTCGCGGCGCGCTCCGCGGTCAGGCTCAGCCCGATCAGCAGGCCCAGCGGGAACCCGAGCACGACGGCGATCAGCAGTCCGATCGACAACCGCCACAGGCTCAGTCCGATGTCGGGCAGCAACACCCCGCGATCGAGGAGTTCCAGCATCGCCGGGAACACCTGTTGCGGGGCGAACTGGCGGGCGAGGGAGTCCGCAGCGGGGACGACTGTGGTCGTCGCCCACCAGATCGCGACGAGCACCGCGATCGCGATCAGCGGTGGGGCGACGGTGGAGCCGGTTCGGCGGCGCGGGGCCGCCGCGGTCTCGTCCTGGGTCAGCAGCATCATGGCGTCACCTGTTCGGTTCTCGTGAGATCGGCGGGTAGTCCGAGAGCGGCCGCACCACCGCGCGTTCCGATGGCGCTACGGATGAATCGGTCGTCGACGAGGTCGGCGTGGACGGTGGCCGGATCCAGGCGCCCGAGGAAGCGCCGATCACCGTCGACGAGGGTGTTGTCCATCTCGGTGACGAGCCGCTCGGTGAAACTCGCGAACGGGAAGGGTTGGAATCCGAGTCGCTGCGGCTGCCAATCGACATTGCTCACGGCGAAGTCGGCCGGGTCGTAGGTGAGCGCCTTGGCGATGGCCGGTTTCGGTTGCGGGAGATACCCGCCGGCGAGTTCGGCCGCGGCCCGGGGACGATCGAGGTCGATGTGGTGCTGTGCCGCAACCACGGAGTCGGCGAGGGATTGGACCGCCGCGGGGCGTTCGTCGATGGCCGCCTGGTGGACGAGGAGCGCGCAGCAGGCGTGCTGGCGCCACACGTCGCCGAGAAAGGTGTGGATACGGCCGATCTTGCGTACCTGGGCCATCGCGTTGAACGGATCGGCCACGACGTAGCCGCCGATCGATCCGTTCGCCAACGCCGGCACCATGTCCGAGGGGCTCATCACGATCAGTTCGACGGTCTTGTCACCCCGGGACGCCCCGGTACGGATGACCGGCCGCAGTCCGTGGGTCCGCAACATCCGCTGCAGGATGATGTTGTGGATCGACCACCACGCCGGGATGGCCACCTGGGCGCCGGCGAGTTGCTCGAGGTCGACGATGTCGGGCGCCACGGTCAGCGCCGATCCGTTGGTGTGATTCCAGCCCAACACCTGCACAGGGCTTCTCATCGCGTAGCGGAGTGCCACCGCCATCGGCATCAGCAGATGGACGACGTCGACCTTGCGCGTCACGAAGGCCTCCGCGAGCGAGGACCAGCTCCGGAACAGCACGGGTTTCGTCGAACTCACCGCCGCCGGGTCGTAGAGCCCCGCGGCGTGTGCGACGAGAAGCGGTGCCGCATCTGTGATCGGGAGGTAGCCGACCCGCAGCGCATCGGACGCACTCGGTGGCGCTGCTGTGGCGGCCCGGCCCAGACCGACGATGCCCCCGATGCCGCCCGCCACGGTGAGACCACCGACCCCGGCCACAAGCAGTCGGCGTGAGATGGGCGCGTTCACACCTGCTGCCCCACCTGGTGACCGAAGTGCGTCAGGATCTCCGTGCGCCGGTCGGGATCGGTGCGGCCGAGACCGGCTTCGAGCCGCCATTCCCCACCGATCCGGCCCGCCTCGGACAGCAGGACGATCCGGTCGGCGAGTTCGAGCGCCTCGTCGACGTCGTGCGTGACGAGGACGACGGTGATCCCCAGCTCGGCGGCCAATTCGGCCAGCCAGCTGCGCAATTCGCCGCGCACGGCCGGATCGAGGGCGCTGAACGGTTCGTCGAGCAGGAGCAACCTGGGCCGGATCGCCGCCGCGCGGATGATCGCCACGCGTTGCGCCTGACCGCCCGACAGCTGATCGGGATAGCGGTCGGCGAGACCGTCGAGCCCGAAGCGGCGCAGCAGACCGAGTGCGTAGTCGTTCTCGAACGACGCACGGTGCGCGGCAAATCGTCGTCCGAACCGGATGTTCTCCGCCACGGTCAGCCACGGCATCAGCAGCGCTCGCTGGAAGACGACCCCCGTGTGAGGTCGCGGGCCGCCCGAGGTGTCCTGCCACTCCAGGCTGCCGGCATCGAGGGTCTCGAGACCGGCGAGCACACGCAACAGCGTGGTCTTTCCGCTGCCGCTGCGGCCGAGGACGGCCACGAACTCCCCGTCGTCGACGGTGACGTCGATGCCCGTCAACACAGATGTGCCGCGAAAGGCTTTGCGGCCACCGACTATTCGAACTGCGCGAGTTCCCACCGCAGTTGTCCTTCCGAAGGTGATTGGATGGGGATGAAAGCTGTCTCCCGGAACCGCCGGTTGGTGGCGCTCGCGGTCGCATAGCCCGCACCGCCGCGGACGGTCGCCTCGAGCCGGGAGGCCGACACCGCGGTACGGGCGGCGTCGAGGCGCAATCGGATCAGATCGGCCGGCGACGGTGTCGTCGGATCGGCGGCGAAGGTCGCAAGACGTTCACGTATCGACTCGAATTCGGCCGTCCGGTCGTCGAATTCGGGGCGGAACACCTTGTTGACCCCGGCCAGCGACTCGACGGCACCGTCGAGGGCGGCACCGATTGCTCCGCTGCAGAATGCGGACTGCAGCAGCAGGAAGACCGGTCGTATCCCCCGGACGAACGCGGTCAGGTCATCGGAGATCACGCTTTCCGCACCGATCGTCACGTCGACGAGCTCGAGGGACGTCGAGGCTGTGGATCCCAAACCGATCAGGTCCGGCGCGGAACGGATCTCGACACCGGGCGCGTCCGCGTCGACGACCGCGACGAGGGTCCTGTCGCCGGTGCGCACCGGGAGAACGATCAGCGATTCGTCGTAGACGTTCGACGCCCAGCGGATGGGCCCCGTCGCCACCACACCCGCCCGGCCGCGACGCCCCGTGATGGGCACCTCGCCGAGACCGGCCACCTGTTTCAGACCTGCCGCCATGGCCGTCACACCGATCCGCTCGCCGCTGAGGAGTGACGCGAGGTGTTGCTCCCGCAACGGCTCCGGCGATCGGGCGACGTACTCGATCGCCATCCGCTGAGCCCACAGCGAGAATCCGGCCGACAGGCTCACTGCCGACACACGTTCGAGGACGTCGATCATCGACGCCAGCGACCCGTCGACCACGCCCCGGCCCAGGAGTCCGGCCGCACCGGCCGCGGCGATGTCGACCCGGGTGTCGGTCTGCCCGGCGTCGAGGTCGCGGGCACGATCGGCCACGGACGCGACGACCTCGCCGAGCTCATCGGTCAGCGTCGGCGCCATACCGGTCAGCCCTGCAGACGGTGGAGGCGATCCACCGGGGTCGAGACGACCTCGCGAGCGTGACGGACGGCCGCCTCGTCCGGGGCGTTGTAGAAACACAGGCACTTGTCGGTGTCCTCGCGGACATAGGTCCGCAGGAAGCTGACCTCGGGGACGTCGGCGTACTTCGGCGAGTTCGCCTTCTTGCGGGCCAGGTAGGTCTCCATGTCGATGGCTTCGGGGATGTCCCACTCGACGAGATAGCCGGCGGTGGGGCGCGCCTTCTTCAGCTCGTCCAGGTCCGCGCCGACCAGCCGGACCTCGTCCGGACCGGCAGCGACGATCCCCCGGAGGGCCTCGACCTCGTCGAGCCCCGCGGCCCGGCACCCCTCGAACTCCGCGATCGCGAACAACCGGGCAGCGCCTTCGGTCACCTGCGTCTCGATCAGTTCGCCGCCGGCGGTACGCAGGTGCGCGTCGAGTCCTTTGATGAGTTCCTCGACCTTGCCCGCATCGCTGTCGGCAGGTTCGAGTTCGTAGAGGAAGAGCGCCATGGGTGAGCCTTTCTGCGTCGGTGTGCCCGCTGGTGACCGGACCGACCCTGGCATAGACAGACCGGTCTGTCTATGGTCGCTCGTGGTTTACCCTTGGCGATGTGAGCAACCCCGCACAGGCGAGCACCGGCCGCGCGACCGCTGCTGCCGGGCCCGGCAGCCCGGCCGACCGACTGCTCGCCACCGCGACCGAACTCTTTGCCGCACAGGGCATACGGTCGGTCGGCATCGATCTGCTGCTGCGTGCCTCCGGCGTGGCCAAGGCGAGTTTGTACAACGCCTACGGCTCGAAGGACGGGTTGGTCGTGGCCTATCTGGAACGTTTGGATCAGGCTGATCAAAACCGGTGGTTCGAGGCGACGAAGGCCATGAGCGATCCTCGCGAGCGCATCCTGGCCTTCTTCGACCTGGCCATCGCCGGGGCCCCGACTCGCAATTTCCGCGGCTGTCAGTACGCCAATGCCGCGACCGAGTTCCCCGACACCGACCTGCCTCCCATCACGGCGCACCGCGCGTGGCTCCTCGACACCCTCGGCGACAACCTGCGCACCCTCGGCGCCCCGGAGCCCGATGTGACCGCGCGACAGATCCAGGTGGTCTACGACGGTGCGCTCTCGGGGTCGAAGATGGCTCGCTCCACCGCCCCCATCGAGACGGGCCGATTGCTGGTCGAGGCACTCCTCGACGGTCACCCGCCGGTTGCGTAGCTCCACCCCCGCTGGTTGAGCAGGCGACGAGCGCAGCGAGGAGCCGTGTCGAGCAAGCGCCACCCCCAACTGATCGAGCGAGCGCCACCCCCGCTGGTTGAGCAGGCGACGAGCGCAGCGAGGAGCCGTGTCGAAGCCACCTCGCAACACGCCGCGCTGTTGGTTACCCACTCGTCCCGGTCGCGCCCGGCTACCGTCAGTTCATCCCCTCGACGCGGAGGTGGCGATGAACGAGACCACACCGAGCGATCCGCGATGGGTGCCGTGGCGGGTCGCGCCGACGTCGGGCTTCGAGGTCGACGACCCGACCCGGCGTGGCGAGGTCGAGATCGCGCAGATCGACGAACGACAGTTTCTCGTGCGCAACGCCTTTCGGTTCTCCGATTCCGCGGTCGAGGAGTACCTCGTAACACAACTGGTCGAGCGAGGACAGACGGAAGCCCATGCGCGGGGCGCCGTCGACGCGGCCCGCACGTTTGTGCCCGGCGACGACAACCCCACCGACCTCGCCTCGATCCCCCGCTTCCTGCGCTGGTTCGAGAACCCCTACGGCAGACATTCACTCGCGGCACTCATCCACGACGAGCTCATCACGGGCACCGTCAACTCCGGCGCGCTCGGGAGTGACACCCTGTCCGACCGGTTCTTCCGCGAGATGATGCGGGCGTCCGGCGTCCCCTGGCTGAAGCGGTGGATCATGTGGTCGGCAGTGGCACTTCGCACGCGATGGGTCGCCGGCGGATGGCGACGTGTCAGTGTGGTCGCGTGGCTGGTGCTGAGCGTCGTCGGCATCTGCGCGGCGGTCGGTTCGAGCGGGGCGTTGCTGTTCGATTGGTCGTGGCCGACAACATCGCCGGCGGTCTCGCTCCTGCTCTCACTGCTGATGATCTTCGTCGCCGCGCCGCTGTGGGGACGCCAGTGGGCGGCGAGTCTCATTGCGGCCGTGGCCGCCCTGTGGGTTCTCCCCGCGGCGATCGTGGCGTACTTCGCCTATGCGCTGTATCTGTTGTCGGAGAGGATCGCTCGCTCCGTCGGGCTCAGATAGCGGTTCGGCCGAGCATTCTTGTCGGTGGTCGGGTCTATCTTGGATGTATCAGTTGGACCGGTCAACCAGGCCGGGCGGCAACGGCTTCGGGGGGAGTCACCGTGGGGGCATGGACGGATCTGCCGGGCGAGTTCCTCGCCGGGGTCGATCCTGCCCGCCCGGCCGATGCCGACACCGCCACCCATATGCAACGCCTGGGGTCGATCCGTGCCGGGGAGTCGTATCTGGCGTGGTGCCGCTATCAGACGATCCTGGTGCTCTGCGACCGGTTGTTGAATTCGGTTGGCAACAGCTACATCTCTGATGGTTTCGGTGACATCGTCGCCCGGGTGTCGCGGGAGGCCGGGATCAGCCGCTACCGCGCCGGGGTGCTGGTCGATGAGGCGCTGTGTCTTCGGGATCGGTTGCCGCGGGTGTTGGAGACGTTGCGCGACGGTGTCATCGGGCCGCACCAGATCCGCGAGATCATCGGCCGCACCCATCTGGTGGCCGATGACCACCTGCTCGACCCCGCCGACCCCGACAGCCGTCGGATCATCGAGGTCCTCGACGAAGCCATCGCCGAGTTGCTGCGCAACCGGGCCGGGTCGTGGTCGACGTCAGGTTTGCGCGACATGATCGACCGTCTGGTCTTCGGCCATGACGCCGACGCGGTCCGCGAACGGCGCCGCGAAGCGCTAAACAACCGTGGCGTGTGGACCGAGAACCACGGCGACGGGACCGGTGAGATCACCGCGGTGATGGCCGCCGAGAACATCCGGGCCTGCGACGCCTCGGTACGTGAGTTGGCCGCATCGGTGTGCGACCGCGATGGCCGCACCCTCGGGGAACGGAAGTCCGACGCCATGTGCGCGTTGCTCACCCGAACGGAGTTCACGTGCGCGTGCGGTCACTCCGATTGCACCGCACCACCGTTCAATCCTGCCGGCGCCACCGGTGCGACGGCCGGTACCGAGGTCGTGATCCATGTCGTCACCGATGCCGACACCCTGGCCGGCGGCTCCGGGCCCGGTTGGGTCGACGGGCACGGGGTGATCTGCGATGAGCATGTGCGCGATCTCGCCGCCCGGCCTGACGCGACGATCAGACCGGTCACCCCGGTGCGGACGCCACCGTCGCATGTCGCCGGCGGTCCAGCCGGGAGCGGTGAGGGCGGATTCGACGACGACACCGGGCGAACCGCGAACATCACCGCGCCACCGCAGGGTACCGAGGACACCGCCACCGGCCGTAGTGGCGATGCGTCGACACCCCCGGCTCCGGTCACACCGTCGACGTCGTCGGAGATCGTGGTGGTCTACCCGGCTGCCCTGCCCGGTGACCCGTATCGGCCGACGAGTGCGTGTGCCGAGTTCGTGCGGGTACGGGACGGCTACTGCACCGAACCCGGGTGCACGCGTTCGGCGTTCACCGGCGACGTCGATCACGTCGCCGAGTACGACCACGCCCGGCCCGCCCGCGGCGGCGCGACCTCGAGTGAGAACCTCAACGCCAAATGCCGCGCCGGTCATCTACACAAGACGCACGGGGATTGGACCGACGTGCAGTACCGCGACGACGAGGGCCGTCTGGTCACCGAATTCGTGACGCCGGAAGGCTTCGTGATCCCCGGCGAGGCCGAAACCCTCGAAGATCTCTTCCCGAACCTACGTCGTATCCGATTCGAGCAAGCAGCGAAAGCACCACCGACACCGCGCATCATCGTGCCCGACCACCACGGCCGACCACCCCGCACGATCACCGAACGAACCGCCGCGAAACACGCGAAGCGGCGAGAAGAACGTGCCCGCAACAAGACACAGCGCGACAAGAATCGACGGGCCCGGACCGAAGCAGCCCACCATCAGCCGCCAACAGGAGACGACGACCCGCCACCGTTCTGACAAGGCCGACACCCCGGCGGAACGTGGTGGTCCACGCACCCGCCGGGGTGTTGACTGATAATGCCTGTCGTCAGGCCGCGCTGACCTGCTCGCCGACGGCCGGCTCCAGCGCCTGCGCAACGATCTCGGCGACGTCGGTCATCGGCCGCACGTCGAGAGCGTCGAGCACCTCGGCCGGCACATCGTCGAGGTCAGGCTCGTTGCGCTGCGGGACGAAGATGGTCTTCAGCCCGTTGCGTTGCGCGGCAAGCAGTTTCTGCTTGACCCCACCGATCGGCAGGACGCGCCCGTTGAGCGTGACCTCGCCGGTCATCCCGACATCGCTGCGCACCTGACGTCCCGTCGCCATCGACACCAGCGCGGTGACCATGGTGACGCCGGCACTCGGACCGTCCTTGGGCACCGCTCCGGCCGGAACGTGCACGTGGATGGTCTTGTCGAGCGCCTTCGGGTCGACGCCGAGTTGCTCGGCGTGTGCCCGCACGTACGACAGTGCGATCTGCGCCGACTCCTTCATCACGTCGCCGAGCTGGCCGGTCAGCTTCAGACCCGGCTCGCCCTCGGTCGCGTTGACCTCGATGAAGAGCACATCGCCGCCCATGCCCGTGACCGCGAGACCCGTTGCCACGCCGGGGACCGCAGTGCGTTCCGCCGACTCCGGGGTGAACCTGGGCCGCCCCAGATAGTCGCGCAGGTCGGGCTCGTCGATGGTGACGGGTTCGCTCTCGCCCCCGTCCCCCGCTGCGACCGCGAGATTGGTCGCCGCCTTGCGGAGCGCCTTGGCCAGCAGGCGTTCGAACTGTCGCACACCGGGTTCACGGGTGTAGTTGGCCGCGATCTCACGTAGTGCGGCATCGGTGACGGTCACCTCGTCGGGCGTCAATGCCGCGCGCTCGGCCTGCCGGGGCAGCAGGTAGTCGCGGGCGATGGCGACCTTGTCGTCCTCGGTGTACCCGTCGAGCGTGACCAGTTCCATGCGGTCGAGCAGGGCCGACGGGATGTTCTCGATGACGTTGGCGGTCGCGAGGAACAGCACGTCCGACAGGTCGAGATCGAGGTCGAGGTAGTGATCGCGGAAGGTGTGATTCTGCGCGGGGTCGAGGACCTCGAGCAGCGCGGCGGCCGGGTCGCCCCGGTAGTCCGAGCCCACCTTGTCGATCTCGTCCAGCAGCACAACGGGATTCATCGATCCCGCCTCGCCGATGGCCCGCACGATCCGGCCCGGCAGCGCGCCGACGTAGGTACGCCGGTGACCACGGATCTCCGACTCGTCGCGCACACCGCCCAGGGCGACGCGCACGAACTTGCGGCCCAGCGCCCGGGCGACGCTCTCACCGAGCGACGTCTTGCCGACACCCGGAGGACCGGCGAGCACCATCACGGCACCCGACCCCCGTCCACCGACGACCTGGAGGCCGCGTTCGGCGCGACGGGCCCGCACCGCTAGGTATTCGACGATGCGGTCCTTCACGTCATCGAGACCGTGGTGATCGGCGTCGAGGATCTCGCGCGCGCCCTTCACGTCCGTGGAGTCCTCGGTGCGAGTGTTCCACGGCAGGTCGAGGACGGTGTCGAGCCAGGTGCGGATCCATCCGGTCTCCGGCGACTGGTCACTGGCCCGTTCGAGCTTGCCCACCTCGCGGAGCGCTGCTTCGCGCACCTTCTCCGGCAGGTCGGCCTCTTCGACGCGGCCGCGGTAGTCGTCGGCGCCCTCGGGCTCGTCCTCGCCGAGCTCCTTGCGGATGGCGGCGAGCTGCTGACGCAGCAGGAATTCCTTCTGCTGCTTGTCCATCCCCGCACGGACGTCCTCGGCGATCTTCTCGGTCACCTCGGACTCGGCGAGATGGTCGCCCGTCCACTCGATGAGCAGGCGCAACCGTGCCGCGGTCACCGGCGTCTCGAGCAACTCGCGCTTCTGTTCGTCGGACAGCCACGACGCGTAGCCCGAGGTGTCGGCGAGATCCGCCGGATCGGACATCTTGTTGACGGCGTCGATGAGCTGCCAGGCCTCGCGGCGCTGCAGCATGGCCAGGACGAGCTTCTTGTACTCGGCCGCCAGGTCGCGGTCTTCGTCGGTGATGTCGGCGGACTCGGCCTCGGTCACCTCGACCCAGAGCGCTGCTCCGTGGCCAGGTGTTCCGGTACCGATCTGCGCACGCTGCTCACCCTTGACGACGGCGGCGAGGCCGCCACCCGGGATACGCCCGACCTGCACGATCGACGCGATGACACCGTAGGTGGGATACCGGTCGTCCAGACGTGGCGCGACCAGCAGTTTCCCGGTCTCACTCGCCCGGGCGGCGTCGACGGTGGCCTGCGCGGCATCGTCGAGCGGAATGGGCACGACCATGCCGGGCAGCACGACGACGTCGGGAACGAAGAGAACCGGCAGTGAATATGTCTGGGACCGATCAGCTTGGGACATGAAACCTCCAGAGTTAAGTCTGACCGACTCAACCCAGGTGGCAGGAATCTTGTTCCCGAGCGATTTATGCCAGGAGCGAACGGGGTGTGACAGCCCAGGCGAACCCGTCCGGATCGGTCAGCTCCCCAACATCGCCGCCGATCACCAGCCGATGGGAACCCGAACCGTCCGGCTGGACACCCGCATCTTTGGCCGCGGCCTTGCAGCCGTACAGCGCGAGCTTGATCGAGTCGGGAGCGCTCTCGAACTCGACGTACTTCCGGCCGAAGCTCTTGGCCACGACGAATCCGCGGCTCACGTAGAACTCCTTCGTCGCCGCGACGTCGTCGACGCCGAGCAGCAGGACCAGATCGTCGACCTGGCGCTCGGGCGCGCCGCTCGGCTTCTTCGAGGAACTGGCGACCTTCCAGATCGTGCCGTCGGGCGCCTGAACCACGCCGCCGTACCCCCAGAAGGACTTCTTGGCGGGTTTGAGCACAGTGGCGCCGGCCTCGATCGCCGGTTGCAGGAAGGAGTCGGCGACCGTCGGGTCGGCGACCACCAGGGAGACCACGAAGCCGCGGAAGCCCGACGTCGGTGAGTCTCCGGTGCGGAAGCGCAGCCGGTCGCCGAGTCCGAAAGCTTTGTCGTAGAACGTCTGCGCCGTTGCAGTATCGGGAACTTCGAGTGTGAGTGCGTTGATGTTCGTCATGCTTCGACGCTAAGACGCCGACCCGCCCGGAGGCTTCTCGATTCCTGACCGGTCGCGAACCTCAGGTGAGATCGGCCGCGGCGCGGGTGGCGACCACGACGACCTGGGCGATCACCAGGACCGCGATGGCGACGAGAAATGCCGCGGTGGTCACGACGACTCCCGCAGCACCCTTGAGCGCGCCGGACACGGAGTCGACCCACGACGCGGAAAAGTGGTGTGACGGTGCGGTGTCGAGTGTCATGGCTGTCCCCTGCGTACTGAAGAGCAATCCCGGCCAAGTGGTCGGAGTCACAACACTCAATCACAAGTAAGTACTTCTGTGCCAGAAATCGACGCCAAGACTCACGCCGACGCGAACTCGGCGCCGTCGGCCGTCCGAAACCCGGCTCGCCACGAAGTGCGGTAGAACCGAACCGACGCCCATCCGAGGAGCCTGCATGTCGATCCTGACCCCCACGACCACTCGCCAGCCGCTGGGCCGGGCCATCGCCCGCATCGCGCTCGGCGCCATCCTGGCGATCGCCGGTGTGGGTCATCTGACCGCACAGCGTGAGGAGTTCCAGGCGCAGGTCCCCGACTGGGTGCCGTTCAGCAAGGACTTCGTGGTGCTGGCCTCGGGTGGCGTCGAGATCGCCCTGGGCGCAGCCCTGATCGCGCTGCCCAGACACCGCAAGGTGGTGTCGTGGATCGTCGCGGCATTCTTCGTCGCCATCTTCCCCGGCAACATCAACCAGTACGTCGAGCACATCGACGCCTTCGGCCTCGACACCGACCAGAAGCGCCTGACGCGACTGTTCTTTCAGCCGCTCCTCGTGATCTGGGCCATCGCGGCCGGCACCGGGGAACGCCGGACCTAACCCGCCCGGGTCGCCGCATCCTGGCACGCGGCGTCCACGCCGGCACGTACCTGCGGGTGCACCTCGGTGCTCGAGCGGATCGTGCACGCCGCCACGATGCCGCCGACCGCGCAACACGCCGCGCAGATGTACATCGCTGCCCGAAAGCCGTCGCCGAGAGGATCGCCGGGACCCGCGTCGATCCCGGCCACGGCCGGCAGCACCGCCACCGCGAGCAGTCCCGCGAGACGCGCCACCGCGTTGTTCACGCCCGACGCCGTGCCGGCGAGCGCGTCGTCGACGGCGGCGAGCGCGGCCGAGGTGAGCGGCGCGACGGTCACCGTCATCCCCAGACCGAACAGCAGCACGCCCGGTAGTACGGCGTCGACATACCCCGAGCCGGGCTCCACCCGGGACATCAGCGCGAACCCGCCGGCCGCGATGAGCGGACCGACCGTCATCGGCAGTCGCGGGCCGATGCGCTGGGCCAGCGTGCCGACCAACGGCGACCCGAACAGCATGATGAACGTGCTCGGGAACATCGCCGCGCCGGCCTCGAACGCCGAGTACCCCAGACTCTGCTGCAGTTGCAGGGCCAGCAGGAACAGCGCACCGCCCAACGCCGCATAGACCAGCAGCGTCGTCAGGTTGGCGCCGGTGAACTGCGATGAGCGGAACAGTCTGAGCGGCAGAAGCGGCGCGGCCACCCGTGACTCGATCACCACGAAACCCGCGAGCGACACGACACCGACGATCCCGGCGGCGACCGTCTCGCCACTCCACCCGTTCGACGGCCCCTCGATCAGCGCGTAGATCACGCCCGCCAGCCCGACGGTCATCGCCAGCGCACCCGCCACATCCAGCCGGGCGCTCGACGGCGTGCCGCGCGATTCGGGCACGTGCCGGATCGCGATCCACAACGCTCCCAGCGCGAGCGGCACACTGAGCAGGAACGTCCACCGCCACGACGCCGCGTCGACGAGCCAGCCACCGAGGAACGGGCCCAGAGCCGTGGTCGCGCCGGACATCCCGGCCCACAGTCCGACCGCGGCACCTCGATCGGCGGGCTGGATCTCGGCGTTGATCAGCGCCAGACTGCCCGGCACCACCGCGGCCGCGGCGATCCCCTGCACGATCCGCGCGGCGACGAGGAGCTCGACGGTCGGCGCCAGCCCGCACGCGACGGTCGCCACCGCGAACACCGCCAGACCACCGGCGAACACCAGTCGACGCCCGTACCGATCGCCGGCGACGCCACCGATCAGCAACAGCGCACTCAAGGTCAGCAGGTACCCGTCGAGCACCCATTGCTGGCCGCGCAGACCCGTGTCGAGGTCGCGCGCGATCGCGGGTAACGCGACGTTGACCACGGTGCCGTCGATGAAGGCGACGCCCGAACCGAGAACCGCGGCGACGATCAGCCACCGGCCCGCCCGTGACGCGGCCGGCACCCCACGGGACTCGGCAGCGGCCGGGCTGGGGTCGGTCATCTGTTCTCGTCCATGTGGGCCTTCCGGACCGCGGGTCGTGTCCTACCCAGGGTCGGGGGCGGACCTTCCGCGCGCAAGTGCGCTCGCACCGAGGGCATCGGCGGCGATCAGCTCGGCGAGTCCGTCGAACTGGTGACCGCCGGTCGGGTGTCGATGCACCGTCGCCGACGGCAGGAGCGCCGTGTTCAGGTCCAGATGCTCGACGGGTACCACGTCATCGTCGACGCAGTGGTGGAGGGCAACGCCCTCAGGGAGCGGGGCATCGGCGTCTGTGTCGGTGAACGCGTACTGCGGGACGTCCCATCCGTCGGGACCCCAATTCGGCATCGCCAGCAGCACAGCAGGTCTGGGTGCGGACACCGCGGCCTCGGCGAGGACGTGCACCAGCACCGTCGCCCCGAAGGAGTGCGCGACGACGAGGTCGTCGGCGCCCAGCCCGGCGAGGTGCTCTCGGACCGGCCGCGCCCACGCCTCGATCGACATGTCGTCGTCGGAGAACACCGGCATGACCAGGGTCGCGCCGAGCGCCGCGGACAGCGCCTCGGCGAGCGGGCCGTCGTCGACGTAGCCGCCCGCACCGTGGACGAAGAAGAGTCGGCGCTGCGTCATGGGGTCTCCTCGAAGTCGCGTGTCGTCATCGAGGCTGACTTCGACGCGCGCCTGTTCTCATCGCCCCGCGTTCTCGAGTTCTGCAGGCGATGCACCGGAACCGATCAGCAGCAGACCGACCATCGCCCGGGCGTCGGCGTCGGTGTATCCGGGTCCGACGATGCACAAGTTGCCGATGGCGCGCAGGAAGGTCAGCGCGGTGATGTCTGCGCTGACCGCCCCCGTGGCCTGGGCCGGCTCGAGCAGCGAGGCGAACGCGGGCACGAGGGTGTCGAAGATGAGCGCGTGCAGGTCGACCAGGCTCGGATCGTCGGAGCTGAGCGCGTCGCTCAAGCCGTGTTTGGTGACGAGGAAGTCGGTGAACGCCGACGTCCACCGGCACAGCGCCGCACGCGGCGGGACCTGTTGGGCCAGCAACTGTTCGGCCAGTGCAGCACACTCGTCGACCTGGTGCCGGTACACCGCGGTGACCAGATCCGCCCGGGTCGGGAAGTGCCGGTACACGGTGCCGACGCCGACCCCGGCGCGCGCGGCGATCTCGCGCACCGGAGCCTGCACGCCCGCGTCCACGAAGGCCGCGGCGGCCGCCTCGAGGAGGGCCGTGCGACTCCGTTCTGCCTGCACTTGACGTGCGGTTTTTCTCGCGGACACCGTCCACCCCTTGCTCGCGGAACATTGTTCCGCTAGTTTGGCGGAACATCGTTCCGCCACGATACCCCGTACCGACCTCCTGCCGAAGGAACCCTCATGTCCCCGGAATCGCCCACCCGTCAGATCGTCGCCGTCAAGCCCATTCCCGTCCCCACCTCGGACCGTCCGTTCCCGCTGACGGTGAAGGTCACCGCACCGGTCACCGGCGGCCACCTCCCGGTCATCGTGTTCTCCCACGGCAACGCCTGGTCGATGGACGGTTACGCACCGCTCGTCGATCGTTGGGCCGCTTCGGGTTTCGTCGTCGTACAGCCGACGCACCTTGATTCCCGGCACTACGGGATCGGATTCGACGACCCGCGGTTCGCGTCGATCTGGCGCACGCGAGTGGACGACGCACACGCGGTGATCGATCACCTCGACGAGATCCTCATCGCGGCCGGTGGGGACCTCCGCTCCCGCGTCGCCATAGATCTGCTCGCCGCGGCCGGCCACTCGTGGGGCGGTCAGACCGTCGGCACTCTCCTCGGCGCGCGTGTGATCGGGCCGGACGGGGCCGTCGGCCCGGATCTCGCACATCCCGCCGTACGAGCGGGCGCACTGATCGCGACGGCCGGGACCGGCGACAGCCTGAGCGAGTATGCGCGCGAACACCTGCCGTTCATGCGGCCGGACTTCTCGACGATGTCCACCCCGGCACTCGTCGTCGCCGGCGGCAAGGACGACTCGGCCCTGTCGACACGCGGCCCGGAGTGGCTGACCGACGCCTTTCACCTATCCCCCGGCGCGACGGATCTGATGTGGATTCCGGACGGCGAGCACACTCTCGGCGGCATCGCCGGTGAGGCGGTACGCGAGACCACGGATGAGGATCCGGCCAGAGTCGCCCTGGTCGCCGACGCCGTCGCCGACTATCTGCTCGACGCACTCGGCGTCAGCTCGGCCGAGTGGGATTCTTTGGGGCGAGCGGACTCTGCGGAATACACGCTGACGCACAAGTGATGTTCGAGGTTCGGTGCGGCGGGCCTAGGCCGGACTGCCCGTCTCGAGCAGCGACTTCAGCTGTGCGAGATCCTTTTCCACCATCTGGGTGTCGCGGTCGAATTCGTCGTCGGACATGCCCAGCTGCCGGATGGTGAAGACGACTTCGGCGCCTTCTGGATGCGGCAGGACCCGAAGTGGATTGAGCACGGTGTCACCGGTGGGGAGCACGACCTCGTGGTCGACGACGCCCAGCGCGTTGCGCGGGACGAACCGGACCGTGACGGTGCCCATCGGCGACTCCACGAGCAACTCGTCACCCCGCCGGACCACCTCCGACTTCGCCAGCCCCGCAGCCCAGCGCGGCAGGTTGTCGGGTTCGGCCGCGAAGTCGTAGACGTTCCCGGGTTCGGCGTTGATGACCACACTCACGTGTCGGCTGCGCATGTGGCCAACCTAGTCGCCGCGCGGGGGCCGGGTCAGGACATCGACTCGGTTCCCGCCTCGCCGGATTCGCTGAGCTCCCGCTCGATGAGCTGCTCGGCGACCTTTGCCAGCGGCGTGTTGGTGTCCTGGGACAGTCGTCGGAGCAGAGCGAAAGCGGCTACCGCATCAATGCGGAACCGGTACATGATCATGCCTTTGGCCTGGCCGATGACGTCTCGGCTCGCCAGGGCGCTCTGGAAGTGCTGCTGCTGACGGGCCGCTCGCAGCGCCAGCGCGGCGTGCGTCGCGAACAGCAGCCCGACTTCCAGGGACTCATCGCCGAACACGTCGGTCTCTTCGGAGAACAGGTTGAGCGCGCCGATGGTGCCCTTGTCGGTGAACAACTTGAACGACAGGCTCGACCGCAACGGCGTCTCGTCGATGACGCGTGCGGAGAACGCGGGAAACCGCTCGTCGGTGCGGATGTCGTTCACGAGCACCGTGTGGTGGTCCCAGGCCGCCAGCAGGCACGGACCCTCGCCGGTTTCTTTCTGGATCTGGTCAGCCGTGATCATCAGGGAATCGGTCGGCGCCAGGGTGTCGAAATTCTTCTTCTGGTCGACGAGCAGAACACCGGCGTACTGGGCGCCGGGGACATACTCGACGGCCCCGGCGGTAATGGAGCCCAGAACCTGGCCGGTGGAGTCCTGGGTGCTCTCCGGGACTGCATGCATCTGCCGCGCCAGTTCGGCGATCTTGTGATGGACGTCTGTTGCCACAGGCATTCAACCTCGATTCGATGTGCCGGGGGCTGCCCGGCGAGCCTCGTAATCGTACAGAATATTGCACGGGCTCAACCCGGTTGTTCGTGTCGAAGCGCCTCCCGGATGGCCCCGGATTGCCTCATTCTTTGGGACGATGAGCCCCTTAACTCAGCCGTACGTGATCTCTACCATGAGCCAGGTGATCAAACGGTTGAGTGTTTCCGTCCTCTGTGTCATCGCTGCGATCACGGGGGCGGTGGCCGTCGGCACACCGACCGCCCAGGCCGCGCCATCGTGCTCCGACGTCGAGGTGGTGTTCGCGCGCGGCACCGTCGAGACGGCGCCGCCGCTCGGTCTCACCGGCCTCTCCTTCGTCGAGGCCGTTCGTTCGCAGCTGCCGGGCAAGACCGTCAGCTCCTACGGTGTTCCGTATCCCGCGAGCGACCAGTTCAACAACCGCCTGAAGTTCGCCCAGACGGTGGCCGACGGTGTCCGCACCACCCAGAACCGCATCAAGTCCCTGGCCGCGAAGTGCCCGGGCACCAAGGTCATCCTCGGCGGATACTCCCAGGGCGCCGTCGTCGCGGCCTACTCCGTCCAGGCCGAACTGGATCTGCCGGCGCGATACGCGACTTACGACCGGTTCGTGCCGCCGCCGCTGCCGGCGAACATGGCGCGCAACGTCGCCGCGATCGTGCTCTACGGCGCGCCGTCGGATCGCTTCATCGACGACATCGGCGCTCCCCCGGTGAAGGTGGCCGCGCCCTACCGCAGCCGCACGGTTCGCTACTGCGTCCCCGGTGACACCATCTGCAACGGTTCTCCGGTCGGCGGTCCCAACGCCCTGCACGTGCTCTACTCGGTGAACGGCATGACCCTCGAGGGCGCCCGGTACGCGGCCCGGCGCGTCTGAACGGAGAAGCTCACACGGCTCAGAAGTCCGGCGCCGGCACGACCTTCGCGAAGGTCCGGCCGGCGTCGGACTTCGTCGCTTCGTAGACGAGAGCGAGTTCGGCGCGCTCGAAGTTGCGGAACCACTCGTCCCAACTGATGTGCTCGACTTCGTTGTCTGTGCGTTGACCACCTGACAACCGAAGACGACCAGAAGGTTGTGGACCCGTGAGGCCGAAACGACGGGTTCGCAAACGCATGCCGCATGTCCCCCAACCGACGGCGACTGAAGGTTCCTGACCGCCGTGGCCCCCGGCGCTCAGCCCGCGAGAAGCGCGACGATGGCCCTGGCCAGGCCGCGGCGGGCGAGTTGCTGGTCCTGAAAGGTGCCGAGCTGTTTCTCCGACACCAGCCCGCGCATGGCCCCCGGGAGAAACGCCGCCACCTCCCGAACCCGCTCCGGGTCGACGTCGAGGTCGGCGAACGCGCGCTGGCATGAGTCGATCCAGGACGGTCCCCACGAGGCGAATTCGGCCGCGGTCTTGGGGAACAGGCGACGCAGCTCGTCCGGGTCCCGTGGCAGCGCGGCCCGCAGTGTCTCGATCGCCCGCGACTCGGGTGCGGTCAGTCCGTCGTACATGAGGTCGACGATGGCCGCGACCCGTTCCGCCAACGGCGCTTCGGGTTTCACGCTCACCGGCAGGTCGCCGCGATGTTCCGCGGTCCGATGCAGCACCGCCGCCCACAGACCGTCGATGTCGTCGAACTGATACTTGATCGCGCCCCACGTCGCACCGATGTCCTTGGCGATCCGGTTGCCCGACACCGACGCGGGGTCACCGGTCGCCAGCGAGACGAGCGCGGCGTCGAGCATCGCGTCGCGCGTCGCCTGGCCGCGCTTGTTCGCCCGCCGCGGGACGCCGGCAGTACCGCTGTCGGGGATACCGGCGTCCGCGGACCGTGTGTCGGAGATGCGGGAGTCACCGGAGACCATGGCTGCCGATCGTAGTCGGACCGTTCGCGGCCACGACGCTCCACCAACGCCCTCACGGGCGAGATGTTTGGCGATCGTTCGCTCGGCTACCCGTCCGATCACCCGATGGTGACGAACTGCGGAGGACCGATGGACGAGCCGGCGCTCGGCCGGTTCGACACAACCCGACATATGGCACAAACCGTGATTCCGAAACACTAGGAACACATCGCATGGGTTTGTATCATCAAGGTCTCCTGTGACACCTGTCACGAGGCGGGGGCGAGGAGGACGACATGATTTCCACCGGTGTACTGGGTTCGGCCCGACACACCCTGGCCGGTTTCTCGCCGGCCGAGGCTCGTCGGCGGCTGCGCAACCGTGAGTACGTGGACGCCCTCTTCAACAGCCGGGAACCCGAACGAACCTCATGGGCGGTCACCGACGACGGCGCACGGCTGCGTGTCGTACACCACGGCCCCGCAGACGCACCCGTCCTGGTCCTCGTGCACGGCTGGTCATGTTGCGTGGAGTACTGGAATCCACAGGTCAACGCCCTTGCCGAGCGCTACCACGTGATCGCCTACGATCAGCGCGGACACGGCGAGAGCACCTGGGGCAAACGGAAATTCGACGCCGACGTGCTGGCGGACGATCTGTCCACCGTGGTGTCCCAGACGATCCCCGACACTTCCAAGGCAGTCTTCGTCGGCCACAGCATGGGCGGCATCACCCTGCAGGCGTGGGCGCACCGACATCGCGGCCAGGCCGAGGCTCGAGCAGCGGCAATGATCCTCGCCAACACCACCTGGGGCGGCATCGCCACCGAGAGCCGCGTACTGCCGCTCGTGAACGGTCCGATCAAGGCGCCGCTGTGGCTCCTGCAGATGGCACTGTCGGTACCGATCCCGTTCCCCGGTGACCGGTTCACGAGGAGCGTGATCCGCCATCGCGTCCTCAACGGCCGGTCCGCGACCGTCGACCACGCCGCATTCGTCCTCGCGATGACCCGCTCGTGCACCCCGAGCTCGCGAGCCAAGGCCGCAGTGGCCCTCCTTCAACTGGCGATGGGACCCACCGGCGCGGAGGCGATCTCGGTGCCGACGACGGTGATAGGCGGGCGGCACGACCTCCTTCTCCCCCATGCGATGACCCAGCGCATCGCACACGCCCTGTCGATCCGCGGCCAGCTCGACCGCCTCGTGGTCCTCGACACCGGGCACGCGTCGAACATCGAGGCCGCCGAGGACTTCACGGCCGAGATCCACCGGGTCATGCATGCGGCGTCGTCGACTCCGGAGTTGGTCGAAACCGCCAGCTGACCAGGAGGGACAACTTTCAAAGAACCCTCTTGCATTCCGCGTCGGCGGGACCTACCGTTGCCCCATGGCGAGAACGCCCCTGTCGATGACACCCACCGGCTGGTTCCAGGTCGCCTGGTGCTCGGAGATCGCCGTCGGGGCCGTCCACACGATGAAATACTTCGGCCGCGAGATGGTCGCCTGGCGGTCCCGCTCGGGCGCGGTCTCCGTCTTCGATGCCTATTGCGAACACCTCGGCGCCCATCTCGGTCACGGCGGCCACGTCGACGGCGAGAACCTGGTGTGTCCGTTCCACGGCTGGGAGTGGAACCGCGAGGGGCGCAACGTGTGCATCCCGTACGAGAAACACCCCAACCGGGGACGCCGCATCCGCAGCTACCCCGTCCTCGAACGCAACGAGGCAGTCTGGATCTGGCACGACACCGACGGTCGCCCACCATATTTCGATGTTCCCGACATCTTCGGCGACTTCGGCGACGACCGCACCGCGGCCGACTACTACCCGCCGGTCCCCGCCGCCACCCTGTTCCGGCCGGGACTCGAGATCCATCCGCAGTACATCATGGAGAACGGCGTCGACTTCGCCCACTTCAAGTTCGTCCACAAGACCCCGTTCATGCCGGAGTTCACCCGGCACGACTTCGCCGGTCCGGTGTCCCACGTCGACTTCACGATCGCATTCGAGGACGGCGCGACACTCGAGAACGCCACCAGTGGAGTCGAATCCATCAACGCCGGGCTCGGGTGTTCGGTGACCAAGAGCTGGGGCATGGTCGACAATCGCACGATGCCGGCGGTCACCCCGGTCGACGAGCACACCTCCGACGTCCGGTTCACCGTGTGGATCGGCCGCAAACCGGGTGAGGAGACCGGCGAGATCACCCGCTACGGCACCGTCATGGCCGACCTCGTCATCGAGCAGTTCGCCGCCGACATCGACATCTGGGCGCACCAGCGCTACTCCGACCCGCCCGCCCTGTCCCGCAAAGAGTTCGAAGGCTTCACCGCCCTTCGGAAGTGGGCGCGCCAGTTCTATCCCGACGGCGGGCCCGACGGCGCCGACCCGTCCGCACCGAGCGGCGCCGTGCCGTCGGCGGAGGAGTTCGTCCGCATCCGCCGATCCGAGCTCGACGCGCTGCGCGCCGCCGCGCAGCCCTGACCGGAACTGCTTCCGCCGAAAGGATCTGTCATGACCGCCTCCCCACGTATCCGCGTCTTCCAAGTCGCCACCGGAAACCTCGGCACCGAGATGATCGGACGCATCCAGTCGCATCCGGACCTCGAACTGGTTGGCCTGCACTGCTATACGCCCGACAAGATCGGCCGGGATGCCGGTGAGATCGTCGGCATCGATCCGGTCGGTGTGACCGCAACCGGCACGGTCGAGGAGATCATCGCCGCCCGTCCGGATGTGCTCACGTTCCACGGCGTCTTTCCCGACGAGGATCTCTACGTCGAGGTTCTCGAGGCCGGGATCGACGTCGTCACCACCGCGGACTGGATCACCGGGTTCCACCGCGACACCAACCACCCGCACCAGTCCGGGCGCAAGGTCAGCGAGGTCATCGCCGAGGCCTGCGAGCGCGGTGGAGCCACCTTCTACGGCACCGGCATGAATCCCGGTCTGGCACAGATCCTCGGGATCGTGCACACCGCCGACGTCGCCGACATCGAGAACGTCACGGTGATCGAATCCGTCGACGTCTCCTGCCACCATTCCGTCGACACCTGGAAGGCGGTCGGATACGGCCTGCCCGTCGACGACCCCAACATCCCCGATTCGCTGTACAAGTACACCGCGGTGTTCGCGGACTCGGTCTACCTGATGGCCGACGCCTTCGATCTCGAACTCGACGAGGTGACCTTCTCCTACGAGCTGGGCGCCTGCACCAAGGACGTCGACCTCGGCTGGTATCAGCTCCCGCAGGGCTCACTCGGCGGCAGCTACATCAAGTACCAGGGCATGGTCGACGGCGTTGCGCGCGTCGAATCGCATCTCGAATGGCAGATGACACCGCACACCGATCCGTCGTGGAACATCCAGGCCTGCTACATCACCCAGGTGACCGGCGACCCGAACATCTACTCCAAGCACATGATCTTCCCGCGCAAGGGTTTCGACCTCTCCAACCCGGAGAACTTCGCGTCCATCGGCATGACCGTCACCGGACTCCCGGCCCTCAACTCGATCCGGTCCGTCGCGGCGGCACCGCCGGGCATCGTGACGAGTGCCGACCTCCCGCTGCGATCATTCGCCGGGCGGTTCGCGATCTGACGGAACGTGTTGCGACCCTTCGTGGCTCGTCGCTAGCGCTCCTCGCACCTCAGGGAGCGGGGGTCAACCGAGGTCGATGGTCACCCCGGTGAGTTCGGCACCGATGTCCCACAGTCGTGCGGCGACGTCGCGGTCCTTGGCCTTCACCGACGGCTCGACCAGTACGGGCGGACCGGCGAGCCCGAGACTGCCGACGGGACCGTAGTATTCGCCGCCCTGCGCCTTCGGATCGGTGGCCGCACGAAGGACGGGCAGGGCACCGTCGGGCGGGTCCATGATGAACCGGTCGGTGAGCCAGCGCAGCGACGGTGCGTGGTAGGCCCACTGGAGGAACCGGCTCTGCTCACGCATCACCCCGGTCCGAGTACCACCGGGGTGGGCCGCCAGCGAGATCGCCGACACCTCGGCGTCTCTCATCCGACGGTCGAGTTCCATCGCGAACAGCATCTGGGCGAGTTTCGCTCGCGAGTACGCACCCGCACTGCTGAAGGTCCGGTCCATCGGTAGATCGGAGAAGTCGATGGCGCCGGCGCGGTGGGCATGACTGCCCACGGTGACCACGCGTGCCGAGTCCGCGGCGAGCAGGCGATCGGCCAGGAGCCCGGTGAGTGCGTAGTGACCGAGATAATTTGTGCCGAAGTCGATCTCGAAACCGTCGGGCGTCAGTTCGCGCCGCGCCCGCATGACGCCGGCGTTGTTGACCAGCAGATCGATCCGTGGATGACGCCGCCGGATCTCGGCGGCGGCGTCATGGACGGAATCCAGACTCGCGAGGTCGAGATCGACGAGCTCCAGCTCTGCCCCGGGGACCTTGCCCACGATGTCGTCGCGGGCCTCCACCGAGGTCTGGGGATTGCGGCACGCGAGCACGACACGCGCGCCCAGCGTCGCCAGCCCGAGCGCGATCTCGCGTCCGATCCCCGAATTCGCGCCGGTCACCACCGCGACCCGACCGGTCTGCGGTGGCGCGTCGGCCAACATCCACCCCGACTTCACATCTGCCCCCTCCGGCGTCGACTCGAACGACGATGTCGTTCGTATCACATCGACGCCGGAGGGCGGGCGTCAGGCGCTCACGGCCGCCGGGGTGGCGCTGCTGAACTGTCCGGCCGGCGCGAAGCGGGCGAGGACCTCCTCGTGCGGCTCTCCGGCCACCGCGGCGATGAAACCCTCCACGTCCTCACGGGTCCGCAGACCGAGCAGCGGATTCGGTTCGGAGAGCAGACCGAACAACGCCGACGCGATGGCGGGACTGACGGCGGCAGCCGGAAACGACAACTCCAGGTGGGTCGCGTAGTCGGGGTCGCCCAGGTAGAGCCGGGTGACCTCGACCGCGGCCCGTCCACGTCGCTCCCAGTGCTTCTCGAACTCCGCCGACAGCCACTCGGCGGTGAACTCACCCTCGTGGTCCCGTGCGGCCTTGACGAGTTCGGCGACCTGGAACAGCGTGTTGGCTGCCCCCTGGCCCGCGACCGGGTCGACGGCGATCGCGGTGTCGCCGATCGCCGCCACCGGGTGTCCGCCCGCGGTGGTCGCGACGGACTGCCGGACAGTCGGGGTGACCGCGCCCTTGAGCCACGACACCGGATCGGACTCGATGACCTCGAGCTGGTCGATGACCGGTGCGTCCTCCGGGAAGTACTCCGCGAAGATGCCGGAGATCGTCTGCCGGGCGGACACCGCGTCGTGGACGTCGTCGAGCCGGGCCGCCCACGCTCCGGCGGGCTTGGCGAAGACGATGAACGACCACGTCGGCCCGGCATCTTTGTGCAGGAACGGTCCGACGAAGATCTCCCCGTTCTGGGCATCGAGGTTGAACAGCGAGTGGTCGCCGCCCGCGCTGCTGCGGTAAGCGAAGGATTCGGGGCCGTGGTCGACGCCGGTCAGGGTGACCTGCAGCAGACGACGCTGCGGTTCCCGGTAGTGACTACGTGATTCGTCGACCGGGAAGAGCGTCGACAAACCGCCCTTGCCGGTCGCGACGAGGGTGATGTCGGCGTCGGCCGCGATCGCGTCGAGGCGGTCGAGCCCGATCTGCCCGACCTCGAATCGTCCACCGCGGTCCAGGAACCGGGCCAGGCGGTCGTCGGCACGCAGGCGCAGGTCGACAGCCTGTGCGACGTAGCCGTAGTCCGGATTGAACTCGAGGACCGCGGCGCGCTCGTCGCCTGCACCTGAGTACAGACGAGCGCTGATACCCGTCGTGTTGCCGACCTCGTACAGGTCGTCGATGATCTCGGCGTCCCACTCGCGCGGCTTTCCGAAGAGCACCCCGACCCCGGTCGGCGGCACCTTGTCGCGCAGCGACTCGCGGTCCCGGTCGCTGTAGAGCGTGACGTCGAATCCGGCGTCGACGAATCCGAGTGCCGCGCTGGTCCCGGCCAGCCCGGCCCCGATGATCGCGACCGATCGTCGTGCTGTCATGAGTGGATCTCCCCTGGTTGTCGGCGTGGAATGACTGCTCGACAGGGTGCCGGGGCGAGTGCTGTGGCTGAAGGTTTAGACGCACCGAGAACGAATGGCGTGCGTCGTACCGGGAAAGCGGAGAGCCTACGTGTCGTCGCGCACGCGGCGGTAACGTTCGTAGATCACCTGGCCGCCGTAGGTCCGGGTCTCGGCGAGGTCGAGCCGGACAGCGTCGGTGACCGGCGGGAGCAGCGGTGTACCGCCACCGACGATGACCGGGTACCGGAAGATGCGGAATTCGTCGACGAAGCCGAGTTCGATTGCCTGCCATGCCAAGTCGGCACCACCGATCTCCACGTCGGCGTCCGTGGAGTCCAGTACCACGGTGAGCTCGTCGGCCAGGGACCCCTGCGCCAGCCGGGCGTTGCCCTCGACCGTCGTGAGGGTGCGGCTGAAGACCACCTTGGGCAGCGCCGACCAGATGTCGGCGAACGCGGCATCCGCCTCGTTCTCGCGCATCCGCGGGTCCGTCTCCCACACCAGCATCGTCTCGTAGAGGCGACGGCCGCACACGAAGGCACCGAGTTCGCCAACCCGCTCGGTGTGGAACGCGAACAGGTCGTCGGATGGAACCGACCAGTTGAAATTCCCGTCACGGTCGGAGATGAAGCCATCGACCGACACACCCATCGACAAGAGCAGCATGCGGGGGATGGTACGACGCCCTGCCGACCCAGGCACCGACTCCGAGCGGATGGGCGAACCGAAGAGTCTGCTGTGAGGTCCGGCGACACCCCGCTCGTGCCAGGCTGCGCTCAGGTGCGGCCAAGTACCATCGCCCTCTGTGCGTACGCCCCTGACCGATGCGACACCTGTCGCGACCCCGAACGAGGACGCCGCGACCGGCAACACCTCCGGGTACCGGCTGGACCTCGACGGGCTACGCGGTATCGCGATCGCACTGGTGGCGATCTTCCACGTCTGGTTCGGCCGGGTGTCCGGCGGCGTCGACGTCTTTCTCACCCTGTCCGGCTACTTCTTCGTCGCGTCTCTGCTCAAGCACGTCCTGGCGACCCAGCCCGCGACGAGTTCCTGGGGCGCGGCAATCAATCCGTGGCCGCGGTTCTCCCGGCTCCTGCGCCGGTTGCTGCCCGCTCTGCTGCTGGTTCTCGCGGTCACCGCCGGACTGATCGCGCTGATCATGCCGACGACGCGTTGGGGACCGCTCGGGGCCGAACTGCAGGCCAGTGCGCTGTACTACCAGAACTGGCACCTCGCGTTCGAGTCGCAGGACTACGCGGCCGCCGACTCCGCGAACAGCCCGATGCAGCATCTCTGGTCCATGTCGATGCAGGGCCAGTTCTTCGTCCTCACCCTCGTCTGCGCGCTGGCACTGGGCGCGGTGCTGCGTGCCCTCGGCCGGCGATCCGCGTTCTTCGCGGACCCCAAGGTGGTCCGTGGAGTCGTCGGGATCGCGCTCGGCGTCGTCGCACTGGGCTCCTTCGCGTGGGCCAACTACCGCCACGGGATCAACCAGCCCTTCACCTACTACGACACCGTGGCCCGTCTGTGGGAACCGCTCGTGGGCGGACTCCTCGCGGTGTGGATGCCGCGGATCGCGCTGTCGCGGTTGGTGCGTGACCTACTGGGACTCGTGGCCCTGGGCCTCATCGTGACGTGTGGCTGGTGGATCGCCGGCGTCCAGGAATACCCCGCGGCGTGGGCGCTCGTCCCCGTGGGCGCGACGCTGATCCTCATCGGGGTCGGCTCGTCGCAGACCGCCCCCATCGATCAGGCCCCCGTCGACCAGAAGACGGCGTCCGGACAGACCTCGATCCGATCGGGGGTGAGCCGCGGTCTCGCCCATCCCCGGCTGGTGTGGCTGGGCTCGATCGCCTACGCGCTGTACCTGTGGCACTGGCCGCTGCTCATCTTCTACCTGGCGTGGCGCTATCAGGACGATGTCTCGTGGTTCGAGGGCACCGCCATCCTGGCCGTGTCCGTGCTGCTCGCCTGGCTGACCACGAAGTACGTCGAGGCGCCGCTGCGTGCCGGGTCGGCGAAGCGGAAGCAGTCCCCGGTGCCGCCCGATGCCGATGGCGTGGTCGCGCGGCCGCCGTTCGAGAAGACCAGAGGCTACCGGCGCGCCCTCGTCGCGGTACTGGTCGTCATCAGCGTCGCAGCCGGCGCCGCCGCGGTGAGCTGGCAGCGCGACGCCGCCAACGCCACCCTCGACACCCAGAACCTCGACCCACGGCTGTACCCGGGTGCGCGGGCCTTCCTCGACGGCGCTCCGGTACCGAACGTGACCGCACAACCGAGTCCCCAAGTCGTCGACATGGACTGGCCGATCACCTCCTACGACTCGATCATCAGCGGCTGGAAGGACCCGTCCATCAAGGTCGGCTACTACGGCAACGTGAACGCCACCCGAACCATCGCGCTGGTCGGCGGTTCGCATGCGGAACAGTGGATCACCGCGCTCGACGCCATCGGCAAGCGCCACGACTTCCGCGTGACCACCTACCTCAAGGTCGGGTGCGCCCTCACGACCGAGCACGTGTTCACGTGGTTCGGCCAGAAGTACTACCAGTGCAACGACTGGTCGCGGCGCGTCATGGAGCGGCTCGCCGTCGACAAGCCGGATGTCGTGTTCACCAACAGCACCCGGCCCGTCGAGTCGGGCGACGGCGACTACGTCCCGAAGGACTACGAAGAGATCTTCGCCGAGTTCCGCGACCGCGGGCAGCGGGTCGTCGCGGTCCGCGACAACCCCTGGGCGACCGGACAGCTCAAGCCGCCGGAGTGTCTCGCCAGCGGTCGCAAACCCGAGGTGTGCGGCGTGCCCCGCGCTCAGGCGATGGCGCCGGCCGACCCCGCCGCCGCACTCGCCGGCGAGTTCCCCAACATGAGCTTCCTCGACTACACCGACGCCATGTGCGACGACCGGTACTGCCCCGCGGTGGTCGGGAACATCCTGGTGTGGCACGACTTCCACCACCTCTCGGCGACCTTCGTCCGCAGCCTCATCCCCGCCGTCGAAGCCGATCTCCAGCGGTCGCTGGGCTGGTGGTGAGGGTCACCCGACCGCCGTCAGCACCGCCCGCGGCCCGGCGAACACCGTCTCGCGGACGTGGTTCCGGGCGAGAGTCCAGGCGGGACAGTCACATCGGGCCGCGACTCCGCGCGCGTCGACGCCCTGGTCGCGGCACAACGCGATGGCACGGCGCAGGTGGAAACCCTGCGTCACGATGACCACCTCGTCGACGCCGAACACCTCGCGGGCGCGTCGGCAGCTCGCCGCGGTGTCGAGACCGGACGGGTCGTCGACGATCGCCCGCGGGTCGACACCGCGTTCCTCGAGATAGCTTCGCATCACCGCGGGTTCGTTTCCCGCCTCCTCGGAACCATTGCCCGAGTTGATGATCCGGCCCACTCCCCCGGACCGGTACAGCTCGAGCGCCGTGTCGAGCCGGCCTCGCACATAGTCGCCGGGTGAGCCGTCGTCGTAGACGAGGGAACCCAACACCAGCAGCGCGGGCCGGCGGGCGGGCGCCGTCGCGTCGTCGATCCTGCCGACCGACGAGAAGTACATCCACGTGACGGCCAGGGTGATCCACAGTTCGACCAGCACCAGCAGCACCGGTACGACGAGACGAGCACCTGACCTCACCCCTACAACGTAGGGGGACCGACTCCCAACATGCCCATTCGAGCCCCGACCCGGCGGTCGCCCCGTGATACTGAGGAGACCTCGGTCGCGCTCAGCCTGTGCGCGCATCCATTTCGTGGTGTGAAAGTGATGGTGCGATGCCGTACATGCCGGTCACCTCGTCGATGTTCCTCCTCGCCGAGACGCGGGAGCAGCCCATGCACGTGGGCGGACTCCAACTGTTCGTACCGCGCGAGGGCCAGTCGTCGAGCGAACTCGCCGAAGAGATCATCGAGGCGTTCTGCGGCTGCACCGAAGTCCATCCGACCTTCCGCAAACGGCCGGCGGTCCCGGTGACCCTGCTGGGCAACGTGGCGTGGTCCTTCGACGACGAGATCGACTTCGACTACCACGTCCGGCGGACCGTGCTCCCCCGCCCCGGCCGCGTCCGCGAGCTGCTGCGATACGTCTCCCTCAACCATGGGGCCCTGATGGACCGGTTCCGACCGATGTGGGAGATCCACGTCATCGAGGGTCTCGACGACGGCCGGGTGGCGCTCTACAGCAAGATCCACCACTCCGTCGTCGACGGCGTCTCCGCGTTGCGCCTGCTCCAGCGGACCTTGTCCGACGACCCCGACGACCGGTCGGGTACCGCACCCTGGGACCCGGCGCTGGTCGAGCGTCGACCCCCGCGCCCCTCGCCGAGTCTGCGCAGCCGGGTGTCCGGCCTGGCGAACGCGGCAGGCCAGGTCGCCGGCCTCGGGCCCGCGGCCGCGAAGGTCGCGGTGGCCGGCCTCCGCGACCCAGAGTTCGTCGCCCCACTGGGACGGGCCCCGCGCACGATTCTCGACGTCGCGATCGGGAGCGCCCGCCGGTTCGCCTCGCAGCAGTGGGAGATCGACCGTCTGCGGGCAGTGGCCGACGCCCGGAACATCACCCTCAACGACGTGATCGTCGCCATGTGTTCGGGGGCCCTGCGGTCGTACCTCATCGACCAGGACGCGTTGCCCGACGCCCCGCTCATCGCGGCGGTGCCGGTGTCGATGCACACCGACGGCGATGACGACGGCAACGCGGTGACCGCCATCCTGGTGAGTCTCGCGACCGATGAGCCGGATCCCGAACGCCGCCTGGACAAACTCGTCGAGTCGGCGCGCCATAGCAAGTCGGTGGTCCGGGGTCTTCGTCCGCTGCAGGCCCTCGCGCTGGGCGCGGCGAATTTCGCGCCGCTCGCCTTCGCGACCGTGCCCGGCTTCGTCCAGTACGTCCCCCCGCAGTTCAACATCATCATCAGCAACGTCCCCGGGCCGTCGAAGCACCTGTACTGGAACGGCGCCCGCCTCGACGGCGTGTACCCGGTCTCCATCCCGACGCAAGGCCTGGCGCTCAACATCACCGTGACCAGCACCGCCGAGCACATCAACTTCGGGCTGATCGGTGCCCGGGCCCAGCTCCCGAGCCTGCAACGCCTGCTCACGCACCTCGACACGGCGCTCGAAGAACTCGAGAAGGTCGCGCGAACGCGGTGACGTCTCCGGTCGCCCGCGGCCCGGACGTGGCCTCGGACACCCTGACTCGACAGTAAGTTACTCGCGAGTATCATCTGATATGAGGTAGACCAGCGTAATTAGGCCAGCCTTGGCAGCGCGCCGGTGGCGCAACGAATTACGGTTACCTGTAGTACACCGCCCCGTGGTACCCAGCCTCGCGTTCCGCGACCGGGGGCGGACGACCTAGACGAAAGGCCGGTACGCGCCCGTGACTACCACGACGATTGCCATCGGCACGACAGCCGCGGTGATCAGCCTCCTCTGCTGGTACCTGTTCCTCGGTGGCGTGGTGCGGATCTTCCGCACCATCAAGCTCGGGCACAAGGTCGACAGCTCCCGCTTCTGGCCCATCCTCCCGCGTTTCCTGACGATGATGAAGGAATTCATCGTTCACACGCGCATGGTGAAGTTCCGCACTGTCGGCTGGGCGCACTGGCTCGTGATGGTCGGCTTCCTCGGCGGATTCCTGCTGTGGTTCGAGGCCTACGGACAGTCCATCAACCCGGAGTTCCACTGGCCCGTCTTCGGTGACACCTTCGCGTGGCACCTCTGGGACGAGCTGCTCGGCATCGCCACCGTCGTCGGCATCATCGTGCTGATCGTGATCCGCCAGCTCAACCACCCGCGCGTCCCCGAGCGGTTGTCGCGCTTCGGCGGTTCCCGGTTCGCGCCGGCCTACTTCGTCGAGGTCATCGTGCTGCTCGAGGGCCTCGGCATGATCTTGGTCAAGGCGTCGAAGATCGCCACCTACGGTCACGCCAACGCCTACTCCGACTTCTTCACCATGCAGGTCGCGAAGATCCTCCCGGCCTCGCCGACACTGGTGTCGATCTTCGCCGTCATCAAGCTGATGAGCGGCATGGTCTGGCTGGCGATGGTCGGCATGAACATCAGCTGGGGCGTTGCGTGGCACCGCTTCTCGGCCTTCTTCAACATCTACTTCAAGCGCGAGCAGGACGGCGGCGTCGCCCTCGGTGCCGCGAAGCCGATGATGAGCCAGGGCAAGGTCCTCGACATGGAGACCGCCGACCCCGACGTCGACGCGTTCGGCGCGGGCAAGATCGAGGACTTCTCGTGGAAGGGCTGGCTCGACTTCACCACGTGTACCGAGTGTGGTCGCTGCCAGTCGCAGTGTCCCGCGTGGAACACCGGTAAGCCGCTGAGCCCGAAGCTGCTGATCATGTCGCTGCGCGACCACGGCAACGCCAAGGCGCCCTACCTGCTGGCCGGTGGCCGCAAGGACATGGGTGGCGACGAGGTCGGCCTGGTCGACGCGGACGGCAACGTCCTCACCGACAAGCTCAACGCCATCCCCGAAGCTGCGCGAGCCGAGGCCGCACGCAAGCTCGTCGGCGAATCGAAGGGCGATCTCGGTGGCGGACAGGCCATCGAGGCGGTGGACGGTGAGTTCGATCCCGAGGCGCTCGGCGCGGTCATCGACACCGAGACCCTGTGGAGCTGCACCACCTGTGGTGCGTGCGTCGAGCAGTGCCCGGTCGACATCGAGCACGTCGACCACATCCTCGACATGCGCCGCTACCAGGTCCTGATCGAGTCGGACTTCCCGACCGAGCTGGCCGGCATGTTCAAGAACCTCGAGAACAAGGGCAACCCGTGGGGTCAGAACGCCTCCGCGCGCACCGCCTGGATCGACGAGATGGACATCGAGATCCCGGTCTTCGGCAAGGACGTCGAATCGTTCGAGGGCTTCGAGTACCTCTTCTGGGTCGGCTGTGCCGGTGCTTACGAGGACCGCGCGAAGAAGACCACCAAGGCCGTCGCCGAGCTCCTCGACATGGCCGCGGTGAACTTCATGGTCCTCGGCGAGGGCGAGACCTGTACCGGTGACTCCGCACGACGTGCCGGCAACGAGTTCCTCTTCCAGATGCTCGCGCAGCAGAACATCGAGATGCTCGGCGAGGTCTTCGCGACCGCGCCCGAGCAGCGCAAGAAGGTCGTCGTCACCTGTGCGCACTGCTTCAACGCACTGGGCAACGAGTACCCGCAGCTGGGCGCGAAGTACGAGGTCGTCCACCACACGCAGCTGCTGAACCGTCTCGTGCGCGAGAAGCGACTCGTTCCGGTCGCACCGCTCGGCGAGGGTGTCACCTACCACGACCCGTGCTACCTGGGCCGCCACAACAAGGTCTACGACGCCCCGCGTGAGTTGATGGGTGCGGCCGGTTCGACGCTGACCGAGATGCCGCGCCACGGCGAACGGTCCATGTGCTGTGGTGCCGGCGGCGCCCGCATGTGGATGGAAGAGCAGATCGGCAAGCGGATCAACATCGACCGGGTCGACGAGGCGCTCGATACTCTCGGCGACACCACCGGCGATCAGGTCAAGAAGGTCGCGACCGGCTGTCCGTTCTGCCGCGTCATGCTCACCGACGGTGTGACCGCCCGGACGAGCGGTACCGAGTCCGAGGGCAAGGTCGAGGTCGTCGACGTCGCGCAGTTGCTGCTCGAATCGGTGAAGCGCGACCGGACCGAGGTCAAACTCGGCGGCCGGTTCCTCGGACCGCGTCCCACCCTCGTCGAGCCGGAGCCGGAACCCGAGCCCGAGAAGGTGCCCGCGGCGGCAGCTGCGACTGCGTCGGCCGCGACCACCGAGGCCGCGCCGAAGCCGAAGGTCGGCCTGGGCATGAAGGGCGGCAAGAAGCCGGGCGCGGCGGCCAAGACCGCGGCACCGGAAGCACCCGCCGAGAAGGCACCCGCCGAGAAGAAGCCGGCATCGAAGGGTTTCGGCATGAAGGGCGGCAAGAAGCCCGGCGCCGCAGCGGCGTCGGCTGCCCCCGCGACGGAGTCGGCTCCCGCCGGGACCACTGCCGAGGCACCGGCCGAGAAGAAGCCCGCCGCCAAGGGCTTCGGCATGAAGGGCGGGGCCAAGCGTCCCGGCGCCGCGAGCAAGCCTGCCGGGGGTACCGCCGAGCCGGTGCCGGCCGAGACCGAGTCGTCCGAAGCGGTCAAGGAGGAGGTCGCCGAGACCGCTACCGAGACGGCGCAGGCCGAGAAGAAGCCCGCCGCCAAGGGTTTCGGCATGGGCAAGGCCAAGCGCCCGGGTCAGAAGACCACCAACGCGGCGGCCCCGGCCGCCGGGGTGACCGCGCCCGCCGAGAGCAAGGTCGACGAGACCGAATCGGCCCCGGATGCCGCCCCGACCGTGGACACGGAATCGGCTTCGGCGACAGCGGGAACGACGACAGCGGAGTCGGCTACAGCGGGAGCGGCGACGGAATCACCTGTTGCTACCGCAACGGAAGAGAAGCCCGGCAAGGCCAAGGGCTTCGGGATGGCTGCGGGCAAGAAGCGTCCCGGCGGTATCGGCAAGGCGGCGGCCACGCCGGCTGCCGCGGCGGCACCTGCCGAGGCTGCACCCGCGACAGCCGAAACGGAGCCGGTTTCCGAGGCGGTCGACGCCCCGGCGGCCGAGGCAGCCGAGACCGTCGAGGCATCGGCAGCGGAGGCGCCGGCAGCGGAGGCGCCGGCAGGCGAGGCACCGCAGGGCGGTTCGGCCGCGGTGCTCACCGAGGAGAAGCCGGCCAAGGCCAAGGGCTTCGGGATGGCCGCGGGCAAGAAGCGGCCCGGCGGCGCACGCAAGGCCGCCCCGGCGGCTGCACCGGCACCGGAAGCAGCTCCCGAGCCGGAACCGGCGCCGGAAGCAGCTCCCGAGCCGGAACCGGCGCCCGAACCCGAAGCCCCGCAGGCCGACGCGGACGAGACCGACACCACCGATGCGGCGCCTGCGGCGTCGAGCAACGGTTCGTCCGCGGCTCGCACGATCGCCGAGACCGGGGCGTCGAAGGCCAAGGGCTTCGGCATCGCGGCCGGTAAGAAGCGGCCCGGCCACAAGTAGTCCGCTACACACGCAGAACGGGCTCCGACCGTGAGGTCGGAGCCCGTTCTGCATCTGTGCCGAGGACTCCGCGTGGCACGCGAACGCCCGGCCTCTCACACCGCGACGTCACCGACGTATGGTCTCCGCAGCCCGGAATGGTGCCAGCACCGGAAGGTCGAAGAACCCGGGTTCGGCATCGACCACACCGGGGATCAAGCCGAGGAGTACCGAGGCCGTTGCGTCCATTGCCGGCCGGGACGAGGGGATCGCTGGATCCGAGTCACTGAGGTCGAGGCTCATCCGAACGTTCGGTCGGCCGTCTATCTCCACGCGCCAGTGTCCCCCTCCATCAGCGAGCTGGGGATGCAGGTCGACCGACGACGTCCACAGAATCTCGTGCAACATCGAAGCGCCAGAGGCGAACTCACCTCGCCAGCGCCAGGTTGTCGCTGCCACATGACCACGCCGGATCGTCATTGCCGGGAGTTCGATGTCGTGCGGAGCCAGGGTCACCTCGTGCTGGGGGGTGATCGACTCGACCGTGGTGTTCAGCGCCTCGGCGACGAACTGCAGCGTCTCGGCGTAGTACGCGTTGTAGACGTCGGCGAGTGGGCTCGTCGTCAGGGACGTCTCGTCCGGATCTGTTCCGAAACCCATGACTGCCTCCAGCAGTCTCCGGGATGGCGATCTCGATGCGTCAAAGGTCTCATAGCAGCGGACTTCGGCCAGATCGGCGAGAAGGCCGGTCCCGAGGAGCGCCAGCCGCTCCGCGACGAATCCAGGGTTGAGTCCGGCCCCGGCGAGTGTGACTCCGCCGGTGAGAGCAGCGTTCTCCAATGGACGCCAGTAGTTCTCGGCGTGCACCCGAGGACGGTAGAAGCCGTTGGTGGAGATCAGGTTCTTCCCACTCGCGAGAACCTCGGCGACAGCTTCATTCTGGGCCTCGTACGGCACCGACAGCAGGGCGGTGTGAAGGACGATGTCAGCGTCGGTGGCGAGGATCTCCCCCAGGTCCCTGGTTGCGTATATCCCCGTTCTGGGTCGTTTCACCAGGTCCCCGGCGTCGACGCCGTGCTTTGCCTCGGAGGTCACGTAGACGCCGGCCAGCTCGTATGCGGGACCATCGATGATGCGACGCAGGGCGGTCCGGCCGACCGACCCGGTTCCCCATTGGATGACTCGGTACTTCCTGGACATTCGGGAGTCCTTTCTGGTGTGCGTCATCGACCGGGACGCAGTCAGTTCGACTGCGCCAGTTGATCGCTGCGAATCCAGCACGCGTGAAAGCCGGACGGGACCCGCTGCGGCAGGAGGACGCGGGCGATCGGCCCACCCTCGACGTTCTCCGCGTCGAAGATGTTGATCTCGCCACGGTCTTCGGCTTCATCGTTGACGAAGCAGACCAGGTAGCCATCCGTCTCACCGGTGGAGTCGTCGCGCGGCGCGAAGGGGGCCTCGGCGCCCCAGCGTCCATTGCCGAACTTGTGCTCGACCTTCGTCCCGGTCTGCGAGTCGAATCGCACCAGGCCGTCGAACAGCAGCAGGGGCTCGTTGCCCAGGCTCATGTTGTATGAGTAACGGTGCGGCTTGCCCATGATCCTCGAGTCCACACTGGGGAACTCGATGTTCGCATCGTCCAGTGCGGTCTCCGTGGTCTGCCCTGTCCGCAGGTTGAACCGGTACCGGTAGAGCTGCGCGTCGAGTCGCATGTACGCCAACATGCTGGCCAACGGGTGGTCGAACGTCGTCTGGTGCTGCGGATTCTTGACCCGACAGGCGTCCATCACGATCTCGTCGCCCTCTTCCCACGAGTTGACCACGTGGTAGATGTAGCAGGGCTTGGCCTCGAACCAGCGGACCTCCGCGCCGCTACCATGCCGCGGAATGACAGCGAAGCGCGACATCAGTTCCCGGTCATAGAAGATGCGGTACTTACCTGCTCGCCGGGCGTCCTGATCCTGCACCAGAGGAAGATCCATGAGAATCGCGTAGTTCTCGGTGATCGCCATGTCGTGTGGCAAGCGTGGCGCCGGTATGTCGATGTGGGCCAGGTGCGTCTGCTTGCCCTCGGCGCCGATCACGCCGTACCGCAGATAGTTCTGGTCCGGTCCGTAATCGAACCAGAACAGCTCATCGGTGGCCTCGTCGACTTTGGGGTGCGCCATCATGTCACCGGCGAACGTACCCAAGAAGTCCTGCGCACCCAGCGTTTCCAGCGAGAGTGGGTCGACTCCGTACGGTGTGCCGCACAGATACCATGTCGCCAGCACCTGGCCCCGGTGGAAGATCACGTCGGTGTTCGCGCCATCTTTGATGCCGAGCCCGTGACCGTTGCCGAATGGGTTGTCCTTGGGGTTCTCCATCAGACCGGTCCAGAGGGCGCGACCGGCCTCCGACTCCGCCTGGAAAGCGCGGGTCTGCACGTAACGGTTCCGGTAGCGGACTTTCCCGTTCTCGAAGTGGGCGGCATGGATCATGCCGTCACCGTCGAACATGTGGTAGCGGCCGGGCGCGGCGAACTGTCGATTCGGGCCGTTCCGCAGGTACACGCCGTTGAGGTCCTTGGGGATCTCGCCGATCACCTCGAGGTCGTCGAGCGTCAACTCATCGCGAACCGGCGCGAAAACCCCTAGTACATAGGGATTCTCGACGCCGTTGTCGGCCGGGGCAGCGACTGCGATCGGCGCATTGTCCGCGGAGAACTGGGTGTTGGTCATTGGTCTTCCTTTCGTTGTCCCTAACGGGCTCGGTCAGGGTCGGAGCACGAGTTGTGTACAGCGGAACAGCGCGATTGTCCGGCCGTCGCCGTCGTGCACAGTCGCGTCCCACGTCTGGGTCCGTCGGCCGGAGTGGCTGGGGGTCGCGGTGGTGGTGACCACCCCCGACCGTGCGGTGCCCAGATAGTTGGTCTTGACTTCGAGCGTCGTGAATCCCGTCGCGCCCTCCGGCAGTGACAGACGCGTTCCGATTCCGCAGGCGGTATCTGCCAGCGCGACCACGGTCGCCGCGTGCAGGTAGCCATTCGGCGCCAGCACGCGTTCGCTCACCGTCAGCTCGCCGATCACCTTCTCCGCGGATGCCTCGAGGACCCGCATGCCGAGCACCCCCGGAAGACGTCCCGCAAGCATGGTTGTCAAGTCGTCGGCCAGCTGGGCCCCCGCGCCTGCCGGTGTGGGACGTGGAGCGGCGACCGGAGATTCGTTGCCCGACATGGCTTACTCGTCCATCGCGATCTCGCGACGGATCTCGCGGCGCTGGAGCTTCCCGACCGCGTTACGGGGAAGGTGGTCCCTTATCACCAGCCGCTCCGGCAGCTTGAAGGAGGCGAGGTCCTTCTCCCGTAGGAAGTCGACCAGCGCCTCCAGCGACACCGATTCCGCTGGCTTGGGAACGACCGCCGCACAACATTTCTCGCCGAGGACGGGGTCGTCGTACCCCACCACTGCGATGTCTGCGACCGCGGGATGATCGATCAGCAGTCCTTCTATCTCAGCCGGCGCGATGTTCATGCCGCCCCGGATGATGATCTCTTTGCTGCGATCGACGAACTTGAGGTATTCGCCTGAGTCACCGCACAATTCGAAAACATCGCCGCTGCACAGGTAACCGTCTTCGTCGAAGGCGCTCTTCTC
Source organism: Gordonia terrae (assembly GCF_001698225.1). NCBI lineage: Bacteria > Bacillati > Actinomycetota > Actinomycetes > Mycobacteriales > Gordoniaceae > Gordonia > Gordonia terrae. Next base: position 5,054,508 of record NZ_CP016594.1, read on the forward strand.
TGCTGTCCCGTCGAGATAGCCGGCGAAGACCGTCGGTCCCTTCAACCGGAGTTCACCACGATCGCCGACGCGTGTGACCTGACTTCCCGTTGTGACATCCACCAGACGGACATCCGTCTGCTGGGCTACCGGTGTGGCCCAGGTCCGGCTCGTGGTGCCGTAGTTCGGCAGGTACTCAGCCCGGATCATCGGGTCCGGTGTGTCGGACGGAGCGCCGAGCAGACAGATGCCCTCGTTCGAGCCGAAGAAGTTGAGAACCTCGATACCGAGGTCGTTCTGCCAGTCCCGCACCACCCCCGGCGGGAGCGGTGCCCCGCCGGAACCGACTGTCCGCAACGTCGACAGGTCGAAGTCGTTCCGCAGCGCCGGATTCTGCAGCAGCATGACGAGGAGTGCAGGCGGCATGCTGGCGTGCGTGACGTGGTGCCGCTCGATCTGGTCGAGGAACACCCGTAGATCGAGCGGGTGGTGCTGTACGAGATGTGCGCCGCTCAACAACCACGGCAGGAGGGACGTCGAGAATCCTGCCATGTTCACCATCGGGAACGGGCCGAGCATCACGGAGGAGGATGTGACTCGGAGACCGTCCTGCGCTGTCTGCCCGATCGCGAGCCAGTCCGCATGACATCGTGGGACCCCTTTCGGTGCGGCCTCGGTACCGCTGGTCCAGCAGATCGTGATGCAGTCGTTGACAGTTCGATCGATTCGGCGGGCCGCCGACCGCGCCGCTTCGAGCTGATCCGCCGAGGGACTTCGCCCATCCAGCGCTCGTTCGGTATCGCCTTCGACAGGTCCGAAGGTGAACACCTGGCGGAGTGACGGCGACGTCGCGCGGAGTTCGAGTGCTTCCGTGTGCGGATCTCGATCGTGGAGGCGAGTGGAGGTGACGACTGCAACGGCACCGGCCGAGTCGACGATTCGGCTCAGTTCGTGTCGACGATACGAGGCGGGCATCGGAGCGGCGATCGCACCCAGCCGCCACAGTGCGAAGTACGTCGAGGTGAGCGCGACCGAATTGGGTAGGAGGACCGCAACGACATCACCCGGGCCGATTCCGTGAGCATGGAGTCGCGCTGCGATGGCGTCGACTCGGGCGTCCAGTTCGCTCCAGGTGAGCGACCTCGCGTCGATCGCCGCGATCTCGGTGAGGTTCCCGGGATCGGTGATCGCGGTCGCGTCGCCGCGCGAGCGTACGTGGCCGTCGAACAGATCCAGTAGGGTCTCAGCGCGCCACCAGCCCCGTTCGAGGTTGTCGCGGACGGTGGTGCTCGGGTGACAGCCGCGCAGATGCACCGGAGTCCGGTCATGGTTGTCGTTCATTGATCTTCCCGTTTCGATGGTGAGGTTGATGTCGTCGCTCATGCCATGCGCCGGATGACGAGTGCAGCACCGAGTCCCAGGGCCGCCGGGATCGTGACGAGTGCGTACTCACCGTCGACCCTGCGCAGGTGATCGAGCGCGTTGACCAACAGCACTCCGCCCCCGGCGCCGAGCGGATGACCGGTGGCCATGGATCCTCCGACCGGATTGACCTTGGCCGGCTCGATGCCGAGCTGGTCTCTGATCAGCAGAACAGAGGCTGCGAAGGACTCGTTGGCCTCCACGGTGTCGAGGTGCGCTGCGGTGATCCCGGCACTGGCCAGCGCGCGCCGCGCCGCGTCGACCGGTGCGGTGAGCAGCGGCGAGCGGACTGCCGCCTGGGCGACCCCGACGATCTCCGCGATCGGCTTGCGACCGAGAGCTTGTTCTGCAGAACGCGATCCGAGTACGGCGAGGGCTGCGCCGTCGGCGAGGGCGGGCGCCGTGGCAGCGGTGTGGAGTCCGACCTCCGGGCGGGCGACACCCGGAAGTCGGTTCGCGACGCGTTTCCAGGACGGGTCGTCACCGAAGATCGGCTTCAGTTCCGCGAGGGCCGCGAGGTCCAGACCGGGGCGGGGCCCCTCGTCTGCCCCCAGGAAGCTCCCCTCTCCTGTCTTGATCGGCACGACCGAGTCAGATGTGGGTGCGGCAGCCGCTCGCTCGTGAGAAGTGACTGCGGCCTGATCGAGATCTGCTCTGCTGAAGCCGTATCGAGCCGCGGTGAGGTCGGCCGAGACGCCGATCGTCACGAATCCGGTCCGCTCACCGAGTGTGTCATCGAAGGCCATGGCGGGCTTGTCGGCCATCATCGGGACGCGCGACATCGACTCGACGCCACCCGTCACCACGACGTCTGCGATGCCCGATGCGACTTTGGCGGCGCCGGTCTCGATGGCATCGAGGCCTGAACAGCACAACCGGGAGACCACACCCGCGTTGACGGTGTCCGGCCATCCGGCCCACAGCGCGGCGGCGCGCGCAATGTTCCCACCCTGCTCGCCGACAGCCGTACTGGTCCCGATGAGGATGTCCCCCACGGTGTCCACGGGAAGGCCTCGCTCGCGGACTCCGATGAGTAGTTGACCGAGAAGATCGTGTGCGGGGACGTCTGCGAAAGTACCGCCCTGTTTGCGGACACGAGCTTTCGGTGAGCGGACGGCGTCATAGACGTAGACGCCGGAACTGAACTGGGCCATCGTGTCATCCCTCGATCTGGCGGCGGTCTTGGACGATCCGGAATCGACCGGCTATGAACGCTTCGTCGGTCAGGGTGGCGTTGCCTGCCGGGTTGAGTCCGGTGACGTGGTAGTCGCTGTAGGCCGCGGCGTACTGCATCGGCATCGAGGAGATGAGGTTGGCCGACAACGATGCACCCGCATCCGCGTATGCATCCGCGATCGTGTCGACGGCTGCGTCGTCGGTGCAATACAAGTAGGAACTGATCGCTCCGTGACGACGGATGCTCGCGGTCGCGTGCTCCACCGCGGAGTCGCGATCGGCACAGTCGATCAGGTAGGCGATGGGGCCGAACTGTTCACCGTCGGGCACTTCGTCACCGCGACGCGGATCGATGCGGATCAGCAACGGAGTCACCACGCGGGCCTGCGGATACACCGGATGTGCGTATGGGGTGTGTCGACGGACGAGCGTGTCTCCGGCGGTGCCGGCAAGTGAGTCGAGAGTTCGCAACGTGGCGTCGGACTGGAGTGCTCCGCACACGGCTGCGGCGCGACGCGGTGCGGCCGCAAGGTCGTCGAGCGCTGCGCGCAGTGCTGCCACGACGTCGTCTCGGGGCACGCTTCCGTCCGCTGTTCGTACACCCGCGTCCGGGATGTAGATGTTCTGGGGGGAGGTGCACATCTGACCGCTGAACAGCGACAGCCCGCCGGCAAGTGTTCTCAGCGTCGCTGCCAGATCGTCTACTGAGTCGAGGATGACCGTGTTGACGCCTGCGGTTTCGGTGAACACCAGTGCGTCACCGGAATTGCGTTCGAGCCAGGTACCGAACGCCTGACTCCCGGTGAAGTCGACGATGCGGATTGCGGGATGGGTGGCGAGGTCACCGGCGATCGGAGCATCCACGGTGTCGACAACCAATTGGACTGCGTCCGTGGGCAACCCGGCCTCGTCGAGTACTTCCCGGATGACCTGCACGGCGAGTGCGGTCCCGAGCACCGAACGTGGATGTGGCTTGACCAGGACCGGATTACCTGTGGCGAGGTTTGCCAGGATCGCTGGGTAGGCGTTCCATGCGGGGAACGACGCACATGCGACGACGAGGGCGGTTCCGACCGGGCGCGGGCGGAATCGCTTGTGCAGCGTCACCGGGGTCTTACCGAAGGTCTGCTGCCAGGTCACGGTTTCGGGGACCCTCGACATCGAGGCCCACGCCATCGCCACGGCCTCGAGACCGCGGTCGAGGGCGTTCGTCCCGCTGCCACTGCACGCCATGCTCAGACTCTGACCGGTCGTGTGGGAGGTGACGGCAGCGAACTCCTGGCCGCGCTGGTGGATTCGGTGCAGGGATTCGAGGCACACCCCCACACGCTGCTCGACGCTCGCCTTTCCGAGTTCCACGGCGGCACACGCAGCGCCTCCCAGCACTTCGTCGACCGAAGGCGCAGCGTAGGTGACGTTGAGCGGTTTCCCGGTGTAGGGAGAGACCTCGTCCGCGGTGATGACAGCGGCGGCCGGGGCCGAGAGTTGCAGTGTGACACCGTCGTATGCGCCAACCAGCGCTTCCGCGTGCGCGGGCTCGGGTGGGGTGATCGAACTGAAACCCGTCCACGCAGACCGAGTCCGATTGGCCTCGACTGCGGAGTTCAGAAGGGAGAGATGGGGCGCGAAGAACATGAGGGCTCGTTTCTGTCCACGATGGGCGACTGGGCACAGGAGGTCGTCGTCGCGAGGACCGACGTCCTACTACCGTTAATGAAGTGAACCAATAGGTACGCGACTTTGTCAACGGTCGAGTTCCGCGCGGCAGGGCCGGAGAACGTCGGTATGTGTGGGCGTGGACCGATCAGGGGTTGTTCAGGTCGCCGGCCAGGGCTCGAACACCACCGAGGTGCGCTCGAGAATGGCGTCGCATCCGCGGCAACGCAGAGCAGGGATCAGCGGCTGCCCACAGTCGATGTGCTGGAGCCGAGGACCGAGGTCCTCTACCGGGATGTCGGGGTTGGCGCGCCGGGTCCAGGCCATCTGGAAGGCGAAGATCGGGAACAGCGCCCGCCCACGTGGGGTGAGTGTGTATTCGCGGCCACCATCGGCGCGCCGGAGGATGCCGACGCCGGTCAGTCTGGTCAGGCGCTCGGTGAGCGTGGTGGGCGACATCATCAGGAGCGATTGGAATTCCCCGAATCGGCGTATGCCGGACAACGCGAGTCCGATGACCAGCGCGCTCCACCGATCCCCGATCGCCTCCATGATCACCGAGAACTGCAGGCCGGCCCCGTTGATCTGGAGTGGGCCACGCGAGGACCGACGCCGCTTGCTGCGTCCCGCCAAGACCAGAGTGGCGGGTGTGACCTCGAGATGAGCGTTTCGCGCCTTGACCGTGCGCTCGCAGCTTCGGCAGGCGAGATCGGGGGGGCCGCGGTGGCCGCAGTCCACGTGTACGAGCTCGGGCTGCAGCAGCCCCTCGGATGACCATTCGCGCTGCCAGGTCCAGACACTCACGAGGAACTCCCAGGTGGCCAGCCCGAGATCGGTGAGCAGGTAGTCGTGCCGGTCATACGAGCCCGGCTGGGGCCTGCGTTCCATCAGTCCGGCCTCGAGCAATGCGTTCAGTCGCGAGGTCAGGACCGCAGGAGGGGCACCTGTCCTCTCGATCCAGGCGCTGAACCGCCGGACATGGTCCACGAATGCATCACGGAGGATGACGACCGTCAGCCGGTCCCCGAGCAGATCGATCGTCTGCGCAATGGGGCTCGGCGACACCGCCATCGGATCCCGCTCCCCCATGTGCACCACCTTTGTCGCGCCACTCGCAGTCCCCGACCGCGTCAGGCCTCCACCACGATAGCGATACCTTGGCCGACCCCTATGCAGGCCGCCGCCACACCGATTCCGCCACCCAGCCTTCGCACGTGCCGAAGGCAGTCGATGACGACTCGTGCCGCGGATCCACCCAGCGGGTGTCCCATCGCGATGGCGCCCCCACATGGGTTGACCCGATCAGCTGGGATGTCGGGCAGCTCACGAAGGCACGACAGGACCACGGCCGAGAACGCTTCGTTCAGCTCCAGGACCCGAACATCTGCGAGGCGCCGTCCCGCCCGGTCGAGCGCTTTCCGTATCGCGCCGACCGGCGCGATCGCGAACCTGTCCGGCGCGACCCCGACGACGGCCGAGGCCAGCACCCTACCCAGCGGTTCGACCTCGAGGTCTGCCACGAGGTCGCCACGTGCGATCAGTGCTGCGACCGCTCCGTCGCTGATCGGCGAAGAGTTTCCGGCAGTCACACTGCCCTCCGGCGAGAAGGCCGGTCTCAGCCTTGCCAGCGCCTCCGGCTGAGCTTCTCGGATCGGCTCGTCGCGCTCGAGCTCCGCATACGGCACGGCGAAGCCGTCGTGCACGCCGTCGGCCCACGCCGCGGCCGCGAGCTCATGTGATCGCAGCGCCCACTCGTCTTGTTCGAGTCGTCCTACTCCCTTCTCCTCGGCGATCAACTCCGCGGAACGTCCGAGCGACTCGACCCACGGCGCGGGAAAACGCGGATTCACCATCCGCCACCCCACGGTCGTCGGGACGAGGTCCAGTTTCCGCGGAAATGCCGATTCGACGGGTGGAAGCACGTGAGGGGCCCGGCTCATGCTCTCGGAGCCCCCCGCGATCACCACGTCGGCGTCACCCGACCCGACGAGCCGGACACCTGCGAGAACCGCCTCGGCTCCCGACCCGCACAACCGGTTCACCGACACACCGGGAACGGTGTCGGGGAGACCCGCCAGCAACGACGCCATCCTGGCGATGTTCCGGTTGTCCTCGCCGGCGCCATTCGCGTTGCCCCACACCACATCGTCCACCCGCGCGGGATCCAATGCGGGATGACGTCTGATCAGTTCGATCAGCGGCAGTGCCGCGAGATCGTCCGCTCGAACGGTCGAGAGCGCACCTCGCGCCGAACCGAAAGGTGTTCGAGCTGCATCGATCACCCACGGCGTGCGTGCACGCGGTCCCGTCACATCCGCCATCTGGGGCTCCACTTCTCTCCGGTTCGGTCCACTTGCCAAAAGCGAACCGTACGTTGTCTACTTCAATAAGTGTAGCGATAGCGAAGTTTGGAGTACGCATGTCAATCGCGAATGTGATCCACACCGCCGCCGAGGCGTTCGGAGAACGCGTCGCTGTGGAGGACCGCGACGGGTCGGTGACCTTCACCGACCTGCGCGACCGTGTTCATCGACTGGCCGCCGGACTGGCCCCCCTCGGCGTAGACCCCGGCGACACCGTCCTCGTCCTCCTGCCCAACTCTGTCGCGGCAATCGAGGTGGACCTGGCGCTGACCATCAGCGGGCGCGTTCGGGTGGCACTGAACCCCCGGGTCGGCAAGGTCGACTGGACCCGCATCATGCAGGATTGCAGCCCGGTCGCTCTCATCTTCGACCCTCGCATCGTTGATGCGGCCGAGTTCGCCGCGCGGTCATCGGTCTCGGTCCTGATCGCGACAAGCACCACCGACGTGACACCGCACACTCTCGATGGCGTTGCCGCAACGGCCCCGGAACGCGTCGCGCTCGATGCCGTCGATCCCGACGCTCTCTGTGCCCTGCACTACTCATCCGGGACAACCGGAATCCCGAAAGGCGCGAAGCGGTCCCATGCCAATCGCCTGGCCTCGCTGCGCTCGATGCGCGAACACGTCCTCGCCGGGACCCTCGAAGGCCCCACACCCCCGGTGTTCGTGCACGCCGGCCCGGTCATCCACACCAGTGGCCTGTTCGTGTTGCCGTTCCTCGAGTCCGGTGGAAAACAGATCCTGCTGGAACACGCCCGCCCAGCGGATGTCGCGGAAGCGATCGGACGGCACGAGGGGACCCACACGGCGCTGGTGCCGACCGTCGTCGCCCGCCTACTCGACCTCGATGACGAGCAACTCGCCCCGATGCGGCGCATGCGCATGCTCGCATACGCCGGCGCCCCAATGCCGGTCGAACACCTCCGGCAGGCTTACCGACGGATCACTCCGAACCTCGTCCAGTACTACGGCATGGTCGAGGCGATTCCTCCGCTGACCGTGCTCACTCCGGCGGACCACGAACTCGGCATGACCGGCACGCCGGACATACTCGGATCAGTCGGGCGGCCGTGCACCGGAGTCGACATCGAATTCTGGGACGAGGACCGGCGTTGCGCCGACGACCAGGTCGGAGAGCTTGTCGTGAGCGGGCCCGCGGTGAGTCCGGGCTACCACAACGCCGGCACCCGAACCGACCTCGGCAAGGACCACACCGACGGGCACCTCCACTCCGGCGACCTCGGCTTCCGATCGTCGGACGGGTACATCCACCTCACCGGCCGAAGCAAGGACATGATCATCACCGGCGGTTACAACGTGTACCCCCGTGAGGTCGAAGAGGTACTGTCGGCGATTCCGGGCGTCAACGATGCGGTCGTCGTGGGCCTGCCCGATCCGATATGGGGCCAGCGCATCGTCGCCGCGTACACCGGGGAAATCCCAGACGACACAGCTGTTCTGGCCGACCTCCGACTCCGGTTACCGGATTTCAAACGCCCGAAATCCGTACACCGTCTGGACGCACTCCCCTTGACCCCTCTCGGGAAGGTCGACCGGGCACACGCATCCCGATTGCTCACCGAGCTCACTTCATCCCAATCGTATGCCCCACTGTCACAATCACACTCAGAGTAGGAAACCATGAACCACGCCATCGCCGGTGCTCTTCGCGTCCCTGTTGTCGCGGCGCCGATGTTCCTCGTATCCGGACCAGACCTCGTCATCGCCACCTGCCGAGCCGGAATCATCGGTTCGTTCCCCACCCAGAATTGCCGCACGGTTGCCGATCTCGACACGTGGATGGGAACGATCACCGATCGTCTGTCCACAGGCGGGGAACGGCCACCGGCACCCTGGGCGGCAAACCTCGTCACGCACAGCAGCAATGAACGGCTGAAAGACGACCTGCAGCTGATCGCCGAGTACAAACCGCAGGTCGTCATCACGGCTCTGGGCTCCCCCAGACCCGTGATGGAAGTCGTGAAGGGCTACGGCGGCACGGTCATCGCCGATGTCGTCAACATGAAGCTCGCCCACAAGGCGGCCGCCGCGGGCGTCGACGGAATGGCCTGCATCTCAGCCGGAGCGGGCGGCCACACCGGTCATCTGTCGCCTTTCGCCTTCACCTCGGCGGTTCGCGAGTTCTTCGACGGCATGATCGTCATCGGTGGCGGTATCACTGATGGTCACGGTGTCGCCGGCGCAATCACCGCGGGCGCCGACCTCGTCTACATGGGCACCCGGTTCCTCGCCGCCCAGGAGAGCATGGCCGAATCAGAATACAAGCAGATGATCGTCGACAACGGCCCCGACGACCTGATCGTGAGCTCGGCCATCACCGGCACGCCGGCATCGTGGCTCAGGCCCAGTCTCGTCGCGTGCGGGCTCGACCCTGACAACCTCCAGTCGCCGACAGGTTCGAAGAACTACACCGCCGGCGGGGCGTCGATCAAGAGATGGCGAGATGTGTGGGCGGCGGGTCAGGGGTTGCAGACCGTCCGCGCGATCGAACCGGCCGGCACCATCGTCGACCGGATCGCAGCAGAGTACGACACGGCCCTGGGTCGTGCCTCGACAGCGCATGACGCGCTTCGCGTGCCGGGAGGAACGGTGGTCGCATAGACGCAGCGTCGATGGAGGAACCGTCAGCGAGGCGTGAAGGGAAAGCGTGCATGACAACGTATGGGACAGTCGGCGCCAGCGGGACCGATCACCGTGAAGACCTGCCTCCGAGACGATCCCGCGATCTGAGGGGTGATGTGGACGGGGTCCTGGCCGCGCTCGACGTAGTCGAACGGGGGCCGGATACCTTCGTCGCCGAGAGCGTCTCTCTGGGCCTGCCACGGTTGTTCGGCGGGCAGATCCTGGCGCAGGCGTTCGTTGCTGCATCGCGCACCGTTCCAGCGTCTGCACGAATGCACTCACTGCATGCCTACTTCCTGAGGTCGGGAGACCCACGAGCTGTCGTCGAACTGGAGGTGGCGCGCCTTCGGGACGGTCGTACCCAGTTCGCGAGATCGGTCACCGGCTTCCAGAACGGGCGCCCACTCGTGACGGTGATGATGTCCTTCGCCCGGGGAGCAGATGGCATCGATCACCAAGTCGACATGCCCGCCGTTCCGCATCCGGCCGGCCTGCCCTGCTTTGCGGACTGGCGGCGTGAAGTAGGTGCAACCGACGGAAGCTGGGGTACGACAGAGGCAATCGACGTTCGCGTTGTCCCAGCGGGAACGGACTCCACCGACAGTTTCGTGTGGCAGCGCGCGGTGTCACCGATCCCGGACGACCCGACGCTGCAGCAGGCAATGCTCATCTTCATGTCCGACATCACGACCCTGGCGGGCGGATTGGTTCCGCATGGGGTTCAGATCGGCCATGAAGCCGTTGGGCTACCCCGTCGATCAGGCGTGTCGTTGGATCATGCCATCTGGTTTCACCGGCCGGTTCGCGCAGACAACTGGCTCCTGTTTGCCCAGAGTTCGCCTGCGAGTGCAGCGGGGAAGGGGTTGATCCGGTCGGATGTCTTCAGTGAGGACGGTCGACTGGTGCTGTCTCTGGCCCAACAGGGGATGTACCTCTCCGAATAGCTCTCCGAATAGCTCTCCCGATCTGTGCGCTCATCGCGAAGGATCTGTGGAGTCCAGCGCGTCTCGTGGAACAGACGGTTCGTGCGCCAGTTGTTCTGAGCGCTCACGACTGGTCGGCGCCAGCTGCTGTCGATTGTCATGCGTCGAGCTCCCCGGAACCATCTGCGGCAACCGATGATCGAGCGCTGCCTTCGGCTGTCGACGACCCCCGTGTCGTCCGGGACAAGTACGCGACCAGGACCGCCGTGACGATCGCCGGAATCGCCATGATCTGAAAGATCGCGGCCGAGGGCCAGGACCAGTCCACGAGAACACCTACAGCAAGGGGCATGACGATGATGCCGACTCGGCCGACGCCGATGCCCAGGCCCATCGCGGTGGTCCGTACGGCGGGAGCGAACAACACCACCCCGAGCGAGTACACGCACACGATGACCGCACACTGGCAGAGACCGAGTACCGGAGCAAGGAGCAACGACATCGTGAGGCTCGTGGACGCGGCGGAGAACGCAACCATCATGACGGCCGAGCCGATCGAGAAGCCGATGGCCAGAGCGAAGGTCGAGAATCTACTCGACAGCAGAACGATCACGCCCCCCGCCAGGGTTGCACCAAGGGAGAGCAACAGAACTCCGTTGATCCCCCCGGAAGAAGACATTCCAGCGTTCACGAGGAGTTTCGGCAACCACATCGTACTGAAGTAATAGGAACTCACCGCGAACAAGAACATCAAGACGACCGCGACCATCCGTGGTGAACGGAGCGCGATTGTGACCACCGGTGCGGATGCGACGACACTGCGTGAATTACTGACGTCCCGATTGGCTACTCGCACAACCGGACTCGACTCGATCCTGTCGAGGAGCCGCGCCAGTCTGCGCTGCGTTTCGGCAGTGTTCCTGCTGGCGAGGAAATCCGGTGTCTCCGGAATGCCCACCGCGACGAGTACCGCGACGGCCGCTGTGAGCACCGCGCCGAGCACAAAAGCGCTCGCCCACCCCGTGGCCGCCATGAGTGCGCCGGCTGCGGCGCCACCGACAGTACTTCCCAGCGGAAGCCCGATCGACAGGACACCCAGCGCAGCCGATCTCCGGCGTGCCGGCGAGTACTCGCCCACCACGATGGGGAGGACGGGCAGAATGCTGCCCATGCCTATCCCTGCCAACAGGCGATAGATCGCCAGATCGGTCGGCCCGGATGCGGCGGCGGAGGCCAGGAGGAACACCGCGATGACCACCAGAGACAGGAGCAGTAGCGGCCTCCGGCCGAACCGGTCCGACAACGGCGCCAGCAGCAGCGCCCCGATCGCCATTCCCACCGGCCCGATGGCGAGCAGGAAGCCGATCTGGGTTCCGGACAACGACCATTGGTCGGCGAGTGGGATCACGGCCAATGTCATGGACAGCAGGTCGTAACCCTCTGCCATGTTGATGAGGATGCAGATGCCGAGCACTCTGATCTGAAACCTGCTCACCGGAGCAGTGTCGAGCCTGTCTCTCGCTGTTAGCATGCGTAACCTGTTCTCTGAGTTCGGAATCGGGACCGCGTTTCGCGGGGTTTTCAAACGGAGTTGACAGACAACGCGCCGTCAACGGTGACAGTTGATCCACTCATGTAGCGGCCCGCATCTGATGCGAGAAGCAGAAATGGACCGTCGAGCTCGGACAGGTGACCAAGTCGCCGGAAGGGAACCTTGCGGCTCATTGCCTCCAGCACCCTGTCGTCCGCGAACTGTGCTGCCTCCGTGGGGAAGTAGCCTGGGCACAGTGCGTTCACCCGAATTCCGTATCGGGCCCATTCGAGTGCGAGCTGCCTGGTGAGCTGTAGGACGGCAGCCTTCGACGTTGCATAGGCAGTGGTCTGCGGCATCACCCGATGGCCGAGAACCGACGACAGATTGATGATCGACAGCGGAGCGTCGCGATCGACGGACCACTGGGCGATGGCTTGCGACATCCGCCAGGTGCCCCCGACATTGGTGTCGAGCACGCTGTTCCATTCGCTCTCCGCGAGTGTGAGCGCGGGATGGAGGTCACCGCCGCCGGCATTGTTGACGAGGACGTCGATGTGCTCGATCTGCGCCCGCATCGTTGCGATTGCCGTAGCGACCGATTCGCGGTTCGTGACATCCAGGGGTACCGTCACGACGCGACAGTCGCCGGCACCGAGTTCCGTTGCGAGTTCATCGAGTCGGTCGATCCGGCGTGCTGCCACGATCACGACGGAAGCCCCGGCCGCGACGGCGGTACGAGCGAAGTGTTCGCCGAGGCCGGATGACGCGCCGGTGATCAGAACCGTTTTACCGCTCAGTGGTTGCACTTTCTCGGTCTCCTAACGTGATTCAGGCCGTGACGATGTGATGACGCACCGTGTCCCGAACGACGGACCTCTTCGTGCGTCGGAGTCGACGAATGCGGAGTTCAACGGATGGACCGGCGCCGGATCATGCGCCGAGCAGGTCGCGTGGCACAGGAACTGTCGGTGAGCTCCGTCTGCCGCGCTGTCGTCGATGTGCGGTCGGCTGAGCTACAGTTAGTGAAGTTAGATGCATCACACTATTGCTGTCAAGAGGTGCTTCGCGGTTCACGTCGCCGCTCTCGGGAACCGGTGAAAACCGGTCGGCCTGAGCGCTCATCACGCCTATGCGCTACGGATGTTCGCGCCGAAATGAAAACTGGTGCACGCAGAACGCGCCTCATTGATACTTCAATAACTATATTGAAACGTCTCGAGTTTTGTGTTCCACGGACCGGACCCCGCGTCGCGGTTCTGATCGGCCGGCCGATCACCCGATGATCCGGTCACCTCGAGGGGCGCGACACGTCCGACGCGACGTCACGGAGCGGCCGTCCGCTCCTCGGGGACGCGGCGACCACCGGCCCCCGGAGCGGCCCGCCACCGGCCGGTTCCCGGACACCGCTCACACTGGCAGAAACGCATTTGCCACCGGCTGCGACAATGTACCCGTGAGTAGGCCCCATGTTTCGCACCTCAACCAGAACCTCAAGCCGCTCGAGCAGTCGCTCAAGCTGCAGAACGTGTGCTACGAGATCCGTGGACCCGTCCATGCGCACGCGCAGCGGCTCGAGGCGGAGGGCCATCGAATCCTCAAGCTGAACATCGGCAACCCGGCGCTGTTCGGTTTCGAGGCCCCCGACGTGATCATGCGCGACATGATCCACGCCCTCCCCTACGCGCAGGGCTACTCCGAGTCCGCCGGCGTCCTGTCCGCACGCCGTGCCGTGGTGACCCGCTACGAGCTCATCCCCGACTTCCCGTACTTCGACGTCGACGACGTCATCCTGGGCAACGGCGTCTCCGAGCTCATCACCATGACGATGCAGGCGCTGCTCAACGACGGCGACGAGGTCCTGATCCCGGCACCCGACTACCCGCTGTGGACCGCGATGACCTCGCTGTCCGGCGGGCAGCCCGTGCACTACCGCTGCGACGAGGAGAACGGGTGGAACCCCGACGTCGCCGACATCGCCGCGAAGATCACCGACCGCACCAAGGCGATCGTCATCATCAACCCGAACAATCCGACCGGGGCGGTCTACTCACGCGAGGTCCTCGAGCAACTCGTCGAACTCGCCCGCGAGCACTCGCTCCTCATCCTCGCCGACGAGATCTACGACAAGATCATCTACGACGACGCCGAGCACGTGAACGTGGCCTCGTTGGCGCCGGATCTGTTGTGCCTCACCTTCAACGGCCTGTCGAAGGCCTACCGCGTCTGCGGCTACCGCGCCGGGTGGGTCGTGATGACCGGACCCAAGGACCACGCGCGCGGGTTCATCGAGGGCATGGGCATCCTGGCTTCGACGCGCCTGTGCGCCAACGTGCCGGGCCAGCACGCGATCCAGGTGGCGCTCGGCGGTTACCAGTCCATCGAGGCGCTCGTCTCCCCCGGCGGCCGGCTGTACGAACAGCGCAACGTCACCTGGGAAAAGCTGAACGAGATCCCCGGGGTCAGCTGCGTCAAACCCAAGGGCGCGCTGTACGCCTTCCCGCGCCTCGATCCCGAGATCTACGAGATCCACAACGACGAACTGTTCGTCCAGGACCTGCTGCTGCAGGAGAAGATCCTCGTCGTCCAGGGGACGGGGTTCAACCTCGACGACCACAATCACTTCCGCATCGTCACGCTGCCGTGGTCCCGGGATCTGACCGAGGCCGTGGAGCGTATCGGCAACTTCCTGTCGTCGTATCGGCAGTGATCCCGCGGACTCCCGCGAGAACCCCCAGGTGAGGGCCCGGTCATCCGACCGGGCCCTCAGTGCATCTCCGGGTCTGGACATTTGTGTAACCGTTGGTAACGTGTACCTCCATCGGCGCAGCACACACAACGAGGTGACAGATGTCTGGACAGGCGATCCGACGACCCGAGTGGCGTCCGGGGAGTGTCAGCAACAACGGGATCCGGCTGGCGACCTACGAGCTGGGCGATCCGTCGAAACCGACGGTGCTGCTGGTGCACGGTTGGCCCGACAGCCACCACCTGTGGACCCATGTCGCACCTCAACTCGCGCAGGACCACCACGTTGTGGCCTACGACTGCCGCGGCTTCGGCGACAGTGACCACCCCGACGGAGACGATGCCTACCGGCTCAGCGAGCTGGCTGACGACCTGTTCGCGGTCGTCGACGCAATCAGCCCGGAACGACCGGTGCACGTCGTCGCGCACGACTGGGGGTCGGTGACCGGGTGGGAAGCCGTCGCGCGTCCGGATGCCACCGCGCGCATCGCCTCGTTCGTGTCGATTTCCGGACCAAACCTCGATCAGCTCGGTGCCTGGGCGCGTGACAATCTCTCCCGGCCGACGCCTCGCCGACTGGCCCTGAGCCTCGCCCAAGGTGGCTCGTCGGCGTACACCGCGTTCTTCCAGCTGCCGGTCCTACCGAAGCTCTTCTTCCGGATCGCTGGCTCGGAACGTCTGTGGCGGGAGTTCCTGCACCGAGTCGAGGGCACCCCTCGCGAGAACGCAACCTTCCAGCCGAACCTCCGCACGGACATGATCTCGGGTCTTCGTCTGTACCGCGCCAACATCCGCGCCAAGCTCGGCAACCCGAACCCCCGGCCGACCTCGGTTCCCGTGCTCGAGGTGATCAACGAACGCGACATCGCCCTACGACCCGCGATCTTCGACGACACTCACCTCTACGCAAAACGCCTGTGGCGGAGACGAACTCCGACCGGACACTGGCTACCGCTCACGCGGCCGGACTACGTCGCCGCACTGGCCCGCGAATTCGTCGCCGAGCAGTCGGCAAACGCGACACTCGAGCACCCATCGAAATTCGCCCGCACTCGCGTCGTCGGGCCACCCAACAGACTCACCGGCCGGCTCGCCGTGATCACCGGCGCCGGTAGCGGTATCGGACGCGAGACCGCCTACGCGCTTGCCGAGCGCAGCTGTGAGCTGATCCTCGCCGACCTCGACCTCGAGGCCGCGGAAGAGACCGCCAGAGAGACAAAGCGATTCGGCGCACAAGCGACTGCATACCAGCTCGACGTGTCGGACACCGCCGAATTCGCAGCGTTCGCCGCTCGCGTCCGGGAGGCCCACGGCGTCCCCGACATCGTGGTCAACAACGCCGGAATCGGTTTGGCCGGCGGGGTGTTGGCGGCCACCGACGAGCAGGTCGACCGGCTCCTCGACGTCAACCTGCGCGGCGTCGTCACCGGCAGCCGGGAATTCGGCCGTCAGATGGTCGAGCGCGGGGTCGGCGGGCACATCGTCAACATCGCATCGGCCGCGGCGTTCACGCCGTCGCGCAGCCTCGGCCTGTACTCGGCGTCGAAGGCGGGTGTACTCCTCTTCTCCGAGTCGCTCCGCGCCGAGCTCGCCGAACACCGCATCGGCGTCAGCGCGATCTGTCCCGGACTCGTCGACACCAACATCGTCTCGTCGACCCCGATCGCCGGTCTCGACGCCGACGCCGAACAGTCCCAACGGGATCGACTCGACCGGTTCTACCAGCGCCGCGGATTCACCCCCGACCGGGTCGCGAGCGAGATCGTCGCCGCGATCGAACGCAACAAGGCGGTGGTGCCGGTGACCGTGGAAGCGAAGGTGGGATACCGGATCTATCGCTTCGCGCCGTGGCTGTCGCGCATCGGCGCCCGCCAGAAGGTCACGGGGTGAACGACATGACACACACCGACGATCACGCACACGGCGACGGCACTTCGGCCGATCCGGGACCCGTGGAGCTGCACGCCCGCAACGTCGCGTTCGACTGGGACGACGTCCCACTGCACTGGATCCCCGGCCACCCGGTCGCGTCGAACTTCATCAGCGTGCTCAATCTCCTGCTCCCCGAGGGCGAGCGGTGGTTCGTGCAGACCTACAACGAGGCCCTGCCGCTGGTCGCCGACGACGAACTCGCCTCTCGGATGCGAGGATTCATCGGCCAGGAGGCGATGCACGCCGAGGCGCACGACCACGTCCTGTGGGAGTTCCTCGATCACCACGGCATCGACCCGCGGCCCTACCAGCTCCAGATGGAGTGGATCTTCCGCAAGGTGCTCGGCCCGCTCGACACCGGCAGCCAGGCTGCTCGCGACAAACACCTCGTCGAACGCCTCTGGCTCATCGCGGCGTTGGAGCACTACACGGCCATCCTCGGCGACTTCGCGCTGAACAACACCTGGACCCGGCTCGGGGCACACCCCACGATGGCCGACCTGTTCATGTGGCACGGGGCCGAAGAGGTGGAGCACCGCGCGGTGGCACACGATGTCGCCGCGTACTTCGGCGACGGATATCTCCGACGCGGACGTGCGATGTTCGTGGTGCTGCCGATCCTGCTGATCCTGATCCAGCGGGGCTACCGCTTCATCATGGGCCAGGACAGGTCGTTGTCGTACAACTACTTCCAGAAGACGTGGCACTACCACCGCGGGGTGCGGGCCGGCGTGCTCCCGAAGATGCGGACGATCGTCTTCGCCACCTTCAGCTACTTCCGGCCCGGGTTCCGACCGGAGGACATCGGCAGTACCGCACAGGCCGTCGCCTACCTCGCCAGCTCGCCCGCCGCGCGCAACGCGGCGTGATCACGGGCCGAGGGAGACCGTCATGAACCAACGCGCACATCCGCATTCGACGACGCTGACCGAGCCGCCGCCGCACCTGCACGGTCGCTGGCGACACGATCCACTGCTCACGGTCGGGACCATGGTGTTCCGGGCGTGGTGGCCGGTGTGGCGGCCGCTGTCACCGCTGCACCCCGGCGCGGTCAGCGACGGGACCACGCGGGTTCGGATCGTCGGACGCGAGGTGGTCGCGCGCGACGAGAACGTCATCGCGCTCACCCTCGCCGCCGCGGACGATGGCGCGCTACCGAACTGGCACGCCGGGGCGCACATCGATCTGCTGTTGCCGTCGGGACGCATGCGGGAGTACTCGCTGTGCGGTGACACCGCGGATCGGGAGCACTACCGGATCGCGGTGCGCCGGATTCCCGACGGCGGTGGCGGTTCGGTCGAGGTCCACGACTCGTTGCGTATCGGCGACGTCTTCTCGATCAAGGGTCCCCGCAACGCCTTTCCGTTCGCGGTCCCCGGCCACGGATCACCTGCGCGCCGAATCCGCTTCGTCGCAGCCGGCATCGGCATCACCCCGATCCTGCCGATGCTCGCCACGGCCGAACGCTTCGGGCTGGACTGGTCGATGATCTACACCGGCCGCACCGCCGAGTCGATCCCGTTCCTCGACGAGGTGGCAGCGTTCGGCGACCGCGTCACCATCCGGACCGACGACGTCCACGGACTGCCGAGCATGGCCGATCTGGTCGGTCCCGTCGACGCCCCCGCCGACCTCGCCGTCTACTGTTGCGGCCCGGTTCCCATGCTGGAGGGGCTTCGCCGTCATCTCGCGACACGCGCCGACATCGAGCTGCACTACGAGCGGTTCAGCCCGCCACCGGTGGAGAACGGCTCCGAGTTCACGGTGACGCTGGCCTCGACCGGTCAGGAGATCCCGGTCGCCGCAGACGAATCGGCGCTCGCCGCGATCCGCCGAGTGGTGCCGTCGGTACCGTACTCGTGCCGGCAGGGATTCTGCGGCACCTGCAAGGTCAGGACGCTGTCCGGCGAGGTTGACCACCGCGACAACATCCTGACCGAGCCCGAGCGCGCGGCCGGGACCATGCTGACCTGCGTCTCACGCAGTCCCGGCGGGAACCTCACCCTCGATCTCTGAGCCCTTCTGCTCATCAGTCCCAAGGATGCGACCCCCTTCTGCTCCCTGAGGTGCGAGGAGCGTTAGCGACCAGTCCTTCTGCTCCCTGAGGTGCGAGGAGCGTTAGCGACGAGCCACGAAGGGCCCCGTCGCCGACTTCGTCGACAGCGGCCTGCGACCCGGTCCCACTGCCGCGCAACAGGAATGCTGCCGCGATGCCTGCCGTCGCGGTGATGGCGACCGCCGCCCAGACCGCGTTGTGCAAGCCGTCCATGAAGACCTGTTGAACCGCGACCTGAACCGCATCGCCCATCGCGCCCGGCAGGCGGTCTGCCACCTCGACACCGGCCATCACGGACTGCTGCGCCGCGTCGATCGCCTCGGCAGGCACGCCGCCACCCGACAGCCGTTCCCCGACACCGGCGACGTAGGCCGACGTCAGGATCGAACCGAGAACGGCCACACCGAGCGTTCCGCCGATCTCCCGCGTCGTGTCGTTGACCGCACTGCCCGCGCCGGCCTGCTCCGGACGCAGCGCGTCCATGATGAGCTGGGTGCACGGACCGGAGATGAACGCGAGACCCGCCGCCATCAGTGCCATCGACCACACGATGAGCTCCCAGTAACCGGAAGCGCGCGAGGAGATCTCGACGAGTGCGAATCCACCCGACATCAGGAACGCACCGATCACCGAGACGACCCTCGGCCCTACACGTTGCGACAGCGCCATCGCGACCGGCGACAGCGCCGCCATCACGATCGCGAACGGCAGGGTACGGATCCCGGCGGCCAGCGGCCCGTAACCCTTCACCGCCTGGAAGAACTGGGTGATCAGGAAGATGAAGCCGAACAGTGCGAAGAACGCCACGCTGATCATCCCGGCCGCGGTCGCGAAACGCCGGTTGGCGAAGAGTCGCACATCGAGGATCGGATGCGCGATCCGGAGCTGCGTCGTGACGAACACGGCGAGGATCGCCAGCGCGACAACGACTCCGAGCACCGTGCGCACTTCGGCCCAGCCGACATGCGGTGCCTCGATCAGGGTGAAGGTGAGCAGGCCCAGTCCGGCGACAGACAGCACGACGCCGACGGCGTCGAAGCGTGGCACCGCCAGCGGACGGGTGCCGGGAACGACGGCCAGGATCAGCACCAGGGCCAGCACACCGAACGGAATGTTCACCCAGAACACAGAAGTCCACGAGAAGTGTTCGAGCAGCCATCCGCCGAGGACCGGCCCGATGGCCACCGCCACCCCGGACACGGCCGCCCAGATCCCCACCGCCATCGCGCGTTCCCGCGCGTCGACGAAAATGGTGGTGATGATCGCGAGCGTGGCCGGGAAGACCAGCGCCGCAAAGACTCCGAGACCGGCTCGGCTCGCGATGAGCTGCCCGATGTCCTGCGACGACGCCGCCAGCACCGACACCCCCATGAACCCCACGATGCCGGCGAGGAGCATCCGTCGGTGCCCGAACCGGTCACCGAGGTAGCCGCCGGTCAGCAGCAGACCTGCGAAGACGAGGGTGTAGGCGTCGACGATCCACTGCAGGCCCGAGATCCCGGCGCCGAGGTCGCGAGCGAGCGTCGGGAGGGCCACGTTGACGATCGTGTTGTCGATCATGACGAGTAGTTCGGCGAAGCTGAGGGCGCCGAGCGCCCACCAGCGGATGTGTGCGCGTTCTGTTCGCATCGGATTCTCCTGATCAGGGCCGCTCGGGCGATCGTGCTGTCAGCCGGACGAGATTGGTTAGAACATTGTTCCATTGTTGTAGGACACTGTTCTAATCAAGAAGAACACTGTTCTAGTAGGTTGTCAACATGTCCCCCGCGAAGCCCCGCACCCGCACCTCGGCCGCCGAGGTCCGTTCCGCCCTGCTCCGGGCCGGACGAACAATCCTCGAGCGGGACGGCGAGGCCGGGCTGACGGTCCGTGCCGTCGCGGCCGAGGCACAGGTGGCCCCGATGGGGGTCTACAACCACTTCGACGGCCGCGACGGCCTACTCGACGCGCTGGTCACCGACGGGTTCGTCGAGTTCGGCCGCGCCATCGCAGCGACCGACGACGACCCGGTCGCCCGCCTCATGAACTCCGGTCGCTCCTACCGGGCGTTCGCGATCGCCAATCCGGTGATCTACCGGTTGATGTTCTCCGCACAGTGCGCGCCGGAACCGGACGTCGCGCTGGACGCGTTCGCCGTCCTCGTCGACGTCATCCGATACGGCCAGGTGGCCGGGGTGATCATGGCCGGGGACCCGGCCGACCTGGCGATGCTGGCCTGGTCGGCCGTGCACGGCGCGGTGGGACTCGAACTCGCGAGCACCCACCCGCCCCAGATCGACGCGACGGCGGGTTACGAGAAGGTCCTGACCTTCGTGGCGCGCGGGCTGTCCCCGCACCCGGGCTGACGTCAGGGCAGGACGATCGGCGGCAGACCGGGGATCGGGATCGTCACACCGCCTGGCGCACGCGGGGTCCGCGACCGGGGACGAGGTCGGGGCGCCGACTCTGAGGAGGGCGTCGTCGTCTCGGGCGGCGGAGGCGTCGTGTACCGACGCGCGGGTTGCCGGGCCTCGGCAAGGATTGCGGGGTCGGCGAATTCGGGTTCGGTGGTCACGATCGTGCGCTGGGGAAGCGGCGCGGCGACGGCCGGGGCCGGCTCATCGTGTGCGACCGCCAATGCCGTGGCCACACCCACGACGGCCACCGCGCACAGCAGAGCGATCCCCGCGAGCACACGCTTGCCCCCACGCCTCCGCCCGGCACCGACAGCTTGCGGGCCCGTCGTGGGAACGTCGACGAGTTGGAGCGGCCCGGTCGGCGCCGAATCGTCCGGCGGCGAATCCGATGCGGGAGCGGTGTCGACATCCCGTCCGATAAAAGGCGCAGCCACCGAGGGCGATCGGGTCGCCGACGATGATCCCGACGCGGTGTCCGTCCCGTCGTGTGACGCGCCCCCGCCGTACGCCGGACCGCCATTCGGCGGGTCCTCGCGAATCGGTTGTCCGACTGCACCATACGTCGCCAGCGCCCCGAACGCCGTGGCCATCGGCGGCGGTGCGCGCTTCACCGCCTCGAAGATCGGGGGGTCGTGGGGTGGATCGTCGCCCTTGTCCGGGCGAACCGTTTCGTCCGGCGACGGGTTCGGCGTATGCGAGTCGGTCGTGTGCTCGCGTTCCGACGTGATGGCCGGCGCAGGCCAGACGGGGACACCGTCGCCGGCGCCCTCGTCGGGTTCGGCTGCGTGCCCGCCGGTCGCCACGGGCCGGATCGCGCTCCCCGCGGATTCGGCGTCGACAACGGGCACCGGGACCGCTCGCGCAACGGCGTCCCGCAGTCCCGGCCAGGCACTCACGCGACCGGTGATGACGACTGCGGGGGCAGCCGCGCCGGCCACGGCCGCGCGGGCGAGTTCTTCGGCCCGCGCGGTGAGTGGGGCGCCGGCTTCGGCGACGTCGCGACGCGCCATCCGGAACAGCCTGATGTGGTCACGGCCCATCAGGAACGTGCCGTCGGAGTCGCGGAGCCGCTCGCGACCGCGCGTGACGAGGTCGAGGACCTCCTCGTGCCAGTCGCGCGAGGTCGGCGCGGCCACGCGCCCGACGCGGACGAGGTGCTCGGCGATCACGTGATCGAGGGCGTCCAGGGTGAGACCGGAATCGGAGTAGGAATCGGCGACGGTCCCGCGGGCCGGGTCCATGCGTCCCACCGAGACACCTGCGCACGGATCGAGATCGAACAGGACGATCTCGGCTGTGTCGGGGATTCCGCGGTCAGCCAGCTGGGCGCGCACGGAGTCGGCGACGACAGCGCTGACCGTGACCTCTGCCTGGGCAGACGTCGGTGTCACGGCCGGGTCGGCCACCGTGTCGGTCATCTGGTCAGTTCCTGCACCTCACGTGCACCTCGCCGCAAGCCCCCACCGGCGAGAAGGTGCCCCCTGGACAGTCGCGAGACTCAACCTAGCACGACTCAGCGGATCGAGGCCCCCGGCGCGAATCCGTTCACCTGCTCGGACGGGCTGTTTCGCGGTGCGGGGCGGGTGGGTGCCGGACCGCCCAGCGCGCGGTAGTCCCAGCCGGCGTCGCGCCACATCTGCGGGTCGAGGCAGCGCCGGCCGTCGACGATTCGTCTGGCGCGGACCACGCCATCGAGTTCCTCGGGCGCCATGTGGACGAACTCCGCCCATTCGGTGGCGATGACGACGACGTCGGCCCGGTCGCATGCGTCGCGCGCGGTGGCGGCGTACTGGAGACTCGGTTGCATGCGTCGGCAATTGTCCATCGCCTTGGGATCGAAGACGGTGACCGACGCGCCTTCGAGAGCCAGCCTGCTCGCGACGGCGAGGGCCGGCGAATCCCGGACGTCGTCGCTCTCGGGTTTGAACGCGGCACCGAGGACGGCGACGTTGCGGCCCAACACCTCGCCGCCCAACGCCTCGTAGACCAATTCGACGGCCGCGCCCCGGCGACGCATGTTGATGGCGTCGACCTCGCGCAGGAACCCCACGGCGCGTGGCGCACCCATGTCGTCGGCGCGGGCGGTCAGCGCGCGAATGTCCTTGGGCAGGCATCCCCCGCCGAAACCGAGTCCGGCGTTGAGGAATCGGCGTCCGATACGGGGGTCATACCCGATGGCGTCGGCGAGCGTGTTGATGTCGGCGCCGGCGATCTCGGCCAGTTCGCTGATCGCGTTGATGAACGAGATCTTGGTGGCGAGGAACGCGTTTGCCGAGACCTTGACGAGTTCGGCCGTGGCCCAATCGGTTTCGATGAGCGGAACGCCGGTTTCGAGGATCTCACGGTAGATCTCGCGGATGACCTCGCCCGCCGATGATTCGGCGGCGGGATCGTAGGACGGATCGTCGAGCGACCCCAGACCCAGCACCAGGCGGTCCGGTTCGAGGGTGTCCTCGACGGCAAACCCCTCCCGCAGGAATTCCGGACTCCATGACAGCTCGATGTCGGCACCGGAGTGCGTCAAGACCGAGATACGCTGCGACAGTTCGGCACACGTGCCGACGGGGACGGTGGACTTCCCGATGATCAGGTGCTTGCCGCGCAGTGTGGGCACGAGTGAGTCGACGGCGGCGTACACATGCGACAGGTCGGCGCGATGCCCGCGCGGCTCCTGCGGGGTACCCACCCCGAGAAAGTGGACCGAGGCGTGGTCGGCGGCGGCGAGATGGTCGGTGGTGAAGCGCAGCCGTCCGGCGTCGATGTTCCGCCGGAGGATGTCGGAGAGACCGGGTTCGAAGAACGGGACCTCACCGGCCTGGAGACGCTCGATCTTGTGCGCGTCGACGTCGATGCCGACGACGTCGTGCCCGAGTTCGGCCATGCAGGCCGCGTGTGTGGCACCGAGGTAGCCGCATCCGATCACCGTGAGCTTCATGAAGGCTACGGTTACCCACGCGGTGCGGCCGGTAACCATCTCCGCCGTGGCGGAGGGTGATCCGGTAGGTGAACTTCCGGTCGGCCCTAGTCGTTCTTCTGGAAGTTGAGGTACGCCTTCGACGGTGTCGGACCGCGTTGCCCCTGGTATTTCGAACCCACCGACGCACTGCCGTACGGCTCCTCGGCCGGGCTGCTGAGGCGGATGAGGCAGAGCTGGCCGATCTTCATCCCGGGCCAGAGCGTGATCGGCAGGTTGGCCACATTGGAGAGTTCGAGGGTGATGTGGCCGGAGAAGCCGGGGTCGATGAAGCCCGCCGTCGAATGCGTGAGCAAGCCGAGCCGGCCGAGCGACGACTTGCCTTCCAGCCGGCCGGCGAGGTCGTCGGGCAGTGAGCACACCTCGAGGGTCGACCCCAGCACGAATTCGCCCGGGTGCAGCACAAAGGGCTCGCCGTCGGCCGGTTCGACCAGCGAGGTGAGTTCGTCTTGGCGCTGCGCGGGGTCGATGTGGGTGTAGCGGGTGTTGTTGAACACCCGGAACAGACCGTCGAGCCGGACGTCGACGCTGGAGGGCTGGACGAGGGCGGGATCGAACGGATCGATGGCGAGGCGCCCGTCAGCGATCTCGGCGCGGATGTCGCGGTCGGAGAGCAGCACGGTGTCGAGGTTATCGAACGGTCAGGGAGGATCTGCGCCGGTGTCGGTCGGCGCCGACCCTCCGCTCTCCGGCACCGCTGTTCTGCGCCGCCGGACATCAGCGCGCATGCGGTCGAGAATCGCGTCGGTGCGATGGGCATGGTTGATCCGCGGCGTCGACGACGGGTGCGAGCGGGGCGGGTGCCAGACGGCGCGGCCGGCGTCGATCCCATCGGTGGCGATGGTGGTGGCCCACTGATCCGCGCCGGTGCCGACCACCCGGTTGTGTGGCGGGCAGGCGGTCGCGAGAGTGTCGAGGTCGGTGGAGCCGTGGTGGGCGTCCCACTCGACGACGTGGTGGATCTCGCAGTCGAACGACGGCCGCGTGCATCCCGGGAAGGTGCAGCCACCGTCGCGGGCGACCGCGGCGATTCGTTGTGCGCGGGAGGCCAATCGCCTGGACCGCCCGAGGTAGAGCACCTCACTGGAGTGGTCCCGGAACACCGCGAGATGATGCTGCGCGTCGGCGGCGAGGTCGATGGCGTCCTTGATGGGAAGGAGGGTTCCCGTCGCGGTCCGTGCCGGGTCGCCGGCCGCGTCGCGCAGCGCCGATTCCGTGATGGAGACGACAAGATGTGCGGGCAGCCCGTGGTGCGAACCCCCAAGCGCGCCGGCGTCGAGCACGAAGCGCAGCATGGCGCGCAACGCGTCGTGGTTCCGCTTCTCGGCCGAGCGCTCGTCGCGTCCGGCAGCGGCGGCCAGCGCGTCGGGGTCCGCGGCGGCGGGGTTCCCGGTGGGCGACTCGGGATCGGCGGGATTGTTCATCCCAGGGGCGGCCCACACCGACAAGACGACGTCGAGCATGGCGCGCGTTGTCGGGTCGAGGGTTGCGGTGAGCCGGGACATCAGCTGGGCGTCTTGCGGCCCGAGTTTGAGGCCACGGTTGCGGGCGCGGTCGCGATCGTCGGTGATGGTTCCGTCGGGGTCGAGGTGGGCCAGGATGCGGGCGCCGAGGTCACGGAGCGACGACGGGTCGTACTCGCGTGCGTAGTGCGCAAGCGTCGCCTCGGCGGCTTCCCGGTCGGCGGGGTCCACGTCGGCGGGGATCTTGCGCATCACCTCGATGACGACGTCGACATGGCGTCCCGAGATCTCACCGTCGGCAACACCTTTGGCGGTCTCGGGGAAGCGCGGTTCGAGCGGCACCCCCTGCATGTCCGGAAACCTGCCCAAGGCCCAGACCCGGTTCATCAGGCGGGTCGCCTCGCCGCGTCGGTTCAGCGCGTGGCACAGGAAGTTGGAGACGGTCTGGCACCCCATCTTCCGGTACGCCGACCGCTCGTCGATGTCGACGATGTGATCGGTGAACAGCGACAACATGCGCCGTTCGGCACGCTCGTGCTCGATCGCGACCTGCAGCAGTTCGGTCTCGGAGCAGTCCGTGGACTGCGTCTCGGCAATCTCGTCCAGCAGCGCACGTAGGCGCGCGTACTGGTCGAGAAGAAGTGGTAGTGGTGGTGCAGATGGCTCGGTGAAAGCCATGATTTCATCCCCCGACATCATGGCTCTACTCGAAACTGCGTTCGAGACTACCGGCCGACCAGCCGATGCGCAACCCCTTCCGGTGAGTTGTTCTGCGTCGCAACCGAATCGCGTCGCCCCGCCGAGACCCGGTCTCGCCCAGATGTCGCGGTTCGTTGCGCCTGACGCCACGATCCGCGACATCTGCGCGTGCCGGCGACCGGCTCGGCCACGGGTTTGCTAGGCTGTCGTTCGCGAGTCCGGCACTCGCACGCCGATGTAGTTCAATGGCAGAACATCAGCTTCCCAAGCTGAATACGCGGGTTCGATTCCCGTCATCGGCTCCGACGAAAGCCCTGGTCAGAGCGTTTTGACCGGGGCTTTCGTGGTTCGTTCGGATGATTTGGGGCCGCGTTCGGGCCGCGCCGAGAGTGTCTACCGCTGCGCGCCCGACGGCGGGACTAGCATTTGCCCCGATACGCGACGTCCCCACACGTCCCCACCCATCGGAAGAGACGCGACACCCTGTGACTGCCGAAGCGATCGTAATGAACCGTAGCGCCGTGGCTTTGGCGGCCGACAGCGCCGTGACTATCTCAAACCGCCGGACTATGAAGACCTACGAGTCCGCGAATAAGCTGTTCGAGTTGGTAAAGGGCAGCAACATCGGCGTAATGGTCTACAGTTCCGCGACCGTGGATGGCACACCTTGGGAGACGGTGATCAAGACATACCGTCAGGAACGCGGCGCGAATCCAATGCCACACGTCGAGGACTATGCGGAAGACTTCATCGACTTCCTGGCCGGCCACGGAGGCCTGATAACGCCCGCCGCCGAACTCGAAACAGCCTTGTCGCTTGGTTACCAGTTCTTCCTGGACCAGATTATTAAGCGCTTAGTTGAATGGCCAGATGATCTAGCGTCGAGCACCGGTCGGATAGTCCAAACTCGAGTTAAAGCAGCGTTAGAGGAAATCCTCAATGATCTCGAATCCGAAATAGATGGACTCGAAGACATCTCAGCCGATACTACGTTCCCAGATTCTCTCCATCGGGAGTTCAAGGATCCCATTACGAGGCTAGTCGAAGTCGAGTTAGAAGAGAATGGACTGAAGGTAACCCGGGCGCAGATTAGGCGCGCGGCCGCACTCTCGTCACAAAAGCAATGTCCAAGAAGGGCGGCGTTCCAAGCGACTCCGGCCTCGTGTTCGCAGGCTTCGGTACCACCGATTACTTTCCCAAGCGGTTCGCCACGCGAATCTCAGGTCGATTCTGCGGCCATGTGGGTCGCTACAACGAAACCCTTGTAGAGATCACCCCTTCGTACGGTGGCCATTGGGAAACATTCGCTCAGGACGGACCTGCCCAGGGGTGGGTAAACGGTATTACAGATGAGATGCGCAAAGCCATCGTTGGTAGTTGGGCAAGTTGGGTGCACGAAAAGCTCCCGAGGAAATCCATAGAAAGCTTGAAGAAGGAGGGGTTCGGGGCCGCCGACGCCAAGAAGGCGACTGGTGTTTTTCATTCGCTCACGGTTGACGCCTTGAATGAATTCGGCCAGTTCATGAACGACTGGGAGAACAATTTCTATCGCATCCCTATGCAATCTAGTGTGACCATGCTTCCCAAGGATGAGTTAGGTCTGCTCGCCGAAAGCCTGGTGAACATCACTTCTACTAGACAACGCATGAGCGTTCACCAGCAGAACACTGTTGGCGGCGCGATCGACGTTGCGTTGATCTCTATTGGCGATGGCTTCATCTGGCTAAACCGTAAGCACTACTTCGACAACACCCTGAACCCGACCTGGCACTTGACGCACGGTGCTACGATCAAAACTACTTAACCTGCCCTAAGGAGCGATCATGAGCGATGCTAAACAATCTCGTTTCGTCTCCGCACGCCGTGAGGCTGCTGTCCGCAGGAACCTATCGAGCCAGGTCAATCGGTATCTGGACACACGGTCGGCGGCAGACTCCTGGGCGACGTCCAGGCACCGAGTCAGCGTTGCCACGCAGCGGCACTGCGAAGCAACCGAGCAGCAGTCTGCGTAGCGACCATTCAACCGTCCGCCCACAAAGCGTCTGGGTAGCCGCCTGGCCCTGACGGGTTAAGCACCGCTGTCTGACCTAGATAGTTCCATCGCTTGACGGTTAAGCCAGGGCGCGGTTGCGCCCAGGGAGCCCCGGCTGCCGTCCCCCAATGCCGCCACATCAGACATGGTCTCTTCCTCGTCTGCCACGTTCGATCGTTCGTCTGTCATCGGAACGGTGGAAGTTTCCCGGTTTGATCAGCACACATGCTTGCATACGCATACGATGGCCCTCCACCGACGCATACAGCGCAACAACCTTGGAGGCACGAGTGCTGCTCACCGGATCAACTAATCCCGCCCCTGAACTTTCCGGCTGCTGCGGCAGTGAAGTGGAGTGGGACAACAGCGGAAATAAGCGTTGCTCGGAGTGCGGCAACAAGTGCTAGCCGCCAGGGCTGACGTCTAGTCGACTGTCGAGAAGTTCCGTTAGCTCTATCTAGTACTAATTAGACAGAATTTCATCACATGGAGTGGCCGTGGCTAACATATATCTGAAACTATTGAACGATGCCAAACAACTTCCGGCAGCGTACCGCGCCATGGGGACGCGCGCTGGAACATTCACAGATTCCCGAAACGGCCGCTCGATTACTGGATGGAATATCTGCCAGTTCGTCTACAAGCACAATACCGACGGTGACGAGTGGTGGACAAACGAGTACTGCCTACTGGTCGACGAAGCTGGAAACTTGTGGGAGTACTACAAGGGCGATCAGTACGAACCGCATGCTACGCCTGAGCGATCTTCCAGCGTGAACTTGAACATGGTGGACGGCGAACAGCTACGGATGTGGCACACCAACGGGTGGGATTTCGCAAAGATGAAACGATCTATCGAAGCTATGGTCTAAGCATTTCTGACGTATGGCAGGAGAATTAAATAGGAATTGACCTGCTATCAAACGCGGTGAAAGCCGTCGCGTGGGCCATAGCGCGAGGGAGTCGAAAGACAAAACTACCTAACGCCAACGCTCCGAGCCAGAGAAGGTGAAAGACGACGGTCGAGATGCTGGGAATGCGTCCATCAAGCGTGAGAACGAGCCGGGCAGCAATGGCTGACTAAGGCGTCAATGAACTAGCCCGCAACCGCACCACGTTCTCGCTAAACGCGGTCGTCCCCATCGCGCCAAGCGCACGCATCGCGTCTGCGTGGTCATCTTCGAAGAGGTGCGCGTACACGCTGAGCGTGGTCGTGACCTTCGCGTGGCCGGCCATCTTTGCGATCTCCAAGGGTTGGATGCCTGCCGCAACGCACAGCGACACGTACGTGTGCCGAAGGCTGTGAAACTTGAGGTCAGCAGGCAGCAGCACCTCGCCGGCCAGTCGGTTGGCGCGCAGCACCGCAGGCCGGAACACGGCCTTGCAGAACGTCGGGTGCCGCACCGGCTCAGTCCAGTCCAGCGCCAACCGCGCCTCCGCGTCTCTTACGTCGAGCGCTGCCAGGGCGTCTGCCTGTCGTCCGGCCTTCGCCCTGGCCGTTCGCTCGCCGTCTGCCCTGATCCCTGTCGGTCGCTCGGTTACGAGCCGCATCGCCGGGAACAGCGGGGCCGTCGGGTCGTCGGCGCGCGGGTGCTCGGCAAAGTAGCTCCGCAGTAGGTCGACCGTCGCCGGGGTCAGCGGTACGCGCCTGCGACTGCCTCGGGTCTTCGGGGCGACGTAGCTGGCGACGCCGTCGACGACCTGCACAGTCCGCTCCACGCGCAACGTTCCCGGCTTCGGGCGGGCGTTCGGGTTCATCGTCCGCGTGGGCAGCTCGACGTCCCCAACCTGCAACCCCGCCAGCTCCGCTGCCCGCAGTCCGGCCCATGCTGCAACGTGGACGTAGACGTTGAACGGCCAGGGCGTCGCTGCGACGAGGGCGGCAACCTGAGTCGCGGTGAGGAACTGGGCCGGGTCGTCTACGACGCCAGCCGTGCCGCCCGTTGCGCTGTGCTCCCCAGGTAGGCGCACGTAATCGGCCGGGTTCGTCGTCAACCGACCGTCCACCACTGCCTGCGCCAACACCATCCTCACCAGGAAGTAGGCATGCCGGACGGTGCTCGGCTTCTTCCCCGCCCTCACCAGCAGATCGACCCACTCCGAGATGCGCTCGCGCTTGATTGCGTTGAGCGGGTAGCCGCCGAACACCGCGTCAATCCCCAACGTGCCCATCTCGCCCCGTCGCTCGGTTGCTGGGGCGAGGGCGTACGCGTATCCGC
This sequence comes from Gordonia terrae, assembly GCF_001698225.1. Taxonomy (NCBI): domain Bacteria; kingdom Bacillati; phylum Actinomycetota; class Actinomycetes; order Mycobacteriales; family Gordoniaceae; genus Gordonia; species Gordonia terrae. Next base: position 5,084,722 of record NZ_CP016594.1, read on the forward strand.
GTCGGGTCGTGGCTTTAAGGTCGTGGCGACTGTCGAGCCATGCCGCCGCCGCTACGCGGAACGTAACGTCACCGGACCTCGGATCGAACGTGGTTCCGCGACGCTGATTGAAGTCGACTGTAGTGGCGTAGGCGTCCGCTTCTTTCCGCGTCCGGAAGCCGCCCTTGGTGCGGTGCTTGCCGTCCGGCGTTCGCCATTTCACTTTGTAGTAGGGCTTGCCGTCCTTCTTGGACGTGAACTTCCTGACCGATGCCATCTCAGGCCACCCCTTCCCTACTCAGCACCCGACGAACTGTCGCGTAGTGCCAGCGGTAACCACCACCCGGCGTTGCGATTCCGGCCTCATCGAGCCAGTTAGCGATAGCCTTCGGCCCCAGCCCTTCCTCGCGGCGCATGCTGACGATCTCCTTCACCACGAGCGGGTCGATACGACTTGGCCGGCCAAGCTTCTTACCCTCGCGCTTCGCTCGGGCCAGCCCCTCCCTGGTGCGGACGCTGATGCGTCGGCGTTCCTCCGCAGCCACCGCGAGGCGGATGTCGGCGGTGAGTCGCTGGCTGGGTTCGCCGCTGTCCGCGCCCTCGCAGTCCAGCAGTCGCCAACCATGCAACTCGGCGCGCTTGTAGAGTTCGGCAGCGTCGAGTTGGTCGCGGGTCGCACGGTCTAGTGCCCGCACCAGTAGCGCATCGGCCATTCCCGCTTCGAGGGCGTTGATCGCGACGGCTCGGCCGTGCATCTCCGCAGCTTTGCCGCCACTCACCACATCGCTTGTAACAGTGAGCAACTGGTGACCTCGGTCCAGGCAGTACTTGGTCAGGTAATCCTGTTGGGATCGCAGGCCGTAGCCCTTGGTGTCCTGCACGGTTGTTGAAACCCTCACGTAGCCACTACATTTCAGCGGCTGATACTCGGCCACCTCCGGCTCGGCGGGCTGCGACTTGTCGGCCAAGGCGCGGCGTAACGCCTCCGCTCTGGACGTGGACTTGCTCTTGGTCATCGTGCTCTCTCCTGCGTCTCGGCATAGTGCGTGGTGGACGGGCGTCGGAAACGTGAAACGGTCGTTACCACGGTTCCGACGACGCAGACGGTACGCCACCTCAACACTGCCGATACGTCCACAGTTGTTCGGTGGCAACTTATTTCGTGCCCCTTAGGTCCCGCCCGGACCCTCCGAGTCTCGCTACGATCGCGGTTCTACCCAGGTAGCTCCAACGCTCCCCACGTTGAACGGTCGGTCGGCCTACCGGGAAGGGTCCGGCGTCTCAGCGGCTTAGCGTGGCGATGGACGTGGCCGGCGTGGGGCGGATAGCCGAGGCGGGTCGGTGCGGGAGGTTATCGACGGCCAGACGGAAACAGGCATTCAAGTCGGTGACTAGATCGGTCGCCAGCAGCTCGCCCAGCGCGAAGTCGCTTAGATTCCCTCTCGCGCGAAGCCCCCTCCTCTTCTTCTAGTTCTTCTAGGGGTATCTAGTTCCTCTAGGTGCCCCTGGGTACTTCTGGACGTCTCATCGGTACGTTTTCTTGGTCCGACCTAGGGGACCTAGCGGCACTAGGGGAAGGGGTACGAGAAGGGGGAAACCCTTTCCCCTACGCCTTCTCGGGTGCGCTTTCAGCCGCTCCCCGTCCGGTTCGAGTCGTCTCCCGGTTTCATGCGGCCAGGCAGGGACCACGTCCAGTGGTCAATCTGCATGCTCTCACCCCTCCGCACCGGCGTCTTGTTGACCAACAAGCGTTTCGCCGCATTGGTCACTGTCCGCTCGGAACATCCCGCCTCGGCCGCCACAGCCCTACGAACCTCCTTCGCATCGCGGGGCCCATCAGCCAACATCTCTCGAATCAGACGCTCAGCTTCATCGCGGGCGGGAGCACTGGTCCGAGCATCAGTCTTGGCTCCGTCCGCCCCGACGAGTTGGTCTGCGCTTTCCTCTAGAACACCGGCCCAGCGGACGACCGGCGAGTCTGGATCGCTAGGGCTGGAGCGTAGTTCGTACCCCATCGTCTTCGGTGCTCGGGCAAGGTTCCCTTTGGTGGACGCGAGGGCGTGTGTTGCGTTGGTGTTCTCGCGATCCTCGCTCGGGTCCAGCTTCGCCGCCAACAGGACCGACCTCGCGAGCGCTGTAAAGGCGATAGATCCTCCCCCACGATGCTTCGCGCTCATACCCGTGCCCTTGTTGAGGTGGCGCACGAGGACGATCGCAGCTCCAGTTTGCTCAGCGACATCCGCGAGGGTCATGAGCGCCTTGCGGTTTGCGGTATCGCTACCTGGCTTTACCGCGTCCGACATGAAGGCGCTGATCGGGTCGATCACGACCAGCTTCGCGTCTACCTCTTCGATTGCGCGGCGCAGCTTGTCCACGTCGTCGGGAACGAGGAACGGAATCGGCTGTCCGTTTGCGTCTCGCGGTCTTGCCATTGCCGAAACATGGTCCAGGTCGGCCTTCGCTGCGCGCAGTCGCGGGACCACCGTGTCGGCTAGGTCATCCTCCACGCCCACGAGGACAACAGAGGCCGGGGCGGTCAGCCCTTTCTCGTTGCGGCTAGTGTCGCCGCTGATGTCGACGCGTGGCCACGGGCCACCGTTGCTCACCATCGCCGCGAGCTTCAGCGTCATGGTCGACTTGCCGACATCTGGTTCGCCCTCGAAGATCGTGAGCTTGCCCAGCGGAATCCAGGGGTGCCATAACCATTGCACCTTAGTCGGTGTCACCTGAGCCAGCGACTGCGTGAACTGGCGTCCATCGTCCTGCGGCGGCGGATCGGCGCGTTGACCCCGCCGATGAAGGCGGTAGACGTTGCCCTTCGGGTTGTCCGGGTGCCACATGCCGCCGGGTGCAAACGCTTCGCGCGCCAACGCCACGTCGTCTTCGCTCCCGATCAAACGCGCCTTGCGCTCGCGCAGCTCGCTTGGGTCGGTGGATACCACTTGCGCTGCCGCCCACGCTGCGGTCGCTTGAAACTCGCGGTCGTCGGGACGTCTACGCCTCCCCTTCAATTCGTTCTCGTCGCCGTCGTCCGGGCGGAACGCGTCCTCGAACGCGGCACGGAGCCTTTCGGTCGCTTCCCGCGCGGGGTACAAACCCGCCATCGCATCGCGATAGGCCATCGGAATCACTTTTACCAGCGCGTCATGTCTCGACATCCCCTCGGCGACCATCGCGGAGAACTTGTCTAGGGGCACCTCAAGCAACTCGGGACGCGCGGAGTCCACATAGCTGTCGAGGAAGTCGGTCAACTCCTGCCGTGCCAGCGGTGCAGCCTGTACCCCCGATGCCTCCCGTAGACACTCGCGCAACCGCTTGGGGAGGCGAGGGACCGGCCCCGTCTTCACCCAGCGGTACTCACCGTCGTTGTCGACGTGCTCGGTGGGAGCGACGATGATGACGCCGTTCTTTCCGCGAACCTCACCGAACTGCGCGAAGGCTCCGGCGCTGTTGCCAAAGTTGCCGTCGTTGACGAACAGGTAGTGCCCGCGATCAGGGTTAGACGAGTCCGCGCGGCGGGACCGCTGCGATACGCCTTGGCGTAGTGCCGCAACAAGTTCGTCGGGCAGGTCAGCCAGAGGTTTATCGAGATCGAATACAACCAGACCGCTCCGGCCAACGTGCAGAGCTATTCCGTAGTCGGGATTCCTACCCCACCAGCGCCGCACTACAACTGGGTCGCGGCTGGACTTCTCGTGCCACCCCTTGCCGACGACACTGCCGGGATTCTTGGTGCCCGGCTTCACAGGCAGGACGTAGAACCCAGCCGCGGCGTACGCCTGGGCAGCATCACCGTTGACGACAATTCCCGACACATCGGGGACGGTAGGTGGTCGGGACTCGTCGTCAGCTGCATCGAACGACGGGTTAGGTAGGATCATGTTGCGAGTCTTTCTGTTGCGCAGATGGATTCGAAACCAGGTTGCCCGCTCCCTGGATCAAAGTCGCTGGCGTCCACAGAGCTTCATCCCGGCCTCTGTGGACGCCAGTCGGCTTCTACGGGCTGGCGAAGGCTAGAGCCATCGGTCCTCAAACCACCCGTGATCGTCGTGGAAACCATCGTTGCGAACGACATCCAGAGAGTTGTCTAGTAGCTTCAGCTCGTAGACGTCGGTCGCGTCGCATAGGCACGTGGAGCAGATCGGCAGAACATGAATCCGTTGCCCTCGGCGTACGACCACCCCGCCCCAGTCCGGCGCTCGGTCCCCTCCTGCGCGCTCACAGAAGATGCATGTTGAAGCGAAGCGGTGCATCAGCCAAGAGACGAGCCTCCGGACCGACCATGCCTCCTGCGGCTCTGCGTCTTTGCTCGATGCGGGACGCGCCCACGGTTCGGTGTCCTCCGAAAGATCATCGTCGAAGTCTTCGAAGTCGAAATCGAAGTCATCCAAGTCCTCGTCGCCATCCTCTTCGTCCCTGGGGCGAAGGGGGAGGACAGGGCAGGCCGGACCATCTTCGTCGCGTGGCGAGTTGTCTCGCGGAGGAAGGCAGCTGACGTTGTCGTACGGCAGCACCGACGCAAACGGGTTCGCAATGGTCGGGAATGCAACCAGCGCACCCCCGACGCACGGCGCAGCAGGATCGTGGAGGATGACCTCCAGTTGCCCAGCAACACCCAGGACGGCCAGATCAAGCATGCCCTCGTATGTCTCTACCCGATCGGCCCGCAGCAGGGCCGGGTCCGTCGCGTCCCGCAGCTCGTCCGTCGTGTAGCCGCCGAGACGGAAGTCGAGCATGCACCGTCTGGCCAAGTTCGAGAACATGTACTCCAGCAGCTCTGCCAGGTCCGATGAATCAGGGTAGGTCACCGGCGTATCCACCACCTCGGCGAGTACCGGACCCACAATTGGATTCGACCTCGCCCCAGGGGAGTACCGCTTGACGTCGCGGAGACTCGCCTCATCCGCATCCACTTCAGGGTTTGTAGTCCTATGCCGCAAAGCCATGTTCGCCATGGAGGACTTCGCCATAGCCCTCGCACGGCGTTCCGGCGTCATGCTGCACCGCCCGTGCCCTCGCGTCGCATACTTTCGAGCCATGCCCTGACATCGTTCTCGCTGTACAGGTTTCGGTTCGCGACACGGTACGTGGGCAGATGTCCGTCTATCGTTTGCCAGCGCACGAATCGTTCCGTGATAGCTGGTACCCCAAGCGCTCTGCAGAACTCCACGACGCCCTGGCGGTTCATCGTAGGCAGCGTGGGATCAGATTCGGTAGATAGAGGTGGTCGGATTTCAGTCATGATCGAGGGGTCCCCTCAGGCCAGCGCCGCCCGCAAACAGCGGCAAGTCAACAAGGATTGATGACCCTGGGCGTGACGCGACCAACCCGGCTCGCCCTATCCTCGCTGCGCTGGATTCCGTCACCCTTTCGGGGCGTCTCCAGGGCCTGCGACGCGCGTTCGTTCGCTAATGGAGGGCCTTTGCCTACCTCGGGTACTTTCCGAAGCCGCCTCTAACTATACCGCCATCGATTCGGAGTCGTAGCTCTTCCGTTCGCTGGGATCACACTGCAGCACAGCACTTATCCCAGATACTCACTTCTGAGGCTTTCGCGCCGGTAGCCACGTACCGACCCAAAATCTCGACTCGCCAGAGGGCGACTCCTGATATGACGCAGATCACACGGCTACAGCACCCGTCGGACCCGCTTCGTCGGTAGCGGAGCTGTGGGAGGAGGAAGCAACCGAGCTTGCGACTCGACCGCCTCAGCTGTGGTGTCGCTTGCGACTGTGCCGCGATAGGTGTGTCCACCCTCCACGCTCAGCGGGGTGACGATCGGACCTGGGTTGCCCGGCATGGCGCCCCGCGCCGGACGATAGGGATCAGTCGTGTTGCGGCGACCGTTCGACCGCCCCGTCGAGAACTCCGATTCGCCGGGGTCTTGTGAGCGACGCATTGTGTCTCCTTAGATGGGTCTGCCCCGCCTCGGTTGAGCTCGGGGAGGTGAGCTAGCCGGGGCGGGGCAGGTTTCGAATGCCGGGTCAGACTGCGAACGTGGGCGGTTCGTAGTCGCCCGTCGCCTTCACCTGGATTACAGCGGCCGCACCGCGACGACGGGTGCCAACACCGAACGACCTCTGGAGGTAGGAGTTCTGGAGAGGGTACTTCTCCGCCCCTGGGATGACCCGCAAGCCGTGATAGGCGGTGTTGTTGTGCTGCCGAATCGCGACCGGGTTGACTTCCGAGTTGGGTCCGCCCGTCGCCGCGACTGCCACATACCCGGCGGGAATCAGGTTCGATGTGATTACGAGCGCGTGCCCGTAGCTTCCGAAGACTGGCAGACCCTTGTAGGTTCCGGGTGCCTGCTGACCGACGATCGTCTCCTCAGTGAGATATGCCGGAGCTGACTCCGAAAGCACAAAGTCGTACTTGGCAATTGGGCCACCGTCACGGGACTCTTCACCGCGTCGGAATGTCGCGATCACGTCCGCATCGAATTCGTTGCACAAGATAATGAGCTGGGACCCGGCCACAGGGCCATAACCCTTGGACGTAATGGTCTTGATGGCCTCTTCGAGGTCCCCGGAGTCGATTGTGTTGGCACCGCTGACGAGGTAGTGCGACGTGGTTTCGGGAAATTCAACTCCCATGTATGGCGGCGGGGCGATCCCGTCGTTGCCGTTGTAGAGGCCATATACAGTCGTTGCATCCTCATTGGCGCCGGGAGTTGGGTCAAACAACCGATTCAGCACAGTCCCGGTCAGCAAGCGGTTGTCGGCCTCGATTGCCTGAGTGAGGTTGGCGTCGAGCTGCCTCGAATCGGCGTCGCGCAGGAACTTCCATGTCGTGCCCAGGCGCAGATCGTAGTCGTGAAAGGTGTAGCCGAGGCGCAGGACTTCCGCCTCAGCACGCCCCGATACCGGAACACCAAACTCGGACGCTTCCTCAAACTTCATCTGCGCCAACGTCTGCGGCACGGCCTCGCCTCGCAGCGTCGTATAGAAGCTCAGCAGCGACGCAATCGAGGTGCGCTCCTCGTTCCAGACGTCGAGCACCGCCGCCCACTCGTCCCAGATGACGTTGAGGTCGATGCCGTCGGCGGTGGAGTTGACGAGGACGTCAGCCTGGTTGCTGATACCTCGGCCTCGCCGGACTTCCGCACCGAAGATGGGCGCGAGTGCGAGCTGGCGGATGGATTGCACGGACATGGTTGTCTCCCCTGCTGTTTGGGTGGCGGGATCTGAGGGTTGCTCTAGCTCCAGGCCACCAGCCGAGGGAGTTGCTACGCACCGCGCAGCGGGATGAGCGGAGTATGAGGTGAGCCTGTCGCCTCCGACGACGGCTCGGCCCTAACTCTACACGCGTCGATGACGAACTAGATTGTCATGCGGTAGTTTTGGCGTTGGCCACGACTCTCTCATTGGATACGAACTTCGAACGAGTACACACTAAGTCGGATCTCGCCTGACGTGACCACCAACTCGTGCACTCCGGGAGCCTCAAACTTAATGGACGCGCGAACGGAACGACATACCCTGTTGAGCGGTCCCGTAGGTTCGGGCACCTCCACATCGATCCTACTGAGGTGTCGTCTGTTTTCTCCGGGGTCCAGCACGGAGACATCGAAGCTCAGCATCGAGTTAGGCTGTGTCGTGCCGAACTCGACAACCAGCGCAGCGTCTATGATCGTTGCGAACGGCAGTTCGGGAACTCTGTAGTACTCCCAACCTCCACCGAGCAGATGCACGAGCCCATCCGCGACGGCAACACTGTTCGCTGGGAAGAACACCGGGATCTTCAGCCCAGCAGCGATGTCGTCAGTTTCTACGGTTCTTCCCTCGAACTTGAGAACCCCGCCGCCACCTCCGCCGCCTCCGGGATAACTCCCCGGCCCGCCTGCAAGGTCAATCGTCATCTCGGCCGCTATATCGTCCGGGAGGCTGCCGATCCCAACAATCGTCAGGACACCACCCTCACCCCCGCCCCCTAGTGGGTAACCCCCGTCACCCCCCACTTTGAATACGGCGTTACGGAAGTCCATGTGGGTTGCCCCGGCCTCGTAAACAGCGACTGTCCACTGCAGCGCAGTGATTACCTGCGAGGGTGCGTCTATCGCACCGGCGGCCGCGCCAGCCTCCTCATGCCTACGTTTGATCTCAACCAGCGCCTCCACAGTGTAGATTTCCAGATTTTCGAGCGCGTCGATCAGCTTGTGGCAGTTGCGGCACAGGAGAACTAGATTGCCAAATCCGTGGCGCTCCTCGTCCGTTTGACTGTCTAGGTACCGAGGACCACCAGGGTTATGAGCGCGTATGTGGCAGACCTCGCCAAGAATCGTCCCGGTCTCGGATGACACCAGTTGTGTCGTGCAGTCTGGCATTGCGCACTGGTTCATCGACACTGCGAAGAGCCGCCGAACAACCGCCTCACGCGGACGGGTAAGAGTCGCCACCAGTTCGATTCTAGGGACTCGATCCAGAACGCCGACGCGTATCGGGGCCGCGCAGGGGCCGCGTCCGGGAGCGAATCCCAGCCGTCCGGGACCGAATCCGGGGCGTCCCGAAGCGAGCCGGAAGCGACCTCATTACCTGGTCTGACCAGCGCTTACGCGCGTCCCGCCGAGGCGTCTACCTGCACTGACTCGAACCCACGTGCGGACCCTGAAAATTCTTCCCAAGCTGAATACGCGGGTTCGATTCCCGTCATCGGCTCCACCATCACGGGGTCCGCAAGGCACTCCCCTGGTCCACTGTCGACTAGCCGAAGAGAGCCACAGCGGTGCCGGAGATCAGCGGCACGCTGAGTAGGACCAGGACGACTGAGTTGATCCATCCGTGGTCACGCAGAACCGCCAAGAACTTACGGACCTGGGCGTTGGGGACGAAGTATCGCGCGGTGTGGGCGCCGGTCGAGAATCCGTCGATCCCAGCAGACCGCATGAGCATCGCTCCGCGGAAGGCGTGATAGCCGCTCGTCACCACCGCGACCGGTTCGGTCACTCCACGCTCGTCGAGCACACGCCTCGAGTACCGGAGGTTCTCCGCGGTGTCGGTGGATCGATCCTCGAGCGCAATGGCATCACGATCGACGCCCTTCGAGACGAGGTACTCGGCCATCGCCGCGGCCTCCGACAGCCGCTCGTCGCCACCTCTGCCTCCGGAGCAGATGATCAGCGGGTCCAGGCCGGAAGCCCGGGCCAGATCATAGATCTCGCGACCGCGGTCGAGTCGTGACGCCAGCAATGGACCAACGCGCGACCCGTCGAGGAGACCGGCACCCAGGACGATGATCGCGCCGACCTTCGCCCGTCGCGCCCGCCACTTGCTCCACCGACCGTACAGCCACGACCAGAGGAGCAGGGAGGCGAATACGAATCCCAGGTAACCGGCCGGAATGCCCACCGCCAGGAGGAAGTTGAGCAGAGCGTTGCTCGTCGACACGTCGAACCATCCGACGATGATCCCGAGCAGGACAGCGAGCGCGTAACCGGACAGGAGTGAACCCAGGAGCGCCGACAGCAGGTTCGCGGGGCGGCGCCCCTCTCGGCGCAGCAGCGTCACGCCGTTGGCGATCAACGACGCCCCGAGAATGAGAGTGGCAAGCAGCGCAACGAGTCCGAGGGCCACGATGACCACCGCCGGCGCGAGAACCGAGCCGTCGTCGTCGATGCCCCTGTCCACGGCCACGATCACCGCGGCGAGCATCACGCCCGACAGGCCCGCGGTCAGCAGGATGCCGGGGCTCAGACGACGTGGGTCCTGCCATGCGAGCACCGCGCTCGCGATGAGCAGCACTGCAGCCACGATGAGTACGCCCATCACGAACTTGATGGTGTCACAGCTGTCGCGCAGGTCGGGACATGAGGTACGAGCGCGGTCGGCGTGCAATCATCAGACGAACCGGGCCGTCGCCATCGTCGGTCCTCGTCATCCCAGGACGCACACATGCATCTGCCCGCGGTGAGAATTCCGATTCTGGCGCTGAGCATCGGCCTGCTCGTGAGCTGGATGATGCCTCCGCCCGCACAGGCGGCGCCCAACCGGGTGGATGCGACGCCGACGGGATTGACGCTCGACGGACGCCAGTGGTGGCCATCCGGATTCGACGCGTACCAGCTGGCCACCGACTGGTCGGTGAACGCCGGGTGTGGAGCGATGGTGGATCTCGACGACTATTTCGCTGCCCTACCCCCGCATTCGCTCACCCGCTTTAATCTGTTCGCTCGACTGGCGGTGAACAAGTACACCCAGCAGTTGGATTTCGGGCCGATGGACGCCGTCTTCGACGCCGCGGCGCGGCACGACCAGATGGTGCTGCCGGTCCTGGCCGCGGCCGACGGCGCCTGCGAGAGCGGAGTTTTCAAGGAACGCGACTGGTACCGATCGGGCTGGCGAACGGCCGCCGGAGCGGGCGGACTCACGTTCGAGGAATGGGTGCGGACGGCAGTGAGACGCTGGAAGGCCAGCCCGGCGCTGGCGGGATGGGAATTGGTGGGTGAACCCGAGCCGTCCGTCTGTGGCGATCAGACGTGTGCCTGGCAACAGCGGTCGTGCCCGGTCGACGCCGCGCGCGTACTGCGGTCCTTTTTCGGCGCGGCAGGTGCCATGGTCACCCGACTGCACGGCGGGGCGGTGATCTGGTCCGGCTTCACCGGCGGTGGCCAGTGCGGCACCGCCGGACCCGACTATCAGTACGTCGCGGGCTCCCCGTATGTGGATGTCCTGGACTATCACGACTACGGTGCGGACGGAGTCGCGCTCCCCGGGGATCAGTGGAACGGGCTGGCCGAACGTCTACGACAGGCGCGCGCAGTCGGAAAACCTCTCGCCGTGAACGAGATCGGCCAGTTCGCCGGTTCGTGCGGTTCGAGGTCCGGGCGCGTCGACGACTTCCGGACCAAGGTCGCCGGTCAGCGGGCGGCCGGGACGGCAACCGCACTGTTCTGGGCGTTCGTCCCGGACCCGCGGGACGACCAGTGCACTTACGACATCGGTCCCGGCGACCCGGTGCACGACCTGGTCGCCGAACTGACCCTTCTCGATTGAGGCCCGGCACCCAGGCAACTGCGCAACGCCCGGCCGACGGGCCGACCGGCCGTTAGACTCTGCCGGTGTCCAGTCCTCTGGGGATCACCCCCGACGAGTCTCTGCGCAAGGGACTTCAGAGTCGCCACATCAGCATGCTCGCGCTCGGCGGCGCCATCGGCACCGGCTTGTTCGTCGCGTCGGGCGCCACCATCTCCGACGCGGGTCCGGGTGGCGCCATCCTGGCGTATCTGCTGATGGGTTGCATGGTCTTCTTCCTCATGCAAAGCCTCGGCGAGATGTCGGCATACATCCCGTGCAGCAACCCATTCGAGGAGTACGGCAAACGCTTCGTGAGCAAGTCCTTCGGTTTCGCCGCCGGGTGGAACTACTGGCTCAACTGGTCGGTCACCCTGGCCGCCGAGTTGGTGGCCGCCGGGCTGATCATGAAGTACTGGGCCCCCGACGTGCCGTCGTGGATCTGGTCGATCGTGTTCCTGGCGGGTCTGCTGGCCCTGAACCTGTTCGCGGTCAAGGCGTTCGGCGAGGCCGAGTTCTGGTTCGCGGCGATCAAGGTCATCGCGGTGGTCGTCTTCCTCATCGTCGGCGTGCTGCTGATCCTCGGGGTCGTCGGCGACCGCCCGTCGCCGGGGTTCAGCAATTGGACGATCGACGACGCTCCGTTCGTGGACTTCCCGCTCGGCATGTTGTCGGTCTTCCTCATCGCCGGCTTCGCATTCCAGGGCACCGAGATGATCGCGGTCGCCGCCGGCGAGGCAGTCGAACCGAAGACCGCGATTCCGCGTGCGGTGCGCACCGTTTTCGTGCGCATCCTGCTGTTCTACATCGGCACCCTCACCATCATCGCGTTCCTGATCCCCTACACCGACCCCAATCTGCTGAATGCATCCGAGGAGAACATCGCGGTCGCCCCCTTCACCCTCGTGTTCTCCGAAGCGGGGATCGCGGTGGCGGCATCGATCATGAACGCCGTGATCCTGATCGCGATCCTGTCGGCGGGCAATGCGAGCCTGTTCGCGGCAACCCGCGCGTTGTACGGCCTGTCGGTTCAGGGCAACGCGCCGCGTGTGTTCTCGTGGGTCACGCGATCAGGTGTGCCACTCCTCGCCGTGGCCGCGACGACGGCCATCGGTGCCCTCTGCTTCCTGGCGAGTCGGGTGGGCGACGGTCGCGCCTACGTCTGGCTCGTCACCGCCTCGTCGGTGGCCGGTTTCATCACGTGGATGGGTATCGCCTGGGCCCACTATCGGTTCCGGCGGGCGTGGCACGCGCAAGGTCTGGACCTCGGCAGACTCCCCTACAAGGCCTGGCTCTATCCGGCCGGACCGATCATCGCGTTGCTCATGAGCGTTGCAGTCATCGCCGGCCAGAATCTCCCGGCGATCCGCGACGGCTCCGCGGGAAATCTCGAACTGTGGCTCACCGCCTACGGTGCGCTGTTCGTGTTCCTCGCGCTGTGGTGGGGCCACAAGGTGATCACGCGCAGCCCGAGCGTGGACCTGCTCACCGCCGATCTGTCACCCACGTCGGCTGCGTCGGCGCACCGCGACCCGGATCCGGACCTCGTCGGCTGACCCGCTCGTCGGGCACTAGCCAAGTGGGGCACCGGGTCTCGCCCAGTCAGCTCGCGCCGCCGCGAATGGGCAGTAGGCTCGGTCCATGCAGATCGTTCCCGAGATCGTCGACGTCGACCCGGTCGAACTCGCGGTGGTACGAAAGACCGTGGCCATGGACGAGATAGAGGCCTTCTACGACTCGGCGTTCCCGCTTCTGGTGTCGAGCATCGAGCAGTCGGGGCGCACGATCGCCGGACCGGCGTACGGCTTGACCTTCTCCATGCCGTCGGAGACTCCCGACGGCATGGTCATGGACATGGGGGCCGCGTTCCCCGTCGATGCGCCGTTCCCCGACACAGATCAGGTGTTCGGGATGCGGACTCGGGGCGGGCAGATCGCCCGCCATCTACACCAGGGCAGCTACGACCTGCTGCCCGAGTTGTATGCGGCGGTCTTCTCGTGGATAGACGAACAGGGCCTCACGCCTGGCGAGTTCGCGTGGGAGGTTTACGTGACCCAGCCGACTCCCGACGCCGACCCGGACAGCCTGCTCACCGAGATCGTCGTGCCATTGTCCGTCGCGGACATGTAGGCCGCCTCGAGGCCGGGCCGATCAGCCGACGAGCTCGGCGATGTGGTTCAACGAGTTACGCAGATGGTCGTCGGCGAACGGCGGGAACTCGATGTACTCGCGGATGTAGGTGGGTACGGCCGACCAGTCGTAGGTCAAGGTGAGCTCGGTGCACGACTCCCCAACCGGCGCCAGGTCGTACCGCCAGGTCCAGCCGCCGAACTCGAGCTCCCCCGAGTCGTTGCGCTGTCCTGGTTGCCACGCTATCGCCGACACCGGTTCGATCACCTCGACCCGGTTCTCCATCAGGTAGTCACCGTCCGGATGGTTCGAGTGGTACATGTTCATCCGGAAGAGCTGACCCACCTCCCGCAGCGGTGTCGTGTCGACTGCGCCCCGAACCCAGCCGGTGCCGTCGATGGCCTGGTGGGTGCGCGGGTCGGCGAGGGTCGCGAACACCTCGTCGGGTGTGGCGGAGATCGTGAGGCTGACGGCAACGCTGTCGTGAGTCATGCTGCTGACCCTTTCTGGTCGGGTTCCCCGGATCGGGGCGTGGACACAGGGGTTGACCCGAACCGGCATCGACACTCATCGGTGACTCGAGCCTCATCTCTCCGCGACGTTCCGGACGTCTCCGTAGCCCGGCTCGACACCCGAACGCATGTCATCCTCGTGAGATGGACCTGCGCCTGACTCGCGAACGTTTCGCCGCCGCGCGATCGGTCACGCTCGCCACGGTGTCGCCCTCCGACACACCGCACCTGGTCCCCGTCGTATGCGCAATCGATGACGACGTCATCTACACGTGCGTGGATCACAAGCCGAAACGCACCACCGCACTCCGTCGTCTCGCCAACATCGCGAACAATCCCGCGGTGTCGCTCTTGGCTGACCAGTACTCCGACAACTGGGATGAACTCTGGTGGGTGCGGGTCGACGGCCGGGCACACGTCGTCGACGCCGGTGAACCCGTCGGCAGTCACGGCATCGACACGCTGGCCGCGAAGTACCCGCAGTATCGACAACGACGGCCCGAGGGACCGGTGATCGTCGTGGAGTCCCTGACGTGGCACAGCTGGTCGGCGACCGCATAGTCACGGCGGGACCGAGGAGGCGCTCGTCACCCTTCATCGGGCACGGGAATGACCCGCCACACGCCCTCGTTGCGCGAATGGTCATCAAGATCGTCCACCAAGAGGCAGAGGTGCAGTTGTGAAGATCGGGATCATCGGTGCAGGATTCATCGGCGGGACGCTCACGCGTCGTCTGACATCGCTGGGACACGAGGTGCGGGTGGCGAACTCGCGCGACCCGGAGACGCTGGCCGAACTGGCCTCCGAGACCGGTGCCACGGCGGTGTGGGCGGCCGACACCGCGCAGGACGCCGACCTGGTGATCGTCAGCATCCCGCAGAAGAACACCCCCGACCTCGCGCCGGGCATCCTCGACGCCCGCAAGGCCGACGCGCCGGTCATCGAGACCAACAACTACTACCCGCAGCAGCGCGACGGGAAGATCGAGGCGATCGAGAACGGCACACCCGAGAGCGTCTGGGTGTCGGAACTGCTCGGCGTGCCGGTGTACAAGGTGTTCAACGGCATCTACTGGAAGCACCTGCTGAACAAGGGCGTACCGGCGGGCACAGCGGGCCGGATCGCGCTGCCGATCGCCGGCGACGACCCCGCCGGCAAGGAGATCGTGTTTCGGGTCGTCGACGAACTCGGGTTCGACCCGGTCGACGCCGGCCTGCTCGCCGAGTCGTGGCGCCAGCAGCCGGGTACTCCGGTGTACGGCAAGGACTTCGGCGTCGACGACACGGTCAAGGCGCTCGCCGAGGCGTCACCCGAGCGCACCGCGGAATGGCGCGCCTGACGCACCCTCTCCCGGGGGCGGCACGCCACGGCTGAGGTCACCGACGTTTCGGACGTCCCGACCCGCGCCGCGCACTCTTGCCGGGGATCTTCCCGGCCGCCTCGCGTGCCGCCCTCTTCGCCGCCGCTTTCTCCTTGGCCGATCGCTTCGGCGCCTCGCCGGTGCGTCCGCGCGACGACGTCGGCTTACGGCCACGCACGATGCCGATGAACTCGTCCGCCGATTCTGTTGTGGGAGCAGGCCACAGGAGCCCCACGGCACTCGTCGGCGCGTCGATCACCGGACGGTAGACCAGGTCCTTGCGGTGGTGCAGACGCGCCAGCGACTGCGGCACGAGCAGCACACCGACGCCGGCTGCGACGAGTTCGACTGCGTCACCGGCGGTCTCGGGCCGGTGCTCCACCGCCGTGCCCGGGCGGTCCGGCACCGTCAACGGCTCGTCCAGCGGCCAGAGGAACTGTTCGTCGGCGAGATCGGCCAGCGTCATCTCCTCACCCGCCGTCAGGACATGGTCTTTCGGCACGACGACGACGGTGATCTCCTCGTACAGTTCGATGGTGTGGTGCTGCCGCGCATCGCCGTACCGGAGCGCCTCCGGCAACCGCGTGATCGCCATGTCCACACGCCCCTCCGCGACCGCCTCTCCGCAGTCCGCGACATCGAGCGCGACGAGTTCCAGCGGCACATCGGGACGACGCTCCGCCCAGATCCCGACCCATTTGCTCGGTGTGACGCCCGGGACGTACGCCAGCCGGAACGCGGGGGCCTCGCCGGCAGCGTGATCGTCGGGTGTTATCACGTCCACAGGCTACCGCCCGATACCCTCGACGAATGAGCTCGCAGTCGATGAAGCCGGCCACCGCCGCCAAGAAACTGGACGTGTACCTGCCGGCCACTCCTGCGGAGTTCCAGCAGGGCCCGATCACCCGGGCCGAACTCGCCGCCCTCCAGGCCGACCCGCCGGAGTGGCTCCGCACGCTTCGTGCCGACGGACCCCATCCGAAGAACCTCGTCGCCGCCAGGCTGGGGATCTCCAATTCGGGCCTCGTCCGCGGCGGCATCACCGAGGCCCTCACGACGGCCCAGATCGACGACCTCCTCGCCGAGATGCCGGATTGGCTGGCCGCCGAACGCGCCACCCAGATCGAGGTCCGGCGCGAGGAGCGGCGGGTCAAGTCCCTCCACGCCGACAAGCAGCGTGATCGCGACCAGGCCGACGCCGACCCCGAGGGCTGACCGGCCCTGCGCAACCGCTCCTGATACCGGCGAGATCTGGGTACACTACGTCCGATTCGCTCCCGACCCCCGAACCCCGGTCTGCGACGGCAACTACCTGTTCCGCTTCGCGCCGAACGGCACACTGGTCGGCGGGCGACCCCTCACGGGCGGCGGGCTCAGCGGAGCGGGCTACGGCATCACCCGCAACCACGACGGCGACATCTGGGTCAGCAACTTCGGTTTCGCGGCACCGGCCCCGGGCTGCCCCACCGACCGTCAGCCGCCGCACAATTCGATGTCGGAGTTCAGCGCCGACGGCCGGGCGCTCTCGCCCGCGACCGGCTACCCCGAGGGCGCGATCAGCTGGCCGCAGGGCATGGCCACCGACCGCAACGGACGCGCACTACGCGCTCCGATCACCGGCCCGCAGGTCGACAATCCCCTCGGCCTGGCAACCGACGCCAGGGGCACTGTGTGGGTGACCAATTCGGGCGTGATCACACTGCCGTGCCCGGACCGCCCCACCCAGACGTCGTCATCGTCGACCCGTCGGGCAATCTCTGGGCGACGAACAACTGGAAAGAGGTTCCGCTGCAGACGAACCCCGGCGGATTACATGTCATCGCCTTCGTCGGCGCCGCGGCACCCGTGCCGCTGAGCTGACGAGCCGCGCTCAGGACTCGGCGCGCAACCCCGCCAGATGGTCCCGTAGCACGCGCTGCGCGCGAGCCGGCGAATCCGTGTCGGCGAGGAGCAGGTGCATCGCCAGGCCGTCGACGAGAGCGTGCAACGCCATCGCCTGCGAGTCGAGATCGAAATTCGCGCTGATCATCTCGTGCTCGTCGAGGACCGTCAGCACCGTCCGGCAGAGCGAGCGCAGGCCGTCGTGGGCCTCACGCGCCGCAGCCGCGAGCCCCGGATGGGCCACCGACTCGGTCACCATCGCGATGTTCACGTGCATCTCGACGCGCCGGTCGTTGTCGAGCGGCAGGACCTCCGACAACACGGCCTCGGCCCAGCGCAGCGGATTGCGGATCCGGTCGTGGCGTCGGAGTCGAACGGCGACGCGCTCGTAGATCAGCCGCATCGAGAACTCGAGCAACTCCTCTTTGTCGGCGAAGACGTGCCGGAGCGAACCCACCGAGATCCCCGCCTCGGCCGCCACCTCGCGGACCGACACTCCGGACGCACCGTCCCGCAACACGATCCGCCACAGGGCCTCGGCTATCTCGGCACGTCGCCCGTCCCGGTCGATCAACTTGGGCATTGACTCATGGTAGTACACCCGTGCTACGTTGACCCCGAGTTTTAGTAGCACGGATGTGTCAACAAAGAACGGAGACACGATGGCGACCCGACACGCGGCACTCGACGTCCTGCGCGGCATCGCGATCCTGGGCACCCTCGCCACCAACATCTGGATCTTCACCAACCCAAAGGGGTTGGTGGGATACATCCAGGGCGCGAATCACGCGACCGGCTCCTGGTCGATGGTCGAGGACCTCCTGCAGCAACTCGCCCAGGGAAAGTTCTTGGGCCTGCTGACGATCATGTTCGGAATCGGACTGGCCATCCAGCAGCGGTCGGCCGTTCGACGAGGCCGACCCTGGCCCGGTAGCTACTACTGGCGAGCCGCCTTGCTGTTCGTCGACGGCGTGATCAACTACTTCCTCTTCACCGAGTTCGACGTCCTCATGGGATACGCGGTCACCGGACTCATCGTCGCCTACCTGTTGTCGATGCGGCTTCGGCGCCAGTATGTCGCCATCGCGGTCGCGGCCTCGACACATGTTGCGCTGCTGGGCCTGGTGACGTGGGCCCTCCTCGCCGCCCCGGCCGGGTCGGGCGTCGGCACCGAACTGTCCCCGAATCCCTATGCGAACGGTAGTTTCGTCGACCTCATCGCATTCCGCGCCGAGAACCTGCTGATGTTCCGTGCCGAAGTCGTCTTCATCCTGCCGATGTCGATCGCCCTGTTCCTCGTCGGCGCCGCCCTGCTACGCGCCGGCGTTCTGGAACCGCACGGCGCCCGGCTCCGCCGACGCCTGATGGTCGCCGGGCTGGGGGTCGCGCTTCCTCTCGACCTCGCCGTCGGGCTTGCCGGTGGCGACGCCGGACTCGTCGTCGGACGGTACGGGCTGGCGCCGGTCGTCGCACTGGGGCTGCTCGCCTGGGTGGCCGGGTACTACGCCGACGGTCACGCGCCCGGGCGGTTCGGCCGGGCGTTGACACCTGTCGGACGAATGGCGTTGTCCTGCTACGTCCTCCAGAACGCGATCGCGGGTGCCGTCTGTTATGGCTGGAGAGTCGGCCTCGCGCAGCACCTCGACGGCACGACGCTGGTCCCGGCCACCGTCGCCCTCTACCTCGCGATCGCCGCGATGCTCATGCTGTTCTCCCGCGTCTGGCTCAGCCGATTCGAGCGAGGTCCCCTCGAATGGTTGTGGCACCGCGGCTATGACCGCATCACCGGTTCCACCGAACGGCGGGTCGCACAGCCGAGCGTCGACGCACCGCGGTGACGGGCTCTCTCCCGCAGGTCGGAGCACCATCCGAGGTGGGTTAGGCATCCGCACCGCGGGGTACCCGACGCGCACCATCATCCGATCGAGGAGTGAGTCGTGGACACCGCCATCTGGATCATCATCGCCGTCGTCGTCGTGATCATCATCCTTGCGCTCGTGCTGTTGCTGATGCGTCAGCAGAAGGCGCGCCGCCGGGTACAGGCCGAGGAGATCAGGCAGAACGCCGCCCAGCAGGTCTCGTCGGTCCGCCATCGTGAGGCCGTTGCCGAGGAGGCCGACGCCCGGGCCCGCCAGGCCAAGGCCGAGGCGGATGCGAAAGCAGCCGAAGCCAAGCGCCTGCAAGAGCAGGCACGCCACCACCAGGGGCATGCCGCGGAGTCGCGGCAGGAGGTCGAGAGCGAGTTCGCTCGCGCGGACCGACTCGACCCAGACGTTCGACGAAACGCCGACGGGCGGAACACTGAAGGACCGAACACCGAAGGACCGAACACCTACGGACGGAATTCCGACGCACGGGACGACTCGACCAGCGCAGGTCGTCACTCCGGCCAGCCGTCGAACAACCCGATCGATCCGCGAAACCGGCCCGGCGCAGACCCTCGCGGAGACCAGACCCCGCGGAACGCTCGCTGACGAGTCCCTTTGACATGCGCGTGACGTGAGCGACCTGGCTCACGTCGACATGGAAGTGTGACCGAGCTCTTCATAAAAGTGGTACTCAGTACCGAGTGTGAGTGGCTACCATTTTGGTGATCACTCGCCGCGCCCGTCGGGGGCCGGTTCCACGAAGACCGGAAGGTTCCCACGCCATGGCGTCGTTTCTGTTCAAGCTCGGGAGCTTCTGCTTCCGCCACAAATGGTCGGTGATCGCAGCCTGGCTGGCCGCGCTCATCGCGGTCGCCGGCCTGGTCGGCGCACTCCAGCCCAAGTTCGCGCAGGACTTCAGCCTCCCCGGCACCGACTCGGGAATTGCCACCGAACAGGTGGAGCAATACTTCCCGCAGGTCATGGCCCAGCAGGAACAGGCGTCCACGAGCATCCTCGTCGCCGCCGAGGACGGGCTGCAGAACCACACCGCGCAGCTGAACGAACTCGCCGCGGCCCTCCGCGGACTCCCCGATGTGATCGAGCCGCAGACCGTCGTCAACCCGCTGACTGTTGCGGCCGCTGATCCAGCACTGGCTGCACAGGTCGTCGGCGACAACGGCCGCGTCGGCCTCATCCAGGTCCGTCAGGACATCCCGATCCTCGACCTGACCGTCGAGAACAAGGACGAACTGGTCTCGATCGTGGACGAGTTCTCCGCCGACGGCCTGCAGGTGGCGGCAACCGGGTCGCTGATGCAGGTGATGGAAGCCGGCGGCACGGCCGAACTGCTCGGTTTCGCCGTCGCCTTCGTCGTGATGATCGTGGCGTTCGGAGCTCTCATCGCCGCCTTCATACCTCTCGTGACCGCGATCGTCAGTGTCGGTATCACCAT
This sequence comes from Gordonia terrae, assembly GCF_001698225.1. Taxonomy (NCBI): domain Bacteria; kingdom Bacillati; phylum Actinomycetota; class Actinomycetes; order Mycobacteriales; family Gordoniaceae; genus Gordonia; species Gordonia terrae. Next base: position 5,104,910 of record NZ_CP016594.1, read on the forward strand.
CCTGCTGCTCACGCTGTCGGCCGAGGCGCTGTCGATCAACGAGTCCGCCACCGCCATCGTCACGATGCTCGGCATCGCCGTCTCCATCGACTACGCGCTGTTCATCGTGTCGCGGTACCGCGCGGAACTCCTCCGCGGGGGCGCGCCGTCAGATGCCATCGGCCGAGCCGTCGGCACCGCCGGGTCGGCGGTGGTGTTCGCCGGCCTGACCGTGATCGTCGCGGTGGTGGCCCTCATGGTGATCGGCATCCCGATCATCACCCAGATGGGCGCGGGCGCCGGCGTCGCCGTGTTCATCGCGGTTCTGGCTGCTCTCACCCTCATCCCGGCCATTCTCGGTGCGTTCGGGCGGTTCGCCTTCCTACCTCGAATCCCCTGGATCAAGCACGCCGTGGAATCTGAGGACGACACCCTGGGTGTCAAGGTCGGGCGCACTGTCGTCAAGTGGCCCATCCCGTTCATCGTGATCGGCCTGCTGGCGCTCGCGGGCGCGGCCATCCCGGCCACCAAGCTGGAACTCGGTCTGTCGCTGTCCAGCGAAGCCGAGGCACCCGCGCAGGAACTGCTGAGCCGAGGGTTCGGTGAGGGCATCAACGGCCCCTTGCTCGTCGTCGTGCACGACGAGGACGGCGCGATCAACGCCGCGGCCGAGGAAACCGTCCGGCACATCGCGACACTGGGCGATGTCGCCAACCCCGAGGGGCTCACCTGGACGGGCAATCGGGCCGGCGACACCGCGCTCATCATGGTCACCCCGGAGAGCGCGCCGTCGTCAGCCGCCACACACGACCTGATGGAGCAGATCCGCGCCTTCGCACCGACGGTCGAGAATCGTGGCGCCGAACTGCATGTCGGCGGTCAGACAGCCATCATGTCCGATCTCTCCCAGAAGCTCGACGATGCACTCATCCCGTACCTGGTCGTGGTCGTCGGTCTCGCCTTCCTGATCATGATCGGCGTCTTCCGGTCACTCTGGGTCCCGCTCATCGGCACCCTCGGATTCGTCTTCTCGGTCCTGGCGACCTTCGGCGTCACCGTGGCGATCTTCCAGGAGGGCTGGCTGGGATTGATCACCCACACGCAGCCGATCATCTCCTTCCTTCCGATCTTCCTCATCGGTGTGGTGTTCGGGCTCGCGATGGACTATCAGGTGTTCCTGGTGACACGAATGCGTGAGGAGTTCATGCACGGCTTGTCGGCCAAGGAGGCGATCGTGGCCGGTTACCGGCACGGCGCACGAGTGGTGACCTCGGCGGCGATCATCATGATCAGCGTCTTCGCCGCATTCATGCTCTCCCCGGAGACGACCGCCAAGATGATGGGCTTCGCCTTGGCCGCAGCAGTGTTCTTCGACGCCTTCGTGATCCGCATGCTGGTCGTACCCGCGGTCATCGCACTTCTCGGTGACCGCGCATGGGGACTGCCGCGCTGGCTCGACCGTTTCGTCATCAACTTCGACATCGAAGGCGAGGCCGTCCGCCACCGCGGGCTCGAGGAACCGGACGACACCAAGACCCCGGTCCCCGCGAACTGAGCGGCTGCACAACCCTTTTGATGAAGAGTGAGCACACATGGGCGACCGCCTGACGGTGCACGCCACCTCCGACGCCCCGGGACCGATCCCGGGGCGTCGGATCGGCCTGCGCGAGAAGAACAAAATGCGCACCCGCAACGCGATCCGGCAGGCCGCGCTCACGCTGATCGCCGAACAGGGATATGCGAAGACGACCGTCGAGCAGATCGCCGAGGCGGCCGGGGTGTCGCACACGACGTTCTTCCGCTATTTCCCGTCGAAGGAACAGGTGGTCATCGGTGACGAGCACCTGCACGCCGAGGCGCACGCGATCGTCGAAGCGATGCCGCCCGGGCTCAGCCACTTCGACCTCATCCGGCGACTGATGACCGAGCTGCACCGCCTCACCGTCGACGACCCGTGGGTGGGCAATCCCCTACGCATGCAGCTCATCCGCACCGAACCGTTGCTGCAGAAGACCTTTCAGGTCGAGTCCGAACGGATGATCTCCGACATGACGCAGCTGATCGCCGACTACCTCGGGGTCGCACCCGACGACTTCCGGTTGAAGGTCTTCCTCGACGCCGTGGCCGGGGTGACCTTTCATCTCGCCACCGAACTCGACGACAACCGCGAGGTGCCACAGCTCGAGACCACCCTGCGCGCCATCGACCTGCTCGAGCAGGGGTTACCGGTCGGGTCGACGGACCCGTCTGACCGTTCGCCCGGCGAACATTCCGACTAGGATCTGGACCGTGATCTCGGACAGCGCCGCCCGACCTGGAACGACCGGCCTTCGACTCGGCTCCGCAGCAGGGGGGAGGTCCCGCCGGTCACGGTTGGCCACGTCTCTGGTCGGTACCGCAGCGGCACTCGCGGCCACCGTCTCGCTCGCGGCGCCGGCCCAGGCCGCGCCCGCCCGACCGACGCCGACGCCGTTCCCGGTCACCGACATCGCGCGGCTGTATGCGTCGGACATCTCGTCGTATCCGGGCGGCGTCTACCTCCAGCCCGTCGAGACCTTCACCGCGTTGCGGCGGGACCACCCCGAGGTGATGACCCGCAATCTCGAGACCGCGGTCGCGATCAACCAGTCCGCGGCCGACAACCCGGGCCTGCAGCGTCGCGCGCTCGCCGATGCCCATGACGATCCGCTCCAGACGATGTCCGACGCCTTCGGCGCCCGCCTCGGACGCCACTTCCGCGACGCCCTCGCCGCCGGCCGGCTACCGAAGACCACAGCTCTGTTCGGCGACTACCTCGCCCGCGCGGGCGGAGTCGCGAACGCGACCCTCGTCGAGAAGTACGTGTTCGGCTACGAGCGGCCGTTCATCGTGGCGCCGGAGCGGATCCGCAAGTACATGCGCGCCGGCGCGAGCGAGTACGACGCGCTGGGCAGCAATCCGTCGTTCCCCTCCGGTCACACCAGCCTGTTCTTCTGGCGGGGCACATTGTTCGCTTCGATGCTGCCCGAGCTCGCGCCGCAGTTCCTCGCCCGCGCCTCCGAGGGCGGATTCCACCGCATCGTGCTGGGTGTGCACTACCCGCTCGACGTGATCGGTGGTGCGATGGTCGGCCAGGCCGCCGCCGCCGACCGCTGGAACGACCCCGACTTCCGCCGGCTCCTGATCGCGTCCGCCACCGAGATCCGCAAGGAACTCGAATGGCGTTGCGGCGCAGCCCTCTCGGTGTGCATCGCGCGTGATACGCCCTATGCCACCGACGCCGAAGCCCAAGCGATCTACGCGCAACGCATGACCTACGGGTTCGGTCGCGTCGCATCGTCGACCCACCCGATGACGGTGCCGCGGCAAGCCGTCGACCTGATCGCCTCGGCGTTTCCGCGGCTCACCGACGAGCAGCGACGCCAGGTCCTGGCCCAGACCTCGGCCCCCGCCGGATATCCGCTCGACGATCAGCGCCCCGGGCGCTCCTCCTGGCAGCGCCTCGACCTCGTGCGGGCTTACACCGCCGACGTCGGCGTCGGCCCCGACGGCCGCGTGACCGTTCGCCAGGACCCGCCGACCCGGCGGTAACCTAATCGTTTGTCCCACTGCCCGTTGCGAACTCATCGCGACGGGCAGTGTCGTCACCATCTGATCCAGAGTGTGTCCAGTTTGCGTCAACAGCTTGACACCGAAGTAAGGATGTGGCTACTTTTCGAGTGGCCCACATCACATCCGACGTGGACTCACCGCCGTGAACTGCGCGGACGGTGCCGGAATCGCGGACCCAGATACAGCGCTGGGTCGATGAACTCATTCCTTCTAAGCCCCGCCGGGGCGATGTCGCCATGCCCCTTTCCGGGGCGGTTCCGTCGTGCCCGGAGATCATCGGGAAAGGCAGTCGAAACATGCGTTGGTCGAATTCACGCAGGAGAGCCGGACGGTTGGCGGCAGTGGCCGTCGCCGCGGCGTGCATCTTCTCGGTCGTGTCGTGCAGCAGCGACGACGGCGGATCGTCGGACGGCTCAGCCGCGGATGCCAGTGGCACCAAGGCGTCGGGCGAGACGATCAAGGTGGGGTTGTTCAACCCCACCAAGGGACCCGCCACCCAGGGTGGCGTGACCACCGGCAAGGACGCCGCCCTGGACTACATCAACAACCAGATCGGCGGCATCGGCGGCCGGCCCGTCGAGATCGTCGACTGCGGGATCGACCAGACCGCACCGGAATCGACGGTGTCGTGCGCCAACCAGTTCGTCGAGGCAGGCGTGGTCGCCGCCATCGACGGTTACAACGCCGAATCCGCCTCCGCTGTACCCATTCTCACCTCGGCCGGCATCCCACTGGTCGGTCAGATCCCGTTCAACACCTCCACCGGCGCCTCGGCGGAGAACCGCGTGTACTTCGGTCCGCCACCCGCCGCCTTCCTCGTCGGCTTCATGCAGCAGCTCAAGGCCGCGAACAAGAACTCGCTGACGCTGGCGAATGCCGACCTCCCACAGGCACATCAGGTGTTCGACGGTTTGATGAAGCCGCTCGGCGCCCAGCTCGGCATCGACGTCAAGTCGGTCTACTACCCGCCGACCGGCCCGAACTTCACCTCGTTGGCCACCACCCTGGCCGAGGGCAATCCCGCCGCGGCCGGTCTGATGACCTCCCAGAACGACAACGTGTGCACCAAGCTCGCCCAGTCGTTGCGCTCGGTGAACTACGAGGGCACCATGTTCATGGCGGCCTGCACCGACTTCATCGACACCATGGGTGCACAAGCCGTTGGCGCACAGACGTACTCACCGATCTGGCAGCCGCCGGCCATCGACTCCGCACCGGAGCCGGCCAAGGCCAACCTCGAGATCGCCCAGAAGTTCATCGACGAGCAGGGCGGCACCGGGGGCTTCTACGCCTACGGCACGTTCGCGACCCTCGCCGACTTCGCGATCACGCTCAACAACGCCAAGGTGACCGACTACACCGGACCCAACGTGCTCGGTGCGTTGAAGGCAGTCACGGATTACCAGTCCTTCATCGGCCCGAAGCTCAACTGCGGTAAGCCGACCACGCCGAACTGCACCACCGAGATGCTGCTGTTCGACGTCGTCGCCGAGAAGAAGACCGAACCCGCCACCGGCGGTTTCATCACCCCGCTCCCGGCTGCGCTGCAACGCATCCCGGGCGCCTACTGAGACAGGTCGTGACGTGGCGGGGTGGACACCCACCCCGCCACACCCGGCTCTGCACCCCACCATCCTGAAGCCTCGACCCCCGAATCCCGCACCCCTCACGCGCGTGAGATCCGTCCGCGCCGAACGAATGAGTACGCCACATGGGCCAGTTCCTCCAGTTCGTCTTCCTCGGACTATCCGCCGGTGCCATCTACTCGGTGCTCGCGTCGTCCCTCGTGGGCATCTATGCCGCCACCGGCATCATCAACTTCGCGCAGGGCGCCATCGGCCTGTACTCGGTCTACCTCGTCGCGGCGCTACGCACCGACGGCAGTCTCGTCCTGCCGATCGGCACCCTGCAACTCGGCAGTGAATCCGAGCCCACGTCAATGGAACTCGCGGTGGTGCTCGGTGTACTCAGCGCGGTGGTCTGGGCGCTGCTCGCGCATGTGCTCATCTTCCGGCCGCTACGCTCGGCTCCGGTGCTCGCACAGGTGGTCGCCTCCGTGGGCCTCATGCTCTTCATCCAGGCCCTGGTGCATCTACGTTTCGAGACCGAGAACCTCTTCGCGGAGGCGATCCTGCCGGAGAACACCATCGACATCGCCGGTGCGGTCGTGAACGTCTCGGATCTGATCCTGGCCGGTGTCGCCATCGTCATCTCCCTCGTCCTCTGGGCCTACTTCCGACTCACCACCCTGGGTGTCGCGACTCGCGCCGGGTCCGAAGACGAACTGGCGGCGCGACTCTCGGGCTACTCCCCCGACCGCCTCGCGGGCATCGTGTGGGCATTGACGGGAGCGGCCACCGGACTCATCGTCGTGCTCGCGTCGTACACGATCGGACTCACCGAGACCAGCTACACCTTCTTCGTCATCCCGGCGCTGGCAGTCGCACTCGTCGGCCGGCTCACCTCCTTCGGAATCGCGTGCGCCGCAGGCCTCGTCCTGGGCGCCTTCCAGTCGGTGATCACCTGGCTCACCACCAAGGACTGGTGGCCCGAATGGGCGCAGGCCGGCCTCGGCGACGCCGTCCCGTTCATCATCGTCGTCGTCGCCCTCTTCCTCCTCGGCGGGCGCATCCCGTCCCGCGGTTCGCTCGGCGAGGTGCGGATGCCCGCGGTCCGCATCCCACGCATCCGGGTGATCCCGACGGTCGTCTGCATCGCCGTCGTCGTCGTGGCCATCCTGGTCACCTCCGGCAGCTGGCGTTTCGGCGTCGTCACCTCGGTGATCCTCAGCCTCATCGCCCTGTCCCTGGTGCTGCTCACCGGTTATCTCGGCCAGATCTCGCTGGCCAGCATGGCCTTTGCCGGTGCGGCCGGTTTCGCGCTCTCGAAGCTGACCACCAACTGGGACGTGCCCTTCCCGTTCAGCATGATCTTCGCGGCGCTGATCGCGACCGGTCTCGGCGTACTGGTGGGCGTACCCGCACTGCGGATCCGAGGCGCCCAGCTCGCCGTCGTGACATTGGCGGCGGCACTGGCGATCCAGAGCTTCGTCTTCAACAACCCGGCCATCACCTCCTTCGAGGGCAACCTCATCGCGGACCCGACGATCTTCGGCATCGACCTCGGTGTGCGCGACGGCACCAACCTCGTCACGATCCGGTTCTCGCTGATGGTCCTCATCGTCGTCGCGATCGCGACCCTGGTGGTGCTGCGCTTCATGGGTGGCTCCATCGGCCGTGCCTTCCTGGCCGTGCGGTCCAACGAGCGCGCGGCGTCGTCGGTCGGGATCAACGTGGCCGCGACCAAGTTGCTCGGTTTCGCGCTGTCGGCGTTCCTCGCCGGCATCGGTGGCTGTCTCATCGGCTACAGCCGGGGCCAGCTGTCGGCCGGCTCGTTCACGGTCATGATCGGGCTCACCCTGCTCGCGATGACCTACGTCGGTGGCATCACCTCGTTCGCCGGCGCGGTCCTCGCCGGCATCATCGGACCGCTGGGCGTGGGCTACGTGTTCCTCAACCAAACCCTCAGCCTCGGTGAGTACTACGAGCTCTTCGCGGCCGGCAGCCTGCTGCTGATGGCCGTGCTGAACCCGGTCGGCGTCGCCGGTGCGATGTCGGAGTTCGGCGAGCGGATACGCGCACACCGCCACCGACCGCCGCCCCATCCGGAAGCGCCGGGGGCGGCCCAGAACGCACCGGAGGGCGCACATGTCTGAGTCGACACTCGACAAGCCGGCCACGGCGACGACACTTCTCGAGACCGGTGGACTGTCGGTCCGGTACGGCGGCGTCAGCGCCAATTCCGACATCGACATCTCGGTCGCAGCAGGCGAGATCGTCGGGCTGATCGGCCCCAACGGCGCAGGCAAGACCACGTTCGTCGACGCGGTCACCGGGTTCACGAAGGCCACCGGCACGGTGTCACTGCGCGGGGAGCGACTCGACAAGGCGAGCCCGCATCGCCGACGCCGGGCGGGTATGGCCCGGACATGGCAGGCGGGCGAACTGTTCACCGATCTGACCGTCGCCCAGAACCTTGCCGTGGCAGTACAACCCGTCGGCCTGCGGGCCATGCTCGCCGACGTCGTCAACGGGTCCCGACCCCCGGCCGACGTCATCTCCTCGGCGCTCGAACTCGTCGGCCTGGCCGATGCCGCCGATCAACTCCCCGGCGAGCTGACCCTCGGGCAGCAGAAACTCGTGGGCGTGGCCCGCGCGCTGGTCGGCGGGACCCAGCTCGTCCTGCTCGACGAACCGGCCGCCGGGCTCGACACCCACGAGAGCCGCGACTTCGGCATCGAACTCCGTCGGATCGCCGCGACCGGCATCGGCATCCTGCTCATCGACCACGACATGTCCCTGGTGCTCGACGTCTGCGACCGTCTGTACGTGCTCGACTTCGGTCGTGTCATCGCCAGCGGACCACCGGCCGCCATCCAGGACGATCCCGCGGTCATCTCGGCCTACCTCGGCAGCCCCGAGGTGGACCCGGATGCGGTCGTCGATCCACCTGTTCCGCCGGCCGGCCCGTCCGGTGGGGGCATCGACACCGAACGACCGTCAGACATCGGCCCGACCGGGCACGCCCCGAAGGAGACGCCATGAGCACGCACGCCGAGTCGTCGTCCACGCCGAACGGGCCGGGATCGACGACACCCGACCCGGCCGCACCGGTGCTGGAGATCGACCAGATCACCGTCGGCTACGGCGGGGTCCCTGCCGTCCGCGGTCTCAGCGCGTCCGTCCGGCCGGGCGAGATCCTGGCCCTGCTCGGCCCGAACGGGGCCGGCAAGACGACGAGCCTCCTCGCTGCGGTCGGTGCGCTCGGCCTGATGTCGGGCACGGTCACCGCCCTGGGCGATCCGATCGACCGCCGGATCGAACGCAATGCGCGTCGCGGGGTGACTCTGGTACCCGACACGCGCGGGGTGTTCCACCGGCTGTCGGTGTCGGACAACCTCCGTCTCGCCAGACGTCGCAACGGACCCGATCTCGACACCGCCTACCAGTACTTTCCCAAACTCAAGACGATGCGGGGGCGGCGCTGCGGCAATCTGTCCGGTGGCGAACAGCAGATGCTGGCGCTCGCCAAGGCGCTGCTCGCGAATCCGAAGGTGCTGCTCATCGACGAACTGAGCCTTGGTCTGTCCCCGGTCGCGGTCCAGGACCTGCTGCCCCGCTTGCGGTCGATCGCCGACGAACACCAGATGGCGGTCGTCCTCGTCGAGCAGCACATCGACCTGGCCCTCGGCATCGCCGACGCCGCGATCGTGCTCCACCACGGTCGTGTCGCACTCTCGGCGCCCGCAGGCGAACTCCGCAGTCGCCGAGACATGGTCGAGGCGGCCTACTTCGGCCGCACCGTCGACGATCTCGCCTCCTAGGCCGCACGAGAGCAGAGGCGCAGGACGAGACGAACGGGGACCGGACGACGTGGCCGTCGAAGACGAGAACGATCCGGTGCGGACGGATGCCGACACCGCACGACCCCCACGCAACACACGCAACCGGCCCACCGACGACGAATTGCTCGACGCCGCGTGCGCGGTCATCGCCGAGGTCGGTGCCGAACGCGCCACGATGACCGCCATCGCCGAACGCGGCGGCACCACCCGGGTGACCCTGTACGCGCACTTCGACTCCCGCGACGAGCTGGTCAATCGCGTGATGACCCGCGAACTCGACACCTTCACCTCGTTCATGTTCGAGGTGTACGACGCGAGTGAGAACATGCCCTACGGGGCCCGTGCCCGCCATTCGGTGCTCGCCTTGTTCGACTACGCCCGACGCCACCCGGAAGGCCTGCGCGTCCTCATCGGTCATCGGGAGGGCGGCAGCGACCGCCGGCTCTATGCCGCGCTCGAACCCCGGATCGCCGCACGCCTGCGTGACAACTACGCCGAACGCGGGGCGCGGATCGCCGCCAGTGCGGACACCCTCGCCTCGCTCCTGCTGGGCATGAGCCTCGACGTCGCGCACCGCGCGCTCATCGTCGACGGCGCCGGCGTCGACGAGGCCTGCGACCTCGCGATCACCGCGACCCTCGCCGTCCTCCGCGACGTGCGCCCGGAACAGCTGCGGGCGCTCGACGAGTCACTCGGCGGGCGCTGACGACCGGATCGATCACCCCAGCCAACGTCCCGCCCGGCGGCTGTGCGCCGCCTTCGTGCCCGACGGCAGCCGATCGTAGGCCCGCGCGAGGAAGCTGGAGCGCGCGTTGGCCTCGAAGACGTCCCGGTGGTCGCGCACGAACGTCCAGTAGAGCCCGTCCCAGTCCTCGGCCCAGTCCCCGGCCGGGATGTCCGACATCTTCTTCAGGTAGTTGCTACCCGAGACGTAGGGCTTGGTGGTGATCGCCTCGCCCGCCGCGAACTGACTCATCGCGTACACGTTCGGGACCATCACCCAGTCGTAAGCGTCGACGAACATCTCCATGAACCACTCGTAGATCTCCTCGGGGTCGATACGGAGCAGGCACATCGCATTGCCGAGGACCATCAATCTCTCGATGTGGTGGGCATACCCGTGTGCGAGGACCCGCCGGATCACGAGACCTACCGGTTCCAGGCCGGTCTCCGCGGTCCACCACCCGTCCGGCAGCCGGCGATCGTGACCGAGGTGGTTCCGGCTGCGGAGGCCACGTCCGCGGATCTCATACGAGGCCCGCATGTACTCCCGCCAGCCGATCAGCTGCCGCACGAAACCCTCGAGGCCGGCCAGCGGGACGCGGTTGCGAGCGCCGACCTCCAGCGCCCTGGTCAGCACCGTGCGCGGACTCAACAGCCCGATGTTGAGGCCGGGCGTCAGCAGCGAATGGAAGACGAAGGGGTGCTCGGCGCTGATCGCATCCTCGTACGGACCGAACTCCGCGAACCGGTCGGCGAGGAACTGTTCGAGCATCGCCCGCGCCTCGTCGTGAGCCGTCGGCCACCCGAAGGCGTCCGCGTCGCCCGGGTTGTCGGGGAACGCATCCGACACCCAGGCGATCGCGGCGTCGACCTCCGGATGTCGCGCAGGCGGTGTCGGTTGCGGAACCTCGTGGCCTTTCGGCAGCTTCTTCCGGTTCTCGGAGTCGTAGCTCCACCGGCCGCCCTCCGGCTTGCCCCCAGTCGACGTACCACTGTCGTCGACGAGGATGCCGAGCCGCCGGCGCTGCCAGGTGTAGAACTGCTGCATCCGCGGCCGGCTGCCGCCGAAGAACTCCCGGAGCTGGCGACGGGTGGTCAGGAAGTTCGGGCTCTCGGCGATGTCGTCGACCGCGAGCGGGCACCCGGCATGGTCGAAGGCCGCCAGCAGATCCCCGGACAGCCAGTCGTCGACGACGTCATAGAGGTGGATGGACGACGGCTTCCGACGCGACAGGTGGGCGACGAGTTTGTCGTGACTCGACTCCCGGGCATCGGTCTCCAGGATCTCGGCGTCGAAGCCCCGGTCCCGCAACCGATCGGCGAACCTGCGCATACTCGCCCGGTGCAGGACGAGCTTCTGTACGTGGAACCGGTACTGCCGGAACATGAGATCGTGTTCGACGAGAACGAAGCGGGTGCCGGGCTCCGCGTCGAGGTGTGATTCGAACAACTGATGCGGGAGCACCACCCGGACCACACCGCCGGACGGAACGGACATCGGCTCTCCTCTCTGCCTCCGCTGGTCGAGCGCCCCAGCTGGTTGAGCTTGTCGAAACCACTCCGACGCAGCCTCCACTCCCGACTTGGACGCGCCCCTCAAGGACCGGACAAGTCGACCCCAAGTTCGCACCAAGCGCCTGGCGACATCCTGTTGTCCATCACCCGATCACCACGATGAGCAGCCGAGACCGGGCATCCGCCCACTCCAGACGATAGGAACGACGATGTCGCGCAGCATCCCCAGCCATTCGCAAGCCTCCGCCGATCGGATTGCCGGACCCGGCGACGACGTGCCGCCCGTGGCCAGGCCCTTCTGGCAGTTGGGTCGGCGTGCCGCGGTGATCGCGGCCTGCGTGGGCTTCTCGGCGCTGGCGGCCTGCAGTGTCAGCGTCGGCACGCAGTCGATCGAGGAGGCCTCCGACATCGACGTGGGCGAGTGCCTGCAGATCGGCTCGGAGGCCGGCGAGGGCAAGGTCGAGGCGACGAAGGCCGACTGCGAAGGAACCGAGGGGCTGACCTTCTACGCCGCCGACAAGGTCAACACCTCGGCGGAGTGCGGCACCCCCAACACCTCTGCGCTCACGTTCGGTGAGGGCGACCAGAAGCTCTGCCTCACACCTAACTTCGCGGTCGACGCGTGCTACCAGATCCCGGTCAACGGCGGCAAGCTCGCCGACTACCGCGAGGTCGAGTGCAGCGCCTCCCCCGCGGACAGCACCATCCTCGCCAAGACCGTCAGCCGGGGCGGGGATTCCCTCACCTGTACCGAGGACGAGACGAAATGGTCGTTCGCACAGCCTGTCTCGGTCGGCTACTGCCTGACCGAGGACGTCACCGCCGCCAGCCGCTTCGAGGGCTGATCGGCGCTCTGGGGTCCGGGCGCGGCGTCGACCAGGTCGTGGGTGACGCGGTAGTCCGTGCGCATCCGCGCCATCGCGACGTCCCGTGCGCGATAGGCTTTCTCGAGCCGAGTCCGCGCGCGTCGGGCTCCCCCGACCCGCTGCACCGACCCGGCCGCCGCGAGGACCGGCCCGACCCGGCTCAGGACATGCTTGAGCCGGCCGTCGGGAATCCGGAGCGCATCCGCGTCGGCGTCGCCGATGAAGACCCGCTGCAGGCCGTGCATCGTCGTCGCCGCAAGCCGATGTCGGAGCGCCGCCGGTCCGGGGAAGACCGCGGCCAGTTCCGGTACCAGGTAGTCGTCGGTCAGCGCGACGACGAAGTCCCGGTCATCGGGGCCCGGCCCCGGCGAGGTCAACCGGTAGAGGTCTTCGATGCGGACGTGGTCGGCCTCGCACACCGGGTTGAGCTCGGGACTCATGCCGACGACGTGCCCGACGTATCGCCACAGGTGGTAGATGTCGTCGAGTTCGCGGTCGGTGAACCGCACCCCGAGCTTGTGCATCGCGTCGATCGCGATGTGCCCGAACTCGGCGATCGTGAACGCCATGTACGGCTGCGGGATCGGCACGCCCCAGGCCTTCTCGTCCCAGTCCCCGCGTGTGAGCAGCATGTGGCGGACGTGCGCGTGGATCATCCGGACCCGTACCGTGTACGCGAACCCGGGTCCGTCACGACGCATCCCGCCGGGCGTGAGCACCTGACCCAGCCATTCACCGACCTCGACCGAGCGCACCGCCGGCTGTGACACATACCGTCCGGTGACCGCGAGCGGCTTGCCCGCGATCGTGTTACCCGCCCCGCGGACCAGCGAGGCCGCGCCGAGCACGATGCCCAGCGGCGCGGTGTTGACGACCAGCGCATCAGCCGCACGGCTCATCCGGTCGTGATCGACCCAGTCGGGCTCGTCGTCGAGGAACCCGAACAATGCGCGCAGCGAGTCGGTGGCGTCGTCGACCGAGTCGATGCCGCTCTCCAGCGCCGCCCGCAGCACGGTCGTCGTGGGGCCGCCGGGCTGCCGGTCGGCGGCCACGGCGTCGGCGAGTGGGTCCGCGAGCCACATCTGGTCGAGCCAGTCACGGCCGGCCGTCCCGAACCGCTGTACGGCGAGGTCGGTGTTCACGAGGTCGGCGGGCGCGGTCCGTTCCATCAATCCATGAGAACACGAGCAATCCTCACTTACCATTCACTTTTGATGGCATCGTCGACGAACTCGAAAAGTACAGCACTGCAACGACGCAGTGCGCCGAAACAGCAACGCGGCCGGGAGATGCGCCAGCGGCTGCTCACATCTACCCTCACTCTTTTGGAGCGTCGCCCCGGCCGCCGGCCGACGACCGCCGAACTCGCCGGCCACGCGCACGTGAGCATCGGGACGGTGTACCGCTACTTCGCCGACATGGACGCGATCGTCGAGGAGCTGCGCCTCGCCGCCGTCCACGACATCACCGCGACCCTCGCGAGCGGTATCGGCCGGGCGATGGACCAGCAACCGGACATCGCGATGGTCACGGTGGTCGAGACCCTGGTGTCGTCGTTCGAGTCGCACGCGCCGGTACTGCGTGCCTCACTCGAGATCGGCGAGCACGGCTTCGGCGACGCCTGGGCGGAGGTCGAGGGACCCCTCCTCCCGCTCGCGCGGATTCTGCCGTCGCGTCTGCGGCCCGACCTCGACGACCGGGCCATCGACGAACTGGTGTTCCTCACCATGGGCGCGACCGCCAGCCTGTGCCTGCGCATCGCGTTGCAGCGGCCGCGGGACGCCGACCGGGCGTCGCTCGTCGCGATGGCGGCGCGAATGCTGCTGGCGGCTTTCGATTCGCCACCGGCCGATGCTGCCGGTTGAGGTCCGGGTCTCAGAGGCTGCGCTGTTTTGCGTACTCCGCCATAGCCGTTCGCTCCGCCTCGTGTTTGGGGTAGAAGAAGAACACCACGGCCGCACCGAGCAGGACGATGCCGGCCGCCGCGCCGTAGGCGTTCTTGTCACCCTGGACGAACGCGTCGCGGGCCGCACCGATGATCTGATCGGCATACTGCGGGTAACGCTCGGCCATGACCTCGGCACTCGAGAACGACTTCGTGAGCGCGGCTTCGGTCTGTTCGGTCACCTGGTCGGCCTGCGGTGAATCGGAGATGCTCTGCTGCAACTGTTTTGCGTAACCCGCCGTCAGGATCGCGCCGAGGGTGGACTGCAGGATCGCGCCGCCGAGGTCGCGTTGCAGATCGGACATGCTCGACGCCATCCCGGCGCGCTGCACCGGCACCGAGCCGGTGAGCGACTGCGACGCCGGGGTGCCGGCGAGACCGACGCCCACCCCGACGAGGACGTAGACCAGGCCCACATGCCAGAAGTGGGCGTGCTCGTCCCAGGTGAGCATCGCGAGCACCAGGCCGACGACGATGAACGCGTAGCCCGACAGCAAGGTGAAGCGCGAACCCATGTTCTGCACCAGCTTTGCCGACCGTGGTGCCACGACGATCATGGCGGCCGCCGCGGGGAGGATCGTGGCGCCGGCCGCGAGGGTGGAGTATCCGAGCACGTTCTGCATGTACTGCTGCCCGATGAACATCGCTCCCATGAGCGTGCCGAACACGATCAGCCCACCGACCGCCGCGACCCAGAAGGTGCGTCGGGCCGCGATCCGGAGGTCGAAGAGCGGCACCCGCACACGCAGCTGCCGCCAGACGAAACCAGCCCCCGCCAGCAGCGCGATCGCGGCCAGGATGTAGACCTGCAGTCGCTGATCGGAGTTCGGGGCGAAGTTGATCGCGAGCACGAGTGAGCCCACCATCACGATGGACACGACGCCGCCCAGGTTGTCGACGACCGCCGCTTCGTCACCGGTGTCGGTGGGCACCAACCGCCACGCCGCGAGCAGGGCGACGACGGCGAGCGGCAGGGTCACCAGGAACACCGAGTGCCACGAGAAGACCTCGAGCAGGGCTCCGGACAACACCGGTCCCAGCGCCGAGATCGCACCGCCGAACGCCGACCACGCGGCGATCGCCCGCACACGTTTCGGTCCGGACCAGAGGGCGGTGATCACCGCGAGGGTGGTCGGGAAGGCCAGGCCCGCGGCGATGCCACCCACCAGTCGAGCACCGAACAGGACCTCGACGTTGGGCGCGAACCCGGCGACGAGCGACGCCGGGATCGACAGGCACATCCCGATGACGAGCATTCGCTTGCGGCCGTGCCGGTCTCCCAGCGCGCCGAAGTAGAGCACCGACGCCGCGAGGCCGAGCGAGTAGCCGACCGCGACCAGGTTCAGCTGCGTCGAACTCGCGTCGAGCGCCTTCCCGATGTCGGGTAGCGCGACGTTCGCCACCGCGAGATTGATGTTGGCCACCCCGGCGACCAGGATCAGCGCGACCAGGATCGCTTTCGCCCGCTTGGGAGCCGTCCCCGCCTCGGCCTCGGCCGTTGTCGACGTCATCGGGGAATCGTACGTGCGCGAGGACCATTGGGCCCGGGATCTCAGCGGACCGGGCACAAACCGGTCACGCGATCCCGTTGCTGTTCGTCCCGGAGGCCGGGACGAACAGCAATGGGATCTCAGTGAGTCCGATCAGAGACAGACGCTGATGGTGACCGGCCCGATCGGGATGCCGAAGCAGATCGCGACCGAACCGACAGCCTGGACGGGCTGCACCGGTTGCACTGCCGGCGCGGCCGAGGCCGTCGGCGCGGTGGCCAGACCGATCGCGCAGGCGGCACCGGCGGCGGCCACCCCGACAGACGTACGACGCATGATCCTGGACATGCTCATGAGCAGCTCCCCTCGAGCTCGAGTCCCCCCGGACAACCCTGCGGATGGGGTCAACACGCAGGTGATGGTGACTGCAGAGTCTACGCCTCGGCGCCCGCGTCGTACCCGTCCCGGAGATCGAATCCCAGGAGAGGTCACAGGCTGATACGGAGACCGTCCCACTCGTGGTCGTGCATGAAACCCTCGGCGAGTCCGACGCGGTACTTGAGGCAGCTGCGGAGGATTCCGGCATACGCGAACGGGAGCATCAGCGCCGGCTTCTGGTCGCCCGGAGACGTGACCACGTCGGACGCGCCGCGAAAATCACGGACGAAGTCGCGCAGGGTCCGGTCCTTGCGCGACGAGGAGCGCCACCCGTAGAGCAGCATGCCCAGCCCGATCATCTTGTCGACGCCCGAGCCGGGGGTGATCGGCCCGTCGTCGGGGTCCCAGGTCCCGAGGAACGCGCGGTCGACTCCGTCCTCGGGTGTGAACATCATGATCCCGCTCGTCGCGCGCGGATTGCATTCGATGCAGAACAGATCGGCGGCGTCCCCCGAACCGTTCCGGTCCTCGATGAAGTCGAATCCGATCTGGCCGGTGAAGTTCACCCGGCGGACGAAGTCACGGACCCAGCCGGCGATCTGCGGATGGTCCACCGATCGGAAGTTGAGGCACGAGCTGCCGTCGATGGCGTAGTCGACGGGGTAGGTGGCGTGCGCGTAGACGCGGCCCTCGTGGCAGACCGAATAGGTGCAGTAGTTGTTCCCCGACGCCCACTCCTGCGCGATCCACGGGTTCTGCTCGTCGTGCTCCAGCCACGTGAGCGGATCGCCGGGGGTCACCTTGTGGACCTTCTGCGACCCGCGCGAATAACACCGCTTGAGCGCGAACGGCTGGGAGAAGTCGAGCGCTCCGACGTCTTCGGGACCGGTGACCCGCGCGAACTTGCGCGTCGGGATGCCCAGTTCGACGAGAAGCTCTTGGAAATCGTATTTGTTGTGCAGCCGGTTCTCGGTGGTGAAATCGGAGAGGAACAGGCGGCATTCGGGTGGGAACAGATCGGCGAGCATCGCGATGATGTCGGTCTCCTCGTGCACCGGTATCACCATGTCGACGTCGTTCTCGCTCACGATCCGCGCGAGCGCGTGGCAGTACGCGAGCGGCTCGAACTTCGGTGGCGGCACCCGGTGAAAGTCGCTCACCGCGTTGGAGAACCGGCCGATCCCGACCGGGATGGAATCGACGATGCTGACACGGTGCCCGGCCGCGGCCATGAGCCGCGCGAGTTCCAGGGTCAGGAACGACCTGCCGAATGTGATCAGTACATGGGCTTTTCCGGCGCTGTTCACCCGAGCGAGTCTAGTGCCGCCGGCGCGCGACCTACGGGCGGGCGATCGTCGAGGGGATCCCGCCCACAATTCTGTGCGCGAGGGAATATTCGATACCGTCCTGTCGGTTCGTGCTGTTAGTTTCTCCACGATCGGCCGGCACGTCGCACCTGCGGTATCGCGACCAGCACCAGCGCGGAGCCGGTGTCACCTGGGCCGATCGCGCGAGTTCGTAGTCGGGGTGGTCGGCGGTCCGGGCTTCACCAGAGGCTCATCCAGGCCGAATTGGAGGAGGCATGCAGCTGTTCGTCATCGGCGTGATCGCCGCCTGTCTCGCCGCAGTCGCCTACGGGATGTCGACGGTCCTGCGCGCGCTCGGTGCGCGCCGCGTCGCCGAAGCCGCCGCCGACGAGGGCGAGGGCATCACCAACGAGAACGGCGCACCGACCCTCTCGTCGACCATGTCGACGCTGGTCGATCCCGCATTCATCCTCGGCACCACGCTGGTCGTCCTCGGGTTCGCCGGTGGTGCGCTCGCCGCCCGGTTCCTGCCCCTGTTCCTCTCCCAGACCATCGTGTCGGCCAACCTCGTCATCACCGCACTGCTCGGCACGATCATTCTCAACATCGCGCTGCACACCCGCGAATGGGTCGCGATCTGGCTGGTCGTGATGTCGCTCTGCCTGCTCGGCGTGGCGTCGTCCCACCACACCGGCGGTGGCGAGGAGGTCGGATTCCACTGGGGCCTGTTCGTCGCGACCCTCGCCCTGTGCGCCCTGGCCCTGGTGGGCGTCTACAACCTCGGCCCGGCCGGTGCGATCGTCGGCGGGGCGTCGGCCGGCTTGCTGTTCGGAATCATCGCCATCGCGGTCCGCATCCTCGACGGAGTGCAACCGTTCGACCCCGTCGCCCTGCTGAGCGATCCGGCCGCATGGACCATCGCCGCGGCGGGCGCGGTCGGCTTCTACGTCCAGACGGTCGCACTGCAACTCGGCGCGGTGAACGGGGTGACCGCTGTCCTCGTGGTCGGCGAGACGGCCGGTCCGAGTCTCGTGGGGGTCGTGTTCCTCGAGGACACGGCCAAACCCGGACTCGGCTGGCTGGCGATCCTCGGCTTCGTCGGCGCGGTCATCGGCGCTGTGCTGGTCGCGTGGTACGGCTCGGTCGACCCGGACCACCTGGGCGAGGCGCCGCCGATGAAGGGCGGCTGGCGCCGTGGCCGCGAGGAGCCCGAATCCGACGAGGCGTCCGCCGACACACCTGCGGGGACCGACGGGGCGGCGCTGACCGACGGGTTCCGCGCGCCGGACGACGACCCGCCCCCGAGCGACCCGTCACCCGATCCCGGCTTCTGGTCGGTCGACGACGACTCCGTCTACGGCGGCCGGGACTCCCGCCGCAACTGACCGCTGCGCCTGCTCCGCAGATGGTTGACACCCGCCCCGCAGATGGAGAGGGTGGGTTGATGACATCGACCAGCACGGGCTCCGCGGCCCGGCTCGCCTACGAGACCCTCGAGCCCTTCCATATCCTGGCCTACTTCAACCCCGGACTGAAAGGCGCACAGGAAGACACCGGGCTCGATCCGTACGCCTTCTACGTCGGTGCGCGGGGTGCGCCGTTCGGCCCGTGCACGGCCTCGGTCGTCGCCTCCGCCTTCTACAACTTCAACCCCGAACTGATCGCGAAGAGTTGGACGGCCGCCATCGACGCCGGGCTCGAGCGGGTCCACGACCGGCGCAACCAGATGCTCGACGATTCGCTGCGCGACATCCTCGGCGACTCCATCGACGATGCAGAGCTCGATGAACTCGCTTCTGCCTATTACGATCTCGCGGCCGGCCTGCCGCTCGGCGGTCGCCCGCTGGCCGCCGCGTGGTCGACGGCTCCGACGCCCGACACCGCACGACTGCGGCTGTGGCACGCCATCGCGGTACTCCGAGAATGGCGCGGCGACAACCACATCGCCGCCCTCGCGCTCCATGGACTCAACGGATTCGACGCGGCCGTCTTCCACGAGGCACAGCTGCCCGACCCCACCGTCCGACGGCGCACACTCGGCAAACGCATCGTGCTGATGACCCGCGGGTGGTCCGAGCAGGACTGGGAGGACAGCATCGATCGTCTCGCCGACGCCGGGCTGGCCGAACGCATCGACGACGGGCACCGACTCACCGCCTCCGGTGCGGCGACCTACGACGACATCGAGGCCACCACCGATGCTGCGGGAGAGTCCATCTGGACCGGAACCGAGGACCTCCTGACGCGAACGAGGCCGGTCGTGAAGGCCGTCATCGATGCCGGAATCCTGCCGGGGACGAGGACGAAGTGAGCGCAACCGACGGTCGACTCGAGGATCTGCGGGCGATCGAGAACCTCAAATACCGTTACCTGAGGTCCCTCGACACCAAGGACTGGACGACGTTCGCGTCGACTCTTACCGTCGACGTCACCGGCAATTACGGTGAGGGACTGAGCTTCTCCGACCGGGACGAGTTGGTCGGGTACATGCAGACGAACGTCGGGCCCGCGGTGATCACCGAACACCGTGTCGCGCACCCGGAGATCGAGATCGACGGCGACACCGCACACGGTCGCTGGTACCTCCAGGACCGGGTCATCGTCGCCGAGTTCTCGTTCATGCTCATCGGCGCCGCGTTCTACGACGACACCTACCGTCGCACCGCGGACGGTTGGCGCATCAGCAGCACGGGCTACGACCGCACATACGAGGCGACCATCGGTCTCGCGGACCTGCCGAGCTTCGCACTGAAGGTCGGTCCCGCAGTGCGGGTCTGAGGCCGGACGATGGGCCCGCGCACCTTCGCCGACCGTCGCGAGGCGGGCCGCCTGCTGGGTGCGCGGGTCGTCACGGTGACGAACATCCTCGCGCCACCCGTTGTCCTCGGCCTCGCCCGCGGTGGGGTCCCCGTGGCGCGGGAGGTGGCCGACGCGATCGCAGGGACGGCGGGTGCCTGCGACCTGGATGTCCTGGTGGTCCGCAAGATCGGGGCGCCGGGTCACGAGGAGTTCGCGATGGGCGCGGTCACCGCTCGCCATCTGGTGGTCAACGACGACATGCCCCGTCACCTCGGGGTGTCCCGCGCCGAGTTCGAGGAGGCCGCCGACCGGCAACGCCGTCTTCTGCACGATCGCGAACGACGCTATCGCGGCGATCTCCCGGAAGCCGAACTCCTCGGCCGGACAGTCGTTCTCGTCGACGACGGACTCGCCACCGGATCGACCATGGCCGTGGCGGTCGACTCCGTCCGGGCCGTCGGGGCCGCCCGCGTGGTGGTGGCCGTACCGACCGCACCGTCGGATTCGGTTCACCGCCTACGGGACCGCGGTGTCGACGAGGTGATCGTTCTCGTGACGCCGGAACCGTTCCGCGCCGTCGGCCTGTCCTACAGAGATTTCGCCCAGGTGGACGACGACGAGGTGATCACCGCCCTCCGCCGGCCGGGCGACTGAGCCGCCGGCGCACCCCTGAAAACAACCCGTCAGGGCGACACCGCCGACATGCCGTCGACTGTCCGTTTCCTACGGGTGGTTGTCAGCGCGGCTGCGGCCGAGCGTCTTTGAGCAGGAGCTCGGCCAGTTCGGCGCGGTCGCCCACATCGAGCTTGGTGTACGCGCGGAACAGGTGCCCCTCGACGGTGCGGACCGACACGGTGAGCCGTTCGGCGATGTCCTTGTTGGACAGGCCCGCTGCCGCGAGGTTGGCGATCTCGCGCTCGCGGGAGGTCAGCGGCAACGGCTGCGCGGCCGAGATCAGCGCCGGTGTCCGCAGGCCTCCGCACGCCGACGCCAGCCGGTTCGCCACCGCGGCCGACGCCACGGTCGCCGACCGCTTGTCCGCCGCGTCGTGCAAAACGCTGGCCTGCGCCGACGCATCGGCGGCGGACAGACACACCCCGGCGTCCTCGAACGCCGCCGAACACAGATCGAGTTCGACCGCGTCGCCGTCACGCAGCGCCGCGGCGTGACGCGCGTACAGGTCCGACAGCGGACCGTCGACGCGCTCCGCAAGTTCGGCGAGCCGATCGGCGACGCCCCCGTCCCCGAAGCGTGCCGCGGTGTGCAATGCCTCGGCCTCCACCGCGAACTGACCCGCGGCGCGCGCGGACGCCGCCGCGGAATGGGCGAGTTCGACGGCGGGCGTGACGGTTCCGGCCGCGGCCGCCTGCCAGGCCGCCGCGATGGCGAGCATGGGCCCGAACACCGCCACGTGCGTGCCGGACTTCTCCCGAGCCTTGGCCAGCGCGGCGGCGGCACGGTCTGCCTGCCCCAGTGCGCTGAGGGCCTGCACCAGGAAGATGTGGGCGGGGAAGTTCCAGGACTCGGAGAACCGGCCGCTGTCGAGAATCGCGAGTGTCTGCTCCATCCGCCGGGTCACCGACGCACACGATCCGCGCGCGAGTTCGACTGCCGCGACCAGGATTCCCGACATCGCCCAGCCCAGGTACTGCGCGGTCTGAGCGGCGGACACGAAGCGTCCCGCCGCGACGTCCGCGTCGCCGAGCCGGCCGGTGAGGGTCAGCGCGAGGGTCTCGCCGAAGCCGGTGGGGAACCGGAGCAACCCGTCGACCTCGACCTCCCGTGAGTGCTCGGCCAGCGCCCGGACCTCCGCTCCCCGGCCGGCCACCGCGCGGGCGAGGCTGCCGCCGAACACCGCCCATTCGACCGCCCAGGGAAGCACCTTGGACTCGGCCAGGACGGAGTCGGACAGCGATATCGCCTCGTCGATCCGATTCTCGAAAAGCGCACATGCCGAGGCGATTCCGGTGACGATCGGCGTGAGTGCGGGGTGGGTGACGCGCTCGGTCAGCAGCTGCAGTATCTCGTCGGCCCGCTCGGCATCACCGAGCGCCCAGAATGTGTTGCCGATGATCGAGTTGCCCCACAGCACCAGCCGGCCCTCGTCGAGGTCATCCGGCGAGAATCGCGCCAGGATGTCCCGCGCCTCATCCGGATGCCCCTGCCACATGACCGCCCGCGCGAGCAGCTCGGCCTCCTCGAGTCCCCCGCCCTCGTCGAGTGCCGCGCGCGCAAAGCGTTCGCCGAGTGGTGTCTGCGCGAGATTCAGTGCGTCGCGGGCTGCTGTCCGCACCAGCGACAGATCGATCTCCACGTCGCTCTCGATCGCGAGGTCGGCGAGACGAATGCGTTCGGCCGGAGTGTTCGTGGGACGCGACCGCAGCGCCTCGACGAGTCGGCCGCGCAGCCGTCGCGACGAGACCAGACCCAGCCGGCGTCGGATGACCTCGCCGAACAGCGGGTGGTGGAACGCGACATCGAGGCGCCGCCCGTCGCGGGTGATGCGTACCAAGCCGGCGATCTCGGCCTCCTCGATGGCCTCTTCACCGGCGAGTTCGGCGAGGACGTCGATGTCGAGCGGCTCGCACAGGCTCAAGTACTTCAGCGCGCCCAGGACCGAACCGTCCAGTTGCTCGATCCGGCCCTCGAGCAGCGACGCGAGCTCCGAGGTGATGGCGGCACGCCCGCGGAGTTGCCACACACCGTTGACCTGCCGCAGGGTGTCGGCCTGCCGGGCGCCGTCGACGAGATGCCGGAGGAACAGTGCGTTCCCACCGGAGGCCTCCCACATGAGATTCGCGGAGTGCTCCTCGAGCTGGCCGCCGAGCACGGACTCGATGAGCTCGACACTCTGTTCTTTGGTGAACGGCGACAACGTGATCCGTGTGAGATGGTTGTCCTTCCACAGCGAGGTCACCGCATCCGGGACGGTCTCGCCGCTGCGCACGGTCGCCACGATGTGCACCGCACGGTCGATCGCGAGTTGATGCAGGAGCGTCGCCGACAGTTCGTCCAGGAGGTGGGCGTCGTCGACACCGATGACGACATCGCCGTCGGCGAGCAGTGATTCACGCGCTGCCGCAAGGTAGGTGACCGGATCGCTCGACGTCGCCGGGCCGACGAGATGAGCGAAGACGCCCAGCGGGATCGACCGCGCGGACTCGGTACCCGCGACCCATCGCACCCCCGTGGGCAACTCGGCGGTGACATGCCGCGCAAGGGTGGTCTTGCCGACGCCGGAGTCGCCCGTCAGGACCACGCCACAACCGGTCGTCTCACCCCTGAGTGCCGCCTGGATCGTGCGGAACTCCCGATCGCGCTCGACAAGCGGCCAATTCGTGGACATAACCGCGAATTTTAGTCTGCCGGTGCCTACAATGGGCCGCGCCGAAGCACCAATGTGGTCCAACCGGATGGCAGTGGCCAGCACTCAGCGAATCCCGGATTCGACATCAGCGGATCGAAGTACGCGAACTACGCATCCCGGGCGTTCGTGACCGCCACCGCCGCCGCCAGGAGCACGAAAGTGAACGCCGCGAAGTACAGCAACGATCCGTAGGCGTTCCAGTGGAAGGTGTCGCTGCCACCCGCGAGGAAGTTCCAGCCGTTGAGGAACGGCAGGAACGACACGATGTGCTCACCCACACGCGGGAGCACCGACACGATGCGCTCGAGGGCCAGCATCCAGACGAGCATGATCGCCACCGCGCCCGCCGAATGCCGCACGAGCGCCCCCACCGCGAGGCCGATCAGCGCGCACAGCATCGCGAAAGCCGGCGTGCCCCAGAGATGTCGGACGGTCTCGGACCCGGTCAGTGAGACCCCGACACCGGACAGCATCTGCGCGACCACCACCGCGACGACGCACAGGATCGCGACCACTGCGAACGAGAGTCCGCCGAACACCACCGCCTTCGCGATGAGGACCCGTGGGCGGCGCGGAATCGCGGCGAAGGTCGGGCGGATGGTGCCGAAACGATACTCGGTGGTGACACCCAGGATCGCCATGATCGCCAGAACCGCGACCCCGAACTGGTCGACGCCGATCAGGAAGTCGCCGGTGAGGGTGTCGGCCTCGCCGGGACTTCCGTACGAGGTTCCGGCGACGGCACCGAGCAGCACCGCAATGCCCAGACCCAGCACGACGACGACACCGAGGCACCAGTACGGCGACCGCGTGCTGGCGAGCTTGATCCGTTCGGCGTTGATCGCGGCGATCACCGGTTCACTCCCCCCTGATTGTCGGTGGCGGTGTAGTCGACAGCGTGGGCCGTCATCGACATGAACACCTCTTCCAGCGACGCCGACTCGGCGGAGAGCTCGTGCAACGTGATGCCCGCGGCGGCGGCGAGATCGCCGACGTGATCGGTCGTGGTGTCCGGTATGCGCATCACCGGACGCCCGCGATCATCCGGGTCTCCCGGTGCGGGGTTCAGCCCCGCCGCGGCGAGCGCGGCATGCAACTGCTCCAGCTGCGGGCCGCGCACCCGCACCGACTGCCGAGCCCGTCCGGTGAACTCACCCACCGAGCAGTCGGCGATCAGCCGCCCCCGCCCGATGACGACGAGATGATCTGCGGTGAGCGACATCTCGGTGAGCAGATGACTCGACACCAGCACCGTTCGACCCTCGGCGGCAAGCTTGCGCATGAATCCGCGGATCCACACGATCCCCTCCGGATCGAGGCCGTTGACCGGCTCGTCGAACAACAGCGTGTGCGGGTCGCCGATAAGGGCACCCGCCAGCCCGAGTCGCTGCGACATGCCGAGCGAGAAGCCGCCCGCGCGTTTCTTGGCCACCGAGGTGAGCCCGACCGTCTCGAGCACCTCGTCCACCCGGGCGACCGGGATCTGGTTGCTCGCCGCCAGCCATCGCAGATGGGAACGCGCACTGCGGTTCGGGTGCACCCACCGGGCGTCGAGCAGCGCGCCGACCTGACGCAGCGGATGGTCGAGGTCGCGGTAGCGCTGACCGTTGATCGTGGCCGTACCCGAGGTCGGGCGATCGAGACCGAGCATCATGCGCATCGTGGTCGACTTGCCCGCACCGTTGGGCCCCAGGAAGCCGGTCACCCGTCCTGGCCCGACTTCGAAGGTGAGGTCGTCGACCGCGCGTTGACCGCCGAAGTCCTTCGTCAGATTCGCTACCCGCAACACGCCTCGACCTTAGCCGTCGAACCCGGAGCGGCCCGGTCCGTCATTCGGACGGCCTGTCGCGGGCGACCGTCGGCTCTGCTCCCGGCCGGGCGAGGACGCGTGGGCCCAGAAGCGCTTGGGGATCCGGCCCGCCCGCGCGGCCAGCCGACCCGCGATCACCGCATGCCGCATCGCCGTCGCCATCTGTTCGGGGTTCTCCGCGCGGGTCACCGCGGTGGCCAGAAGCACTCCGTCGCAACCGAGTTCCATCGCCAGGGCCGCGTCGCTCGCGGTACCGATGCCGGCGTCGAGGATGACCGGCAGCGGGTCGTCGAAGCGGGTGCGGCAGTCGTCGACGATCATCTCGATGTTGTGCGGGTTGAGGATTCCGAGGCCGGTCCCGATGGGCGAACCGAGGGGCATCACCGCGGCCACGCCGAGATCGGCGAGTCGTGCGGCCAGGACCGGGTCGTCATTCGTGTAGGCCAGGACGACGAAGCCGTCCGCGACCAGGGCGGCCGCCGCGTCGACGAGCTCGATGGCGTCGGGCATCAGAGTGCGCTCGTCGGCGACCACCTCGAGCTTGACCCAGTCGGTCTCGAACGCCTCGCGCGCCAACTGCGCGGTCAGCACCGCCTCGGCGGTGGTGTGGCACCCCGCCGTGTTCGGCAGGACCGCGATGTCGAGCCTCCGCAGCAGCTCGAAGACCCCGGTGCCGGAGGCGGCGTCGACGCGGCGGACCGCGACGGTGGTGAGTTCGGTGCCCGACGCGACCAGTGCGCGTTCCAGGGTCGCGAGATTCGACGCCCCCCCGGTGCCGGTGATGAGCCGAGACGAGAACTCGCGGCCGCCGATCCGCAACGGGTCGTGTGTCAGATGGTCAGCCACCCTGCACCGCCGTGACGATCTCGACGACGGCGCCATCGGTCATGGTGTGCCGGTCCCAGCGGCCGCGCGGGACGACCGCGCCGTCCACCGCGACCGCGATCCCACGATCCGGCAACCCGAGTCCGGCGACCACATCGCGCACCGAGGCGTCGGCATCGATGTCCACTGTCTCGCCGTTCACCGTGATACTCATTCCTCGACTCCTTCCAGGATCGACAGGACCCGCTCCGCGGTACCGGGAGCGAGGACGATCCCATTGCGTCCGTGCCCGGTCGCCACGACCGTGCGGGCGTCCACGCGGGTGACGAGCGGCAACCCGTCGGCGGTGCACGGCCGCAGGCCGGCCGCCGCTTCGGTCAGCTCATACGTCCGCAGCCCGGGCATCACCTCGATCGCGTCGGCCAGCAGGTCGGCGACCCCACCGGCCTGCGGCGTCCGGTCGGCCATCCCCGCCGCCTCGTACTGGGTGGCCCCGACGACGACCCCGTCCTCGCGCGGGACCACGTACACGGCGCGGCCGTGCAGGCGAGCCCGGACGACGTGGTCGGGCGGGGGCACGGACCACCGCGTGCGACGAAGCCGCAGGATCTCCCCCTTGGCCGGGTGCAGGTCGACGTCCGGCCACAGTGCCGCGGTGCCGAGTCCGGCGGCGAGCAGGACCTGCGCGTCAGGGCCCAGGTCGTCGACATCGGACAGGGACTCGAGGCGAGCGGAGACGAGTTCCACGCCGGCACTGGTGGCCGCGGCGCGCAGAGCCTCGAGCAGTCGACGGTTGTCCACCGACCATTCCCCGATCGCGCGGTAGCCACCGACGAGTCGCGAACTCAGTGACGGTTCCAGTGTTCGGATGTCGCGGCCGGTCACCGGCTGCAGCGCGGCATCAGTGCCGGGCTGACCGGACCAGACGAAGTCGGCGAGGTGCCGCAGATACTCGATGTCGGTGGCCGAGGCCGCGACGAAGAGCGAGTCGGTGGCGGTGACGACGGCCGGATCGTCGAGTCGTTTCACGAGCGCAGGCCAGCGGCGGACCGACTCGACCGACAGGGCGAGCGATGCCTCCTCGCCGGGGATCCCCTCGCCGAGCGAACCGAGCATGCCGCCCGCGACCCACGAGGCGCGCTCCTCGGTGCCGGCGTCGAGTACGCGAACCCGCCACCCGGCGTCGGCCGCGGCGAGCGCGCACGTCAACCCGATGACGCCGCCGCCCACGACCGTGAGCGGGCGGTGCGCAGGCTTCTGCTGAGGGGAATTCACGCTGGAATCACCTTCCTTCGCCGGAATGACCCGGATCAGGTTCGACGGTCAGCGGATGGGTCCGCACTCTCAGCCCGGCCGATCCGGGCTCCCGTGTGTTCGTGCGGTCCACCCTACGCCCGGGCCTCGGGCGTCCGGTTAGCCTGGTCGGCGTGACGACCCCGAACCCCACCACGTCAGCGTCCGCGGACTCCGGCCGCGCGGCGGACCGTTGTCGTCGGCTCTCCGCGGCCCGCCTCTACCTGTGCACCGACGCCCGGCGCGAACGCGGCGACCTCCTCGACTTCGTCGATGCCGCGCTCGCGGGCGGCGTCGACATCGTGCAGCTCCGTGACAAGAACTCACCGGGCGAACGCGAGTTCGGGACCCTCGAGGCGGGGGAGGAACTCGAGATCCTCGCCGGGTTGCGGGCCGTCGCCGATGCGCACGGCGCATTGCTGGCGGTCAACGACCGCGCCGACATCGCGGCGCTCTCCGGCGCCGATGTCCTGCACGTGGGACAGGGCGACCTCGCGCCGTCGGCGGCCCGCCGGATCATCGGCCCGGGGGTGATCATCGGCGCCTCGACCCACGACCCCGAGCAAGCCGCCGCCGCGATCGCCGACGAGGACGTCGACTACTTCTGCGTCGGCCCGTGCTGGACCACGCCCACCAAACCCGGCCGCGCCGCCGCCGGCCTCGACCTCGTCTCCGCCACTTCGGAAATGCTTTCGAGGACACCACAATCGACGAAGCCGTGGTTCGCCATCGGCGGCATCGACGCCGGCCGCGTCGGCGAGGTGACCGCGCTCGGGGCCAGGCGGATCGTCGTCGTCCGAGCCATCACCGCGGCCGCGGACCCGGCCGCCGCGGCCCGCGACCTCGCCGGGATGCTGTAGCGGCTCACCGCCGGCCTCGGGCAAACACGTTTGCCCGGTCGATACCTCGGGTCTATGGTGGACCGATCATGTTGTGCATCACGAGCGTTCTCGTAACCCGCCGCAGCGGGGTCTGAATCTGACCGACCCCCCGCTGCGGGTCGGTTGCGCTCTCCAGTCGGTCATCCGTTCTTCGACCGAAATCGGTTAATGAGATGCACCCACTTCATCTGTCCCATCCATCCTGTTCGTGGCATGAGTGCGGCGACCGCCGCGGTGACGATCTGTTCACCGAGCGGTACGGACGTCCGCTTCCCCCTGGAATGCACGAGGAGGCGACCGGGATGACCTGGCAGGAATTCACCGACGAATACTCCCGCGGCGGCGCGATCCGGCTCGGATCATGGTCGGTCGTGTCGTGTCCGGGCGACCTGGTCGAGTGCCGGGCGACGCTCGCGATCGCCGACCGCATCAGGTCGTGCAGCGCGGTCGCCGCCGGTCCGGTCGGCGCGATGACCTCGATCCTCCACGACGTCGGCGCCCCGGTTCAGATCGTCCGCCTGCATCAGCGGGTGGTCGACGGCGTGGTCACGACGTTCCTGCTGTGCGAGAACGACGGCCGCCAGGCGTGGGCCGCCGGCGAGGGTGCGAGCGGCGACGAGGCCAACGTCCACGCCCTGATCGCCGGCGCGAACCGTTTGCTGGATGTCGCAACCCCTGCTCCCTGAGGAGCGCCCGGAGCTTGCGGAGGGCGCGTCACGAAGGGTGTGACGGGTAGGGAGCGGGACTCAGCTCTGGGGGTCGAGCATCGCGATGCGCTCGCGAAGCGTGGGCCAGGCGAGCCCGAACGCCGGGTGCAGCGGCAGCTGGTCGACGCGCTTCTCGTCGACCCACCGCAGCTCGGTGGATTCGAAGTTGGCGACCGTGCGGACCGGCGAATCGGTCTCGGCGATCACGGTCGTGTAGGTCCATCCGCCGGGTGACTCGTGGGTGACGACGGCCGCGACGACGCGCAGGTCGTCGCCGGTGATACCGGCTTCTTCCTCGGCTTCGCGAATCGCCGTGTCGACGGCGCCTTCGTGCGAGTCGCGCGCGCCGCCGGGCAGCGCCCATGTCCCGCCCTGGTGCGACCAGGCGGCGCGATGCTGGAGGAGCACACCGGTCGATCCCTCCGGCAACGGCGCCCGCAGCAGCAGACCTGCCGCGCCGTGGATACCCCAATATCGTGAACCGTCGGGATCGATCACCCAGCCGTCGCCGTCGCCGCGCACCACGCCTCCTCGCAACCCGATCGCGTCGACCGGGTGCCTCCACCGTAAGTGAGACGCGCGCCACCTGCCAGGGAGTCCGCGCAGCGCTTGCGGATCCCGGGTGGCGAACCCTGAGGCGACCCGGTTGCACGCACTGCGAGCCGAACGGTCGAGGTCGGCGACGCGGGGCCGGTCGAGCCCGAAGGAACCCCGCCCGATGGCATAGGGTGAAACACGCACGACCCGGTGAACGATGACCCAGATGACACAACACCTGGCGTTGATCGCCCGGTCACGCGAATCCGGAACGGGGAACCGGTGACCGTACGACCGCACCGGAGACGATCCAGCGTTCGAGAAGGGATCAGGTAGGTGACCGGCGACGCGTCCTCCGTGCGGACGGCGCTGACGCGTGGCGGTCGCACGATCCGACCGGCGCAATCCTCACCCCCGATCCGACAGGTGCTCGCCGACCGGCGCGAACTCGTCGCCACGGCCCGGGAACGCGCCCAGTCGCCCTTCCAGACCCTCCGGCACTTCGCGGTCACCACCCCCGGCAAACTCATCATCATCTGCGGCATCCTGGCGCTCGGCTGTCTGAGCACCGGGCTGTACGCGTCGACGGTTCTCGAGGACCGCACCCAGACCCTGCAGCGCCTCATCGATCGGACCGAACCGCTCGCCGAGGCCGCACAGGTCCTCTACAGCTCGCTGTCGATCGCCGACGCCTCCGCGAACGCCGCCTTCATCTCGGGCGGTCTCGAGACCCCCGAGTTGCGGCAGCGCTACTCCGACGCGCTCGCGACGGCATCGTCGTCGTTGATCCTGGCGACCGGTACGTCCAGCGAACCCGGTTCCGGCATGGCGTCGGACCGGGCGGAGCAAGCCGTCAGCGCCGACCTCGAGACCCTCTCCACGTCGATCCCGGTGTACAGCGGTCTCATCGAGACGGCGCGAACCAACAACCGGCTCGGCAACCCGGTCGGCTCGGCGTACCTCGGCCAGGCGTCGTCGATGATGCAGGACGAGATCCTCCCGGCCGCACAGCGCCTGTACGAGCGGCGGTCGATGGCCATCGCCGATCCCCAACACACGCTCACCCGCCCGCCCTGGACTGTGTACGCGCCACTGTTGTTCCTGCTCGCCGCGCTGGTGCTGACCTCGCGTTACCTCGCGCGCCGAACCCGCCGCCGGTTCAACCTCGGGATCGTCGCGGCCATCTTCGCCCTCAGCATCGGGACGCTGTGGCTGCTCGCCTCCGGCCTGATGTCGGTGGCGGCGACCAGCGACGCCCGCACCGAGGGCGCCGACCCGCTCCGCGACCTGACCGCTGCCCGCATCCTCACCCAACAGGCCCGGTCGGCCGAGACGCTGTCGCTGATCCGCCGCGGCGACCAGGGCGGACTCGAACGCAGCTTCTCCGCGGCGACCAGCGAGATCGGCAACATCGTCGACGACGTGCGCGGCGGAACCGAGGACGGCGACAGTGCGGTCACCGCCGAGCAGCTGGACACGGTGACCGCGGCGCTGACGGAGTGGAAGCGCACCGACGCCGCCGTCCGCCGCTACATCCAGACCGGGAACTTCGGGCTCGCGCGGCTGCACACCGTCGGCGACGGGCCGGACAGTTCCGCGCGCGCCTACACCGCGGTCGACACCGCGCTGGTCGACGCGATCACCACCGCCCGGAACTCGTTCCGCGACGACATCAACACCGCGCAGCGCGTCCTCGGGTTCACCGGCACCGGCATCCTGCTGCTCACCGTCTTCGCCGGTGTCGCGATCGTGGGCGGTCTCATCCCCCGGATCCGGGAGTACCGATGACGACCATGCCCGCACCTCGTATCGCCTCACGTCACCGCCTGCTGACCATCGCGGTCCTGCTCGCCCTCACCGGCCTCGTCGCCACGGGATGTGTGCGGTTTCCCGCACCCGAATCACCTCCGCCCACGGCCACCGCCGGACCGCCGGTTCTGCCCGGCGTCCAGGTCGACGTGCCCGTCGAGCCCCTGCCGAGTTCCGAGGCGTGCAACGCGACCCTGACCCTGCGTCCGCCCGCCCAGATGCCGCTCCCGCGCCAGATGCCGCCGAACTCGACGATGGCCGGGATCCTCGAACGCGGACGGCTCATCGTCGGCCTCGACATCGGCTCCAACCTGTTCAGCTTCCGCGACCCGATCACCGGCGACATCCAGGGCTTCGACGTCGACATCGCGCACGAGATCGCCGGCGCCATCTTCGGCGACGACCGTCGCGTCGAGTTCCAGGTCCTGAGCTCCGCCCAGCGGATCGACGCCCTGCGGGACATGACGGTCGACGTGGTGATCAAGACGATGAGCATCACGTGCGACCGGTTGCGCGACATCAGCTTCTCGGCTCCCTATTACGTTGCCTCGCAGCGCATTCTGTCGTTCCGGAATTCGAATGTCACCGGACCGGCGCAGCTGGCGGACAAGCGTGTCTGCGCGGCGCGCGGGACGACCTCGATCGGCCGCATCCAGGCCATCCAGCCCCGCGCCACCATCGTCAGCACGACGACCTGGGCCGACTGCCTGGTGCTGATGCAACAGGGGCAGATCGACGCGGCGACCACCGACGACGCCATCCTCGCGGGTCTGGCCGCACAGGACCCGTGGTTGCGGGTCGTCGGCCCCAGCCTCGGGGAGGAGTTCTACGGCGTCGGAATCCCGAAGGGCCAGGACGACATGATCCGGTTCGTCAACGGGGTCCTCGAGCGCATCCGCGTGACCGGTCGCTGGCAGGAGATCCGCGACCGGTGGTTGTCCATCCTCGACAGCGGGTACGGCGCGCCCCAGCCGTACTACCGGGACTGATGCCCATGGACGGCGCAGCGCGCAACGATCACGACACCGACGATGTCCGCCACGATCAGGCGGGCGACGATCGGGGCGAGGACGATCGGGGCGGGGACCTCGGCACCCAGCGCGTCTCGCTCGACGCGCTTCTCGGCGAGGACGAGGTCGGGCAGGACGAGGTCGGGCAGGACGAGGTCGGCGAGGTCGGCACCCAGAAGGCCGACCTCGCGGCGCTGACCGCCGGCTCCGACGACACGACCGATCCGCGGCCCGGTCGGCGCACCGACCCCGATGTCGGAACACAGGCTGTCGCACCGGTGTTCACCGTCGGGGTGGACCCCGACGATCGGACCGACCGCGTCGTGCGGTCCCGTCCGGCCGTGCCCCATCCGGAGCCCGACTCGGGTCCGCTCGGCCGGCGACTCGTGCCGCGGCGCCGTCCTCCGGTGCACGAACGCCGGCTCGGCAGCGGCCTGGTCGAGATGCCGAAGATCACCGACATCGAACCCGAGGACGCCGTCATCGACGACCCGGTGATCGCCGACAACAAGCGGTTCTGCTGGCGCTGCGGCAAACCGGTCGGCCGCGTCGAGGGCGAGGGCGCCGGTCCGCCGACCGGTGATTGCGGGAACTGCGGCGCGCGATACTCGTTCGTTCCCGGTCTCGCTCCCGGCACGCTGGTCGCCGACCAGTACGAGATCGCCGGTGCGATCGCCCACGGCGGCCTGGGCTGGATCTACCTGGCCATCGACCGCAATGTGAGCGATCGGCCCGTCGTCCTCAAAGGCCTGCTGAACTCCTCGGATTCGGAGGCGCAGCGCGTCGCGGTCGCCGAGCGGCAGTTCCTGGCCTCGGTGAATCATCCCGGGATCGTCAAGATCTACAACTTCGTCGAGCACGTCGACGACGATGACCGCTTCGGCTACATCGTGATGGAGTACATCGGCGGTCAGACGCTCAAGCAGATCACCGCAGGCGACCCGGACAACTCGTTGCTCTCGGTCGAGCAGGGTCTGGCCTACATCCTGGAAGTGCTTCTCGCCGTGGGCTACCTGCACTCGGTCGGCCTGGTCTACAACGACGTCAAGCCCGAGAACATCATGGTCGGCAGTGACGAGGTGAAGCTGATCGATCTCGGTGCCGTCTCCCCGATCAACGGTTACGGTCACCTCTACGGCACGCCCGGGTTCCAGGCGCCGGAGATCGTCAAGACCGGACCGCAGATCGCGACCGACATCTACAGCATCGGACGTACCCTCGCAGTGCTCACCGTGCCGATGGAGATGCGCCACGGGCGCTACGTCGACGGCCTGCCCACCGCGTCGAAAACGCCGCTGTTCCGGAACAATCCGTCGTATTACCGCCTCTTGCAGCGCGCCACCGCACCCGATCCGGCCGACCGCTTCGTCTCCGCGGAGGAGATGAGCACGCAGGTGCTGAACGTGTTGCGCGAGACCGTCGCCGTGCACACCGGCGTTCCGCGTCCCGCGCTGTCCACGGTGTTCACCCCGCAACGTTCGACGTTCGGCACCGACCTCATGCTCGCGCCCGTCGACGGCTTCTTCGACCCCGATCAGGCGGCGTTCTACGACCCGGTGGACATCGCCAACGCGCTGCCCGTCCCACTGGTCAACCCGCTCGACCCGGCCGCGAGCCTGCTCACCTCGGCGGCGCTGTCGGATCCGCGCCAGACCCTCGACTCCATCAACACCGCCCGCGCAGAGGGTTTCGCGTCGCTCTTCGGCGGCCGACCGGTCAAGAACGCCCACCCCTCTCGGGAGATCGATCTCGCCGAGGCACGCGCTCATCTGCAACTCGATGACGTCGACACCGCGCTCGCCCTTCTGCAGGAAGTCCGGGCCCACCACGGTGATTCGTGGCGGGTCGAGTGGTACATGGGCATCTGCGCGCTGATGAACGACGAGCCCGAACTCGCCTACGAGCGCTTCGACGAGGTCCTCGGCGCGATGCCCGGCGAGGTCGCACCGAAGCTCGCCGTCGCCGGCACGGCCGAACTCATCGGCCGCTGGCTGGCCGACGAGAAGGGCCCCGCGAAGTCCGCAGAGAAGATCGCCAAGCTGTATGACGTTGCGCAGCACCACTATCACGATCTGTGGCTCACGGACCACAGCATCGTGACCGCCGCCTTCGGACTGGCCCGGCTCGCGGTGGCCGCCGGTGACATCGACGCCGCCATCCAGCCGCTCGACGAGGTGCCGGCCACCAGTCGCCACTTCAACACCGCACGAGCGACGGCGATCATCGCGCTCGTCCACGGCCGGCCCACCACGCAGGTGACCCGTGAGCAGATCGTCGAGGCGGCCCGGCGTCTCGAGCAGATCCCGGACACCGAACCACGTAAGGCCCGGATGCTGCTGATCGTGT
Source organism: Gordonia terrae (assembly GCF_001698225.1). NCBI lineage: Bacteria > Bacillati > Actinomycetota > Actinomycetes > Mycobacteriales > Gordoniaceae > Gordonia > Gordonia terrae. The sequence goes on from NZ_CP016594.1 coordinate 5,139,492, forward strand.
TGGGTACCGCGCTGGGCTGGATCCACGACAACCCCGAGGATGCCGCACAGGACAAAGAACCCTCGACGTTGCTCGGATTCCCGTTCACCGAGTACGGGATTCGCACCGGCACCGAGCGCTCGCTACGTCAGCTGGCCCGTCTGACCCGCACCAACCGAGCACACCGGTTCATGCTGGTCGACCTCGCCAACTATGTCCGACCGAACACGTTGTTCTAGGGCGTTTCGAAAGGCGTCCCGGTTGCGTTGCACACGAGCGGTTCTTGCCTGAGGAGATCCTCGAGGTGCGCCTCGACCGGCGTTGGACGTCGGCGACGCATGCGCCGTGGTGGTCGGACGTCGATGACGTGGCTGGTTTTCAACCATGATTGGCGTGCGTCTTGGCGGTGTGGCGTCTCCGGGCGTGCTTGATCGCCGGGCCGGGTGGTCGGTCCGTGGATCTCGGCGCGTATGTCGCGTAGAAATTCTGCGAACCGCCGGGGTATGTCGGGTCGGCGGTTGAGGCGGTCGGGATTGGGTGGTGCGCCGGGTTCGGCGTTGAGTCGCCAGACGCAGCGGCCTTCGTCGGGTCCGGACCGTTCGATGTGGGTGGTGTACTGGCCGGGCTCATCACCGACCATGCGGTTGTGTCGCGGGCACGCTGGTGCGAGGTCGTCGATGTCGGTGAGACCACCCTTGGCCCAATCCTGTTCGGCGTGATGGAGCTCCACCTGGGTGGCGGGCTGATCGCAGCCGGGTGCCGAGCACACTTCCCCGTCGGGGCGGGCGAAGGAGACGAGGCGTTGTTCGCGGGTGGCCAGACGCTTGCCGCGTCCGAAGTGAAGCGGAACGGTGGTGTGGTCTTTGAAGATCGCCAACCACGGCTGCACATCCGCGGCGAGCGCGATGACGTCCCGGATGGGCAGCAGGGTTCCGGTGGCGGTGGTCGCGAGTCCGGCTTCGCGGATCAGGTCACTGAGGTCGGCTTTGATGATCAGTTGCACGGGCAGGCCGCGGTGCGACTTTCCGAACGCGCCGTCTGCGAAACCGGCGGTGAGTGCGGCGTCCAGTGCGTCGTGATTGGTCTGCGCGGGGGTGCGTTGGTCGCGGTCGGCTGCGAGGGCCAGGGCGTCGGGATCGGCGGTGCCGGCCGGCCCGCTGGGCGAGTTCGGGTCGTCGGGGTTGTTGAGTCCGGGCTTGCCCCATACCGCGAACATCATCGTCAACCGGGCGGCGAGTGCGGGAGTCAGCGTGCCCGAGATCTTCGCGGTGCCATCGGCGCGTTGCCGACCGATCCACAGGCCTCGTCGTCGTTGCTGATCGGTGTCGTCGGACAGTGTGCCGTCCGGGTCGAGGTGCGCGAGGAGTCGCGCACCGAGTTGGGTGATGTCGGCAGGCGTGTGACCGACGGCGATCTCGGCCATCTGCCGTTCCGCAGCAACTTTCACGTCGTGTTCGATGGCGTGGGGAATCCGGTCGAGGACATCGAGGGCCGCCTGGACGTGTGCGGTCCCGGCAGACCCTGCAGCGAACGCTTCGGCCAGTGTGGGGTGTTCGGGTTCCAGGCGATCGCCGTTGAGGCACGTGAGCGTGGCGGTGGCATTGAGGTGCTTGCGCCGTCGCACCGGGTTGGTGATGCGGAGGCGGTGATTCATGAACTGGATGAGGGTGCGGTACCCGGTCTTGCGAGGAAGATCGCGAGCCTCGACTTCGGCAACTTGCCGGTCGCCGGCGTACGTGGTTCGAGCGATGGCGCGTTCGGTCGCCGATGCGACGTCGATCAGCTCGTCGTCGGTGCACGGAGACAGGTCGACCGTCTGCAGTTCGTCGAGGATCGCATGCAGCTCGGCCACCAGCTCGACGGCACGAGGTTGCAGCGAAGCGGATTCGTCGGACATGGTCACCCCCCGGAGACGATTGCGCGAATACATGTTCGATACTAGCGGCTATGCGTATGGAGCGCAATACTTTTCGTTGTCTAGGCGCTGACCGGATCTCGTCGGTGGTGCGTGGTAAAGGCAGCCGATTCTCGAGCCGTCCTGCGGCTCGGTCATTCATCCGATCGCCGACAAGCGCTCCGGCCCTTCGGTCTTCCGCGACGCCGGCCCTTCTTGAGAGCCGGTACGTCGACCTTCGAGTACTCGCCTATGCCGGTTTACCCCGTGGGGGAGGTCATCGTACGAGCCCTGATCGTTGTCCGGCTGTCCCGCGTCAACGACGCTACAACCTTCCCTGAGCGACGGCTTCAAGCCTGCCGCGAGCTGTGCGCTCAGCGTGGCTATGAGGTCGTCGGAGTGGCTGAGGACGCTGCGTAGTTGTGGCGGGTCCGTCGGGGGCGATCCCTGTTTGCGTCACCCCCGACGCTCCTCAGATTTCAGCGGCCACACCCTTGAGGAACTGCCTGGTAGCTCGAATGATCTGGGGTACTTCGGTAATGAGATCCAGTCGATATGCGCCATACTCGATTACGCCGTCACCGACTACCTGGTCGTGTTTGAAGATCGTCAACGCGTCGGGGTGTGGACCGTGGCGCTCGTTGCCCAACGCCCGATCCTCGATGTGCTCGTACGCGTTTCGAATCTTCGTTACCGCATCGCACGTTGTAGTGATCTCGTTCGGAACTCGAACTATCGTGCCGATCGCCGACTCTGCCTGCCTACACATGTCGATGGCTCGACTCAGTGAGACGACGGCCAACTCGGTAGCGCCAACAAGCTCGAAGATCGCTCGACTAGTGGCAGGGGCGCCCTCGTGGTCGGACTGGCGAAGCTCCTCGATCCGCCGAAACAGGTTCTGTGCCTGGTCGAGACGTCGCGCAGCTGCAAGCAGGTACCGCCGCTTGTCCTCGGAATTGTGTTCCCCGAGGGACATCCACGCCCATAGAACCGGCGTCAAAGGAACGTAGCCGCTGACATCTCGGCCCTCCCATTCGTCGATGTAGTCCAACTCGACCGCGGGCAGAATCTCCACTTGATCGCCAGGCCTGACGTGGCACCGGCGACCGTCGTCGGGCTCGCCATGCCGCAGAGGTCTGGCGACGACCTTGCCGTGTTCTTCCCGGACCGGAACGAGCCTCTGGCTTATCAGAAAGCCAGCTGGCCCCTCCGGTTCGGTGTGGATGCTCATGTGTGAGACGTGTTCCAGGACTACTACTTCGTCGCCCTCGTAGACCGGAATTGGTTCCGAAGCCGGGTCACACGGATCTGCGCTGCGGAGGTACAGGGTCTTACCGACGCGGGAATGGAATACTGCTCGTTCGGGATGGTCCCAGTTATCACGTTGCACTGTGCCTATGACGCCGACAAGCGTGCGTCCGCCCTCGATCAGATCAGCCATCGACTGCGTACTGTCATGCGCTTCCACCGCCACATAGTCACAGGTCACGCGATCCGGTTCAACTGTGTTTCGCCACACTTCGGCAAGCACCTCAGGGTGCTGGTGCTGGCACCCAGGGGAGGACCCCAATACCCCGTCTCCGACCGGGTGGTTATGCGACCGAGTCATCCCACGAGGGTTTCAGAATCTCGTTTTTCACTGGACGCCCTGATCAGGGCCTAGTTCGCACTCCCGATCAAGGAGTTGTTACGCCTATGCGGCCACGAATGCCGAAGGGTTCGGGTCGGCGTGCCGGAAGCTTTGGCGAACCGTGCTCGACAAATACGAGCTGGACTACGAGCCCCACAAGATCGAGATTCTCGCCTACGCCTGCTCGCAAGGGACACCCACCAAACTAGTGTCGCCCTCCCTGAGCCGATTCAGCACCAGGGCGCCGAAGGCCGGCATACCGTTCCCGGGAACCCGCGTTCACGCGCAATTGCAGCAGGACGCCGGGGCCTAGTCCGGGAGATCAGCCCCCAACCACCGCCGCCGATTGCCGTGCGATGGCGAGCTCTTCGTTGGTCGGCACGACGAGCACCTCCACTGCACTGTCATCCGCCGAGATCCTGCGAGCAGCCTTGCCGCGCATAGTGTTCCGCCCCTCGTCGACGACGATCCCGAATCCTTCCAAGCCCGCCAGCGCACGAGAGCGAACGACTGCCGAGTTCTCCCCCACCCCCGCCGTGAAGGTGATGGCATCGACGCGGCCGAGCGCGAAGGCGTAGGCGCCGACATAACGGCGCAGGCGGTGGATGTAGACGTCGAAGGCGCGTCGGGCGGAGTCGTCGCCGGAATCCATCAGCTCCGTGATGGCACGGAAGTCGTTCTCCCCGCACAGGCCTCGAAGTCCCGACCGTTTGTTGAGCAGTGTGTCGATCTCGCCGACGGACAGGTTCGCCACCCGGTTCAGGTGCAGCACGAGCCCGGGATCCAGATCGCCGCTGCGGGTTCCCATCACCAGCCCCTCGAGCGGAGTCATGCCCATGGAGGTGTCGATGGGCTGCCCACCCGCGATGGCCGACGCCGACGCGCCGTTGCCGAGATGCAGCACGATCTGGTTCAGCGACGCCGGGTCGCGGTCCAGGAACTCGGCCACCCGCCCGGACACGTACTCATGGCTGGTGCCGTGAAACCCGTAGCGGCGGATGGCATGCTCGTCGGCGACCGCACGGTCGATCGCGTACGTCGCCGACGCATCCGGGAGCCCGTGGAAGAAGGCGGTGTCGAAGACCGCGACCGACGGGACGTCCGGCAGCAACTCCTGCGCGGCAAGGATTCCGACCAGATTCGCGGGATTGTGCAACGGTGCCAGCGGGGAGATGCGCTCGATCTCCGAGATCACCTCGGGGGTCACGACGGTCGGCTCGTAGAACGACCTGCCGCCGTGGACCACCCGATGCCCGACCGCGCTCAGTCCCGCGTCCGCCAGATCGGTTCCGTTGTCGGCGAAGAACCGCTCCGCACGCCGGACCGCGGCGAGATGATCGTCGAGTTCCAGCGTCTCGGTGACCGTCTCGCCGTTCTGTTCATGCGTCATCGACGAGCCGGTGTCGCCGATCCGCTCCGCGATGCCCTCCGCGAGCACCGTGCCGTCGGCCGGTTGCACCAGTTGATATTTCAACGACGACGAGCCGGCGTTGAACACCAGCACCGCACCGGACGCCGCGCTCATCGACGATCCTCCTCGTCGGCGGCGCCGGCGTTCTCGGCGATCGGGTCCACACCCTCCTGCTGGGCTTGGATCGCGGTGATCGCCACGGTGTTCACGATGTCGGAGACGAGGGCTCCGCGACTCAGATCGTTGATCGGTTTGTTCAGGCCCTGCAGCACCGGTCCGATGGCGATGGCTCCGGCGCTGCGTTGGACCGCCTTGTACGTGTTGTTGCCGGTGTTCAGGTCGGGGAAGATCAGCACGGTCGCGCGACCGGCGACCGGCGAGTCGGGCATCTTGGTCTTCGCCACCGAGGGTTCCACCGCGGCGTCGTACTGGATCGGCCCCTCGACCAGCAGCTCGGGTTCCCGCTCCCGCACGAGTTCGGTCGCGGTCTTGACCTTTTCGACGTCGGCGCCCGATCCGGACGTTCCCGTGGAGTAGGACAGCATCGCGACCCGGGGGTCGATACCGAAGGCCGCCGAGGTCTGCGCAGACGAGATGGCGATGTCGGCGAGCTGCTCGTCGGACGGGTCGGGGACGATGGCGCAGTCCCCGTACGCGAGGACCTTGTCGGCCAGACACATGAAGAACACACTCGAGACGGTGGACACCCCGGGTTTGGTCTTGATGATCTCGAAGGCCGGTCGAATGGTGTGCGCGGTGGTGTGCGACGCCCCCGACACCATCCCGTCGGCGCGCCCGGTGTGCACCATCATCGTGCCGAAGTAGGACACGTCCCGCATCTTCTCCTGCGCCCGTTCGAAATCCATGCCCTTGTGCTTGCGCAGATCGGTGTAGATCCGGGCGAACTCGTCGAGGTACTCCGACTCGGCCGGGTCGATGACCATCACGTCGGTCAGGTCGAGTCCGAGTTCGATGGAGCGCTCGCGCACCGCGTCGGGATCACCGAGCAGGGTGAGGTCGGCGACCCCGCGCCGGGCAAGCCGGTTGGCCGCGCGCAGGATCCGATCGTCATCCCCCTCCGGCAGCACGATGTGCTTCCGGTCGGCACGCGCGCGCGAGATCAGGCGGTACTCGAACATCTGCGGCGTCACCACGGTCGGCGTCGACACGTTGAGGTTGAGCATGACCTTCTCGGGGTCGACGTGGGTCTCCATGAGCGACAGCGCAGCCTCGATCTTGCGCGCCGAGCCCACCCCGAGCCGGCCGCGCGTGTGGGCGGCGGTGCGCGCGGTGTCGTAGGTGCCCTGTGGACAGCTGATGATCGGGAGGGTCGGCTTCAAGCCGCTCACCAGCGCCTCGATCATCGGATGCGGCTTGAGGCCGCCGTTGAGGATGATGCCCGCCAGGCGCGGAAACCCCTGTGCGGTGTTGGCGTTCACCAGGGCGAGAAGGACATCCGACCGATCGGCGGGCGTGATGACCACCGTGCCGTCGGTGAGTCGTTCGAGGATGTGCTCGACGGTCATGCCCCCGACCATCACCCGCAGCGCCTCACGATCGAGCAACTCCTCGTCGCCGCTGTACATGGTCGCGCCGAGCGCTTCTTTCAGCTCGCCCATCGTGGGAGCGAACAGCACCGGCTCCTCGGGCAGACACAGTGCGGGAACACCGGTGCTGCGCAGCTGGTCCCGGATCTCGTCGAGACGGTCGGGATCGCACCGGTTCGCAACCAGCGCGATCGGGGTCGCATGTGCGGCCGTCACCTCGGCGATCAGCCCCTCGGCCAGACCATGCAGTTCTGCCGGCGACCGGTCGATCGCCCTGATCGCCAACACCATCGGAGCAGCGAGGTTGGCGGCGATCCGGGCGTTGTAGCTCAGCTCCGACGGGGTTCCGACGTCGGTGTAGTCCGAGCCCACGATGACGACGCGGTCGCACCGGGACTGGATCGCGTGAAAGCGGGCGACGATCTCCGCGATCGCGCCCTCGGGATCGTCGTGGACCTGTTCGTAGGTGACGCCGAGACAGTCCTCATACGGGATGTCGGCCGAGTCGTAGTCCAGGAGAAGGTCGAGGATCGGATCACGGTCATCGGTGGCCGTCCGCGAGATCGGTCGGAACACGCCGACGCGTCCGCCGGTGGCCGACAGCAACGCCAGCAGTCCCAGCGCGACGATGGACTTGCCGGTCTCGCCCTCGGCCGAGGCGATGTAGATACTCGTCGTGGTGTCGGTGACGACCTGTTCCGCACTCGCGGGTCCGTCGGCGTTCGCGGTCTGGACTGCATCCGTGGCCATGCGCCCCAGCATAGTGGCGGTCGCGCCGGGCGCCGGGCCGTCGGATGGAGCGTCAGATCAGAATCCCGGGATTGCACACCCCGGTCGGGTCGAGCGACCCCTTCACCGCCCGCAACGCGTCGAGGGCCAGCGGTCCGATCTCGTCGTGGTAGGCGTCCCGGTGATCCCGCCCGACCGCGTGATGGTGGGTGATACTCGCGCCGGACGCCCGGATCGCGGTATTGGCCGCGGTTTTCGCCGCCGCCCATTGCGCCAGCGGGTCCTCGCCGAACGGCGCGACGACCGTGAAGTACAGCGACGCCCCCGACTCGTAGACGTGGCTGATGTGACACATCACCAGCGGTGGCGTGCCCGACGCCGTGAGCGAGTCCGTGACGGCGGCCGTCACCGCGGCGCGCACCTCGTGCAGCCGCGACCAGAAGGCGACGGTCTCGAGCGTCTCGACGAGCACCCCGGCGTCGAGCAACGGATCGCGCAGATACGGCCCCGCGAAACGGCCTGTACGCCAGGCCTCCCCGGGACCGTCACCCAGAGCGTTGCCCCCGACATCGGTCAGCACCGCCGACGCCGCGTCCCGCCGCCGCGCCACCTCGTCGGCCGCACCCTCGTACCCGGCGACGACCAGACACCCGGACCCGCCATCCGCTTCACTCTCGGCGCCGGAATCATTCGGCCCGCTCGCTTCGCTCCCGGCGCCGGCGCCGGAATCATTCGGCCCGCTCGCTTCGCTCCCGGCGCCGGCCGGATCGGCGAGATTCAACGCCGTCTCCACCTCATCCGACAGCCGGAGCACGGTGGGTAGCGGACCGTCCTGGGCGAGCCGACGGAGCGCGGTGGCGCCGTCGGCGAACGACGCGAACCGCCAGGCGTCGAAGACGCGGGTCGTCGGGACGGGCCGGATGCGCAGCTGGACGCTGGTGATGACACCGAACACGCCCTCCGAGCCGAGGACCAGCTGACGTAGATCGGGGCCGGCCGCCGAGCGGGGCGCGGTGCCGAGTTCGATCGTGCCGCGCGGAGTGGCCAGCACCAGCCCTTCCACCATCTCGTCGAACCGCCCGTAGCCCGCCGACGACTGACCGGCCGACCGGGTGGCCGCATACCCACCGATCCCCGCGCCCTCGTAGGACTGCGGGAAATGTCCGATGGTCCAGCCCTTCTCGCGGAGGAGCGCTTCGGCGGCCGGTCCCCGCAGGCCTGCCTCCAGCGTCGCCATGCGGGAGATCTCGTCGATCTCGACCACGCGGTCGAGGCGTCGCAGGTCGAGGCTGATCACACCGGCGACCCCGGAGCGGTCCGGCGTCAGACCGCCCACCACCGATGTCCCGCCGGTGAACGGCACCACCGCGATCCGCCGCTCCGAACACAGTCGCAGGATCACGACCACCTCGTCGTGGTCACCCGGGTACACGACCAGATCGGGTGCGTCGTCGGCGTCGCCCGCACGCAACCGCAGGATGTCCGGGGTGGAGTAACCGCGCGTGTGCTGAACCCGTGCGGCATCCGCATCGGAGACGTTGTCGGCACCGACGATCTCCGAGATCTGATCTCGCACAGCGGCATCGACGACCGGTCGGGCGAGCGTGATCGTCGCCGGGTCGACACCGGAATCGACCGGTCGGTCGCCGGCGAGAGCAGCCGCCGCACCCGGCAGTTCGGCGCTGCGCGCCGGGTCTCCCCATCGCGGCCGCTGCATTTCGACGACGGGGATCGCGGTTTCGTCGGACATCGGATCGCCGCCGCTCATCGCGCCGTGCCCGGCCCGGTACCGCCGGTCGGCGCCGCGCCCCCGGCGTCGTCTCGCACGACCGCCCGGACGACCAGTTCGGCGATCTGCTCGTCGCTCAGGAAGCTGTCGGGGATCAGCATGAGGGAGTAGATGGTCCGCACGAGGAACTCCGCGGCCCCCCGCGGATTCGGGAACAACTGGTCCCCGATCTCGGGTTCGAGGTCGGGAAGGGTCTCCGCCACGATCTGGTGGATGAGCGTCGGCCCGGCCGGATCGCTGGTGGCGACCAGCGCGCGGACGACCTCCTCGGGCTCCTTGCGCAGCACGTACTGCAGCGCATCGTGGTTGCGGATGTACGGCAGGACGTTCACCACCTGCGCGTGGATCTTGCCCGCCGCGTCGGGCGCACTCGCCGACCACTCGACCAGCTTCACCCGCAGCAGCGAGACCTCGCGCTCCACGATCGCCGCGACCAGCGCTTCGCGCCCGCCGAACATCCGGTAGGCGGTGGCGCGCGCGACCCCGGCGTGCCGTGCCACCGACGTCAGACTCAGCGTCTTGGCCCCGAATCGGGAGACGAGCCCGACTCCGACATCCACCATGCGGTCACGATCCATGCGAAAACCGTAGCGAATCAGCCTGAGGCGGGAACCGTCGTGGTGGTCGTCGTGACGGTCGGCGCCGTGGTCGTGGTCTCGTCCGGGACGGCATCTCGGGTGCTCGTCTGCGGTGTCGGGTCGGCGGGCCGATCGGACTCACGTGACTGCGACGGCGCGGACGGGGCCGGCGGAGGTGACGATCGTCGGAACGACGGCGTCGTCCGCTCGGGCACCGGCGCCTCGGCCCGCGCGGTGATCGTCGTCTGACGCTCCACGCGGTCGGTACCCGAACCGCCGCCCCGGCACTCGACGACGAAGGTTCTCGACACGTTCGGGAACACCGTGGCCACCAGAGAACCACGCGAACCGGGCCCCATCGCCGTCGAGTCGGTGGGCCGCAGCGCACCGCTCGGCGTGAGGGTGCACACCACGGCCGGGTTGCGCGTCGCGTTGTTGTACAGATCGATCTGGACGCGAGTCCCGTCGACGTGTACCGAACAGCCGGGGACGGGCCCCGACCCGGCGAACGGCGGACAGCTCACATTCGGCGGCGCCGCAGGCGATTCCGAGTCGACGGTCAGAAGCGTCACCGCCGCGCCCAGGGTCAACGATCCGCCGATCGCGAGACCGGCGACGAGCTTGCGCATGACGGTGTCCCCTCGGTTGCGGTCGTGCCGGGACCCCGTTGTGGGTGTGGAGGCGCCATCGCCGGCGACGATGCGTCCAGGCTACGCGCAGGGCGGGCCATGCGCGGCCTTCTCGGCAGCAATCGGCGCGCGATGGCGACCCCGGCGAGGCAGAGCAGTCCACCGACGATGCCGACGCCGGTCGGCAACTCGTCGAGCAGCACCCACGACAGGACGATGACGATCGCGGGGACCACGAGCGTCGTGGCCGCCATCGCGCTCGCATCGGTGCGCGCCAACGCATACGCCCACGTGGAGAAGGCGATCGCGGTCGGCCCCACGCCGAGGTAGATGACCGCCCAGATCGCCCCCGGCTCGGCGCCGGCCAACTCGCCGACGGCGACCGGGGCGAACGGCGCGGTCGCCACGAGACCCGCGACCGCACCCAGCCAGGTGGCGGTCAGCGCGTCGACGGTGCGCAGTGCGGACTTCTGGATCAACACACCGGTCGCGTACAGGACTGCCGCGGCGACCCCGAGGACGATGCCCAGCCAGTCGGCGTGCGCGTCCGCGGTCGCGGATCCGCCGAGCGCTATCAGCACCACGCCGGCGAAGGCGATCGTCATGCCGATCACGAGATGGCGCGGAAATCCCTCTCCCAGAAACAGACCCGCGGCAACGGCGACGAGGATCGGCGCCAGGTTCACCAGCAGCGCCGCGGTCCCGGCGTCGAGGTGACGCTCGGCCCAGTTCAGCAGGATCGTATAGCCCGCGAACCACGCGACGCCGTAGGCGACGACCATTCCCAGTGCGCGACCCCGCGGGAACAGCGGACGTGTCGGCGTTCCGGTGGTCCGCGCGCGCAGACGCACCACCGCCATGAGGACCGTCAGCGGGATGACCGCGGCGAGCAACCGCAGTAAGGCCATGGCGCCCGGGGAGAACGTGTCGCCCAGCGCACGGATCCCGACGAAAGCCGACGCCCACAACACGACGGTGACGATCGCTGCCAGCGCGGGCAGCGATGCGGAGGCGGACGCAGCAGATGCCGGCAGGCGCGGGGACATACGGTCCAGAATCGCCCATCCGGCAATTCAGCACAAGTAAATACTTGAATCCAACACTTCAGTGACACTGAAATGACCGCGTTATACTCGCCGCATGGTCGACATCCACCGACTCCGCGTCCTGCGTTCGGTCATCGGCGAGCAGTCCATCGGCGGGGCCGCGGCCGCGCTCGGGTACACACCGTCGGCGGTCAGTCAGCACATCGCCACGTTCCAGCGCGAGACCGGACTGTCGCTGGTGGAGCGTGACGGTCGTGGCATCGTGCCGACCGAGGCCGGCACCATCCTGGCGCGCGAGTCCGACACGGTCTTCGAGCAGATCGCCCGCGTCGACGGCCTGATCTCGGAGCTGCGCGACGGACGGCTCGGCCAGTTGCGGATCAACTATTTCGCCTCCGCCGGCGCCACCTGGATCCCGCCCATCGTGGCGGCGATCTCCCGCGAATTCCCCGGACTGCGACTCGATCTGCGCCTCATCGAACTGATGGGCCCCTCGTCGACATCACCCGACATCGAGATCTACGTGGCGGACAGTCGACGCCCCGCTGCCGAGGTCGGCGGCTTCGACGATCGCCGACTGGCCACCGACCCGTATCACGCTGTCGTACCGGAGGATTCACCGTGGGCGGCGCTCGAGTCGGTGACCCTCCGTGAGCTGTCCCAGGTCCCGTGGGTCGACAACGACGTGGCGCGCGGCCCGTGCCGTCAGGCACTGCTGGACGCGTGCACGTCGGTCGGATTCGTGCCCGATTTCAGCGTGGAGACACAGGACTACCCGACCGCGATCCGGTTCGTCGCGGCCGGGGTCGGCCTCACCGTCGTCCCCCGACTGGCCCTGATCGACCTGCCGCCGGGCGTCGTGGCGATCCCGATCGTCGATCCCACGCCCGCGCGCGAGGTGCGGGTCCGGGTGCGCCAGGCCGGACTCGACCTACCGCCGGTGCGACAAGTCCTCGACATGCTCGACTCCGCTGTGGCGCACAGCTTTTCGTAGGAGCTTCGGCAAGCTCAGCCTCACCGCTGGTTGAGCCGGGCCGGAGCGAAGCGACGCCCCGAGTCGAAGCCACTCCCGCGTCAGCCGAGCTTGCGCAACCGCGGGGCGAGGTCGCGTTCGAAGTTGTCGAGGAACCGCTGCTGGTCGTGTCCGGGGGCGTGGAAGACCAGGTGGTTGAGCCCGGCGTCGGTGTAGAACTTGACCTTCTCGACGGCCTCGTCGGGATCGGAGGACACGATCCACCGCTTGGCGACCTGCTCGATCGGCAGCTCGTCGGCCAGGCGCTCCATCTCGGTGGAGCTGTTGACGCTGTGCTTCTGCTCCGGGGTCAGCGACAGCGGAGCCCAGAACCGCGTGTTCTCCAGCGCCAGTTCGGGATCGGGATCGTAGGAGATCTTGATCTCGATCATCTTGTCGATGTCGTCGACGTTGCGTTCGGCCTTCTGCGCACCTTCGGCGACCGCGGGCAGCAGCTTCTCGGTGTAGAGCTCCGGACCCTTGCCCGAGGTACAGATGAAACCGTCACCGGCGCGACCGGCATAGCGGGCCACGACCGGGCCGCCGGCGGCGACATACACCGGGATCGGTTGCTCGGGAATGTCATACATGTACGCGCCCTGCGTGTGGTAGTACTCGCCGTCGAAGTTGATCTCCTCGCCGGTCCACAGCTCGCGCATGAGCGTGATCGACTCCCGCAGGCGTGCGAATCGTTCCTTGAACTCCGGCCACTCGCCCTGGAAACCGGTCGCGTACTCGTTGAGCGCTTCGCCGGTTCCGACGCCGAGCATGATGCGTCCGGGGTACAGGCAGCCCATCGTGGCGAAGGCCTGCGCGATGACCGCGGGGTTGTAGCGGAAGGTCGGGGTCATCACCGAGGTGCCGATCTGCACCCGCTTGGTGCGCTCACCGACCGCCGCCATCCAGGCCAACGAGAAGGGCGCGTGACCGCCGTTGTGCCGCCAGGGCTGGAAGTGATCGCTCACCGCAACCGAATCCATGCCGTGCTCTTCGGCCGCGACCGCGATCTCCACCAGCTCGCGCGGATCGAACTGCTCCGCCGATGCCTTGAAACCGAGCTTGAGTTCTGCCATGTCCATCGCTCCTCTGCCACCGGCCTCACCGCCGGCGCGGGCCGGTCTGCGGAGTCGGCCGAATCGTGTTGTGACCTCGCATACCAACGTAGAGCATGTGCGCAGACAGCGGCGTCGCCAGCCTGTCGCCCCGTCAGCCGGCCCTGCTGCCGGCCGCAGACGCCTCGCCGGACTCGCCAACGGTCAACGTCCGTGACGCTCCGGCCCGTGTGTCGGCGATGTGCCGCTCCAGCAGGTCGGCCGCACGCTCGGAGTCGCGGTCGCGCACGGCGTCGAGGATCGCCCGATGCTCGGCCACCGACACGTCGTGCCGCCGGCCCGCGGTCGGCAGATAGTAGAAACGCACCCGCTTGTTCACGTCGGCGACCATCGACTCGAGGACTCGGTTGTGCGCACAACTCGCCAGTCCGACGTGGAAGTCGCAATTGATCGCGGACAGCGCCGCGTCATCTGTCGTCGCATCCTGACGTTCGACGACCTGCACCAACTCGTCGAGTTGCGCGGCGGTGCGTCGTTGCGCCGCCAGCCACGCCGCTTTCCGCTCGACGATGAGCCGTGCCTCGAACAGGTCCGACAGTTCGGCGGCATCCCGGTCCCGGACGTAGGTGCCGCGATTGTGACGACGGACGACCCACCCCTCGGCTTCCAGGGAACGGAGGGCCTCGCGCACAGGGATGTGACTGACCCCCGACTCCCGGGCGAGCTCGTCGGCGTTGATGCGCGTACCGGGCGCGAGTCGTCCGGACAGGATGCCCTCCTCCACCTCGGCGCGAATCCGGTCCGCCGGGGCCGGGGTGACGCCCACGGCGCTCTCACTCATGGCGAGATCCTATATGAATTCTCGATTCTCGTTCTACGCGCTCGACGCCGGCCACCGTCGTGACGAGAGTTCGCCGCGAATGCCCTCCTGTCGTGGTTAATCGGTTGTTAACGACGCGGCAACGAGAGCGCGACGACTCGAGCGTTTCCTATAGGAACATGCATCGAGGTTCGGGAGGAACCCATGAGCTCTACCTCAGACATACCCGTCGCCGGGACGGGACCCGGCAACACCGCCCCCGACGCGGCGGCGACCTTCGACGAGTACGAGGACCGGCCCGTCCCGGCGTCGGCGCGCAAGTCACTCTTCGCGGTGTCATCGGTGTGGCTCGGGTTCCCGATGATCCTCACCTGCGCGGTCTTCGGCGGCATGATCGTCTACTCGCTCGGCTTCTGGCCGGGCATGGCCGCGATTGCGGCCGGCAACCTGATCCTGATGGCCTACGTCGGCCTGCTCAGCTATCAGGCGGGACGAACCGGCGAGAACTTCGCGTTGATGGCGGCCCGGACGTTCGGCGCGAAGGGTTATCGCATCCCTGCGGCCTTCCTCACCACTGTCGTGATCGGCTGGTTCGCCTTCCAGACCGGCCTCACCGGCTCGACGCTCGAGGCGAGCATGGGGTGGAACGCCACAGTGATCGCGCTGATCGCCGGCGTCGGGTACGTGGCGGCGACGCTGCTGGGTATCCGGGCGCTGACCGTGATCGGCGTCATCGCGGCACCGCTCTATCTCGTCCTCGGTGTCCTCGCCATCGTCGACGCCTCGTCCGCGCCCGGCGCCGGTGAATTCACCTCGTACGCCGGTGGCGCCGGCGCCACCGCGCTCACCTTTGGTGCCGCGGTCACACTCGTGGTCGCCCTGTTCGCCGATTCCGGAACCATGACAGCCGATTTCACCCGTTGGTCGGTCAACGGCAAGCAGGCGTTCCTCGCCGCCTTCAGCGCCTTCCCGGTCGGCAACACGATCGCGCTGACCATCGGCGGCATCATCGTCGCGATGGGCGCCGGCGACGATCCGGCGACCAACGGTGGCGGATTCCTCGGCATCCTGATCGACAACGGCGGCGTGCTGGTCCCGATCGCGATCGCCTTCGTGTTCATCAACCTCGGATCGGTGTGCACGCATTGCCTCTACAACGGCGCCGTCGGCTGGAGCGAGCTGACCGGCATCAAGATGCGTGTCCTGACCGTCGCACTCGGGGCCGTCGGTGTCGCGCTCGCCGTCGCCGGGATCTGGCAGCACTTCGAGGATTGGCTCAACCTGCTCGGCGTCGTCGTCCCGCCGCTCGGTGCGGTCCTCATCGTCGACCAGGTGCTCCCACGGACGAAGCGGGCCGCACCGGCCGATTCCCCGGTCGCCTGGCGCGCGACGTCGTTCGTCGCGTGGGGCGGCGGCGCGGTCGCAGCCCTCGTCACGCACTACATCGCCCCCGTTCTGTGCGTCGTCGCGGTGGGGATCCTCGTGTCGGGAGTCCTTGCCGCGCTCCTGAGTCGGCGGTCATGCGTTCCGGCGGCGACGGCACCCGCAGCCACCGAGGGTGTCGAATCGGCGACGGTCTGACGCCGGCCCTTCGAGGCTCGTCGCTAACGCTCCTCACACCTCAGGGAGCAGAAACGGCATCTCATCGCCAACGCTCCTCACACCTCAGGGAGCAGAAACGGCATCTCGTTGCCAACGCTCCTCACACCTCAGGGAGCAGAAACGGCATCTCGTCGCCAACGCTCCTCACACCTCAGGGAGCATCCTGTGGCTCTCTCATCACGGAGCAGCAGTCCCCACCCACCGAAGCAGGAACCATCCATGACATCCTCTGCATCACATCGCTTTTCGACGATCGGCGCCGCACGGCCGTACGCCTGGCCCTACGACGGCGGTTTCGACCCCACCGCCACCGCACTCCTCTGCATCGACTGGCAGACCGACTTCTGCGGCCCGGGCGGGTACGTCGACTCGATGGGCTACGACCTGTCGTTGACGCGGGCGCCACTCGGACCGACCGCCCGGGTCCTGGCCGCGGCGCGCGACGCCGGCCTCACGATCATCCACACCCGAGAGGGCCACCGCGCCGATCTGTCCGATCTCCCGGCCAACAAACGCTGGCGGTCGGGACGGATCGGAGCCGAGATCGGCTCCGCCGGTCCCTGCGGTCGCATCCTGATCCGCGACGAACCCGGATGGCAGATCGTGCCGGAGGTCGCTCCCCGCGACGGCGAGATCGTCATCGACAAGCCGGGTAAAGGCGCCTTCTATGCCACCGACCTCGACCTCGTGCTGCGCACCAACGGGATCACGCACCTCATCCTGACCGGGATCACGACCGATGTCTGTCTTCACACCACGATGCGCGAGGCCAACGACCGCGGTTACGAATGCCTCATCCTCTCCGACTGCACGGGCGCGACCGATTCCGCCAATCACGAGGCCGCCCTGAACATGGTCACGATGCAGGGTGGCGTGTTCGGCGCCGTCGCCGCGTCGTCGGATCTCCTCGCCGTGATCGCCCCGCGAGCGGGCGTCGATATCGCCGTGTAACACCTGTGCCCCTGGTGAGGGGCGTGTTCGCGGCTGGCGATTCCTCCGGCAGCGAACAGACTGGACTTGAAGCTCAGTTGAAGTTCTACCGTGGTTGGCATGAGCATGCAGTCCGTGGCGTGGGACATGATGTACAAGTCCTCCACCCAGCCCAACAGCAAGCGGTTGCGGGGCGACCGCCGGGTGACCCTCCGCCGGATCGGCGAATTCGCCCGACCCCACCGGCGTCGTATCGCCCTGTTCCTCGTGCTGTCGATCTTCACCGCGGTGCTGACGGTGGTGACCCCGCTGCTGGCCGGCCGGGTCGTCAACCTGATCACCGAGAGCGGCTCGGAGACGATGATCGTCGGACTCGCGGTCGCCATCGCGCTGATCGCCGTCGCCGAGGCCGCCGCGGGGATCGGGGTCCGCTGGCTGTCGGCGAACATCGGCGAGGGTCTCATCCTGGACCTGCGTCGAGCCGTCTTCGACCACGTGCAACAGATGCCGGTCGCGTTCTTCACCCGCACCCGCACCGGAGCCCTGGTGAGCAGGCTCAACAACGACGTCATCGGCGCTCAGCGTGCATTCAGCGACACCCTGTCGGGCGTCGTCTCCAACATCGTCACGCTCACCCTGACCCTCGCCGTGATGATCGCGATCAGCTGGCAGATCACGCTGCTCGCGCTGATCCTGCTGCCGGTCTTCGTCGTGCCGGCGCGGCGGATGGGCCGGCGAATGGCCGCGCTGTCCCGCGAGGCCGCCGAGCACAACGCCCGGATGTCGACACAGATGACCGAGCGGTTCTCCGCCCCCGGCGCCACGCTGGTGAAACTCTTCGGGCGGCCCGACCTCGAGTCGCGCGAGTTCGCCGAGCGCGCCGACCGCGTCCGCGACATCGGCGTGCGCCGGTCGATGCTGCAGGCGTATTTCATGACGACCCTGATGCTGGTCTCGGCGCTCGCCCTCGCCCTGGTCTATGGGCTCGGCGGATGGCTTGCGGTGCAGGATCATCTGTCCGCGGGCGCGGTCGTCTCACTGGCACTGCTGCTGACCCGGATGTACGCGCCACTGACCGCCCTGGCGAATGCCCGTGTCGAGATCATGAGTGCG
This sequence comes from Gordonia terrae, assembly GCF_001698225.1. Lineage (NCBI taxonomy): Bacteria > Bacillati > Actinomycetota > Actinomycetes > Mycobacteriales > Gordoniaceae > Gordonia > Gordonia terrae. The sequence goes on from NZ_CP016594.1 coordinate 5,157,253, forward strand.
CTGGTCAGTTTCGAGCGCGTCTTCGAGGTGCTCGATCTCCGGCCCCTCATCACCGACGCCCCGGACGCGATAGCGGTGCCCGGCACCGAGAGTGGGCGGCCCGTACCGGTGTCCGTCCGGTTCGACGACGTCTCGTTCGGCTATCCAGCGGCCGACAAGGTGTCGCTGGCCTCACTGGAAGAGGTTGCCCAGCTGGACAACCGAGCCGGGACGACGGTGCTGCACCACGTCGACCTGGATGTCCCGGCCGGCAGCATGGTTGCCCTGGTGGGCAGTTCGGGTGCCGGTAAGTCGACGATCGCGAGTCTCGCGACTCGCCTCTACGACGTCGATGAGGGGTCGATCGAGCTGGCCGGGGTGGACATCCGGAAGTTGCAGACCGCGTCGGTCCACCGGACAGTCGGCCTCGTCACCCAGGACGGCCACCTCTTCCACGACACCATCCGCGCCAACCTCGTTCTCGCGCAGCCGAACACCTCCGACGACCAGATCTGGGACGCGCTCCGTCGCGCTCGGCTGGACGACCTGGTCGGCTCGCTGCCCGAGGGGCTCGACACGGTCGTCGGCGAACGCGGCTATCGCCTGTCCGGCGGTGAGCGGCAACGGATGACGATCGCCCGTCTGCTCCTGGCCCAGCCGTCGGTCGTCATCCTGGACGAGGCGACCGCACATCTCGACTCGACGTCGGAGGCGGCGGTTCAGGAGGCGCTCGGCGAGGCTCTCGAGGGACGGACCTCGATCGTCATCGCCCACCGGCTCTCGACGATCCGGGCCGCCGACGAGATCGTCGTGCTCGAGGGTGGGCGCGTCGTCGAACGCGGTGATCACCCGACGCTCCTCGCCCGCAACGGGCGCTACGCCGAGCTCTACCGCACCCAGTTCGCCGACGACGACCCCGAGGACTCGGATTCGCTGACGGCGTGACCCTTCGAGACGCTTCTTCGGGAGGCAGAGGTGAGATCAGTCGTCGAGGTCGTCGAAGTTGTCGATCAGCCCGCGGCGCCGGGGACGATCGTCGGTGTCCTTGACCCGCTCACCGAGGCGGCGCCGGAGCTGCATGGCGATCAGCACGATGTTGACGACCACCACGGCGATCCCGACGGCCACCCAGAACCAACGGCCTTCCTGCCACCAGCCGACGGTCAGCCAGCCGATGCAGAAGATGAGGATCGTCGCGCCGACGATGGTCAGTGTCATCGAGAACGTCTGCGCGCTCCGCGAGAAGTCGGGGCCGGTGGTCACGATGATCTCCTGCATTCGGGGACAACTGTTGGCTCGGCCGCCCCGGCGGAAAAGATGTCGTGGTGGGCGCAGGTCAGGACTGGATCACCATGACGACCGCGACGAGGACAGCCACCACCACTATCGCAGCGACCACGAGCATGACCTGCTGCGGCCCCGGCATCTCGCCGCCGGTGACCAGGGCCCGCGACGTCCGCCGCCATCGCCAGGCCCCGAGAACCGCCAGCGAGGCGCCCAGCGCGACCATGAGGACGCCCAGCACGATGTCGAGGAGCGGGGTGGCCTCGTCGGGCGACAGGTAGACGACGGCGATCCCGGCCGCGATGAAGCCGAGGGCGGTCCGGACCCACGCGAGCAGGGTGCGTTCGGCGGCCAGGGTGAACCGGGCGTCCACCGCGCCGGGCGGCCTGATCTCCAGGTCGTCGTCGTACGACGGGCCCGGCGCCGCCGGAGCACTCACACCGTCAGCCGGCCCGCTTACCCGTTCGTTCGTCAGTGCTCTTGCCCTCTCGAATCGCTTCGGTGGCGAAGGCCGCGGTCACCTCGACCGCGTCCAGGGTCTCGGGGTGGTGGGCGCTCAACACCGGAAAGGCGTGTACCTGCCACGCGTAAGTGTGCGCCACCGCGGTGACGCCCAGCTCGTCGAGTGACTCGACGAGGTCGATGACGTCGGGCTCGAGCATCTCCCCCTCGGCCGCGACGAGCACGGTCGGCGGGAACGAGGTGAGGTCGGCGTCGGCGATGCGCCGGACCCCGGTGAGCTCGACGGGCCCCTTGTCGAACTGGGGCGCCAGCCGGGCCATCTTGGACTTGGGCAGATAGGCGTCGGATCGGCTGGACCGGTCCGGGTGAACGCCGAGATCCATGTCGAGCAGCGGCGAGAACCCGATCAGCGCCGCCGGCGTCGGCAACCCGCGCGTGACGGCCGCCTCGACGACCTTCGCCGCCAAGAACCCCCCGGCCGAGTCGCCCGCGACGATGACACGGCGGAAGCCCCGCTCGTTGATCAGTTCGGCATATGCGTCGACGGCGTCGACGACGGAGGTCCCGACCCCCGCCTTCGGTAGTTGGCGGTACTCCAGCGAGAAGACCGGCACCTCGCATGCTCGCGCCATCCGCGCCGCGATCGATCGATGCGTACCGAGTCCGCAGACCACGAACGCACCACCGTGCAGATAGAGCATGGCTGTGTCGCTGTCCCGGCGTGAGGGTCCGACCGGCATGATCAGCTCGGCCGGCCGACCGGCCAGGACAAGCTGTTCGCGGACCACGCCGCGGGGCTTGGGTCCGACCGCCATGATCCGGTCGATGAGGAACAGGCCCGCCAGCCCCGGCGTGTTGACCGGCCACAACGCCAGCGCCGGCTTGAGGAACACTCGTGCGCCGAACCACATGGGGAAAGACCGAAGGCTCGGGCGACGGTGGTGAACGATGGGCATCAGATCCTCCTGGCCCGAAGCTACACCCCGTGGCCGTCCGTTTCAGTACGTTCGTCGGGGTCGCCGTTCACTGTGTCGAGGTCGTTCGGTCACCTTGGTCGGCTATATTCTCGGACTCGTGACCAGATCGCGGATGTGCCCGGCAGGTGCCGTTTAGGTGCCGATCCCTCCCCAGTTCCTGTTGTCTGCGCAGGCAGCCCCCCCTCGCACCCTCTGCGATGTACTCACCGCCACCGCGCGGGCGCACCCGGACGCGGCGGCCATCGACGACGGTGAGATGACCCTCACCTACGGCCAGTTGCTGGCCGTGGTCCGTCGTACCGTCACGCGCCTCGGCGAGGTCGGCGTCGGGCGGGGCAGCCGGGTCGGGATCCGGATGCCCTCGGGCTCGCGAGACCTCTATGTCGCGATCCTGGCGACCCTCTACGCGGGCGCCGCGTACGTGCCGGTCGACGCCGACGACCCGGACGAACGCGCCGAACTCGTCTTCGGCGAGGCCGGTGTCGACGCCATCGTCGACGCCGACGGACCGCGGTCGACCACAGCGACGTCGACGCCCGCGGAACCCCCCGCCCGCCCCACGCCCGACGACGACGCATGGATCATCTTCACGTCCGGGTCCACCGGAAAGCCCAAGGGCGTCGCGGTCACCCATCGCAACGCCGCGGCCTTCGTCGACGCCGAGGCGGCCATGTTCCTCCCGGATGCCCCCATCGGCCCACACGACCGGGTCCTGGCCGGGCTGTCGGTCGCGTTCGACGCGTCGTGTGAGGAGATGTGGCTCGCGTGGCGCAACGGCGCCTGCCTGGTGCCCGCACCGCGCTCGCTGGTTCGCAGCGGCATGGACCTCGGACCGTGGCTGGTGGCACGGGACATCACCGTCGTGTCGACAGTGCCCACGCTGGCCTCACTGTGGCCGCCGGAGGCCCTGGAAGCGGTGCGGCTGTTGATCTTCGGCGGCGAGGCCTGCCCGCCCGAGCTCGCCGACCGGCTGGCCGTCCCGGGCCGCGAGGTCTGGAACACCTACGGCCCGACCGAGGCGACGGTCGTCGCCTGCGCCGCACCACTGGGCGGCGGCGGTCCGGTACGCATCGGATTGCCCTTGCGCGGTTGGGATCTCGCCGTCGTCGACGCCCAGGGCCAACCGGTGGCCGAGGGCGAGGTCGGTGAACTGGTGATCGGCGGCGTCGGCCTGGCCCGGTATCTCGATCCCGCAAAGGATGCGGAGAAGTACGCTCCGATGCCGACACTCGGCTGGGAACGTGCTTATCGCAGTGGCGATCTGGTGCGCCTGGACAACGCAGGCCTGCTGTTCATGGGCCGCGCCGACGACCAGGTCAAGGTCGGCGGCCGGCGTATCGAGCTCGGCGAGATCGACAATGCACTGCAGAACCTGCCCGGGGTGAGCGGCGCCGCGGCCGCCGTTCGCAAGTCCGCGGCGGGCAACAGCCTGCTCGTCGGCTACCTCGTGTCGGCCGATCCCGGCTTCGACGTCGCCGACGCGCACGCCGAGTTGCGCCGCCAACTGCCCGCCGCGATGGTGCCCACCCTTGCCCTTGTCGACGAACTGCCCACGCGCACTTCGGGGAAGGTTGATCGTGATGCGCTGCCCTGGCCCCTGCCGGGCAGCAGCAGACCAGTGGATGACGACGTCGAACTGAGCGAGACCGAGCTCTGGCTGGCGCAACTGTGGACCGATGTCCTCGGGATGACCGTCTCCAGCCCGGACGTCGACTTCTTCGCCGAGGGCGGCGGCTCGCTGGCCGCGGCGCAGCTCGTCACCGCAGTGCGCGAACGATATCCCGACATCTCGGTCGCCGACCTCTACGACCATCCGCGCCTGGGGTCGATGGCCGAGATGCTCGACGCCCGCCGCCCGACGACGAGCATCGACGAACGCCACATCGCACCGACCCCGCGCTCGGCCGGGCTGGCACAGCTCGCGCTGACCGTCCCGCTGACGACGCTCACCGGACTGCAGTGGGCCACCTGGCTCGGCGTGGTCAACAACCTCGCGGTGCTCGCCGCCGAGCGGATGGACCGCACCGTCGAGTGGCTGGTCGAGATCAACTGGTGGGTCCTGCTGGCGGCGTTCCTGATCTTCATCACCCCGCCCGGACGCATGTGCATCGCGGCTCTCGGCGCCCGAGTGCTCCTCGCCGGCGTCTCGCCGGGCGTGTACCCGCGCGGCGGCAGTGTCCACGTGCGGTTGTGGGTCGCCGAGCGACTCCTCGACGCCAGCGGCGCCGCCAACCTGTCCGGGGCACCGTGGATGATCTATCTCGCGCGGGCTCTCGGAGCGACGATCGGGCGCGGCGTCGACCTGCACACCATCCCGCCGGTGACCGGATTGCTCACGGTCGGCGACGGCGCGTCCGTCGAACCCGAGGTCGACATATCCGGCTGGTGGATCGACGGCGACGATGTCCACATCGGGGAGATCGCCATCAAACGCGGCGCGTCGATCGGCGCTCGGTCGACGCTCACCCCGGGCGCGGTCGTCGGACGCGATGCCGTCGTCGCCCCCGGATCAGCGGTGTTCGGCCGGGTCAAGGCCCGCCAGCACTGGGCCGGTTCCCCTGCGGTCAAGATCGGGAAGGCCGAGCATCCGTGGCCCGACCACCGGCCCCCGCGGGCGACCTGGTGGGTACCGATCTACGGGCTGTCGTCGCTCGGGCTGGCCGCGATCCCGCTCATCTCCCTCGCATCCGGCCTGGCGGTGATCGGGGCCTGGGCACTGACCGCGGACCGGTTGCGCGACGCCGGGATTCGCGCGCTGATCCTGCTTCCCGCAGCGACGATCACGAGCCTCTTCGTGTTCGCGGCGATCACCGCGGGCCTGGTCCGGCTCGCCGCGATCGGCCTGCACACCGGGTACCACCCGGTTCGTTCGCGTGTCGGCTGGCAGGTCTGGATCACCGAGCGCCTCCTCGACGCCGCGCGCACGTACCTGTTCCCGCTGTACGCGAGTCTGCTGACCCCGACCTGGTTCCGCGTCCTCGGCGCGAAGGTCGGTGTGGGGACCGAGATCTCCACCGCGCTCGTGCTCCCCCGGTTCACCACCATCGGCGACGGCGCGTTCCTCGCCGACGACACGATGGTCGCGTCGTACGAACTCGGCGGCGGCTGGCTGCACATCGACGAGGCGAAGATCGGCAAGAGGTCCTTCCTCGGCAACTCCGGTATGACCGGTCCCGGCCGCAAGGTCCCCAAGAACGGGCTGGTGGCGGTGTTGTCGGCAACGCCCGATCGGGCGAAATCGGGGTCGAGCTGGCTCGGCAGCCCGCCGGTGCGCCTGCGCCGGACCGCGGCCCAGATCGACACCTCGCGCACCTTCGACCCGCCGGCCACCCTGAAGATCGCCCGCTCACTCATCGAGACGCTGCGCCTGGTGCCCGTCATGGTGTCGTTCGGGCTGGGCGTCGGGCTGCTGCTCGCGCTGCAGTACGTCGCGGTACACGTGCACTACGGGGTCGCGGCCCTGGTGAGCGGCCTGCTCCTGCTCGTCGTCGGCGCGATCGCCTGCATCACCGCCGCCGCGGCCAAATGGCTGGTCGTCGGCCGCATCACAGTGAGCGAGCACCCGCTGTGGAGTTCGTTCGTCTGGCGCAACGAACTGTCCGACGCGTTCGTCGAGACCGTTGCGGCCCCCTGGTTCGCCAACGCCGCGACCGGCACGCCGATCCTCAACCTGTGGCTGCGGATGCTCGGTGCCAAGATCGGCCGGGGCGTCTGGTGCGAGACCTACTGGCTCCCCGAAGCCGACCTGGTCACGCTCGGCGACGGCGCGACCGTGCAACGCGGCTGCGTGGTCCAGACGCATCTGTTCCACGACCGTGTGATGGCCATCGACCGCGTCACGCTCGGGGCCGGGGCGACCCTCGGCCCGCACTGCGTCGCGCTGCCCGCATCCGGACTCGGCGACTCGGCGACCGTCGGGCCGGCGTCGCTGGTCATGCGCGGAGATGTGGTCCCGGCTCACACCCGCTGGCAGGGAAATCCCATCGCTCCCTGGCCCCGCTGATCCGAAAGAACCACATAACTAGTTCCTGCTCCGAAAGAACCACACACACCCACTGCTCCCTGAGGTGCGAGGAGCGCCGGCGCCGGCTGACCCACTGCTCCCTCAGGTGCGAGGAGCGATGGCGACGAGCCACGAAGACATCCCAGGGGTCCAAGGTGTCAAGCGGCGAGGTGTGTGCGGTGGTTCCATGCGGTGTGTTCGTTGTAGGGGGTGCGGTGGGTGAGGCAGCCGTGGAGGATGCCGATGAGCCGGTTGGCGACCGCGCGTAGTGCTTGGGTGTGGGACTTCTTCTGATCGCGGAGGCTGTCGTAGTAGACGCGGGCGCCGGGGCTACCGGTCAGAGCGCTTTGCGCCATGCACAGTGCGGCGGCGTTGAGTCGGGTGTTGCGGATGTGGCGGGCCAACACGACGTGCCCTTTGCCTGAGGCGATGGTGCGTGGTGAGGTGCCGGCATAGTTTCTGCGAGACTTGGCGGTGGCATAGCGTTCGGGGTCATCCCCGAACTCGCCGAGCATCCGGGCGCCGGTGATGTCACCGACTCCGGGCATGGACAGGTAGATCTCGGCGTCCGGATGCGCTCTAAAAGACTGGGCCATAGTGGTTTCCAGTTGGATGATCTGGGTGTTGAGAGCGGCCAGCATTTCCACGGTCGCTGTCACGGTCGCCGCGTAGGCGGCGGTGAGTGCCTCGGGTGCGCCCAGATGGCCGCCACCGCGTAGGGCGTGCTGGATGTCGCGGGCACGGGTATCGGTATTGCGTTGTCGGCCACCCTTTTTCAGGGCCGAGCGGATCGCCGCGACCGATAGTGCCGCACCCTGTCGTGGGGTGGGAGCGCGACGCAACACCGCCAGACAGTCTTTGTGGGCGAGGTCGCCGCCGAAGGCATCGACCGCGGCCGGGTAGTAGGCGCCCAGTTGGGAGCGCAACACATTCTGTTGCGCTGAACGCGCCCACACCAGGTTCTGGTGCGTGCGGGCCATCACCGTGATCGCGTCCGCGGCGACGGTATCGGCGGCGACGAGCCGATGGTTGTGCCGGTCGGTACGCACCAGATCAGCCAGCGTTTTCGCGTCAGCCTTATCGGATTTGGTGCCCCCGACATGGTGGCGGTCGCGGTACCGCGATACCGACAACGGGTTGATCGCGTACACCTGATAGCCCGCGGCGACCAGGGCGGTGACCCACATGCCGTGATCGGTTTCGATCCCGATCACTACCTCGCCAGGCTCTTGGGCATACCGGGCGATCAGTTCATGCATGGTGGTGGCGCCGGCCGCGTTCTCGGGTATTCGGCGGGTGGCCAGGGTGGTGCCGTGTTCATCCATCACGCACACATCGTGATGATCTGATGCCCAGTCGTTGCCCACAAAGATCATGACACTCGTTCACCTCGTCTTCGGTCGTCTCGACGATCTGGTGTGAACCTTTGGGTGATCACCCTGACGCGGCCTAATGGATCAGTGCTCACCCACACGTTCAAGGGGGCACGACATCCCAGAAGCGTTCCAGCGGGTGATCCTCGCCCGGCCGGGCCACGGTCTTCGTGTAGAAATCCGACACCGTTTCAGGGCCTGGCAGTGGTCACCGACCGGGAAGGCTCACACGACCAGCATCCCCTCTAACAGGAAGCCGATCCACCCCCATTAGGGCCTGGTGAGACACCTCGCCAGACCCTTCGTGGCTCGCTTCGCTCGCACCTCAGGGAGCAGATTCGTGGCTCGCTTCGCTCGCATCTCAGGGAGCAGAGATGTGGACCCTTGAGAGTGTTCGTTCGTTGTTCGAGCTCAGACCGTCGGCTCGCCGGCGACCGGCTGCTCGACCTTCTTCGGCAGCGTGAGCAGTGTGGCGATCGACAGTGCGACGAGCATGATGCCGCCGACCCAGGCGAGCACCTCGAGCGAGAAGGCGGGCAGCACCATCATCACGATGCCCGCGATGATCGCGATGATGCCCGAGACGATCGAGAACCAGGTGGGGGCGTGACCGGATCTGGTGATCGCCGCGTACAGGTCGGCGACGCCCTGGAAGATCCAGCCGATGCCGATGAACACCGCGAGCAGCCAGACCGCGTCGCCCGGGCTGAACAGCGCGATCACCCCGGCGAGCAGCACGATTGCGCCCACGATGCCCAGCATCACCCGGACCCCGGTGCCGAGGAACGACGCCGCGAACGCCTGGTAGATACGGAAGATGCCGGCGATGATCAACGAGATCGCGAACAGGACAGCGAGAACGACGATGGTCGGTCCGGGCCACAGGATCGCGATGACCCCGATCACGATGCCGACGATCGACGTGATGATGAGTGCCGTGCGCACGGCACCGACCAGTTCGTCGGGGAAGTGTTTGGTGTAGACCGTGGCGAAAGTCATGGTCGGAGGTTATCGGGCAGTGGAGGATCCGGCGCGCTATTCGCGCAGGAGTGGCACAAACCCGACCGTCGTCGTCGGCCTCGGATGAACAGGGGGTAAAGAGTAACGATGACCAACATCGCGTTCTTCGAGCCGATCAGCGCAGACGGCCGGCCCGACGAGGGAATCCGGTACCGGCCGACCACCTTCGCCGCCAGCCTGTGGGCACCCGGGACCCTGAACGGCCCCGCGGTGTGCGGCCTCGCCGCGCGAGCAGTCGAGGCCGAGTTCGGCCGTCACGAGTCAGGCGGGGACGAGTTCGTACCGGCCCGATGCACGATCGATCTGTTCAAGGCCGCGCGGGACATCGTGACGTCGACGCGAGTCCGCGTCGTCCGATCCGGCGGCCGCATCCGAGTCCTCGACGTCGATGTGGTGCAGCATCCCGACGACGCCGACGAGGTGGTCGTCGCCCGCGCCACGACGGTGTTCCTGCGCACCTCGACCAATCCCCCCGGCCGGCGGTGGCATCGCCCCGCGGACGCGGTCACCTTCCATCCGCCGGAGATCGCCTCCGACGACGATCTGTCGCCCCGGTTCGCCTCCGACGCCGCGGACGACACCGTCGGCGAGTGGGAGCGGGACATGGCGAATCACCAGAACGGCCATCGCAAACGGATGTGGTCTCGCGCCGCACCCATCGTGGCGGGTGAGAAACTCACCCCGTTCCAGCGTGCGGTCATCAGCGCCGAGTCCGCGAGCCTCGTGTCGAACTGGGGCACCACCGGCATCGGCTTCATCAACTGCGACCTCACCGTTGCCCTGAGCCGGCTGCCGTCGGGTGAGCGGATCGGCGTCGAGGCCGACGTCCACATCGAGGACGACGGCGTCTCGGTCAGCAACGCGGGCCTCTTCGACGCGCATGGGATGTTCGGGACCGCGCTGGTGACCGCGGTGAACAACGCCGCGGCGCAGATCGACTTCACCACCGTGGACACCTCGGAGCGCTATCGGGAAGCCTGAGGCCACACGACATTTAGCCGTGCAAAGCACCGTAGTGCACCTCACACATCTCTCTCAGGTCTTGATAAGGTCACGGCCATGACACGGCGCCTCTCACGGCTTTTCCTGGGTCTTGTCGTCTCTGTACTGGCTGTTGCCTTGACGACCACCCTGGCCGCCTCACCCGCTCACGCCGCCCGCTACGCCAACGGCCCGGCGACCATCGTCAACCGGCTGACCGGCCCGTTCGCCATGAACGACACGATCGGACGGTTCAACATCGTCGGCACCGATCTCGGTGTCATGTGGGACAACGGACGGGGCGAGATCCTCACGGCCTTCGGCGACACCCAGTCGTTCAACGGATGGTCCCTGCTGTACGGCGAGCTCTTCTACTGGCGGTCGAACGTCCTGCTCCGGAGCACCGACCGGCATCTCAACGACGGCATGACATTCACCTCACACGCGGGCCGCCCCGGACATGCCAAGCGGTTGCTGAAGCCGAACGTCCGGCGCGAGGTCACCATCATCCCGACCGCCGGCGTGGCCGCCAACGGCAAGCAGTACATGACCGTGATGTCGGTGAAACGCTGGGACTCGCCGGGCATCTGGACCACCAACTGGGCCGGCCTCGTCTCCTCCTCGGACAACGGCGAGAACTGGCGAGCGGTGAACGCCTTCCGCCCCAACGGCGGCGGCAACAAGAAGTTCCAGATGGGCGCCTTCCTCAAGGTCGGCAAGACCGTCTACTACTACGGCACCCCCGACGGACGCTGGGGCGGCGTCTATCTCGCGCGCGTGGACGAGAAGGACATCGAGAATCTCGGCAAGTGGCAGTACTTCTCCTACGGCCGGTGGGTTCCGGGCAACCCCGATGCCGCCACCCCGGTGATGGGCGCGCCGACCGGTGAACTGTCGGTGCAGTGGAACGACTACCTCGGCAAGTACATCTCATTGGCCAGCCAGGACGTCGGCGTCACTCTGCGGACCGCCGACAACCCCTGGGGCCCATGGACTTCCGGCGAGATCGTCGCACCCTCGGTGGACCCGTACACGGGGTACGCGCCCTACATCCATCCGTGGTCGAAGGGCAGCACGCTCTACTTCACCTACTCGATCTCGATCGGGTACCAGGTCTATCTGATGCGGCTCCCGCTGCGCCGCGGTTGATCTCGATCCCTGCCACCGACGCGTCGGGGCGGCCGACGTCCGTTTCCGGATGCGACCGCCCCGACGCCGTCTCCCGGGACGATCAGCTCTGGCCGAGCATGCCCTTCATCTGATCGATCTCGGCCTGCTGAGTCCTCTTGACCTCCTGGGCAAGAGCTTTCGTCGCCGGGTCGACGCCGTCGGCGAGTACCGCATCGGCCATCGCGATGGCGCCCTCGTGGTGTCGGATCATGCCCTCGAGCCACAACCGGTCGAACTCCGTGCCGCGCGCGTCCCGCAGGGCGGTCATCTGGTCCGGGCTGAGCATGCCGGGCATCGCGGAGTGACCGCCATGCCCCATGTTCTCGTGGCTGTCGTCGGGATCGTCTTTACCGACGCCCCAACTCTCGAGCCGGTCCTCCATCTGCTCGATCTCGGCATCCTGCGCCTTCTCGATCGTCGATGCGAGGGCGATCAGCTCCGCATTGTCGGTACGGCCCTCGACGAGTTCGGCCATCGCGACGGCCTGCCGGTGATGTCCGATCATCGTGGAGGTGAATTCGACGTCGGCCTCGTTGTGGGCAGCCGACGCCGACGCGGACGCCGTGGCCGACTCCGACACCGAGGTGGACGCGGACGGAGTGTCACTCGGCGATTCGTCGGGCGAACAACCGGCGATCGCGATGAGTCCCGCCGCGGTCAGGCCGATTGCTGCTACCGCGCGGATTCGGCGTCGAGAGGTGTTGTGTGCGTGCATAGTGAGTTCCTTGCTGCTTGTTGAACACCCGGCGGGCGCGACGGCCGGCCAGGGTGAGAAGAGATGACGGCATGACGGACCGAGCGGTCCGCGGGGGTCACCTCAGCAGCGAATCACCTGTAGTTGCAGATGGGAATACACGGCCCACGGCGGCGGTCGGCCCAGGACCGTCGTACGTCGTCGCGCGGTGTCGGAGATTCGTGGCAGAACGGCGAGCGACCAGACGAGCAACACGAGCACCACGGCCGGGAGGTCGACACCCGAGGCGCGGATGAAGACGCAGTCATGGGAGTGTTCGCCGCAGTCGTCGGTCCCGGTCATCTCGGGTGCGGCGGTCATCGTCGACGACGAGGTGAACGCCGAATGGTCCGCGTGGTGGGACATACCGCGGTCAGATCGTCCCGGCTCGCTCGCTTCGCTCCCGGCGCCGGGATGGCCCGACACCACCGTGTGCATCAGCATCACGGCGACTGCGAGCGCGAGGATGAACCCGCGGCGCCGGACCTCGGCGCCGCGACCGGTTTCTCGGCGACGACTCACGGTGGCCAGGTTACGAGGTCACGATGCCGACGTCGACGCCCTGGCGTCATCGGGAACGGGGTCGTCCCCCGATTCGGCCGCCTCCTCGGCGGCTCGCCGGCGTTGACGTGGGATCAGTATCTTGCGGTCGATGATCTGATAGGTCGCCACCACCGCCGCGGCCAGCGCCCACCCGAGCACGATGTCGAAGATGTAGTGCTCGGCCGTGTACACCAGGGCGAACGCCATCGCGAGCGCATAGCCCATGAACAGTGTTTTGCCCAATGCCTTCACGCGTGGCCACATGAAGAGCGCGAGGAGCATCGTCAGACCGGCATGCAGCGACGGGATCGCGGCCACCAGGTTGGACTTGCCCTGCCCGACCTCGACCAGGTTCGACGCCGCGTGGATGTTGAGGAAGCCCCAACCGCGCGCGGAGATCCGTTCGACGTACGGATTGGCGTCGGGGTACTCGTTGTCGAGCGGGCCGAGCAGCCCGCCCGGTTCCTTCGCCTCGGGCGAGTACATGCAGATGGGGTCGCGTGGGAAGTCCTGGACCTCGGCGGCGGTGCAACGCGCGGCGGCCCACGGCGGCGCGCCCGGGACGAGCGTGTACCCGACGAGGGCGAGGAACGTCGTCGCCACGAAGCATGCCGCGTAGCGACGCCACGCGGCCCGATCCTTCAGCCACAACACCGCCGCGACGGCGTACGGAATGATGAAGTACGACATGTAGACGACGCTGACGATGACCTCCCACCAGGGCGGGCTCGCCTGCTTGAGGTGCTCCTGCAGCCACGCGGTGGGATTGACCCCACCGGTCAGCCAGGCGTCGAAGTCGATCGCCAGATGCCAGTGGGTGGGCATGTCGACGATGCGCGCGACGTCGCGCGTCCAGTCGTAGAGGATCAGGATCAGCGCGAACGGCGCCCAGTCGATGAGGATCGTGATGAACTTGCGCCGGCCGATGCAGGCGGCCGCGAGTCCCAGGCACATCAGGACGATCAGGCGCGTGCGGTCGAAGGCCAGGCCGTAGAGCGCGACGTGCACCGCCATCAGCACGATCCAGGCGCCGATCGCGATGCGTCGGACCATCGTCAGATCACGACGGCTCTCCGGGTCGGCCTCCATCTCGGCCGCGGCGGCCAGATCGTCGAGGACCGGGGACACTCCCGCCGGGCCGGTGTCGTCGCCGTCGACGTCGTCGCGTTCGGTGTCCACCGAGGAATCCGATGTGGCGGTGGTCGTCTCGGCACTCTCGCGCTCATCGCGCTTGGAAGATCTGCCCGGCTGCGGGACGCCCACCGACTCGTCGACACTCACCCGACACAACCCCGCCTGTCACACCCCGCAGGGCAACCACCCACTTAACCTGCCGTCAGTGTAATGGCCATCTCCCGTTGGCGAGCCACCCCGACGGCCAGGCATGTCGGATTCGAGCGCTTTCGGCGAGGCGGCACGCACCCGACCCGCGCCTTCGGCGGTTTTCTCGGACGCCTCGCCCGGCGGGGTGTTGTGGATCACACTGGAGGCGTCGATCCCCTGAAGGAGGTCTCGGTGCCCAATCGCTACCTGCGCTACGGCGACCAGCGCTACATCATCAACAAGGAGGCGGAGGCCCGCCTGAACCGCACCCTCGACGCGGTCTACGCCGACGGAACCCGCGGACACGAGTGGCTGAACCTCTATCACGACAGCGCGGCACCCTGTCGGCTCCTCATCGCCCCCGGGGTGCCGATCACCATCGAGACCGAGCCGTGCCTGGGTGAGTGACGCACGGGTCCGGGGTCGAGACGCGGCCGGACGTACGTCGCCCCTCCTCGGGTGTGTCCGCGTATCGGCGTCGACGGGGGCGTCGGCCCGTCGGTGAGGGCAACTATCGTTGTCGCATGCGCATCGGAGCACATCTTCGCGAGGACGCCGACCCACTGGCCACGGCCGCCGAACTCGGGATCGACGTCTTCCAGATGTTCGTCACAGACCCTCAGAGCTGGAAGAAGCCGCAGCCCAACCCTCGGGCGGCGGAGTTCCGTGAGTCCGACATCGACGTCGTCGTGCACTCCAGCTACCAGATCAACGTCGCGAGCCTGAACAACCGGTTGCGGATGCCGTCGCGCAAGGCCGTCGAACAGCAGGCGGCCGCTGCCGCCGAGCTGGGTGCCTTCGGACTCGTGGTCCACGGCGGCCATCTGCGTGACGGCGAGGACAGCGCCGAGGGTTTCGCCAACTGGCGCAAGCTCTTCGACCGCCAGATCGACAAAGGCGGCTTCGGCGTCCCGATCCTGATCGAGAACACCGCAGGCGGCGACCACGCGATGGCGCGCACGCTGGAGTCCATCGACCGGCTGTGGGAGGCCGTCGGCGACTTCGATCAGGCGGGCTTCTGTCTCGACACGTGCCACGCCTGGGCGGGCGGCGAAGACCTCGTCGGGCTCGTCGAGCGGGTCCGCCAGATCACCGGCCGGATCGATCTGGTGCATCTCAACAACTCTCGCGACGAGTTCGACTCCGGCCGCGACCGGCACGCCAACCTCGCGTCGGGCCACATCGACCCCGAGGTCCTCGTCGCGGTCGCCGAGGCGGCGGGCGCGCCGGTCATCCTGGAGACCCCGGGCGACGGCATTCCCGACGACCTCGCCTATCTGCGCGAGTCGCTGTAGTTCGTCACGTCACCGGACCGGGTAGGCGGCGACGTTCATGACGACCGTCCCCCGGCAGGGCCCGCCGTAGATCGTGGTCCGCCACACGCCCTTCAGGGATCCGTCGCTCTGCGGCTTGTAGGTCGCGACCGACCGCGCCGGACGCCACACCTTGGGCACGCCGACCCCCTGCCAGCAATCCCACTGCCAGCTGTAGCGATGCACCCAGGAACCGTTCTGCCAGGTGTATCGCGGTGGTTGCGGCAGCGTCGGATTGGCCGGCTTGGGTCCGCCGACGACGGTCGCGACGCATCGGCTGCGCACACAATCGGTGTCGAAGGTGTAGTCGTCGGAGAAGTCGGGCTCGCGTTGGCGTGCCGCCAGGCTGGTCCCGGTCTTGGAAGCCGCGAACCGCTTGAGCGAGTACACGCCGTCCCAGGTCGGCTTGGGCGCCGCGTCGGCGGAAGCGACGCTCACCAGCAACCCGGCGGCCAGGGCGAGGATCACGGTCACGATGCTCGCCGGAACGACCACCATATTTCGGCGTCCGGCGATGGGAGATCTGCGCATTCACCCATTGCAGCGCAGATCCGGGCGGCGCGTCGGCGTTGGGCGATTCTCGTCGTCGTACCCGCGGGCGCAGATCACACATCTTCCGATTGATCCGGCGAGAAGATGGGGCTATTCTATGGTTACCGGCGAGTAACATAGCTCGGACCGACCAGGCCCCTCACCCGGCCGGTACGCGCACACCCGTGGGCGATCGGACCGGGTCGAGGATGCCAACGCAGACGGCCACACCAGACAAGGAACCACCATGGGCCATTACAAGAGCAACATGCGCGACCTGCAGTTCAACCTCTTCGAACTGTTCGAGCTCGACAAGGTACTGGAGTCCGGCGACTTCGGTGACCTCGACCGCGAGACCGCCGTCGACATGCTGCGCGAGGTCCGCGCGCTGGCCGAGGGTCCGATTGCCGAGTCCTTCGTCGACGCCGATCGCAATCCCCCGGTCTTCGATCCCGACGAGCACAGCGTCACGATCCCCGAGTCCTTCAAGAAGTCCTACAACGCCCTGGTCGAGGGCGGCTGGGACAAGATCGGCATCGCCGAGGAACTGGGCGGACTCCCCGCTCCCCGGTCGCTGTACTGGGCGATCGGCGAGATGATCCTCGGCGCGAACCCGCCCGTGTTCATGTACGCCGCCGGCGCCGGCTTCGCCAACATCTTCTACAACAACGGCACCGATGAGCAGAAGAAGTGGGCCGCCATCTGTTCCGAGCGCGGCTGGGGCGCCACCATGGTGCTGACCGAGCCCGACGCCGGCTCCGACGTGGGCGCCGGACGCACCAAGGCCGTGGAGCAGGAGGACGGCTCCTGGCACATCGACGGCGTGAAGCGGTTCATCACCTCGGCCGATCAGGACATGACCGAGAACATCTTCCACCTCGTGCTCGCCCGCCCCGAGGGCGCCGGGCCGGGCACCAAGGGCCTGTCGCTGTTCTTCGTGCCCAAGTTCCACTTCGACTTCGAGACCGGCGAACTCGGCGAGCGCAACGGCGTCTACGTCACCAACGTCGAGCACAAGATGGGCATCAAGGCGTCGGCCACCTGTGAGGTCACCTTCGGTCAGCACGGCACCCCGGCCAAGGGCTGGCTCGTCGGCGACGTCCACAAGGGTATCGCGCAGATGTTCGAGGTCATCGAGCACGCGCGAATGATGGTGGGCACCAAGGCCATCTCGACTCTGTCGACCGGCTACCTGAACGCGCTCGAGTACGCCAAGGAGCGCATCCAGGGTGCGGACATGACGCAGATGACCGACAAGGCCGCACCGCGCGTGTCGATCACCCATCATCCCGACGTGCGTCGTTCGCTGATGACCCAGAAGGCCTACGCCGAGGGTCTGCGCGCGATCTACCTCTACACCGCGTCGCATCAGGACACCGCCGCCGCGAAGATCGTCTCCGGCGCCGACCCCGAGATGGCCCACCGCGTCAACGATCTGCTGCTCCCGATCGTCAAGGGCGTCGGCTCCGAGCGCGCCTACGGCACCCTCGGTCACGAGTCGCTGCAGACGCTGGGCGGTTCGGGCTTCCTCCAGGACTACCCGATCGAGCAGTACATCCGTGACTCGAAGATCGACTCGCTCTACGAGGGCACCACGGCCATCCAGGCCCAGGACTTCTTCTTCCGCAAGATCATCCGCGACAAGGGCCAGGCCCTCGCACACGTCGCCGGACAGATCCAGACCTTCATCGACTCCGAGGCGGGCAACGGCCGGCTGAAGACCGAGCGGGCACTGCTGAAGACCGCACTCGACGACGTGCAGGCGATGGCAGCCTCGCTGACCAACGATCTGATGGCGGCACAGGAGAACTCGGCCGAGCTGTACAAGGTCGGACTCGGTTCGGTCCGCTTCCTGATGGCGGTCGGCGACCTACTCATCGGCTGGCTGCTCCTCCGCCAGTCCGAGGTGGCTCTCGCGGCCCTCGACAACGGGGCCTCCGACGCCGACAAGTCCTTCTACGAGGGCAAGGTCGCCGTGGCGAGCTTCTTCGCGAAGAACATGCTGCCGCTCCTCACCGCGGTCCGCGTGACCGTCGAGAACATCGACAACGACATCATGGAGCTCGACGAAGCGGCCTTCTGAGGCAAAAGGAGTCAGACGGAAGGCCGCCCGCCGAGGGACATCATGGAGCTCGACGAAGCGGCCTTCTGAGCTACTTCACGAACAAAAGAGAACTTCCACCGGCGAATCCGCCGGTGGGAGTTCTCGTCCATGTGGACTCGGCGCAGATCACTCGATGACGCTGAAGCAGTAACCGACCGGCCGCGGCTTGTCCGCGAAATAGCTGCCATCTGCGTCGGGGCACTCGGGCTCACCCGAAGCCTTGGTGTCGACGCGGATGTTGGTTCCGCCGGAAACCGGTGCACCGCATTCGATCTCACGGATCTCGGCGAGGGCAGTGCCGGTGGTCGCGGCCGGCAGGTAGTAGCAACGCCCCTCCTGGTACACCGGCGCAAGGCACAGGGCACCATCCTGGCCCGCCACCCAGTAGCGCGAGTAGTTGGCGCCGCACAGTCCCTGCGTGATGGACTTCTCCGCGACGACATAGTGGAAGTCGGTGTCGCCGCACGACACTTCCTTGGCCTTGAGCGTGTCCGGTTCCGCGGTCACGACGATGCACTCGCCCGCCTCGACGTCACTGACGTCCGTGATCCCACCACCCTGCGACGCGGACAGCAACACCCTCGCCACGCCGCCGGCGATCACGATGAGCAGCAGTACGCCCACGACGCCCAGCGCGACCCACAACCCGGTGCGCTTCTTCTTCGGCGGCGGCGGGAACGGCGGGCCGGGCGGGTACATCCCACCCGGCATCGGGCCACCCTGATAGGGCGGCGGCGTGCCATAGGGCACCTGGTTCGGTGGCGGAGCACCGTAGTGCTGATTCGGTGGCGGGTACCCGCCCTGCGGTGGATACTGCCCGGGCTGTGGGTGTGGCCCGAATCGAGGGTCCCCCGGTTGATATGGCGAGTTCGTCACGCCGCGAAGACTACCGGTGAGCATTGAAACGTCCAGCGCACCGGCATTCGGCAACCGAACCGCACGTCCACCACTTTTCGGCACATCCACCCCTTCTGAAGGGGGTGGATACACCGAAAAGTGGTGGGTTTGCAAACCGGTCAGACCGCCTTCTTGCGCTTCCGATGTCCTGCGCGGGCCGAGACCGCGGCGCCGAGGAGGATCATCCGCATCGTGCGCTCGGCGGCGTCGGCGAGAAGTTGTTCGCCGTTGGCGACGGCCTCCGACAGCGCCATGGGTACCGCGATGATCGATGCGATCGCCCCGATCCCGACATCGTGGACCGACGGTGCGCCGTGACCGAGAGACCCGGCCAGCGCGACCACCGGAACGCCTCGAAGCTGCGCGCGGCGGGCCACCTCAGCGGGCACCTTCCCGTGCGGGGTCTGGAAGTCGATGGAACCCTCGGCCGTGATCACGAGGTCGGCCTTGCCGATCCGATGATCGAGGTCGATACCCGACAGGCCGGAATCGAGCAGGGCGTCGAACCGTGATCGCAGGATTCCGCCGATCGCGGCGAGTCCCGCACCGAGGCCGCCCGAGGCGCCGGAACCGGGCCCGTGGCGATAGTCGATGTCGGGCAACCCGTCCCGCTGCAGGACATCCGCCCAGACGTCGAGCGCAGCCGCCAGCTCGTCCACCTGTACGGGCGTCGCCCCCTTCTGCGGTCCGAAGACTCGCGCGACACCGTTCGGCCCCGTGAGGACGTTGTGCGGATTGCCCGCGATCACCATCTCGGTCTCACGGAGGCGGGGATGCAGACCGGTCAGATCCAGCGACGCCGCGCGTGCGAGTTCACCACCACCGCGGCCGATCTCGTGCCCGGCATCATCCAGAACGCGCGCGCCGAGGGCCTGGAGCGCCCCGGCACCGCCGTCGCACGTGCCCGAATCGCCGCAGCCGACGAGGATCGCCGACACACCCGCATCGAGCGCGGCGGCGATCAACTGTCCGACACCGAAGGTGGTGGTCGCACCCGGATCCCGCTGACCCGCCGGGACGAGCGCCAGTCCCGCGGCGGCGGCCATCTCGACGACACCGATGCGATTCCGGCCGACGCCCACCTCGGCCCAGTGCGACTTCACGGGATCGCCGGTGGGGCCGCAGACGGTCAGCTCGTGGAGCCGCCCGTTGCCCGCGGCGGCCAGGATGCGCGCCGTTCCCTCGCCGCCGTCGGCGATGGGCGCGATGTCGACCCGCACCCCGGGGAGCGTGCGCCGGACCCCCGCGGCGATGGCACCGGCCACCGACACGGCGTCGAGGCTCTCCTTGAAACCACTCGGGGCGACCAGGATTCGTTGCGGAACTCGGACGGACATCGGCACTCCTGTTGATCGATCGGACGAGGTCTTGACGATGGGGCGGGACAGGTGCCCCAGGCACTGTCGGGACAGTCGCGGCGCGACGGTCAGGACGAGAGCAGGGGCAGGCCGAGGTAGGGCCAGACCCAGCACGCGAAGATGAGGAGCACCACCAGCGACACCGGTGCGAGCAATGCCGACATCGTGAGCAGATGGCGCGGTTGATAACCCGGTACGTCGGCGCTCGCGGCGAACATGGCGACCGGTTTCGCCGAACTCGTGAGGGTGATGCAGAATCCGGCGGCCGCGGTGGAAAGGAAGGCTGCGGCAACCGGGTCCACCCCGACGACCGGCGCGGTCACCACGATGATCGGGACCAGCACCGCGGAACGGGCAGAACGGGATTGGATCACGAGGTGTGCGAGCAGCGAGACAACAGCCGATACGACGACGAACACCATCGCAGCAGCCGGGCCGGTCTCGGCGATGGAACCGAATGCCCGATCCGCCAGCCATTGCGCGGCGCCACTGGAGTTGAGTGCCATCCCGAGGGCGAGCGTGGCCGCCATGAACAGCAGGAGCGTCCACGGAATGGTCTTCAGCGCCGCACCGAGCGTAGTCGCGCCGACCGCCGGGGCGGACGCGGCCAGCGCGCCGAGAACCGCGACGATCGCCGGGTCGACGCCGTGCAGCGGTTCCGAACACCAGAGCACCACCACGAGCCCGAGGACGACCGACACGCGGCGTTGTGCGGACGTGAACGGACCGGAGGTCGCCATCCCGGTCGTCTCGAATGCGTTCGGCGGCACGGACAGCGGACGAGTCCGCTCGCCGTGGTCGGTCATCAGCCACAGCGCCGACTCCGCCGCGAGGTGCGACCACACGACGGCCAGCGGCACGCCCAGTACCGCCCACTGTAGGAATCCGATGCCCGTTCCTGTTGCCGCCGAGACGATCTCAGCAGTGATGAGGTGCGCGCCGGCACCCAGGAGTGATCCGACCGCCGAGAACAGGATGACGAACGGGAAGACCAGTGCAAGACACAGCACGAGTCGCGGCCGATCACGCAGGACCGCGGCCAGAGCGAGGAAGATCGGGAGTGCCAGAGCCGCACGCCCGGACGTCGCCGGGACTGCGAAGGTGGTCAGCAGGAGCGCAGCGGTGATGAGGTGCACCAGCTGACGTGGTGTCCGGGCCAGGCGAACGACCCGCGCAGACACCCGGGCCGACAGTCCCGACGCCGTGACCGCAGCCGCGATCACGAAGGCCCCGATCAGAAGCCAGATCACTCCCGAGCCAAGAGTTCCCGCAAAGGTGTCGGCGTCGATGATCCCGAAGACCACCAGTGCGATGCCACCGCCCAGGGCGACGTAGGTGTCATCGAGGGGCGAGAAGATCCACGCCCACACCGCGATCAGGAAGACGAGCAGCGTCACGACGGCGTCGAACGACAGCTCTCCCGACCAGCCGGCGTGGCCGACGAACGCGCCGGCGGCCACCACCACGGCGAGACCTGCTGCCGCCCAGGGCGTCAGCACCCCGCCGTCGACGTCCCGGACACCGCGTCGGGGTGGCGGGGACACGACAGGATGCGCAGGCGGTCGCGTCGCGTACATCGTCACCGCGTGTCCCGGGTGTCCCGGGTCTCGGTCGATCGCGTGCGGAACGTTCATGGCGACAACAATGGAGCGTGGGTGTGACGCCTCCATGAGACGCGCATGAAAGTTCTTTCACGTGAACAGGTCACGAACAACGAGAAACGCACCGCCGGATGATCGACGGTGCGTGTGCTCGACGAGGGTCGTCCTCGCGAATGTCGGTCAGCTGCCCTGCAAGAGCAGGTTGTCCTGGAGAAGCGTGTCGGGGTCACCCACGCAGAAGGCGCGGACCAGCAGGTAGCTGTTGGGATTGCTCTTGACCAGCTCCTTGCCATGGCGGTCCGCGAACTCGTTGACGGTGGCGATCTGCTCGGAATCGGTGAGCGACAGATAAGTACCGCAGGTCATCTCGTCCGGATCGGTTGCTGCGCCCGACTGCGGCGGAACCGCGACCCGAGACCGGGGCGACGCGCTCGCCGTGGAGGGAGCCGTCGTCCTTCCCGTGGTCGTAGTCGTAGTCGTCGTCGGGGTTTCGCTGGTCGTGACCGCGATCGGCGAGACCTCGGGAACGGCGGTCCCCGAGGTCTCGGTGGCACATGCGGACATGATCGACACGGCCGCAACGGCTCCGATCAGAGCCACGCCCGCGCTCCGGCGGGCGTCGATCATCTCGCGGTCTACTTCGGTGGCATCCGGATGCCGCCGTCGACGCGGATGACCTCGGCGTTCATGTAGCTGTTGGTGACGAGTTCGACGACCATCGAGGCGAGCTCGTCCGGTGCACCCAGGCGGTGCGGGAACAGGACCGACTCGCCGAGCTTGGCCTTGAACGCCTCGGCCGATTCGCCCTCACCGTAGATCGGGGTGTCGATCAGACCGGGGGCGATGGTGTTGACGCGGATGCCGACCGCCGCCAGGTCGCGCGCGACCGGGAGGGTCATGCCGACGACGCCGCCCTTGGACGACGAGTACGAGGCCTGGCCGATCTGGCCGTCGAAGGCAGCAACACTGGCCATGTTGACGATCGCACCGCGCTCACCGTGGGCGTCGAGCGGCTCGTTGCGGCTCATCGCGGTGGCGGCGAGACGGATGCAGTCGAAGGTGCCGATCAGGTTGATCGCGATGACCTTCTTGTACGCGTCCAGGTTGTGCGCCGAGCCGAACTCGCCGTCGCGGCCGATGGTGCGCTGGGCCCAGCCGATGCCGGCCGAGTTGACCAGCGCGCGCAGCGGGCCGAGTTCGGTGGCCGCGTTGACGGCGGCTTCGATCTGTTCGGTCGAGGTCACGTCGACGGCGACGAACTGCCCGCCGATCTCCTTGGCGAGTTCCTCGCCCTTGTCCGCGTTGAGGTCGGCGACGATGACCTTCGCACCCTTGGCCGCCAGCTGGCGAGCCGCAGCTGCGCCGATACCCGACGCGCCACCTGTGACGATTGCACTAGCTCCATTGATATCCACGACCCGGAGCCTATCGAGCGTTCTATCGCTCGGTAAAGCCCCTCCGCGAAACACCCCGCATCGAGATCACGCCGTCGGGTCAGACGCACTTCACGATCGGCTCGGGCGCATAGCGGACGGTGCGGGTCGATCGGTCGATCTCCCGGCCGGTCCGTGCGTCCTTGATGATGCGCGTGTCCGACGTCGTGAAACCCTTGCTCCCACTACTGGGGATGCAGTCGTCCCCGCGGGGGACGCGAACCCGCTGCGGATCGGTGGTCGCGAACCGTTCGCCGGTCACCGACTCCACCTCGAATGCCTTGGTGCCCCACAGCCGCACGGTCACCGACGACGGCGACCAGCTCGTCTCGATCAGGACACCGTGCCGCGTGTTGTTCCGGAACTTCAGATCGATGGCGCCCTCGAAGACCGTCGCCTCCCGCGCCTCGGGGTACCGCGAGATGTAGTACGCGTGCTCGGTGTGGTCGACATCTTCGAGCCCGGCGAAGTACGCCGCGTTGTACAGCGTCGTCGCGAACTGGGAGATGCCGCCGCCGACCGCGTTCGACGCCCGTCCGTGGTCGATGATCGTCGACTCGACGTAGCCCTGTTCCGAACCGCGCGGGCCGGTGTGTCCGTTGAGCGAGAACACCTTTCCGGGCAGCACGAGCGCTCCGTCGACCTCCGCGGCGACGAGCCGGATGTTCTCGCCGGACGCACTCGAGAACCCGCCCGTGGTGTACTCGCTGATCAGTTCCGTGACCCCGAGCTTGCGGGCGGCGTCGGTCGTGAGCTTCGGCTCCACCTCGTCGTAGACGACCTCGACCGTGCGGTTGCCACCGTCGGCCGCCGCACTCGTCGCGACGGCGGCGAGGGTCTTCGGCCAGTTGATCGAGGCGCCGTCGACCCCGGGCACCACCACCGGACGGCCGGACGCGAGGCTGAACCTCGCATTGACCGGGGCCCGTTGGGAGGCGTCGAGGTCGGGGGCGAGGATCGCGCGGCCCACCTTCTCGTCGGCCCGGGGACTGAGCCCGCCGCGCCCGTCGGGGCCGAAGGTCAGCATCGACGCCAGGTCGCCCGCGGGGACCTCGACCGTCCGTTTCCGCCGGTCGACAAGCCGCACGGGAGCCGACGTCACACGTTCGGCCGGCCCGGCGACGGTAGCGGCGACGACCTCGGCGGTGACGGTCGGCGAGAAAGGCTCCATGGGCAGGTCGACGGGCGCACCGTCGAGCCAGCGGTCGATGAGGGTGGCGGCCGCCGCGTCCCGGGCGATGCGTTCGCCCGCGGCGGGTTGATCCCCGACCGGTTCGGTGCCGTCGTAGTGCACGCCGCCTTCGACGGCGGCCTTCTCGAGAGATGTGCGCCGGGCGTCGAGCGCGGCGTTCATCGCGGTTCGATCCAGGGTGACGACCGGTTCGATGTCGGCGTCACGGCCGAACAGCGCAGCCAGACGCACGAGCGGGTTGCGCGGCTGCTCGAGCAGGCGGGCACGCGTGGCGTCGGCGTCGAAGGCGAGTCCGAGGTCGGCGGGTGCGACCTCGGCCGAACCCTCCGGCGTCCGAAGCACGACGGGCCGCTCTGACCGGGCCGTCAGCTCGTCGAGGACGGGGTCCAGTTCGGCGGAGTCGCGGCCGCCCGCGTCGATCCCGCCGACGACGGCGTTGCGCGCGGAGTCGGAGTGGGTCGCCACGAGGTCGACGGCGAGGACGAGGGTGATCACGGCGACGACGGCGAGCACAGCGCGTAGCGCGGATCGTGCTCGGCGAGAGCCTGGGGTCACAACTCCATCCATCGTGGCTGGCACCTGGGCCGGACTGACGACTGGGCCGATCAGGTGGTGGCCGCAGAACTACGGTCGGAAAAAGTAGGCGCTCCGGCCGAGCTGTCGGGTCGGGGGTCTGACAGCGCAGCCGGAGCTATAGACATATTTACGCTACTTTTCGGCCAGAGGCATCCCCGGACGGCCGATTCTGTCGAATATGTGACGAAGTACCCCCATTCGTCCCACGAAAGTGAGACGGATCGGCCGATCAGTCGCCGATCCGTCCCACCTGTCGGGATTCCGGGCTCATCGCGTTCGATGCGACCCCGTCCCGATCAGCCCTCGATGATCGCGGTGACGCCCTGCCCGCCGGCGGCACAGATGGAGATCAACGCACGACCGCCGCCGTTCTCCTTGATCTGCTTGGCCGCCTGCGCGACGATCCGGCCGCCGGTGGCGGCGAACGGGTGGCCCGCGGCCAGCGACGAACCATGGACGTTGAGCTTGCTGCGATCGATCGACCCCAGCGCGGAGTCCAGGCCGAGGCGCTCCTTGCAGTACTCCTCGGACTCCCAGGCCTGCAGGGTGGCGAGGACCACCGACGCGAAGGCCTCGTGGATCTCGTAGAAATCGAAGTCCTGCAGCGTGAGCCCGTTGCGGGCGAGCAGGCGCGGCACCGCGTAGGTCGGGGCCATCAGCAACCCGTCCGGACCGTTGACGTAATCGACCGCGGCGGTCTCGCTGTCCACGAAGTACGCCAGGACCGGCAGTCCGCGATCGGCGGCCCACTCGTCACTGGCCAGCAGCACGGTCGATGCGCCGTCGGTCAGCGGCGTCGAGTTGCCCGCGGTCATGGTCGCGTCGCCCAGGGAGACACCGAAGACCGGCTTCAGCTTGGCGAGCTTCTCCGCGGTGGAGTCGCCGCGCAGGTTCTGGTCGCGGGTCAGGCCCAGGAACGGGGTGATCAGGTCGTCGAAGAAGCCGGAGTCGTACGCGGCGGCCATGTTCTGGTGGCTGCGCGCGGCGAGCTCGTCCTGATCGGCGCGCTTGATGCCGAACTCCTTGGCCGTGACGGCGGCGTGCTCGCCCATCGACATGCCGGAGCGGGGCTCGCCGTTGCGCGGGATCTCGATACCGAGCTTGGTCAACAACTTCGCCGCGCCGAGGAGCTGATCTTTGGTGCTGCGGGCCCGGTTGACCTCGAGCAGCTGACGACGCAGGCCCTCACCGACCGCGATCGGCGCGTCCGAGGTGGTGTCGACGCCGCCCCCGATCGCGGCGTCGTAGCGACCGCGGGCAATGCCGTCGGCGACCGTCGTGATGGCCTGCAGTCCGGTGCCGCACGCCTGCTGGATGTCGAAGGCGGGTGTGTACGGCGACAGGGCCGAACCGAGCACCGACTCCCGGATGAGATTGAAATCACGCGCGTGTTTGAGGACCGCGCCACCGGCCACCATGCCGAGCTGCTCGCCCTGCAGGCTGAAGCGGCTCACGAGACCGTCGAGTGCGGCGGTGAACATCTCCTGGTTGCTGACCTTCGCGTACGCCTTGTCCTGACGGGCGAACGGGATGCGGTTACCGCCGAGGATCGCGACGGGACGGTCGGTGCGGGTCCCGCGCTTGTCGGTGGACTTGTTGTCGGTGGGGTTGGACTGTTCGGCCACGTCGATCTCCCAAGGGTCGGGTGCGGTGTCTATAGCGTATTCTTACTCATCAGTAAGTTCGTTGTCGAACGACAGTCAGAGGAGATCAACGTGGCCGCCAACGGAAACACTGGCCTGTACTCGAGCTTCGTCCATTCCGCGCCCGGTGCTTTCATCGCCAAACAGGCCGGACTGCCCGTCCCGCCGCCGCTGCGGCGCTACAAGGCGTCCGAGCCGCCGCTGCCCGGTCCGGTGCTGCTCGGCGGCTCCGGCCGCCTCGTCGAACCGCTTCGCGAGATGCTCTCGACCGAGGACTACGACCTCATCCAGAACGCCACGACCGGCCGCAGCGCCGACAAGTTCGGTGGTCTGGTCTTCGACGCGACGGGCATCACCTCCCCCGGTGAGCTGCGTCAGCTGTTCGAGTTCTTCCAGCCCGCGATGCGGTCGACCGCCCCGTGCGCACGTTTCCTGGTCATCGGCACCACGCCGGAACTGGTCACCGACCCGTCCGAG
Organism: Gordonia terrae; assembly: GCF_001698225.1. NCBI lineage: Bacteria > Bacillati > Actinomycetota > Actinomycetes > Mycobacteriales > Gordoniaceae > Gordonia > Gordonia terrae. The sequence goes on from NZ_CP016594.1 coordinate 5,184,226, forward strand.
CGCGTCGCGCAGCGCGCTCTCGAGGGCTTCACCCGCTCGCTGGGCAAGGAGCTCCTGAAGGGCTCCACCGTTCAGCTCGTCTACGTCTCCCCCGACGCCAAGACCGGTCTGACGGGCCTCGAATCGACCGTGCGCTTCGTGCTGTCGGCGAAGTCGGCCTTCGTCGATGCCCAGGTCATCCGGGTCGGCGGCGCCGACGCGACCGCACCGAAGAACTGGGACCGCCCGCTCGAGGGCAAGGTCGCCGTCGTCACCGGCGCCGCACGCGGCATCGGCGCGACGATCGCCGAGGTCCTGTCCCGCGACGGCGCCCACGTGATCGCCGCCGACGTCCCGCAGGCCGGCGACGCGCTGTCGGAGACCGCGAACAAGGTCGGCGGCACCGCCTTCCCGCTCGACGTCACCGCGGCCGACGCCGGCGCCAAGCTCGCCGAGCACGCTCTCGAGCGCCACGGCGGCATCGACATCATCGTCAACAACGCCGGCATCACCCGCGACAAGTTGCTCGCCAACATGGACGACTCCCGCTGGGACGCGGTGATCGCGGTCAACCTCATCGCCCCGCAGACCCTCGTCGAGACGCTGCTGGAGAAGGGCGCGCTGCGCGAAGGCGGCGCCGTCGTCGACGTGTCGTCGATCGCCGGCATCGCGGGCAACCGCGGCCAGACCAACTACGGCGCCTCGAAGGCCGGCGTCATCGGGCTGGTCGACGCCTACGCGCCGATCCTGGCCGAGAAGGGCATCACCATCAACGCGGTCGCACCCGGCTTCATCGAGACCAAGATGACCGCGGCCATCCCGCTCGCGACCCGCGAGGCCGGACGCCTGATGAGCTCGCTGCAGCAGGGCGGCCAGACCGTCGACGTCGCCGAGACCGTGGCCTACTTCGCCAACCCGGCGAGCAATGCCATCACCGGCAACGTGGTCCGCGTCTGCGGCCAGGGATTCCTGGGGGCCTGATGCCGAAGACGATCACACTCCCGGCCGCTCCCGGCACCGGTGAGCTGTACGGCAAGGCGGTCACCGCGCTGCTACCCGGCATCGGCAAGCCGCCGCGTGTCCCCGCCGACGCGACCGCGCCCGAGACGCGCTACCGGCTCGAGGGCATACGGGTGGACTCGGCTGCGCTGCAGGCGTATTGCCACGCGACGGGGCAACGTTTCGGCGACACCCTGCCGCTGACGTACCCGTTCGTGCTGCAGTTTCCGGTGACCATGAAGCTGATGACGTCCGACGAATTCCCGTTCGGCGCCGTCGGTTCGGTGCACATGACGAACACGATCGAGCGCAAGCGGCCCATCGCGGCCGGCGAACCGCTCGACATCGTCACGCACGCGCAGAATCTCCGGGAGCACCGCAAGGGCATCCTGATCGACGTCGTCAGCGAGATCAGCGTCGGATCGGAACTCGTCACCACGCAGACGGCGACCTTCCTGAAGCAGCAGCGCACCAGCCTGTCCGACGAACCCCGTGGTCCCGAACCGAAGTCGAAGACCCCGCCGCCGCCGGACGCCATCCTCGCCGTCGACCTCAAGCGGATCCGTGAGTACGCGGCCGCCTCGGGCGACCGCAACCCGATCCACATGGGCAACCTGCCCGCCAAGGCCTTCGGGTTCCCCAGGGCGATCGCCCATGGGATGTGGAGTGCTGCAGCGGCCATCGCGAACGTCGAGGCGCAGCTGCCCGACGCCGTGACCTACGACGTGCGGTTCGGCAAGCCGATCCTGTTGCCGGCCAAGGTGAACCTCTACACCCGCCGCATCGACGGCAAGGGCAACTTCGACATCTCGATCCGCGACCGTCGCAAGGGATTCCCCCACCTCACCGCGACGACGCGGGAGGGCTGAGGGACTTTCGCATTCCGTTCCCGCGGTCTCGTTTCCGTCCCGCTATTGGATCCAATCAGCGGAGGGGAAGCGGGGCCGCGGGAGCGTTTGCGTTGCACTGATTTTCGGCTCACCACAGGGAGCGCCAGGGTGGCCACCACGCAGGAGCTATGGGTGGGCCGGCTCAGGAGTCGGTACCGACACCCTTCAGGCCGCGCCAGGTGATGCCGACGAGGAGGTTGGTGGCCTTCTCGAGGTCGACGTCTCCTTCGGTGATGCGGTCGGCGACCGCCTCGGCGGCGCCGACGATCGAGACGGCGGTGAGTTCGAAGTCGATGTCGCTGGCACCTTCGACCGTGGTGCCCGCCTTGATCAGCTGGGCGACCATCTCGGTGACCCGCTGGCGGCTCTCGGAGACGATGCCGGCGAAACCGGCCGTGCCGATGGCGACGCGGTACAGCACCCGCCAGGACTGCCGGTGTTCGTGGACGAACCGGAGGAACTCGCGGATCACCGTGACCGCCTGCTCGCGCTGCGAGAGCGAGGGATCGAAGCCGACGCTCATCGCGTCGATGAACAGGCCCGACTCACGGGCGATACACGCGCTGAACAGTTCGTCCTTGGAGCCGTAGTACAGGTACAGCATCGGCTTGGAGATCTGCGCCTCGGAGGCGATCGCGTCCATCGAGGTCTCACGAAAGCCATTCTCCGAGAACACCTTGACGGCGGCATCGAGCATCTGCTGCTCACGCACCGCGCGTGGCAGGCGCTTCGTTCCGCCCGACATGACCCCACCTCCGTTCACGACAAACTGCTCCGACCGACGATATAACAACTTACCAATCGGTAAGGTGAAACCCCATTCACGGGGCGCAGCGGTCTCGGCGGTTCAACAGTTCACCACACCCTTGGACCGCAGGATGCGCACGACCTTGTCATCCAGGCGGGCGGGCGCGAGGCGACCGGCCGAGACCGCGCGCTCGAGATTGTCGAGCACGGAGGCGACACGGTCGGTGGAGAGCCACAACGCGACGTCGCCGCCCGCGAGAATGAACTTCTCGACCGCCTGCTCGATGGGGTACTGCGCGCTGATCGCCGCCATTCCCGACAGGTCGTCGGAGTAGATCACGCCGTCGAACCGCGGCCCGTCGTAACCGACGCCGGTGCGCAGCATCTGGATCGCGGGCCGGCTGATGCTGGCGGGCAGCCCCTTCGTCAGGCCCGGGACGATCAGATGCCCGACCATCGCGCCTGCGGTCCCCGGGTCGCGCAGCAGGGTCCGGAACGGCACGAGGTCGCTGTCCTGGAGTTCCGCCAGCGACGGGACCGTCACGACACCCAGATGCGAGTCACCGGAGCCGTGGCCGTGCCCCGGAAAATGCTTGTACACCGGCGTGATTCCCGCGTCGGCCAACCCCGCGGCGTACGCACCCGCATACTCGGTCACGACCGCCGGGTCGTTGCTGAAGGACCGGTCGCCGATCACTTCGTCGTCCGATTCTTCGCTCACGTCGGCGACGGGGGCGAAGTCGACGGTGACCCCGAGACGCTTGAGCTTGCGGCCCACGTCGGCCGCGATCGCGCGCACCTGCTCGGGCGTCTTGGTCTGCGCCAGCTCACGCGGCGAGGCGTTGTCGATGCCGAGCGCGGACAGTCGCGACACCCGGCCGCCCTCGTGGTCGACGGTGACCATCAACGGAATCGACGAATTCTGCGAAATCCGTGCTGCCGCACCACTCGTCAGGATCGACTTGTCGGTCCAGCTCCCGACGAAGATGCCGCCGATCTCCTCGTTCTCGACGATCTGCTGCGCGTCGGCCGCCCCGGTCACGCCGACCACGATGAGCTGCGCCAGCTTCTGACGCACCGACAGCTTCGCGAGTTCGGTTGCGCCGCAGGAGTTCGCGACCGGTGTGGTGGTCGGCGCCGGGGACGACGACAGCGGCGCCTCGGCGGTCACCGAATACGAGGGCGTCGGCGGCGGCGAGTCCGTCGTCGAACCGGTGCAGGCCGCGAGCGCGACGCACAGAACCGTGACGGTTACCGCGGTCAGCGTGTTCCGGTTCCATCGGGGTCTGCGAGTTGGGCCCATTCCCCGAGTCTGGCATGTAGTCTGAGCCAATGGACGTGGGGTCCGTTTCGTCCGGGTCCGCCACCGCCGGGAGCGGTAGCGGCGGTACCCGTGCCGGGCAAACTCTGATGATCGCCTACGACGGCTCGCCGAATGCCGACCGCGCCATTCGTTACGCCGGACACTTCCTCCGTGCGCAATCCGCGGTGGTCGTCACCGCCTGGCAACCCGGTGGCATGACGCCGGCGCGAATGTCCACCCTTGCCGGCGGGATGCAGCCGTTCATCGACACCCAGCTCGACGCCGGCGTCGACCAAGCTCTCGAGGACGAGGCCGCCGCGATCAACGAGCGCGGCGTGACCCTCGCGGCCGAATGTGGGCTGACCGCTCGTGGGTCGCTCGTCGAAGTGGAGTCGACGGTGTGGGGCGCGCTCGTCGCCGCGGCCGAGGCGCTCGACGTCGACCTCCTCGTCACCGGCACGCGCGGGGCGTCGGGACTCAAGGCGCTGCTGCGCTCCAGCGTGGCGGAGCGGGTCCTCAAACACTGCCACCGTCCGGTGTTCATCGTTCCCGCGCAGTGCGAGAAGGAGCCTCAGGTCACGCTGTAGGGGCCCTCTGCCGGCCGAGCAGCGACCCCCACCCGCCGACTGAGCGTGCCCCACCCGCCGGCCGAGCGTCCCCCACCCGCCGACTGAGCGTCCCCCACCCGCCGGCCGAGCTTGTCGAGGTCACCAGGTGGCTTCGACACGGCGCCTCGCTGCGCTCGGAGCCGGCTCAACCAGCGGAGGGTCACCTCCCCTTCTGCGCTCGGAGCTGGCTCAACCAGCCGTGGAGGCCCAACGACAGGCGAGGCCGCCGCCCACCCCCCGCTGGCCGAGCAGCGACGACCGAGCGAAGCGAGGCCGCCGCGCCCGTCGAGGTCACCAAGTGGCTTCGACACGGCGCCTCGCTTCACTCGGAGCCGGCTCAACCAGCGGAGGGTCACCTCCCCTGCTGCGCTCGGAGCCGGCTCAACCAGCGGAGGGAGGGTCACCTCCCCTCCTGCGCTCGGAGCCGGCTCACCAGCGGAGGGGTGGCTTCGACACGGCTCAACCGGCCGTAACGTGTCCTGATCTGTGGGATGCATGGCCTGGACGCCACGCAGCGGGTCGGAAACGATGTGTTCATGAGTCGATCGGTGGTGATCCTCGGTTTTCCCGGGGTGCAGGCCCTGGACGTGACGGGTCCGGCGGACGTGTTCACCACCGCGTCGATCGCGCTCGTCGATCAGGGTTCGGCGGTGACCTACGACCTCCGCCTGGTGTCGAAGTCGGGCTTGTCGGTGGGCACCGGCGTCGGCCTGGAGTTCGTCGCGCACACGCTGCCCGATCCGGCCGATCCGCTCGACATCCTGATCCTGCCCGGCGGCACCGGCGTCCACGACGCCGCGCGCGATCCCGAACTCATCGACTGGATCCGGCGGGCGGCGCACCGCGCACGACGGGTCGTCAGCGTGTGCAACGGCGCATTCCTCGCGGCCGAGGCCGGGCTCCTCGACGGCAAGCGCGCGACCACCCACTGGGCCGTCGCCGGACTCCTTGCCGAGCGTTATCCGTCGGTCCAGGTCGATGCCGAGGCCCTGTTCGTACGCGGCAGCGATCGGGTGTGGAGTTCTGCGGGCGTCACCGCCGGGATCGACCTCTCCCTGGCCCTGATCGAAGAGGACCACGGCACCGAACTCGCGCAGCTCGTCGCGCGATGGCTCGTCCTCTACATGCGCCGGCCGGGCGGCCAGAGCCAGTTCGCCCCGCCGGTGTGGATGCCGCGGGCCCGTCGCACCGCGATCCGGGAGATCCAGGAACGCATCGAGGCCGAGCCGGCCCGGCCACACCGCGTCGACGACCTGGCCCGGGACGCGTCGATGAGTCCGCGCCACTTCTCTCGCGTCTTCACCGACGAGACCGGTGAGGCGCCGGGTACCTACGTCGAGCGGGTCCGGACCGACGCCGCCCGTCGCGCGCTCACGCAGAGCGACGACACGATGCCGGTGATCGCCGGCCGATGCGGGTTCGGATCGGCCGAGACGATGCGCCGCACCTTCGTCCGCCGCCTCGGTGTACCGCCCGAGGCGTACCGCCGCACCTTCCGTTGAACGAGACAGAACGAGACATCCCGACAATCGAAAGGCCCTCATGACCCAGATCGCGATCGTCCTCTACCCGCAGTTCACCGCCCTCGACTTCATCGGTCCCTACGAGGTGCTGCGCGCCCTGCCCGACGCGGAGGTCAGATTCGTCTGGCACGAACCGGGGCCGATTGTCGCCGATTCGGGCGTGCTCGTCGTCGGTGCCACGCATTCGTTCGACGAGACACCGTCGCCGGACGTCGTCCTGGTGCCGGGCGGGCCCGGATTCCTGGCCGCGTCGCAGGACGAGAAGGTCCTCGACTGGCTGCGCGCGGTCCGGCCGGGCACGCAGTGGACGACGTCGGTGTGCACCGGGTCGATCGTCCTGGCCGCGGCGGGTCTGCTCGACGGGAAGCCGGCCACCACGCACTGGTCGTCGATGGCCGGGTTGAGCCTGCACGGTGCGAAGGCTGTCGCCGACGAACGCGTCGTGCGTGCGCTGCCCGACGGCGACCTCGTCACCGCCGCCGGCGTGTCCGCCGGGATCGATCTCGCGCTGTGGCTGGCCGAGCAGATCGCCGGGCGCGCACGCGCCGAGGCGATCCAGTTGGTCATCGAATACGACCCGCAACCGCACCTGGACTCCGGGCACCGCTCCAAGGCGTCGGCCGGCACGATCGCCTCGTCGACGATGCTGCTCAGCCGCGACGTCGACAAGCCCGAACTGCTGAAGACGAGTGCGCGCCTGCTCTGGGATCGCACCCTGACGAAAGTGCGGTCGCGTCGATGACCGCGGCCGGGTCGATCCGCTGGTGTCAGCGGGTGTCACCCGGAATCGGACTTCGGCGATGGTAGTTTCATCGCCATGACCAACAACCGCCTTGTCGCCGGAGCCGTCGCCGGGGTCGCCGGCATCCTGGTGGGACTCGGCGCGGTGTTCCTCGGCGGATTCCTGGCCTCCGAGAACAGCCCGTCCACCGACCTGAACAACATCAGCCCGAACAACGGATTCGTCCAGGGCTCGGTGGACTACGGTTCGCGCGGCGGAGCCGGCGAGACCAACTGACCCGTCCACGACGCCGCCGGTCCCGGCGTCCCCTGATCGACAGCAGCAGCAACTGAGTACCCCGCCTTCGCCACCGGATCAGTCCGTCCCGACCCGGTCTGGGCTGGGTCGGCGCGGCGTCGCCGTCGTCGCCGCGATCTCGCTGCTCATCTGTCTCCTGCAGTCACCCGGCCGCATCGCGGCGGACACCAAACTCGACCTCACCGCGAATCCGCTCGGTTTCCTCGCCCGCGCCGCGCATCTGTGGACGCCGAACGCGCCGATGGGGCAGGTACAGAACCAGGCCTACGGCTACTTCTTCCCGCACGGCGCGTTCTATGCGCTCGGCGATCTCCTCGCCGTCCCGCCGTGGATCGTCCAGCGTCTCTGGTGGGCGGTGCTGCTGACCGTCGGCTTCGTCGGCATCGTCCGCCTCGCCGAGACCCTGCGGCTGGGTTCGCCGGCCTCGCGGATCATCGCCGCCGTCGTCTTCGTCCTGAGCCCCCGGGTCCTGACCACCCTCGGCTCGATCTCGTCGGAGACCTTGCCGATGATGCTCGCCCCGTGGGTGCTCGTGCCGGTGGTGCGCGCGCTGGACACGCGCGCCGACGACGACGCTCCGCCGCTCTGGCGCGAGGCCGCCCGTACTGCGGCCGCGGTGGCGCTGATGGGTGCGGTCAACGCCGTCGCGACGCTGGCGGCCCTCGGGGTCGCCGTCCTGTGGTGGCTGCTGCACAGTCCGCGCGACCGCCGATGGCGGCGGTTCGGAGCCTGGACCACGGTCGGCCTGGCCCTGGCCTGCGCGTGGTGGGTGGTCCCGTTGCTGATCCTCTCGCGGGTGAGTCCGCCGTTCCTCGACTACATCGAATCGTCCCGGGTCACCACGCAGTGGACGTCGCTCACCGAGGTGCTGCGTGGGGCGAGTTCGTGGACGCCGTTCGTCTCGCCGGAGCGCGTCGCCGGGGCGGTGCTGGTCACCCAGCCCGCCGCAGTCCTGGCGACCGGGACGATCGCGGCCGCGGGTCTGGCCGGACTGTGTATGCGGCACATGCCGTTCCGCGGCCGGCTCGTCGCCATCCTGGGCGTCGGTCTCGTCGTGATGTGCGTCGGCTACGCGGGCGAACTCGGTTCACCGGTCGCCGAGCAGATGCGCGTCTTCCTCGACGGGACCGGCGCACCGCTGCGCAACATCCACAAATTCGAGCCGCTGCTCCGCATCCCCCTGGCGCTCGGCGTCGCGCACCTGCTGGCGCGGGTTCCCCTTCCGGGAACCGCCGGTCGCCGGGAGACGCTCTCCGCCTTCGCCCAGCCCCAGCGGTCGCGTCCGGTCGCCGCGGCGATCGTCCTGCTCGTCGCGGTGATCGGTGCCGGGTCGCTGATGTGGACCGGCCAGCTCGCACCGAACGGCACGTACGAGTCGATTCCACGTCACTGGCAGCAGACCGCCGACTGGCTGGCCGAGCACAGCGAACGCGACGACGGCGGCCCACCTGCCCGCACGCTGGTCGTCCCCGGGGCGCCGTTCGCCGACCAGCTGTGGGGACTCACCCGCGACGAACCGCTGCAACCCCTCTCCGACACCCCGTGGGCGGTCCGCGACGCGATCCCGCTCACCCCGCCCGGCGCGATCAGGGCCCTCGACTCCGTGCAGCGCGAGATCGCCGCGGGCCGCGGCTCGCCGGGCCTGGCCGCCACCCTCGCCGGGCAGGGCATCGGATTCGTCGTCCTCCGAGCCGATCTCGATCCCGAGACCTCACGGTCGGCCCGCCCGCTGCTCGCCCAGCAGGCACTCGACGAGTCGCCCGGACTCCACCGCGTGGCCGAGTTCGGTCCGCAGATGGGGCCGCCGAGTGTTCGAGGGGTGGTGCGCGACAACGGTTTGCGGCCCGCAATGCCCGCGGTGCAGATCTTCGCCGTCGGCGCTCCCGGCTCGCCGGCCGCCGGCACCGGCCCCCGACTGGTCGACACCGCGGGACTCCCGCGGGTTGCCGGTGGCCCCGAGGCCGTCGCCGAACTGGCCGAGGTCCGAGCACGTCAGGGGCTACCGCCGCTCGGGCCGGTCGTCCTCGATGCCGACGCACGCCGCGCCGGGATCACCGACGGCCCGTTGATCGTGACCGACACGCCCAGCGACCGGGAGACCGACTTCGGCCGCGTCGACGATCACAGTTCGGCGATCCGGGCCCCGTCGGACCCGCGGCGCACGCAGAACGCCGTCGCCGACTACCCCGTCGACGGTCAGCCGCTGGTCCACGGGGAGTGGTTGCTGGACAACCGGAGTGGCGAGGTCGAGGTGTCGACGTCGGGATCGGCGGCCGACGCGGTGCAGCCCGGGCAGACCTCACCGGCCAACTCGGCGGCCGCGGCCTTCGACGGCAACCCGCAGAGCGCCTGGGTGAGCGGCGGGTTGGAGAGCGCGGTCGGACGATGGATGCGCATCGGTTTCACCACGCCGCGCACCGATCTCGCGCTGACCCTGACGACTGCGAAGGCACTCGGGCCCGATGTCACCAGCGCACTGATCACCACCGAGGCGGGCAGCACGGTGGTCTCGGGGCTCGAACCGGGTGAACCGATGACGGTGACCGCACCCAGTGGAGCCACCCGCTGGGTGCAGATCCGTGCGCTCCGCACCGACGACGGCACGGCCGGAAACCAATTCGCGCTCGGCGAGGTCACGGTGTCCGATCTGCGGACGGCGACGCCTCTGCGAATCCGCCATCGCGTGGTGCTGCCCGAGCTCGAGGCCGGCACCGAGGTCGCCCAGTGGCTGCTCTACCAGGAGTTGTCCGGCCGGGCGTCCTGCGTGTCCGACCCGGCGCGACAGATGACAAGGTGCGCACCGGGACTCGGCCTGTCCCCGGAGACGTCCGCGGTGTTCGGGCGCGCGCTCTCGGTGCCGTCGGATGCCACCGTCTCCCCCACCGCGATCCTGCGACCCCGACCCGGCGATGCTCTCGATCGTCTTCTCGCCGATGATGGGGTCACGGCGCGCGGCCCCCGCCCGGTGACCGATCCCCGCGGCGGGCCCGCGGCCGCCGTCGACGGCGATCCCGGAACATCGTGGACCGCACCGGAGATCCCCGATGAGCGGACGTCGCGAGCGGGTGCCGCCGATTCCCCGGACGACGAGGACGCCGCGGCGAACGAGAACAGTCCCACCCTGGTCCTCGATCTCCCACGGCCGCAACGGGTCGACGCGCTGACCATCGTCGCACCCCGGGGTTATCCCGCCGCACCCACCGAGGTCGCGGTGGACCTCGGCACCGGCGAGCAGATCCGCGAGGTCGACGAGAGCGGCATCGTCCGTCTCGATCCTGCGGTCACCGATCGCATCGAGATCACCATCCGCGCCCAGTCCGACCTCATCGACGTCAACAGCCTCGGATTCGCCAGTCCCGCACCACCGGGGATCGCCGAGGTCCGCGTGTCACCGTCGACGGCGACCGGTACGGACGCCGACCGGGTCGTCGAGATCGGCTGCGATGACGGAATCGGGCTGACCGCCGCGGGTCAGGTCGTCCGGATGTCCGTGCGTGCCCGCGCTTCTGACCTTCGAAGCGGGCAACCGGTGATCGGGCGCCCGTGCGGCGACGGCGGGCTCGCCCTGCCCGCCGGACAGCAGGAGGTGTCGGTCAATCCCGGCGACGCCTTCACCGTCGACGCCCTCTCGCTGGTGAACGGAGACCCGGTGTCGGCACCGGCCTCGACGTCCCCCGAGGTGAGCGAGTGGTCGGCGGTGCGGCGTGCGGTGACCGTCGAGAGCGGACCGCAACGACTGCTGGTCGTGCCCGAGAGCACCAACCCCGGATGGCAGGCGCGGCTCGACGGGGTGTCGCTGCGGCCGGTCGTCGTCGACGGCTGGCAACAGGGCTGGATCGTTCCCGCCGGCGCTGCCGGAACCATCGACCTGACGTACCGGTTCGATTCGCTGTACCGCTGGTCGCTGGTGATCGGCCTGGCACTGATGGTGCTGTTGCTCCTCGCGGCCTGGTGGCCGTCGGCGCGCCGTGCCCCGCCCGGGGAACCCATCGTGGTCCCGGCCGGACGCGGCACCATACTCCTCGCCGGGGGTGCGGTGCTCGCCGCCGCGTGGCTGATCTCGGGCTGGTGGGGGCTCGCGGCCGCCGTCGTGGTCGGCGCCGTCGCCGCCGCGCTACCGCAGAAGTCAGGCGTCACAACTGCATTCGTCGCGATGATGGTGGCGACGATCGGCCTGGCGGCCGGACCGTGGCACGCCTCCGGCGGCTACCACGGCTCGCAGTGGTGGGTTCAGCTGCCGGCGCTGGTGGCGGTGTCGATGACCGCGTGGCTGGTGTTCTGGTCCGCCATCGACGGTCGGTCCCCGACGGGTGGACTCGCGGCGTCGTGGCGCGAGCGGTTGCGACGACGACTCTCGCGGTTGCGCAGCCAGTTCCGCGTCGGCTCCTCGATGAAGGCGTAACTGGCCGCGGACACACCGATCGACAGAACGAGCGTGATCACCAGCACCAGGAGGGTGTCACCGCTGAACGGCACGATGCCGAACAGCGGGAAGACGACCGCCAGGACCGCGACGTGCCAGATGAAGATCCCGTACGACCATCTCCCGAGCGCCAACATCACGCGCGAGGTGAGGATGCGGAACGGCCCCTCATTGCACACCAGCGGTGCCAGCAGCGCATACCCGCAGAGGGCGCCGAGCACCATCTTGGTGGCGAACTCGGTCTCGGTGACGTCGCCGAGTCCGGTCGGTCCGGCGAGCCTGGTGCACGCCAGCGCGTAGGCGACGACGAGCACGCCCAGCATCAGCGGACGGTTGGCGCTGAGGCGGATCACACCCGCCATCCAGCGTCCCGAACGGGTGGGTCCGGACGCCCCGGAGGCCGAGTCGAGGACCCCGGCGATCTCGGCCAGGATCAGACCCGCGACGAACCACGGGAGGTGACCGAACACCCAGTTCTTGGTCTCCACACCGTCGGCCACGGGCAGCGAGGTGCCGACCCAGGCCCAGCCCAGGCTCACAGCGCCGAGAGCCACCAGCGCAGGGACACGCGCACGCAGGCGACGACCACGCAGCCGCAGGAGTGCAAAGCCGATGAGCGGCAGCAGGGCGTAGAACGCGATCTCGACCGAGAGGCTCCACATCTGCGTCAGACCCGCCGTGAGCGTGAGTGGCACGAAGACCTGGGTGAGCGTGAGATTCGCCAACCAGACCTGGGCGTCGGCGCCCTGCGCCTCGGGGAGCAGCAGGATCACCAGCACGACCACGACCACGTAAGCCGGCCAGATACGGACCACCCGGTGGCGGAAGTACCTCGACACCGACGGATGCCCGCCACCGCGATGCGCGGCGTCGACCCACGGCCGCCAGAGCAGGAAGCCGGAGAGCGCGAAGAACAGGGCGACCGCGAGGTCGAGGCGACCGAGTACCGGTCCGAGCACGGGGATCTCGACCGCCCGCGTCTGGAACGCCACATGGGTGACCAGGACCCCGATCGCGGCGATGGCCCGCATGCCCTCGAGCTGCGGATAGAACCGCCGGGCGGAGCCGGCGGCTGCCGGGGCGATGGGATCGGGGTCGGTGCTGGTCATGCTGCTGACAGGGTAGCCGGGACGCGTTGCGTACCCTCGCCTCCATGTCCTCGCCGTCCTCCTCGTCGCGATCAGGGCCGCCGTCCTCCGGGTTGTCGTCGGATACCGAGACCCGTCCGGAGCCGCATCGCTGGTCGGCCGCGGACCTCGCCGGCCCGACCCTGATCTTCGTCGGCGCGTTCTTGCTCGCGGTGACGATCGCCCTGCCGACGTTGCTTGTCGGCGGATTCCGCACCATCCCGCTGAGCACGGACTTCACCACGGTCGCCACCGCCGATGACGCGACGATCTTCGACCGGTGTTCGCTCGAGACCCGCTCGGCGCGCGCCGTCGACGCCGACCTCGTCCGCCAGCAACGCGTCGTCGCGGTGCAACCCTCCGACGAACACCGGGTGACCCTGCAGGCCGGGACGTCGATCCAGGCCCAGGCGCTGCGCATCGACGGCCGTGAGGTCGACCCGGGCGATCCGCGTCCCGGCGTCGACCCAGGGGGTTCTCAGGCAGATGATCCGGCGCAACCGTGCAACGACGCGACGGTCAACGCGATCAAGGACCGGGTGACGCTCGACCGGAAGAACGCGCTGCCCCGGCTCGCCGCGCGCGGGGCGTCGGAGATCCAGTACGACAGCGGTCAGGCCGCCGTCCTCGTCCCGGATCGGCGCGGCGTCACCTATCTCCTCCCGTTCGACACCGAACCGGCCGATCGGGAGTTCTTCGACGCCGTCACCCGCACCACCGTGCCGCTGGTCTACGACGGCGACACCGAGGTGCACGGCCGCGACGTCGACCGGTTCCGCGCCGAGGTGCCCGACACCGATCTCGCCCGCGCGGCACTCGGCAGGCCCGTCGGCACGAATGTCTCGATCACGCGGCCGGCGTCGTGGTTCGGGGTCGGCGACACGAGTCGCCCGCTGACCGCGAACCTGCACCACCGCAGTTCGTGGGACCTCGCCGTCGATCCCCGGACCGGCACCATCGTCGACGCGACGATCACCGTCGACGAGGTGTACCGGTTTCCCGACGGCACGCCGGGTGTACCGGCCGACTTCAAATTGCCGCACCTGCGTGCGACATTCGCCTACGACGAGGACACCCAGACCCGGATGACGGACCTCGCCTCCGATCTCGCGACCCCGATCCTGATCTGGGGCCGCCTCGTCCCGATCGGCACCGCTGTCCTGGGCGTGGTGGCGTTGCTGGCCGGGCTGGTGCTCACCAATCCGGCCTGGCTGCCCGCCCGGTTCCGCCGCCGACGTGGCGCGGAAACCGTTGACGGGCAGCCGGAGTGACCAGGATCGGTCAGGAAGCCGACTCGGCGGCGAGCCTGCCGAGGGTGTCGTCGAGCTGAGCCTCGGTGACGAGCGGGAACTTGACCTGCTCGAGCAGCTTCTTGTCGGTGACCTTCGACCAGTCGTAGGTGTGGCGCACCAGGGTCTCGTTGGGGCCCTGGGACTCCAGCTCCCACAGCCATTCCCATCCGGGCGGCTCGGTGCCGGCGGGTGCGGTCTTCCACGCCAGCAACTTGTCCTTGGCGTAACCCGTGACGTGGTTGTCCGTCTTGTACTCGCCACCCATGTGGTCGCCGGCCATGTTCATCGTGAACACGTCCCCCACCTGTTGGATGCGGTCGGCGTGGTCCACGCCGCGGATGAATCCCGAACCGTCGAGCGCCTGATGCCGTTCGGGATTGGAGAGAATGTCGAACACCGCGTCGACGGGCGCCTCGATGATGCGTTGGACAGTGACCTGTGTGCTCTCGTTGTCGCTCATCACACAACACTGCCGAAACTTCGGGAACTCGGCAACGTCCGAGATCGACACGTCGCTCAGCGCGCGACCGCCCACGTTCCCAGCGCGGCGATCGTGACGGCCACCGCGGCGGTCCCGGCGACCCCGATCACCGACCCCGCGAGGGTGACGATGACCAGCACCTCGGCGGCCACGACCACCCAGGTGCCGAGGGCGACGCGCGTCCGGTCTCGCGCGATCGCCGACAGCAGGACGACCTGCAGGACGGCGAGTGCGGCGCCGATGTAGGCGAACAGCCACAAGATCGGCACGAGGGCGTCGTAACCGTCCCCGAAGACGAACGGGACGATCGGACCGGCCGCACCGGCCAGCACGGTCAGCACCACTCCGATCCCGGCGACCACCGCGACCGCCTGTCGCAGCGACGCCGCCGAACGTGCGGGGTCGGCGAGGCGCGGATAGAAGACGACGCCGATGGCCTGCGGAAGCCAGAAGGCGACCTTGGTCGCGATCGCCCCGAGCGCGTACACCCCGACCTCCTCGGCGTCGAGGACCCGGGGTGAGAGCAACAGGTCGATCGACGAGGCGACGATGAGCACCAGCTGGACCTGCGACGCGCGGACCACGCTGAGCACCCCGGCGGTACCCGACGGCGCGCGTCCCGACCGGCCGTCGCGCGCCACCGACCACACCACGAGCCAGACGACGACTGCCGCGGCGGCGGCACCCAGCGTCCCGGCCAGCAGCCCTCCGGCGGGCCCGGCACCGGCGGCGAACGCCCCGATGATCGGCACCGATCGGGCGATACCGACCACGGCCAGCACCCAGGACAGCACCTGGAACTCGCCGCGTCCCTGCAGAATCCCCTGACCTGCGGCGATGAGCGCGAGCAGCGGCGCCGAGGCGAGTGCTGCCGCCGTCGTCGCGACATCGGTGCGCAACAACAACGCGACCAGTGGGGTGGCGACGGCGGTGAACACGACGACCCAGAAGGTCGTCACCAGGCCCAGCCTGCGGAGCCGTCCTTCGTCGCCGCCGAGGACGACCTCCCGGGCGATCACGTTCTGCAACGCCATCGCCGGCACGCCGAGCACGAGCATCGCCGACAGCAGCACCGCGAACTCGCCGTACTCGCTGACGTCGAGGAAGTGCGCACTCGCGGTGAGGTGCACCACGTACATGCAGACGTTGGCCACCATCGAACCGACCGCCACCGACCCGACGGCGCCGACCGTGCCCGTTCTCCGGCGCGTCTGCTGCATGGACCAAGTGTGCCGACCTCGACGTCGCGGCGTCGCACGGGGCGGGCACGAGGTAGCGCGGGGGACGCGGGCGATCTGCTTTGCACGTGCAGTCGTGCATAGGCAACGATGGGGCGGTTGCTGTTGCCGAGCGCGGGATCCACCGATCGCGCGTGTTCACTGGACCGAGAGACCCTGATGTACGACGACAACCCCTACGACGCCGAGTCGACCGACATCGGTTCGCGCATCGACCCGGTGCTGGCGCGGAGCTGGCTGCTGGTCAACGGCTCCCACTATGCGAAGTTCGAGCCGGCGTCCCGTTCGCGTGCCGACATCGTCGTGTTGGACATCGAAGACGCGGTGGCCCCCAAGGACAAGGTCGCCGCGCGCGACAACGTCGTCCGCTGGCTCGGGCCGAAGGACGGCACGCACGGCCCCGGCGCCGGAGACTGGGTCCGTGTCAACGGGTTCGGCACGCCGTGGTGGGCCGACGACCTCGACGCCCTGTCGCAGACCGCCGTCGGCGGCGTGATGCTGGCGATGGTCGAGTCCGTCGACCATGTCACCGAGACCGCCAAGCGCCTGCCCGGCCTGCCCATCGTGGCGCTCGTGGAGACCGCGCGCGGACTCGAGCGCATCAGTGAGATCGCGGCCACGAAGGGCACGTTCCGTCTCGCGTTCGGCATCGGGGACTTTCGCCGCGACACCGGATTCGGCGACGACCCGCAGACCCTCGCGTACGCCCGTTCACGTTTCACCATCGCGGCCAAGGCCGCCCACCTGCCGAGCGCCATCGACGGGCCGACGGTCGGTTCGAGTGCCCTGAAGCTCAGCGAGGCGACCGCGGTGAGCGCCGAGTTCGGCATGACCGGCAAGATCTGCCTCACCCCGAGTCAGTGCGCCCAGGTCAACGAGGGCCTGTCCCCCTCGCAGGACGAGATCACCTGGGCCCGGGAGTTCTTCGCCGAGTTCGAGCGCGACGGCGGTGAGATCCGCAACGGTTCCGACCTGCCGCGGATCGCACGGGCGACCAAGATCCTGGACCTGGCCCGGTCGTACGGCATCACCGAATCCGACTACGACGACGATCCGGTGCACGCTCCCGCGCCGTCGGACACCCACCACTTCTGAAGGGGATCGCCGCGGTGACTCCCCGACGACTGCTGCCGGCCCTATACGGCACCAGTATCGGTGCGACCGCGGTGATCCTGGCGCCGCTGCTGCCAGGGCTGATCGGCATCGGCGACCGGTATCTGCTGTATCGCGATGCGGTGTCCACGCCGCGCACCCACGTCACGGACACCACGCTCGGGATCGGCGACCTACCGCCGCGCGCCGTGCCGCAGGACTGGTTCCTCGCGATGGCCAGCACCGTCGTCGACGGCGGCATCGTCGTGCTGGCGGTTCTCGCCGCGGCCCTGGTGTTCGCCGGTGTCGGCTACGGACGGCTGGCGGCCCGGCTGGTCCCGGACGCCGGACGCACGGGTGCCGCGGCCGCCGCGCTCGTCGCGATATGGAATCCCTATGTCGCCGAACGGCTCCTGCAGGGTCACTGGAGTCTGCTGGCCGGGTTTGCGGCACTGGGGTGGATTGTCGTCACGGTCCTCGACCTGCGGGAACGCCCACCGCAGTGTGAGCCGGCACCAAGCGCAGCGAGGCGAGACACTCCGCTGGTTGAGCCGGCACCGAGCGAAGCCGCCGGGTCGAGTAAGCGACGAAGGAGCGCATCGAGATCGAGGAGCCGAGTCGAAGCCACCCGGCGACCGGACCCCCGAGCACACACCGTCCGGCTTCTTCAGCTGGGCGGGCTGTTCGCCGTCGCCGGGCTGACGCCCACCGGTTCCGTCCTCGCCGGAATCGTCTTCGCGACAGCGCTTCTGGCACGCCCGATCGGGCTGCGACCCACGGCCGTCGCCGTCGCGCTCTGGGTCCTCAGCGCCCTGCCCTGGTTGCTGACGTCCCTGATCACCGACGCCCCGACCACATCGGCGGCCGCCGGGGTCGAGGCGTTCGGCCTGCGGTCGGAGCCGTGGCTCGGGCCCGTGGGCACGGTCGGGTCACTGGGCGGGATCTGGAACGCCGACGCGGTGCCGGCGAGCCGGACCATCGGATGGGCCGCGGTGGCCACCATCTGCCTGCTCCTCGTCGTCGCGGTCGGCGCCGGCCACCTGTGGCGCCGTCGCCGGCAGCTCGATCCGCTCGTCCGCGCCATCGCCGTGCTGGCGTCGGTCACCGCGATCCTGTTGCTGCTGAGCACCTTCGGACCGGTCCGGGCGGGCCTGGGGTTCGTCGTCGAACACGTCGGTGGCGGTGGGCTCCTCCGCGACACCCAGAAGTTCTCGGCGCTCCTCGTCCCGGCGGTCGCGGTCTGCGTCGCGGCGGCCGTGGCGGCGGCGAGGCGGCGTGTCCCTTCGGGATTCGCGTTCGCCGCGGTCGCATTGCTCGTGGTGGCACCGCTCCCCGACCTCGCGTGGGGAGTCGGTGGTGCGGTGCGCGCGATCGACTATCCCGACGAGTGGCGGCAGGTCGCCGACATCGTCCCGCCGGCACGCGGTTCGGTCGCCCTGTGGCCGCCCGGCACGGTCCGCGAGTATCCCTTCGCACGCGATCCGTCCCTCGATCCCGCCGCTCGGACGTTCCGCGCGCCGGTCGTCGAATCCGGTGAGCTCCGGGTCGACGGGGAAGTGATCGATCCCGCCGGAGAACACGCCGCAGCCGTGACGCGGGTACTGGAGTCCGGCGGGTCACCGGCCGCGCTCGCCGCGCTCGGCGTCGGGTGGGTGGCGGTCGAGAACGACGATCCGCCTGCGCAACTCGCCGCGTCGGGGCACATGGTCTTCGACGGGCCGTCGCTGCGGTTGTATCAGGTGACCGGCCCGGCGGATCGATCCGCCGACGACGCCGACCGCGCGATCGCGACCGGCGCGCACCTCGCGTGGGCCGCGCTGCTCGTCGCGGGCCTGATCAGCGCCGGCGTCGGCGTGGCGCGGACGACACGGCGTCGAACGTCGCCATGAATCCGTCGCACGTCGCCGACCACGAGTAGCGACTCGCCTTGGCTTGCGCGTTCCGTCCGAGCCGGCCCGACTCATCCGGGTTGTCGATGAGTTTCCTCGTCGCACTGGCGAGTTCGTCGACACCGTCGACCAGCAGCCCGGTGTGTCCGTCGTCGATCGAGTCGGCGAGTCCGACCGCACTGCGATAACCGATCGTCGGGACACCGTGCTGAGCGGCTTCGACGACGGCGAGGCCCCATCCCTCCTTGCGCGACGGCATGAGGTGGACCCGGGCCCGGGCGAGGAGTTCGTGCTTGCGTCGTTCGTCCACGTGGCCGTGGAACGTGACCGCCCCGGTCACCGCGAGTTCGGCTGCGGCACGGTGCAGTTCGTCCGACCACCAACCGCCGCCGATGACATCGAGGTGGGCGTCGACCCCGTCGCGACGCAACCGTGCGAGCACGGTCAGCGCGTCCTCGACCTGCTTGTGCGGAACCAGCCGCGACAACACGCAGAGCCGAACCGGGTCGTCGAACATGGCGTCGCCGGCGCGATCGGGCGCCTCGATGCCCTCGGGCAGCGGATCGATCCCGTTGCGCACGACCGCGATCCGCTCGGCGTCCACCCCGAGTGCGACGAGCTCGGACTTCGACGGCGCGGAGACGGTGACGTACCGATTGCGACGATGGATCCGGGGCGACACCCGCGACTCGAGAAACCACCCGATGTGGCCGAGGAGGCGACCGGCCACCGGCCACTGCTCACGGTGACAGTGGTGGACGAGGACGACCGTCGGCGCCGGCGACACCAGCACCGAGAAGAACGGCACACCGTTCTGTGTGTCGACGACGACGTCCGGTCGGCACCCCGCCAGCGGTCCCAGACCGAACCGACCGCCGAGGATCGTCGCGAGCATGCGCGGATACACACTGATGCGTCCGCCGGCACGGATGAACCGCATGCCGTCCCGCTGCTCCTCGCGGACGGACCCGGGGTAGGCGGAGGTGAGGAAGGTGACGGTCGCGCCGCGTCGGGCCAGTTCGGCGCCCACGCGTTCCAGATAGGTCTCACTGCCGCCGCCCTGGGGGTGGCGGGTGTCCCGCCAGCACAGGAGCAGGACGTTCGACGGTGCGCGCATTGTCGGTCAGCCTACCGACCGGAGGGTGAACGCCGGTACCCGCCGCACTAGAGTGACCCGACGATGACCACTCCACTCTCCGGTGCGCGGATGGCCCGGCTCGCCACCCTGCGCCGCGCCGCGGGACTGCTGAACGACTTCCGCTTCGAGCAGTCCGATCCCGCGCGGTTCTACGGCGCGCTGGCCGCCGACACCGCGAGCATGGTCGAGGCGTTCGTGCCGGATCTCGCCGGCGCCGCTCCCGACGGGGCGGTGGTCCTCGATGTGGGCGGCGGCCCCGGGTACTTCGCCGACGCCTTCCGCGCCCGGGGCGCCCACTACGTCTCCGTCGAACCCGATCCCACCGAGATGCACGCCGGCGGGCTCGAGCATCGCGGGTCGGTCCGCGGATCGGGCCAGGCGCTCCCCTTCGCCGACGGTTGCGTCGACGTGTGCCTGTCGTCGAACGTCGTCGAACACACGCCGACCCCGTGGCAGATGGCCGACGAGATGCTGCGGGTGACGCGTCCCGGCGGCGTCGTGATCATCAGCTACACGCTGTGGTGGGGACCGTTCGGCGGTCACGAGATGGGCCTGACGCACTATCTCGGCGGCCATCGGGCGGCGCGGCTGTACACCCGACGCCACGGCCGCCCGCCCAAGAATCTCTACGGCACATCGCTGTTCGCGGTCTCGGCGGCCGACGGCCTGCGCTGGGCCCGTGCGGCAGCCGGCAGTGGTCGCGCCGAACTCGTCGCGGCGTTCCCGCGCTACATCCCGCGCTGGATGTGGTGGGTCATGCGCGTGCCGGTGCTCCGCGACGTCCTCGGTACCAATCTGGTGCTCGTCCTGCAGCGACGCTGATCCGAGAAGACCGTCGCCGGGAGCCTGTGTCCTGATTCCTGCTCCCTGAGGTGCGAGCGAAGCGAGCCACGAAGGGCCGGTGCGTCGAACTCGCCAGCCCCTTCGAGGCTCGTCGCTTGCGCTCCTCACACCTCAGGGAGCAAGAATTCGGTGCCCGGACTACTCCGCAGCGAGGTCCGCAGTGCAGTTGAGGGTGCCGCCCTGGCTGGTGGCGGCGGCGAGCTGTTCACCGTCGGCGAGGATGGCACACGACACCGGGCCGCGAACCACGATGGCGGACAGGCTCGCACGGGTCCCCTCGAGTTGCACCCGCTGCGACCAGGGTGACCCCGTCGCCGGGATCACGGTCGGCGACCCCGGGCCACGACGGAACGTGAGCGCGACGACGTCGCCGTTCCCGGTCAGCTGGTAGGTGATGGTTCCGGAGCGCTGCGTCGTCGTCGTGGTCGACGTCGTCTCCTCGGTGGTCGTGGTGCTCGACGGCGTCGTCGCGCTGGTCGTCGCCGGTTCGCTCGACTCGGTGATCGACGACGATGCCGCGCTGGTGGAATCACCATCGCCCGAGCGGGTCACCAACACGACGACCAACCCGAGCACCACCAGCGCGATCAGGGCGGCCAGCGCCAGCCCGATCGTCCGTCCCTTCGATCCGGACCCACGGGGCGGCTCACCACCGGCCGGCGCGTCGTACGGCGACGACGCATACGGCGCACCGCCGGTGTACTGGGGATCGGTGTATTGCGGCTCGGTGTACGGGCCCGGATACGGCTGGCCGCCCTGGTGCGGCTCGGTGTACGGACCCGGTTGGTGCGGCTCGGTGTAGGGGCCGGGATAGGGCTGCCCGGGGTGCTGCTCGGTGTAGGCCTGCGACGGCGGCGCCGACGGGTCGAAGTCCGGATCGAACTGCCGGGTCTCCGGCGGATCGTTCCGCGGATCGTTGGGATCGCCCTCAGGTGGTCGGGTCATGCGGACGATTCTGTCATCCGCGGATCGGTCCCGACCCGACCACCACGAACCTGCGTCAAATGTCGGCGATCGCTTCGAGCGGTCCGGTGCGCGCGGCACGAACGGCCGGCCACAGGGCGGCCAGCACGCCGACGATCGCCGACGCCACGAGAGTGATCACGATGAGCGACCACGGGATCACCGGTGCGCCCAGCCCCCATTCGGCGAGCGTGCGTACCAGCGCGACGCCGATGACGGTCCCCAGCAGCACACCCAGGACGGCACCGAAGATCGAGATGAGCACCGACTCGAGATAGATCGACCGCCGGACCTGGGCCCGGACCATGCCGATCGCCCGCAACATCCCGATCTCCCGTTTGCGCTCGACCACCGACAGCGCGAGCGTGTTGATGATGCCGAGCACCGCAATCAGCAGGGCCAACCCGAGCATCGCGTACAGCGTGCCGAGCATCTGGTCGATCTGCGACGAGATCTGACCCTTGAACTGGTCACGGTCCTGGATCTGGACCGTGAGGTACGCGGCCGTCGCCTCCTCGAGGTTGCTGCGCAGGGTGTCGAGGTCGGTGCCCGGGGCAGCGTTCACGAAGAGCGTGACGTTGACCCGCGCGAAGGGTGGGACCAGTTTCTCGTAGACATCGGGACCCACCACCCACGGTTGCAGCGCCTCGTTGTCGGCGTAGACGCCGGCGATCGGAACCCGGACCTGATCGCCCGTCGCGGAGGTGAACGTGACCACGTCGCCTCGCTTCCAGCCGTTCGACTTGCCGGTCCGCTCGCTGATGAGCATCCCGTCGGCGGGCAGATCCGACGACGCGCCGTCCTGCATGTCCATCACGGTCACGCTGTTCAGCGGTCCGCCGAGCGCGGAGAAGCCGGTCTCCGACTTGTCGTCGACCTTGGCCTGGACGATGCCGAACGACACCACCTCGGCGACACCCGGCACACCGTCGATCGCCCCGGTCACCGCCGACGGCAAGGGCGACTGGTTGGTGCCCGCGACGATGTAGTCGGCGGTGATACCCGCGTCGACGGCGTCGTCGACCGTGCCCTTGAACGACTGTCCGAGGGTGCCGATGATCGCGACCAGCATCAGTCCGAGCGTGAGCGCGAACGCCGTCGCGGCAGAGCGACGTGGGTTACGGACGGCGTTGGTCCGGGCCAGGCGACCGATCATGCCGAACGGTGCGCCGATGACGCGGCCGAGCACGCTGACGAACGGGCGGGCGATCGCCGGGCCGATGAGGACGGCCGACAGCACCGCGCCCGCGGCGCCGGCACCCACCGTGACCGCGGGGCCCGCTCCTTCGCCCATCGCACCGATGACGATCGCGGCGATCGACGCGACGCCGATGACGGTCCCGAGGATGGTGCGGTTGCGCAACGAGGCCGACCCCTCGGCGGCCGATGCGCGCATCGCCTCCACCGGCGGCACCCGGGCAGCTCTCGCCGCGGGCACCCACGCGCTGACCATCGTCACCACGACGCCGACCAGGATGCCGGCCAGGATCGCTTCCGGACCGACGGCCAGCTCACCGTCGGGCAGACCCGAAGTCGCGCTGGTGATTGCTTTCAGCCCAGCAGCCAGGCCGATGCCGATGGCGAGCCCGAGCGCGCCGCCGAGCACGCCGACCACGAATGCCTCGAAGAGCACAGACCGCGACACCTGACGCTGGCTCGCGCCGACCGCCCGGAGCAGTGCGAACTCCCGGTTCCGCTGCGCGACGATCATCGAGAACGTGTTGTAGATGATGAAGGTGCCGACCACGAGACCGATCGCGGCGAACGCCAGCAGGATGTACTGGAAGATCTGCAGGAACTCGTTGACCTGCGCCTTCTGGTCTTCACGGACCTGATCGCCGGTGCGGACGTCGTAGAGATCCGCGTCGGCGCCGAGCGCGGCGATGATGCGTTCCTGCAGCTGTTCCGGGGTGACCCCGGCGACGGCCGACATGTCGACGACCCCCACATGCTGACCGTCGGTGAACAACCGGGCCGATGTCGCGGCATCGAACTGCGCGTTGACGTAGCCGCCGGTCGAGCTGGGCGCGTCGACGAGACCGACCACGGTGACCTCGAGCGGTGTCGATTCGCCCTGGCCGACGACGACCTTCGTCTTCGACCCCACCGTCAGGCCGGCGGATTCGGCGGCCGACGTGTTCAACACGATCTCGCCGGCGTTCTCGGGGCCGCGCCCGCCCGGCAGGATCCGCGACTCGTCCGGGTCGAGGGCCTCCGCGGGCGGGATGTAGGTGCTGCCGACGCTCGGGGCGCCACCGGTCTGGATGGCCTTGCCGCCGGAGTCGGCGACCGTGATCAGGCCGTTGTTGTTGACGACGAGTTTGTCGATGCCGAACTGCGCGCGCTGATCCCGAAGTTGATCGACGATAGAGTTCGGCACTCCCGGTGACTGCCGGTCGGCGGGGGTCACCTCGACGGCCACGCCCTGGGCCGCGCTGTCGAAGATGTCGTTGAACGCCTTCGAGATGGACCCGGTGAACACCATCGACCCGGCCACGAAGGAAGTGCCGAGGACGATCGAGAAGAGCGTCAGGAAGAGTCGGAGCTTGTGCGCGCGGAGGTTTCGGAGCGAAACCCTGCGCATCACCGAGGAGGAGGCCACGGCTCAGTGCGCTCTGGCGGTGTCGGGCGCAGGCACGTTGTCCAGGTTCTTCATGACCTCGAAGACGTCGTCGGCGGAGGGCCGCGAGAGCTCCTGCACGATCTGGCCGTCGGCCAGGAACACCACGCGGTCGGCATACGACGCGGCGCGCGGATCGTGGGTCACGATGACGACGGTCTGCTTGAACTCGTCGGTCGCCGCCCGCAGGATCGACAGCACCTCGCCGGAGGACCGGGAATCCAGGTTGCCCGTCGGCTCGTCGCCGAAGATGATCGACGGCTTGCCGATCAGCGCGCGGGCACACGCCACACGCTGTTGCTGACCACCCGACAACTCACTCGGAAGATGTCCCAGCCGGTCGGTGATACCCAACCGGGCCACCACGGCGTCGAACCATTCGGTGTCGACGGTCCGGCCGGCGATGTCGACCGGCAGCGTGATGTTCTCCTTCGCCGTCAGTGTCGGCACGAGGTTGAACGCCTGGAAGACGAAGCCGATGCGGTCGCGACGCAGCATCGTCATCGCCTTGTCCGACAGCGCGGTGAGATCGGTGTCGCCGATGAACACCTTGCCGTCGCTCGCGACGTCGAGGCCGGCGAGGCAGTGCATCAGGGTGGATTTGCCCGACCCCGACGGCCCCATGATGGCGGTGAACTCGCCCTCTCGGAACGAAATCGAGACACTCTTCAGGGCTTCGACGGCGGTGTCGCCGACGCCGTACCGCTTGGAAAGGTTGTCGGCTCCGGCAGCCACCGCATGCTTGGGCGCCCCGAAATCATCGCCACCGTCGTCTCGAGCGGCCACATCAGTCGTCGTCATGCCATCAACCGTGCCAAATCCTGCGCCGGTTGGCCATCAGGTATCACCCTGACCCCACCCTGAGGGCCAGTGACCTTGGGCACTACTTCGGGATCTGGACCTCGAAGGAGTGCACCCGGTTGGGCGATCCGACGTTGTCCGACACCACGAGGAGGGTGCGGGTGCGGGTCTTGGCGAACGGGTTGTCGGGGTGCCAGTTGCCCCAGGCCAGACCGGACATGTTGCCGGTGAGCAGACGCGGGGTCGCGACCGTGGAGAAGATCCGACGCTTGGTCATCGCCTTCTCGCGCCCGCTCAGCTTCTTCTTGTTCGTCACCGAGGTGGCACCCCGGGTCGTCGTCCAGAAGATGTTCGCGAGGTTGCCCGGCCCGCGTTCGAGCACGAGGAAATCGGTCGAGTTGACGGCGAGCACGTCGGCGGCCACCTTGTTGGCGTCGGTGCGGTAGACGAACTCGCGATTGCTCTTGCCGAAGGTCAGCAGGCGGGCCGACCGCGCGGCGTCCTGCCGGAGTCCGCCGGCCGTGAGGACGCTGACCTGCCCCTGGGGCCCGACGGCCGCGCCGGTCAGCCCGCGCTGGCCGGCCAGACCCGACTTCGGCGACGGGCGCCATGCCGACGGGAGGGGGAGGTCGCGGATGACCTGCCCGATGGGGCCGATCTGCCGAACGAACTGGTTGTTGCCGCCGCTGACCACGGTGTAACCCCCGGCCGACTGCCGGATGCCCTCGAACTGGGCCTGGCCGGGCAGCAGCGGGAGGAACCACGGGCCGAGGACGGTGCCGCCGCCGTTGATCCGCGGTTGCCCGACGAACGACGCGTTGACCGATGTGTAGCCGATCGAGACGGTGAAGAAGCGCGCAGGCAGCACGTCTTCGGCGATCAGCACGTAGCTGCCGTTACCGGTCCGGTCGATTCCGGAGATCCGGTTCACGGTGGGGAGGCCGTCGCCGATCGTCGTCGAATCGGTGAAGAACGCCGACACACCCGCCCCGGAAGGCGGTGTCGCCGAAGCCGGTTGGACTGCGATCGGGGAGGCCAGACCCAACACGCAGGCACCGGCTATCGAGGCGCCCCACACACGTAACTTCATGAGGGGCACGATACCTCAACCGTCACTTCTGACCCATCTGTTCATTCGGCCTCGGACTGCAGGGCGGGTGTCAGGCCAGGCGCTGCTTCAGACCGTCCAGCTCGTCACGCAGTGAACTCGGCAGCTTCTCGCCGACGAAGTCGAAGAGCTCCTCGATCGACGGGATCTCCTCGCGCCACTCCTCGGGCTTGAAGGCGAGCGCCTCGGCGACGTCCTCGGCCGGCACGTCGAGGCCGCTGACGTCGATCGACTCGGGCTTCGCGACGATGCCGATGGGGGTCTCGATGCCCTCGGCCTCACCTTCGATGCGCTCGATGATCCACTTCAGCACGCGGCTGTTCTCGCCGAATCCGGGCCACAGGAAGCGCTTGTCGTCGCCGCGGCGGAACCAGTTGACGTAGAAGACCTTCGGCAGCTTGGACTCGTCGGCGTTCTTGCCGATGTTCACCCAGTGCTGCAGGTAGTCGCCGACGTGGTAGCCCATGAACGGCAGCATCGCCATCGGGTCGCGGCGTACCGTGCCGACCTTGCCCTCGGCGGCGGCCGTCTGCTCGGAGCCGACGGTGGCGCCCATGAAGACACCGGTCTGCCAATCGCGGGCCTCGGTCACCAGGGGCACGGTGGTCTTGCGACGGCCACCGAACAGGATCGCCGAGATCGGCACGCCCTTCGGGTCATCCCACTCGTCGGCCAGCGACGGGCACTGCGAGATCGGGGTGCAGTAGCGCGAATTGGGATGCGCGGCCTTGTGATCGGACTCCGGGGTCCAGTCGTTGCCGAGCCAGTCGGTGAGGTGCGCCGGCGCCTCGCCGTCGATGTCCTCCCACCAGATGTCGCCGTCGTCCGTGCGAGCAACGTTGGTGTACAACGTGTTTCCGGCTTCGATGGTCTTCATCGCGTTGGGGTTGGAGTCGTAGCTGGTGCCGGGGGCGACGCCGAAGAAACCGAACTCCGGGTTGATGGCGTAGAGGCGGCCGTCGTCGCCGAAGCGCATCCAGGCGATGTCGTCGCCGACGGTCTCGGCCTTCCAGCCGGGGATGGTCGGCTGCAGCATCGCGAGGTTGGTCTTGCCGCAGGCGCTCGGGAACGCCGCGGCGATGTAGTAGACCTTGTTCGCCGGGCTGGTCAGCTTGAGGATCAGCATGTGCTCGGCCATCCAGCCCTCGTCACGGGCGATGACCGAGGCGATGCGCAGTGCGTAGCACTTCTTGCCGAGCAGTGCGTTGCCGCCGTACCCCGAACCGAACGACCAGATCTCGCGGGTCTCCGGGAAGTGGGTGATGTACTTCTCGGTGTTGCAGGGCCACGGGACGTCGGCCTGGCCGGGCTCGAGCGGCGCGCCGACCGAGTGCAGCGCCTTCACGAAGAAGCCGTCCTCACCCAGGATCTCCAGGACGCGGGGCCCGACGCGGGTCATGATCTTCATCGACAGCACGACGTACTCGGAGTCGGTGAGCTCGACCCCGAGCTTGGGGTCGTCGGAGTCCAGGGGGCCCATGCAGAACGGGATGACGAACATCGTGCGACCGCGCATGCTGCCGCGGTAGAGCTCGGTCATCGTGGAGCGCATCTCGGCGGGGTCGACCCAGTTGTTGGTGGGGCCGGCGTCCTCTTCGGCCTCCGAGCAGATGTAGGTCCGCGACTCCACGCGAGCCACGTCGGCGGGATCGGAGCTGGCGAGGAACGAGTTCGGCTTCTTCTCCTCGTTCAGCTTGACCAGGGTGCCGGCCTTCACGAGGTCTGCCGTCAGGCGCTCCCACTCCTCGTCGCTGCCGTCCGACCACACCACCCGGTCGGGCTGGGTCAGCTCGGCGACCTCGGCCACCCAGGCCAGCAGTCCCGCGTGCTTCGTCGGAGCGCTACTCGGGTCCAGTCCGGGAATGGTGGCTGCGGTCATCGTTGGGGCCTCCTCCGAGGTGGTGGCCGTTTGGAATGGCCACCTGTCAGGTCGTCTCGTCGTCCAGGATACGTACACCGAACAGGCGCTAGGTCACGGGGTTCGCGAGGTGCGGTCTACGCCACACCTGGGCAACAGATGACCAAAGTCCCTGGTGATCGCACGCGCTCCGGTCTCGGCGCGACGCGGACCGGTTCGAGGCGCGAGTCACCGGTCAGCCGATCCGTCCCGAACCGCCGGAGATCCACTCGCCGGTGTCCGGGTCGAGCACCGCGGAACGGAACTCGCCGTCCGCACCGATCTCGGTGATCTTGTCGACCTGCCCATCCCGATCGCTGTCCGTGTACACGGTAAACCCGTCGGGACCGTTGCGGGCGAGGGAGTCGTTGATCCCATCATTGTCGGTGTCGACCTCGGCGGGCCCGAGATCCCAGATCCGGCCGTCGTCGTGCATCCACAGATGGTCGTCGAGGTCATCGGCCGCGGGTGACTCGTGCAGCGCGGCCACCGACTCGACAGATCGGGTGTCGTCAGCGGCCCCCACCTCACCGAACAGGGAGGACTCGTCCGGACGATCCGGTTCCGGGGCGTCGTCGGGGAACATCGGGTCCATCGGGATCACTGCTTTCCGTCGTCGTGGCCGGCTCGGGCGGCCGTGACCGGTCCGTCGTCCGGCCGTCGGTGCTCTGGGCGCTCGGGAGTTGTGGGGTCCTCGGATTCTCGTCCCGGATCGGATTCTCGTCCCGGATCGTCGCCTCGGGCGGGGGACGCCCACAGCCGTTCGGAGCGCGCCGCGAGGTCGCGGCGAACGGACTCGGCTCGCTCGCGCCGGACCCGGGCCGCACGGACCTCGACCCCGCTGCGCAGCCTCCGGATCTCCTCGTCGAGCCGCGCGATCTCCGCCGACACCTCACGGCTGCGGCGTTCGTGGGCTCGGGCGATCTGCCCGGCGATCCGGGTCTCGGCCGCGGTGACGCGCAGGGCCAGCTGGTGATCGAGCGTCGCCCGCGCCTCGGCGAGGAACTCGGTGGCCCGCGCCGCCCGCTCGGAACGGTTCACCGCGGTCCGCCGGACGCGGATCACCCACGCCGCGACCGCCACGCCCAGGAGCAGGGCGAGCGGCATGCTGATCCACTGCAGTGTCTGGACCGACGCCATCGGTGCCACGACGAGGCGTCCGACACCGAGACCGGTCGACGCGCCGATGACGACGAGCAGCGCGTCTTCGGCGCCCGCGCGTCGCACCCGGGTACTCGGCCGCCCGGTGTCGAGGTCCACCGCGGGCCACGGCTCGTCCGGCGTCGGCTCGGCGTCCAGACCCACCAGCGCGGTCGCCCGCACGGCGTCGACGCGCTCGTCGGCACGCTGACGGATGCGGTCGGCAAGGGCTGCCCACCCGCTGCGGATCCAGGTGTCGTACTCGATGTCGGCGCTCGGAGCTCGGTCGGCGGCGGTGGCCGACAGATCCCGCACCGCGGCCATGAGCTCCGCCGACGACTGGGACCGGACACGGGACAGGCCCGCGCGGACGGCCGCCAATCGATCCGTACGCCCCCGATCGCGGGTGGCGACCAGCCGCCGGCGGGTGGCCAGGAGGCCATCGGCGTCGGCCTGCGCGGACGCCAGGTCGTCGACGTCGGTCCCACCGGACCGGAGAAGATGCTCGACCGCGCCCAAGCCCGCCGCCGTGCGTGCGCGCTCGCCGCGGAGCGCATCCGGCGCAAGGGTCACCTCGCGTACCCACTCCACGAGGGCCTCGACGCCCGACTCGTCCACTGCACCCCCGAGGGCCGCGACCGCGGACACCCCGAACAGCGGCAGCGTCGCGAACGGGTCGAGCGCGGCTCGGTGAGCACGCACGGTCCGCGGCCACTCCCAGAACGCGTCGATCTTGGTGCACACGATCGCGACCGTGCCCACCTGCGCACGCACCTGCTCCACGAGAAGTCGCTCCTCGTCCCCGACCGCCGACGACGGGTCCACGACCACGAGGGCGGCACCGGCCGGGGCCGCACCCCTGGTGGCGCGGGCGACGATGTCGAGATCCGGGGCCAACGCGCGACAGGCCTCGACCAGCGTGCGGACACCGACCCCGTCGGTGCCGACGACCAGCACGCCGGAGCCGGTTCCGACGCGGTCGGCGTCGAACCCGGTCAGCTCGCGTGCGGCGTCCAGTGCGGTGTCGGTCATGGTGCGGCACCTGCCCCCGCGAGGAGTCGTTCGGCCCCGGCGCGGTCGAAGCCGGACGCGGCCGCCTCCTCCAGTCGGTTGCGCAGCTCGACTTCGCGCCAGTGCCGGATGCGTGCGACACGCTCCCTGATCGGTCCCGCCAGATCGGGCACCCCGGAGGCACTCTGCAACGCCCGGCTCAGGTCGGTCGCGGTGGCGGCGACGGGCGCGCCGGACTGGATGAGGGCGAGCGCGGTGTCGATGCCGTAGGCGTCGATCCGGCGCAGCAGTCCCTGCCGCAGGAGCCGTTCGTCCGAGCCCGGGCGCCCGACCAGGAACCGGCCCGCCATGGACGGCATCCCGACACCCGCGGCCGCCATCGTCGTCAGCGCTGCGAACTCACCGTCGTCGAGGTCGGCGCAGGCCAGCAGCTGCGAGACGGGGTGCACCGGCGTGCCGAGGGACGTGGCGCACGTCGACGCGACCGCGACCGCGGAGTCCCAGTCGCCGTGGGTGTCGGCCTTGCCGAGCACCACCAGGACGCGATCGGACGGAAGTGAGGAGAACAGTTCGTGGTCGGCCTGCCGGGGCAACCCGGCCAGGACCAGGAGCCACAGATCGGCGTCGGCGGCTTCCTGCGCGTCCTCGCCGGGTCCGATCACACTGAGCGACAGTCGTTCTCGAAGCGCACGGACCATGGTGTCGCGCCCGGTCCCGGGCCGGCCGACCACCCGGGCGTGCAGCGGACGGAGGAACCGGCGGCCCGCGACGGTCAGGATCGGTGCCAGCGGCGAGCTCGGCTCGACGAGGTCGGTGAGACGCCCCTGCTCGGCCGCGAGCGACAATTCGTCCCCGCCGCGCACATCGCGCCACCCTCGGTTCACCGGTGCCCCCACCGCAGCCTCCTCGTCATCGGCCCCCTGCGCGTCACGCCACCGTCCACGCGCACCGACGACCTCCGGGCCATCAGTGCACGTGAACCGCGGCACGGCCGAGACTAATCGGGATCCGCGCCGACGGCGGAGCCACCTCCACACCCCCGCCAGAGGCGGATCCGGCCCACGCCCGAGCCGGCTCGGATGGCCGTGACCGCGGCCGCAATCCGCCCGCGACTTCGTCGAGACGGCGCCATGCGCAACCATGGACGCGTGAACAACAGCCCCGACAGGTCCCGGTTGTACCCCCGCGTGACGAGCTTTCGCTTCCGCCGCGGCACCTTGACGACCGGTCAGCAGCGCAACTGGGAGACGCTGTGGCCGGTTCTGGGCCGCGACCTCGAGATCGGGCCGGAGCGGGTGCCCGAGCCGCAACTCGACCTGACCGACCTGTTCGGGCGCGACGCCCCGAAGGTCCTCGAGATCGGCAGCGGGACCGGCATCTCGACCGCGGCGATGGCCGAGGCGGAGCCCGACGTCGACGTCCTGGCCGTCGAGGTCTACAAGCCGGGCCTGGCCCAGCTGCTCGGTCTCGTCGACCGCAACGGGCTCACCAACGTGCGCCTGATCCGCGGCGACGCCGCCATCGTCCTCACCGAACTCATCCCGCCGTCGAGCCTCACCGGTGTCCGGCTCTTCTTTCCCGATCCCTGGCCCAAATCGCGTCACCACAAGCGGCGCTTCGTCCAGACCGGCACACTGGAGCTGATCGCCGACCGTCTCATCCCGGGCGGAGTGCTCCACATCGCGACCGATCACGCGGGTTACGCCGAGTGGATCGCGGAGGCGCTCGCCACCCAGGACGCCGATCGTCCGCACGTCGTCCAGCTGACCCGCGAGTCGCCGATCCTGCTGGAACGGCCGACGACGAAGTTCGAAGGACGCGCCGAGCGCGACGGCCGCTACGTCAGCGAGTTCGTGTACACGCGGCCCACCCCGCCGGCCACCTCGACCGGCGACACCCCGACGGGAGCCCGCCATGAGTGACCACAGCCCGACCGGTTTCGCCGACACCATCGCCGGCCAGACCGGGACGCGCCGCATGCTGCTGGTGTGGGACGCGCCCAACATGGACATGGGTCTCGGTGCACTGCTCGGCGGGCGTCCGACCGCCGCACACCGCCCCCGATTCGACGCTCTCGGCCGGTGGTTGCTGCAACGGACCGCAGATGTGTCCGCTCTCACCGACGGCGGCGGCGCGGTCGAGCCGGAGGCCACCGTCTTCACCAACATCGCCCCTGGTAGCGCCGACGTTGTCCGGCCGTGGGTCGACGCGCTCCGAAATGTCGGTTTCGCCGTCTTCGCCAAGCCGAAGCTGTCCGACGACAGCGACGTCGACTCCGACATGCTCGACCACATCGAACTTCGCAGGCACACTGTGGGACTAGCCGGCGTGATCGTGGCGTCCGCCGACGGCCAGGCATTCCGCGAACCACTGCTCGACGTGGTCGGCGACGGCGTGCCCGTCACCGTCATCGGATTCCGTGAGCACGCCAGCTGGGCACTGAGCACCGAAGAGCTGGAGTTCATCGATCTCGAGGACATCCCCGGTGTGTTCCGCGAGCCGCTGCCACGCATCGGCCTGGACTCCCTGCCCGACGAGGGTGCGTGGCTCACGCCCTTCCGTCCGCTCAGCGCGCTGCTGCGCTGACCTGCGGCGTCGTCGTTCGCGGGTGTCACCGGACGGCTGTCGGCGACCCGTGGTCGGGCGCCGGCGTGGGGACGCCCGCGGGTGATCCGAGGCCGACGCCTCAGGGATCACTCAGGCAACACTGTCAGGATCTTTCGGGAAACTGACAGAATCGCCACCGGCGCTCCGCAACGGCGGACGACCAGAGTGCCCGACTCGTCGTCGTACACGAAAGGACATCAGCGTGTTCCGGTTCATCGGCACATTCGTCTATCGAATGCGCTTCCTCGTCATCGCGGTGATGATCGCGATGATGGCCGGACTCGGACTGTACGGTCTCGATCTCGGCAAGCACCTCAGCCAGAGCGGATGGTTCGACCCGACGTCGGAGTCCGACACCGGTGCGCGGTACGCCGACCAGGCGCTGGGACGCGACCACACCTCCGACGTCATCCTGATGATCACGCCGCCCGAGGGCACCCGCGTCGACGACAAGGCCTTCGGGACCAAGGTGGAGACGTTCGTCGAGGACCTGATCGCGACCCATCCCGACATCGTCGGTCGCGCCGATCCGGGCCTGTACGACCCGTTCCTCGTCCAGCCCGCCCAGAACACGCTGCAGGACCGGCTGTTCACCGAGGACGGCCGACACGCCTTCATCAGCATCGGCGTCGCCGGCAACGACGACACGACGGTCCTGAACAACTACAAGACCATCGAACCGTTCTTCGACGACATTCCCGAACGTTTCGATCTACCCGGTACGACCTTCGAGCTCGCCGGCCTGCAACCGGTCGCCGGTTCGATGGCCGAGGGCATGGACAAGGACATCCATCGGGCCGAGGTGCTCGCGCTACCGCTGGTGGCGATCATGCTGTTCTTCGTGTTCGGCGGCGTCGTCGCCGCCTGCCTCCCCGTCCTCATCGGCGGTCTGACGATCGCCGGTTCGCTGGGCATCATGAAGATCCTGGCGCTCACCACCGAGCTGAACATCTTCGCGCAGTCGGTGGTCACGCTGATCGGCCTCGGCATCGCGATCGACTACGGCCTGTTCATCGTGTCGCGTTTCCGCGAGGAACTCGGTGAGGGGTATTCGACGAAGGCCGCGGTCCGAAGAACCGTGATGACCGCCGGCCAGACGGTGGTCTTCTCCGCGACGATCATCGTCGCCGCCCTGGCGTGTCTGCTGATCATGCCGCAGGGCTTCCTCAAGTCCGTCGCCTACGGCGCGATCGCCTCGGTGTCCCTCGCCGCGATCCTGTCGATCACGGTCCTCCCGGCGATCCTGGGCATCCTCGGGCCCCGCGTGAACATGCTGTCGATCAGCACGATCATGAAGTACACCGCGGTGCCGCTGGCCCGCCGCTTCTCCGGCGACGAACGTGCCGCGGCGATCGAGAGCCGGTTCAGCGGCCGCATGAAGACCAGCCAGGAGGTCGAGAACGGCTTCTGGGGACGCCTCGCGACCTGGGTGATGAAGCACCCGGTCCGGACCGCCGTCCCGACCGTGCTCCTGTTGCTCGCGCTGATCATCCCGTTCGGCAGCATCCAGTTCGGCGGTATCAGCGAGAAGTTCCTGCCGCCGGACAACCCCAACCGTGTCGCGCAGGAGAAGTTCGACGAGTACTTCCCGCAGGAGCGGACCGAGGCCATCAAGCTCGTCATCGTCTACGACGAGTCGAGCCAGGCCGACCAGAACAAGCTCGACGCGATCGCCAAACGCGCCGACGAGGTCCCCGGCTTCACCAACAAGTTCAGCGACGCCGACAAGTCCGACTTCGGCTCCTTCGACGCCGAGCGGTATCCGAACGTGGGCGTGTACCAGGTGTCTGCGGGTCTTCAGGACCGGAACACCGCAGCCCAGGCGATCGAGCAGTTGCGCGCGATCGACACCGAGGGTCTCACCATGTACGTGTCGGGCACCCCGGCACTCACGCAGGACTCCATCGACGCCCTCATGCAGCGACTTCCGTTGATGGCGGTCATGCTCGTCCTGATCACCGGCTTGCTGATGTTCCTGCAGTTCGGCTCGATCGTGCTGCCCATCAAGGCCGCACTCATGACGGCCCTTGGCCTCGGTGCCACGCTCGGCATCCTCACCTGGATCTTCGTCGACGGCCACGGCGCCGAACTGGCCAACTTCACCCCGGGCCCGCTGTTCGCCGCCGTGCTGGTGCTGATCATCGCCATCGTGTTCGGCCTCTCGACCGACTACGAGGTGTTCCTGCTCTCCCGAATGGTCGAGGCCAGACAGAAGGGCGCGAGCACGACCGAGGCGATCCGCAGCGGCACCGCGCACACCGGCGGCATCATCACCGCGGCCGCCGCGATCCTCGTCGTCGTCACCGGCGCGTTCAGCCTGTCCGAGATCGTGATGATGAAGTACATCGCGTTCGGCATGATCGCCGCGCTGATCCTCGACGCCACGGTCATCCGCATGCTGCTCGTGCCGTCCGTGATGAAGTTGCTCGGCGACGACTGCTGGTGGGCACCGCGATGGATGCGAGTGGTCCAGCGCAAGATCGGTCTCGGCGAGACCGTTCTCGACGACGAACCCGACGAGCAGCGCGACGCCGGTGCGGGCGCCCGTCCGATGAGCGCGGGCACCGTGGTGGCCGAGGCCCCGACCTCGGTGATGGCTGCGGCGCGCAGGCAACCGGTCCCGGCGGGCGCCGTCCCCGGCCGGGGTCGGGCACCGGCCGGCACCAGTCGGTCCGCCGCACCGGCCCGGCCGGCTCCGGACCGACCGCTCGGCACCGCCCGCCCCGGACCGGTACCGGGCCCCCAGGGCGCCCCGGTGGGTCCGCCGACGACCACGGGACGCCCGAACCCCGGGCCGACCCCGCCGCGCACCCCACCGCCCCGAGTCGGGCCGGCCCCCACGCCCACGGCCCCGAATCCCGAACCGGCCGAACGCCGTCCCGCGACGCCGTATCGCCGCTCCGCGCTGTCGAAGAGCGATCGTCCCGACACCGGCGGCTGGAGTTTGGGCGAGGGCGGAATCCGACTCGGTGACGCCGCACCCAGGTCGACGAACGGCGGCCGTCCGACGGTCACTCCCCCGTCGGGCCCGTCACGGGTGCCGGAGACCGGTGGGCGGCCGAACCCGACCCCGCCCCCGGGCCCGGTCCGCCCGAACCCGGAGCCGACCGGACAGCGGTCGCCCCTCGGCCGCCGACCGGCCCTCGACGAGACCGGTCGCCGCCCGCTCGCGGCGTCGGTGAGTCCGGAGACCGCGACCCCCTCGTCGCGTGGGCGTCGCAGCAACGGTCCGTCGCCGATGGAGCGCGGCCTCAGTGCCGACGCCACCCCGGCGGCCGCCCCGCGACCTGACACCGGTCCCGCCTCGGGTGAACAGGATCGCCCGGCGAACGAGTCGACGCGGCGTCGTCGCCCCCGCACGGACCGGCACGCACGGTCCGACGAGACCGGTGACGACGGTCAGATCAGCGTCCAGGAGCTGCTGAAGCGGAGTCGCTCGCAGAAGTGACCGTTCGGTCGAATAGCGTTGGTACGGAACCGAACAGAGTGATCACGGCCTCGAGGGAGTTCACTCCTCCTCGAGGCCGTGTTCGATGACGTAGCGGGTCAGTTCCACCCGGTTGCCGAGCTGGAGTTTGCGGAGGGTTGCCTGGACGTGGTTCTCGACCGTTCGGTGACTGAGGTCGAGGCGCCGCGCGATCTGCTTGGCGCTCAATCCTTTTGCGACCAGACGCAACACCTCGGTCTCGCGCTCGGTGAGCACGGGCGCCGCGGGCGCGGCGTCGGGCTGCTGCGACATGCGCCGGTACTCGCCAAGCACCAGCCCCGCGAGCCCCGGCGTGAAGACCGCCTGGCCGTCGGCGGTGGCGCGCACCGCCGCCACCAGCTCTTCCCGGGACGACGACTTCACCAGATAGCCACTGGCCCCGGCCTTCACGGCTTCGAGCACGTCGTCGCGCTCGCCGGAGGCCGACAAGACGAGGATGCGAGTGTGGGGCGAGACCGCGAGGACCGCGGCCGTCGCCTCGGTGCCGGTGCCATCGGGTAGTTGCATGTCCATCAGCACGACGTCGGGCGTGACGGCGGCCGCACGCCGGCCCGCGCTGCCCACACCGTCGGCGGTGGCGACGACGTCGAATCCCTCGTCGGCGAGATCACGGGCCACCGCCTCCCGCCAGATCGGATGGTCGTCGACGACCATGATCCGCAGCGGCGCCTGCTCTCCGTCACTCCGGCCTGCACTCATCCCGTTGCTCCCCTCGACCTTCCGCTCTCGTCCCGCGGGACCGTGAACTCCCACTCCGTGCCCGCACCCGTTTCGGTGTCGAGTCGCGCTGTGCCGCCGAGGGATTCGATCCGCCCGACGATCGACTTCGACACCCCGACGCGTCCCTGCGCGACCGCCTCGGCGAGCCTGCCGTCCGGGATGCCGATCCCGTCGTCGCGCACACTCACCACCACATCCGATCCCAGATCCTCCACCAGGATGTACGCGCGCGCACCGGGACCGGCGTGATTGACCACGTTGTCGAGTGCGTTGACGACCGCCGCACGGATCTCGGCACCCCGATGCGCCGGGATCATCACCGGGTCGGCGGGAGCGCTGACCGACACCCGGCCGTCGCCGAAGACGCGGAGGGCGGCGGCCAGATCGACGCTGCGTTGCGCGTCGGGGTCGCTTGCGACAGGGTCGTCGGTGTCCGAGATCAGTCGACGCAGCGCACGCTCCTGCTCCGCCGCGAGCGTGGCCAGTTCGTCTGTCGGACCGCCGATCTCGCGACCGCGTCGAGCGATCAGCGCCAGGACCTGGAGGACACCGTCGTGAACCTCGCGCGAGAGCCGCTCGCGTTCCTCGGCGGCTGCCGCGATACGCGCGGCCCGCGACAGCTGCTCCTGGACCCGGCGGGCGTTCGCGGCCGCGAGTCCGACCGCCATGCCGGTCGCGACGATGACGATGATCGTGGCGTTGCGCCCGAAGTCGAGGTTGAGTTCGCCCTTGACGAAGGTACTGGTGCCGCCGACGATCAGACCAGCCACGATCCCGCCGACCGGGCCGGTGAGGATCGCGACCGAGATGACGGCGTTGGTGGCCCACAGGGTGGTGGGCCAGGTCTGGTTGTGCCACGCCCAGTCCGCGCCGGCGACATACGACGTCGACAGCATCAGCGCGCAGACGACGACCACCTCGGCGCCGACCCACACCCGGTTGCGCGCGAACCCGACGAAGTAGCCGATCCCGCTGACCAGCGTCCACGCGGACAGCAGACCGAAGAGCACCCAGGCGACGCCGCTGCGGTCGAGGTCGGGGTTGACGGCGATCTGGAAGCCGAGCGCATACAGGTACGACAGCAACCGGAAGATCTGCGCACCCCGCCACAGTGGGCCGACCGGATCGTGGTCGACGACCCGTGCCGGTCGGGCCGGTTCGCGCGTCCGGTCCGGCTCGGTGGCCGCACCCGGCAGCGGCCGGCGGGTCACGTCGCGCCGCCCCCGTCGCGGTCGGGTCCCTCCCGGTCCGGCCCGGTCTTCTCGCTCCGGGTGAGACCCGGCTCGGAATCCGCCTGGTCGCCTGGTTCGGCGTCCCGGCGCGAGTCGGTGCTCGACACCTCCTGCGCGAGCGTCTCGGCCGCTGCGTCGGGATCGTCGGTGTCCCAGACCGGCGGATCCGGCTCGGCGACGACCCCCGGGCGTCGGTCGTCGTGGGCGCCGTCGGCCTCGCTCCCCTTCAGACGCCGGATCGCGGTGTTGAAGAACGCGATCAGGGGCACGGCGAGCAGGCCACCGATGATGCCGGCCGACACGAGTCCGGCCGCGATGCCGAGCACGACCGCGACCGGGTGCAACCGCACCGACCGGCCGAGCAGGAACGGCTGCAGCACATGACTTTCGAGTTGCATGACGCCGACGACGATGGCGAGGGCGACGACTGCCGCGATCCAGCCCTGGGTCACCAGGGCCACCAGCACCGCCAGGGTGCCGGTGACCAGGGCGCCGACGATCGGGATGAACGCGCCCAGGAAGACCAGTGACGCCAACGGGAGCGCCAGGGGTACTTGCAGGATCGCGAGTCCGATGCCGATGCCGCAGGCGTCGACGAAGGCCACCGCGACCGTCGCCCGGACATAGCCGACGAGGGTGCCGAACCCGGCGATACCCGCCTCCCACACCCGATTCCGGTTGGTCTGCGGGATCAGCTTGACGGAGAACTGCCAGATCTGGCCCCCGCCGTAGAGGAAGAAGATCAGCAGGAACAACGTCAGAAGTGCACCGGTGATGATCTCGCTCGCCGTGGTGGCCGTGGCCAGCGCGCCGCTGGTGACGCGGTCCTGGTTGTGCTGGATGAAGTCGAGGGTGTCGGTGCCGAAGTTGCGCACCTGGTCCCGGTCGAGCCCCAGGGGCCCGTTGATGAGCCATTCCCTGGTCTTCTCGACGGTCACCCGAACCTGCTCGGCGAGTTCGGGGACGCCGTCGATGAACTCGCGGACCACGAACGTCATGACCGCCGCGAGCAACCCGATCGCCAGGACGAGGTTGACGATCACCGCAAGCGACCGCGGCAACCCACGCCGGTCGAGTGCATCGACTCCGGGGACCAGCATGGCCGCGATCAGGATGGCGAGGGCGACCGGGACGAGGACCTCTTCGAACTCCCGGAAGACCCTGGTGGCGACGTATCCCGCCGCGACCAGGAGCAGCAACCGCCACGCCCATTCCGCCGCCGCCCGTACCTGAGGGTGCACCTTGGCCCGGTCGATGGACGCAAGGTCGCGGACATCGCGCGGCCGCTCGGCTCGTTCGGCTTCGGTCACGACAGTCACACTAGACAGTGCAGGTGGCCGACGGGGGTCGTCATCGACACCGGGCCCCCTACCCTAGGGTGGCACGTATGTCGTCGGAGGATGTTGGCTCGCCGGGGGGCGCGGCAGCCCCGGCCACCCGTCCTCGGTTCTGGTGGGTGCGTTGGGTCCTGCTCGCCGTCGTCCTCGTCATCCTCGCCGTCGAAGTCGTCCTCATCTGGCCCGAGCTCAAGGGCGCCTGGTTCCGCATCGGCGAGATCCAGTGGCACTGGGTGGCGGCCTGTCTGGTCGCCGCGATGCTGTCGATGGACAGCTTCGCGCAGGTCCAGCGCGCGCTCTTGCGGTCCGCGGGCCTGCGCGTCACGCAGTGGAAGTCACTGTCGGTCATCCTGGCGGCCAACTCGCTGAGCCAGACGATGCCGGGCGGCCAGGTGCTCGCCCCGGCGTTCACCTACCGCGAGACCCGTAAGTGGGGTGCGACGCCGGTCATCGCGTCGTGGCAGGTCGTGATGTCGGGTCTGCTCGCCGGTATCGGTCTCGCCGTCCTCGGATTCGGCGGCGCCCTGCTGGCCGGCGCGAAGACCAGCCCGTTCTCGGTCGTCTTCTCCGTCGCCGGGTTCCTCGCGGTCGCGGTGGTGCTGCAATATCTGGCCAGCCACCCGGAGTCGTTGAAGAGCACCGGGATTCGTGTCCTCGGCTGGGTGAATCAGCTCCGCAACAAGCCGGAGGACCACGGGACCGAGCGCCTCTTCGAGACCCTCGAACAGCTCCGGGCGGTGCAACTCACCAAGCGCGACACCTCGGTGGCCTTCGGCTGGAGCCTGTTCAACTGGGTCGCCGACGTGGCCTGCCTGATGTTCGCCTGCTGGGCGGTCGACGCACACCCGAGCATCTCGGGCCTGATGGTCGCCTACGCGGCGGGCAAGGCCGTCGGTTCGGCGATCCCCCTGCTGCCGGGCGGTATCGGTGTCGTCGACGCGGTGCTGGTGCCCGCACTCACCAGCGCCGGGATGCCCGCGGCCGACGCGATCACCGCGGTCCTCATCTACCGTCTGATCAGCTACGTCATCGTCTCGGCGATCGGCTGGGTGGTCATCGGCCTGATGTTCCGCAACCGCATCAAGCGCGACGACACGTTCATCGACGAGGTGGAGCGCGACGCCGAGGTTCTCGAACGCGCGGCCGACGAGCCGTCGCCGACGATGCCCGACAGCCCCGCCCGTCCCGACCTCCCGCCTTCCGACGGCATCGGCCCCGACACCACGGGCAGGTCGCCCGCCGACGAGCCCGACGGCCGGTTTCCCGGGGACTCCGGCCGAACGTCCGACACCGATCCGCCGTCGGACCCGGTACGGTAGTCCACCATGCTGAGCTCGAAGACGGATCGGGGCTCCGACACGGCGGAGACGGGGACCTCGCCTGCGCGCGGAACGGCGACCGCTCCCGTCGCAGCCCTGTTCGACGCCGTGGCGATCGCGGTCTTCGTCCTGATCGGCCGGGCCAGCCACGAAGAGGGGTATGTGCTGACCTCGGTGCTGCACACGCTGTGGCCGTTCCTGGCCGGCTGCGCGGCCGGTTGGTCGATCACCTACGTCTATGCGCACGTGCGGTCGAGCGATTTCTTCGGGCACGACTACCGTCCGGACCGGGTCGTCCCGGTCGGCCTCGTCGTCTGGTTCTGCACGGTGACCGTCGCGATGATCCTGCGGTTCATCCTCAGCCAGGGGGTGGCGGTCAGTTTCGTGATCGTCGCGGCCGTGGTGCTCGCCGCCTTCCTGCTCGGCTGGCGAGCCGTCTTCGCCGTGCTGGGTCGGCGCGCCGCCGCCTGACCGACCCCTGACCTGGCGGGGAGCTACTTGATCGTGAAGTACTTCTGCGCGACCTGGAGCGCGGCGGTTCCCGACTTCGGTCCCTCGGTGTAGATCACGACGACCTGGCCGCCCTGCAGACCCACGAACCATCCCGGCCCCTCCGGACCGTTGGTGCCCACCAGGGCGCGCAGTCCCGGGGCCCGGGTCAGGTCACTGGCATCACCGGTGGCGGCCGTCGAGGTCATCGCCTGGAGAACCGGCCGGACGACGGCCGGGTCGAGGCCGCCGAGGTCGCCTCCGGAGACCTTCGTGGGCACGTTCTTCAGTACGAACGGCGGTACCGAGGACGTCTGGCCGGCGGCGCTGCGCGCCATGGCGACACCGAAGGCGGCCATGTTCGTCATCGACATCATGCTCTGACCGGGCCGGAAGTCGATGGTCGCGATACCGGGACGATCCGGGGTGGGAACGCTTGCGCCCGGCACCGTGAACTGGACGCCGAGCCCGAGCCGATCGAGGAGTTCGTCGCCGCGCTCGTGCTGCGGCCCCGCAGCTCGCCCGATCGCGTCGAAGACCGGGTTGAGCGTCGTACCGACCGGATACGGGCGGTCGATGTCGACACCGCTGTCGATCGCGTACGAGTTCTGCGCCATCCCGAGGATCGCGCCGGTCTGCGCGTCGAGGGTCAGGATGGTCGCCGGCTGGCCCACCTCGACGGCCGCATCGCCCAGGGTCAGCTGGATGCCCTGATCGACGGTCGTCGGCACGTCCGGCCCGGGCGGACCCTGCTCGCCCGCCAGTTTGCGGGGTGCCGCCCCCGGACCCAGCATCTCGACCTGCCACCCGGCGGTGGCATCGCGGATGGCCTGCCAGTAGTTGGTCAGTCCGTCCTCGAGGGGCGAGGAGAGCCGCCGGTCGGCCATCACGAGCTGGTCGGACCGATTGACCGTGACGCCGGGTACGCGCCGCGGGTCACCCGCGAGGACCTCCATGTCGGAGTCACGCAGTCCGACCGCGGTGATCGCCTTGCCGGGGGTCGCGTCGAGCTTCTCGCGGATCACCTGCCCGGTGATCATCGGGGCGATGGGTGCGATCACCCCGGCCAGCGCCCGCACCGAGGCGTTCAGATCGGCGGTGCGGGTGGGGTCGAGGACGATCTCGTTGACCGGCTGGGCGTACATGAAGACCTTGCCGGAACGGCTGCGCACGGTCGGCGCCGGCTTCGCATCGGTGCGGATCTCGCGGAGGGTGCCACCGGCGGTGAGACCGGCATGCAGGATCGCGGGGTCCCAGGTGACCTTCCAGCCCGATGAGAGTTTGCGCGCGGTGCCGCCGCTGGTCGACTCGTACTCGCGGCCCTTGTCCCAGTTCCAGGTGGTGGTGACCGAGAACGTGGCCGTCCCGTCGCTGTATTCGACGGGGTTCTCGACGTCGACGTCGACCCGCTGAGCGGACATCTGTTTCAAAGTGGTGGTGAGACTGTCACCGGCCTGTCCCGGCGCGGTGGTGAACGTCGCGGCCCCGCCGGCGTCCTGTCGGCTCAGTGCGGCGGCGAATGCATCGATGGCGGCAGCGGCACCCGTGTCCGACGAACCGGCGAATCCACAGGAACTCACCATGACCGCGCACGTGACCGCGGCGCAAGCGGCTGACGTCGCGCGCTTGACCCAGATCTTCATGACACCAATTTTCACTCGTGTAACACTCGAAATCGACGCCGCGAGCTTCCATTCGGGGATCAAGCCGGTCACGAACTCATCTCGTCGCCGGGACCTTTGACACTTCGCGAACGTGCGAGATCGTCGTCCGGCTTCGGCATCGACACCGCCGGACCCGGTCGTCCCCGACCGTCCTCAGCTTGCCGGACTGCGACAATGAATACATGGTTTTCACCGTGTTCCGCAGTGACGATCGTGCCGTCACCGCCACCGACTGGCTGACCTCGCGGCACTGCTTCTCGTTCGGCGACAACTACGACCCGTCGAACACCCATTTCGGCGCATTGCTGGCGGTCAACGACGAGGTCGTCGCGCCGGGCGCGGGCTTCGACCTGCACTCCCATCAGGAGAGCGAGATCGTGACCTGGGTGGTCTCGGGGACGCTGGTCCACCGCGACTCGGCGGGGCACTCCGGGGTCCTCTACCCCGGCCTGGTCCAACGGATGAGCGCAGGTACCGGGGTTGAGCACTCCGAGCGCAACGACGCCTGGCCCGATCTCGCCGGTTCCGGCAGCGATCCCGTCCGGTACGTCCAGATGTGGTTGATGCCCGACCGCCACGGCCTCGCTCCCTCGTATGAGCAGGCCGACGTCCGCGAGCGTCTCGCCGCCGGTGGTCTCGTACCGATCGCGTCCGGCGACCCGGGCCGCAACCCGGCGATCTCCGTCGCCAACTCGGGCGCCACCCTGTACGCGGCACGACTTCGATCCGGCGAGACCGTCGAGGCACCCGGTTGCCGGTTCACCCATCTGTTCGTCGTGGACGGACAGGTCGGCATCGACGAGATCGGTGTACTCGATCCGGGCGACGCCGTGCGGGGCGCCGACACAGAGCCGTTCTCGATCACCGCCCACACCGACGCCGAGGTGCTGGTGTGGTCGATGGCTGCCGGGTTGGGCGGTGGCTAGCGCCGGCTGATCAGCTCGACCCGACGCCGAGCCGGCGCGCCATCTGCGCGTACCCCTCCCACACCGAGTGATATCGCGGCTGCCATCCACCGGCTGACCGAAACCGCTTGTTGGACACCCGGAGCGATCGGGTCAGCGACGTGGTGCGCTCGCCGAGCAGCAGTGCAGCACGACCGGGTCCGGTCACCACAGGATGCCTGCCGACCGCGCCGGCCAGGGCAGCCGTGTGGTTCCGCTTGGTGACCGGTAGATCGTCG
The DNA here is from genome assembly GCF_001698225.1 of Gordonia terrae. Taxonomy (NCBI): domain Bacteria; kingdom Bacillati; phylum Actinomycetota; class Actinomycetes; order Mycobacteriales; family Gordoniaceae; genus Gordonia; species Gordonia terrae. The sequence goes on from NZ_CP016594.1 coordinate 5,228,415, forward strand.
ACGATGTTGTAGGTGCCGGAATCGACGTGGAGCGCAGACACCACGGCTGCGGCGGCATCGGCGAGATGGATCGAGGAGACGTAGGCATCGGGACGGCCCGCCCGGAAGCCGACCCGACGCCGCGCGAGCGACATCAGTTGTTCGCTGTGAGCGGCGCCGGCACCGTAGAACAGTCCGAACCGGAGCACGACGCCGGCGCCACCGGAATCGGTGAAGCGATGGGCCGACGCCTCGGCGGCATGATTGCCGGTCGCGATCGGATAGTGATCGACGGGCGATTCCTCGTCGATCCAACGGTCCCCGGAATCGGTGTACACCATGACAACCGACTCCTGCAGCACTCGCGGCACGCCGGCGGCGATGGCCGCATCGACCACCGCTGCCGAGCCCTCCCGTCGGATGCGGTGGCAGTCCGTCCAGGCCGACAGTCGGACGAACGAGGCCGTGCCCGGGAGCGCCGAGGCGAGATTGACCACCGCGGCGCAGTGGTCGAAGCTCTCGGCGAGGCCGTCACGATCGAACAACGACACCCGAACCGGGGTGGCGCCGTGAGCACGCAATGCGGACGCGGCGGCATCCGTTCGCGCGAGGGCACGCACGTCGTGTCCGGCGGCGATCATTGCGGGCACCGCGTATCCCCCGATGGCCCCCGTACCGCCGGTCACGAATACCCGCATGCGCGAAAGTCTCCCGGATCAGGTTGCGTTTTGTCCCGGTTACCGGGACAAAACGCAACGTGATGGACTTCTCCGGTCAGTCCGCTGTCCGCGAGAGCGCGTGCAGATCCTTTGCCGTGGGCGACTTCTCGACCGTCTCCGGGTCGGGGTAGGTGTGCAACAACCGGTCGGCGGTCCCGGCCGTCGTGACCGCGAACCAGTAGTGCTCGTTGCGATAGTGGTGAAAGCGGTGATTCCGCCACAACCGGCGATAGTATGCGTGGCGCGGCCGGTAGTCGGAGTGGATCAGATAGTGCGTCCATTCGTAGACCAGTCCGATCGCCGCGAGCGTCACCATGAACGTGAGACCCCGTTCTGCACTGGCGAATACGACGAGCCCCACCGCGACAGCCGCGAGGACGACCGTGACCAGCACCTGCCACGGAATGAACACCAGCGGGATGTTCCGAGGGTTCGCGTGATGTTCCCGATGCTTCCGCGCGACCAGGGGATCGATGGTGATGGGACCCCACCGCTTCGGCCGCCAGTGCAACACGAAGACGTGGATCAGCCATTCCGCCAGCGGGAAGCTCGCGATCATCACGACCGGGACCACCAGGTCGGCAAAACCCCAGCCGCCCAACCGTATCCGCGCCGCGAACGAGATCACGAGGAAAGCGGTGATCATCCAGGGCGACGGGTGTCGCAGGAACTCGGTGAATGCGTCCCGCAGGGTCGTCGACCTGCGTGACCGCATGCGCCGTTCTTCGGCCGCCACCTGGCGGCGGGCTCTGGCATCGATGTCGTCGGCAGACATCAGCTCTCCTCTCCGGGAACGGATTCGGCGTCTTCGAGCGCCCGGCAGAGGTCGAGTAGGGACGCTGTCGCGGGAGCGAGTAGTTCACGAGCGGCGGTCGCCGCGCGTTCGGGATCGTGTGTACCGATCGCATCGACGACCGCTCGATAGCCCTCGATGTTCCCCACCTCCGGCTCCAGCATCGATGCGAGCGCGGGAACCGCAGGCTCGTACGCGGCGCGGAGCGAGTTGTACATGAGACGGAAGGCGATGGAGTCGGCCGCGTCGACGACCGTGCTCCAGAATTCGAGTGCGACGACCTGGTGGGCGACCGGGTCCGGTTCGACGGCGACGTCGGCGAGCACCAACGACAGCCTCTCGATGTGGTCGCTTGTCGCCCGCTTCGCGGCGAGACCCGCGACGTCCGGCCCCACCGCCGCGCGCGCCTCGACGATCGAGCGCGCAACGCTCGGCACAAGCGCACCGCCCCGGATGAGCAAGCGCGGCAACAGATCGAGACCGCCCGTGCGTGCGATGTCCTGGACCCGTGCGCCATCGCCCTGGCGGATGGAGACCAGGCCTGCGGCTGCCACCCGCTTCAACGCTTCCCGCACGGTGGGCCGCGACACACCGAGGATGCGCGCCAACTCGCGTTCGCTGGGCAGAGCCTCACCCGCCGGCAGATCACCGGACAGGACACCTTCGACGATCTGGTCGAAGACGATCTCGGGCGCGCTCTGCTGGGACACGGGCTCGAACGGCATGCGCCGACCGTAGACCGCCGCAGGCCTGGTGGTCAAGTGGTCAGACCAATTCCCCGGCGGTCATGGAATGATCGGCCGCCGCGCGGGTTGTACCGACCATGAGCGACACCACTGCGATCTCCTCGGACACCCTCGGCACCGACGACCTCGAGTTCCTGGCCCGCCCCCTCCTCGGCTTCTTCTCGACGGCCACCGGCCCGACTCCCCCGCAGCCCCGCCCCGTCTGGTTCGAGGCGACGCCAGAGGGTGAGGTCCAGCTCTTCACCGGCCCCGATTCGCTCAAGGTCCGCCGACTCGCCTCCGACCCGCGGGCCTCGATCGTGGTCGCCACACCGGCCGACGAGCGCGAACGCTGGATCGCCATAGCCGGTCCGGCGCGGGTCGAGACCGACGGCGACGCCGCACGCGACCTCGCGACCCGACTCGCCGAGCGCTACTGGGACCTCGACGACCCCACCCGCGCCCAGGATCTCGCCGAGATCCTCGCCGATGACTGGGTGCGGATCGTCATCCGGCCGGACAGGATCCGGCGACTGAGCTTCTGACCCGCGGATCGGGCCCCGGCCTCAGCCCACCGGGCCGCGGTTCATCGCAGCTGATCGAGCAGCCGCAGCCACACCTCACTGATCGTCGGATACGACGGGACCGCGTGCCACAGCCGCGACAGCGGGACCTCACCGACGATCGCCACGGTCGCCGAATGCACGAGTTCCGCTGTCTGCGGCCCCACGAACGTCGCCCCCACGAGGATGTCGCGGCTCGCGTCGACGACGAGACGGGCGTGGCCCGAGTACTCCGGATCGGTCAGATACGACCCCGCGACCGAGATGTCCCCGTCGGCGATCCGCACGTCGACCCCGGCGTCCTTCGCCTGTCTCTCGGTCAGGCCGACCGCTGCGATCTCCGGCCGGGTGAACACCACCTGCGGAACCGCGCCATGGTCCGAGGCCGCGGCGAACCGTGGGCCGTCCAGGCCGCGGCCCTCCGCGCGCGCGGCGATCACGTCGCCGGCCACCCGCGCCTGGTACTTGCCCATGTGCGTCAACGCATTACGGCCGTTCACATCTCCCACCGCGTAGAGCCACGGATGGTCCGCCACCGTCAGGTGGTCGTCGACGCGGAGCGGGCCGCCCGCCTCGAGACCCACCGACTCGAGACCCAGATCCCGCGTCGCGGGCGAGCGTCCCGCGGCCACCAGGATCTCGTCGACGACGATCCTGCCGGCCCCGTCCCCGGCAAGGTGGACGGTCGCGGGCCCGCCGTGGATGCGTCCGTAGCCCGTGGCGGCGACGTCGGGCCGATCGACGGACTCGATCGTCGTGCCGAACCGGATGTCGACGCCGCGACGGGTGAACGACTCCGCGATCAGCTGCGGGACGAACGACTCCATCTTGGGTAGTAGCCGGTCGCCCCGGATGGCCATCACGACCTCACGCACCCCGAGATCGAGCAACCAGGTCACCGCCTCGCAGGCCACCACGCCGCCGCCGAGGACCAGGACGCGATCCGGTACGTCGACGAGATTCGTCGCGTCGCGGGACGTCCAGGGGAGCGCGTCCGCCAGACCCGGCGTCGGCGGGATCGACGCCGTGCTGCCGGTTGCGACGACCACTGCCTCGCGCGCCGTCAACACCGTGTCACCGACGGTCACCTGGCGCTCCCCCGAGATCCGCCCGTGTCCGCGGATCACGTCGATACCCGCACCTTCCGCCCACCGCACCTGACCGGCGTCGTCGTGCGTGGCACCGGGTCCCTCGCGACGCCCGGTCACGGTGTCGCGCCACCCGAGGACGCCGGCGGCGTCGGGCAGTTCCCCGCTCACACGTTCACGCGCGCCCGCCAGGGCACGAGCCTCCTCGAGCGCCGACCCCGGACCCAGCAGCGCCTTGCTCGGCATACACGCCCAGTACGAGCACTCACCGCCCATGAGTTCGTGCTCGATGACGGCAGCGGTTCGATCACTGCCCCGGATCGCGTAGTCGGCGACGTTCTCGCCCACCGGACCGCCACCGATCACGACGACGTCGAAGGTTGCATCCATGGGTTCAGCGTAGGTGGGTTTCGCCTCCGCGGTCGGCGAGTGCGCACGTTCCGAGGAGAGCGGTGCGCGACTCCTGGGAGTCGCTCTGAGACGCTGCGCGGGAGGCACCGAGTGGACAGAAGCGCCGTTGCCGTTCTCGAGCCGGCGCTCGATCCCCCGCTGGTTGAGCCGGCACCGAGCGAAGCCGCCGGGCCGAGCAAGCGACGAAGGAGCGCGTCGAGGTCGAGGCGCCGAGTCGAAGCCACTCGGTGACCCGACGCCGCTGAATGACCCCGACGAGCGTTGCGCCCCAGCCACGGCGGGTTGCGGATGCGGCCCGGGAGAGTTCTCAGACCTCCGCTCCACTGAGGACACAACACATTTCCCCCGAACGGACATGGATGTGACTGGAGTGCACCCCGGTCGACGGGGGTTGCACAGTCAAAGCCAATGAACGCACAGTCGACGAAAACCACTGCACAGTCGATGAATTCGTATTTCGGGCCTGTGGAAACTCCTCGTAATCGAACGCATGTTCCGGTACCTTGGAGTCATGCCAGAGCTAGCCACTCTCCTCGATCGACTCATCGAGACCACCCCACCCGCCGACGACCGAACAGGCAGAGAAACTCTCGACGCCCTCGACACGTGGCGCCTGATCCGAAACCTTGCCGATCATCAGATCGTCGCGCACGCAGCACAACTCGACGACCTCGGCGTAGCACAGAAAGCCGGTAGCACCACCAAGAAGTTACTGATCGAGAGCGGCCACGCACCCGCCGCCGCCCACCGCACCATGCGAAGTGTCGATGCTCTGCCCATTTTGCCGGCGCTGTCCCGTCATGCCGCCGACGGGCGACTGTCCAGCGAAATCGTCGACGCCATTGTTCGCGGCATGAACCAGATCGAGAAGTGCTGCGCCGAATGTATTTCCGACGACGATCGCTCACGGTGCGAGATCGAACTCATCGCGCAAGCGCTCTCGGGCGCGACTCCGACAAAAGTACTCAAGCACGCCCGGGCCATCGCCAACACACTCGCCGGCGCCGCTGACAGCGGGATCATCCCAGCGGCCGACGATGCGAGCCTGAACGCGGTCAACGCACGCACCACCGATGACGGCCGCGTCGAGGTGCGCGCCGACCTCACCCAGGTGGTCGGTGAGAAGTTCATGGCGATGATCGACGAACGGTCCTGTCCGCGGCCCGAACCCGACGGCGCCGAGGACCGGCGCACCGCCGAGCAACGCCGCGCCGACGCTTTCGAGTTGATCCTCGACCAAGCCGCGATCGGCGCTACCCTCGACACCGTTGGTTCCCCGCGCACCCAACTGATGTTGACCATTCCCGCGACCGGAGACCTGGCGACGCTGCCGTGGACCGGATCGGTCAGCCAAGCGACCGCCAAAGAGGTGTCGTGCGACGGCTCGCTGACCGAGATCATTCTCGACAGTCAGGGCGTACCGCTGCAGATGGGTCACACCCACCGGTTGTATCCGGCACACTTACGCAAGGCGGTCATCGTCCGCGACGCGTGTTGCGTCAAATGTGGTGCGCCGCCGTCCCATACGCAGGTGCATCACATCAGGCCGTGGGCCGACGGCGGTCCCACCGACCTCGACAACGGGTGTCTGCTGTGCCAGCGCTGCCACACCCAGGTCCACCACCACGGCTGGGACATCGTCATGGGTTTCGACCGACACCCCTGGCTCGTGCCACCCGCGACCATGGACCCACGCCGCCGACCGTTGCCCGCCTACAACCGACGCACTATGCGACTCGACGACGCCGCCTGAACAGCCACCTGACCGACACCCCGATCGCACCCTTTCGCGCAGCACCTTCCGCACCCGACTCATGCCCGGGACTGCATGTGTTCCTTGACAACTCCACAGTGATTTCACTCGACACTGCCGTCCCGGGGTGACCGGGCGACGCATGTTCGGGAGAACCGCAGACCCACTGGCCCCGCCCTGCCCCCGAGGAAGGGAGTATCAGATTAACGGTGTAAGTGGCGTTTTCGGTTAGTTGTCCTCGCTGGCCGGCATGCGGTCGGCGAAGGTGATGGCGAATGCGTTGAGTGCTGGTTTCCACCGCATTGTCCATCGTTTCTGTCCGGTGCCGGTCGGGTCGAGCGACCGGGTCACCAGGTACAGGCACTTTAGCGCCGATTGCTCGTTCGGGAAATGCCCACGAGCCCGCACTGCGCGCCGGTAGCGGACGTTGAGTGACTCGATCGCATTTGTCGAGCAGATCACCTTACGGACCTCGATGTCGTAGTCGAGAAACGGTATGAATTCTTGCCATGCGTTGCGCCACAACCGGATAGCTGCCGGGTACCGGTGCCCCCACTCGGCGTCGAACGCATCCAGCGCCTCGGCCGCGGCTGCAGCGGTGGGGGCGGTGTAGATCGGTTTGATCGCCTTGGCGATAGCATCGCGGTGCTGGCGGCCGGCATAGCGGAATGTGCCCCGGATCAGATGGATGACACACGTCTGCACCACCGTGTCGGGAAAGACCGCCCCGACCGATTGCGGCAGGCCTTTTAGCCCGTCGCAGACGAGGAAGAAGATGTCGGCTACACCCCGGTTCTTCAGCTCGGTAAGCACCGCCAGCCAGTACTTTGCCGACTCACCATCGCCTTCACCTGCCCACATCCCGAGCACGTCACGATGCCCGGCCAGATCCACCCCGATCGCGGCGTAGATCGGCCGGGGCCCTACCTGCCCATCGCGGATTTTGACATGGATGGCGTCGATGAACACCGCGGCGTAGACGCGTTCGAGCGGACGGGCATGCCAGGTGGCCATCTCTTCGAGCACCCGGTCGGTGATCCGGCTGATCGTGTCTTTGGAGACCGCAGCACCGTAGATGTCGGCGAAATGGGCGCTGATTTCACCGGTGGTGAGCCCACGGGCATACAGCGACAGCACCACCTCATCCACATCAGTCAAGCGGCGTTGGCGCTTCTTCACGATCTGCGGCTCGAAGGTGCCCGCCCGGTCCCGGGGGACATCGATCTCGACCTGCCCACACGCATCAGTCAGCACGGTCTTCGACCGAGACCCGTTGCGCGAGTTGCCACTCCCACGACCACGCTGGTCGTGCTTGTCGTAACCGAGATGCTCAGACATCTCTTCATCGAGCGCCGTCTCGAGCACCGTTTTGGTCATCGCTTTGAGCAACCCATCCGGACCGGTCAGGCGGACCCCGGCCTCCCGGGCCTGGCGGACCAGCTCGCGGGCTACCTCAAGTTCATCGACGCTGCGGTCCGCAGGCACCTCGACGATCCCGTCATCGTGTTCATCAGATGGCTCCACAGCCACCAGAGTGTCGGTCATGATGCGACCTTCCTGCCCCCGACACACCGAGGGCGGTAAGGCCACTTACACCGTTCTCACGACAGTCCCCCGAGGAACGCCCGGGGCTTGCGGAGGGCGCGTCAGCCCCCGCTCCCTAACCCGAAAGAGCCAGAGGGCGTTGGGCCGGCGACCGGCAGACTTCAACTCGACCGGCAGACTTCGATCGACGTCTAGGAGTCGAGTTGAAGTCTGTCAGTCACAATTGGGGCGCCCCGAGCTTGCAGAGAGCACGACCAACCCCCCTCCCTGAGCTGAGGAGCGCCCGGAGCTTGCGGAGGGCGCGTCACGAAGGGTCTGCCACGCATCTCAGCAGGACCCTTCGTGACGCTCGCAAGCTCGCTCCTCAGGGAGCGGGGGTCGGGCTCGAGGCCGTCACGAAGGTCTCGCCCGGCAACGACCAGGGACTCTCCGATTTCGCCCACGGCGGAGGCGGCTGACGAATGGACGATCCGGTGACAGGATGGAGCGCGTGACTGCATCGAATACCGACCTCAGCTCCGGACTCGACCTCGAGTGGGTCGACGATTCCGTCCGCGTCCAGGACGACTTGTTCGCTCACGTCAACGGCAAGTGGCTCGAGTCGCACGTCATCCCCGACGACCGTTCCGTCGACGGCGCCTTCCACGTGCTGCGCGACAACTCCGAGGAGAACGTGCGCGACATCATCACCGACTGCGCCTCGTCGAACCCGGAGAGCGGTTCCGACGAGCAGAAGATCGGCGACCTGTACGCGTCGTTCATGGACACCGACCACATCGAGGCCCTCGGGATCGGCCCGATCACGGGCGAACTGGAGAAGATCGCGGCCATCGACTCGCTCGAGGCGCTCGCCCGGCGGATCGGACGGTTACAGCGCCACGGCACCGGTGGCCTCATCGGTTACTACGTCGACACGGATGCGAAGCAGTCCGACCGATACCTCGTGCACCTGACGCAATCCGGTCTCGGACTTCCCGACGAGTCCTACTACCGGGAGGACAAGCACGCCGAGACCAGGACGGCGTACGTCGCGCACGTCGAGCGCATGTTCAAGCTCGCCGGATTCGACGCCGCCGCCGCCCGGGCCGCGACGGTCCTCGACCTCGAGACGGCCATCGCCGCTCAGCACTGGGATGTGGTCCGGCGCCGCGATGCCGAGCTCACGTACAACCTCATGTCGCTCGACGAGTTGAGCACCACCGCAGACGGTTTCCCGTTTTCGGAGTGGTTCGGCGGCCTGGGCACCAGCGGTGACGCGACCTTCGCCGAGGTCGTCGTCGCGCAGCCGTCGTTCCTGTCGGGCGTCGCCGGCCTCCTCACGGATCGCCCCCTCGACGAGTGGAAGACCTGGCTGACCTGGCGGCTCGTGCATTCGGCCGCGTCGTACCTGTCCGCACCGTTCGTCGACGAGAACTTCGACTTCTACGGTCGGATCCTGACCGGCGCGGAGGCCAACCGCGACCGGTGGAAGCGGGGCGTCGGGTTCGTCGAGGCCGCGATGGGATTCGCGGTCGGCAAACTCTATGTGGCCAAGCATTTCCCGCCCGAGGCCAAGGCACGGATGGACGAGCTGATCGCCAACCTGGTCGAGGCCTACCGCCGCAACATCTCCGACCTGCCGTGGATGACCCCGGCGACCCGGGAGAAGGCGCTGGTCAAGCTCGGCAAGTTCACCCCCAAGATCGGCTACCCGGCCAAGTGGCGCGACTACAGCTCGTTGAGCGTCGACCGCGGCGACCTCATCGGGAACGTCGCCCGGTCCGCGTCGTTCGAGCAGGACCGCGAGTTCGCCAAGATCGGCTCACCGGTCGACCACGACGAATGGTTCATGACCCCGCAGACGGTCAACGCCTACTACAACCCCGGCATGAACGAGATCGTGTTCCCGGCCGCGATCCTGCAGCCGCCTTTCTTCGACCCCGACGCCGACAACGCGGTCAACTATGGCGGCATCGGCGCGGTCATCGGTCACGAGATCGGGCACGGATTCGACGATCAGGGCGCGAAGTACGACGGTGACGGCAACCTCGTCGACTGGTGGACCGACACCGACCGCACCGAGTTCTCCTCCCGGACACGCAAACTCATCGACCAATACGGTGAGTTCACCCCGACCGGACTCGATCCCGAGCACAAGGTCAACGGCGACTTCACCATCGGTGAGAACATCGGTGACCTCGGCGGATTGTCGATCGGACTCGTCGCGTACCAGATCGCGAACGAGGCAAGCGGGGCCGAACCGCCGATCATCGACGGCCTGACCGGAACACAGCGCGTGTTCTACAGCTGGGCGCAGATCTGGCGGACCAAGACCCGAGATGCCGAAGCCATCCGGCGCCTCTCGATCGACCCGCACTCGCCGCCGGAGTTCCGATGCAACGGCGTCGTCCGCAACATGGACGCGTTCTACGACGCCTTCGACGTCGAGCCCGGGGACTCGCTGTACCTGGACCCCGCCGAACGCGTGCGGATCTGGTGAACGACGTGCCCGGCGGACCCGGTCCGCGCGACGAGGGTCCGCCGGGTACGGCCGCATCACTGGGTCTGGTCCGGGGACGCGAACTCACGGTCGCCCTGCTGCGACCTATCGGAGCCGCTGTCGTCCTGCTCGCCGGGTATTTCCTGCTGCCCATCGACAAAGAGAGCGACCTGAACTATCTCGGGCTGGTCGTCGGGGCCGCGTTGCTGATCGCGTTCTGTGTCTGGGAGGTCCGCAAGTTCGCCGGTTCCGACCGACCCGTCGCGACCGCGATGGAGATGCTGGTGGCGCTGGCCGGGTTCTACATCGTCGCATTCGCGACGACGTATTTCCTGTTCTCCGAGTACGATCCCGGCAGTTTCAACGAGTCGCTCACCCGGGTCGACGCGCTGTACTTCTGCCTCACCGTGTTCACCACGACGGGTTTCGGCGACATCGCGCCGGATTCGCAAGGTGCGCGCGTCGCGGTGTCGATCCAGATGGCGAGCACCCTGCTGCTCCTCGGCCTGGGAGTGCGCTTCCTCAATCTGCTGGTGAACCAGCGACGCCAGGCCACCGGACGGTGACCTGGCGTCGTTGAACAGTCAGGCTCAGTAGTCGTCGTCGCCGTAGACGATCATGCCGCGGATGTTGTTGCCCGCCAGCATGTCGTCGTACGCCTCGTTGATCTGATCGAGACGGTAGGTCTGGGTCACCAGATCGTCGAGATTGAGCTTGCCGGCGCGGTATTCGTTGAGCAGCGCCGGAACCTGGGTACGGGGGCTCGCGCCACCGAAGATCGCGCCCTGCACGCGCTTCTGCATGAGGGTGAGGTCGAAGAGGTTCATCTGGGCGTCCATCGACTGGAAATTGCCCATACCGACCACGACGACCTGTCCCGCCTTGCCCGTCAGTGCGAGGGCCGGGGCGATCATCGAGCCGTCGATCTCACCGACCGTCAGGATGGTGGTGTTGGCCATCTTGCCCCAGGTGATGTCGCCGATCGCCTCGAGCGCCTCCTCCATCGACGAGAAGGTGTGTGTGGCACCGAGCTTCTCGGCCATCTGCAGCTTGAACGGCACAGGGTCGACGGCGATGACGTTACGCGCGCCGGCCGCCGCCGCTCCCTGCACCGAGTTGATGCCCACGCCACCGATGCCCACGATGACGACGGTGTCGCCGGCGTGGGTTCCGCCGATCTCGACAGCCGACCCCCATCCGGTGGCGACACCACAGCCGAGCAGCGCGGCTGCCTGGAGGGGGATGTCGTCTTCGATCTTGACCAGGGACGCCTGGTTGACGGTGATGTAGGGCGCGAACGTACCGAGCATGCACATCTGCACCAGGGGCACCCCGTCGTGCGTGTACGCGCGGTTGGTGTCGTCGGCGATGGACAAACCGGTCAGCAGGCGCGCACCCTCGTCGCAGATGTTCTGCTGGCCGCGCGAGCACGGCTCACACGTGCCGCAGGCGGGGATGAACGCGGTGACGACGTGATCGCCTTCTTTGAGGCGGGTGACGCCTGGACCCACCTTGGTCACGACACCGGCACCCTCGTGACCGCCGAGTACCGGCATCGGCGCCGGGCTGTCGCCGGTTCGCAGGTGGTGATCCGAGTGGCACAGACCCGAGCTGACGAGTTTGACCTGGACTTCACCCGCGACCGGATCGCCGAGCTCGAACTCCTCGATCTTCCACTCTTCGCCCGGATTGCGCAGAACTGCACCTTTGGTCTTCATTCGTGCTCCTCGCTCGTGCTACCCCGACTCGGGGCGTCAGATATCGCCGCCTGCTTATGCGACGTAGATCACATGGTGGTCCACTGCCGACACTCTCGCAGGCGTTTCACTCGATCCATGGCACAGGATTGGGGGTGACGTTCCAGCCTCCCGATCCGGCGGGGCGACAGACGTCACCGGCGACCTCGGGTACGGCTGCCCAGTCGACGACGAAAGCCGCACGGTCGACGATCTGACCCGCACAGTCGACGACGCCGGGTTCGACGGCGGCGGCACGGACGGTCGACCCGCTCACACCGGAAAACCCTTCCGGGGCAGCAGAGTTGACCGATTTCGCGTCTCCGGATCGAGGAAGGGGTTAGCGTCGGAGTATTCCGATTCCGAAGTGTCTGGCTGGTGATCTCATGACTCTCATCGAACACAAGGCGGAGGGCCGGCAGGACTTCTCCTCGTTGCGGCAGGGCGGTCTCAACTGGGACTCGTTTCCGTTGCGGCTCTTCGTGAAAGGCAACGCCCGGTTCTGGGACCCGGCAGCCATCGACTTCTCCCAGGACGCACAGGACTGGGTCGAGCTCACCGACGAGCAGCGCCGGAGCGCCACCTACCTGGTGAGTCAGTTCATCGCGGGCGAGGAAGCGGTGACCCAGGACATCCAGCCGTTCATGAAGGCGATGGCGACCGAGGGCCGCTTCGGCGACGAGATGTATCTGTCGCAGTTCTGCTTCGAGGAGGCCAAACACACCCAGGTGTTCCGGCGATGGATGGACGCCGTCGGCCTCACCGGCGACCTCCAGGGCTTCGTCAGTGCGAATCCCTACTATCACCAGTTGTTCTACGAGGAGTTGCCGGCGTCGCTGCGCGTCCTCGACCACGACCCCTCGCCGCGGAACCAGATCCGCGCCAGCGTCACCTACAACCACGTGATCGAGGGCAGCCTGGCGCTCACCGGCTACCACGCCTGGCAGAAGGTGTGCACGAGGTACGGGATCTTCCCCGGGATGCAGAAGCTCATCCGGTTCATCGGCGACGACGAGCGCCGGCACATGGCGTGGGGAACGTTCACTTGTCGGCGGCACGTCGCGGCCGACGACACACTGTGGGATGCCGTCGGCGAACGCATGAACGAACTGCTGCCACTCGCACTCGGCATGATCGAGTGGGTCAACCAGCAGTTCGAGGTCCAGCCCTTCGGGCTCGACAACGACGAGTTCCTGGCCTACGCCGCCGACCGCGCCCAGCGCCGGCTCTCGGCGATCGAGTCCGCCCGGGGACGTCCGGTCGCCGAGATCGACCTCGACTACTCCCCCGAGGTGCTCGAAGACGAGTTCGGCGAGGACGATGCCGTCCGCCTGCAGAGGTGACGGTCCCTCACCGCTGGTCGAGGTCGATGACGTCCCGGCTGCGCGAACCCACTAGCCGCCGGTCGTGGCTCACCAGGAGCAGTCCTGCGCCGTCGGCGACGAGGTCGTCGAGCAGCGAGGCCACGGCGCGCGCGGCGACCGGGTCCAGCATCGCGGTCGGTTCGTCGCACAGCACGACCCGCGGCTGTTGCACCACGAGCCTGCCGAGACACGCTCGCTGGAGTTGACCGTCGCTCACCTGTGACGGGTAGCGGTCGAGCAGCGCCGGGTCGAGCCCGACGCGGGTCGCGGCACGTTCGACGTCACAGTCGCGTCTCGCGATCGCCGCGGGTTCGGCAACGATCCGGCGCAACGTCCATCGCGGGTTGGTGACGAGGCGCGGATGCTGGGCGAGGAGGGCGATGTCGCCGGGGCGACGCCCGCCCGGCCACGCGACTCTTCCGGCAGCCGGCGCGGCGAACCCCGCGAGGACGCGCAGCAGCGTCGTCTTGCCGCTCCCCGACCGCCCGACCACTCCGGTGACCGTTCCGGCGCCGACACCGACGTCGAGGCCCTCGAACACGACCGTATCGCCGAAGTGAGCGCTCAACCCCGTACCGACGAGCAGGTCACCGACGGTCACGGCACTCTTTCGAAGAACCCGGCGACATAGGCGTCGTCGGAGGCAACGATCTCATCGAGCCGACGATGATCGACGATCCGTCCCGCGCGCATGACCGCCACCGAATCGCACCCGCGCCGCATCGTCTCGACGTCGTGGGTGATCACGAGCACCGCCGCGCCGGCACTCGCGGCTTCGGCGAGGAGCTCCCAGATGTCGGCTGCGAGTTCGGCGTCGAGCGCCGAGGTCGGCTCGTCGGCGACGATCGTGTCCGGATCACCGGCCAGGGCTGCGGCGATCGCGGCGCGCTGCGCCATCCCGCCGGACAGCTCGTGCGGATACAACCGGAGTGCGGCGGGGTCGAGGTGCACGCGTCGGCACAGCTCGACGGCATCCCGGGACCCGTCGAGAATGCCGATCACCTCGTCCAGCTGCGCGCCGACACTGCGCACAGGCGTGAACGAGGTCGACGCCGACTGGGGAATGGAGCCGATGCGGCGCCCGCGAAGTCCTCGCCACCGGCGGTCCGCGCCGGCGAGTTCACGATCGGTGAACACCTCGCCGCCGATCCGCAGTCGACCCGTCGGCACGGACCCCGGCGGGAGCAGACCGGACAGGACCGACGCGACCATCGACTTGCCGCAGCCGGACTCACCCACCAGTGCGGTCATCGACCCGGCCGGCAAGGGCAGCGTCACGTCGTCGAGCACTCGGACTGCTGCCCGGTTCCACCGATTCCGGGCCACGATCTCCACCGTCACCCCGTCGAGTCCGGCGCTCACCGCCACACCTCGCCGGCGGGCGGCGTCGTGGCACGACGCAGCGACGACGCCGCGGCCGCACATGCGAGCGCGGTGACCATCAGGGCGACGCCGGGCACGACCAGCGTCCACCACGCGCCGGTGAGGATGTCACCGCGCGCCTGCCCGAGCAGCGTGCCGAGACTCGCGGCATCCGGGGAGAGCCCGACACCCAGGAACGACAGCGTCGTCTCGTGCCAGACCGCGTGCGGCAGCAACACGGTCATCGCCACCAGCACCTGCCCGCTCACCGCGGGCAGCAGATGACGGACGGCGACGAAGGTGCGGGACGCACCGGCCAAGCGGGCGGATTCGACCCACCCCGACGACGTCGCCTCGAGCAGTTCGGCGCGCACCACCCGCGCGACGGACGGCCAGTGGGTCAGCGCGATCGACGCGATGATCGCGACCGGCTCACCGCGCCACATCGCGGCGATGACCACTCCGACGACGAGGTGCGGCAAGGCGTTGACCCCGTCGACGACGCGCATCACCACCGCGTCGAACCACCCGCCCATCGTCACCGCACCGATTCCGACGAGGACGCCGAGGGCCGTCGCCAGGACCGCGCACGCCGCGGCGATGAGCAGCGAGATCCGCAGTCCGGCAGCAGTTCTGACACCGAGGTCGTACCCCGAGTGGTCGGTCCCGAGTGCCGCCCCGGAACCCGGAGGCAGCAGTGAACGCGCGAAGTCGGCGGTCTGTTCGCCTGCGAGAACGGGCCACCCGACCGCCATGACGACCATGACCGTCAGCACGACCCACGGTGTGACGAGGGCGGCGCGGTGACCGATCGCGGCCCGACGGCTCACGACCCCGACGCCCGTCGTGTCACCGATGGTCGTCATGCGGTCAGTCCGATCCGCGGATCGATCCACACGGCCGCCGCATCGGACAGGGCCGACCCGAGCAGCACGAGGACGGCCGATCCGACCGCGAGCGCGGCCAGCAACGAGAAATCCAGTGCCACGGCCGAATCCACGAGCGCCGCGGCGAGGCCGGGCCAGCCGAAGACGGTCTCGACGATGGCGGCGCCGGCGATGATCTCGGGCAGGCGGGTGCCGAGGAGCGCGAGGGTGGGCAGTACCGACACCGGCACCACGTGCCCGCGCAGGAGCGCCCACCCGTCGACACCGCGGGCCCGGGCGGCCCGGACCGCATCGGAGGCGGTTGCGTCGACGACGGCCGCGCGCATGGTCAGCAGCAACCACGGGACCATCGACACGGTCAGGGCCAGGTACGGCAACACGGCGTGGGTGAGCAGACCGTCGAGGGAGTAGTCGTCGCCGGGGCGTCGAGCACCGGAGGTCGGAAACCACCCCAGCGTCACCGCGAAGATGCTGACCAGCACCAGTGACACCACGAAGGGCGGGGTCGCGGCCAGCATGGCCGCCAACGCCGTACACGCCCGGTCGACCAGCCTGCCCCGCCGCATACCGATGACGGCCCCTCCGACGACGGCGAGCAACGCAGCGGAGATCAATGCAGCCGTCGACATGCCGAGGGTGAACGGAAGTCGTTGCGAGATCACTTCGTCGACCGCGCGGCCCTGGGTCGAGGACCAACCCAGATCACCGTGGAGCAGCGCACCCCACCAGTTCCACCAGGCGCTCAGCCAGTACTGGTCCACGTCATAGGCGGCCGCGGTCGCCGCCCGCTGGGCGGGGGTGGCCGACTGGTAATTGTCGCCGAGATGAGCGGTGAGCGGGTCGAACGGCGACGCGGCGGCGACGGCGAAGATCCCGAGCGACACCAGGATCGTCGTCGGAATCATCAGGAGGACGCGCCGGAGCAGGAGTCGTCCGGCTCGCCGAGTGCGCGGGTCCGGCCGCCTCGTGCGCCGGCGCCGCGGTTGCCGCCTGTCGGTCCGATCGTCGGCGTCGGTGCCGGCCGGCCGGATCGACCGCACCGACGAGGCGAGGGAGGTCATGAGATCGGTTGCCACGACGGCACGTTCCACCACGGGCCCCAGGTGACGCCGTGCGAATGCGGTTCGAGGATCGGGTCGTCGTGCCGCCAACCCTCGCCCCGAGAGGCGTAGGTGTGGTGCAGGAACGCCAGGAAGACGTACGACGGCGCAGCCGCGTAGATCTGCTGGATGCGCTGATACCGCTGGTCATTCGCCGGCCCGGGCGCGCTCGCACGTGCCTCGTCGAGAAGGGCGTCGAGCCCGGGGGCGGTGAGATCGCCCGGGTTGGAGTACGGCGACGAGTTCGCGACGCGCGTGTGCAGGGTGTCGTACACCTGCGAGTCGATGCTGTACGGCGTCGCGCCGCCACCCAGAAGCACCGCTGCCGAGGTCAATTCGGAATCGATCTCGTCCCAGCTGGTGCCGCGGGTGAGGACCTCGACACCGATCCGTTTCATCGACGCGGCGAACGCCACCGCCAGATCACGGCGAAGAGTGTCCTCGGCGTTGTAGAGGAGGGCGAACGACGCCCGGTCGGCCCCGCGGGCCCGGATACCGTCGGCAGCCGTCCGCCATCCGGCGGCGTCGAGTGTCGCCCGTGCACGATCGGCGTCGAAGCCGAACTGCGCCTGCTCGTCGTAGACGTCAGCCCCGTATACCGAGGCGATCGGCGTGCTGGCGGGTTCACCGTCGCCGGTCAGCACGTCGTCGACGACGGCCTGCCGGTCGACGCCGAGGTTCATCGCGAGGCGAGCGGCCGGATCGGCGGTGAACGGGTTCGTGCTCGGCAGTGAGATGCCGCGCCAGTCAGCGGATTTCACCGACACCACGTCGATGCCGTCACGCCCGTCCAGGCTCTCGGCGAGCCTCGGTGGCAGGTTCGCACCGTCGATCTCACCGGCCGCGATCCGTTGCGCGCGGGTGTTGTCGTCGGGAACGTGGGTGTAGACGATGCGTTGTACCGCCGGCTGATTTCCCCAATAGTTCTCGCGCGCAACGAGAACGGCCTGGTCCGGCTCGAGCGAATCGAGCCGGTAGGCCCCGGTGCCCACGGGCTCGGTGTTCAGGGACCACTCCGCCGCCGGCGCATCCTCCACCCGCTCGGCGGGCACGACACCCACGAGCAGGTACGGCGACGGGTCCGCATCGGTGTTCATCCGAACGGTCACCGCCCCGGGCCCGTCGGCCTCGACCGAGACGATCGGCGCGAAGTCGGTCGAGATCTGCGACGCAACCCGTGGATCGACGACGGCCCGGTAGGTCGCGACGACGTCGGCGGCGTCGAAGGCGGTGCCGTCGGAGAACGTGACGCCACTCTTGAGCGGAACCCGCCACGTCCGCGGCGCAACACGCTCGGGGCGGGACGCAGCGAGCGCCGGGACGAGGTCCGGAACGCGGTCGTCGCCGTCGGCGGCCGGGATGAGGAGGCCGTCGTAGATGGGCGAGACGCCGAGCTGTGCATAACCGAGCATCGGGTTGAAGTCACCGAGGTCCTGTCCCTCGCCGAGGACGATCTGGTCGGTCGCCGTTGCCTGATCCGACACCGAGCAACCCGCGAGGGCGACCATCGCGAGAAGAACGGCGGCTCCGACCGTGGCGACTCCGCGAACAGCCGACGATCCCTCAACACGTGTGTGCACAGACATATGTTCTCTCAGACACACATTTGCCGCCACCGGGGCCGTGAGGAACGATCAGCTGGTGTCCATCGACGAAGTGACGAGGAGGGGCCGGTGACCGACTTCGACCCACACTCATTTCACGCGGACTCGTTCGACGCGGACTCCTGGGCCGCACGTTTCATGCTCCTGAGCGACCCCAACCGCCTCCGACTCGTCGCGGAGATGCACGCGCGGCCGGGTTCCACGGTCGCCGAACTGGCCACCCGTATCGGCATCACCGAGAACGCCGCCTCCCAGTCGATCCGCAAGCTGCGCGACCAGGGGTGGGTCCGTTCGGAGAAGGTCGGCCGGATGGTCCACTACGAGGTCGTCGGCGACGCGATAGTGCATCGCATCCTGCACGACATCATCGGGGTCGGGCACCTCACCTCCGCAGATCGGTCGGATCACGCCCACCCGGTGACAACGGATTAGAACACGTTCTAGTCTGGTCGACGTGGATGTCACCTTCGATGCGACCAAACGGGAACTGACGACCGATCAGGGCACACTGCGCTATCACGAGGCCGGCGACGCCGACGCACCGCCGCTGATCCTCTTGCACGGATCCGGGCCCGGCGTGACCGGCTGGCGCAACTACCGCGGGAACCTCGGGCGCTTCGCGCAGACACACCACTGCTTCGTCATCGAGTTCCCTGGCTTCGGGGTGAGCGACGCCGTCGAGGGCCACCCGGTTCTCACGGCCGGCGGCTCGGTTCTCCGGTTCATGGATGCACTCGGCATCGACAAGGCCGCGATGATCGGCAACTCGATGGGTGGGGTCGTCGGCGTCAACCTGGCGATCAAGAAGCCCGAGCGCGTCGAGAAGCTAGTCACCATCGGCGGTGTCGGCCCGAATGTGTTCAGCCCCAGCCCCAGTGAGGGCCTGCGCCTCCTCCAGGAGTTCACCGACGCCCCGGACAAGGACAAGCTGGTCCGCTGGCTCACGTCGATGGTCTTCGACCGCTCGTTGGTGACCGAGGAACTCATCGAGGAACGGTGGCAGGCCGCCATCAACCCAGACGCGCAGAAGACGGCGCAGATGATGTACAGCTCAGCGGCTTTCGAGATGCAGCAGCAATTCATGGCCGCGTCGGACAACCCGCCGTACTGGGCGTCGATGCACAAGGTCGCCTGCCCGACGCTGCTGACCTGGGGCCGCGACGATCGAGTCAGCCCACCCGACATGGCGATGGTCCCGATGCGCCTCATCCCCGACGCGGAGCTGCACATCTTCCCGAAGTGCGGGCACTGGGTGATGATCGAGGCCAAAGCCGCCTTCGAGGCGACGGTGGGGGCCTTCCTCGCGCGATGATCCACTAACCTCGCCACCATGGATGGTGTCGACGTCATCGTGTCCCACTGGGCCGTCGCCCGGCCCGAGCTCGACGTCTCGGCGCTCAAGGTGTTCGGCCGGCTCCACCGCAGCTTCCTCGTCTACAAGGCGCGTATCGCCTCGACCTTCGACGAGCACAACATCACCGACTCCGGCTTCGACGTCCTCGCGTGTCTGCGCCGAGCCGTCCCCGACCATCGCCTGACGGCAGGCGAACTCGCCGAGCAGACACTTGTCACCACCGGCGGTCTGTCCCTGCGCGTCAGACGCCTCGAGGACGCCGGATTCGTCACGCGCACCCGAGATCGGGCCGACGCACGAGTGGTCTACGTCGAGCTGACCCCCGAGGGCGCCGCACTCGTCGACCGCATCGCCGACGAGCACTTCGCGAAGCTCCGCGTGATGCTCGCCGAACTCTCCGAGGACGAGGCAGCCGACCTCGCCCGGCTCCTGGGCGCGCTCGAGCACTCCGCTCGTTTCGCGGTTCTCGGCGATGGCCTCGATCCCGGCGAAGCGGACCCCATCGCCGCGGTCTGACGCTGCGATCGAAACTTTTTCCGCGGCGTCGGTGATGGCCGACACACCGTGTGTGACCTGCATCTCTTCCATTTCGGACGCGTAAATCCCACGTAACGAGGTCCTGTAGTGGGGTTCTTCGCGGTTGACCTCTTAGCGCTAAGGCTTTACAACTGTCTTAGCGCAAAGATATTTGGTTCGCCCTCGGCCATCACCTCCGAACGGATTCACATGACCCTCGTGACGAGCACCTCCACCCATCCCGGGATCGACGCCCGCGATCTCGACGACCGCATCTACGTCGGCGGGCACTGGGAGGTCGGCGCCGGAAACCTGATCGAGTCCGTGAACCCGGCGACGGGTCAGGTCTTCGCGACCCTGCACGGGGCCACTCCCGCCGACGTCGACACCGCGGTCCGCACCGGGCTCCGCGCCGCCCACGAGAGCGGCTGGGCGAGTGCGCTTCCCCACGAGCGCGCGGCAGTCCTGCACCGGATCGGCGACGGTATCGACGCTGCGCGAGATCGCATCGCGCGGCTGCAGACCCTCGACACCGGCAAGACCCTCGGCGAGACATCGGCTTTGGCGGCGAGTGCGGCGAACACCTTCCGGTACATGGCGGCTGCGGCGGAGACCTCCGACGGCACGCTCACGACCCCGCGCGGCCCGTGGCTCACGATGTCCACGCACCGCCCGATGGGTGTCGTCGGTGCCATCACCCCGTGGAACTCGCCGATCGCCTCCGACGCGCAGAAGTTGGCCCCCGCGCTGGCCGCGGGCAACGCGGTGGTCAGCAAGCCGCCGGTGTGGGCGCCCTGGGTGACCTTGCTCCTGGCCCGCATCTGCGAAGAGGCCGGCCTGCCCCGCGGTGTCCTGTCCGTCCTCCCGGGCCCGGGACGGACCGTCGGCGAGGCCCTGGTCCGCCACCCCGACGTCGCGAAGGTGACCTTCACCGGCGGGACGAGCACCGGGCGTCACCTCGGCCGGATCGCCGCCGACAAGCTCATGCCGATCACCCTGGAGCTGGGCGGCAAGTCACCGACCATCGTCTTCGCCGACGCCGACCTCGAACGCGCCGTACAGGGCGTGCTGTACGGGATCTTCTCCTCCAGCGGCCAGAGCTGCATCGCCGGTTCACGAGTGTTCGTGCAGCGCAGCGTGTTCGATGCTTTCACGGACGATCTGGTGGGACGCGCCGGCCGGTTGCGGATGGGTCCCGGTACCAATCCGGACACCGACGTCGCCCCGATGATCTCGGCCGCGCACCGCGACTCGGTGGCCGACACGGTAGCCCGAGCGGTGGCCGACGGTGCCCGAGTGCGTTGCGGTGGCGCGGTTCCCGTCGACGGTGCGTTGGCCGACGGCTGGTACTACCCGCCGACCGTACTGACCGGCGTCGCCAACACCGACCGGATCAGCCAGGAGGAGATCTTCGGGCCGGTCGCGGTGGTCATCCCGTTCGACGACGAGGCCGACGTCATCGCGCAGGCCAACGACACCGTCTACGGCCTGGCCTGCGGCGTGTGGACCGAGGACTACCGGCGTGCGCTGCGGATCGGTGACGCCGTGGACGCCGGAACCGTCTGGGTCAACACCTACAAGCAGTTCTCCATCTCGACCCCGTTCACCGGACTCCGCGACAGCGGACTGGGCACCGAGAAGGGCCGTGAGGCGATCCGCCAGTACTCCGACCAGAAGAGCATCTACCTCGACCGCAGCGACGAGCCGATCGCGTGGGGTCGCCAGCCGTGACCGGCCGGACCGTGCACGCGCCCACTTCGACGAAAGGAACCACATCCATGACCACAACTGCCGCAACCGACTTCGCCGCAGAAGACCAGAACACCGCGCACCCGTACAGTCCCGCATTCGCCGTCGCCGGTTTCGGCTTCGTCTCCGGCGCACTGTCGGTGGATGAGAACGGGGTTGCCGTACCGGGTGTCGACGCCGCCCTCGACGCGGCGATGGCCCGGCTCGGCGAGCGCCTGGCCACGATCGACATGACCCTCGCCGATGTCGTCAAGACCACCTACTTCGTCACCGACGTCTCGCTGCGCGATGCCGCGAACCGGCACTACGAGAGCGTCTTCGCCACGCCTCGCCCGGCCCGGTCGTTCGTCGAGGTCGCCGCGCTGCCCTACGGCGCGACCGTCGAGATCGAAGCCATCGCCCACACGTCCTGACCGAGCGTCCGGCACCGACCGAATCCACCAGAACACCGAGAGGACCAACCATCATGACCGCACCAGAGAAGACCATTGCCGATCTCGAGCAGCAGATCGACTCCTGCATCGCCAGCCGCGAGACCCGGCACGAGGACTGGGACACACTGGGTTTCCAGGCCGCCGCCGGCGGCGACCGCTTCAAGCGTGCCCAGATCCGCTACATCGGCTCGGGCGCCACCGGCAACCACGAGAACGACAGCCGGACTCTTCCGTCGGATCACTTCACGTTCTCCAACATGCGCCTGCCCGCCGGTGCCGTCGGTCCCGAGCACACCCACCACGACGTCGAAGAGGTGTTCTTCGTCCTCGAGGGCGAGCTCGAGGTCGCCGTCCACGACGTGGAGGACGGCACCAAGAAGGCCGTTCGTCGCCTCGGCTACCGCGACCTGATCCGCGTGCCCGCAGGCGTCCCCCGCAGCCTCGCCAACGTCGGCGACACCGACGCGCTGTTCTGCGTGATCATCGGCGCCGAGAAGCCGCAGCTGCCCACCTATCCGCCGAGCTCGGAGATGTTCGGCGTCACCCGCTGAACCTCGCTCCACCCGAACCGAACCCGAGAGGTGTCCACCATGTCCGCAGACACGACGAGAGTCCTTCGCGTGCACCAGAAGACCTGGGAGGCCGACGGCGTCACGAGCATCACCCTCGTGGATCCGTCCGGCGCCGAACTCCCGCGCTGGGAACCGGGATCGCATGTCGCGCTTCGTCTGCCGGACGGACTCGTTCGGGAGTACTCGCTGTGCTCGGCGCCGGAGGACACGTCACGATGGACCGTGGCCGTCCTCCGGGCCGAGAAGTCACGCGGCGGTAGCAGCTACGTGCACGATCGGCTGTCCATCGGCGCCGAGATCGAGGTCGACGGCCCGCGCAATGCCTTCTCGATCGACCCCGACGCCGCGCACCACATCCTCATCGCCGGCGGCGTCGGTATCACCCCCATCGTCGCGATGATGCGCCGGCTGGAGTCCGAGGGCCGATCGTGGCAGATGCTCTACGCGGGCCGGTCCCGACGGTCGATGGCCTTCGTCGACGAGGTGTCCGCGCACTCGACGTCCGTCATCCACGCCGACGACGAGCGAGGCGGGTTGCCCGATCTGCCTGCGCTGTTCGCGGGAGCGCCATCCGGGTCGGTGGCGTACTGCTGCGGCCCGGCCGCCCTCCTCGACGCCGTTGCCGGCATCATCCCGCCGGAGATCTCGCTGCGCAGCGAACGTTTCGCCGCACCCGTCGTGGAGGTGGACCCCGGCGGGGACACCGCGTTCGACGTCGTTCTCGACCGCACCGGACAGCGGATCGCGGTACCGGCCGAGAAGTCCGTGCTCGACGCCCTGGCCGACGCCGGCGTCGACGTGCCCAGCTCCTGCACGGAGGGCATCTGCGGCACCTGCGAGATCGGGGTCGTCAAGGGCGATCTCGACCACCGCGACTTCGTGCTCACCGACACCGAACATGCGAGCGGTCAGACGATGCTTCCCTGCGTCTCGCGTTGCCGCTCAGCCGAACTCGTACTCGACCTCTAGGGGAATCCCGTGCTCTACTCCCAGCTTCCCGTCCTCACCGAGCAACCGGTGTGCCGTCTGCGCAGCCTGCGCTCGGTCACCCTGAGCGTGCCCGATCCCCTGGCCTCCCGGGACTTCTATCACGAGGTGTGGGGTCTGACCACCGTCGAGGAGGACGGTGACCGGTTCTGGCTGCGCGCCACCGGCACCGAACACCATGTCCTCGATCTCCGCCCCGGTGACGCGAATGCCCTGGGTGGCTTCAGCTTCGCACTGGGGACGCCGCGGGAGGTCGACGATGCCGCCCGCGCACTCGAGCGGATCGGCGTGCCGCTGCTCCGTGAACCCGGACCGCTCGACGACGCCGGGGGCGGATACGGCCTGGCCCTCGTCGACCCGGAGGGGCGCACCGTCGAATTGTCGGCGGACGTGCACGCGGTGTCGTCGCAGGAGCCCGCGGGGCGTCGTGCCATCCCGCGCAAGATCGCGCACGTCGTCCTGAACACCACCGACATCGAGCGGATCACGGCGTTCTACACCCAGGTCCTCGGGATGCGGGTGTCGGACTGGTCCGAGCGCCAGATGTCGTTCCTGCGCTGCAACTCCGAACATCACGTCATCGCGCTGAATCAGGCGCCCTGGCCGGCCCTGAACCACGTCGCCTACGAGATGACCTCCATCGACCACTTCATGCGCGGCATCGGCAACCTGCGCTCCCACGGGATCAGCCCGCAGTGGGGACCGGGCCGCCACGGTCCCGGCGACAACACCTTCTCGTACTTCACCGATCCGGCGGGTCTGGTCTGCGAGTACACCTCCGAGGTCGCCCAGATCGACGAAGACGCCTGGCTGTGCCGGACCTGGCGCCGCACACCCGAACTGTCCGATCAGTGGGGTACCGCGGGCCCGCCGACGACCACCGTCCGCTCGGCCATGGCCGGCATCCCCGACCACGGCGCGAGCTCCCTGGTGACCCCGAGCGACCCGGACTACTTCATCCATCTGCCCCAGACGGTGGGCGTGGCATGACCACCACCGTCACCGTGCTCGACCGCGTGCACGTCGTCGCGCACCCGTCGAGCCGCGAGATCCGGAGCCGGCACAGCGTGGTGCTGCTCCACGGGATCGGCGGCGGCGCCACGTCGTGTAGCCCACTGGCCGCACGGCTGGCCGCCGCCGGTCTCGACTGCTGGTGCCCCGACGCCCCCGGTTACGGGCGCTCGGCCGATCCCCGGCCGGGCATCGGCCCCGTCGAGGAGATGGCCGAACTGATCGAAGCGCTCGTTCCGGGCGAGCCGGTCGTACTCCTCGGCACGTCCTGGGGCGGTGTGATCGCCATGGATCTGGCGCTGCACCGGCCCGATCTCGTCGCCGCGCTCGTCATCGCCGACAGCACCCGCGGTTCCGGGGTCACCGCCGAGCGGGCCGCGGGCATGCTCGCCCGCATCCCCGACCTCGTCGACCGGGGTGCCGCCGCAGTCGCTGCCGACCGCGCCGACGCGCTCACGGCACCCGACTGCGACCCGGCGGTCACCGCCGAGGTCCGCGCCACCATGGCGGAGGTCCGCGAGCCCGGCTTCGCCGCCGCAGCCCGGTATATGGCCACGACCGATCTCGGACCCGACCTCGCCCGACTCGCCCGCCCGGCCCTCGTTCTCGTCGGTGAGCGCGACACCATCACCGGCGTCGACGAATCACGACTCCTCGCCGACCAGATCCCCGGCGCGCAGCTGCGGATCGTCCCCGATGCCGGCCACGCCGCGATCCAGGAACAACCCGACGTCGTCGCCGGCCACGTCCTGGACTTCGTCGGGATGCTGTCATGAGCGCCGGGACGATGGTGGTGACCGGCGGCGGCCGCGGACTCGGTCGTGCCATCGCCGAACGTCTCGGCGCCGACGGGCACCGACTGGCGATCGCCGAACGGGATCCGGAGACCGCGTTCGCGGCCGAGGCCGCATTGCGCGACGCCGGTCACGACGCCCGCGCGATCGTCACCGACATCGCCGACGTCGACGCCGTCCGCGCACTCGCCGACCGTCTCGACGCTGACGGCGATCACGTGATCGGCCTCGTCAACAACGCGGCGATCGCCGACGGCGTGGGCGGCGCGACGTTCTTCGAGCTCGCCGACGACGAGTTCGGGCGGCTGACCGACGTCAACGTCCGCGGCACCTGGTCGGTCACGAAGTACCTGTGGCCGTTGCTGTCCCGCTCGCGGGGCGCCGTGGTCAACATCGCCTCCGATGTCGCGATGTACGGGTCGCCGCGACTCGTGCACTACGTGTCGTCCAAGGCGGCGGTCATCGGGATGACGCGCTCGATGGCCCGCGATGCCGGGCCGCACGGAGTTCGCGTGAATGCCGTTGCGCCGGGCCTGATCCGGGTCGAGGCCACCGAAGGCGTTCCCGAAGACCGGTACCGCACCTACGCCGCAGGGCGTGCACTCGACCGCGAACAGACCCCGCAGGACGTCGCCGGAGTGGTCCGCTTCCTACTGTCCGAGGACGCCGCCTTCGTCACCGGTCAGACCATCGTCGTCGACGGCGGATTCATCTTCCGCTGAGCGACGCATCCACTTCGACTCCAGCCCCCAGCCCCCAACCCCCAGCCCCACCGAACACCAGCCCCGAGGAGTACCCATGGACCTGCAGCTCGCCGGTCGCCGAGTGTTGATCACCGGCGCGAGCTCCGGGATCGGCCTCGCCACCGCCCGGTTGCTCGCCGAGGAAGGCGCCCGCCTGGCGCTCTGTGCCCGTGACGAGGACCGTCTTCGTTCCGCGACAGCCGATCTCGCCGCGATCACCGACGTGGTCACCGCGTCATGCGATGTCACCAGCCGCGCGTCCGTCGATGCCTTCGTCGCCACCGCCGTCGACCGGCTCGGTGGTCTCGACGGCGTGGTCTGCAACGCGGGGCGGTCGCTCATGCGCACCCTCGACGAGACCACCGACGAGGAGATCCGCGACGAGTTCGACCTGAAGATCTTCGGTGCGCTGCACGTCATACGCGCCACCCGCGCCGCGCTCGCGGCGTCGGACCGCGGTGCCGTGGTGATCGTCAACGCCATCCTGTCCCGGCAACCCGAAACCCGCCTGGCCGTCACGTCGGCGGCCCGGGCGGGCCTGCTGAACCTGTCGAGCTCGCTCGCCGAGGAGCTCGCGACCGACGGGACACGGGTCAACTCGGTGCTGCTCGGCCTCATCGACACCGGACAGTGGCAGCGCCGGTTCGTCGAGAGCGGCGCCGACGACTTCGCGGCCTGGAGTGCCGAGATCGCCGACGACCGGGGAATCGCACTGGGCCGCTTCGGTTCCGCCGACGAACTCGCATTTCCCATCACCACCCTGCTCTCGCCGCGGAACAGCTACACGACCGGCGCCACGCTCGAGGTCGGCGGCGGGGTGCACCGCTATGTCTGACCCCGGCAGAGCCCGACCAACCCAGCCCAGCAACAGGAGAACCAGCCGATGACCGAACACACCGGAAGCCGCCGCCGACCGACCGGCGGTGACGTCCTCGTCGATGTGCTCCGCCGGCACGGCGTCACCACCGTCTTCGGGGTCATCAGCATCCACAACCTCCCGCTTGTCGAAGCCGTCGACCGCGAACTCGACTTCGTCGAGATGCGGCACGAGGCGGCCGCGGTCAACGCCGCCGACGGATTCGCCCGCGCGTCCGGCGGTCTCGGCGTTGCGCTGACCAGTACCGGTACCGGAGCAGGTAACGCTGCCGGTTCGATGGTGGAGGCCCTGACCGCGGGCAGTCGCGTCCTGCACATCACCGGCCAGATCGAGAGCGAGTTCCTCGCCCCCGGGCGTCCGGCCGCGAGTCGCGGTGTCATCCATGAGTTCCCGGGTCAGCCGCAGATGCTCGACGCGATCTCGGCGTACTCCACGACCATCACCGAGGCCAAGGACGTCGAGGCCGAACTCGAGTCCGCGATCGCGCATGTCCTCGCCGCACCCACGGGACCGGCCAGCGTCGAATGGCCCACGGACCTCCAGTATCTCGCCTCCCCGGACGCCCAGCGACCGGCGCCGTCGGTCACGGTGACGACGCCCGTCGCCGACGCGGAGTCCGTCGCCCGCGCCGCCGATCTGCTCCGCACCGCCGAGCGGCCCCTGCTGTGGCTGGGCGGCGGTGCGGCCGGCGCCGGTGAGCAGATCGCCGAGTTCGCTCGATTCCTCGGCGCGGGCATCGTCACCAGCAACTCCGGGCGCGGAATCGTCGCCGAGGACGTCCCCCTCGTCATCGGCAACTTCGCGACCACCCCCGCGGTGCGG
This sequence comes from Gordonia terrae, assembly GCF_001698225.1. Taxonomy (NCBI): domain Bacteria; kingdom Bacillati; phylum Actinomycetota; class Actinomycetes; order Mycobacteriales; family Gordoniaceae; genus Gordonia; species Gordonia terrae. The sequence goes on from NZ_CP016594.1 coordinate 5,256,382, forward strand.
GCACTGCTCGACGACGCCGACGTGCTCCTCGCCGTCGGTACCCATTTCCGATCGAACGAGACCGCGTCCTACTCGCTCTCACTGCCGGAGAACATCATCCAGATCGACGTCGAACCCACGACGATCGGCCGCGTCTACCCGGCCACGGTCGGGCTCGTCGGAGACGCCGCACCGACGATCACTGCTCTGCTGGCCGAGCTGGACGCGGTCGCGACCGCCGACGAGTGGCCGCGCCGCGTGTCCGCCGTGCGCGAGGAGGTCCGCGCCGATCTCACGACCTACATCGGTGGCTACGCCGAGATTTGCACGGCGATCCGCGATGCGCTACCGCGTCGATCGGTGATCGCCCGCGACGTGACGATCCCGTCGAGCCAGTGGGGCAACCGCCTGCTGCCGATCTACGAGCGCGGCACCAACGTCTTCCCCCTCGGCGGCGGGATCGGGCAGGGACTCGCGATGGGGATCGGTGCGGCGCACGCCCGGCCCGACGCCCCGACCCTCGTCGTCGCCGGCGACGGCGGACTCGCCGTCCACCTCGGCGAGCTCGCCTCCCTGGCCGGGTCAGGTGCGCACGTCATCGTGCTGGTGTTCAACGACGGCGGGTACGGGGTACTGCGGAACATGCAGCAGAAGAACGGTTTCCGACGCTCCAGCGTCGACCTGCACACGCCGCGCTTCGACCTGCTCGCGGCAGCGATGGACATCCCCTACCGGCTCGTGCGCGGCCCGGGCGTCATCGCCGACGCCCTCGAGGCCGCGGTCAACCGCGGCGGCCCGTCGTTCATCGAGGTGGATGTCGAGGCGGTCGACCCCGCCCCCGGGCCGTTCGTCCCGCCGGTGCACGTCCCGTCTGAACTCGATTCCTCTGGGCTCAATTCCTCTGGGCTCGATTTCTCTGGGGCCCACTGATGACCGCCCCGGCCCTCTGGTGGGACGACGACATCGCGACGCGAGTGCGCTCGGGTGACCAGGCCCACGTCTTCGCCTCCGGCACCGACGTCGCCGACGCGATCGCCCTGGCCGTCGAGAACCCCGTCCTCGTGCTGAGCCTGATCCTGGCCGAGCCCGCGCCGCTCACCGCAGAGACAACGAATCTGCTCCCGTCCGTTCGGGTTCCGACCCTGGTTCTCGCGTCGGCGCCGGACGCCGACACCGATCTCGATGCGGCGCAGACGCTCGCCGGCGACATCGACAACGGCGTCTTCGTCGTCCTCGACGGCGCGCCCGTCCCCGCGCACACCGAATGCCGGGAGTCCTTCGAGGAGTGGACCGTCTCGTTCGTCGCGATCGCCGAGGGCCTCGCCGCCCGTGACGGCCGCCTCCTCGCCCAGCCCACACCACTCATCGACGAAGGAGTACTCCGATGATGACTCGCCCAGCCCGCGAGCCCTACCTCGAGACACACCAGACCCATCCGGAGCCGCTGACACCGTATGAGCTCAAGCTCGCCGGGTCCGTCACCGAGATCTTCACCGCCGGGGCAACGACTCTCGATGAGGTCACCGACGGCCTGAACGCCCTCGGCCTCCACGGACCCGACGGTGGTCCGTGGACCGCCGAGACCTTCCGCGCCGAGATGCGCAGATTGGGGAAATGACATGACCACCACACAGCCCACCCCCGGCACCCGGTCCGCAACCCGCGAACGTCCCGCGCGACGCACACCGACCTACGCCGTCGGTACCCGTCGTCACCTCGACGCCGACGAGATCGCGGCGACGGGCCTCCGGGACCGCTGGTACCCGATCCTCCCGTCGCGCATGCTCGAGCCCGGCGCGATGGTCCCGGTCCGCCGACTCGAGGTCGACTGGGTGCTGTTCCGCGACGCCCAGGGTCGGGTCCGCATGCTGGAGGACCGGTGCCCGCACCGCAGCGCTCCGTTGTCGGTCGGCCAACACCTCGGCGACCGCATCGCCTGCGCGTACCACGGTGTCCAGGTCGACGGAGAGGGCACCGTCGTGTCGGTGCCGGGCATGCCGGGATGTGCCCTGGAGGGCCGGCGGGCGACGGTGTCGCTCGAGGTGGTCGAGGCGGCCGACACGATCTTCGCCTTCCTGCCGCTGACCGCGGATTCGGTGCCGACCCCGTTCGTGTTGCCCGACCGGCTGTCCGATCCCGAGGTGTCCTGGTTCGGCAACTTCGCCGAGTGGGCGGGCCCGTGGCGGTTCTACATGGACAACGTCCTCGATCCCATGCACGGCGCGTTTCTGCACCGCAACTCCCATTCGATGTTCGGTGGCGACACCTCGGCTCGGTTCCGCATCCGGGAGACCGACCGCGGCTTCTTCTTCGAGAAGACCGACCAGCGCGGCGTGAACTTCGACTGGGTGGAGTTCGTGCGCGGATCGATGGACTACGTCGACCTCGAGATCCCGTACGGCCCCGGCGCCGGCCCCGGCGGTGTGTTCGGGATCGTCGGGATGAGCACGCCCATCGACCGGTCGACGTCGGCGATCTTCCATTGGCGCACCCGGCGGGTGAGCGGATGGGAACGTGAGACCTGGCGGTTCCTGTACCGGACCACGCTGGAGGCCAAGCACTGGGAGGTCCTCGAACAGGACCGGCTCGTCTTGGAGGCGCTCGCCGGTGACGCCGACCGTGAGGAGCACCTGTACCAGCACGATCTCGGGGTCTCCCGGATTCGACGGATCTATCGCGCCGACGCCGTCGCCCAGGCCGAGCAACTCGTCGCAGCGAACGCATGAGCACCGACGGGTCGATGCTGCTCACCGTGGTGCTGCGCCACGATCAGAGCCAGAACCTCGACCAGTTGCAGGGTCGGCTCGACGAGAACGACTGGTGGCACGGCTTTCCGCCCGAGGGATGCGAGGTCGTCTCCTGGGTCGTGGCCATGGGTATCGGTCAGATCGTCACCCTCCGCCTACCGGCGGACCGGCTGCCCGCGGTGAACGTCGAACTGGAACGCCGGGCGTGGGGCACCTTCGCCACCGACTTCTACCCGACGTACGACTTCCTGCCGGTCCGCGAACGACTGACGCGTGAGTCCGATGCGCGACGTTCGGCGGTGACCTCATGACCCGGGTCGGACACCCCGACGTCGCGGAGCCGCCCCGTCGGGACATGTTCAGCAACGCCCGCGTCGTCGGCGACCAGTTCTTCCTCTCGGGGATGCACGCCGGCGGGCCGGACGGTCCGGTGGGTGGCGACGACTCCCACGCGCAGGCGGTCGAGACCTTCCGCCGCGTGCGCGCACTGACGGAGGCGTGCGGCGCTTCCGTCGACGACATCGTCGTGTTGCGCATCTACGTCACCGACATCGCCGACAAGGCAGCTGTCGGACGCGCCCGGAGCGCGGTTTTCTCCGGGGACTTCCCGTGTTCGACCCTCGTCGAGGTGTCGGCACTGGTCGAGCCGGGCCTCAGCGTCGAGGTCGAGGCACAGGGATTTCTCCCGAAGGCCGCGCCCGCGGCCGACTAGAATCACTCGAACCGGCGTCAGCCACGCCGACTACACCCCGAGGACGCCATCGTGAGCGGACCAACTCTCAACTCCAGCCCGAACAACTCAGCACCGGCCGTCGACAGACCCAACTGGCCGGTCCTGATCCTCGCCTTCATCGCCGTCGTGCTCGACGGCTACGACACCATCGCCCTCGGCCTTTCAGTGCCGGCGCTCAAGGAGGACTGGGGTGTCCCCGCCTCCCACTTCACCCCCGCCCTGTCGCTGACCAGCCTCGGTGTCGCTCTGGGTTACATCGCGGTCGGCCGACTCACCGCACGGTTCGGCTGCCGCAAGGTCATCCTCGCCGCGGTCGTCGTGTTCACGATCGGCAGTCTGCTGACGGCATGGGCCGGCAACATCGTCGAGCTGAGCGCGCTGCGCCTGATCACCGGCTTCGGTCTCGGCGCGGTCATGCCGGCGGCCGTGGCGCAGGCAACTGCACTCAACCCCGCCCGGCACCGGCAGTCGATCGCGGTGTTCGTCACGATGGGCATCTCGATGGGTGCGCTCATCGCCGGACTGCTGGGTACTCGGCTGGTGTCGGCATACGGCTGGCCGTCGGTGTTCGTCGCGGGCGCCATCGCCTCTGCGGCCCTGTTCCCCTTCCTCTGGATGTGGCTGCCCGACGAGCGCACGCTGACCGGTGTGACCCCGGGCTCGGAGGCCCGCCACCACGCGGCCGTGGCCCGGTTGTTCGACCCCGAGGTGCGCGGTCGGACCCTGCTGCTCTGGGGCTTCGCCTTCATGGTGTTCTCGGTCTTCTACATCTTCTCGTCCTGGCTGCCCACCCTCCTGACGAGTTACGGCTTCAGCACGGGTCTGGCACCACTCGGGTCGGCGGCACTGGGTGTCGGCAGCATCGTCGGTGCGGGTGTGCTGATCCTCGGCGCGACCCGATACCGGATGAGCTCGATCCTCGCCGGCACCACGGTGGCGGCCATCGTGTTCCTAATCCTGTCCGCGTTCCTCGGCGCCGACAAGGCGTTGCTGCTCTTGGTGTTCGGCGGCGTCGGGCTCGGACTGCAGGCCGGCATGATCGGGCAGGCCGCCGTGGCGGTGTCGATCTACCCGCAGGCCACCGCCGCGACGGGAGTCGGTTGGGCCTCCTCGATGGGTCGCCTCGGCTCGGTGGTCGGCCCGATCGTCGGCGGCGCCCTGATCGGACTCGGTCTGTCGACGAGCGCCATCGTGCTGATCGCGTGCGCCCCGGTCGCGGTGGCGCTTGCACTCGTCCTGCTGCTCCGCCGCACGGAATCGAAGGTGCCCGAAGATGCCGCCGCGACGGGACGGCTCGACGGTCCGGAAGCCGGGGACCGCACGACGGTCGGCGGACCGGCGATGACCAGCCAGACGATGAACGGCCACGCGATCGGCGGGCAGGCCTGACGCGGCGAACCCATTCGACGAGCGGTGCACCGGGTATCACCCCGGTGCACCGCTCGTCGTCCCACCCACGTCGTGACGGACCGGTCGCCGAACGCGATCAGCACGCGCGCGACCACAGCAGATAACCGACCGCGAGCGCGAACACGCCGGGACCGAGACACACCAGGTGATCGCGGGTCACCGCCTCGTCGAGGTCGGCATCGGAGAGTCCGGCACGCACCGCGTTCTCACGCAGGATCAGACCGGAACGATCAGTGGGTATCGGGATCACGAACACTTGGACGCGCCCGGCGCCCGAACGGTTCCATCCCCCGCTCCCGTATCCGAAAGAACCACATAACTATTGCTCCCTGAGGTGCGAGGAGCGCAAGCCGCCGGGCCGAGCAAGCGACGAAGGAGCGCGTCGAGGTCGACGAGCCACGAAGGGCTCGGTGAGACGAGTTGCGACGACCCTTCGTGGCTCGCTTCGCTCGCACCTCAGGGAGCAGGGGTTGCGCTCGCTCCTCAGGGACCAGGAATCAACGCTCGTTATTCCGTTGCGCCCCACAGCACGACGCTGGCATAGTTCCCGTTCGGCACGAGGACCAGCAGACCGGAGCGGGATACCGCGAAGTGTTTCTGCGCGTCGGAATCCTCGTCCGCCTTCAGATGGCAAGGGATACCTCCCGAGCAGGTTCGAGTCCTGACACGGCACCGCTCCCGGGAGCACGGGCCCGGTCGGTTCTGCGGTCGTCGTCCGGGTCGTGCGCGACCCCGCGTCGCACCCCACCGGCCGGCCCGCCCGCGAGCGGTGTCGCCATCCGAATCGCCACACCCGACAAGCATTGCGACGCAACGGAAAGGAGGATCGCCATGCTGTTCCACAATCGAATCACCGTCCCACCGGGCCACACCGTGCTGGCCTACCGGGGTAGCGAGGTCCAGACGCTCCCCACCGGTCGCCACCGCGTGCGGAAGCCGGACGCCACGCTCAGCGTCGACCTGCGAGAGCGCCTGATCCAGGTCTCGCCGCAGGAGATCCTCACCGCCGACTCGATGGCCGTCCGTATCTCGATGACGTTGCGCGCCCGCGTGATCGACGCAGTCGCCTTCGTCGAACGAGCCTCCGATCCGATCGGCGCGGTCTACCTGGCCGCCCAGATCGCGCTGCGTGAGGTCTGCGCCGGCGTCGAGTCGGACGACCTCGTGCGTCGCGGCGACTCCGTCGACGTCGAGCCGATCCGCGTCGCAGCGGCCCGGGCCGCGGGCACCGTGGGCATGGACGTTCTCGAAGTGGTCGTCCGCGACGTCATCGTCCCGGCCGAGGTCCGCAGTGCCGCACTCGAGGTCATCACCGCCAAGACACGCGGTCTGGCCAAGCTCGAGGCGGCTCGCGCCGAGACCGCCGCGCTGCGCGCGCTGGCCAACGCGGGCCGGTTGCTCGACGCCCACCCGGCGCTGGCGCAGCTGCGCCTCGTCGAGTCGGTGCCATACGGCGCCCGCGTCGTGCTCAGCGTCGGGGGCGCCGAGGCGCCGCCGGACGACTGAGCTCCCGCGGCCTCGTTTCCGTCCCGCTTATCCGATCCAGTCAGCGGGACGGAAACGGCGACGCGGGAGCGACATTGGTGGTCCGGAGAACACAAGAGCCCCGGCCGGAACGAATCCGGCCGGGGCCCTTGTTGTCTGCTGGTCACCCAGCGAAAGCCCTACTTCGCAGCGAGGTTCTCGTTGGTCAGCTTGGTGACACCCTGCTCGGCCTTCTCGACCAGTGAGGCCGGCGGCTCGAAGTGCTTGCCGTACTTGCCGGCGAGGTCCTTGGCGCGCGCGACGAAGCCGGGCACGCCACCCTCGTAACCGTTGATGTACTGGATGACACCACCGGTCCACGCGGGGAAGCCGATGCCGAAGATCGAACCGATGTTGGCGTCCTCGACCGAGGTGAGCACACCTTCGTCGAAGCACTTGACGGTCTCGAGCGACTCGGCGAAGAGCATACGCTCCTTCATGTCCTCGAGCGGGATCTCCGTGGTGCCCGACTTGAAGTGCTCACGCAGGCCCGGCCAGAGCTGGGTGCGCTTGCCGTTCTCGTCGTAGTCGTAGAAGCCCTTGCCGTCCTTCTTGGCAGTGCGACCGTTGTCGACCATCCAGTCGACGACGGCGTTCGAGCCGTGCTGCGGGAAGTCCTTGCCCTCGGCCTTGGCCGCTGCCTCGGTCTCCTTGCGGATCTTCTGCGGCAGGGTCAGGGTCAGCTCGTCCATGAGCTGCAGCGGCGCGGCCGGGTAGCCGGCCTGGGTGCCCGCGTGCTCGATGAACGCCGGCTCGACGCCCTCGCCGACGGCCGCGATGGCCTCGTTGACGAAGGTGCCGATGACGCGGCTGGTGAAGAAGCCACGGCTGTCGTTGACGACGATCGGGGTCTTGCGGATCGCCAGCGTGTAGTCGATGACCTTGGCCAGCACGGCATCCGAGGTCTTCTCACCCTTGATGATCTCGACCAGCGGCATCTTGTCGACCGGCGAGAAGAAGTGGATTCCGATGAAGTCCTCGGACCGCTTCACACCCTCGGCGAGGATGGTGATCGGCAGGGTCGAGGTGTTGGAACCCAGGACGGCATCGGGCTCGACGATGTCCTCGATCTCCTGGAACACCTTGTGCTTGACCTCGACCGACTCGAAGGCGGCCTCGATGACGAGGTCGACACCCTTGAAGTCGGCGGCGTCGACGGTCGGGTGGATGCGGGCGAGGAGTGCGTCGCTCTTCTCCTGGGTGGTCTTGCCCTTGGCGAGAGCCTTCTCCTCGAGCTTCTCCGAGTACCCCTTGCCGCGCTTGGCAGCGTCGAGGTCGATGTCCTTGAGGACGACCTCGATGCCGGCCTTCGCCGACACGTAAGCGATTGCCGCGCCCATCATTCCGGCGCCGATGACGCCGACCTTCTTGGCGGTGAACTTGTCGTAACCCTCGGGGCGCGAGCCGCCGCCGTTGATGTGCTGCAGGTCGAAGAAGAACGCCTTGATCATGTTCTGCGCGACCTGACCGGTGACCAGCGAGACGAAGTAGCGGGTCTCGATGATGTCCGCGGTGTCGACGTCGACGTAGGCACCCTCGACCGCGGCGGCCAGGATGGCACGCGGCGCAGGCATATTGGCGCCCTTGATCTGCTTGCGCAGCAGGGCCGGCAGCGCCGGGAGGTTGGCCGCGAACGCCGGGTTGGTGGGAGCACCGCCCGGGATCTTGTAACCCTTGACGTCGAACGGCTGCTGGGCCTCGGGGTTCTCCTTGATCCAGGCCTTGGCGGCGGGGATCAGTTCCTCGATCGAGCCGACGACCTCGTTGACCAGGCCGGTCTCCTTGGCCTTGGTCGGGTTGAAGCGCTGACCCTGGAGCAGAACACCCATGAGGGCGTTCTGGATACCGAGCAGACGGACGGTACGCACGACGCCACCGCCGCCGGGCAGCAGGCCGAGGGTGGCCTCGGGCAGACCGATCTGAACACCCTTGACGTCCGCGGCGATGCGGTAGTGGGTGTGCAGCGCGATCTCCAGGCCGCCACCGAGTGCGGCGCCGTTGATCGCGGCGACGACCGGCTTGCCCAGGGTCTCGAGCCGACGCAGCACCTTCTTCATGCCGTTGGTCGTCTCGGTGATCTGCGTGGCGATCTCCTCCTTGGAGACACCCGTGCGATCGCTGGTCATGTCCTTCAGATCGCCACCGGCGAAGAAGGTCTTCTTCGCAGAGGTGAGCACGACACCGGAGATGTCGTCCTTCTCGGCCTCCAGGCGGTCGACGGTCGCGGCCATCGATTCCTGGTAGAGCGCGTTCATCGTGTTGGCGCCCTGGTTGGGGTCGTCCATGGTCAGGATGACGACGCCGTCGGCGTCCTTCTCCCAATTGATCATGTTGTCACTCATGGTGATTCGCAGAGTTCTTTCTCGTGAAGTGGCAGGGCCGGGAGAGTCAGAGACGCTCGATGATGGTCGCGACGCCCATGCCGCCACCGATGCAGAGGGTGATCAGGCCGTAGCGGCCGCCGGTGCGCTCGAGCTCGTCGAGGCAGGTGCCGTAGATCATCGCGCCGGTTGCACCGAGCGGGTGACCCATGGCGATCGCGCCACCGTTCACGTTGACCTTCTCGTGCGGGATCTTCAGGTCCTTCATCCACTTCATGACGACGGAGGCGAAGGCCTCGTTCAGCTCGAACACGTCGATGTCGTCGACGGTCAGGCCGGCCTTCTTCAGCGCCAGCTCGGTGGCCGGGGTGGGGCCGGTGAGCATGATGGTGGGCTCGGAGCCGATCTCGGCGAAGGAGACGACGCGGGCACGCGGGGTGAGGCCGTTGCGCTTGCCTGCCTCTTCGCTGCCGATGAGCACGAGGCCCGATCCGTCGACGATGCCGGAGCTGTTACCACCGGTGTGGACGTGGTTGATCTTCTCGACGCTCGGGTACTTCTGCAGCGCGACGTCGTCGAAGCCGGCCATGTCGGCGAGGGCGGCGAAGGCGGCCTTCAGCTTGCCGAGGCTCTCGACGGTCGAGCCCGGGCGACGGTGCTCGTCGTGATCGAGGATCGTGACGCCGTTGATGTCCTTGACGGGCACCACGGACTTGGTGAAGTAGCCGCTGTTCCAGGCCTTTTCAGCGCGAGCCTGCGACTCGGCGGCGTAGGCGTCGACGTCCTCGCGCGAGAAACCCTCGATGGTGGCGATCAGGTCGGCGCCGATGCCCTGCGGGACGATGTAGTGGTCGTATGCGGTGGCCGGATCGGTGAAGAGTGCGCCACCGTCGCTGCCCATGGGGACGCGCGACATCGACTCGACGCCACCGGCGAGAACCAGGTCGTCGAAGCCCGAGGCGACCTTGGCCGCGGCGAGGTTGGTGGCTTCCAGGCCCGAGGCGCAGAAGCGGTTGATCTGGGTGCCGGGGACGGTCTCGGGGAGACCGCTGTTGAGGGCGGCGGTGCGCGAGATGACCGCGCCCTGCTCGCCGACCGGGGAGACGACACCGAGGATGACGTCGTTGACGTCGGCCGGATCGAGGCCGCCGTGACGCGACAGGACCTCGTTGATGAGACCGGAGACCAGGTCGACCGGCTTCACGCTGTGCAGCGAACCGCCGCGCTGCTTGCCACGAGGCGTACGGATCGCCTCGTAGATGAATGCTTGATCAGGCACGAAAGTGTTCCTTTCACACGAACCACTGGTTGGTTACCCACCGAGGCTAACGCGGAATAACTTATTTGGCTATACCCGGTGGTCAAGAGGTCTGGCGTTCTGTCGAATGTGCGCTATGGTCTGTTCACCATGCCTGACCGGAAACCCACCTCTCGCACCCGGGGCGCCGACCGCAAACGACAGCTTGTCGACTCCGCGGCCGCGCTCTTCCTGCAGCGTGGGTATGCGCAGGTCTCGCTTGCCGACATCGCGCGCTCGGCCGGCGTCACCGCGCCGTCGGTGTACCGGCACTTCGACGACAAGCAGTCCCTGCTGGCGGCCGCGGTCCTGGCCGGTGTCGACGACCTCGAGTCCTGCACCGATCGGGCGCTCGCCGACGGCATCGACGCGAACTCGCTGATCTCGACGGTCTGCGACCTGGCCGTGCAGCGACCCCAGGCGGCGTCGTTGTGGCGATGGACCAGCAACTACCTCACCACCGAGCAGAACAAACTGGTCGCGGTTCGTACTCGCGAGGTGATCGGCCACTGGGCGTCGGCGCTCGCGGCCCGTCGGACGGATCTCTCCGAGCGCGAGGCCGTGCAGTTGGCATGGGCCGTGTTGAGCGTGAGCGGCAGCCTCACCGTGCATCACACCCGCATGTCCGGCGCGCGTGCCCGCGACGAGATCGAGAAGCTCATCCGACGGATTCTCGCCCTGAGCCCCGCTGCGGCACCGCCCTTCGCGACCTCGCCGACGGTCAGCTCCGTGCCGGGTTCGCGTCGCGACGAGATCCTCGACGCGGCAGCCGAACTGTTCGCCGACCGCGGGTACACCGACGTCGGCGTCGACGAGATCGGTGGAGCCGTCGGTATCGCGGGTCCCAGTGTCTACAAGCACTTCCCGTCGAAGCTCGCCATCCTCGTCGCGATCGGCCAGCGCAGCGGCGCCCGCCTGGAGGCCGGGGTGATGGCCGTGTACGGGGCGACGTCCGATCCTGCGAAACTCCTTGCCGGTCTGGTCGATTCCTACGTGGAGACCATCACCAGCACCCCCGACCTCTCCGTCAGCTTCAACAACTCCCCCGCACTCGCCGGTCAGGCCAGCGCCACCGACCTCGTCGACGTCCAGCGACGCTATGTGGCGCGCTGGGTGGATCTGCTGATGCAGGTCGACCCGGAGATCAAGCGCGATCAGGGCGCGATCGCCGTGCACGCGGCACTCTCGATCGTCAACGACGCCGTGCGCATGCGACGCGGCTCGGAGAGTCCGCAGTTCGCCGCGCGGATGGCCTACCTCATGAAGGGCGTGCTCGCGCTCTGATCCGTACCGCCCCGTCTCACCACTCACCGCCGTACGCTTCAACCGAGTCATCTCACAAGACGAGCACTCGGCCCAACCGAAAGGCGATCTCTCCGATGTCAGCGACGGCGGACGCGCGCGAGGACAGCCCCCGGTCCAGGCGCTCGCAGATCCTCACCGTTGCGATCGAACAGTTCGGCCGTGCCGGCTACGAGCACACGAAATGGTCGTCCGTAGCCGAGCAGGTCGGCATCGGCCAGACCGCGCTCTACCACTATTTCGAGTCGAAGGCGCACTGCCTCATGACCATCATCCGACTCGAGCTCACGGACTCGATCGAGCGATTCCACTCCGGCACAGCGGGTATCCCGGACCCGGCGGGGGCCCTCGGTTCCGCGCTGGACTCAGCCCTGCGCGGTTCGTCCAGCGACATGCTGCGGCGCCGGATCCTGCAGAACCATGCCGACATCCTGAGCACTCCTCGCCGGTCGCGACGAGAGGAAGCCGATCGTGTGAGATCGCAAGAGTTGGTCGCCGAGCTCGAACAACACTGGGCGGATCTCCTCGAGCGCGGGATGGACGATGGACACTTCGTCCGTGGCGACCCGGTGATCGTCTCACGTCTCGTCCTCGGCATGCTGGGGAGCGCCTGGCGTTGGTACCTACCCGGTGGGCCGTTGTCACCGAACGACTTTGCCCGCGCGGTGTCGAACAGCGCGATCCGAATGGTGACCGCGTGACGACGCGAGTCGCCGCCCCTGGCGAAGAGCCCTCGGGACCCTGACACGTGCGCCGATCCAACACACTCGGCGGCCCCACGACACCGGGCTTGTCGTCGCGGCCGCGGCAGCACCGTCTGCGTGACAACGTCTCGACCTGACCCGTCTGCCGCTATGCTGAGCCGACGCCGGAGATGGGACTCGGATCGGATGAACGACGCCTCGGAAGCGCGGGACCGCCCCCGCTACACTCGCGACGAACTGGTCGCCGAACTCGGACTGTCCGCTGACTTCGCCGAAAAGGCATGGAACGCCTTCGGTTTCGTTCGTCAACCGTCGTCGGACAAGGTCTTCTCCGATCGCGACCTCGCAGCGCTGCGGATGTTCGCATCGTCCTCGGCGGCAATGCCGGAGACCAGCCAGATCGCGATGGCCCGAGCCATCGGACAGACGATGTCCCGGCTGGCAGAGTGGGAAGCCGACCTGCTGCGTGACATCGTCGACGACCCCGCGGTGCCGTGGGACTTCGACCAGATGAGTCTCGCGCTCGGCCAGATCCAGCAACTCATCTGGCGTCGGCACATGGCGCAGGCGATCGAGCGTCACACCGATCACTCCGACGACGAGGAGATCGACCTGATCGTCGGCTTCGCCGACATCGTCGGTTATACAAGCCTTTCCCGGCGCATCGATCTGAATGACCTGGAGTCCTTGCTCGGCTCATTCGAGGACGACACCTTCGACGTGGTCGTTGATCATGGTGGGCGGGTCATCAAGACCCTCGGCGACGCGGTGATGTTCACCTTCGACGACGCCCCCGCCGCCGCGAGTGCAGCACTGGAGATCCATCAGCTCTCCACGGACGACAGTCTTCCGCCGTTGCGGGTCGGCATGGCGCGCGGTTCCGTCCTCGCCCGACTCGGAGACGTCTTCGGCGAGCCGGTGAACATCGCCTCGCGCCTCGCCGGATCCGCCCGTCCCGGAACCACCCTCATCGACGACGCGATAGCCGACCAGCTCGGCGGTGACGACCGCTTCTACCTCAAATCGATACCGACACTACGCGTCCGGGGGTACAAGCACCTCAAGGCCCGCGTGCTCGCAGCCCACCGCGACGGGCCCATGAGCGACTGACCCACTGGCGAACCTCATTTCGACCCCTGGACTCCGATCGAAGTCCATCGGTCGAGTTGAGGTTCGCCGGTCGGAGCGACTCATTGCTGTGGACGGTGGCGAGCTGTTTGCGCCCTGCCCGGCTATCGCCATCGTCGAACATTTATGGTGGTTCACGAAGTCAAAGGGGGAATTTTGTCGGGCTTGATCGTCGATCCAGCGGCTGTCGGGGCGTCAGCGACGGAGATCTCGAGATGCGCATCCCGTCTGATGGCGTTGGAGCTCACCTCCCATGCCGGACTGAACGGTACGACAGCGACCTTCAGCCAGCTCGCCGGCCAGTTCCGCGGGGCTTCGAGCGACATGTCCGCGGTGGCGGCGGGTGCCGACGAAAGGATCGCATCCGCGCTGGCCAATGTGTCCGGCACGGTGTCCTCGTTCTCCGAACTGGTGCTCGGCGCCAAAGACACCACCGTCGAGACCGATCAGGCGAGTGCAAGCACCATCAAGGACGCCACGGCGTATCCCGCACGGCAAGGGCAGCAGACAGATCATGTGGTCCCGCTGAGTATCCTGCTGTCGGTGCAATAGGCCATGCCGCCGAGCTACAACGACGTCCTGTCCTGGAATCCCGACGTGATGACGTCGATCGCGAACGGGATCGTCCGCCTACAAGCACATCTGGAAGTCGAGGCCCCGAAGGCCGGAGATCCCGTCATCAACCTGACCCGAGCCCAGTGGACGGGGGTCGCACGTGGGCCCGCCGACGATCGCGCGGAGGGGATCACACGATGGATTCGCGGTGTTGCCGATGAGTTCGGCGATCTCGCCTCGGTACTCACAAACGGACAGAGCAGCATCCGCGACGCGATGAAGGCTCTCGAGACCCGAACCACCCTTGCCGACTCCGACGGTTACATCCTCGACCGTGGAAGCCGCGAATACACGGTCAACTTCGATGAGTCTCGAGCCCCCGACGATGCGAAGTTCGACGCAGGGAAGGCTTTCGAACACCACTCGGCTCTGCTCGGTCTCGGCACCGCCGCCGACAACGCCGTGACCGCAGCCCGCGACGGAATCAACTCCGCACTCGGTGAACTCGGCGGCATAACACCCGCTGCGAATGCGGTCAACCGCGGGATCGTCGATGCGAACCTCGCTGCAAGTGATGCGACTGCGGTACGCAATGGCACGGCCACTCCGGAGCAGCGTGGGAGATTCCTTCGCGCGATGAACCTGACTCCGGAGCAATTGGAGAAGCTGAAGTCCGGGCAACCCATTGACGTCGATCCTTCAAGACTGGAGTACTTCAAGAACGCGTTGGGGCTCGCTCCAGGAAGCTCACTTGCCGGCCCGGCGGCAACAGCCGCAATCTCTGCGATTCAACGACGCGGCGAAGACATTGCAGCCGCCTACAGTCGGCCGCGACGGGCATTCGGCCAGGCGGGAATGACCCCTGCCGATGTCACGCGGATGAACTCGGTTGGTAAGGCGATGGCCAAGGGATCGTTTCTCTTGGGGTTGGGAGTCACCGGTTACGACGAGTACAGCAAGTACGCTCGCGGCGAACAGGATGGCGGAGATGCTACTGCCGCGGTCGCGGGCTCGGTCGGCGGCGGGATCATCGCAGGTGCTGCGGCCGGGGCGGTGGTCGGCACTTTCGCGGGTCCTGTCGGCACTGCGATCGGCGCCGGAATCGGGGCTGCGATCGGCAGCAAGGCCGGGGCAGATGCAGCGAAGGTTGTGAAAGGGTGGTTTGACTGATGACTGAGCCGTTGCGCCCCTCGGGCAAGAGGCAGCGCCCGAGGCAGCGCACACCGAATACGGAGGCGGCGTGGTGCCCCGACACCTCTATTCCGAATAAGAGACTATCCACGTGGCTGTCTGATAGCACAGTGAGCTATATGATCTGGACTCCGCTCATATGCCTGCCATCCGGGGTTGCATTTGCTCTGGGATTGGTGGCCGGAGGTGCGTTGTCCAGTTGATTCATTCAGCTCGAGGTGACTCGTGATTTCCGCGATCGAATACGCAATCGTCAATCTAGGCAGCACGGCGATGCTTCGCGCTTCGACGCCGACGCTGGATTTTCTGCCGGCACCCGCCTGGTACGCCATGGATGCCGACGCCGCACACGAGGCCGACGCGAGTCGAGTACTCCTCCGTTCGGAAAGTCCGGTTCCAGAGTTCGTCTCGAACGTGGTTGTCCAGTACTTCGACCTGGGCCCCGTCGACGTACTTCGATTGAGCACACTCGACACCACCCTGGACATCACAGCACTGCAAGACGCTACGGTACTGAACCACAGTGCGCACCGAGACGGCTATCTATGTGTGGACGACGGAAGCTACAGAGCCGAAGGCCGCGAATTGCGCCTTCGCCGATCACAGTTGGCCTACCGCGGATCGGACGGGCACTCGATGCTGTCCCTGTTCACGGGTACCGTCCCGATCGCCGATTGGGATCGGGTGAATAGCGAAATCACCGAGATGGAGGACCGTTGGCTGCGGACGACGACAACAACAAGTGGCGGAAATTGAGAACCTACTTCAGTGGGAGGTTCTCGATGTTCGTCACCTACCCGATCCTGTGTTTCGTGCTCGGGCTAGTGCTGGCCTACTTCACCAGCACGTCCTGACCACGGCGCCGAGAGCTACCGGTGAACCTCATGCCGACTCGTGGGCTTCGATCGACGTCCCGCGGTCGAGCCCGTTGTCGCAGTTCGTGTTCGGCGCGCCAATGCCGTGGCGCGCATCGTCAAGTCGCAAGGATCAGTACGGAATCGAACAACTACGTCAGAAGGCGAGGCCCCTCGAACAGGTCACCCGCACATGCCGGGAAGACCCGCACGGCCCCGGCACCTCGCAAAGTCGTTTCCGCGTGGGCTCGACTACTGGGTCCGCGGCATCGAGACCTACCCCCGCAACTTCTTGGCGGTCCTGCCATCTGCTTCGGCGTTCGGGGCCGGACTGTTCGCAGGCATCAACATCTTCACGTGACGAGGCGGCCGAATAGGCGTGTCAACCACGGCAGAACCGCCCGCGTGACATGACGAGCGGTAGCAGCTCTGAGCCACGCGCACACAAAGTGATGAATGGACAGTCCGATCGATGAGTCGTCGCCACGTCGGACGGCATAGGCACGCCGAAGGTCACGAGCCGGCGGAAGCGTTCTCAGCACGCTTCTCACGGTCGGTGTCGGACACGACTAGCTACCTCATCAACACTGCGATCTGCCTTCCGTCTGGCATCGCATTCTTCGCCGGCCTGTTCTGCGGCCACACGATAGCCGGTTGAAAGGACGAGCCCTGACCCAAGCCCAACCCCCAGAACTCAACTCGACCGAAAGACTTCGATCGAAGTCCATCGGTCGAGTTGAGGTCTGGCGGTCAGAGCGAGCCCGGGCCCACGGCGCTGATCCGCACTTCACTCGCCTTGACCACCAGGTAGACCGCGAGTCCGGTGACGAGCCCGAGGTCGGCGACCGCCGCCCAGGTGACCTCGGCCGCGACGAGTTGCTTCCCCACCTCGGCGGTCACCACGGCGTGGTCACCCCGGGGCGCGATGTCACGGACGCCGGCGGCCAGCGTGGTACGCGGACTACCGTGGGGCGCTTCGAGGTAGACGGCGACGGCCCGTGGCGAAAACGTGGCAGCGGCGCCCGCACCCGGTTGTGGCCCGTCGTCACCGGCGCTGCCGACGACCCGATTGCCTGACGGGTCGACGACGGCGTCGTCCGCGTCCAGGATGCCCACGAACAGGTTGAGCCCGGACAACGACGCCGCGAAACGACTTGTGGGACGTGTCAGAACATCCCGCGCGGAGCCCGATTCGACGACGCGGCCGTCCTCGAGGACCATGATGTCGTCGCACAGCCCGAGGGCGTCCACCGGGTCGTGGGTGACCATGATCGTCGTGCGGTCCCGGTCGGCGAGAAGAGTACGCAGCAGTGCTCGCAACCGGCTCGCGACGTCGACGTCCAGTGCACGGAAAGGCTCGTCCAACAGCAGTATTCGCGGTTGCGCGGCGAGGGCCCGAGCGATCGCGACGCGTTGTGCCTGCCCACCGGAGAGCTGGTGCGGCTTGCGGTCGGCGAGGTCGGCGACCTCCGTTGCCGACAGCCAGCGTTCCACTCGTTCCCGGATCTCCGACCTCGCCAGACGCTGCGCCGCAGGCGCGAACCCCACGTTGTCGGCGACCGTCAGATGCGGGAAAAGGCGAGCATCCTGCGACAGCAGTGCGATTCCGCGCCGGCTCGGCGGCACGAACGTCGTGGTGTCGCTGAACACCCTGTCGCCAAGAGCTAACCGGCACCGGTCATCCCGACGCAGCAGGCCGGCGACAACGCGCAACATCGTCGATTTACCCGCGCCGTTCGGCCCGACGACCGCGGTGGTCGTGCCGGCGGCGAAACGGTGCTCGACGCGCAACGCGGGCACTGTGAGGTCGATGGACACCTCCAGATCCACTCCGGTCACAAGCCACCCCCGAGACGCGACCGGCGGCTGTGCACTCCCACGACGACGACCAACGACACGGCGACGAGGATGAGCGACAACGGGATCGCGGCCTGTGGGTCGTCGATGGCCGACACATAGATGGCCAGCGGCGCGGTCTGGGTCACCCCGGGCGCATTTCCGGCGAACGTGATGGTCGCACCGAACTCCCCCAGCGCCCGCGCGAAAGCGAGTACCAGGCCCGCGACGAGAGACGGCAGGACCAACGGGAGGGTGACCCGCCACAGGGTCCGGGTCGGACCGGCACCCAGGGTCGCGGCGACCTCCTCGTATCGCGTCCCGACGACGCGCACCGCGCCCTCGACGCTGATCACGAGGAACGGCAGCGCCACGAAGGTCTGTGCGAGCACGACAGCCGCTGTCGTGAACGCGATGTCGAGGCCGGCCGCGTGCAGGCGCTCGCCGACGATCCCGAGCCGGCCGAAGGTGTACAGCAATGCGAGACCGCCGACCACGGGCGGTAACACCAAGGGCAGCAACACCAGTGCGCGGAGCACTCGGATGACCGGACCGTCGTGTCGCGCGAAGATCAGCGCCATCGGCACCCCGACGATCAGGCAGATGACGGTGCTGGCACCGGCGGTGATCAGCGACAATCGCAGTGCGTCGAGCGACGAGGGTGACGAGATCTGCTCGACGAAGGTGGCCCACGGCGAACGGAGTAGGAGCGCCAGCGGCGGGAGGACGATCAGTCCGACACCGATCAGTGCCAGGCCGTACGTCCACCCGGGCAACCCCGCGGGGTCGCGTCGTGAGCGGATGAACGAACTGATGGTCAAGGCGCTCCGAAGCCGGCCTCGCGCAGGATGCGTTGACCACCCGCGCCGCGGACGAGGTCGACGAATTGGTTGGCGAGGTCGGCATTCCGGGCCCCGGTGAGGGTCGCGATCGGATAGGAGTTCACGACGGCCGCGAAGGCCGGGTCGGTCACGGTGGCCACATTGTCACCGACCCCTCGGGCGTCGGTCACATAGACCACACCCGCGTCCGCCTGGCCGGTCGTCACCTTGGTCAACACCGCGCTCACCGACTGTTCCTCGGAGGCGGCGTCGACGGTGACACCGGTGTTGCGCTCAACGGTCTCGGTCGCGGCACCGCACGGCTGAGCCGACTGGCAGATGACCGCCGTCACGTCGGGCTTGTTCAGGTCGGCGAACGACGCGATGCCACGGGGATTGCCCGGCGCCGTGACGATCACGAGTGTGTTCGTGGCGAAGACCGCCGGGCCGACGGCGAGATCGCCGAGTTTGTCCATGTTCTTCTCGTCGGCACTCGCGAACACGTCGGCCGGCGCGCCCTGCTCGATCTGGTTGGCCAGCGTGGACGAACCGTCGAACGAGATGCGCACCGTGACCCCGTCGTGCTGTTGCTCGAACTCGTCGGCGATCGCGGTGAACGTCTTCTTCAGCGAGGCCGCCGCCGACACGTCGAGGGTCGTCGTGGCGGTGGATTCGGTGGAGTCGGTGTCCGTTCCGCCGGACGACGAGCACCCCGCCACGAGCAGCAGTCCGGTCGTCACGACCGCGACGGCAAGCCTTCTCATCTGTTCTCCCGGTTGGTCTCGACGATCACGGTCGTCGCCTTGACGACGGCCGTGGCCACGACGCCGGGCCGCAGATCGAGTTCGCGAACGGCGTCCGCACTCATCAGCGACGTCACTTCGAACGGTCCGCACTGCAGGGTCACCTGGGCCATCACCACATCCGTGCGGACGTCGGTGACGAGCCCGGTGAACCGATTGCGAGCCGAGCGTCCGACCGATGCCCCGTCGTCCGGTGCCACCGCGCGCTCGCGGGCGAGGGCGGCGAGCCGCGCCCCGTCGACGGTGGCGACGGGTCCGTCGTCGGAGGCCTCCAGGACGCCGGTCGCGACCCAGCGCCGGACGGTGTCGTCACTGACGCCCAGCAGCGCGGCGGCGTCCCTGATTCGAATTGCGGTCACTGCGACACCGTACCCGCATCAGCGGAGATACGGGCGCTCTATCTCCGCGTACGAGCAAACCACTGCAATTGACCTCAACCGAGCTTGAGGTTCTACGCTCGAATCCGATCCGGCCGTCGGATTCCTGGTGCCGATACCGATGAGTTCGGTGCGGGAGGACGGTCTGACCTCTCGACGATGACCACCACACCCCGAAGGTGCCCTGAATTGTTCCCCGACGTCACCCGGACGCCACGAAATTCGGTCGCGGCTGTCACACCCCATAGATACCGTGGAGAATCATGAGCTCAGTCACAGTTCCCGCCACCGCACCGGGAGAAGTCGCGACGTCCGACGTCGCCATCGAAGCCATCGACCTGGTGAAACGCTTCGGCGATTTCACGGCGGTCGACGGTGTGAGTTTCACCGTGCCGCGAGGCTCCGTGCTCGGCCTGCTCGGCCCCAACGGCGCGGGCAAGACCACCACCGTCCGCATGATGACCACCCTCTCACCACCCACGAGCGGCACGGCGCGCATCGCCGGCTACGACGTCCGCGAGCAACCCGGGATGGTCCGGCAGAACATGGGCCTGACCGGACAGGCCGCCACGGTCGACGAGATCCTGACGGGTCGCGAGAACCTGCGCATGATCGGCGGCCTCTACGGCATCGGACGCAAGACCCTCGCGCGACGATCCGACGAGCTCCTCGAGCAGTTCTCGCTCGCCGACGCCGGTGACAAACAGGTCAAGTCGTACTCCGGCGGCATGCGTCGTCGACTCGACCTCGCGGTCAGTCTGCTGGCCACGCCGCCGGTGCTCTTCCTCGACGAGCCGACAACCGGCCTCGACCCGCGCAGCCGCTCCGAACTCTGGGAGGTCCTGCGCGAACTCGTCGCAGACGGCACCACGTTGCTGCTCACGACGCAGTATCTCGAGGAAGCAGATCAGCTCGCCGACGACATCGTCGTCATCGACAAGGGCACGATCATCGCGCACGGCACGTCACTGCAACTCAAGGAGCAGGCGGGCTCGGCCAGCCTGGTGCTGACCGTTTCGCACGCCGACGATCTACCCGCCGCGGAGGCCCTGCTGCGCAAGAACGGTGCGGAGGTGTTCGTCGACGTGGCGGCCCGCCGGCTCACGACCGCCGCCGCCGGCCTGGGCGACCTGCCGCGCGTTGCGGCCTGGTTCGACGAGAGCGGCATCGCCGTCGACGACTTCGGGCTCTCCCGTCCGAGCCTCGACGACGTCTTCCTCTCCCTCACCGGCCACCGTGCCGAGGAGTCCAGCAACGCCGAGGACACCGACAACACCACCGACGAGGAGCGTTCCTGATGACGACCACGGCACACACCCACGCGGTGGTCGCGGACAAGCCGCGGATCCACCCGACCACGATCTGGCAACAGGCCTGGATCATGGTCAAGCGCAACATGATCCACACCAAGCGGATGCCGGAGATGCTCTCCGATGTCACCATCCAGCCGATCATGTTCGTGCTGCTGTTCGCCTACGTGTTCGGCGCGTCGATCCAGACCGACTCGGCGTCGTACAAAGAGTTCCTGCTCCCGGGCATCATGGGCCAGACGATCGTGTTCACCGCGTTCATCGTGTCCACCGGTATCACCGCCGACCTGGAGAAGGGCATCATCGACCGGTTCCGATCGCTGCCCATCCAACGGTCGTCGGTGCTGATCGGACGCAGTATCGCGAGCCTGCTGCACAGCTCGATCGGCATCGTCGTCATGGCTGTGACCGGCTTGGCCATCGGCTGGCGGATCCGCGGCTCGTTCGGTGAGGCGGTCCTCGCGTTCGCGCTGCTCCTGCTGTTCGGCTTCGCGATGATCTGGTTCGGCATCCTCATCGGATCGTGGCTGCGCACCGTCGAGGCCGTCAACGGCTTCATGTTCTCGGTCCTGTTCCCGATCACGTTCCTGTCGAACGCGTTCGTCCCGACCGAACCGATGCCCACCTGGCTGCGGACGATCGCCGAATGGAATCCGATGTCGTCACTGGTCCAGTCGTTGCGTGTGCTGTGGGGCAACGGCCCGGCCTTCGGTTCGGACGCGGCGCTCCCCATGCAGTATCCGGTTGTGGCCACCCTGATCTGGACGGTTGCGCTGACGCTGATCTTCGGTCCGTTCGCGCTGCGCGCCTACAACAAACGAACCTCGGACTGACCCACCACCCGACCGGGGTTCGTCGACGCGACCCGCTCAGGCAGTCAACGTGATTGCCTGCAGCGGGTCGCTGTATATCGCGTCGAGCGATACCGCGCCGGCGGCCTGCTGCTGCACGGTCGCCCCCGAATGGGAGACGCGCACATCGCGTTTGGACACTATCGAGGTCTCCCGCACGGCACGAGCCACCGTGGGCAGTCCGGCCGCGTAGTCGGTGAAGGCCTGACCGCCCAGGATGATGTGGTCCGGGTTGAAGATGTCGGCGATGAGCCCGACCGTCCGTCCGAGCACTTCCGCGCGCTCTTCGAGCAGACGACGCGCCGTCACGTCACCATTGCGCGCCAGAGCATGCACGTCTTCGACGTCGACCACCGAGAGGCCAAGCGCCCGAGCTGCTTCCACGACACCGGTGTCGCTGACCGCGGGTTCCAGACGACCGGTCCGGTTCGGATCGAGCAGAGTGGTCGAGCCTGTCGGGAAGTGCCCGATCACCGGCGGGCCGGCGGTCGGGGTGTGCACGGTCCCGCCGACGCTGAAGGCGATGCCGAGCATCTCGCGCGCGTAGAAGTAGAGGAAGCTCGACTGCTGATCGTCGGGATTGAGTACGAGTTCGGCGGCGGCCATCGCCTCCACGTGGGACGCCACCGACACGGGCAGTCCGACGGCCTCGGCGATCGTCCGGCCCACCTGGGCGCCCTCCCAGCCGAGCCGGGGGTGGTCGACGACACCGCCGTCGGCCACGCGTCCACCGAGCGCGACGCCCACCCACAGCACCCGCCGGCCCGTCCAGCGCTCGGCGAAACGTCGAGCGCTGACGCCGATGGCGGTGAGCGCTTCTTCCGGCGAGTCGGCGTGCGGGGTCGGGATCTGGATGGCACCGACGACGCGGTGCAGCAGGTCGTGGGTCGTGATCGCGGTGACCTTGTAGCCGATGTGGATGCCCAGCGTGAGGAACTCGGAGATGTTGACCTCGAAGGGCAACCGCGGCCGTCCGATGGCGCCCGACGGCGCGAGGTCGGCCCGTTCACGGATCAGGCCCGCCTTCAGCAGCGCGCTCACCTGACGATTGACCGTGGAGATGCTGAGCCCGGTGCGCTCGGCCGCGTCGTCGCGGAACAGCGGGCCGGACAGTCGGGCGGCCCGGAGGACGAGTGCCGCGGGTTTGGTCGACAACTCCAGGCGCGGCGTTGCGACGTGCACCCGCTGGTCCCCCTTCACTGGTCCGCGTCGGTCGGCGACCGGACCCGGGGTCCGAGTCGGCGGTACGGAAGTCAACGGTACGGGCTGGCGGGTGCCCAGAGGAGCGCGACGCACCGCGCGGGTGACCGGCTGACGCCGGACAGGAGAGGCGGGGGCGGTGCGCAGGGTGCGGGTGGAGAGTTCGGGCAGTGTGGCGGTCATGATCGTCCTCGTCGAAAGACCCCGCGGGTCGCGGGGCGGAAGCCGGAAGCTGGTGCTCTGAGAAGAGACTCGAGAAACGACGCCCCGGGGAGGAGATTGACTCGGCGGGGGTCGGTCAGCGCATTCGACGGCAACAACAGAGAACGCGTGCAAGCGGCAGACGACAACCCAGCGCGGTGGTCACATAGGTGACCTCCGTGAGGCTGTGGTCGGCACTTGTCATGCGGATCAAGCTAGCAACGCGACCCCGCACCGGCAAGCCCGTCCGGCCCTCGCTCATGGGCGTCGACGACCGGTCGCACACGCGTCCACCGGCGAGAATAGGCCCGTGGCGCGGCACGGACAGGGGTTGCACTCACCCTGATTCGAACCCGTTCGGCGTCCGGTGGTCCGACCTGCGGACCGAGGAGAAGCGGACCGTGGTCGGCTTGGCCACTCGGGTCGAGCCTGTCGGTGCACCCCGGTAGATTGTGAGCATGACCACAACCACTCCCGCGGCTGAGTCCGGCGCCGTGACCGACGCCGAGTTCCTCGAGGTCAGCGAGCCGTTCCGGCGCGAGATCATTGCGCACTGCTACCGGATGACCGGCTCCCATCACGACGCCGAGGACCTCGCCCAGGAGACCTTCCTCCGAGCATGGCGCGGCTACGCGAAGTTCGACCATCGGGCATCCGTGCGCACCTGGCTGCACAAGATCGCGACCAACACGTGCTTGACGGCTCTACAGAGTTCGCAGCGGCGGCCACTTCCCTCCGGCCTCGGCGGCGACGCCTTCGACCCCACGGACGACCTGTTGCAGAACCACGAGGTGCCCTGGCTCGAGCCGTACGCCGGCACCACCGACGAGATCGCGCCCGGCGACGACGCGGACCCCGCATACGTGGTCGGCGCCCGCGAATCGGTCCGACTCGCGTTCATCGCCGCACTGCAGCATCTGCCCGAGCGGCAACGGGCAGTCCTCATCCTGCGCGACGTGCTGCAGTGGCGCGCCGCCGAGGTCGCCGACACCATCGGTGTCACGACCGCCACCGTGAACAGCCTGCTGCAGCGGGCTCGAGAACAGGTCAAGACCGCACGGCCGCAACAGGGTTCGGCCGGAGACGGCGCCGCGGCGACACTCGACGACGATGCGAAGCGCGAACTCCTGGCCCGCTATGTGTCGGCCTTCGAGCGCTACGACGTCGACGCCATGGTCGAACTGTTCACCGACAAGGCGATCTGGGAGATGCCGCCCTTCACCGGCTGGTACCAGGGCGCGGAGAACATCGGAACCCTCATCCGCCGCAATTGCCCGGCCGAGAAGGCCGGCGATCAGATCCTGCTGCCCACCACCGCCAACGGACAGCCCGCGTACGGGTTGTACATGCGCGAACCCGACGGCGTCCACCGTCCGTTCCAGCTCCAGGTGCTCGAGGTCGACGCCGCCACGCAGAAGGTCAGCCATGTCGTCGCCTTCTTCAGTGCCGACATGGAAGCCGACTTCGCGCGCTTCGGGCTCCCGGCGACTCCGTACGACGCACCGGCACGTTCCACGGCGAGCCCCTGGCACTGACCCCGGCCTGAGGTCGTGCGGTCAGTCGATGGCGGTCAGTCGACTGCGGTCTGCGGGATCTGCGACGGGTCCATCCAGACGACCTCCCAGGCATGACCGTCCGGGTCACAGAAGCTGCGGCAGTACATGAAGCCCAGATCTTCCGCCGCCCGGAGTGCACTGCCGCCGCACCCGAGCGCCGCATCGACGAGCCGGTCGGCGTGTGCTCGACTGTCCGCGGAGATCGCCAACAACGACTCGCGACCGGCCGCCGGATCGGCGACGGTCCCCGCCGCGTACCCCGCGAATCGTCGTCGCTGCATGAACACGACCATCGCCGAGTCGTTGATCATCATGCAGGCACTCCCCGCGTCGCAGAAGATCTCGTCGAAGTGAAACCCGAGCGTGCCGAAGAACCGGCGCGACCGCGCAACGTCCACGACGGGCAGGTTGACGAACAGCATCGGCGTCACAGGCGCACTCCAGACATGTCGGGGGGTCAGGGATACTGACCGGCCCGGCGCCTCGAACTCATCGAAGCCGACATAGGGTGCAGGAATGGGTGTGATCTATCTGGTTCGTCATGGCCAGGCGAACGCATTGGCCTACGGCATCGCCGACGCCACCGATGACCTCAGCAACGGACCCGGTGGTCTCACCACGGCAGGGGCGACGCAGGCCGCCCTGTCCGGTGGATTCCTCGCCGGACAGATCGACGCCTTCACCGCAGCCGCCAGCGGCGACCTCCCGAGACAGCAACAGACGCTGAGCGGCGTGCTCGGAGCGTTCGACACCGACCGACCCCAGCCACACGTCGACCCCGGCTGGAACGAATACTCGCTGCCCGCGCTGGTCGGTGAGGCCACGCCGGAGATGTACCGCGACGGCCGCAGCTACCAGGAACAGCTCGACAAGGGGCTCGCGGCGTGGATCGCCGCCGGCGAGCACGACGCAGCGCCCGCCCTCGACGGCGGTCCCGCCGAGAGCTACCCCCAGTTCAAGGCCCGGGTCTCCGATGCCGCCGCGCGTGCCACCGAACTCGCCGGATCGGGTCAGACGGTGCTGGTGGTGTCCTCGGCAGGCACCATCACGCAGTGGATCGCCCAACTATGGGGTATCCCAGACGACACCTGGCCGGCGATGGCCCGCACGATGGTCAACGCCTCGATCAGCAAACTGATCGTCGGCCGCAGCGGCACCTCGGTGGTGTCGTTCAACGAGCACGGTCACCTGTCGGACCGCGACGGCGGGATCGCGACGTTCCGCTGAGCTACGCCCGGTGCAGGTTCTCTCCGGGTCGGGTGATGACGACATTCGGGAGCACCGCGAACCGCGACAGTTGCGTGATCGAGTGGGCGATCACCGCGATGTCACCGGCCGTGATCATCTCCTCGGCGGGAATGCGATCCTTGAGCCAGTCGGTCATGTCGGTGTTGACGTAGCCCGGTGCGATCGTCGTGGCGCTGACACCTCCGCGCGACTCTTCCAGGTTGAACGTCTCGCACAACGAGATGAGCGCCGCCTTGGTCGCGCCGTAGGCGGACAGTTCCGGCTCCGGGTAGACGCCCGTGATCGACGCCACGGCAATGACTTTCGCACTCCCATGAGCCTGTGCGGTCGCACGCAGCGCAGGCAGCGCCGACTGCAGCAGCACGTAGGGCGCGCGGACGTTGACCTCGTAGAGGCGGTCGAACCGCTTGACCGGGAGGTCCGCGATCGTGCCCTTCGACCCCATGCCGGCATTGATGATCAACGCGTCGAACCGCCCGAACGCCGTCGCGTGGGCTGCACCCAGTGCGCTGATCGACTCCGCGTCGGTCATGTCCGCGGGCACGACCTCGACCCGCCCGGCGCCGCGCTCGAGAAGCTCGGCAGCCTTCTTCTCCAACGCCTCTCGGCCACGGGCACTGATGGTGAGGTCCCAGCCGTCGGCGGCGAACCGGTCGGCGATGGCCGCACCGATCCCCCTCGACGCCCCGGTCACCAGCGCGGACCGGTTCTTGCTCGACTCACTCATGCGGTTACCCCCTCGACTGCGCGGACCCGCGCGATGTGTTCTGACGACGTCATGGCTCGATCAGCTGATGTGGCGCAGGCCGTCGGCGATGAACGCCGCCGTCGCCTCGGCAGCCTTCTCGGCGCCATCGCCCGAGGACGCCCCCGAGAGCGCGCGGTAGGTGATCCCCTCGGCGATCACGCCGAGCTTCAGGTTCGCCAGGCCGAGGTAGAAGTCCCAGTCGCCCAGGTCGGCACCCGTTGCGGTGGAATACTTCTGAGCGATCTCGTCGACCGACGCGTAACGGTCACTGGTCCAGGCCGCGGAGAAGCCGAGAACCTGGTCGAAGGCGCCGGTGCGGTAGACGCACATCAGCGCGACATCGGTGAGCGGATCTCCGAGGGTCGACATCTCCCAGTCGACGACCGCCGCGATCCGGGCCGGATCGTCGGCGTCGATGATCGTGTTGTCGACCCGGAAGTCACCGTGCACGACCGACTCTCGTGCCTGCTCCGGAACTCGCGCGGCGAGCGCGTCGACGAGACGCTCGACGTCGGGGAGTTCACGCGTCTTCACGTGCCCCCACTGCCGCGCCCACAGTTTCACCTGGCGGGCGGCGAAACCCGCGGGCCGACCGAACTCGCCGAGCCCGACCTGGTGATGGTCCACCGCGTGCAGGTCGGCCAACGTCTGCACCAAAGCATCGAGATTGCGGGCGACCTCGTCGTCTGAGTAGGCGTCGAGGTCTTCCGCGGTCCGGACGACGCGGCCGTCCACGAACTCCACCACGGTGCACGGCGCACCGATGATCGAGCCGTCGGCGTCGAAGGCGACGGTCCGCGCAACCGGGACCGACGTCGACTGCAGCGCACTGGTGACCGCCCATTCACGGCCCATGTCGTGAGCCGACGGCGTCAGTCCGCCGGTCGGCGGTCGGCGCGCCACCCACGTGGTCACGCCGTCGGTGACCGTGTAGGTGAGATTGGACTTGCCGCCGCTGATGAGGTCGATGGTCAGCTCACCTGCGGGCTCGACCCCGTTGTCGATCAGCAACCGGCGCAGGCGATCCTGGTCGAGCGCTGCGTCCGTGGCGGTCATCGGGCACCCGCCGATGCCTTCGCCTCGAGCGCCTGCTGGGCCTTCTTCGCACGGCCGACGGCGCGACGGGCGATCGCCCACCGGTGGACCTCGGACGGGCCGTCGTAGATGCGGAACGGCCGGAGTTCCTGCGACAGGCGGGCCAGCGGGAGGTCGGCGGACACACCGAGCCCGCCACACATCTGGATGCTGCGATCGGCGATCCGCGAATACGCTTCGGCAGCAAAGGTCTTCGCGATCGATGTCTCGTCCGACGCGTGGTTGCCCAGATCGAGCTCGTGGCAGGCCTTCAGCAGCAACGCGCGAGTCGCGGCGAGGTCGATCTCGTTGTCGGCGACGAGTTGTTGGATCATGCCCAGATCTCCGAGGCGGCCACCGAATCCCTCACGGCGCGAGACGTAGTCGACGGCGACGTCCTGGCAGCGCTTCGCCGAGCCGAGCCAGCGCATCACGTGGGTCATCCGAGCCGGCCCGAGCCGGACCTGCGCGTAGCGATAACCCTCGTTCACCTCGCCGAGGATGTCCTCGTCGGGAACGAAGAGGTCGGTGAAGGTCACCTCGCAGTGACCGCCGATCATCGCCTTGTCGATCGTGTTGATGTGGCGCCCGACGGTCAACCCGGGCGCATCGGCGGGCGCGAGGAACATGGTGGCCCCGCCGCGGTCACCGGGCGCACCCGAGGTCCGCGCCATGATGATGAAGAAGCCCGCGCCTTCGGCACCGGTGATGAAGTGCTTCTCGCCGTTGATCTTCCAGCCGCCGTCCACCCGCACGGCCTCGGTGCGGAGGGCATTCGGATCAGAGCCGGCACCGGGTGCGGGTTCGGTCATCGCGAAGGCCGAACGCACATCGCCCGCGGCGAGCGGGGCGAGATACTTCTGCCGCTGCTCCTCGCTCGCGATGTGCGCGAGCATGTGCACATTGCCTTCGTCAGGCGCTCCGATGTGCAGGGCGATCGGACCGAAGGTCGAGTAGCCTGCCGCCTCGAACACCGGGGCGCGGTCGCACATGTTCAGACCCAGGCCGCCGAACTCGACCGGCGCGTGCGGACCGAAGATCCCGGCTTCCTTGGCCTTCGCGTTCATCTCGCGACGGATGTCGTCGCCACCGGCCGCCGTGATGTCACCGGCCGCCTCGTCCTCGATGGGCAGGACGTAGTCGCGGACGAAGGTCTCGGTTTTCGCGACCACATCGAGCACGTCATCGTCGTGACGCAGGTCTATGGGCATGGTGACTCCTTAACGCGTGGGCAGGTGGGGCTCCCCGAACGCCGACCGATCGCTCGCTCGGCGTCCCATACCTTGCCAGGCCATACGCGCCGGGTCAAGCTCGATCGACGACGGTGTCGGCCCAGCGCGCTCAGTCCGGTCGGTAGCCGACCAGCGCCCGGGCCAACTGGAGATTGCGCGCGATCAGTTCGTCCGGACCCAACAGCCCGTCGAGCTTGAACCAGGTGGACACCCCGACGCACATGGTGGCCACGGCACGAGCCGCGTCTTTCGGGTACTCGGTGGTGAATTCGCCCGCCTCGACGCCCGCGAAGACGATCTCGTCGACCATCCGCTGTTGCCGGTCCCGGTGTCCGATGTAGGTCGGCCGGTAGGTGTCGTCGAGACTGCGGATCTCGGTGGAACCGACGAAAGCCTGTTCCCGGCGGTACATGTGGAATCGCAGCAGCGACTCGACGACGGCGTCGAACTGCCGGATCGGCTCGGGACCGGCCTCGAGGATCGCCGCCTCCGACCGCGCGAGCAGGTCGGTCATGGTCCGTTCGAGCAGCCCCTGCAGCAGCGACTGCTTCGACGGGTAGTGGTGATAGAGACCCGGCACCGACAGGTTGGCGCGCGCCGCGATCTCCCGGACCGAGGTGCCGTGGTAACCCTGCTCGGCGAAAGCGGACAGCGCTGCCGCCAACGGGACCGGGAGTTCGGGCTCACCGTAGTCGCGCCAGCCGCCCAGTGGTTGCGTTGCCGGACGGAGGTCTGCTTCGCCGGTTCCGCCACTCATGGCATCAAACATATCCCCACACGCAGAACTACTCCGCATCGCCGGTGCGGCGCGACAAACTCTTCTCCAGCATCTCGGCGGGCGAGACCAGCAACGCGATGCTCAGATCGACCACGTCGGCCTTGCTCAGTTCGACGTCGCCCTCGAGCCAGGCGGCCAGCAATCGACTGAGGCCACCGACCTGATAGTGCGCGACACCGACGGCAGCGGACGGGCCGACGTGCACGTCGAGGATCGCCGACGTGCTCTGCAGGGTGAGGCCCGCGAAGAGCGTGGTCGACTCCATCCGCTTGGCGGCGATGACCGGACTCAGCAGCGCCTGCGAGAACAGGAGCCGACCCTTCCGACGGTCCGCGTCGATGACATCGACGATCGCCGCCACCGCTCCGGCGACCTTCGCACGCATGCTCGAGCCCTCGGAGAACGCGGCGAGGCTGGCCTGCGCGATCTCCTCGATGACCTCGTCGTACATGACCCCGACGAGCTGATCGACCGATTCGAAGCTCTCGTAGAAATACCGGGCGGTGAGTCCGGCGCGCCGACACACCCCGCGTACCGTCACCGCACCCACGTCACCGGCGCCGAGCAGGTCCAGACCGGCATCGATCAGCGCTGTGCGGCGACGCGCGACGCGGGTGTCGCCACCCTCGCCACCGTAGGCACGCAGCGTGCCGGCCGAGTCCGACGCCGCGGCGGATCGACCGTCCGGAGTCGATGGTGCTCGTCCCATGGTTCCTATCTTGACACCCCGGTAAGTTAGGTGTGTCATAAAACGGGAAACAGTCGTTTCCAGATTTCGAGCAGGAGGGGTGTTCGATGGCAACGGAGCCTATCACCAGTGGAAGTTCGGCCCTGTCACCACAGGCGTCGACGGACGTGACGGCCGAGGTGCAGGAGTTCCTCACCGCCGAGCGGCCGGACACCGAGTTCCTCCCCTCCACCGCCCGGATGAGCCGGGCCGAGCTCGACGCCCTGCCCACCAGCGACCTCGATCCGCTCGGCATCGGCGTGATCGCGGGCGCGGCGAACGTGATCATGCAGCTCAGCCTCCCCGCGGTCGGTTATGGCGTGTACGAGAGCCGCGTCGACTCGGGCAACCTGTTCAAGCATCCGATGAAGCGCGGTCGCACGACGCTGAGCTACCTCGCCGTCGCCGGACTCGGTAGCGCCAAGGACCGAAAGGCCTACCGCAAGGCCATCGGCAAGGCCCATGCGCAGGTTCGTTCGACCCCCGACAGCCCGGTGAAGTACAACGCCTTCGATCCGAAGCTGCAGCTCTGGGTCGCCGCCTGTCTCTACCGCGGCACCGAGGACGTCCACCGGATCTTCGGCGGGGTCACCGAGGTGACCGACGAGCGATACCAGGCCGGCGCGGTTCTCGGCACGACCCTCCAGGTCCCCCGCGAGATGTGGCCCGCCACGCGCGCGGACTTCGAGACCTACTGGAACGACACGGTCGAGACCCTCGAGATCGACGACACCATCCGCGAATACCTGATGTCGATCGCCCGCGGAGAATTCCTCGGCCCGGTCGTCTCCCGGTTGCTCGGCTGGCACCTCGAGATCATGGCCATCGGCTTCCTGCCGGAGAACTTCCGCCGCAAGATGCGCGTGCAGCTCTCGCCGTGGCAGGAGCTGTACTTCGACAAGCACAACGCGGTCCTGCGAGCCATCATCACGCGGGCCCCGAAGTGGGTCCGTGCGTTCCCGTTCAACGTGCTGCTCGCCGACGTCCGGTGGCGCATGCGCACCGGCCGCCCGCTGGTCTGACCCTTCGAGGCTCGCTTCGCTCGCACCTCAGTATCTGCGGCCTGGCGCCCGTCGTGGGGGTCGAAGAGTTGTGCTGGTCACCACGGTGTCGGGGGTCGATAGTGGAGGGGTGGGATGCGGTGACCTTGAATTCCTCCCTTGTGCCGAAGAGCCAGTACCTCAGTGTGAGGCGCGGGGCCTGCCACGGGAATCGTGGATTGTTGCTACGAGCACGCGGATTAGACTCCTGCATTTGTTCGCCCCGTCCGCAGCCCACTTCCGAGGACTCGAAAGGAGACCGAGATGGAAGTGCTGCATTCCCGATGCGCCGGGATGGATGTCTCCAAATCGGATGTGAAAGTCTGTGTCCGCCTGGCTAGTCCGGGACGAAAGACCGTGCAGGACACAACGACCTGGTCGTCGATGTGCGGCGAGATTCTGCGGCTGCGGGACTATCTGATCGCCGAGCAGGTGACGTGTGTGGTCATGGAAGCCACCGGCGACTATTGGAAACCGTTCTACTACCTCCTCGAAGATGCCCCGTTCGAGGTGATGTTGGTCAACGCCCACGACGCCAAGAACCTCCCGGGCCGCAAAACTGATGTGTCGGATGCGGCGTGGCTGGCGCAGTTGGCCGCGCACGGGTTATTGCGTGCCTCGTTCGTGCCACCCGAACCGATCCGACGGTTGCGTGATCTGACCCGGACCCGCACCGCGATCACCCGCGAACGCAGCCGCGAAATCCAGCGTCTGGAGAAAGTCCTCGAAGACGCCGGGATCAAACTGTCGGTGGTCGCCTCCGACATCAACGGGGTCTCGGCACGTCGGATGCTGCGCGCTCTGGTCCGAGGCGAACGCGATCCCGCCGAGTTGGCGGAGATGTCGGTGGCCTTGCTACGACGCAAGATCCCGCTGTTGACCCAGGCGTTGCAGGGCCGCTTCACCGACCATCACGCGTTCTTGGTCGAGTTGCATTTGGACTTCATCGACGAACACACCACCCGAATCGAGGCGTTGACCGAACGCATCGAGACGGTGATGGCGCCCTTTCAGGCCAAGCGCGACCTGATCTGCACCATCCCGGGCATCTCCACCACCACCGCCGATGTGATCATCGCCGAGACCGGCGCGGACATGTCCCAGTTCCCCACACCAGGACATCTGGCCTCCTGGGCAGGGGTGTGCCCAGGCCAGCACCAGTCCGCGGGACGGGTCAAAAACGTGAAAACCCGTCCGGGGAACCGTTACCTCAAAGGTGCTCTCGGGGCTGCAGCGTTGTCGATCGCCAGTCACAAAGGCACTTTCCTCAACACCAAATACCGGCGTCTGGTGCGCTCGCGCGGCAAACCCAAAGCGATCGTCGCGCTCGAACACAGCCTGCTCACCGTGGTCTGGATCATGCTCACCGACAACGTCGTCTACGACGAACCCGGCGCCGACTACCACCAGCAACGCCACCCCGAACGCACCAAAAACCGCGCCCTCAACGAGCTCCACCAACTCGGATACGACGTCACCATCACACCCCGCGGAGCGGCCTGAGCAGCCACCTCACCTAACTCTTCGGATTAGGGAGCAGGAGGTGGCTCGCTTCGCTCACACCTCAGGGAGCATTACGAGGTCAGCCGTCGTAGTGCCTCGCGGTCGAGGTCGGCGACGTCGGTGTGGCCGGACAACCCGAGGGTGAGGTCCAGTTCGGCGATGATGTCGGCGACCGCGTCCCGGGCACCGTCGGCGCCGGCAAGCGCGAGTCCGTACATGTGCGGTCGGCCGATGCAGGCGGCGTCGGCGCCGAGGGCGAGCGACTTGAACACATCGGAACCGGTGTAGATCCCGGAGTCGATGAGGACCTTGATCCGGCTGTCGACCACCGGCGCGATCGTGTCGAGGGCGTCGATCGTGCTGATCGCGCCGTCGACCTGCCGGCCGCCGTGGTTCGAGACGATGATGCCGTCCACCCCGGCGTCGACCGCGCGACGCGCGTCGTCGGGATGCAGCACACCTTTCAGCACGATCGGCAGCGCGGTGCGGTCGCGCAGGCCGGCGAGGTCGTCCCAGTTCAGCGACGGTCGCGAGTAGATGTCGAGGAACGTCTGCACCGCGGCCCGCGGCTGCGGCGAGCGCAGGTTCTGCAGGAACCGGCCCGGTGCGTTGCGGGTGATCGAGACGAGGGTCGCGATCGCGCCCAGGGAGATCTCCGGACGTTCGTCGGTCGCGGCGCGTAACCGGTCGGCGACGATGTCGACGAACCTGCGGTCGGCGGTGTACTGGGCGATGCCCTCACCACGCGCGAACGGAAGCGAGCCCAGGTTCAGGTCCTGCGGTCGCCATCCCAGCATCGTCGTGTCCAGGGTGACGACGACTGCCTCGGCGCGGATCGCCGCGGCACGTTCCAGCAGACTGTCGACGAGGTCGTCGTCGGTGGACCAGTACAGCTGGAACCAGCGTGGCGCGCCGCTGCTCACCTCGTCCATCGCCGCGGCGACGTCCTCCATCGAGACGCTCGCCTGGTTCGAAAAGATATACGGGACACCCAGTTCCGCGGCGGCCCGTCCGATGAGGGCGTCGGCCGCGGGCGCGGCCAGCGAACCGGCGCCGACCGGCGCGAACAACACCGGCGCAGGTAGCCGCCGGCCGAACAGGTCGATGCTCAGATTCCGCTGCGAGACGTCCCGCAGGATGCGC
Source organism: Gordonia terrae (assembly GCF_001698225.1). Taxonomy (NCBI): domain Bacteria; kingdom Bacillati; phylum Actinomycetota; class Actinomycetes; order Mycobacteriales; family Gordoniaceae; genus Gordonia; species Gordonia terrae. The sequence goes on from NZ_CP016594.1 coordinate 5,290,575, forward strand.
GGCACGATCGCCCATCGGTCCAGCGCGGCGCGGTTGGCCGCCATGGTGCGACCCTCGCCGGCGCCACCGGCGATGTAGGCCCAGGCGCGAGCCGACATCGTGCGCTTGGCGCGTCGTTCGAGTTCGGCGAAATCCGTTGGCACACGCGGCTTTCGCCGATGCACACCGGCCGTGTAGATGTCGTTCTGCCGTGCACGCCCGTATCCCGCGGTCATGGGTGGTGATGGTAACGCCGAGGTCGGGTGTCCGGCCGATATTGCCGGGGCGCGCCGCTCAGCGGGTGGCGACGGCGGTGGCGCCCGCCGCGGCGACGGTCACGGCCGCCACCGACGGCCACGCGCCGATCTTCTTCGCCAGGGGGTGCGATCCGCCGAACGCTGCCAGGTAACCGGCCAGCAGACCGCCCGCGACCGCGGGCCCCTTGTGCAGCGCCCACCGGCGGGTGCACCAGGCACCGGCCGTGCCGAGAACCACGCCACCGAGTTCGCGCCGGCCGCTGTATCGGGCGACCGCGAAACCACCGACAAGACCGACCGCCACCACGGGCACCGTTGCATCCACAGCCATGCGTCTCAGGCTACCGCGGCGAGCGGCGCCATCCCAACTGGATCATCTCTGCCGCATCGCATTACGCGTCATGGTCGGCTGAACGAGAGATCGGCAGTCGCCGCTTTCCGTCGTGACTAGCTACACCCCCTCGGGGATCACCGTCGCTCACATCAACTTGCCAGCCGGTTTCCAGGTTGACGGTGGCAGAGGCGTCGACTCTGGGACAGGAACGATCTGAGGAGGATCCATGACCGCAGTACTGGACACACCGTCGGCGCCATCGCCGTCCGATCGCGCCGCCCCGGCGCACCGACGACGCGTCGTCGCTCGGCCACGGTGGGGACGGCTCGGCCTCGTCGGACTCCTGGCCGCCACCGCCGTGCTCTACCTGTGGAACCTGTCCGCGAGCGGGTATGCCAACACCTTCTACGCCGCTGCGGCGCAAGCCGGATCACAGGGTTGGACGGCATGGTTCTTCGGTGCACTCGACGCATCGAACTTCATCACCGTCGACAAGCCGCCGGCCTCACTGTGGGTGACCGGACTCAGCGTCCGCATCTTCGGGATGAACTCATGGGCCGTTCTCGCGCCCCAGGCGCTGATGGGCGTGGCCGCGGTCGGGCTCCTGTACGCGACGATGCGTCGGACGATCCGCGACCCCCGATCGGGTACCGCGGCCGGCCTGATCGCCGGCGCCGTGCTGGCGTTCACCCCCGCGGCCGCGCTGATGTTCCGTTTCAACAACCCGGACGCATTGCTGGTGTTGCTGATGGTCGCCGCGGCCTACGCGCTGACCCGGGCTGTCGCCGCCAACTCGGGTCGGTGGCTCGCCGTGGTCGGGATCGCCCTGGGATTCGCCTTCCTCACCAAGATGCTGCAGGGCCTGCTGATCCTGCCGTTCTTCGGGCTCGCCTACCTGCTGTTCGCGAAGACCGGATGGCTCAAGCGAATCGCGCACCTCGTCGGTGCGACCGCCGCATTGATCGTCTCTGCGTTGTGGTTCCCGGTGGTCACCATGATCGTGCCTGAATCGGCACGGCCCTACATCGGTGGTTCGACGGACAACACGTTCATGGACCTCGTCTTCGGCTACAACGGCGTGGGCCGCATCAGCGGTGACTCCGGGGGCGGCGGAGGCGGCGGCGGTCAAGCCGGCGGGTCCTTCGGTGGGTCCACCGGGCTGGACCGACTCTTCGGTTCCGAGATGGGCAACGAGATCTCCTGGTTGCTTCCGACCGCACTCGTCGCGCTGTTCTTCGCCGGCTACCTGGTGGTGTGCAGCTTCCCGGTCTTCCGCGTCGAACAGCCCGTGACACGCACCGAATCCGCGGCCGTGCTCTCGTGGGGCGGCTGGCTGCTGGTCACCGGGATGATCTTCTCCTTCATGAGCGGGACGATCCACCCCTACTACACGGTGGCACTGGCGCCGGCAATCGGCGCGGTCATCGGACTCGGCGGCGTGCTCGCGTGGCGTCGACGCACTCGCTGGTCGGCCAGGATCGCCCTGGCGGCGATGGTCGGTGGGGCGGCGGCGTGGTCGATCGTGCTGTTGAACCGCAACGACTTCGGCCCGACCTGGTGTCGATGGCTGATCGGCGTGGTCGCCTCGATCTCGGTGCTGACCCTCCTCATCGGTGCAGCACGCGGTTGGCGACGTGCGGTCGCCGTGGCACTCATCGCGGGTTCGCTCGCCGGATTCGGTGGAACGGCAGCGTTCTCGATCGCAACCGCGGCGACCCCTCACAGCGGCTCGATCCCGACCGCGGTGTCGACCTCGATGGACGGCGGCGGCATGGGTGGCCCCGGCGGTGGCATGGGCAGTGCCCCCGGGGGTCGCGCAGACGGCGGACAGCCTGGCGCCCAGCAGGCCGGCGCCCGTCCGGACCAGCAGGGAAACCCGCCCACCGCCACGCAAGGCGGCGGCGGGATGACAGGCGGCCCGGGTGGCGACACCGCGTCGAACGCCGAACTCGTTGCCGCGCTGAAAGCAACCACCACAACATGGGCGGCCGCGACCAACGGGTCGCAATCCGCCGCCGGAATCGAGATCGCCACTGGCACCTCGATCATGGCGATCGGTGGATGGAGCGGGGATCCGGCCCCCACGCTCGAGCAGTTCATCGCCTACGTCGAGGACGGCGAGATCGGCTACTACCTCGGTGACAGCGGCGGTGGTCCGGGCGGAAACTCGGAGATCTCCGAGTGGGTCGCCGCCAACTACACGGCCACGACCATCGGAGGGACGACGGTCTACCGGCTCTCCTGACGTCTCGACACAGTCCTGCCCGTTCCGGAGCATCCGGAACGGGCAGGACCCATGATCGACCGATCGACGGTGGCTCGAGCCTTTCCCGTGCGGCGGACCCACCGCGCGGACCCGCGGCGCGGCCGACGCCCACACGTCGCCGCCACCCATCCATCCACTGTTGCCGCTCCGAAGACGGGGTAACCGAGCCTCACCCCCCGGACTCTCGAAGGGCCCCGTCATGACACCGACCGCCGAGATGACCGACTCGTCGGCGCCGCCTGCACAGTCGATCTCCCCGGCCTGCGACCTGCACTCCATCGACTCCTCGACGACCGATCTCGAACTCGTCGAAGAAGTGCTGGCCGCTCACTTCCGTCGCCACGCCTCGACACTGCAGGAGGTGGGTGCGGAACTGACGCCCGCCATCGACGTCGTGTCGGCGAGGATCAGCGGCGGCAAACGACTGCGTGCGTCGTTCTGCCTGTGGGGAGCGCGCGGCGCAGCCGACGGCCGGACCGTTCCCGGCATCGTCGAGATGGCGGCGGCGATCGAGCTGTTCCATCTCGCCGCGCTGGTGCACGACGACGTGATGGACGACAGCGACGTCCGCCGTGGCCTGCCCACGGTGCACCGCCACTTCGCTGATGACCACCTGCGTGCGCAGCGACGCGGAGACGCCGAGCGCCACGGCACCGCCGTCGCGATTCTCGTCGGTGACATGTGCCTGTCCTGGTCCGATGACCTCGCCGCCGCGGCCGCCGACGACGCGGCCGCCGACATTCGACGAGCCGTACGGGACACCTGGTCGCAGATGCGCGACGAGGCGTACGCGGGTCAGTTCCTGGACATGCTGAGTCAGACCGAGGACACCACGGACGCCGACCGCACGGCGCGCATCCTGCGCTACAAGAGCGCGCGGTACACGATCGGTCAGCCGTTACGACTCGGCGGCACGCTCGCCGGCGCCTCGCCGGTGCTCCTCGAGGCCTACGATCGAATCGGCCTCACCGCCGGCGAGGCCTTTCAACTCCGCGATGACATCCTGGGCGTCTTCGGCGACGAGAAGGTCACCGGCAAGCCCGCCATCGACGACCTGCGGGAGGGCAAGCGCACGATGCTCATCGCGGTGGCAGAGGAGTCGGCGGGGCGGATGGAGCGCCGTGTGATGGCCGATTGTCTCGGCAACCCCGATCTCGACGCGGAGGGCGCAGCGCGGATGCGCGAGGTCCTGACCTCCACCGGCGCCGTCGAGCGCGTCGAGCAGCGCATCGTCGACCTGGCCGAGGAGGCCCTCGGCGTCGTCGCCGATGCCCCGATGGATTCACCGAGCCGGAGTGCGCTGACGTCGCTGATCGAACGCTGCGTGTGGCGGCGCGCATGACAGCACCTGCCGGACCGACGGTCGAACTCCGCGTATGGGGTGTCGATCGGGTCCTGCCCGCGCTCGGACGGATGTCGTCCGGCCGTCGGACCCTTCGTCGCACACCGGGCCTGCGGTTCGCCAAACTCCTCGGGACCGGCACTGCGCGCACGTTCACGATGGAGAGCGCCGACCTGAAGCACTGGGCCGCCCTCACGGTGTGGCACGACGACGAGTCGGCGTCGGCAGCACGGGATTCGGTGGTCTTTCGACGCTGGCAGGACTCAAGCACCGAGGAGTTGCGAGTCACGATGCGGCCGATCCGATCCAAGGGGCGATGGTCGCGCGTCGAACCGTTCGGGACAGTGAAGCCGGCCGAGCAGCGCGGCTCCGACACCGCATGGGCTGGACCGGTCGCGGCGCTGACCCGAGCTCGACTCCGGCCCACGACCATGGCGTCGTTCTGGCGCGCCGTTCCGCCGGTGGCGACCGAACTCGCCGGGGCACAGGGAAACCGGCTGGCGCTCGGCGTCGGCGAACTCCCGATCGGGGTCCAGGGCACGTTCTCGATCTGGGACTCGGCACAACATCTGACCGACTTCGCCTACCGCTCCCCCGCACACCTGTCGGCGGTCCGGCGCACCGCACCGTCACGCTGGTACGCCGAAGAGTTGTTCGCCCGGCTCGCCGTCACCGATGTCGTCGGCACGTACGAGGGGAGGTCGGCGTGAGTCTCCTCGACGGCACCGCTTCTCACCATTCCGAACCGTCGTCGCGCCCGGCGCGAGGCGCAGGCACCGTGTCCTGGAACCGAGGGCTGGTGACCCTGGCGTGGATGTTGCTCGCCGCCACGATCGGTGTCCAGATCGCGTTCCCGCTGACCGGTGGCGGCAACCTGCCGCTGACCGTCGCGAGTGTGCTCCTGCTGGCCTCGGCATCACTCGTCCACGTCGCCGCGACCCGCGGTGTCGCAGCCGCGCTCGCCCTCGTAGTCGTGGCCGGCGGTGGCGGCCTCATCGCCGAATCCGTCGGCGTGAGTACCGGATTCCCCTTCGGGACCTACGAGTACACCGATGGTCTGGGACTCAAGGTCCTCGGCGTCCCGGTGCTCGTCCCGCTGGCCTGGATCATGATGTCCTGGCCCGCGCTGGTCGTGACCCGACGCCTGATCCGGGCGGCGGGCGTGGCCGGGCGCTGGGTGCGGCCCACGACCGCCGTGGTGGGAGCGTACGCCCTCACGGCGTGGGACGTGTTCCTCGACCCGCAGATGGTCGATCAGGGCAACTGGGCGTGGCGGTACCCGACACCGGCCCTGCCCGGGGTCGCCGAGATCCCGCTGACGAATTTCGCCGGGTGGCTGCTGGTCTCGTTCCTCATCGTCGCGACGCTGGATCTGCTGATCCGCCGTGACGAGAACCCCGACACCGATCGCGCCGGAATGGACGCCGTGCCCGTGACGGCGTACCTGTGGACGTACTTCTCCTCGGTGATGGCTCACGCGGTCTTCTTCGGCCGCCCGTCGGTCGCTCTCACCGGCGGACTCCTGATGGGTGTCATTGCGATCCCGCTTCTGGTAGTCGAGATCCGGAGTCGCCGTGCGGTTTCCTGACCTGCTGCGTCCGTTGGTCGCCGCGGGGACCGCGCTGTCACTCGCGTCGCTGTGCCTGACCCTCGACAACGCGCGCCGCGTTCGTCGACCCGAGCTGACCGACATCCCCGCGCCGGAACCGCTGTCGGTGCTCATCCCGATGCGAAACGAGGCCGAGACCGCCGAACGCTGCCTGCGCGCGGTCTTCGAGGCGGCCGACCGCTGGCCCGGACCGATCCGGATTCTCGTGCTCGACGACGGCTCGGTGGACGGGACGGAGGCCGTGCTGGCCCGGCTCGCTTCGCTGGACGACCGGTTGGCTGTTCATCGCGGCACGGCACCACCGCGCGGCTGGCTCGGAAAGAACTGGGCCTGCGCCCAACTCGCGGACAAGGCGTTCCCCGACGGGGTCCAGATCTTCCTCGACGCCGACGTGGTGGTCGAGCCACATGCGTTCACCTCGTCGTTCGCCCTCCTCCGCAACACCGGACTCGATCTGGTGAGCCCCTACCCACGGCAGGTCGCGGTCGGCGCCGGCGAGCGACTCGTGCAACCGCTCCTGCAGTGGTCGTGGCTGAGCACATTGCCGCTCGGCCTGGCCGAGCGCTCGTCACGCGAATCCCTCACGGCCGCAAACGGTCAGTTCCTGGTCGTCGACGCCGCGGCCTATCGCCGCGCCGGTGGTCACACGGCGGTGCGCGACGTCGTGCTCGAGGACATCGCGCTGTTGCGCGCGATCAAGGCGGCCGGCGGTCGCGGCGTGGTGGCCGAGGGAAGCGCCGTCGCCACCTGCCGGATGTACCACGGTTGGCGAGAGGTCCGGGCGGGTTATCGCAAGTCGCTGTGGTCCGCCTTCGGGTCGCCGGGCGGCACGTTGGGCGTCACCGGGCTGCTCTGCCTGATGTATGTACTCCCCGCGGCCGCAGCGCTGTTCGGCTCGCGGGTGGGGTTCGTCGGATATCTGGCCGGGGTGGCCTCGCGGGCGGTCGCGGCCCGTACCACCGACGGCCGCGTGTGGCCCGATGCGTTCGGCCACCCGCTGTCGGTCCTCGTGTTCGCCGGCCTCGCAGTCGATTCGACGCTGGCCCGGCACCGCGGAGAGCTGGAGTGGAAGGGTCGACCCATCGAGGTCCGCCGATGACCCGGGTGATCGTGATCGGCGCGGGCATCGGCGGTCTGGCCGTCGCCATGCGTCTGGCCGCCACCGGTCACGACGTCACCGTCCTCGAACAGTTCGACGACGTGGGCGGCAAGCTCGGGGTCATCGAACACGACGGTTTCGTGTTCGACACCGGCCCTTCGCTCGTCACCATGCCGCACGTGTTCGACGAACTCTTCGCGGCGACGGGATCGTCGATTCACGACTCCCTGACCCTGGAACGACTCCCCGTCGCCGCGCGCTACCGGTTTCCCGACGGCACCATCCTGGACATGCCGGGAACCCTCGACGACATCCCCGCCGCCCTCGACGCTGCACTCGGACCCGGTCGAGGCGACCAGTGGTCGTCGTTTCTCCAACGCGCGCAACGTGTCTGGGACGTCACTCACGAACCCTTCCTGGAATCACCGATGAGGATTCGCACGATGATCGGTGGGATCGCCACCCCGTCGGACGTGCGCACGGTCGCGCCGTGGCGAACGCTGCGCGGCCTCGGCGAGAGCTACCTCGATGATCCGCGCCTGCGGATGCTGCTGGACCGCTACGCCACCTACACCGGGTCCGACCCGCGTCGCGCACCGGCGGCGCTCGCCTCCGTGCCGTGGTCCGAGCAGGCGTTCGGATCATGGTACGTGCGAGGCGGATTGGGCCGAATCGCCGGCGCGATGCGCGACCGTCTCACCGAACTCGGCGGACGGGTCGAACTCGGCGTCGAGGTCGACCGGGTCTCGGTGGACCTCGACTCCGGCCGAGCCGACGGCGTGGTGCTGACCGACGGCAGCCGACGCCAGGCCGATCTGGTCGTCGCGAATGCCGACGCCCGGCAGGTCTACGACCGCCTCGTGCCGCGTCGCGCCGCCCGCAGGCCCGCGGCGCTCCTGCGACGGACCACGCCGTCACTGTCCGGGTTCGTACTCCTCCTCGCCGTCGACGACCCACCCACCCAGCCGCATCACCAGGTTCTCTTCGCCGAGGACTACGACGAGGAGTTCGACGCGGTCTTCGGGTTCCGCGGGCCTCCTCGTCCCGTCGCGCGACCGACCGTGTACATCTCGGCCCCAGCCGATCCCGAGATCACCCCCGGCCCGGGAACGGGTGCATGGTTCGTGCTGGTGAACGCACCGCGCCACGGCCCCGAGCACGGCGTCGACTGGGACGCAGAGTGTTTGGCCGATTCCTACGCCGATCAGATCCTCGAGGTGATGGCCGATCGTGGTCTGGACCTGACCGGCCATGTGCGTCACCGGCTCATCGTCACGCCCGCCGACCTGGAGCGCCGGACCAGGACACCCGGCGGCTCGATCTACGGTTCGTCGTCGAACGGACCCCGCTCGGCGTTCCTCCGGCCGTCGAACACCTCACCGGTACCGGGCCTCTACCTCGTCGGCGGATCATCCCATCCCGGCGGCGGCCTCCCCCTCGTCGTCATGTCGGCGAAGATCGTCGCGGACCTGATCGGGCCGGCGTCGGAGCGTCGCTGACCGAGGGCTCCTTGTCGTCGGAGCCGTCAGCGCGGATCGATGCGAAACACGGCGCATCGTCCCGCCACGGCGGCAAAGGCATCCGGGGTCACGTCGTCGACCACTCCCGCGTTCTTCATCATCTTCGGTCCGTCGGTACCCGCCAGCTCCGGCCAGGCGCGAAGCACCGGAACGGCCTGCTCGGCGGAGAGTTCGACAAGGCGGACATCGCGCACCTCGCCCCCGTCGGACAGCTGCGCGACCCCGTCGGCCGCACGAACATTGCTTGCCCAGTCCGCACCGGGAAACCCTTCGAGCAGGTAGCGCTCGCCATTCAGGTCGATCACGGTCAACGGTGTCCGTCTCGGCTTGCCGGTGCGTCGTCCGGCGACGACGAGGACCGGCAACTCCTTCATCCCGCCGAATCTTTGCAGCAGCAAGAAGATCTTGTTCATCGGCTTGAGCCACCGTGGCGCGGGGGTGTGGTGGGGGTTCGGCATCGTCAGCTCGCTTCGGCGGTCACATCGTGCACAGCAGTCTACTTCGTACACTGTACGGCGATGTAGCGAGCGTCGTCACCCCGATCCGGACGTCTGCTCAGGTCACCTATCGCGATAGGTGTACGCATGTCCGCCCAGGGAGGCGGTCACAACAGCCACCGGCACACGACAGGCCTGCAGATTCCGTCGTTCTTCAGGGGTGAGGTCCCGGCGCGACCACGTCCACCGCGGGGCGCGCCACCAGGAACCCGTACGTGTCTTCTCCATGTCACCCGAACCTCTCGCGCTGTGAGCACTGTCACGCGCCAGTACCCGGGTGACCGGGATATCAAACCCCCAGAAACGCTACCTGTTCTCGCAGGTCAGCGCTTCACGACAGGCATCGGCCCGACCGACCGGTCGCCGCGGAGCTTCTTGCGGATGAGTTCGGCGCTGATCAGACACATCGGCAGACCGATGCCGGGACGCGTGCTCGACCCCGCGTAGAGAAGCCCGTCGACCTTGCGTGACCGGTTCGTCGAACGCAGGAACGCGCTCTGGCGCAGCGTGTGTGCCGGACCGAGAGCGCCGCCGCACCACGAGTTGACCGAATCCACGAAGTCGGCGGGGCCGATGGTGCGTCGGACGACGACACGCTCGGCGAGGTCGGGGACGCCCGCCCACTGTCCGATCATCGCGATGGCGCGGTCGGTCACCTTCTCGATGTCGGGGTCGCCGCCGCCGTCCACACCGCCGTGACCGAGTCCCGGATCGGGCGGGACCGGCACCAGGATGAAGAGATTCTCCGAATCCGACGGCGCGACCGAGGAATCGGTGGCCGACGGCTTGCACACGTACAGCGATGCCGGATCCGGGACGCGCGTGGGGCTCTCGAAGATGGCGTCGAAGTTGGTCTTCCAGTCGTCGGTGAAGAACAGCGAATGATGCGCCAACTCGGGCACCTCACCGCGGACGCCGAGCAGTGCGAGCACCGCTCCCGGACCGGAAGTGGCTCGATCCCAGTAGCGTTCGGGGAAGGTCTGCAACTCGCGAGGCAGCAGCCGCGTCTCGAGGTGATGGAGATCGGTGGCACCGATCACGATGTCAGCGACCAGATCTCGCGAAGCACCGGCAGCGTCCTCGACGTGAACCCCGGCCACCTCGGCGCGACGGCGCCATCGGGCGAATCGCGTTCCCTGGCGCTGACGCGTCAGGACAGCAGTCGCAGCCGTTCCCGTCGAGATCCGAACGCCGCGTTCACGGGCGACTCGCTCCAGCGCGTCGACCAGGGTGGTGAAACCGCCGTTGGGGTATCGCACGCCGTCGGCCAGATCGAGCCAGCTCATCAGGTGGTACATCGCGGGGGTGCGCTCGGGCGAGGAGCCGAGGAACACCGCCGGATACCCGAGAACCTGCTGCAATCTGCGATCGGTGAACCGCGCGGCGATGTAGGACTGCAACGACGTCGTCAGCAAGGTGACGAGGGTCTTCGCGTGTCGCAACACCGGCAGGCCGAGAAAGGCGCGGGGAGAATCGAAGCTGGTGTACAGAAAACGTTCCACGGCAAGGTCATACGCCTGCCGGCCGGTCTGCAGGTAACTGTCGAGCGCGGCTCCCGCACCCGGTTCGATCTCCTCGAACAGTGCGCGGTTGCGTTCGCGGTCGCCGAAGACGTCGATCGGCTTCTCGTCGGAATCCGCACTGTCCCCGAAGAACACCCGGTATCCGGGGTCGAGGCGGACGAGATCGAGTTGCTCGGCCGTCGACGTCCCGAGCATCTCGAAGAAGTGATCGAAGACCTCGGGCATCAACCACCACGACGGCCCGGTGTCGAAGCGGAACCCGTCGCGATCCCAGGAGCCCGCGCGACCACCGAGTTCGTCGTTCTTCTCGACGAGTTCGACGTCATGCCCGTCATGGGCGAGAAGGGCGGCGGTGGCCAATCCGGCGACTCCGCCACCGATGACGACGACGCGTCGGGACTCGCTCATACGTTGGTCTTTCTCCTGTACAGGCCGACGGCGTCGGCACGTGGGGTTCGCGGCATGCCGCGTCGGGCGACGGCGGCCGCCGCGATCTTCGCCTTGCCCGCGTTCGGGACCCGGACGCGGGTGCGGCGGGCCTCGGTGGCCGACGACTCGCGAAGACGAGCGGTCAGTTCGGCGAACAGGTCGTGCGCGGTACACACCGCGACGCGGCTACCCGCGGGCAGGTGTGGAATGGCGGCCGCGGCGGCGGTGAGGTCGAGGTCGATGTCGTCCAGCCAGAGCGCCCAGGCGGCGTCCGCCGGATCGTCGGGATCGAGGCCCACCAGATAGCGCCTGCCCAGTCCGTCGCTGTCCTCGCCGAAGTCGCGCAGGAAGTTGATCTTCTGGAAGGCCGCACCCAGTCGCTGGGCGCCGGGAGCCAGATGGTCGTACTGCGCAGCGGACTTGGGCTCATCGGCGAGGAACGCCCGCAGGCACATCAGACCGACCACCTCGGCGGAGCCGTAGATGTAGGTGGCCAGTGAGTCGAAATCATGCTGGACCTGGGTCAGGTCGCTGCGCATCGAATCGAAGAACGGGCCCACCAGGTCGAGGTCGATGCCGACGCGGCGGGCCGTCTGGGCGAAGGCGTGCACGACGAGATTGCTGCTCGACCCGGTGACCAGCGCGACGCTGGTCTGCTCCTCGAGCTGGTCGAGCTCGTTGCTGCGGTCGACGAGACCCTGCTCGGGGCGCGGGGCGTCCACGATCTCGTCGGCGACGCGGACCAGCGCGTAGATGTTCTGGATGTCACGGCGTATCCGCGGCGGGAGCAATCGCGACGCCAGACCGAACGAACTGGAGTACGACCTGATCACCATCGCCGCGCAGGCCTCCGCGACCTCGTCGTATCGCCGGTGTGGTGGGACCACCTGCGTGTGACCGGGAAGGTGCATCATCCGACCGCTCCTCGACCTGGTGACTGGACTGGTTTGCCTGACGTCATGAATTCGACGCCCGGGACATCACCGGATGGGTCTCGTAGACCGAACCGTGGTCGCGCGCCGGCAACTGTCGCACCTGTTCGACGAACCACGGGCTGACCGCCCACGGCGTGCGCTCGACGAGCGCCCACACATCGGCGATCTCGGCCCAGACGTGTTCGGCGACCTCGTCCGGCTCCGGTCGCAACTCCCCCAGCGGTCGCGCGACGAACACCGGGCAGATCTCGTTCTCGACGATGCCGCTCGCGTCGACCGCCCGGTACCGGAAGTCGGGCAGGATGCAACGGACATCGGCGACGTCGATACCGAGTTCGCGCCGGGCGTAGCGATGCACCGCGTCGGCGACGTCCTCATCGGGACGTGGATGACCGCAGAACGAGTTGGTCCAGACCCCGGGCCAGCTGCGCTTGGACAGCGCCCGCCGCGTCATGAGGATCCGACCGTCGACGACCAGGTGGCAGGAGAAGGCGAAGTGCAACGGGGTGTCGAACCCGTGCACCCCCTCGCGGTCGGCGGTGCCGCACGGGCGGCCGTCGGCGTCGGCGAGAACCACCGAGTCGTTGGTCATCGAAGATTTCCTCATCGCATCGAGATCGGGCGGGGGGAGTTACTCGTCCCATTGTTCGTCACCGTGGCCCGATCCGGATGGGGAGCCGCGCGTCACCGGCGACTCACCCGAGACGTCGGGTCTGCCTCCGGACCGCGATTCCCAATTGGATCGTCCCCACCACCGCCAGCACTGCGCCGACGGCGGCGATGACGGCGGCCAGCGTCGCCGTGGTGTCGGATGCCAGAGCGGCCGCCCACCACCAGGTCGAACACAGCGCGGCGATGACCGCCAGTATCACCCGGGACGGCCGCTCCCACACGGTGACGGCACCCGGCCCGGTCATCCCGACCGCCTGTGCCGTGGCACGTGTCGTCTCGAGGATGAGGGTCAGCACGACGATCGAGATGCCGAGCCACGACGGCGCTCCCACCACGACGAGGATGCCGATCAGCATGACGTCGGAGCATCGGTCGGCGACGGCGTCGTTGATCCGGCCCCACCTCGACGCGGTGCGGGTCTGCGCCGCGATCGCGCCGTCGATCCCGTCGAGCAGGGCGGCGACGAGAATGACCAACGCGGCCACGGCGGGCCACCATCCGCCGAGCATCGTCACGCACAGTGCGACCGCGGTGGCGACCACGCCGAGGACAGTGACCGTGTTGGCGGTGACGCCGAGGCGCACGAGCGGTCGTGCGCACCCGTGACTGATCAGCACCCAGCCGCGCACCCACGGGATCTGACGCGGATCCATACCGCCGTGGAGTCTCGACCAGGAGTCGAGCGCCTCGTCCCGGGCACTCGCCCGGTCCGTTTGCTCCGCTGCCCGCGCCGACGACGACGACGCGAGGTGCTCAGGCTCCGCGGACACGGTCCCTCCTCTGCTTCGAGATCGCCTGTCCGACCGCCCATCCGACGATGACGATGACATGCGCGACGTAGAGCCACAGCCCGACCGCCACCACCCCGCCGATCACGCGGAGCCCCCCGTACGGGATCCCGACATCGATCGGCAGCGACAGGAACAGCAGAAAGCCCTGGAAGAAGCCGGCGATGAACGACGCGGTCCCGAGCGCGGTCGCCGCCGCGACCCCCAACGTCGGCTCACCGGGCGTCACCCGCCAGTACACCCAGGTCAGTGCGACCGTGACCGTCAGCCAGACGACGATGAACTCCACCACGATCCGGACCACCAGATCGCCGAAGCCGCCCGTTCCGCCACCGTCGGGCGCCAGCGTGGTGAGCGTGCCCGCGACACCGATGACGATGTAGGTCAGCGGCGGCACCACGACCACGAGTCCCAGCACCCAGATCCGCGAGCGCCATCCCGTGAACCGGTCATCGCGCGGATACAGCATCATGCACGCGCGACGGAGACCCTCGCCGTAGAACGACGCCGGGAACAGGAGGACGACGGCGCTCATCAGCGACAGCCCGGAGCCGATCACGACGGCCTCGTCGAAGACACCGCGCCCGCCCATCGCCGGCGGGATGAGCACGCGCAGCTCCGACAGCGACTCGGCGGTGGGGCTGCCCAGCCAGGTCGTCGACCAGATCCCGAGCAGCGCCCAGGGGACGACCGCGATCGCGGCGAAGTAGGTCAGCGTCGCGGCGGCCGCGGCGAGATCCCCGCGACCCAGCGTCTGCCGCACATCCGACAGCAATGCACGCACGTCGAACGTCTTCGTGGGCTCGCGGAGCGTGGTCTCACGAGTCACAGTCGGGGCCGATCGGCGCGCTGTCACCCTTCCGGGATACCCGAAAACACCCCGCGTGCGCTGCAGCGGGGTGCCGTCGGAGTCCTCGGGACGGGTCCGGACGACCCCGATCCGTCTCAGATCGACGCGAAAAGGGCAACCGCCATCCCCAGCATGATGACCGCGACGACCGCGTCGAGCACCTTCCACGCCCGCGGGCTTGCGAAGAACCCCGACAGCCTGCGCGCCCCGCCGCCCAGCGCGGTGAACCACAGGACGCTCGCGATGCACGCTCCGAAAGCGAATGCCCACTTGCCGTTTCCGTGTCCGTTGGCGATGGCGCCCATGGTGATGACGGTGTCGAGGTACACGTGCGGGTTCAGCCAGGTCAGGGCCAGGGCCGTGCCCACCGCGACCCAACGCCCGGTGGATTCGCCACTCCCGTCGGCCCGGGTGCCGTCCGCCGCGATGACCTCGTTGCTGCGCAGACAACGCCTGGCGGCCAGCACACCCAGCGCCCCGACATAGAGTCCGCCGGCGACCTTCGCGAACGTGACCACGTCCGGATGCGAGGCGACCACCGCGCCGAGCCCGGCGACGCCCGCGACGATGAGGACGATGTCGGAGACCGCGCAGACCGCCACGATCGGCGCGGTGTGCCGGCGCGCGACGCCCTGGCGGAGCACGAAGACGTTCTGAGGTCCGATGGCGATGATCAGGCCGGCGCCGGTGAGCAATCCGGCCAGTGCGGGGACGAGATAGGCGGTCACCGGGACGACGTTAAGAGCGACTCGGGAATCAGTCCAACGAAAGAATTTGACGAATCATCAATCGAACTTCAGATTATGATCCGAGTCGGCCAGTCCGAGGCCACGGAGCACCGAACAGAACGCCTCGATGTAGTCCTCGACGTCGAGGTCACCGACAAGACCCTGCTGCACCACCACCCCCTGCATGACCGAGACCATGACCTGCGCGAGCACCACCGGTTCGGCGGGGAGTTCGTGCCCCGCGCCCTGCCACTCGGTCAGGACACGTTCGAAGGCCCCGCGCAGACCACGGACGATGTCGCCCACCGTCTCGCGCAGGGCCGGATTGTTCGCCGCCTCGCCCCAGACCGTGAGGACCATCCGGAAACCGTCGGTCAGCGGGGCGATCTCGAGCAGGATGCGTTCGGCCAGCGTCCGGACCGCCGCCTCGGGCGACGCGGGATGGACCCCCGGTTCGTCGAAGCTGCTGATCCCCGCCTCGTAGGCCACGAACATCGACCGCGCCACTGCGGCGATCAGTTCTTCTTTCGAGGAGTAGTACGAGTACACGGCCCCCGCGCTGAGCCCGGACTCCCGGATGACATCGGACATCGACGCGCGATGGAACCCCTTCTCCGCGAAGCAGCGGCGCGCGGCGTCGAGAATCTGCCGACTTCGTTCGAGCTTGCGGTCGTCGCTGATCTTCGGCATGCGGACAGTCTAAAACGAATACTCGTTCTTGATTCTGCGGTCCCCGCGGCGCATACTTTCTTAAAACGAAGGCTCGTTCTTTTTGGGAGGACCGATGAGTACCGATCTCACCACGACAGACACACGACCCGCCGCGAAGCCCGCCGGGCCGTCCGGTGCCGGCCACGCACCGGGCTGGCGGCTCGTGGCCGCGATGATCGTCGGAATCCCGACCCTCGTGGTCGCGATCGCCGCGATGTTCGTGTCGCTGGCCGTCGATCCCGAACCGCACCAGGCTCCGCTGGGTCTCGTCGCACCACCGCCCGCCGCGACGGCGATCGAGTCGGCACTCGCCGAACGGGCCGGCGCCGACGCCTTCGTCGTCGAACGGTTCACCGACGCCGACGCCGCCCGAGCGGCGATCGAACGACGCGACCTCGTGGGCGCGATCGCGGTGGGACCCGACGGGGTCACGGTCCTGACCGCCGAGGCGGGGTCGCCCGTGCTTGCCCAGGTCGTCGCCGGGGTCGGGAACGGCATCGCCACCGCCCAGGGCCTGCCGGTCACCGTCGATTCGGTGGTCCCCACTCCCGAGACCGACTCGCGCGGAACGGGTTTCGCCGCCGGCCTGCTGCCATTGCTGATCGCCGGCATGGCGCTCGGCGGAGCGGCTGCGGTCGGGTTGCGGGGACGGGTCGCGATGCAGGTGACGTTGGCCGTCCTGGGCCCGCTCGTGGCCGGGCTCGGTTTCGCGGCGACGTGGTCGTGGCTGGGTGTCATCGACGGCGGAATCAGTACCGTCGGTCTCGCCGCGGCCCTGATGATCGGGGCGATCACGTGGTTCACCGTCGGCGCGGGGAGTCTGCTGGGCACCGCGGGGGTCGGGGTGTCCGCGCTGGTGATGGTGCTGATCTCGAACCCGTTGTCCGGGCTGGCGTCGTCTCCGTACCTGCTGCCCGCCCCGTGGGGGACGATCGGCCAGTGGTTGCCGCCCGGCGCCGGTGGCACGCTGCTCCGTTCGGTCGCGTACTTCCCGGCGGCCGGCATCGCCGGGACGGTCGCCGTCCTCGCCGGGTGGGTTGCCGTCGGCGCCGGACTGCTCGCACTCGGTACGGTTCGGGCCCGGCGCGCCGACGCCCCGGGTGGCGCGGTAGCCGCCTGATCCGGTGGCCGGTGGTGTGTCTCGCCTGTTCGGCGAGACACACCACTACCCTCGGCTCGTGGACATCAGCCAGGAGGGCCTGCGCACGCTGGCCGCGGTGCTCCGCGAGGGCACGTTCGACGCGGCCGCCACCGCCCTGCACATCACCCCGTCGGCGGTGAGCCAGCGGATCAAGGCGCTCGAGTCCGCCGTCGGCCGGGTCCTGCTCCGGCGGACCAAGCCGGCAACGGCCACACCGGACGGCGAGGTCCTGGTCCGACTCGCCAAGCAGTGGGAACTGCTGCTCGCCGAGACGCGGGCCGAGTTCGTCGGCGCCCCTGACGACGACCTGCCGCTGGTCGACCGCCCACGCATCCACCTGCCCATCGCCACCAACGCCGACTCGCTCGCCACCTGGCTGCTGCCGGTCCTGGCGCGTTTCCACCGCGAGCACGCGGTGGCGCTCGAGGTCTTCCGCGACGACGAGACCCGCAGCAGCACCCTGCTCCGCACCGGCGATGTACTCGCTGCCGTGACCTCGGAACCCCTTGCGATCCGTGGGTGCGCACTGCAGTCTCTCGGCACGATGCGCTACCTGCCGGTGGCCACTCCGGAGTTCATCGACCTCTGGCTGCCCGACGGACCCGACGCCGACGCGCTGGCCCGCGCCCCGATGGTCCAGTTCGACCGCAATGACCACATCCAGCGGAACATCTCGGCGGCCCTCGCCGGCCGGCCCGTCGACCCGCCCGCGGTCTACATCCCGGCGTCGACCGAGTACCACCGGGCCGTCACCCTCGGGATCGGATGGGGCGCGGTCCCGGTCGTCCAGATCGCCGACGCCCTCGACAGCGGCCGTGTCCGCCTCATCGCCGACCACCACATCGACGTCCCGCTGTACTGGCAGTACTGGAAGCTGAGCTCCCCGCTGCTGCAAGCACTGACGGCGAGTGTCGTCGAGGGCGCGGCGAGCGTCCTCTAGGTCGGTCCGGTGCCGATGCTCGTTTGACACCTCGGCCGTCTGACCCTTGACTGTAAACGGACCGCGGTACGATTTCGCCGCATCCGACGACGAGAGGACCCCCGATGACACGACGACGGACTTCCGGCAAGGCGCTCGATGCCGGGTTGCTGACCCTACGCGTGGCGGTCGGTGCCACGCTGTTCGCCCATGGCGCCCAGAAACTGACTGGATGGTTCGGCGGACCGGGCCTCGAGCAGACCGCAGCCGGGATGCAGCAGATGGGCTTCACGCCCGCGAAGCTGTCCGCCGTCACCGCCGGCGTCAGCGAGGCTGCCGGTGGGCTGATCGCCGTCGGCGCCGGCACGCGCGTCGCGTCGGCCGCCGGTGCGGCGGCCATGCTGGCCGCGTCCGACGTCCACCGTCCCAATGGCTTTTTCGCGCAGAACGGCGGACTCGAACTCCCCGCGGTGCTCGGAGTCGCATCAGCCGCGCTGACGCTGACCGGCCCCGGCCGCTATTCGATCGACGAAGCGATCGGACACCGCTACGACCACGAGCGATACGGTGTCGCGGCACTCGCTGCGGCGCTGGTGACCGCCGCCGTCGTACTCCGGCGCAGGCGCCCGGCGACGCAGGCAGCGGGCGACACGGCGCAGGCGTAGTCAGAGACCTATAGGTCACACCGGCACACTCCACTACGAGTGTGCCGGTGTGACCAGCTTCGGATGCGCATCGTCGACGAGCGGGTTCTCGATCTCGTCGCGCCACATGCGGGCCGCAACGTAGAACGCCCACGCGATCGGGACCGGGAGCAACCCGGCCAGCACGAATGTCGCGGTCAGGCCGATCGCCGACGACACCGGCGCGGCGATCGCCATCGACACCGGCATCAGCGCGACCGACACGAAGAAGTCGAGACTGGCGATGCGGCCCAACAGCGCCGGCGGCACCCGACGCTGTAACAGCGTCCCCCACAGCACCATCGGGCCGTCGAACAGGATGCCCATGGTCACACCGGCGGCGATGAACATCCACGTCGAATCGGCGAGACCCATCAGAACGAGCGGGAGGCTGGAGAACGCCCAGAGCGAGAACATGACGGTCAGGTACCGCCGCGGCATCGGGATCGAGGCGAAGACGAGTGACGCCGCGGCCGCGCCGAGCCCGAATCCGGCGAGTACCCAGGCGTGCTGGGTGGCGCCGCCGTCGACGCGTTCACGCAAGGCGAACGGGACGAGCACCTCGATCGGACCGAGCGTCGCCAGCACCAGAACACATGCGAAGAGCAGCGTGCCCCACAGCCACGGTGTCCGGGCCATGTAGACGAACCCCTCGGCCAGATCGCCGACGATCCGTCGGGCACCCGCACCTTCGATCACCTCCGGTTCGTCCTCGGCCGTCTCGCCGAAGCGGCGCGCGGCGACCGGAGCCATCGCCAGATAGCAGACACTCGACAGGATCGCGGCGACCGCCGCCATCAGCACCGCGGGTCCCGGCGCCCACGCGCCGATGACCGCGCCGGCGACCATGGGCCCGACCGCCTGGAAGACGACCGGGCGGAAGAAGCCCTCGATTCCGTTGGCGGCCTGCAGCTCCGCCGGCGCCACGATCCCGGGGAGCAGCGCCGAATAGGCGGGGTAATACATCCCGGTGGTGATGCCGCCCAGCAGCGAGGCCAGCACCACGTGCCAGAGCTGCAGCACGCCCGCAATCGACGCCAGCCCGATCGCGCCGAACGCGACCATCTTCGCGACCTCGAGTCCGATCATGATGTGGCGCTGCGAGATCCGATCGGCGAGCACCCCACCGGCCAGTGTGGAGAACAGCATTCCCACCGCGGCCACGCCGGTGGCCAGAGACACCTGACCCGGCCCACCCCCGAGCGCGATCACCTGCCAGATCACCGCGATCGTCCACACGCCGTCGGCGAACATGGCGAGGATCAGTCCGGACGCGAGCAACCGATACTGCCGGCGCGCGAACGGCAGCAGCGCGCGGGGCAGACGGGAGTCAGCGGCGGATTTCACCCTTCGAGCTTGCCCGAACCCGGCGTCGAGACGCCACCGATTTCTCCGGCGCCGGAGCTCAGCTCGCCTTGCGCGACGACTTCTTGGCGGGCGCCTTCTTGGCAGTCGACTTGGTTGCCGTTTTCTTGGCCGCCGCCTTCTTCACCGGCGCCTTCTTGGCAGCGGCTTTCTTGGCCGGTGCCTTCTTCGCCGTTGTCTTCTCGGCCGGCTTGTCCTCGGAGTCCGGCTCCCCGCGGTCCTTCACCGACGCCCGCAGCGCGGCGAGGAGATCGGCGACGTCGGAGTCCTCGGTGTCGTTGTCTTCGTCGTCGGTCTCGGGGAACGCCTCGCCGCCCTCGGACTTCGCCTCGATGAGCTTGGTCAGCTCGTTCTGATAGGTGTCCTCGAATTCCGACGGGTCGTAGTCCGAGGCCATCGACTCGATCAGAGACGCTGCCATCTGCAGTTCCTGGTCGCGGATCTCGGTGTCGTCGTCCAGAAACCCGAAGTCGGGTTTGCGGACCTCGTCGGGCCACAGCAGCGTCTGCAACGTCATCACACCGTCGACCACCCGCAGCGCGGCCACGCGTGTCCGGTTGCGCAGGGTGAACGAGGCGATGGCGAGCCGATCCGTCTCCTCCAGCGCCTTGGCCAGCAGGACGTACGCCTTCGGCGACTTCGACGACGGCTCGAGGTAGTAGGGCTTGTCGAAGTAGATCGGGTCGACCTGCTCGGCGGGTACGAACTCCAGGATCGAGATCTCCGGGCTCTTCTGCACCGGCAGCGTGGCGAGGTCGTCCTTGGTCAGGATCACCGTCTCGCCGGATTCGGATTCGTAGGCGTTGGCGATGTCGCCGTAGTCGACCTCGGTGTCGGTGCCCTCGCGCACACGGCGGTACCGGATGCGGGTGCCGTCCGACGAATCGACCTGGTAGGACTTGCGGTCGTGACTCTCGGTCGCGGAATAGACCTTGACCGGCACGTTGACCAGGCCAAAGCTGAGGTCGCCCTTCCAGATCGAGCGCATGGGGCCATTCTGCCAGGGATTGGGGTCAGATGGCTGCAGCACACTGCGATCGACGCCTTCGATGCCGGATGAGCAGCGAACTCAGGGGTGTAAGCTCGAATGTGCATCGGACCTCATATCTGGTGGGCTTCTGCCAGCGCCCCGGTGCCGAATGGCCTCCCTGATATCGGCGGCCAGGCAGGGCGGTCGCCCGATGATCAACAGCTCGCGAATTCTGGACACTGCGCCCCGGAGCCGTCTGTTCGGCCACACCCGGGACTATCACCGGGCGCGCCCGGGACATTCTTCTCAACCGGACATAGTCGTCGCCGGTATCCAGGAGGAGGATTCACGGCAGGTGGTCGGTGACACACTGGCCGAATGGGATGTGTGGTTCGCCCGCGCCACCGCTCCGACCCTCGGACGCCCCGTCGGGGATGTGTTCGCCCGACGCGCCGTGAGGCGGGCTCGCCACTCGCGGACGACAACTGTCGATGACGACTCCCACCCGGTCATCCTTCTGGCGACTGACGTCCCCAAGTCGTTCGCCGAACAGATCTGGCAGCACGTGATCCTGGCGGCCGAACGCGGCGGGACTCTCTCGGACGTACTGATGGAAGCAGACACCGCACGTCGATGACGACACGGGCCGGACACCAATCCCAGGAAAGACTTCATGACTCCAGACGCCTCCCCCTCGTTGCGAATACAGTTCAAACCCGCCGACTCAGCCCGCGGCTCGGTCGACGGCGCGTGGTGGCCGCACACTCGAGACCTCGCCCGCGAGACACGCGCGATCGCTCCGAACATCGATGAACACCTGAACCGGTTCGAGCGCGTCGGCTACGCCGTGCGCGACTGGGACACCTCCGACACCACCCGAATCGAGATCGACGGACAACGGATCAGCCTGGAAGGGTTCACGGTCTGGACGCCGGCAACCGTCAGATTCACCGGTGCGTCGAGCACGCTCACGCTCGCCGTGATCCCGCCCGACACCGATCCGAGGACCGCCCGCGAGATCATGACGCGAGCCACACACAGGCACAGCACCGGAAGTGCCTCGGCGCTCCTCGGTCAGCCGAGATAGTCGGCGCCGGCCGGCCCGACGAGCGGCGCGACTGCTGATTCCGGCGGCGTGCGACCCCTCCGATCGACTTGTGGACAATGGACGGCATGGCAGGCGGCGAGTCTCTGGAGGTCGACGGCCGCCGGATCTCGATCACCAATCTCTCGAAGGTGCTCTATCCGGCGTCGGGAACCCGCAAGTTCGAGGTCATCGACTACTACTCGCGTATCGCCGACGTCCTGCTCCCCCACATCCGCAATCGCCTCATCACCCGCAAACGGTGGCCCAGCGGCGTCGAATCGACGCCGTTCTTCGAGAAGAATGTCCCCGACAGCGCACCGGACTGGATTCGACGCCACGGCATCCAGCACAGCGAGCGGGTCATCTCCTATGCGATGGCCGACGATCGCGCCACGCTGGTCTGGCTCGCCCAGATGGCGGTGCTCGAGATCCACACACCGCAGTGGCGGCTACCCATGGGGCCCGACGGCGCGCCCATGGCCAACCGCATCGTCTTCGACCTCGATCCCGGTCCACGGGTGCCGCTGCACCGGACCGCAGAGGTGGCGTGCGAGATCCGCAACTGGCTCGGCGGGACGACGACGTACCCGGTGACCAGCGGCGGCAAGGGCATCCACCTCTATGCGCGGCTCCCGAAGCCCGTGACGTCGGATGCGGCGCGCAAGGTGGCTCAGGAGGTCGCCAACGAGTTCGCCCGTCAGCACAGCGATTTCATCACCGCCAAGATGTCCAAATCGCTGCGCGACGACAAGGTCTTCATCGACTGGAGCCAGAACACCGCCGCCAAGACCACTCTCGCGCCATACTCGATGCGCGGACGCGAGCAGCCGTGGGTGGCCGCGCCGCGCACCTGGGAGGAGATCGAGGACCCCGGACTCTCCCAACTGCTCTACACCGAGGTGCTGGACCGCGTCGAGGAGTTCGGCGATCTTCTCGACGGTCTCGACGACCCCTACGACGACGAGCCGGCGGCCACCGTCGAGCAGGCGCAGTCGGCCGGCCAGGTCATCAATCTGAAGGAATACCGTCGCAAACGCGACCAGTCGAAGACGCCCGAGCCCTTCGGTGACGAGGTGCACCGGCAGCGCATCGAAGCCGAAAGCCTCCCGGAAGTAACCGACTCCGCTGAATCGACGACGGACCGGGCGCCGATCTTCGTGATCCAGGAACATCACGCCCGGCGATTGCACTACGACTTCCGGCTCGAACACGACGGGGTCCTGGTGTCGTGGGCCGTACCCAAGAACCTGCCCACCGACCCCGATCAGAACCGGCTCGCGGTACAGACCGAGGACCATCCGATGGACTACGCCGACTTCGAAGGCGACATCCCGGCGGGCGAGTACGGCGGCGGTCACGTGTCGATCTGGGACAAGGGCACATTCGAGCTCGAGAAGTGGCGCGACAAGGAGGTCATCGTCCGCCTCCACGGCGAGCGGGCGCAGGGCCGGTATGCGTTGATCCGGACCGGCGAGAAGAACTGGCTGGCCCACCTCATGAGCGACGAGCCGCGTCCGATCGTCCCCGACAGCCTCACCGACCCGCGCCCCATGCTGGCGACCGATGAGTCGATCGACGGGCTCAACGGTCGCGACTGGGCGTTCGAGGGCAAGTGGGACGGATACCGGTTGCTCATCCGCTCGGTCGGCGGCGAGTTCCGGCTCACCTCGCGATCCGGTATCGACATGACCGCCGACTTCCCCGAACTCGCCGGTCTCGCAGACGATCTCGGGCTCATGGACGTGGTACTCGACGGTGAGGTCGTCGCGATCGACTCCTCCGGCCGCACCAACTTCACGCTCCTGACCTCGCGCCGGCACACCGACGAGCCGTACTCGCTCCGGTTGCACCTGTTCGACATCCTGTTCCTCAACGGCTCGTCGTTACTGCGCAAACCGTGGTCGGTCCGCCGTGAACTGCTCGAGGAACTGGCACCCGCGTTCCGCAACTCAGCCTTCGTCGAGGTTCCGCCGCTGCTTCCCGGTCCGGGTTCGGCCGCCGTCGAGTACAGCCGCGAACACAATCTGGAAGGCGTTGTCGCCAAACGTCGCAACTCCGTGTACCAGCAGGGGCGACGGTCGACGACGTGGCTGAAACACAAGAACTGGAGCGACATCGAGGTCGTCGTCGGCGGGTTCCGACCGGGGCGCGGCAACCGCTCCCACACCATCGGCTCGTTGCTGATCGGTCTGCCCGAGGAGACCGGATTGCGCTACGTCGGCCGCGTCGGCACCGGTTTCACCGACGCGCAGCTGCGTTCGCTCGCCGAGGAACTCGGCCCGCTGGAGATCTCGCGGTCGCCGTTTCTCGACAAACTCGACCGACCCGTCGCGTCGAGCGCGGTGTGGGTCCTGCCCAAGATCGTCGGCGAGGTCCGTTTCATGGACTGGACGACGGCCGGGCATCTGCGGCATCCCAGCTGGCGGGGGATCCGGCGGGACAAACTTCCCGGCGACCTCTGAGCCGAGACGACGACAGGAGCGACACCCATGACCGGTGAGACGATCACCATCGCCGCCGCCGAGGGCGACACCGAAGCCTATGTGACACGGCCGGATTCGCGGCCATCCGATTCTCCACTGCCGGGTGTCCTGTTCTTCACCGACATGATCGGGCTGCGGCCACGGATCGAGGCCATGGCCGACCGCATCGCGTCGTGGGGATACGTCGTCCTGGTTCCGCACCTGTTCCATCGGTACGGTTCCGCCACGGAATGGGCACCGACCGAAGATCTCCTGCTGCCCGAAGCGCGGGCCGCGTTCTTTCGATCCGCGATGCCGCGGGCCAGGACACTCACGCCTGACGCGGTACGCCCCGATCTCGTCGCCTATCTCGATGCGCTACAGGCCCTGCCGAATGTCGCGCCCGGCCCGGTGGGTGTCACCGGGTACTGCATGGGCGGTCGGTTCGCGCTCACCATCGCCGCCGCCCGACCCGACGACGTGGCCGCGGTCGGCATGTTCCACACCGGCGGGCTCGTCACCGACGACCACGACAGCCCGCATCTGCATCTCCTCGGCATCGATGCCTTCGTCCTCGCGATCCACGCCGACAAGGACCGATCGCTACCCGCCACGGCGGTGGCCCAGTTCGAGCACGCGCTGACCGCCGGGGGTATTGCCCACTCGGCGACCGTCTATCCCGATGCACCACACGGTTATACGATGTCCGACCTGGCGGCGTATCACCACGAGGCCGCCGAACATCACTTCGCCGAACTCGAAGGCCTGTTCCGGCGGACGCTGTCGGGGTGAGTCGGTCCCGCTCCGGGTGGTGGCGGTCCGACCGTGTCCTCGTGGGGATCGGCGCGATGCCCGCAAGGCGACTACAAGTCGGGTGTAAGTCGGGCGGCGCACAGTGGCCGTAGTCAGCCACCGCGAGCCTTCAGGAGCCACCCATGACCAGCCGCCCCACCTCCCGCACCGACATCACCGCGTCCAGCACACCCGATCTCACCGGCATGAAGATCGCCCACCGGGGCATGCTCCACGACACACGCCGCTTCGCCGAGATCCTCGGCCGGATCGGCGGTGGTGAGCCGTGTGATGGTCGTCGTCGCGACGCCATCGCGGGCTATCTCGATCAGCTGTGCGCGTCCATCCATCATCACCACACCATCGAGGACGAGGTGGTGTGGCCCATCCTCACCGCATCCGCCGGTGCCGCCGTCGACGTCCATGACCTGGAAGACGATCACACCCAACTCGAGGCGTTTCTCGCGACACTGCAGGCGCGCACCGCCGCGTTCTCAGCCGCGAAACCCGACCGCCTCGGCGTGGCGGCGACCGACCTGGCGGCGACACTCGACGACGTTCACCAGCTGCTCGGCGAGCACATCGCCGACGAGGAGCGAGTCGTGTTCCCGATCGTCGATCGCTATGTGAGCGTGGCCGATTGGGATCGGGTGGAGAAAGCGGCCCGGGCCGGCGCGAGCATGAGATTCGAGGTCCCGAGGATGATGCGGCATGCAGATGAGCGGGAGCTGGCGAAGATGAAGAGCGAGGCGGGTCCGGTCATCCGGGCCATGCTCGCCCTGCTCGTTCGCAGCTTCGACAAGCGGGAGGCCCTCATCGCCGGCCCAGCTCGATGAGGCCGGCTCGTACGGTGGCCTGCACCTCCTCGGCCGTACGACGGTGGGCAGCCGCCGCGTCCGTGTCGCCGAGGAGATCGGCGAGTTCGGCGAGCACCACGTCCATGGGGCCGAATGCGACAGATCCCGAGTTCAGGCCGGCAACGGTCCCCGACCACGGCCGCAGTTCGGTGTACAACACGCGAGCGGCCTCGGTCATCTCGAGCCGGACGAGGGCGCGCGCGTGGAAGACCGACATCGCGGTCCAGTAGAAATCGCGGCTGATCGGCGGCGCGGCGCGAGCGACGCGACGCGCCTGATCGGGCTGACCGGCGTCCAGCAGTGCGACGACGTACACCCAGGAGATCATCTTCGGAGCCACCTCGTCGATCGCGGCGAGAGGTCCGGTGAGATGAGCGAGCGAGCCGCGGAACCAGCCGATCACCATCTCGCCGACCAGACCGATCTCTGCCGAGTTCACCGCGCCGGCGGCCTGTAGCCGGGCGGTGAGGTCGCGGTACTCACGCTCCGCCTGGTCGATGTCGCCGCCCAGCACCTCCAGTACCGCCGAGAACGCCGACAAGACGACGACGAGTTCACCGGCACGCCCACTCGAGGCCGACCGCAGGCCCTGTTGTACCTGCGCGACGGCGCCGGGGAGATCCACCCGCGCCGCACGCGCGAGAAATGAGAAGAAGTGCGCGGCAGCCTGATAGGCGAGCACTCCGGATTCACCTGCCACACGGTCGAACTCGTCGGCGAATTCCGGGAGCTGCGCGCTGAGGTCAGGACCCAGCGCGGTGTACACACGCGCATTCCAGGCAGCGCAACGGACCTCGGGGTCCTCGTGGTCGGCTGCGGCTGCCACGGCCTGCGCGGCGAGTTCGATGGCGCGACGGTCATCGATGCCTTCGATTTCGAAGACCAGTGACACCAACAGGTACACGCGGTCCGCACCCGTGGCGCGACCCAGCGCGACCGTCATCGCCGCGATCAAGTCCGTGTCGGCGATCCGTTGGCGGCGCGTCGTCCAGATGACCGGCGCCCGCCAGCACGTGAGCGCGGACATCACCAGGTCGTCGTCATTCAGCTCTCGCGCGACCGCGAGGGCCTGACCGCGGCGTGCACGGGCCTCAGCGGTGTCGTCGCCGCGGAACGCCAGTGCCGTCACCAGGTGCGTCAACGCGAGGACGAACGCAGACCGGCCGGCCTCGTCGGCGGCCGACGCGGCGTGTCCGGCCATCTCGTGCAGACGTACTGCGGAGCGCCACAGGTCTGCCGAGTCCGCCGTGAATTCGGTGGCGAACCTCGCCGAGGCCGCGACGGTCACCAACTCGAGCGCGCGCTCGATCGTGTCCGGGACGGCGCCGAGCGCCGCGTGGTGCGCCAGCTCGTCCGGGTCGACGCCACGGGTCTGTTCGAGATACTTCACGATCTGCCAGTGCGATCGACGCTTTCGCAGCGTGGGGATGCTGTCGTACACGGCGTCTCGCACGAGAACGTGGTTGAAGTGGACCGTGTCGACGTCAGCGGTCAACAGTCCGGCGGCGACGGCCGTGTCGATCGCGTCGAGGACGAGTTCCTCGGCGGATTCGTCGGTGTTCCTGTTCCACAACGTGAGTACGCCGTCGATGGGTGCGCTGCGCCCGAAGAGCGCGGCGAGACGCAAGACGGTCGCCACCTCGGCGGGAAGCCGTTCGATCCGCTGCATCAGGACGCTGGTGACGCCACGGGGGATCGCGGCGGCAGCAGCCGAGAACCCGCGAGATGCGACCAGCTTGGCGAGTTCGCGCACGAACAGCGGGTTGCCGTCGGTCCTCGTGCGCAACAGCTCGAGCAGTGGGGTGTCCACGGATTCCAGTCCCACCGACGCCGCGAGCTCGCGGATACCGTTGTCCGACAGACCCTTCAACTCGATGTGGTCGGCAGTCACCGCGGCGAGGGATGCCGTGGTCGCCAGCAGGTCGACACCGGCTTCCGACGCCCGGTACGTGACCAGCACGAGTACCGGGGACCGGGCCATCCAGGTCACCAGTTGTCGAAGTACCTGGAGCGTGGCGCCGTCGGCGCGGTGTGCGTCGTCGAGGACCAGGACGATGCCTCGCGCCCCGGCTTGTGAACCGCAGGCTTCCATCACCCGCCGGGCGATGTCGAACGAACTGTCCAGCGTCTCGACCGGTGTCGGTTCCCCGCGAGTTCCGATCTGCTGCAGAATTTCTCGCCATGCCCAGGCTGTCGGGGCACCGTCGACCTCGGGGCAGTGTCCGATCGCCCCGCCCCACCCGGTGGCGCCGAGACGGGCGACGAGAGAGTCCGCACACGTGCTCTTGCCGCCGCCGGCCTCCGCGCTGAGCCACACCACTCGCAGACCGGATGCGCTCACCGCGTTCTCGGCATGACCGAGGAGGGTCGCGAGTTCGTGCTCCCGTCCGGCGGGTTCGCGACGACCCACCGCCGCGGAGACGGGCAGCACGCTCGGCGGTTTCGGCGGTTCCGGCACGGCCGGCGCCACCGGTGCCGTCAGAGTGGGCGCCTGCTGGAGGATGTCGCGTTCGAGTTGCTGGATCGGCGGTCCGGGATCCACTCCGAGTTCGTCGGCGAGATATGACCGCAGCCGACGCAGCGTTGCCAGGGCGTCCGCCTGCCGTCCCAGTCGGTACTGAGCCAGCGAGAGCAGTCGGAAGTACTCTTCGCGGGCCGGTTGGTCGTCGCACTCCGCTGCCAGCACCTGCGCGACCTCCGCCGCACGTCCGTGGTCGACCGCCAGTGATGCCCATTGCTCGACCGCCGACCGGCGCACGTCCTGCAGGCGGGCGACTTCGGGCTGTGCCCAACTCTCGGCCGAACATGCGCCATAGGGATCCCCGCGCCACATCCGCAACGCGCCGTCCAGTTCGTCGAGTCTCGACGCGGGATCCTCGGCGTCGCCGACGGTGACGAGGGCCTCGAACTCCCAGACGTCGACACCCGATCGTGGGAGCCGTAGTGCGTATCCCGGCTGTTCGCTGACCAGCACGGTGGCCGGAGCGCGGGGTGGGCGGGACGGTTCGATGACGCGTCGCAGGTTGGACACCTGCACCTGGAGGCCCGCCAGGGCCTTGGGCGGTGGTTCGCCGTTCCAGAGGTCGTCGATCAACCGATCCGTGGACACCACCCGTCCGCGACCGGCCACGAGCCGGGCCAGGACGGCACGTTGTCGACGCGGGCCGAGATCGACCACTTCGGAATCGAGTTCGCAGGAGATGGGGCCCAGCACCGAGATGCGCAGCGCCGAAGCGGCATCACCGGCCGGATGCCCGTCCCGAACCGCCATACACCACCCGATTCTCTCGCCGTCGACGACAGACTATCGCCGCGACCGATATCGCGTGTCGCTCACCGGCCGCCACTTCCATCCGCTGGAACGGCTCGGTGGGCAATCGGCGTGTGGCGATCCGTCGATCGTCCCCCGTCGCGCGAGCTGAGCACCGCCCACCCCCAGAGCATCAACCACACGCTCATACCGCCGACCTGGATGCGCTGGGCGAGTCCGAGCCGGAAGTCGCCGGACAGGTTGTCGGCGACCAGCATCCACACCGTGGCGAGCGCGACGACGACGAGCACCGTGTTCCCGATCCGCCGGAGGACCGGCCAGACGGTGCCCCCGGAAGAGGTGCTGAGCAGCGCCGAGACGCCGGCGGCGACCATCACCGTGAAGATGGCGAACACCGCGACCGTACTGGTCAGCGCATGGATGTGGTGCAGTTGCGGGAGCAGCCCGCTCGGCTCGCGCGGGCACCCGGCGTCGACTCCCGGAATGCACTCGATCGGGAGCAGGGCGTCGGCGATGGTCGCCGCGCCGAAAACCGCCAGGGCGAGAACGGCGGTGGTCGCCGTCCGACCCCGAAAGGTCCGGTGCGGGACGAGCAACAGCAGTGCCGCGACCAATGCGCAGATCCCGGTGGTGACGTCCCCGACCACGTAGATGTCCCGGTGGGGACGGTTCGCGGCGTCGAGCTCGCTGAGGAAGCTGCGCATCGGGTCCAGCGAATCCGCCCACCCGAACTCCATCACCCACGACGAATAGCAGAGGCCCGAAACGACGATCAGGATGCCGGCGACCGATCTCCTCACGAGGCAGGCGTCGACTCCGGTGCACCGATCGGCCGTCCCTGGCGCAGCGGGAGCTCCTTCCAGGTGACCGTGCCGATGATGGCCAGCAACGAGATGATCGACACCGCCAGAAACACCCGGTCCATGGAATCGGCGAAGCCCTCCTTGATGGGCTGTGCGAGCTCGGTCGGCAGCTTCTCGATGATCGAGGTGTCGCTCATGACGCTGTCCGACGATCCCGATGCGGCGCCGGGGTTCTGAGCGGCCGCGATGAGCGACTGTCCGAATGCGCTGACCTGCGGGTCGGAACTCTGCGCGGCCTCCACGACCGCCGCCCGATACTCGGGCTGCGCGGCCGCCGACACCATCTCGTCCTTGATGTTCGGCCCCATGAACGAGAACAGCAGCGAGAAGAAGACAGCGACACCGAGCGTTCCGCCGATCTGGCGGAAGAAGGTGGCGGTGCCGGTCGAGAGCCCCATGTCCTTGGGCGGCAGGATGTTCTGCATCGCAAGAGTGATCGGCTGCATCAGATTGCCGAGGCCGAAGCCGAGCAACGCCGCCATCAGCATGACCAGGTAGACCGGGGTCTCGGTACCGACCAGGTGCAGCAGGAAGGTGCCGGTGGTGATCAGCACCGCGCCGATGATCGTGAAGATCTTGTACCGACCGGTGCGGGAGATCAGCTGGCCCGACAGGATCGAACCGGTCATGAGTCCGAGCACCATCGGCAGCATCTGGAGACCGGCGATCATCGGGCTCGATCCGCGGAGGACCTGGAAGTACTGCGGCAGCATGGAGATCCCGCCGAACATGACGGCGCCGATGATGACCGAGACGACGATGCCCTGACTGAAGACCACGTTCTTGAACACCCGCAACGGGATCAGCGCGTCGTCGCCCATCGTGTGCTCGATCCAGATGAACGCCGCGATACCGACGACGCCGATGCCGTAGCACAGAATCGCCAGCCCGGAGCTCCAGCCCCACTCGCGGCCCTGTTCGGCGACGATGAGCAGCGGCGCCACCGCGACGGCCAGCGCTGTCGCGCCCCAGTAGTCGGTGCGCCCACCGACGCCCTTCTGCTGGTCGTAGTTGAGCACCTTGTAGACGACGAACAGTGCGACGAGCCCGATCGGCACGTTCACGAGGAACACCCAGCGCCAGCCCGACACCCAGAGGATGGTCTCCTGACCGGCGAACAGACCGCCGAGGACCGGGCCGAGGACACTCGAGGTGCCGAACACGGCAAGAAAGTAACCCTGGTACTTGGCGCGTTCGCGGGGCGGCACGATGTCGCCGATCGTGGTCAGCGCGAGGGTCATCAGACCGCCCGCACCGAGTCCCTGGAATGCGCGGAACGCGGCCAGCTCGTACATCGACGTGGCGATCGTGCACAGCAACGAACCGACGATGAAGATCGAGATCGCCAGCAGGAAGAACGGTTTGCGACCGTAGAGGTCGGACAGCTTGCCGTACAGGGGCGTCACGATCGTCGCGGTGACGAGGTAGGCCGTGGTCACCCACGCCTGCATGTCGTAACCCTGCAGGTCGTCGGCGATGGTCCGGATCGCGGTCGACACGATGGTCTGGTCGAGAGCAGCCAGGAACATGCCCATCATGAGTCCGGCCAGGATGGTCAGGATCTGGCGATGGGTCAGTCCGGCCCCGGCGACCTCTTCGTGGGCCACCGTTTCGGGGACGACCGTTTCGGGGGTCGCCGAGGAGTCTGTCATTGTCGTCCTTTCACGGGTTTCACGCGTCCGCGTCCGGCTTGCGGGCTGAGCACGCCGGGTTGAGGGCCGAGTCGGCAGCGTCGACGAACCGACCGAGAAGCCCTACCAGGGTGTGGAGTTCATCGTCGGTCCAGTCCGCCATGACGCCGGCCATCGCGGATCGCCGCATCTCGCGCATCGCCAGGACGCGGTCCCGGCCCGCATCGGTGATGACGAGGAGGGTGGCACGTCCGTCGTCGGGGTCCGCCTCTCGACGGATCAGTTCGTGGTCCACCAGTAGAGCCACATGGCGACTCACCGTCGACGGATCGGCGTTCATCGCCTCGGCGAGTTCGCGGGATCGCATCGACCGTCGGGCCAGAGGGAACAGCGCCTTGAACGCCGCCGCCTCGAACTCGCCGTCTCGTGTTCGGAAGGTGGTGTGGACCGCCCGTTCACGGATGCGTACAAACCGCAGCAAGGTCTCGAACAGGTCGTCGATCGCCTGCTGATCGAGAACCGGCATCGTCGCCACCTCCGGATTCCCTCTTTACTTTCCCTTTGCAATTAGTTGCGCTGTGCAACTAGTTGTCGTGCGCAAGTGTGCGCGCGACGAAGGAAGAATGCAACCGGCTCGGGATACCACCTGGTAGAGGCGCGGGAATCAACGGACGCGGCGCCCACCGCACCGGACTTCGTCACCTGCCGGAGAGAGTGAATCGCCGACCTGCCGGGTCGGGGGTTGGCAGGTCGGCGACTCACTTTCGATGTCGTTCCCGGATCGCCGTACGTTACCCGCGTCGACGAGTGGGAGCGGGCTGAACCACAGCGACGGCACGGAAGTGCGTTGCGCCTCCCGGCCCCGAGGCGATGCGTCGTCGGACTGTGCGTGCGGTTAGCCTCGTGGGAGTCAGAACCGTGACAGGAGCTCTTCGTGTTCGTTGTCGCCCACATCAGCGACCTGCATTTCAACGGGACGCGGTTCAATCGGGCCCGCATCCAGGCGGCACTGGGCTACATCAATGCTCGTGCCGCCGGCATCGACGTCCTGCTGGTCACCGGCGACATCGCCGACGAGGGTGCGGCCAGCGAGTACCGCGAGGCCCACGGGGTACTCGAGAGTCCGCTGCCGATGCTCATCACCGCCGGCAACCACGACGTCCGCGAGCCGTTCAGCGCGGCTCTCATCGGCACCGAGACCTCCGGCCCGATCAATCACGCGCGGACGGTGCGCGGACGCGACGGCTCCGACGTGCTCTTCCTGATGTGCGACAGTTCGATACCGGGACGCAACGACGGCCGTCTCGACGACGCGACGATCGCCTGGCTGTCGGAGCGACTCGACGCCACGACCGCGGACACCCCGGTGTTCATCGCTTTTCACCATCCGCCGGTCGACCTGCTCATGCCCTTCATGGACTCCATCCGGCAGCGTGACGAGGGCCGCCTCGCCGACCTGGTCGGAGAACACCCGAACATCGTCGCGTTCCTGTGCGGACACGCGCACACCCCGGCGGTGACCACATTCGCCGACCGTCCGCTCTGCGTCGCACCGGGCGTGTCGTCGACACTGAACCTCCCGTTCGAAGGACGCGAAGTGGTGAATCGCGGTCAGCCGCCGGGTATCGCGTTCCACCTCTATGACGAGGAGCGGTTCGTCACCCACTTCCGGTCGGTGATGTTCTGACCCCCGGCGGCCGCGACGTGCCGGCGCGTCATCACCCCGCGAACCCGCGCACCAGATCGGCCATCGTCTCCGGCTGATCCTCGGGGATCAGCGTCCACGAGTCGTCGACGACGACCTTCGACGCATCGGGAAACAGGTCGACGAGCCGATCGGCATGCTCCAGCGGCATCATCCGGTCTTCCCTGGCCCAGACCACGAGTACCGGCCGGTCGAATCGTGCGAGCGTGTCCGACAATTCGAGCAGGCGGCGGCGAGAGGGGGCGCCGACCGCGAACTTCACCAGATCGCGCCGGATCGCCGCGTTCTCCACGGCCGGCCGGAACCACTCGTCGAAGAGCGAATCCGGTATGCCCGACTTTGTCAGAGCCCCGTATGCGCGCGTGCTGTGCCGGAAGAACCACGTGCCCAGCATCCTGGTGAGAATCCATCCGCCGCCCGGTACCCGGCACAACAGCGCCGCCGGACGCGCGGGCGCAGGCGGATAGTTGTCGAAGGCGGTGCACGAGACCAGCATCAGTTTGCCGATGCGCTTGTCCCGACCTTGGGCGATCGCGAACTGTCCGCCGCCCCAATCGTTCAGCACGAGCGTCACGTCGTCGAGGCCCAGCGCGTCGAGGAAGTCGGCGAGGATGCCCGCCATTCCCGTCTCGGTGAGGTCGGCGTCATCGTTCATCGGCTGCGTGTGCGCACCCATCGGAAGCGTCGGAGTGATGCACCGGAAACCGGCCAGGAGCGGAATCACCTTGCGCCACTGCCTGCCGTCCATCAGCAGACCATGGCCGAACACTACGACCGGTCCGTCACCCCCGGTGTCCTCGTAGGCGATGGACCCGGACGGAACGTCGACGATCGGCACGTTCCACCTCCTAGATAGATCGTTCTACTTAGAAGGAAGATAAGCTGTCACGGCACGATGCGCAAGGAGGAGACGTCATGGCAGCAGACCCCACGACTCGCGACCGGATCCTGGAGGCCACCGCGGAGTTGTATCGCCGTCAGGGAATGCCGGCCACCGGACTCAAACAGATCTCGGCGGCGGCGCAGGCGCCTTTCGGATCGATCTACCATCACTTCCCCGGCGGCAAAGAGGCGATCAGCGTCGAGGTCATCCGGCGCGAGGGGCTCCGGTACGGCGAGTTCGTCGGCGAGCAACTGGCCGCCACCGACCCTCTCTCCGGTATCCCGTCACTGTTCGAGAACGCGGGAAAGTTGCTCGACGCCCAGGATTACGGCGAGGCGTGTTCCATCGAGACCATCGCGCTGGAAGTCGCGAGCACCAACGAGCGCCTCCGCCTCGAGGCCGCCGACGTCTTCGAGAGCTGGCTGGCCGGTCTCGCCGCCTGGTTCGGTCAGCTCGACATCACGGAGTCGGAGGCTCGTCGGCTGGCGCTGATCACTCTCACCGCCCTCGAAGGCGCCTTCGTGCTGTGCCGCACGCTGCGGTCGGTCGAGCCGATCACGAGCGCCGGGCACGGCGTGCAGGCCGCCGTTCACGCCGCGGTCCGTTCCGGGTGACACCCGGCGCGATCAGGCGTCAGGCCGACGAACCGGCCTTCAGGAGCTCCTGGAGGATCTTGCCGCCGATCTCCGGGATGAGGCCGGGGCCGGTCTCCGGGAGGTTCTGCGGCAGCAGCCCCGGCTCGTGAGTGGCCGGGATACGGGCGGTCCGGGTCGCCTCCAGCCTGATGCCGGTCTGCTGCGCCTTCGCCAGCGGGGTCTGGTACTTCTCGAGTTCCGTTGCGGTGGTGAGCGACCCGACGACACGCAGCCCCATGGCCCCGAAGTCAGCCGCCCCGCGCCGGATGTGGTTGGGCGACGTGATCAGCACGATGTCGCGGATGCCCTGCGCCCGCAGGATCTCGGCGGTGTTCTGTGCATTGGCCACGGTCGACCCCGACTTGTCCTCGGTGAGAATGCGGCTCGCGCTGACACCGTTGTCCACGAGCCACGTTCGCATCGCGGCCGCTTCGGTGACACCCTTCTTCGGCACCCCGCCGGTCACCACTATGGGCGCGCCGGTCGTCACCTCCGACTGGGCCTTGCCGGCGGACACCCGGTTGACAAGTTCCGGCGCCATCTTGCCGTTCGCGTTCAGTCCGTACCCGAGGACGACGATGGCCACGCGGCCGGACACCGGTCGGGGCGTGGTACTCGGCACGATCTGCGCCGCGGTCGCGACACCGGAGATGATGTTGCGTGCGGTCGTGGCCAGGGCCGGATTGATCATCGACAGCCGGTTGAGTGCCGACTGGACTTGGTCCGCTCGCTGCGCTCCCGGCGCCGAGCGTCCGACGACGACGTCGTCGAGCTGATCCGACCAGATCGCCTGTAGAGCAAGCGCATGGGCGTCGGCCGGCGCCACCGTGAGGACTTGCTGGAGCAGCTCGAGACCACCCGCGACGTCACCTCCGGCGAACTTCGACTGAGCATCGTTGTACAGACCGGCCGGGTCGATCGCGGACGCGGTCGTCACCACCGACGCATCCTGCGCCGGCAACGTCCCGACCGCCACGCCACCGAGCGCGGCGACCGCGATCGTCGCCGCAGCCGCCAGCTTCCTGCGCTTCACTCTGGTCACACCAGTCACTCGCGTAACAGTACGAGGGATGTACAACGACCCCGCACCCGTCCGATCCCAGATCGGTAACGGGGTGCGGAGTCTCTTGCGGCCGGGCAAGCTCAGCGCTTCAGGCCGGCCACCTTGAGCAGCTCCGGGCGTCGCAGGACCAACCCGATCCACATGAATACGCCGAGGTAGACCGCGAACAGGATCGTGTCGAACAGCGGTGCCTCGATCCGCATGTTCGCCGTGACCGCGCCACCGAGGTAGGCCGTGATCCCCACCGCGCCGAGCACGGCGGTGCGCGGGATCGCGTAGACGACCAGGCACACGAGCAACACGACCCCCATCACGATGGCCTGGTTGGCGGGAAAGCCGAGCTCCCGCGTGCCGTCGATCACCGCCTGCGGACGGGCCAGCTTGCCTGCGACGTCGAACGCGAGGAATGCGCCGACCAGAACACTGATCACGATTCCCGTTGTGCGGCGCCAGTTCCGGCGGGCCGGCTGCGCCTCGTCGGACGCGGGGTTCGTGGTCGTCGGGGCGGCGGTGTCCTCGGTGCTGCTGTTGCGGCTCATGATGTTCTCCTGGCGGCTCGGGCGAGTGTGTTGTGCAGGGATAGACACGCCTGCTCGCCAGAACTCATCGCGGGGCCGCGCATTCTGGGTTTCGAAGTAGCGCGACGACGATCGACGACTACGCCGCCGACCTGGCCAGGTCGACGTGAGAAGACCTATTTTCCTTCCACTCCCAGACGGCGTAGAGCACTTCGGTGGTGTAGCCCAGATCCATCCGGCCACCACCGACCGGCACCGTCGCGTCAGTGCTGATACGAGGGTTTGGCAACCACTCCGGCGGCTTCGAAGTCGGTGGCGCCACCTCGATCTCGGCACCGTCCGGGCGATGGAACGTGAACCGCTGCAACCCGTGCGCGGTGATCGAGAACTCACCCCGATGCAACGCCCGATGACACGACCCACACAACAAGATCAGATTGTCCGGATCGGTCCGCCCACCCGCCGACCAGAACACCGCATGATGGGCATGCAGATGACGCGTCCGCCCGCACCCCGGCATCTGACAGCACCGATCCCGCACGAACAACGCCCGCACCAACGCCTTGTTGGGTGCCCGCTTCCGACGGCCCACCCCCAACAGCGCCAGCTTCCCCGGCTGCCCGGGAACCGGGCGGCTGACCACCTCACGGGTCGACGCCCCGCACCGGGCTTCAGCCATCTCGGCCTCCGACAACCCGGGACCATCATCGAGATGAGCCGACTCCACCCCCTCACCGGCATGAATGAGAATTTCCGCACCCGGCGCAAGATCGGGCATCGCGATCCCTTCATGCACCATGTCGGCCATCGCCACCACCGCCGGTGCCACATTCGACGGCACCTGCCGCCACAAATCCCGACGCCGCGCCGGAACCATCTCCGAATCAGGTTCAGTGTTCCGCGGAACACTCTCGACCGACGGTAGATCCGGGTCATCGCAGGTCCGGGTGCGTTCATACTCCGCCCGCACCGTCCCAGCAAGGAACCGCGCACCATCCAACGGACTCAACCGCAGCGACACCGACAGCGACCCGTCATCGTTCCACTTCCACCGGCCGGTCGACTCCACCGGCGGCCGGCTCCCCTCCTCGACGCCACGGTTGCGGTCGATCTGGCCCATCGCCCGTACCGCCCGATCCAACTGACTCGCCGTCGCCGACAACGCCAGATTCACCAACTCGGGCTCACGTTCAGGCGTGGCGACCCGTGTCAGGGCGCGGACCTTCGAATATGTCAGCCGACCCTCGCGAAACGCCTTGCGGATCACCGGCAATTCTCGTATCGCCTTGGCGACCCTCACCTGCTCATGCGCCGTTCGCGCTGCAATGCCGGCCTTCCACGACAACCAGTGCGCCAGGGAATGTATCCCCGGCCCCCGCCACGACTCCCGCTCATCCAGTTCCGCCACCAGTTCAAAGAAATCCGCTGTCAACGCCGTTATCTGAGCCGCATACCCCAACACCCGCGCCTCGAGCACCTCATCCGACAACGACACCGGATCCGCACCGTCGAACATCGACGCAACATCCCCACCGCCACGAAATGTGCTGACCCCCACCGCAACCCCCCGGTCCGAACAACAGGAACAAGACCAAGGTATCGGGCGGCACCGACAATCCCGCGAGCCTCAATCCAAGGTTCAGAGTGTTCCGCGGAACACTCGCGAGCTACCCCGTCCACCGCGCCGCGCGCGGTCACGACGCGACCCGCGCTTCACCAAATGGCGGGTCATCGTTGTTTGGCCTCGTCATCATCGTCGAGGCTCCGGGCGGCCTCGATCCCGGCCCGGAGATCACTACGCAGAGGCAACCAGCTTGACGAGCGGATACTCCCGCGATGACTTCTTCTGATACTTGGCGTATCGCGGCTGCGCCTCGACCACCCGATCCCACGCCGACGCGCGCTCATCCGCGTCGAGCACGACCGGTCGCACCGCCACCGGCTCCTCCCCATGCCGCTCGACCGACACGCCATCGGGACGGGCCGTCAGGTTGGCGAACCAGTCCGGGTTCCGGTCGCCGCCACCCGATGCGACGACCAGCCAGCCGTCACCGTCGGCGAACCAGCTCAGGGGTGTCTCACGCACGAGACCAGAGCGCCTGCCGGTCGTGCGCAGGATGAGCATCTCCATCCCCCACATCGATCCGGACTTCTTCCGGATGCGGGCGACGGTGCGCTCGTTGGTCTTTCGCTGGTACCAGAGCGAGAGTGACCGCAGGGACAAGGACATGACTTCCTCCGATGAGAT
The DNA here is from genome assembly GCF_001698225.1 of Gordonia terrae. Classification (NCBI taxonomy): domain Bacteria; kingdom Bacillati; phylum Actinomycetota; class Actinomycetes; order Mycobacteriales; family Gordoniaceae; genus Gordonia; species Gordonia terrae. The sequence continues at coordinate 5,329,207 of NZ_CP016594.1, forward strand.
CAGGTGATGCGCCGACAGTACGGCGCCGGCCGGCCCCACGGCTTCTCGATTCCTGCTCGATCGGTCGATCCCGGAACGGTCGGACGCCGCGACGACGAGGCCCCGGCAACCAGAACGGTTGCCGGGGCCTCGGGAGTAACGTGAAAACGTTAGAGCGCCTTGAGTTCCTCGATGACGCTGTCGACGCTCTTCTTGGCGTCGCCGAAGAGCATGCTGGTGCCGTCGGCGAAGAACAGCGGGTTCTCGATGCCGGCGTAACCCGAACTCATCGACCGCTTCAGCACGATGGTCGATCGCGCCTCGTCGACGTTGAGGATCGGCATGCCGTGGATCGGCGAGCTCGGATCATTGCGGGCCGCGGGGTTGGTGACGTCGTTGGCCCCGATGACGATGGCGACGTCGGTCCGGCTGAATTCGCCGTTGATGTCGTCCATCTCCTTCATCGAGTCGTATTCGACGTCGGCCTCCGCGAGCAGCACGTTCATGTGACCGGGCATGCGACCGGCGACCGGGTGGATCGCGTACTTGACCTCGACTCCCTTGGCCTCCAACAGCTTTGCCATCTCCTTGACCGCATGCTGGGCCTGCGCCACGGCCAGACCGTACCCGGGGACGACGATGACCTGGTTGGCATACGCCATCTGGATCGCGGCGTCGGCGGCCGAGGTCGCCTTGACCGTGCCGCCTTCGGCACCGGGGCCGCCCACGGCAGCGGCATCGCCGCCGCCGAACGAGCCGAACACGATGGCCGGGATCGACCGGTTCATGGCCTTGGCCATCAGGTTGGTCAGGATCGAACCCGAGGCGCCGACGATCATGCCGGCGACGATCAGCGCGGTGTTGTCCAGCGCGATACCCGCGGCGGCAGCCGACAGACCCGTCATCGCGTTGAGCAGCGAGATGACCACCGGCATGTCCGCGCCACCGATGGGGAACACCACGAACAGACCCATCACACCGGCGGCCACCAGCACGGCGACCATCCACCAGACACTCGCGCCGCCGCCGTTGGAAGCATCGACGCCGAGGTAGATCGCCAATCCCAGTGCGACGATGAGCAACACGATGTTGGCGGCCTGGAACAGCTTGGCGTTGGAGACGAAGGTCTTCTCCAACCCCTTCGGCATGATCTCCTGCAGCTTCGCGAACGCCACCAGCGATCCCCAGAACGAGACCGAACCGATGATCGCGGCGATCAGCGAGCCGATCACCAGCGGCGAGGCCGGTTCGACGTTGTGGAAGGTCGAGAACCCGGAGGTCTCGATGAACTCGGCCCAGGCGATGAGCGCCACGGTGCCACCACCGACGCCGTTGAACAGCGCGACCAGCTGCGGCATGGCCGTCATCTTGGTCTTCAGGGCAGGCGGGATACCCAGAGCCACACCGAGAACCAGACCGACGACGATGAGCACCCAATTGATCGTGGGCACGCCCTCGGTCGAGTGCCCATCGGAACCGACAGCCCCTTCGTTCCAGACGTAGAGCAGCGTCGCGGCGACGGCCAGACCCATACCCACCGCGGCGATCCAGTTGCCGCGCACCGCGGTCTTGGGTCCGGTCAGACCCATCAGGCCGTAGATGAACAGGGAGAACGAGACGATGTAGAGCGCGGTCACCAGGTAGGCGACGCCCTCGCTCGGGGTGTGCGCACCCGCCGCGAGTACCAGCTGTGACATAGATGTTTCTGGGGAGCCGTTCATTTGGCCGCCTCCTTCTTACCCTTGAACATGCCCAGCATGCGGTCGGTGACCGCGAAGCCACCGATCACGTTGAGCGTGCCGAACACCAGCGCGACGAAGGCGATGATGCGCACACCCCACCCGGCGTCGGCGGGCAACTTGCCCAGGACCACCAGCGCGCCGAGCACGACGATGCCGTGAATGGCGTTGGTGCCCGACATCAACGGGGTGTGCAGGGTGTTGGGGACCTTGGAGATGACGGCGAAGCCGACGAACCCGGCGAGCACCAGGATCGCGAGGTTCGCGAGAAGACCGGCATACATCAGGCAGACACCTCCTGCTCGGTACGGGTGACGCACGCGGCCGCAATGACCTCGTCGTCGAAATCCGGTGTGATGGAGCCGTTGTCGTCGAGCATCAGCTCGATGAGCGCCAGCAGGTTCTTCGAGTACAGCTCGCTGGCGTGCTCGGGCATGGTCGCCGGCAGATTCAGCGGGGCGGCGATCGTCACGTCGTGCTTGACGACGGTCTGACCCGGCTCGGTCAACTCGCAGTTGCCGCCGGTCTCCCCGGCGAGGTCGACGACCACGCTGCCCGGCTTCATGCCCTCGACCGCAGCCGCGGTCACGAGCCGCGGCGCCGGACGACCCGGCACGAGCGCGGTGGTGATCACCACGTCGAAACCCTTGATCGCGTCTTCGAGCGCCTGTTGCTGCTGCGCGCGCTCGGACTCGGTGAGCTCACGGGCGTACCCGCCCTCACCGGCCGCGTCGATACCCAGGTCGAGCCATTGGGCGCCGACCGATCGGACCTGCTCGGCGACCTCGGGACGCACGTCGTAGCCGGTGGTCCGCGCACCGAGCCGCTTGGCCGTGGCCAACGCCTGCAGGCCCGCGACACCGACACCCAGAACCAGCACCGTGGCCGGCTTCACCGTGCCGGCGGCGGTCGTCAGCATCGGGAAGAAGCGCGTCGAGACATCCGCCGCCACCACGACCGACTTGTAGCCCGCGACGTTGGCCTGCGAGCTCAGCGCGTCCATCACCTGGGCGCGGGAGATACGCGGGATGGCCTCCACCGCGTAAGCCTCCACGCCGGCATCGCGCAGGGTGCCGATCTGATTGTCGGCGTTCCGCGGCGCGAGGAAGCCGATCAGCTTCTGTCCGCTCCGCAGCTTGCCGATCTCCGAATCCGACGGCGGCGACACCCGCAGAACCACATCGGACCCGTACGGATCGCCGATCGTCGCACCGGCTTCGGTGTACGCCTCGTCGGGGATCAGGGCGCCGAGACCGGCCCCCGACTCCACCACGACGGGCACACCCTTGCCCACCAGCGCGGCGACGACCTTCGGGACCAGCGCCACCCGGCGCTCCCCCTCGGCCGTCTCGCGCACGACACCCACTGTCATCTATCTCACCCTGTCTGGTCGGCGCCGCTCGTCGCAGCGCCGTTGGTTGGCGCCTGTGCTCGGCGCGTCTTGTCAACGAGGTGACCTGCCCCCAGATCGTGCAGCTCCGCCATGTGTGTCGGCGGAACGGACGACCTGACGCAGGTCACGAGGTGCACGGGTTCGACAAGGGATGACTGTCTCCCGGCTCACATAAAGGTGCGTTGAACATAACATGCGTTCTCAGCGGCAGCTCAGGTGAGTCGGATACCTCACTCAACCCTTGACGCTGCGGTTTTGGTCGTTTCTGGACAGTTGTCTGTACAGGTGTCGTCCTCGCGGGGGTGCGGCACGAACACTGTCTCGGGGCGTCACCAGACACTGTCGCCCGTTCCGGCGAGAAGCGCGTTCGTCAACCTCGGAGTTCGGCAGTCTTCCGTCCGCTCACGGCGCATCATGACTTACAGAGCCGAGACTTCGTAGGAGAACCGATCATGGCCACATTTCCTGCCATCGCCCACGTCGCGATCACCGTCAGCAACCTCGAGAACAGTTCTGCGTGGTATCAGACCCTGTTCGGAAGCGCACCCGTCCTGGATGAAGACGAGGAGGGCGGCACCTTCCATCACACCGTCTTCGAACTCGCCGGCGGGATGTTGTTCGGTCTTCACGCCCACACCGGAAACGCCGCCGATCAGCGGTTCGACGAGCGGGCCGTCGGACTCGATCACGTGGGGTTCGCCTGTACCCAGGACGAACTCCGGACCTGGCAGGATCGGCTCGACGCCGCGGGTATCCCGCACAGCGGAATCCGGCACGCGCACTACGGTTCCGGGTTGTCGTTCCGCGACCCCGACAACATCGCGCTCGAGTTCTTCGCACCGCCCGCGTGACGCGGTCGCGCGGCCTCGGCGCGTTGCCTCAGACGATGGTGTAGGTGCGGTCGTCCAATCCGCTGGCGCCATCCGGTGCCGGCGCCTGATAACGCTCGATCTGGGGCATCCCCTTCTGATCGATCGCCCGGCATTCGAGGGTGTGATTGCCCTTCGTCGCCTGCCAGACGAACTTCCACTGTCGCCAGGTGTCGATGCTGTACTCCGTGGTCAGCTCGGCGGGTTGCCACGGCCCCTGATCGACACGGACCTCCACGCGTTCGATGCCCGTGTGCTGGGCCCATGCGGTGCCGGCGACCACGACCTCGCCGGCCGGATGCTCGGTGCCGTCGGCCGGACGGTCGAACCGCGACGCCATCTTGATCGGGCCGAGGGCCGACCATCCGCGCGTCGTCCAGTACGCCTTGGCCTCCGAGAAGCGCGTGATCTCCCAGTCGACAACCCATTTCGTCGCCGAGACGTACCCGTACAACCCCGGCACCACCTGGCGGACCGGGTAGCCGTGTTCGAGGGGAAGCGGCGAACCGTTCATCCCGACGGCGAGGAGCGCGTCACGCCCGTCGGTGAGCGCCGAGATCGGAGTGCCACAGGTCCATCCGTCGACGCTGGTGGACAGCAGCATGTCCGAGCCCGGCCGGACGCCGGCGAGGTCGAGGACCTCACGCATCGGCACCCCCAGCCATGTCGCATTGCCGACGAGGTCGCCACCGACCTCGTTCGACACGCACGCGAGCGTCACGATCCGTTCGGTCATCGGCATGGCGAGCAGGTCGTCCCAGGACAGCGTCACCTCGCGATCCACGTCGCCGTGGATCCGCAGTCGCCATTCACCGGTGGTGAGGGTCGGGACCTGCAGCGCCGTGTCGATTCGATAGAAGTCGGCGTTGCTGGTCATGAAAGGTGTTGCGCCCGAGACCTCGAGCTCGGCACCGGCCGGGATCGGCGGCGCCTGGCTTGCGGCACGCGGCAGCAGCACCCGGGCGCGGTCGGCGACGACGCCCGCGGTGTCGGCGAGCACGCGCCGGGCCACGACCCCGACAACGACCGCGGCAGCCGCGATGCCGCCGGCGGTGAGCACGAAGCGGCGCGTGAAGTCGGACCGCGCAGCCGGTTTCGGCTCGTCGTCGGCCGACTCTCCGTCCGCCTCGTCGGAGTTCACCGAGGCGGGACCCAACTGGGCGATCAGCACGCGGAGCACGACGACGCCGACGACCCCCGCGACGATCGACGGCAGCGCGTTCGTCCAGGTCGCATCCGGACGGTTCAACGCCGCCAGCACGCCGACCAACCCGAAGGCCGCGATGACCACCGAGCCGAGCGGGGGTCGTCGTCGTTCGAGGTGTCCGCACGCTGCGGCGAGCATCGCGATGAGGATGCCCATGCCGATGAACAGGGCGAGCTTGTCGGCGACACCGAACGTCTCGATGGCCCACTTGCGGACCGCCTCGGGTGAATGGTCGACGACCGACGAGCCCACGGCGAAATACGGCGACGCGTCCGGCGAGGCCGGAACGGCGGCCAACTCTCCCGCGGCGAGCGCCGCGCCGACCGCGACCACGCCAGCCAGCGCGGGAGCCGGTGAGAAGGCGCGGCGCAACGGGCTACGGCGCACGGTGGTGGAGGTCATATTTCTTGATAGCGGAGGAACCTGTGAAAACGCCGTGGGCCACCCGTTCCGAGACCCGCCGGTGACCCGGCGATCTGTCCGCACCATCAATCGTTACCAAGACTAGAACAGGTTCTAGTTTGTCGGCTAATCTGAGCGGCATGGCTACCAGCACCGAGATCCCGGAGACCGTCGCGCTCGATACGGTGAGCGAGTTCTCCGACGAGGTCGACGTCGTCGTGATCGGGTTCGGCATCGCCGGCGGATGCGCCGCGGCGGAGGCCGCCGCGAACGGGGCGCGGGTGCTCCTGCTCGAGCGCGCCGCGGCTCCGGGCGGCACCACATCGCTGTCCGGTGGGTTCTTCTACCTCGGCGGCGGGACCGCGGTCCAGCAGGCGACCGGCCAGGACGACTCCGTCGAGGAGATGGAGAAGTACCTCACCGCCGTGTCGATCGAACCCGAGGCCGACAAGATCCACGCCTACTGCACCGACAGCGTCGACCACTTCAACTGGCTCGAAGGCCTCGGCTTCACCTTCGAGCGCAGCTTCTATCCCGAGAAGGCCGTCATCCAGCCCGGCACCGAGGGACTGATGTTCACCGGCAACGAGAAGGTCTGGCCGTTCAAGGACCAGGCCGTCCCCGCACCGCGCGGGCACAAGGTACCGGTACCCGGGGAGACCGGGGGCGCGAAGCTGGTCATCGATCTGCTCGTCACCCGCCTCGACGAGTTGGGTGCCGAGGTCCGGTATGAGACCGGTGCCCGCCAGCTGGTCGTCGACGAGCAGGGTGCGGTCGTCGGCGTGACGTGGAAGACGCCCGACGCCGAAGGTGTCGTCCGCGCGGACTCGGTGATCATCGCCGCCGGCGGCTTCGTGATGAATCCCGACATGGTGGCCGAACACACCCCGCATCTCGCCGAGAAGCCGTTTGTGCTCGGCAACACCTACGACGACGGTCTCGGCCTACGCATGGGCCGATCCGTGGGCGCCGCATTGAAGTACATGGACAAGGCGTTCATCACCGCGCCCATCTACCCACCCGCGAGCATGGTCATGGGCGTCATCGTCAACAAGTACGGCGAGCGGTTCGTGACCGAGGACTCCTACCACGCACGGACTTCGGGATTCGTTCTCGAGCAGCCGGATTCGGTCGCCTACCTCATCGTGAACGAGTCGCACATGAACGAGAAGCAGAACTATCTCGTACCGCTCATCGACGGCTGGGAGACCATCGAGGAGATGGAGCGAGACCTCGGCATCCCCGAGGGCAAGCTGCAGGCGACCATGGCCCGCTACAACGAGAACGCCGCAAAGAAGGAAGACCCCGACTTCCACAAGGCCGCCGAATTCCTCGAGCCACAGGACACCGGGCCGTGGGCCGCCTACGATCTGTCCCTCGGCAAGGCGATGTACGCCGGCTTCACCATGGGCGGCATGGCGACGTCGTTGGACGGCGAGGTACTCGACGAATCGGGCACCGTCATCACCGGCCTCTACGCGGCCGGCGCGAGTGCGACCAACATCGCCCAGGACTGCAAGGGTTATTGCAGTGGAACGCAATTGGGCGAGGGGTCGTATTTCGGCCGACGCGCCGGGCGCCATGCCGCGGCACGGGTGACCACGAGCGCGTGACGTAACCGGCTAACAACCGCCCTCCGGCAACCCGCGGGCGACGGAGAGTTGTCGGTGGCGCCGAGGAGGGCGGATACCGCTCAGCGTTTCGGTGTGAACCCGCGCAGACGCAGGCTGTTGCCGACGACGAAGACCGACGAGAGCGCCATCGCCGCGCCGGCGATCATCGGGTTCAGCAGCCCGGCGGCGGCCAGCGGAATTGCCGCGACGTTGTACCCGAACGCCCAGAACAGGTTTCCCTTGATGGTGCCGAGGGTTCGACGCGCCAGGGCGATGGCGTCGGCCACCGCGCGCAGGTCGCCGCTCACGACCGTCAGGTCACTGGCGGCCATCGCGACATCGGTGCCGGTGCCCATCGCGAGGCCCAGATCGGCCTGCGCGAGTGCCGCGGCGTCGTTGATCCCGTCGCCGACCATCGCCACCACGTGTCCCTGCTCCTGCAGTTCGGCGATCACCTCCAGCTTGCGGCGCGGGCTGACGCCGGCGGTGACGTCGTCGATCCCGACGATCGACGCCACGGCGCGGGCGGCGCCCTCGTTGTCGCCGGTGAGCAGCTTCGGCGTCAGCCCCAGCCGCCGGAACTCGGCGATCGCCGCGGCCGACGACGGTTTGACCCGATCGGCCACCACGAGAACTCCCACGGGAACCGGTTGTCCGGCAGCATCTTCGGCGTTGGAATCGGCGACCAGCACGACGACCGCGGTTGCGCCGCCGGATTCGGCGGCAGCGACCGCGTCGTCGAGTGCAGTTGGCAACGCCACGCCCACCTTGCTCGGTGACACGACGGTCACCAGTCGGTCACCGACGATCCCCGCGACGCCCGCGCCCTGCGTGGAGACGAAATCGCGGACCCGCGAGTCGATGTGGTCACGCCCGGCATCGACGATGGCCGCCGCGATCGGGTGTTCCGATCCCGACTCCACCGATGCCGCCCAGCCCAGGACCTGCTCGGTCTCGTAACCGTCGACGACGGTGATTGCGGCGAAAGTCATCTCGCCGGTGGTGACGGTGCCCGTCTTGTCCAGCACGATGGTGTCGACACGTCGCGTCGACTCCAGCACTTCGGGTCCCTTCAGCAGAATCCCGAGTTGCGCACCGCGCCCGGTGCCGACCATCAGAGCAGTCGGTGTGGCGAGCCCCAGCGCACACGGGCACGCGATGATGAGGACGGCAACGGCGGCGGTGAACGCGAAGGTCACATCGCCACCGGCGAAGTCGGTCGTCGACGCCACGCCGAGCCAGAAGCCGAGGGTGGCAAGCGATATCGCGATCACGATCGGTACGAACACCGACGAGATCCGGTCGGCCAGTCGCTGGACGTCGGCCTTGCCCTCCTGCGCCGCCGTGACCATACGCGCCATCTGGGCGAGTGCGGTGTCGGAACCGACGGCGGTCGCCTGGACGACGAGGAGTCCGCTCGTGTTGACCGTCGCGCCGACCACCGCGTCGCCGGTGGTGACCTCGACAGGCACCGACTCGCCCGACACCATCGACGCGTCGACCGCCGACGCGCCCTCGACGACCACGCCGTCGGTGGCGATCTTCTCGCCGGGCCGGACGACGAACTCGTCCCCGACCGTCAACTGTCCGATGGGTATCCGGGACTCGGCTCCATCGGGACGTCGAACCACGACGTCCTTGGCACCGAGATCCATCAGGGCGGCGAGCGCGTCCCCCGCACGGCGCTTGGCGCGCTTCTCGAAGTAGCGGCCCGCGAGCAAGAAGGTCGTGACGCCGGCCGCGGCCTCGAGGTAGATGTGCGATGAGCCGTCGGCCCGCTGCGGCAGCAGGTCGAAGCCGTGGGTGAGGCCGGGAGTGCCCGCAGTCCCGAGGAACAGCGCGTAGAGCGACCATCCGAACGCCGCCAGGGTCCCGACGGAGACCAGGGTGTCCATCGTCGTCGCACCGTGACGCAGGTTGATCCAGGCCGCCCGGTGGAACGGGTACGCACCCCACACGACGACCGGAGCGGCGAGCGTCAGGGACAGCCACTGCCAGTAGGTGAACTGGAGTGCCGGGACCATCGCGAGAGCGATCACCGGCACCGAGAGAATCGCGGACACGATCAACCGCCGGCGCAAGGCGTCCAGTTCGGGGTCGCGGGAGTCGGCGTCCGCCATGTCCGTGTCGGCGGTGGACGCAGGCGCGTCCGCCACGATCGGCGACGCGTCGTAACCGGCGGCGCGGACCACCTCGACCAGGTCGCCTGCCGCCAGACCCGCAGGCACCTCGACGTGGGCGCGTTCGGTCGCGTAGTTCACCGACGCGGTCACACCGTCGAGCTTGTTGAGCTTGCGCTCGATCCGGTTGGCGCAGGATGCGCACGTCATTCCGGAGATGTCCAGGTCGACCAGTTGCCCGGTGCTCGCGGTCATGGGTGATCACCTCCGTGCGGGCTCGATGACGGTTCGTCGGTGACCACGACGCCATGCGAGGGGGCATCGTGCGTCACCGGCTCGACGTCGGGACCCCATGCGCGGCCGACGCCGAACGCGAGAGCGAAGACCGCGATCAGCGCGACGACGTAGGCCAGGGGCCCGGTGGCGGCGGATCTCATGGTCAGACCAGCACGTAGCCGGCTTCGGTGACGGCCGTCGCGACCTCGTCTCGGCCGAGTTCACGATCGGCCGACACGCGCACCGAGCCGTCGTCGACGGTCACCTCGACGCTCGTCACGCCGGGCAGGGCCTCGATCTCCTCACGGACCGACGCTGCGCAGTGGCCGCAGGTCATGCCGGTGACGGTGTAAGTGCTGGTGGTGCTCATGCGCGTGCTCCTCGGATCGTCGAAGTGTGTGAGTGGTGGGTCAGGACTTGACCAGGCGCGTGATCGCGGCCATGGCCTCGTCGACCTTGGCCTTGCCGGCCTCGTCGCTCTCCTGCGCGGCATGCACCACGCAGTGGGCCATGTGCTCCTCCAGCAGACCGAGGCTCACCGCCTGCAGCGCCTTGGTCATCGCCGACACCTGGGTGAGGATGTCGATGCAGTAGGTGTCTTCCTCGACCATGCGCTGCAGTCCGCGTGCCTGACCTTCGATGCGCTTGAGTCGGCGGAGGTAGTCGTCCTTCCGGCCGATGTAACCGTGCTGGTGCTCGTCCATGATTCTCCCGTCCGGATACCCCTCAAGGGTATGCTCGACCAGGTATACCACCGTGGCGCCGATAACGGTACCCCCCTACCGTATCGGCGAGCGCAGCGAGCCTTGTGCTCCCTGAGGTGCGAGCGCAGCGAGCCACGAAGGGCTCAGCGAACCCGAGGGAGCAACCTACGACCGCAGCGCGGCAGCCAACTTGGCCAGCGCGCCGGCCACCTCGTCGAGTGCGGCTCCGATGGCCGCCACTCGTGCGGCGTCGAAACCCGGTGCACCGTGGTCGGGCCCGGATACGGCCGGGAGGTTCCCCGGCGTGACGGCGGCCGGCCGGGATCCCGGACCGCCGACAGCCGGGCTGCCGCGGTCGTGGCCGTCGACAGGGTCCACCGGGTCCGGTGAGTAGGCGACATCATACCCGTCGGCCCGGTGACGTCGACCCTGATAGTCATCGACGACCTGCGGCTCGACGTTGGTCGAGCGCCGTCCACCCCGATACGACGTGTTCGGTTCCGGGTCGTCCGACGCCGAGGACTGCGCGGCGAGCGACGCGGCCGGGTGCGAGTCGGGCAGGCGGTGCGACCCCATCCGTGACGAACCCGCTTGCGGCGGGGACTGACGCAGCGGGTCGACGCCGCGATCAGGCGCAACGGTCCGGGGATCGGGTGCCCCCGCGCCGCTCATCACCGACGGAGCGTGCCCGTTGCTGCGCGCATAGAAGTGCGGGCCGCCGTGCCCGGCGAAGAACACGCAGCCCGCGCCCTCCGGGGACGGCACCGGGCAGGGGTTGCGTTCGATGAGGGACTGCGCGCGGTCGTCGAAGTCGTTCCATTCGAGCCACAGCCGCCGGTCGTGCCGCGGATGCGTGCTCGCATCGGTGGCGTGATTTCCTCGGTGACCGATCGCCAGCCTGCACTGCAGCAACCAATCGGAGTCACCCGACAGTCCCAGCGCCGCGCGTTCGGCCGGCCGGCACACCACCGTCGACCAACAGCCCTCGCCGTTCATACGGACTCCCCTTCATGCCTTGCATCGCCGCGAGATCTTCGCACGACCACACCACTGTGGCGCGCACGGTCGTCTTCTCGTGCCCGTCGGCTTCGTGCCGCCCGGTAGCAAGCCCCCCGGCATGCATTTCCGCGGTGGCCGGCCCCCCCGTGGCCACTCTGTGGTGAAGATCCCGCGGGTCAGTCTACGAAGCGGGCCGGTCCGGTGCCACCCTCTTGGCCCCGCGCGTCTGAACTGACGAACGCCAGGATCCTCCCGTGCACCTCATCCGGCCGGTCGAGGTGCAGAAAATGGCCCGCTCCGGCGACGACCGCGGCCGCGCTGCCGGCCGGCAGCACCTCTCGGACGTGGTCGGTGAGGCGCGACTGCATACAACCATCGTCGGCTCCGTGCAGATACAGCGTGGGACAACGCGGTTCGCCCAGCCAGTCGTCCCGCATCGCAGCGTAGCGAGGATGAGTCCGCGGCCTGCGGAGCGCGCGGTAGTACCCGAGCGCCGCCGTCCGGTGAGCACGAGTGGGCAGCGCCGCCAGAGCGAGGTCGACGTCGAGTCGGTGGTCGGGCCGCGCGCCGGCGCCCGAGTTCAGTCGCCAGCGGCGCCACAGCAGCGGGATCAGCCGGTGGAGCACCCGTTCGGGTAACCACGGCACCTGGTTGAAGGCGATGTACCAGCTCATCAACGCCTGACGGGCGAGGGTCTTGGCTCCGTCGATCCCTCCGGCGAGCGAGCGTCGCACCGCCGGGACCGGCGGCACCGACATCGAGACCACCGCCGCGAACGGATTGTCGGCGCGATGTGCCACGGCGTTCGCCGTCATCGCGCCCCAGTCGTGCCCGATCAACACCGCGTCGGCACCCGCACCCGCGGCGCGATGAACCGCGACCGCGTCGTAGGCGAGCGCGGCCACGTGAAAGTCGTTGTCCGACGGTATTTCCGACGGAGCGTAGCCACGGGTGAAGGGAGCGATCACCCGATGTCCGGCGGCGGCGAGTTCGGGACCGAGATGCCGCCACGTCCATGCCGAGTCGGGGAACCCGTGCAGACAGACGACGACCGGCCCGGCCGCGGGGCCCCAGGCCAGCGCATGCAGCATGACGTGTCCGAGGTCCAGGGTGATCCGTTCGGGCGTCGCGATGGCCGGGTCGTCGTGATCGGGGCTGCCATCGCACCCCGAACCGTCTGCTGAGATCTGGGTCATCGTCGCCAATCTAACGCCGGCGGCGCCCGCCCGCATCGACTTCACCGGTCGCGACGAACCGGTCACGACGAACCGGTCGCGTCAACCGGTCGCAACCGCGGGGCGCGCCTCGCGCAGTTCGCCGTCGACGACGCGGAACGCCCGCGACTCCGCCACGTCGGCGGTCAGCGGGTGATCCGTGCGGACGTGCGCGCCTCGCGACTCGGTGCGCGCGGCCGCCGCGGCGACGACTGCCGCCGCGGTGAGCGTGAGCGCCGCGTCCTCGACATCGCGTACCGACTGCGCCGGCCGACGGGGCGCGGCGGCGATCGCGTCGGCGGCCGCGTCGAGCCCCGAGGCGGACCGTCGCAGTGCCACCTCCCGCGTCATCACGTCCTGCAGCACGTCCCGATCCAGGATGGGGACAGGCTGCTCGGCCCGCCGGCGACCGGCCTGCGGAAGCGGGAGCCCACGCCGGGTGACCGCCACCGCGGCTGCGCGTCGGCCCATCACCAGGCCCTCGAGGAGGCTGTTCGACGCCAGGCGGTTGGCGCCGTGCAACCCGGTGCGCGCGACCTCGCCGGCCGCGAGCAGTCCGTCCACCGCGGTGCGGGCCGACTCGTCGGTGACGACGCCCCCGCACAGATAGTGGGCTCCCGGCACGACCGGGATACGGCCGGATGCGGGATCCAGCCCGGCCGCACGCACTCCGGCGGTCACCGTCGGGAAGCGGTCCTCGAAGTCGACGACGCCGCTCGTGTCGAGATAGACGCACGGGTGCCCGGTGAGTTCGATCGCGGTCTGCACGGCGTCGGCCACCACGTCGCGGGGCGCGAGATCGCCCATCGGGTGGGCACCCTCGGTGACCGACCGGCCCTCGATGTCGACGAGTCGGCCGCCCTCCCCGCGCACTGCCTCGCTGATGAGCGTCCGGCGACCCCGCGCGCCGTCGGTGTAGAGCATCGTCGGGTGGAACTGGATGAACTCGAGGTCGGCCACCTCTGCCCCGGCGCGCAACGCCAGGGCGATGCCGTCACCCGTCGAACCTGCCGAATTGGTGGTGGCGGCGTAGAGGTGCCCGGTTCCCCCGGTCGCGAGCAACACGGTCGGGGCCAGCACGGACGCGGCACGCCCCGACCGCAGGCACGCGACGCCGACGGCACGGCCGTCGTCGATGTGGACTGCGGTGGCGATCGTGTCGTCGAGGAAGCGGATCGGCGGGACGTCCCCGCCGGTGCGGCCGGAGTGCCGGACGGCCTCGTGCAGGGCCCGCTGGATCGCGGCACCGGTTGCATCGCCCCCGGCGTGGATGATGCGCCGTCGGGTGTGACCGCCTTCGCGGGTCCGCAGCAGTGAACCGTCGACGTCCCGGTCGAATTCGGCACCCCAGCCGATCAGCGCCGACACCGACTCCCACCCGTCGGCGAGGATGAGTCCCGACGCCGTCGGGTCGGTGAGTCCGCCGCCGGCGGCGACCGTGTCGGCGAGATGGCGGTCCACCGAGTCGGCGGCCTCCGGGCCCGCCGCCCCGGGGATCACCACTGCGACACCGCCCTGGGCGTAGAACGTGGAGGTCGGCTGCTCCCGGCTCGCGGCGTCCCATCGCGGCCCCTTGTTGAGCACGACGACCCGGAGGCCGTCCTGCGCAGCCCACAGCGCGGCGGTGAGGCCTGCGATACCGGCACCCACCACCACCAGGTCGGCGTGGACCGTCTGTTCGGTCCCGACCGGCTCCAGTGTGAACCCGCTCATGTCAACCGCCTCTCGCCGCGGCGTCCGACACCGCGCGTCTCCGGGGCAACACCGCGCAGACGTTTTCGATTCCCAGTCGAAAACCTTACCCCGGCCGCGATGTTTCATCACCTCCTGTCGAGGCAAACCCGGACACCATGAAAACCCTCTGGTTCGACCCCGCCGGCGAGGCAGCCCCCGACTACCTGCCCGATGTCCGTCCGGAGACGATGCCGATCGACGTCGTCGACACCTTCGACCAGATCGTCGTCGGCGGCGGGATCACGGGCCTGACCACCGGTCTCCTCCTGGCCCGCGCCGGTCAGTCGGTCGCGGTCCTCGAGGCACGGCACATGGGTGCCGCGGCGACCGGCCACACCACCGGCAAACTGTCCCTGCTGCAGGGCACCCGGTTGTCGTCGATCGCGAGCCGCCACGGTCATGCGGCCGTTCAGGACTACGTCGAGGCCAATCGCGAAGCCCAGGCGTGGTTGCGGCACTACCTGGAGCACCGCGGGCTACCCGTCGACGAGCGGGCGGCGCTGACGTTCGCGGCCACCGCGTCCGGCGCGAAGTCGGTCGAGAAGGAGTACGAGGCGTGCCGCGCCCACGATCTGCCGGTCGAGCATGTGGACTGCCCCGAGCTGCCCTTCGACGTTCGGAGCGCGATCCGCCTCGACGGCCAGGCGCAGATCGACCCGATGGTCGTCCTGCGCGCCCTCGCCGACGACCTCCGCGCGCACGGCGGCCACTTCTACGAGGGCGTTCGCGCGCAAGGACTCCGCCACGGCTCACCGAACGTGCTGACGACCGACGCAGGTGACGTGCGTGCCCACTCGGTGATCATCGCGACCGGGCAACCCTTCCTCGACCGCGGCGGCTTCTTCGCGCGGGTCCACCCGCAACGCTCCTACGCCGCCGCGTTCACCGTCGACGGGGAGATCCCCCGGGAGATGTACCTGGGCTCGGACAACCCGTCGGTCTCCCTGCGGACGGTCACGCGCCCCGGCTACGACGGAGAGCTGTTGATGGTCGGCGGATTCGGCCACGAGGTCGGACGCACGAAGTCCGAGCGACAGCACGTCCTGGACATGCTGAGCTGGACCCAGAAGCACTTCCCCAGCGCCCAGATGGTCGCGCGGTGGTCGGCCCAGGATTACACGACGATCGACGAGATGCCCTATGTCGGACCGATTCTCCCCGGCGTCGACTCGGTGCAGGTGGCGACCGGTTTCGCGAAGTGGGGTCTCACCAACGGGGTCGCCGCGGCACTCGCCATGACCGGACGGATCCTCGGAACGGAGCCCCCGTGGTCGGCGACCCTGCGTCCGTGGCGATCGACCGAGATCAGCCGGCCGGGGTCATTGATCTCGGCGGCGTCGGCGAACGCACAGGTTGCGGGCTATCTGGCAGGCGGCTATCTCTCGCTGCTGAAGCCGACCGGCGCGGCGCCGAAGGAAGGTGACGGGACCGTCGGACGCTCCGGCATCACACCCGAGGGCCGGTGCACGGTGGAGGGTCAGACGCGGTCTGTCGCGCCGCTGTGCACGCATCTGTACGGGGTGCTGCGGTGGAACGACGCGGAGCAGTCCTGGGACTGCCCGCTGCATGGTTCGCGGTTCAGTCACACCGGCGAGGTCCTCGAAGGTCCGGCGACGCGAAACCTGGCTTCACACAACGACTGACGTCGCCACGCCGAGTTCATCGCGAACGCGACGCCCCGTCGACGGCGCCGGGCCGGGTCTCTCGGAGAGCGGCGTCCCCCAGGATCCGCCGAAACACCGGCCGGGTGAGCGTCGCCACCGGCCGCTGTACCGCGCCGGCCAGCAGACGCACTCCCAGATCGATTGCGCGCGCGTCGAATCCGACGGGGATGCGGTCGTGGCCCGCCAGCGCAGCGGGTACGTCGACGTCGACCAGGTACAGCTCGACGCCCGCGCGGGCCAGGCGTCGCGCCAGCGCCCGGCCCATGCCCGCCCCGGCGCCGGTGACGACCACCGGCCGGCCGGCGCATCGTCGGCGACGGGCCGCACGGGTTCACCGTCCTCGTGTGCCGTTCGCGTTTACCCTCTGGGGCGGCGGGTATCCCGCGCACCGGACGGAAGAGCACGGCGAACGGACCCGGACCAGGGTGACACCGACGAGAGGAGCCGACCGGTGAGCGTGTCGGACGCAGTTGTCATCGGAGCCGGCCACAACGGCCTCATCGCCGCGATACGTCTCGCCGATGCGGGCTGGGATGTCACCCTCCTCGAATCGCAGCGCGAGGTCGGCGGCGCGGTCCGCAGTGCGGAACTCACCCCCGGTTACGTGACCGATCTGTTCAGCGCCTTCTACCCGCTGGCGGTGGCGTCCCCGGTCTTCGCCGACCTCGACCTCGCAGGCCACGGTCTGCAGTGGAGCCGCGCGCCGCTGGCCTTCGGCCATCCGGCCGGACCCGACGACGTCGACGCGCCGGTGGTGTTCCCCGACGCGACCGACACCGCTGATCACCTCGCCACCTTCGACGAGCGCGACCGGCGGGCCTGGCTCGACCTGGTGGAGCAGTGGCAGCAGCTGCGGCCGGCGATCCTCGACACCCTGTTCGGCCCCTTCCCACCGGTCCGCGCGGTGCTGTCGGTGTTGCGGTCCCTCGGTACTGCGGACGCCCTGCGACTGGCCCGTTTCCTGATCCTGCCCGCCGACCAGATGGTGCGGGAGCTGTTCCACAGCGAGAAGGCCGGACTGCTGATCCTCGGCAACGCCCTGCACGCCGACATCCCGCTGCACGCCCCCGGCAGCGGCCTGATGGGGTATCTGCTCACCATGCTCGGCCAGGACACCGGGTATCCGGTGCCGGTCGGCGGGGCGGGAGAGCTGTCGGCGGCGTTGCGGCGCCGTGCCGAGAGCGCCGGGGTGACCGTCGTGTGCGACACACGGGCCACCGGCATCGACGTCCAGGGCGGCCGCGCCACCGGGGTCGTGGACAGCACCGGCCGCCGATGGCCCGCGAGACGAGCGGTTCTCGCCGACGTCTCCGCGCCCGCGCTGTACACCGAACTGCTCTCGGCCGACGACGTGCCCGCGCGCGTCCTCGACGACTTGCGGACCTTCACCTGGGACACCCCGGTGGTCAAGGTGAACTATGCGCTGAGTGAGAAGATTCCGTGGCGCAGTACCAATCTCAGCGGAGCCGGCACGATCCACCTCGGCGCCGACGCGCGCAACATCGCCTACGGGACCGCCGACATCGAAACCGGTCGCGTCCCGGAGCATCCGTTCCTGCTCTTCGGACAGATGACCACCGCCGACCCGGGTCGGTCCCCCGCCGGCACGGAAAGCGCATGGTCGTACAGCCATCTACCACGCGGGGTGACCGACGACGAGGCGGCCCAGCTGTTGGCCCGCAGGATGGACGCCGTGCTCGAAGCCCACGCGCCCGGTGTCTCCGACCTCATCGTGGGACGGCATGTCCAGACCCCGCACGACCTGCAGGCCGCCGACGCCAGTCTCGTCCACGGGACGGTCAACGGCGGCACGGCACAGCTGTTCCAGCAGTTGATCTTTCGTCCGACACCGAACCTCGGCGGCGCGTCGACACCGGTGGACCGGCTCTACCTGGCCGGCTCGGGGGCCCATCCGGGCGGTGGAGTGCATGGTGCTTGCGGCAACAACGCCGCACGCGCCGCCCTCGGCTCGGACGGTCTGCGCGGATTGCCGCGACGAGTGTTCGACCGCAACGTCATCCGTCGACTGACGAAGACCGACAACAACCACTGAACGGAGACCGGAGCATGAACCGAGTCGAACGCCACACGAGCGCAACACCGGCGCAGGTCTGGTCGGTGCTCTCCAACGGTTGGCTCTACGCATCGTGGGTGGTGGGTGCCTCCCGGATCCGCGATGTCGATCAGTCGTGGCCGCAGGCGGGATCGAAGATCCACCACTCGGTGGGGGTGTGGCCGGCTCTGCTGAACGACGAGACGACATCCGTCGAGTCGAAGGCCGGGCTCCTCGAATTGTCGGCGGCGGGCTGGCCTTTCGGACGCGCACGCATTCGCATGACCGTGGAGAAGGACGGAAACGGTTCCCTGATCGGCATGGAGGAGTTCGTGGAGACCGTGCCGCTCAGGTGGATTCCGCCGACGATCCAGGAGACCGTCATGTCCCCGCGTCTGAACGAGTGCCTGCAACGCTTGGCGATACTCGCGGAGAACCACGCGAGCTGACGAGGGTTGTGTCCACGTCGGTTCGGGTACTCGCCGGCATGACCACTGCACTCGCGATCACCTGCACCCTCAAACCGTCACCTGCCGAATCCAGCAGCGACCTCATCGCCCGGCACATCCTCGACGCCCTCGCCGAGCAGGGCGTGACCGGAGACATCATCCGCGCCGTGGATCACGGCATCCGGCCCGGAGTCGAACGGGACATGGGCGACGGGGACGCCTGGCCGGCGATCTTCGAGCGCATCGCCGCCGCGGGCATCCCCTGGTGATCACCACCCCCGACGTGGCTGGGTCACATGTCGAGCGTGGCACAGCGTGTGCTCGAACGTCTCGACGCGGAGATCTCCGAGACCGACGACGCCGGCCGCCCGAGCATGCTCGGGAAGGTCGCGATGTGCGGGGTCGTCGGCAAGGAGGACGGCGCGCACAAGATCATCGCCGACGTCTTCGGCGCACTCAACGACATCGGGTTCACGATTCCCGGGCAGGGCAACACCTACTGGAACGACGAGGCGATGGGCGGCCGCGACTACAAGGACCTCGACGCGGTCCCGGACCCGGTCGACTCGGCGACCCATGCCGCCGCCCGTAACGCGGCACACCTCGCGCAGCTGCTGTCACAGAACGCTTTTCCGGCGTACGAGTGATCACCGGACGACTCTGATCGTCTCCAGCTCGCCGTCGGCGGCGTCGGGCAGATCCATGCCCGCGTTCTTTTCGGAATTGCTCGTCGTCCGCGTGCACGAGCAACTCGCCGTGTCCGCCACCCGCGACGGCCATCGTCGCCGCCTTCACCGACGGCAGCTGCCGCAGGTCGAGAAGAACGCCATCCCGGCACCGGTCGCCTCGGCCATGAGGCCCTCCGCGTCGGAGAGGTGGATGCCGTAATCCGCTGGTCGTCGAACCCGCTGTCGGTCAGCGCATCTCGGTGTCGGATCGGTGAC
The DNA here is from genome assembly GCF_001698225.1 of Gordonia terrae. Taxonomy (NCBI): domain Bacteria; kingdom Bacillati; phylum Actinomycetota; class Actinomycetes; order Mycobacteriales; family Gordoniaceae; genus Gordonia; species Gordonia terrae. The sequence continues at coordinate 5,348,566 of NZ_CP016594.1, forward strand.
CCGAGGCCTCGGATGCCTGGCGTCGCAACCGCTCTCGATAACCGTAGGTGGCGCGCAGGACATCGTCGTAGCTGTCGGCACTCGAACCCAGGGCGCCGGCGAAGATCCCCATCGACGTCGCCAGCCACGCCAGGTACAGGTAATTTCGTAGGCCCACCGGATAACCCAGCTGTGCGGCGAGGAAGTTCTCCTCGATGACGATGAGCGCCGCGGCGAGAGTCGCGACGAACAGTCCGGCGTAGAGCACCACCGTACTGAACTCGACGGTGCACGCCGTGGCCATGTTGTAGAGACGGGCGCGCGGCTTGGCGGTGACCGCCGCGCGTTCCCACAACCGGTTGTTGACGATGAGCCAGACCGAGGCGAGCACCAACGACAGCAGGGTGATCGCGGCCAGACGCCACGCGCTCAACGCATTGGCCATCGACCAGATGGTCGAGAAGAAGATGCCGAACGACGCGGCGGCGGCGGCCGCCGCCGTCATGCCCGTGAGAGTCGGGATCAGCCGCCACGGCCGGTTTCCCCGGACCATTCCGGCCATCAGCTTGAGTCGGCGCGAATAGCCCTGGGCGCAGACGTATTCGGTGTTGTCCTCACGGACGACGACGATGCCGCGCTGCCGCTCGAACCCGCGCACCGAGTCATCACCGGTCATCGCCCCGGTGATGGTCGCGATCACGGTCCGGAGCGCTCGCCGCGGTGCGGGGCCAAGCGCGGGGAGCGAGACGACGGCGGCGTTGCGCTCGCGGTCCAGTTCGGCCAGAACCACGAGATTTCGGGGACTCCGGTCGTCGCCGTCCCGCGGCCGGTAGAGCCGCGGCATCTCGGTGACGAACACGATCACCTCGTCGGCCGTGTCCTCCGTGCCCCAGACCGTCTCCAGATCACCACGCGGCGTCATCTGCAGCGTGGTGTCCTTCGTGACCGTGTGGCCCCGGTACTCCAGCGACAGTTCGTCGGCGATCTGCTCGAACCGTTCCTCGCCGCGCTCGATCAGGGTGGCGGGCAGCCCGTGTTCGGCGACGATGCGCAGCGCACCGGCCCGCCCGTGGTCACGCTTCTGGCTGGTCATGTGCCCTGCCGTCATGATCGAAGTGGTGCTCTCAGTCCGGCGGTTCGGACTCCCCCGCCGCCGGCGAGTTCGGGTCGTCCTCGTCGTCGCGTGCGGTGGCGGCGGAGGGGTCCACCTGCTCGTCCGTGTCGGGTTCGTCGACAGTCCGCTCCTCGAGTTCGTCGACCTTGCGTCGAGCGTCGTCGGGCGTCGCGTCCGGCGTACCGGTCTCGGCCGGCTCCATGGGCAGTTCTTCGGTCATCGTGTTCGTCGACCCTCCGGTTGATGTCGCTCGGTGGTGCCTCTGTCAGAGGGACGGGTTCCCGTTCGTCACAGCGGGCAAACCCGGCGGGACACCGACCGAGCGCGGAGACGGTCGACCGTCACCGAGCCGTACTAGAGCGTCGAGGTGTCGATCACGAAGCGGTAGCGCACATCCGAGGCCACGACGCGGTCGTAGGCCTCGTTGATCCGGTCCGCGGAGATCACCTCGATCTCGGCACCGATGCCGTGTTCGGCGCAGAAGTCGAGCATCTCCTGGGTCTGCGCGATGCCGCCGATCATCGAGCCGGCGAAGCTGCGCCGCTTCCCGATCAGCGCACCCGCGGGCACGTCGATCGGGTGTTCGGGCAGCCCGAGTTCCACCAGCGTGCCGTCGAGAGCGAGCATGCCGAGGAATTTTCCGATCGGCAGGTTGGCCGACACGGTGTTCAAGATGAGGTCGAACGAACTGCGCAGTTCACGGAAGGTCTGCGGATCGCCTGTCGCGTGGTAGTGGTCGGCTCCGAGGCGCAGACCGTCCTCCATCTTCTTCAACGACTGCGACAGCACCGTCACCTCGGCGCCGAGCGCGTGGGCGATCTTCACCCCGACGTGACCGAGCCCGCCGAGGCCGACGATCGCCACCTTCTTTCCCGGGCCGGCACCCCAGTGCCGCAGCGGTGAGTAGAGCGTGATCCCGGCACACAGCAGCGGGGCTGCCTCGTCGAGTGCGATGCCGTCGGGAATCCGCAGGACGTAGTTCTCGTCGACGACGATCGACGTGCTGTATCCGCCGTGCGTGGGTGTCCCATCGCGGCCGACGGCGTTGTAGGTGCCCACGTTCCCCCGCTCGCAGTACTGCTCCTCGCCGAGTCGGCACGGTTCGCACTCGCGGCACGAGTCGACGAAACAGCCCACGCCGACCCGGTCACCGACCGCGTACCGGGTGACGTCGTCGCCGACGGCCGCGACCGTCCCGGCGATCTCGTGGCCGGGCACCACCGGGAACTTCGTCCCGCCCCACTCGTCGCGGGCGGTGTGGATGTCGGAATGACAGATCCCGGCGAACGCGATGTCGATCGACACGTCGTTCGGGCCCAGGTCGCGTCGTTCGATGGTGGTGGGTTCGAGCGGACGATCGGCGGCCGGGGCGATGTAGGCGTTGACCGTGGTGGGCATGCGGACTCCTCGGTACACATTCGATGGGTGGCAGATGGGCGATGCGCAACGCACCGACGACACACGAACAGATGCGGGCTGATGCATGTGTCCGACGCCCGCCAGTCTGCCCCCCGCGCGTTCTCCTTGCCATAACGGCACGTCGCGGCGTCGCGGGCGCTGTCCATCGGGGCGCGAGGGCACTGGATCCGTCGGCGATGATCGTTACAATGACCGACGGTGACGATCAACAGCTCAGTCGACGACGGTCAGCGCACGCAGTTGCACCCGGTGTCCCCCATCGCCGAGCTCACGCGATTCGGGACGACCACCGCTCATGCGGCCGCGGGCGTCGGACGCCTCGTCCTCCACACCGCAGGCGACGCCGTGCGCGGTCGCGCACCCGGCGCCGCCCGCGTCGCACACGAGATCCGGACCACCTTCGAACACCTGGGGCCGACGTATGTGAAGCTCGGGCAGCTCATCGCCTCGAGTCCCGGCGTGTTCTCCGAGTCCCTGTCCGCCGAGTTCGAATCGCTGCTGGACCGGGTGAAGCCGGCCGACCCGGCACTCATGCGCGAACAGTTCATCGCCGAACTCGGCCGCGGCCCCGAAGAGGTCTTCGCCTCGTTCGACCCGGTGCCGATCGCCTCCGCGTCGATCGCCCAGGTGCACACCGCGACCCTGCCCGGCGGCGAGGAGGTGGTGGTCAAGATCCAGCGCCCGGGCATCGCCGACCGCCTGGCCCCGGACGTCGCGATCCTCGAGCGCCTGGCCGGCCTCGCCGAGATCTCCGAGTACGGACGCATGCTCAGCGCGCGGCACGTGGTCGAGGACTTCGCGGCCGGGCTCGACGCCGAGCTGGACTTCCGTATCGAGGCCGACACCATGCGCGAGTGGTTCGCCTGCCTCCAGCCGGGACCGTACGGCGACCGTGTGCGCGTCCCCCGCGTCTACGACGACTTCACGACACAGCGCGTGCTGACCATGGAACGAATCCACGCGACCCGCATCGACGACGCCGCGGCAGTGCGCGCCGCCGGGCACGACGGTGTCGCGCTGTGCCGCAATCTCCTTCTGTCCCTGCTGGACTCGGCGTTCCACGGCGGCCTGTTCCACGGCGACCTGCACGCCGGAAACGTCCTCGTCGACGATGCCGGCAAGCTGGTCCTTCTCGACTTCGGCATCGTCGGGCGGTTCACTCCCCGCACTCGACGCATCCTCCGCCAGCTCGTCGTCGACCTCGTGGTGCGCGGCGACCACGAGTCCGCGGGCCGGGCCATCTTCCTCCTCGGCGCCGTGCACAAACCGGGCTCGACGTCCCAGGGCGCCGAGGACATCAAGAAGGTGACGACGCCGTTGTCGACCGCCGAGCTCGGTTCGATGTCCTACACCGACCTCGGACGGCAACTCGCCGCCGTCGCCAAGGCCCATGACGCCCGCCTACCCCGCGAGCTCGTCCTCGTCGGAAAGCAGCTGCTGTACGTGGAGAAGTACACGAAGCTGCTGGCCCCCCGGTGGAAGGCGATGTCCGACAAGGAGATCTACGGCTACATGGCCGGCATCCTGAAGGAGGCCGAGCGCGATCGGCGAGCCGACCGGGGCTGACCGCACGCTGCACATTCCGGCATGTCGGACCCACTGTGCCCATCTGTGGCAAACGCGACAGTTAGGGTGGGAGCGATCAGCTGATTCCAGGAGTCACACATGAGACGTTTTGTGCCGGCAGTGCTGGCCTTCTTCGGCGCTGCGTGCATCGCGGCGGCCATCGCCATACCGCTTTATCTCGTGCCGCAGTTGAAGGTGGTTCCGCTCGATCTGGACATCACTTCCGACGCCACCACGGTTGCCGCGGACGGTTCGACCGGGGAGCGCTTCCCAGCGGTGATCTTCGATCGCTGTTCGGTGTCCGAGCCCCGGGCCCGCACACTCGATGCATCGCTCACCCAGCAGCGACGCTCGATCATCACCGAGCCGTCGGACAGCCGCCAGGCGAGCCTGCAGTCGGCGCAGACCGTCCTCATCGAACGTCTGCGTGACGCCGAGGGAACCGAGACCGAACCGACGGTCGCCGCCGCGGGTGAAACGCGCACGTGCGAGGACGGCCTGCTGACCGCGACCATCGACCGCGTGTCGGTGAATCGCAAGACCTCGGCACCCAACGGCGCCGTCAGCTCGCTGCAGCTCGAGGCGGTTCCCGAGGGCGGCAACGTCAACGACGTGTCGGTCGCCATCGACAACCGCACCGGCTACCAGTACAAGTTCGGCTTCGACGTGCAGCAGCGTGACTACCCCTACTACGACCTCAACACCCGCCAGGACTGCGCGGCGAAGTTCGAGGGCGAAGAGACCATCGACGGGGTGAACACCTACCACTTCGTGTGCGACGTCCCGGAGACCGACCTCTCCAACCTCCCGAACGCGCAGGGCGAGGCGGCACTGGGCACGATGCTGACGATGCCCGCCCGCTGGTGGGGCATCACCGGACGCGGCGTGCGGGCGAACGACCCGATCACGATGCACCGGTACGCCGCCGCGACCCGCCATGTGTGGGTGGAGCCGGAGACCGGAACCATCGTCGACGGTCGCGAGGACCAGCACCAGTACTTCAAGTCCCCCGATCAGAGCGACGCCACCCCGGAAGCGGTGCGCGAGTTCCGTATGGACGCCTTGAAGGGCACCTTCAAGTGGACCGACGAGACCGTCTCCAATCAGACGAAGAAGGCCAGCGGCTACGTCGACCAGCTGAAGGTCGGCGGGGTGTGGGTCCCGATCATCCTGGGCATCGTCGGCGTGATCCTGCTGATCGCCGCCGCGCTGCTGTTCTTCCGCGGACGCCGTGACGACACCCGGGTGGACGACACCCCGCCGCCGACGACCCCGCCCGCCGACGAGCGCGACACCACGCTGATCAAGCGCGACGCACCGCCGGCCGGGGCAGCGCCCGCAGGCGGGAATCCGTGGGAGCGACCGACCGAGCAGATCCCCAAGGTCGGTGACACCCCGCCGGCCGACGACTCGGCCACGCGCACCTTCCGCAAACAGCCGCCACCCGAGTAGGCAAAGGCACGAGCGACCACCGCGGGCGCATCCGGTATCCACCGGGTGCGCCCGCGGTGTTTTCGGCGAGCAGTCGGCACCGCACGCCCCACTGCGGGTTGAGCCGGCACCGAGCGGAGCGAGGCGCCGAGTCGAAGCCCTCTCCGCAACCAGTCCCACCCAAGTGACCTCGACAGACGCGCGGGCACGCTACGCGTGCACGAGCTGCTCGGCCAGCAGGGGTTGCGCCACACCCCCCGCGGGTTGAGCCGGGCCACACCCCCTGCGGGTTGAGCCGGCCCCGAGCGAAGCGAGGCGCCGAGTCGAAGCCCCCTCCGCAACCGAACCCACCAAGGTGACCTCGACGGACGCGCGGGCACGCTACGCGTGCACAAGCCGCTCGGCCAGCAGGGGGCGCGCGCGGGCACGCTAGGGGTGCACGAGCTGCCCGACCAGCAGATACAACAAGGGCCGGTGACCCGAAGGTCACCGGCCCTTGTCAGAGGGTCTGACTCAGAAGAAGGCGGGGCGGAAGGTCTTGGCCCACGACTCCTTGAAGGTGCTCTGCCAGTAGTCCCACCAGTGCGCACCGTCCGGGGTGATCCGGGTGGTGAGCTTGACGCCCGGGACGAGCGCGAGGCGGCCGATGTAGATCTGGCTGCTGGTCGACGCGGCGACCTCGAGCGGGATCATCTGCGCGAACTTGACCGGGTCGAAGTTGGCGCTGGCCGGGTTGACCGACGAGTCGTACTTGCTGCCGACACCGCTACCGGACGAGACGTAGACGTTCTTGCCCGCCAGGTTGCCCGCGCTCAGGAACGGATCGTTCTGGAACCAGGTGCCCGCAGGGTAGAAGCCCCACATGTTGAACGGGTTGCCGCCGACCTCCGCGACCGAGGCCATGATGCCCTGGGTGAAGCCCGGCAGGGTGACCGTCGGGTAGCCGCTGTAGGAGGCGACCGCCTTGTAGAAGTTGGGATGACGCGACGCGAGGTTCAGCGCCGAGGTGCCCGACATCGAGAGTCCGGCGATGCCGTTGCGGCGGTTGTCACTGTTGTGACGCGCCTTCATGTAGCCCGGCAACTCGCGGGTCAGGAAGGTCTCCCACTTGTTGACACCCAGCCGGGGATCGGCGGTCTGCCAGTCGGTGTAGAAGCTGCCTGCGCCGCCGAACGGGATGGCGACGTTGGTGCCCTTGCCTGCCATGTAGCGGGCGACATCGGTGTTGATCAGCCAGCCGCTGTTGTTGGCGGGGGCGCGGAGTCCGTCGAGCAGGTACAGCGTCGGCTTGGGTCCGCCACCGCCGGCCGAGACGATGCACACGGGCACGGTCCGGTTCATGGCGTTCGAGCGGACGTACTCGACATTGCAACCGTTGGCCGCAGAGGCCTCCGGCGGAGCTGCGACCAGCGTCGCACCCGACACGGCCACGAGAGCCACGAGTCCGGCGACGAGGCGCTTACGGGCGCGTGTCAGCATTCGTCAGTTTTCCTTTGGATCACCACGGCCGGAGCCGGCCGCTTGCGGGTCTTGCCTACCGGGTACTGCTGCGGGCTTGTGTACGAAGACGTACGAGGAGGGATTGTATTGGTCCCCCCGGGCAGCGGTACCCGTCCTGGTGAAGTGTAACGGCACGATAACGCCACGGCAAAGGCGAGAGCGGGTCCCGTGACCCCATTACGGAGTGGTACACGTCACACTTCTCGACGCTGAACAGCCCATTCGAGACATAGGCGACGCGGCCGCCACGTGCTGCCCCTTTTCGTTCACACTCTCGCGATCCGGCCGTTACCGGTTTGCGTGGGCAACGGTGACCGTGGGTCCCGGGTCGCCGAGAGGCCCGCCCGACCCGCCGGCGGATCGCCGACAAGTCCGCTCGACCGGCTCCCGGAACCACTAGGGTCAGGACGTGCACATGGGTGAGTATCTGTCCGCCGACGCGACCACCCTGGCAGGTCTCGTCGCCTCCGGCGAGGTGACGGGCGCCGAACTCCTCGACCTCGCGCGGGCCCGCGCGGACGCGGTGAATCCGTCACTCAACGCCATCGTGATCCGGATGGACGCCGAAGCCGATGCCCGCGTCCGGGGCGATCTCACCGGGCCGTTCGCCGGTGTCCCGTTCCTCATCAAGGATCTCGCGCAGGACTACCGCGGCTACCCGACGACCCGTGGCTCTCGCGCGCTGGCGACACACATCGCCCGCGAACACTCCGTCGGCGTGCAGCGGTTTCTCGACGCCGGCCTGGTGATCTTCGGTAAGACGAACACCCCGGAGTTCGGCGCGAAGGGCATCACCGAACCCACGTTCTGGGGGCCGACGCGTAATCCCTGGGACCTCGCGGTGACCCCGGGCGGGTCGTCGGGTGGCAGCGCCGCGGCGGTGGCCGCCGGAATCGTCCCGGCGGCCGGGGCCAGCGACGGCGGCGGTTCCATCCGTATCCCCGCTGCGTGCACCGGGCTGTTCGGACTCAAGAGTTCGCGTGGCCTGATGCCGTTCGGTCCGCAGACCGGCGAACCGCTCTTCGGGATGGGCGTCGAAGGCGTGGTGACCCGAACCGTCCGCGACGCCGCGGCACTCTACGACGCACTCATCGGGCCGACGCCGTCGTCGACGTACCCGACGCCGCTGCACACCGAGAGCTACACCGCCCGGATCGCGACCCCACCGCGGTTGCTGCGGATCGGCTACACCACGACGTCGGCGATCAACGCGAATCCGCACCCGGAGGCGGTCGCCGCCGTCGAACACGCCGCGTCGGTGCTGACCGACCTCGGCCATCAGGTCGAGGAGGTCGCCCCACCGCACGACGACGCCGCACTCGCGCGCGATTTCCTCGACATCTGGTTCGCGAAATGCGCCGCGCAGGTCGACGAGGTGCGACGCCTCACCGGTGCTCCCGACTCCCACTTCGAGGCCGACACCCTGACCCTCGCGGAGCTGGGCCGGGCGGCCGGCGTCGTTCCCCTGTTCACCGCACTCGACCGGATCAACGACCACGTCCTGGCTCTCGACCGCTTTCATCAGACCCACGACCTGCTGCTGACGCCCACGCTCGCCGTGCCGCCGCCCCGGGTCGGTTCGATGACCACGCCGCCGGTCCTGCAGCGGGCGGCGCGACTCGCCTCGAGAGCACGGTCCGGCCGGGCCATCTCGCGCCTGGGGATCATCGACAAGCTGATCTACGAGAGCCTCGGCTGGGTGCCGTACACGCAGCTCGCGAATCTCACCGGCCGCCCGGCCATGAGCGTGCCGCTGCACTGGACCGACGCGGGCCTCCCGCTCGGCGTGCAGTTCGTCGGCCGGCTCGGCGCCGACGGTGATCTCCTCGCGCTCGCGGCCGGACTCGAGGCGGCCGCGCCGTGGTTCCACCGGTACGCCGACATCTCGCTGTAGTACCGGGCTAACCTCGTCTGCGAATGCACATGCCCGGAGCAGCCCGGGGATGGCGGCGGGCGTGAGGAGTTGCGGTGGCGGAGCACGGGGCCGACGCGGTGGTCGTCGGCGCGGGACTGGCGGGGCTCGTCGCGACATACGAGCTCACCAAGGCCGGGCGCCGCGTCGTGGTGGTCGATCAGGAGAATCGCAAGAACCTTGGCGCCCAGGCGTTCTGGTCGCTGGGCGGATTGTTCATGGTGGACACCCCGGAGCAGCGTCGACTCGGCATCAAGGACTCGGTGGACCTCGCCCTGCAGGACTGGATGGGGTCGGCCGGCTTCGACCGTGACGACGAGGACTACTGGCCACGCCAGTGGGCCCGCGCCTACGTGGACTTCGCCGCCACCGAGAAGCGGCAATACCTGCACGACCTCGGCCTGCGTATCACCCCGATCGTCGGATGGGCCGAACGCGGCGGCGGGTTCGCCGACGGCCACGGCAACTCGGTACCCCGCTTCCACCTCACCTGGGGAACCGGACCCGAGGTGGTCCGGGTCTTCGCCGAGCCGGTCCTGGAGGCGGAGAAGCGCGGGCTCGTCGAGTTCCGGTTCCGGCATCGGGTCGACGAGCTGATCGTCGACGACGGTACCGCCGTCGGCGTTCGAGGCGTCACGCTCGCACCGACCGACGTCGACCGCGGCCGCGAATCGAACCGGGATACCGTGGGCGACTTCGAGATCCGTGCCGGGGCGGTCATCGTCACGTCGGGCGGCATCGGCCACAACCACGACCTGATCCGCAAGAACTGGCCGGTCGAGCGACTCGGCCCCGCGCCGGAGACGATGATCTCCGGCGTCCCGGCCCACGTCGACGGCCGGATGCTGGAGATCAGCGAGACCGCGGGCGCCAACATCGTCAACCGCGACCGGATGTGGCACTACACCGAGGGCATCCACAACTGGGACCCGATCTGGCCCGATCACGCGATCCGCATCATCCCCGGCCCGTCGTCGCTCTGGCTCGACGCCAACGGCAATCGTCTCGCGCCACCGAACTTCCCCGGCTTCGACACCAATTCGACGATGAAGGCGATCCTGTCGGCCGGCCACGACTACTCCTGGTTCATCCTCACCCAGACGATCGTGGAGAAAGAGTTCATGCTGTCGGGTTCGGAGCAGAACCCCGACATCACCGAGAAGGACCTGAAGCTCACCGCGAAGAGCCGGCTGGCGAAGGGCGCATCGGGTCCGGTGGACGCCTTCGTGCGCAACGGCGTCGACTTCGTGGTCGCCGACAACCTGCCCGAGCTGGTGGCCGGGATGAACAAGATCGCCCGCGGCCCCGAGCTCGATCTCGCACACATCGAACGCATCATCTCCGCGCGTGACGCGGAGATCGGCAACAAGTTCTCCAAGGACGCGCAGCTGATGGCGATCACCAACGCGCGACAATTCCTCGGCGACAAGATCGTTCGCGTCGCCAAACCGCACCGGCTGCTCGATCCGGAGCACGGCCCGCTGATCGCCGTCCGGCTCAACGTCCTCACCCGCAAGACCCTGGGCGGGCTCGAGACCAACCTCGACTCCCAGGTGCTGCGACCCGACGGCAGCGCGTTCGACGGTCTGTTCGCCGCCGGTGAGGTCGCGGGCTTCGGCGGTGGGGGCGTACACGGGTACAACGCCCTGGAGGGGACGTTCCTCGGCGGATGCATCTTCTCCGGCCGCGCCGCCGGTCGGGCAGTGGCCCGGGCCACACCGCGCGGCTGATCCACGGTACGACCGCACGTCGTCGGCGAAAAGGGTTGCCTGCCCTATACATTCGCGGCACGATCTGCTGCCCCATGCCGGTACGCGATCGACTAGGGTGTTCAGCGTGCCGGTCCCCCAGACGATCCTGACCCGGAAGACGAAATCGGCGATCTTCCTCGTCTTCACCATCGACGACGGCGGTGAGGACGCGGTTCGCGATGCGCTGGAAGAGATCCCCGGACTGAACAACGCGGTGTCCTCGCGAGCGCCCGAGGCGGCGCTGGCCGGCATCGTGTCGATCGGGTCCGAAGCGTGGGACCGCCTGTTCGACGGCCCGCGGCCTCGCTCGTTGCGGCCGTTCGTCCCGTATGAGGGCGAGGTCCACACCGCCCCGGCGACGCCCGCCGACCTCCTTGTGCACATCAAGTCCGACGACATGGGCCTGTGCTACGAACTCGGCGCCAAGATCACCGAGACACTCGGAGACGCGGTCACCGTCGTCGACGAGGTGCACGGGTTCCGCTACTTCGACCTCCGCGACCTCATCGGGTTCGTCGACGGCACCGAGAACCCGACCGGGCAGGCCGCGATCGACGCGATCACGGTCGGCGACGAGGACCCCGACTTCGAGGGCGGCAGCTACGTCGCCGTCCAGCGCTACGTCCACGACCTGTCGTCGTGGAACGACCTGAGCACCGAGGATCAGGAAGCCGCGATCGGACGCACCAAGCTCGACAACGTCGAGATGTCCGACGAGGTGAAGCCCCCGAACTCGCACATCGCCCTGAACGTCGTCGAGGACGAGAACGGGGAGGAGATCGACGTGGTCCGTGACAACATGCCGTACGGCGACGTCTCCGGCAGCACGGTGAACGGCAAAGGCGTCAACGGCACCTTCTACATCGCCTACTCGGCGGCCCCGGATGTCACCGAGGAGATGCTGCGCAAGATGTTCATCGGCGACCCGCCCGGCACCTACGACCGCCTCCTCGACTTCACCACGGCGGTCACCGGAGCACAGTTCTTCACCCCGACACTCGACTTCCTCGAAGACCTGCCGCCCGCACCCGACGCGGCACCCGCCACACCCCCGGCACCGACGACCCGTTCCGACGGTTCGCTGGGCATCGGGTCTCTGCACTGACGTCACCTTCCGACCACCGCACCAGGAGGACACCATGAACAACCTGCATCGCGAACTCGCGCCGATCTCCGACGCGGCGTGGGCGGAGATCGAGGAGGAGGCGACCCGCTCGTTCAAGCGCAACGTCGCGGGCCGGCGCCTCGTCGACGTGACCGGGCCGCTCGGTTCCGACACCGCGTCGGTGACCCTGGGACATCGCACCAAGATCGACTCACCCGCCCAGGGCATCACCGCCTTCCAGCGCCGCACCCAGTCGCTGGTCGAACTCAAGGTCCCGTTCACGGTGTCCCGGGAGGCCATCGACGACGTCGATCGCGGCGCCAAGGACTCCGACTGGGACCCGGTCGTGGAGGCCGCACGCGAACTGGCACTCGCCGAGGACCGGGCCATCTTCGAGGGATACGCCGCGGCGTCGATCAGCGGCATCCGTGCCGAGGCCGCCGCCACCCCCATCCCGCTGCCCGCCGACGTCCGCGACTACCCGGAGGCGGTCAGCCAGGCGTTGAGCACACTTCGGTTGGCGTCCGTCGACGGCCCGTACGCGGTGGCCCTGTCGGCGGAGGTCTACACCCAGGTCAACGAGACGTCGAACCACGGCTACCCGATCCTCGAGCACATCCAGCGCCTGTTCACCGGCGACATCGTGTGGGCGCCGGCGATCAGCGGCGCGTTCGTCATGAGCACCCGCGGCGGCGACTTCGAGCTGACCATCGGCCAGGACGTGTCGATCGGGTACGACTCGCACGACGCCGACGTGGTGAACCTGTACTTCCAGGAGTCGTTCACCTTCCTCACCCACACCGCGGAGGCGGCTGTCGCACTCACCGAACCGCCGACCGTCTGAGCGGCGGTCCGCCGTCCCCGCCGCCCCGGGTCCTGCCTGGCCGACACACTGCGGCGTCCGTTGCGAGCGGCAACTAGTCTGGCGCAGGTGATCGCGAAGAAATCCGGCCCGCCTGTGCTCCCGGCGGTCAGATGCTGACCCGGCTCATCCGCACGTACCTCGTGCGGTACCGCGTCAACGTCGTGCTCGTCATCGTCCTGCAGCTGCTCGCCACCACCGCGATGCTGTACCTGCCGAGCCTGAACGCCGACATCATCGACAACGGCGTCACCCGCGGGGACACCGGCTACATCCTGCGGATCGGCGGATGGATGCTGCTGGTGAGCGTCGCGCAGATCATCGTCACGGTCACCGCCCAGTTCTTCGGCTCCCGCGCCGCGCTGGGGGTCGGACGCGACATCCGCGGCGATCTGCTGCACCGGGTGAACTCCTTCTCCGCGCGCGAGGTCGGCACCTTCGGCGCGCCGTCGCTGATCACCCGCACCACCAACGATGTCCAGCAGGTGCAGATGCTCATCGTCATGAGCAGCGCCATCCTCGTGATGGCCCCGATCATGTGCATCGGCGGCATCATCATGGGTGTCCGCGAGGCACCCGCACTGTCGTGGGTCATCGCCATCGCAGTGCCTGTCCTCGGAGTCTCGATGGGGGCCATCATCGCGAAGATGATCCCCGGTTTCCGGGCCATGCAGGAACGCATCGACAACGTCAACCGCGTTCTGCGCGAGCAGATCACCGGCATCCGGGTCGTGCGGGCGTTCGTGCGGGAGGACTACGAACGCAAGCGGTTCGCGGTTGCCAACGACGATCTCGCCGACGCGACCCTGCACGTCGGCCGGCTGATGGCCCTGATGTTCCCGGTTGTCATGGTGATCACCAACGTCACCATCGTCGCCGTCATCTGGTTCGGCGGTCACGCGGTCTCCGACGGCTCGCTCGAGATCGGCGCGCTCACCGCGGTGATGAGCTACGTCATGCAGATCCTGATGTCGGTGATGATGGCGTCGTTCCTGGCGATGATGGCGCCGCGCGCCGCGGTCTGCGCCGAGCGCATCTCCGAGGTCCTGGCCACCGACACCTCGGTCCATCCGCCGAGTGAGCCGATCGGCTTCGCCACCCATCCCGGCACCGTGGAGTTCGACGCCGCCGAGTTCCGGTACCCGGGCGCCGACGACCCGGTGTTGAGCGACATCGATTTTCGCGTCGAGCCGGGCACGACGACCGCGATCGTCGGGTCGACCGGCTCGGGCAAGACGACGCTCATCGGGCTGGTCCCGCGACTCATCGACACCACGGCCGGCGCGGTCCGGGTCGGCGGCACCGACGTGAAGCGGCTCGACCCCGACGAACTGCGATCGGTCGTCGGGCTGGTCCCCCAGCGGCCGTACCTGTTCTCCGGAACCGTCCGCTCGAACCTGCTGCACGGCAAGGCCGACGCCACCGACGACGAGATCTGGGAGGCGCTGCGCATCGCGCAGGCCGAGGATTTCGTGTCGGCGATGCCCGACGGTCTCGACACCAAGGTGTCCCAGGGCGGCACGACCGTCTCCGGCGGGCAGCGCCAGCGCCTGGCCATCGCGCGGGCCCTCATCCGGCGGCCGGCCATCTATCTCTTCGACGACTCGTTCTCCGCCCTCGACCTCACCACGGATGCGCGCCTGCGCGCCGCCTTGCGTCCCGCCACCCGCGACGCGGCGGTGATCGTGGTGGCCCAACGCATCTCGACCATCGTCGACGCCGAACAGATCGTCGTCCTCGACCGCGGCCGGATCGTCGGTCTCGGCACACACGACGAACTGCGTCAGTCGTGCCCGACCTATGCCGAGATCGTCGAATCGCAGATGGCGATGGAGGAGCGCGCATGACCCGGCCCGGTGGTCCGCCGATGGCGGCCGGACCCGAATCCAAACCCCGGTCGTTCTGGCCCTCGATCAAACGCGTTGTCGCACAACTGGCCTCCTATCGCCTGTTGATGACGATCACGCTCGTGTCGCTGGTGGGTTCGGTCGTGCTCATCGCGATCGCGCCCCGCGTGCTGGGGTATGCCACCGACCTCGTCTTCGACGGCGTCATCGGCCGCACCCTGCCCGACGGTCTCACCAAGGAACAAGCCGTCGCCGGTCTCCGGGAGAGCGGCGACGACACCTTCGCCGACATGGTGTCGTCCATGAACGTGACACCCGGCGTCGGAGTGGATTTCGGCGCTGTCGGGCGCGTGCTGCTCATCACCCTGGCGCTCTACGTCGTCTCGTCACTGCTCGCGTGGCTGGCCGCCTATCTGCTGAACATCGTCGTCGTCGGCACCATCCGCCGACTCCGCGACGACGTCGAGGCCAAGGTGCATCGCCTACCGCTGCGCTATTACGACACGATGCCGCGCGGCGAGCTGTTGAGCCGGGTCACCAACGATCTCGACAACCTGTCGCAGAGCATGCAGCAGACCATCTCCCAGTTCGCGAACTCGGTCCTGACGGTGATCGCGCTGCTGGTCATGATGATCTGGATCTCGCCGCTGCTGGCGCTCATCGCGGTGGCCACGGTGCCGTTGGCGATCATCGCGACCGGGATCATCGCCAAACGGTCGAAACCGCATTTCTCGGCGCAGTGGTCCTCGACCGGTGCTCTCAACGCTCAGGTCGAGGAGGCCTTCACCGGTCACGAGCTGGTCACCGCCTTCGGCCGGCAGCGCGAGATCGAGGCGACCTTCGACGAACGCAACCAGAAGCTGTACGAGTCGAGTTGGCGTGCGCAGTTCATCTCCGGCGTCATCATGCCGACGATCATGTTCCTGGGAAACCTGAACTACGTCGCGGTCGCGGTCGTCGGTGGACTACGCGTGGCGTCGGGTTCCCTGAGTCTCGGTGAGGTGCAGGCGTTCATCCAGTACTCGCGCCAGTTCACCCAACCGCTGACGCAGATCGGTTCGATGATCAACCTCATGCAGAGCGGTGTCGCCTCTGCCGAGCGGATCTTCGACATCCTCGATGCCGACGAGCAATCGCCCGACGCCGCGAAGCCGAAGACGCCCGCCGACGACAAGGGGCTCATCGAGTTCGACGACGTCTCCTTCCGGTACGTCGAGGACAAGCCACTCATCGAGAACCTCAGCCTGGTGGCCCGGCCGGGCCACATGGTCGCGATCGTCGGTCCGACCGGTGCGGGCAAGACCACCCTGGTCAACCTGATCATGCGGTTCTACGACGTCGACTCCGGGGTCATCCGGGTCGATGGTGTCGACTCGACCGAGATGACACGGGACGACCTGCGCGAACGCACCGGCATGGTGCTGCAGGACTCGTGGCTTTTCGGCGGCACCATCTACGACAACATCGCCTACGGCGACCCCACCGCCTCTCGCGACGAAGTGATGGACGCGGCCCGGATGAGTCACGTGCACCACTTCGTGCGGACCCTCCCCGATGGTTACGACACGGTTCTCGACGACGAGGGTGGCGGGGTGAGCGCCGGTGAGCGGCAGCTCATCACGATCGCACGGGCGTTCCTCGCCCGCCCCACGATCCTGATCCTCGACGAGGCGACGAGCTCGGTCGACACCCGCACCGAGCTGCTCATCCAGAAGGCGATGGCGAACCTGCGGTCGGACCGCACGAGTTTCGTCATCGCCCACCGGTTGTCGACGGTGCGCGACGCCGACGTCATCGTCGTCATGGAGGACGGGCACATCGTCGAGCAGGGCAGCCACGACGAACTGCTCGCCGCCCGCGGCGCGTACTGCCGGCTCTACGAGAGCCAGTTCACCGGCGCGATCGAGGCCAGCTGAGCGACGACCCCATCTCACCAGGACCCTTCGTGACGCTCGCAAGCTCGCTCCTCAGGGAGCACAAGAAGCGCGTCCCACCACCGCTCCCGAAAGAACCCGCAAAACCCCTGCTCCCTGAGGTGCGAGGAGCGTAAGCGACGAGCCACGAAGGGCCTGGTGAGACACCTTGCCAGCCCCTTCGTGGCTCGCTTCGCTCGCACCTCAGGGAGCAGAAATAGCGGCCGGAGCTTGCGGAGGGCGCGATCAACCCCCGCTCCCTGAGGAGCGCCCGGAGCTTGCGGAGGGCGCGTCACGAAGGGCGTTCGTTACGTCCCGCCCGCTCGACGATGGTGGCGATGCGTTTCGTCTTGGTCTCGGGTCGTTTCGCGAGAGCCAGCTGCGACAGCCCGAACTTCCGCACGCTCGGCGGGAAGGCGTCCCAGTTGGCGCGCGCAACCGGGTTGGCGTCGAGTGCAGCCGCGAGCTCCGGGGACTCGATCAGCGCTTCGGCGTCGTCGAACATCGTCCAGAGGCCGCGGGCCTGGGCGTCCTCGATCACGGCTTGCCCCGCGGGCTGAATCCGACCGGCGGCCGCGAGGTCGGCGACACGTGCCTTGTTCGACGCCGACCATCCGCTGTTGCGTCCGCGCCGGGTGAACCACATGCCGCGGCGGCGGTCGTCGATGACGCGGGTGTGGCCGTCGATCCAGCCCCAGCACAGCGCCTCGCGAACGCACTCGTCGTAGTCGATCGGTTCCCGGCCCGATCCCTTGCGCCAGAACACCAGCCACACGCCGCCGGATGAGTCGTGGTTGTCCTGCAACCACTCTCGCCATGCCTCGATCGTGTCCACGGCGAGCTTCGGCGCATCGGGGTCGGCCATGCGTTCACCCTAATCAGCCGGGCCTCGTCTCGGTACAGTTGAGCCGTGAACGAGATCGTCAGCTTCGCGACGGACAACTGGTGGCTGATCTTCCCCATCGGCGCTGTCGTCGGCGGGTGGGCGGGGTCGATCGGCAAGTACAACGAGAAGCGGCGCAAGGACAAGATCGAGCTCGCCCGGATCAAGGCGAACGCGCAGACCGAACAGCTCAAACTCACGACGACGTCAGCCGACCAGCTGCGCCGGACCCTCCGCCAGCACGACTCGCTGAACGAGAAGTGGTTCGGTTACGAGCTCGATCTCGCGACGCTCATCGAGTACCCGATGATGACCGACATGCGTGAACCGCTGACCCTCGCGTTCCACCGCGCCCGGGTCCGCGCCGACGATCTGCGACCCGAGCCGGGCGCCCAGGCGCCGCTGCCCGATTCGATGTCCCCGGCAGACTTCGCCGAGTACCGCGACGCCGTGGGCGAATACGCCGCGGCATTCGACGCAGCCGAACGAGAGTCCCGGCGGCGCAGGCAAACCGACTTCTCACCGGTCGAACGCGAAGCCCTGGACCGGGCGCGCAAGCTGATCGGCGTGGCCGCCGACTCCGCGGCCACACCCGCAGAGCGGCAGGCGGCCTACAAGAAGGCCCGGGCCGAGCTCGAGGGCATCATCGACGTTCCGCAGGTGGCCGCGGCGCAGCTCGAACGGCAGATCGCCGGCGCCCTCGAGCGGGGCTCGGAGTGATCAGAGGTCCGGGATCGGCAGGTCCAGGTTCGGCGAGATGATCCCGCCGTCGACCTCGAGGATCTTGCCGGTGACGTACGCGCCGGCCGGGGACGCCAGGTAGAGGGCGGCCGCGGCGATGTCCTCCGGATCGCCGAGTCGGTGCAGCGGAGTCGATGTCTCGACTGCGGTACGCATTCCGTCGTCGCCCGCGACGATCTCCAGCGCCGATGTCAGGATGGCGCCCGGTGCGATGCCGTTGACCCGGATCTTCGGATTCAGATCCATCGCCGCGATGCGCGTGTAATGCGCGAGAGCAGCTTTCGCGGTGCCGTAGGCGGCGTAGGCACGTCCGGGCAGGCGGCCCACCGCCGACGTGATGTTGATGATCGAACCCCGGCCGCTGGTCGCGAGGATCTGCTTGGAACCGGCGACGACCAATGCGTGCGCGTTACCGACATTGAAGTCGAAGGCATCTCGCAGGTGCTTGGGGCTGGTGTCGAACAGAGGCCGGGGCATCGCCCCGCCGACGTTGTTCACCACGGTGTCGAGCCGCCCGAACTCGTCGACCGCGGTCTGCGCGAGCGCCGCCGCCGCATCGGGGTCGCCGAGGTCCACGGCGACGGTGCGCGCGCGTCGGCCCGCCGCGCGGACCCGTTCGGCGACCTGCTCGAGGTCGGACTCACTGCGGGCCGCGATCACCACGTCGCCGCCGGCCTCGGCGAAGGCGACCGCGATCGCCGCCCCGAGCCCCCGGCTCGCGCCGGTCACGATGGCCACCTGGTCGTCTATCCGGAATCTGTCGAGAATCACCCGTCGACCATGCCACGCCGGAACCGAAAACGAGAACGTGTTCTAGAAATCGGCCGGAAACAGCAGGTAGTTATCTCAGTAGTCGCGGCCGGCGGACACCACGGAGAGCAGTTCCTCGCCCGCGGCGAACCTGCGGAGGTTCTCGGCGACCCACGGTGCGAGCTCGCGCGTCAGTCCCGACGCCGGGTTGGCGACATGCGGGGTGATGATCACGTTCGGCAGGGACCAGAGCGGATGGTCGTCGGCGGGCGGTTCCGGATCGGTCACGTCGAGGGCCGCGCCCGCGATCTGGCCGTCGGCCAGCGCCCGGTACAGAGCTTCCTCGTCGACGAGCGGGCCGCGCGCGATGTTGACCACCCACGCATGGTCGGGCAGCGCCGCGAGGCTCTCGGCGTTGATCATGTGCCGGGTCTCGGGCGTCGCCGGCGCCGCCAGCACCACGTGGTCGATGGTTCCCCACAGCTCGTCCAACTCGTCGGACCGTCGGATCTCGTGCGCACCGGGCACATCGCGGCCCGATCGGTTCACCGCGACGACGCGGGCACCGCACGCCCGGAGACGTGGGGCGAGGGAGGCACCGATCCCGCCGGCACCGACGATGGCGACGGTGGCGCCGTGCAGCGACCGGACCGCGGTGTCGATCCGTTCCTTGTCCCAGTGCCGGAGGACGGCGGTGTTGATCTGCCGGAGTCCTGCGAGGAGCAGCGCCAGCGCGTGCTCGGCGACGTTCTCGGCATAGAAGCCCGACGCGTTGGTCCAGAGCCGGCGGTCGTCGAGGATGTCGGCGGCCACGAAATCCTCGATGCCCGCGGTCTTGAGGGCCACCCATTCGACGGTGTCGGGCAGTTGCGGGAAGTCCGCGGGCGGCCCGATCCACACCAGCACCCGGGCGTCGTCGAGGCCGACGATCTGTCCGCCCGCGCCCTCGATCGCCGCGACCAGGTGCTCGTCGCGGACGGGTTCGAGGGCGACGGCCACCGGGGTCATCGGGAGACCGATCGGGCCGCGGTGGTCGCCAGTTCGTCGGCGATCTCGTTGAAGTGGTCGCCGGCGTGCCCCTTCACCCAGCGCCACTCCACCTGATGCCGTTTCTCCTCCTCGACCAGACGACGCCACAGATCCGCGTTCTTGACCGGCTTGCGATCCTTCGTCTTCCATCCGTTGGCCTGCCAGCCGTTGACCCACTTCATGATCCCGTTGCGGACGTAGGTCGAGTCGGTGTAAATGATGACGGTCGACGGCCTGGTCAGCGCCGCGAGACCCTCGATGGCGGCGGTGAGTTCCATCTTGTTGTTCGTCGTGTCGGGTTCCGACCCGGAGATCCGCTTCTCGGTGCCCTTGTATCGGAGCACCGCGCCCCATCCGCCCGGGCCCGGGTTCCCCAGGCAGGCACCGTCGGTCGAGATCTCGACGACGGCCGAGCCCGCTTCCGGGTCTGCGGAGGAGTCGTCGGTTGTCGGGTTCGCGGAATCTGTCACGCACGGAAGCCTACGGCAGCTGCGATGCCCGGCAGCAGACTCACCGCTAGGGTGGACTCATGGCTGTGTGGGACCCGACACGCTATCTGCAATTCGCCGACGATCGCGCGCGGCCGTTTCTCGACCTCATCGCGCAGATCCCGACCAACCCGCTGTCGGTGGTCGACCTGGGGTGCGGACCGGGCCACCTGACCAAGCACCTGCGTGCGCTCTGGCCCGCGGCCGAGATCCTGGGCATCGACGACTCGGCGGAGATGGTCGACCGGGCCATCCGGGACAACACCGACCCGCACGCCAACTACGACGCCGTCGACGTCTCGCAGTGGACGCCCCACCGGCCGGTCGACCTGATGCTCTCCAACGCGATGTTCCAGTGGGTGCCCGACCACCTCGACGTCATCGACGGTCTGCTCGGTCACCTGACCGATGGCGGCGCCTTCGCCCTGCAGGTGCCGAACAACACCGACTCGCCGACCCACGCGGCGCTCGCCGAGCTCGCCTCGACCGAGCCCTACGTCGGGGCCTTCGGCGACCTCCGGGCGCTCCCCCGGCTCGACGCCGAGATGTATCTCGACTTCTTCGCCGAGCGCGATTACCTCGTCAACGCGTGGGAGACGACCTACTTTCACGTGCTCGACGGCCAGGACCCGGTGTTCGACTGGATGTCGGGAACCGGTGCGCGTCCGTACCTCCAGGCACTTACCGGCGACCTCCGGAAGCAGTTCGTCACCGACCTCAAGAAACGTTTCGCCGAGGCCTACCCGCGCCGCGAGTGGGGCACGGTCCTGCCGTTCCGCCGAACGTTCGCCGTGGCCACTCGCCGCTGATCCGCCCCCGTCGACCCGATCCGGGACAAGCACTCCCCACTGCTCCCTGAGGAGCGCCCGGAGCTTGCGGAGGGTGCGTCACGAAGGGTCCGGCGACAGAGGTTGCGAGACCCTTCGTGACGCTCGCAAGCTCGCTCCTCAGGGAGCAGAAGGAGGGCTCGCAGGCTCGCTCCTCCCGGGTCACGCACCGGCGTCGGTTCGGCATCGACGCCGCTCCGGGCCGCCACTTCTGCAACACTGACAGCACTTGTCGTTTCTTCTGGGGGTACGTCCATGCGTCCGGCCCGCCGCATCATCGCGACCGTTGCCGCTGTCGCCCTCGCGGGCGGCCTGTTGACCACCGTGTCTGTTCCGGCGAGAGCCGCGGTCTGCAACGCCACCGGCATCACCGGGGGCGATGTCGGCAGCACCGGCAGTTCCGGGTCCAGTGAGCTCGGGTGGGGCAGTCTCGACTTCGGCAGCTACCGGGCGGACGGCAAGAAGCCTCAGGGTCCGCTCCCGACATTGACCGGCGCCACCAAGGCCGTCTCCTGGGTGACCGGCCCGCGAAGTCCCGCACGCACCGACACCCGTTTCGGCATCACCGCCACCGACGTCGGTGTGCCGTGGGACAACGGATCCGGTCAGATCCTGATGGCCTTCGGTGACACGTGGGGCAGGTGCGCGGGACAGATGGCCTGGAAACACAACACGATGCTGCGCAGTGACGCGAACTCGGACCTGGCCAAGGGCATCCGATTCCCGAACGCCGTGCCCGGGTCGGTCCGTTCGGGCGCGTCGGTGACGCCGGCGCATCCGACGTGGGCGCAACCCATGTTCAACGCCGTCGGGGTGCGCAACATCGAAGTCGGTCGGATCCCCACCGGCGGTATCTCGATCAACGGCACGCAGTTCGTCGGCTTCATGTCGATCCACCGGTGGCTGGGTCCCGGCCGGTGGAGCACGAACTACTCGGGAATCGCTGTGTCGCACAACAACGGTCAGACCTGGACGGTCGACAACAACACGCTGCGTTGGAACACCGACCTGACGATCCCGGGCGTTCCCCAGGTGACGAGGGGCCATGATCGGTTCCAGATGGGCGCCTTCCTGCGGAGCGGGGAGTACATCTACCAATACGGAACGCCCAACGGACGTTCCGGTTCAGCCCACGTGGCCCGCTTCCGTCCGGCCGACATACTGAACCTCAATCGGTACCAGTACTTCCGCGGCGGCACCGCGTGGTCGCCGAATCCGGCCGACGCCGCGCCGGTCGTCGCCGGCCCGGTCAGCGAGATCTCCGTGGCCTACAACGCCTTCCTCGGCCGGTTCGTGATGCTGACCGAGCGTGCAGGGACGATCATGCTGCGCACGTCGCCGTCGCCGGTGGGCCCGTGGAGCGGAGAGCGAGTGCTCATCACCCCCAAGCAGTCCAGCGGTCTGTACACCCCCTACATCCACCCTCGATCGTCGGGCAAGAACCTGTATTTCGTCGTCTCGCGGTGGGACGACTACAACGTGATGCTGGTTCGGACCGACCTGTCGAAGGTCCGTCTGTGAGCCGCCGCATCGTGTTGATCCGCGCGGTCAATGTCGGCGGGGCGAAACTCCCGATGGCCGAATTGCGGCAGATCGCAACCGACCTCGGTGCCGAAGACGTCTCGACGTACATCGCGTCGGGCAACCTGCTCTGCACACCACCGGCCGCACCCGAGCAGTTCGACCGCGCTCTCGAAACCGCGATGCAGGGTCGCTACGGATGGTTCCGAGAGGTCATCAGCCGCACGCCCGGGCAGGTCCGCGCCGCGCTCGACGCGCATCCGTTCGAGATCGCCGACGACAAGTATTCCTATGTCTACTTCCTGACCGGCCGACCGGCGCCCGACAAGGTGGCCGCGTTCGAGCGCAAGGACTTCGGCCAGGACGTCGTCCGGGTCATCGGATCCGATCTGCACATCCGCTATGCCGACGGGGCGGGGCGTTCGACGCTGACCGCACCGGTGATCGCGCGCGGTCTGGGTGTGCAGGGCACGGGACGCAATCTGCGGACCGTCCGGAAGCTGCTGGAATTGGCCGACTCCTGAGCGCGGCTCGGTGGCCGGTGTCTCGCCACGGGCGTAGCGTCGGTGGAGGCATCACGAGACAAAGCCGACGAACCAGACGTTCGCGTCGAGAGGAGTCCGGACATGAGTCAACCGGTCCCGCCGCCCCCGCCACCGCCGGAGCCCGTTCCCGCACCCGAGCCCATCCCCGAGCCGCCGCCGGAACCGCCGATCCCCGTGCCGACCCCGCCGCCGGCTCCCGACCCACAGCCCGCACCACCGCAGCCGGACCCACCGCCCCGCCCGACGGTGATCTGAACTGCTCCGAGCGGTCAGCCCCGCGCCAACACGCGCGCGACACGGTCGATGTCGGCGAGTTGTTCCTCGCGAGGCGCCTCCCACAGTTTCTTGGGTAGCTTCTCGAGGTCCTTGATGGCCGACTCGGCGTGATCGAGCGCCTCGGTCGATTCGTCTTCGCCGAGGTCCGCCGACGCGATCAGCCGATCGTCGAGTTCGAAGACCGCGTCGTCGAGGCGATTGCGTGCCGCGACGAGTTCGTCGTCGTGCGGGATCGCCGGGTTCGCATGGACGTCGGCGATGGCGTATCGAATTCGACGGTGCAACAGCGCTTCTCGCGTGTTGTCGGTGGCCCAGCTCTCGGGTGCCCGTCCCGGTCGGCCGGGAATCAGGTCGGTGGACCGCGCGAAGGTGCGTACGCGTTTGTCCGAGTCGTAGGCGAACCAGGCGGCGCCGCCGAGGATGAACAGTGCGACCACCACGGTGGCCACGATGATGATGACCGCGATCATGTGGTCAGCCTACTCAGGACGACTGCACTCCCTTGGGTGCCTTTCCCGACATGAAACCGAACAGGTATCCGGCGACGCGTCGCATCTGGATCTCATCGGCGCCCTCGGTGATCCGGTAGCGACGATGATGCCGGTAGATGTGCTCGAACGGCTCGTGCCGCGAGTAGCCGCGTCCGCCGAACACCTGCATCGCCTGATCGGCGGCATCGCAGCACAGCCGGTTCGCCTGGTAGTTGCACATCGAGACCTCCGCAGACGCGGCGAACGGTCCGTAGGTGTCCATCTTCCAGGCGGTTTCGCGGATCAGGGCCCGGATCATCGCGCACCGGGTGTGCAGGTCGACGAGCGGGAACTGGATCGCCTGATTCGTCGACAGTTTCTTGCCGAAGGGCGCGCGTTCGTTGGCGTACGCCACGGCGCGATCGACGCAGTATTGGGCCGCCCCGAGACTCGACGCCGCCTGACGGATGCGGTTCTCGTTGAAGAAGTGCTGCACGACCTGCAGACCGGCTCCCTCCGCCCCGAACACCGCGGAATTCGGCACCCGGACATCCCGCAGCGAGATGTGCGCATGGTCGGTCGGCATGTTGAACGTCCACAGGTACTCCTCGACGGCGAACCCGGGGTCCTGCGGGTCGACGAGGAAGGCGGTGATCCCGCGAGCGTCTCCCGGTTGACCGCTGGTGCGGGCGAACACGATGTCGCGGTGTGCGGCATGGATGCCGGTGTTCCACGTCTTCTCGCCGTTGATGATCCAGTCATCGCCGTCGCGGACGGCGGTCGTCTCCATGTAGGTGGCATCGGACCCGTGGTCGGGTTCGGTGATGCCGAAGGCGAAGAACTTCGTGCCCGCGGCCAGTCCCTCGACCCATTCCGCCTGCTGCTCCGGGGTGCCGTACTCGAGCATGAGGAGCAGACCGATGTTGTTGCCGACGATGGCGTGCTCGTTCTGCAGATCGCAATGCAGGCCCAGCCCTTTCGACGCCAGGTGCTCACGGATGATCGCCATCGCCAGGTTCGATCCGTCCCGGCCACCGAATTCGGACGGGAACGGGTAGCGGAAATGGCCTGCCGCATCCGCGCGACGCCGCGCCTCGCCGAGGAGCGCTTCCCACTCCTTGTTCGGCAGGCCGCCTCGCTCCCAGTCGGTTCGGGAGTCCTCACGCCGGTGGTCGAAGAATCGGATGTTGTCGTCGGTCTGCTCGAGGGGGACGATCT
This sequence comes from Gordonia terrae, assembly GCF_001698225.1. Taxonomy (NCBI): domain Bacteria; kingdom Bacillati; phylum Actinomycetota; class Actinomycetes; order Mycobacteriales; family Gordoniaceae; genus Gordonia; species Gordonia terrae. Next base: position 5,373,713 of record NZ_CP016594.1, read on the forward strand.
CGGCCTCGATGAAGGCGTCGAGTTCGGCAAGGTAGTCGCTCAGCGACTCGGGCAGGGCGAAGTCCACGATGAACCCCTCTCGGTTGGGATCGGATGTCCTGCGGTCACGGATGAGGGACCGCGAAGTACTTGGGGTTCGCCACGAGGAGCCGCGCGCGCACGTCGGCGACGACGGCGTCGCGGACCTTCTCGTCGGTCCCGTCGAGCTCTCCGGAACGAAGTGCTGCACAGAGCGCCTGCTGATCGGCGATGCCGAGAGCACTCAGGCGTTGCGCACTCGCGGCTGCATCTGCGGCACCCAGCAGGACCTGCCGACGGACGACGTCGACGACATTGCCGGCCACCCTCGTGTGAAAACGCACCTGTGGTGACAGATCGGCCTGTACCGAGTCGGATCGAAGGAACTCGGCGAGCGCTTCGAGTAGTTCGACGGAGCTCGGCGATCCGTAGAGATCCTCGCTCGCGCGTGCACCCGTCGCCTCGGTCAGCGGATCGGGCACCGCCTCCGGTGCCACGAGCCCGAGGTCGAGCAGGGCGTCGAATTCCTGCTCGGCACTTCGGCGTCCGATGGCGGCCAGTTCCACCGACCGTTCGACCCCGTCGAGGTGGCGGGCGGCCTGGACCGCACAGATCAGTCCCCACTTCACGGTGGCGTAGAGCTCCCACCAGCGCAGCGCCCGGTCGGTGGGACGCCAACCCGCCTCCCGGGCGTACGCGTCGAGCAGCTCGTCTCGGCTGCCCATCCCGGCCACCGGTGTCGACCCCCCGAACCGCCACGCCTTCGCGCACAGCCAACCGAGGTCCTCGACGGGATCGCCGAGGTGGACCAGCTCCCAATCGAGCACCGCCGCAATACCTTCGGGTTCGACCAGAAGGTTGCCCAACCGGAAGTCACCGTGTACGAGGCACTGCCGCGGTGAGGGTTCGGGAGGGTTGTCGGTGAGCCACTGGGTCGCCAGTACCAGTCCGGCCGGCATGGCGTCGAACTCGCGTGGGAACAGCTCCCGGAGCCCGGCGATGGGATCGCCGAGTTCGCTGAGACCGGGCGTCTGCCGCACGTCGATCCGATGGATGCGCGCGAGGATCTCACCGCATTGAGCGACGAACCGGGCACGCGCGCCGGCATGGGAGTCGTTGCGCAGTATTCGACGTGGGATGGACTCACCATCGATGAACGTCATTGCCAGATAAGGAAATCCCAGGACATTGCCGTCCTCGTCGAAGCCGGCGTCGAGGATCTCCGGCACCGGCACCCCGGCGTCGGCGGCTGCACGCAGGACCTGCGCCTCGGCTCGCAACCCGCCGTCGTCGGTGGCGGCGGGAACCGCGCGGATGATGATCGGCTCCACCTGTCCGGAACCCTCGACGAGACCGGCGGCGTAGGTCGCCCGGCTCGCACCCGCCGGCAGCAGTCGTGCGGATTCGACCGAGAGTGAGGTACCGCGTCGGTCGGCGAGTCGGGACGCGATCGTCGCGGCGACATCGTCCGCTTCCGGTACTCCCACGCCGATCCGTCCCTTCGCGCCGTCGCCCTGGGCGGCGGTAACCGCCACCACAGCGAAGCTAGCACGGGAGCTGAATCCGGACTCAGAAATCTGGCGTCACGGCGACTCAGTGGCCCGGCGTCTGGAACTCAGGCTGGTCGATGATGCGTACCCACGATCCATCGGATCGTCGCGCGACCACCTGAGCGCGGGCACCCGCACCGTCGCGGGGCGGTGTCGATGTGAGTGCGAGACCGTTCCCGAACATCAACGTCGGCAACGGCGGCTCCGGCACGAAGGTCGGCCGGTGCGCGAGAACCGATGCCCACAGGTCGCGGATCGCGGTCCGGCCGCGGGTGACCTCGCCGGGCGGGAAGGCCATCACTGCGTCCTCGTCGTAGAGCGAGGCGACGGCGTCGGCATCCCCGGCATTGGAGAACTCGACGAACAGTCGAGTCAGGTCCTCGGGCGTGCGTGCGGTTTCGTGTGTGGTCATGACGACTCCTCTCGATGTGTTCGGAGTCCAGAGTCGACCCGGCCACCCGATAAGTCCAAGTGATGGTTTGTATGGCCGATATCATTTTCACTTATGGACCTTCGCCAGCTCGAATACTTCGCAGCCGTCGCCGCGGAAGGCAGCTTCACCGCGGCCGCAGCGCGCGTCCACACGACGCAGCCGAACATCAGCGCGCAGATCCGCACCCTGGAACGGGAACTCGGTGCGGCCCTCTTCGATCGCTCCGGCCGCGCTGTGCGCTTGACCGACGCCGGCCGGGAAGCGCTCCCCGCGGCCCGCCGTGCCCTTGCCGCTGCCGACGACGTCGCCCGTACCGTCGCCGAGGTCTCCGGACTCGTTCGTGGCAGCCTCTCGGTCGGGATGGTCGAAGGGTGCACCATCGCGCCCCTGTTCGCAGCGCTCGGCACCTTCCGGTCGACGCACCCGCAGATCGAACTGAGCCTGCGCGAGTCTCCATCGACCGAACTGATCGCGTCGGTGGAGGACGGACGCCTCGACGTCGCCCTGGCCGGGTACGGCGGTGGCCTGCCGCCGGGGGTCGAGTCCATGACGATCATCGCCGAACGCGTCGTCGCCGCGGTGCCCGCGAACGATCGTGCCCCCGGCCGATCGGTCGACCTCGCCCTGCTCCGCGAACGGTCGCTCATCTGTCTCCCGAGCGGCGCGGGAATCCGCAGCGTGTTCGACGCGGCAGCGTCGGAGGGTAGCCCTATCCGGCCCGCGATCGAGGCGTCCTCTCCGGAGGCGATCATCGAATTAGTGTGCAGTGGACTGGGAGTCGGCATCCTGAGCGAGTCGATCGCAGCGGCCGACGACCGCGTGGTCGGGGTGCCGATCCGGGACGTCGACGGCACAGCCCATCTCGGCTTGCTGTGGGGTTCGCGACCGTCTGCCGCGGCCGCGCGTTTCGTCGAGGTGGCCACGGACGCGTTCGGAGCAACCCACTGAACAACTGACGATGAATGAAACAAACTAAACGACAACATATTTCGATCACACTCATTGTGGATAAACCTCGTAATCGAACAAATGTTCCCGTACAGTGGAGTCATGCCAGAGCTCACCACTCTCCTCGACCAGTTCATCGAGCTCACCCCGCCCTCCGATGACCCCACGGGCAGGGCGACGTTCGACGCACTCGACACCTTGCGCCTGATCCGCAACACTGTTGATCATCAGATCGTTACGCACGCAACACAACTCGATGAACTGGGAGTCGCCGAGAAAGCCGGTGGCACCACTAAGACAATGCTGATCGAGATGGGTTACGCGCCCGCTGCAGCGCAGCGGACCACGCGAAGCGTCGACGCTCTCCCCACGTTGCCCGCCCTGGCCCGCCACGCAGCCGATGGACGCCTGTCGAGCGAGGTCGCCGACGCCATCATCCGCGGCATCGCATACATCGACAAACGTTCGCTGACTGTGCTTTCCGAAGACGATCGCATGCGGTACGAGCTCGACCTCCTCGCGCAAGCCATGTCGGGCGCGACACCAGCAGAAGTAGAAAAGTTCGCCCGCGCCATCGGCAACACCATTGCCGACGCCACCGAAGACGGTGTCCCGACCGCCGACGATTCATCGTTGAACGCGGTCAACGCCCACACCACCGACGACGGCCGGGTCGACATCCGGGTCGACGTCACCCAGGTGGTCGGTGAGAAGTTCCTGTCCATGATCGACGAACGGTCCTGCCCACGACCCGAACCCGACGGCGCCGACGACCGACGCACTGCCGAGCAGCGCCGCGCCGATGCGTTCGAGTTGATCCTCGACCAAGCCACCCTCGGCGCCACCATCGACAGTGTCGGGTCTCCTCGTACCCAACTCCTGCTGACGATCCCCGCCACCGGCGCGGATCCCGCCACTCTGCCGTGGACAGGTTCCGTCAGCCAGGCCGTCGCCAAACAGGTGTCGTGCGACGGGTCGCTGACCGAGATCATCCTCGACGGTGAAGGCGTACCACTGCAGATGGGGCACACCCACCGACTGTTCCCGGCACATCTACGCAAAGCCGTGATCGTCCGCGACCAATGCTGCGTCAAATGCGGTGCACCACCCTCACATACCCAGGTGCACCACATCGCGCACTGGGCTGACGGCGGTCCCACCGACCTCGACAACGGTTGCCTCCTGTGCCAGCGCTGCCACACCCAGGTCCATCACCACGGGTGGGACGTCGTGATGGGTTTCGACCGACATCCCTGGCTGGTTCCACCAGCCGGCATCGACCCACACCGACGACCGCTACCCGCCTACAACCGACGCACCATGCGACTTGACAACGCAGCCTGACCGACCGCCCGACAACAGCTTTCGCGTAGCACCTTCCACACCCGAGCCCAGCTCGGGACCGTGTTCGTCCCTTGACAACTCCACAGAGAAGGCCGATTCTCAGGTCCGCTGCCCACTACAACGGCTGAGCCCGACGGACCTGGTCGGCGGCGCGAGCGGCGTCGAGTTCGACATAGCTGACCAGCACCGCACGACCGAGACTCAGGGTTCCCGACGTCAACGGTTGCGCTCGCAGGCCACCCCGCCCAATCAGCGCCTTGCGCACGCCGTCGCCGGCGACGGTGTCCATCCACGAACACGGGTGGGCAGGGCGTCCGCCGCGAAACCGGATCGGCCCCGCCCCTGAGTCCAGCTCGAACTCCCGGCCCCGCAGGGGATCCAGTTCCACGCCGCGCACCACGATGTTGCGTCGGGCGAGGACCGGATCGGCGTCACCGGCCGCGGCCGTCCACGCCTCGAGCGCGAGAAACGTCACCGCTGCCTCGGTGTGGGCGCGGACGCCGAAGAAGCGATCCCCGCGAATTCCCTTGTCGGCGACGATCTCCACCGACTCCGGTGTGCGGGTCTCCACCTCGTCGGCCGGGCCGTCTTTGGGCCTACCGAAGTAGGCGTGTTTCGGTGAGACGACGAACATCAGCAACTCGCACGAGTATTCGTAGGTCATCAACCGGGCACCCGGATCAGGAAGCCGGGGGCGTCGGCCGCGCGTCGGCGGTCGTCGTGCCGTCCGCCGGCTTGGCCACCACGCTCACCGGATCGGTGGGCTTGCCCGCGATGAGGTCGCCGATGCTCAGACCCCAACGCCCCCAGCGTTCGTCGAAACTCTTCGCCCGGGCCCGCGCCCTCTCGGTCTTGGCCGGGGTGTATCGACGGGCCCAGGCCGAGTGCGGTCGGGCCAGCCGGATCGCACCCGACCAGGCGAACACCGGGATGAAGACGCCGACGATGGCCGTCGAGAACTTGCCTTTGAGCACGCACAGGATCGCGCAGGCGACGTTGATCGGAACAGTGGCCACCAGAGCGACGGGGCCGATCTCCACGTTCGCGTCGTCGAGCGGGTTGAAACCCAGCACCGCCATCCCCAGGGCGGCAACCGTCAGGGCGACCACCTGAACCGAGAGTTGGCCTTCCGGTGACCAATACACATCCTGCAGGCGGAGGATCAGCGCGAACTCGTCGAGCACCAGTGAGGCGCCGACGCCGATCAGCACCGCACTGATCTCCGCACCGGGCGACGCCCCGTTGACACCCACCGAGAGGAAGGCGCCGACGATCGTCAGGATCAGACCCGGCACCATGTGGTGCACGTGCACGCCGTCCGACACGTTGTTACGGAAGGGGCCCTTACCGGCCCGGATGAGTCGGGTGATCACCCGGGTGACGATGAACGTGACGACGAACGACGCGAACAGCAGGAACAGCGGAAGTCGTTGGTGCGTGAGCTCGTCCAGGAAGTTCACCGGGGCCGCCCTGCCGTCAGCCGGGAACGATGCCGGTGCGGCGCTGCTCGATGATCAGGCAGCGATCCTCGACATACAGCAGGCCGGCGTCCTCGGCGATCGCCCGCGCCTCCGCCGATCGGATTCCGAGCTGCAGCCACAGTGCGGTCGCACCGGCCGCGACGGCAGCCCGGGCGACGTCGGCACATTCGGGCCCGGGGCGGAAGACGTCGACGAGGCCGACCTGTTCGGGGACATCGGCGAGGGCCCGATACACCTTCTCGCCGACGATCTCGTCGGCGGTGGGGTTCACCGGGATGATCCGCCAACCGCGGTTCTTCATGTACGCCGGGACCTCGTTGGCGGCCTTCGACGGATTGGCGCTGGCACCGACCACGGTGATCGCGTCGTAGGTGGACAGGATCTGTTCGACGACGTCGTCGGTGTTGCTCGGTGCGGTCATCCCACGAGTGTAGGTGGGAGGCGAACCTCAAGTGTTTGGACCGGCCAGGTCCAAGAAGGCGGCTCTCTGGACTGCGATTACGGTGGTCCGCCTTCTTGGACGACGGTCATACAAAAACTACAGCTCCGTGGCGCCGCTCAACGGCCGAAGTCGGAGAACACTGTCATGTACCAGAATCCTGAACGTGCCTGCCCGCAACTGAACCCTCGGTAATACTTTCGGTATTGCGCAGCAACGCGGCCACTGTCGTCGTTGCAGAACTCCTCGGACGCGTATGGGCCGACTCGAGTGAGCGGCCGAAGTGCGTTACACCCCGGACCACCCAGATGCGAAGACCCGAAGTCCTGCGCAATAGAGCAATTCAGCGGCTTACGATGACCGGGCTCCCCGACCTTGGGGGCGGCGTCCGCGACACCAATACCTAACGTTGCGGATATCGCCAAGATCCCGAGCCCTGCACCGATTCGACTGATCACTTTCATCGCTACAGTGTCTCCTTTTCGACTGTCGCGCAGTATCATCCGAACAGACGGATGACGGGGTCCGATCGAGACAGTTCAGCGGCCCTCATAGTTCGCGACTCGACACCCCGCCGGCTGTGCGCTCGCGACCGAGCTAGCGCAGAACTCCGTGCACGACCAGCGCGCTGAGTTGATCGGCCCACGCGGTGTCGAACTCACGGTCGTCGAGCAGCAGTGCGTGCAACATCGCGGCTCCACCGACGACCTCGATGAGCCGATCCGGATCCACATCGGGATGCACCTCGCCGCGGTCGACGGCGGTCACCAACCGGTCACGCAATGCGCCGAACACCTCTGCGAAGCCGGCGTGCACACGCGCCGACAGTTCGGGTTCGGCAGCCATGTCCGAGATCAGGCCGGGCAGTGCGGCACGGGTCACCGGGCTGGCGAAGAGGTCGCGAGCCGCCGCGACCATGATGCGGAGGTCGGCCTCGACCTCACCGCTGGACGGAGGGAGCCGCGCCATCCGGGAGAACGCGAGATCGTGGATAAGCTCAGCTTTGCCCGACCAGCGGCGGTAGAGCGCGGTCTTCGTCGTCCCCGCGCGATCGGCGATCGCAGCCATCGTCAGTTTCCGATAGCCGACGTCGACGACCAGTTCCGCAGCGGCGTCGAGCACCGCCGAATCGATCCGGACGTCGCGGGGACGCCCCGGGACCGCTTCTCCCGTCCCGGTGCTCATCGGCCCACCCGCTCTCCGTCGGCCCCCTTGTAGTCGGGGATTTGCCGAAGTCGCTGCGAACCGCGCGACCGTTCTGCTGTCATAACGCTACTCACCGTAGCGAATGTGCCGGTAACGATCACAGGGGGTGCCCATGGCCACCGAACCCGCCGTCGAGCAGGTCGACCATCTGCAGCGTTCCAGCCGGGACAACGCCTCGGTCCCGGACACACTCGCGCGCTGGCTGGCCGGGCAGAGCGACACCCCCGACGCCCTGCCCGAGGTCACGGTCACCGCGAGTGGGGACAGCAACGGCATGTCGTCGGAGACGATCCCGGTGTCGGTGTCCTGGCCCGGCGAACCCACCCGGCACTGGGTGATGCGGATGGCGCCGTCGAGCGCCGACGTTCCCGTGTTCCGCTCCTACCGGATGGACCATCAGTACGCGACGATGCGGCTGATCGCCCGGCTCAGCGACGTCCCGGTCCCCGCGGTACACCACCTCGAACCGAGTGGCGCCCTCCTGGGTGCGCCGTTCTTCCTGATGGACCGGTGCGAGGGCGAGGTCCCGCCCGACGTGATGCCGTACACGTTCGGCGACAACTGGTTCGGGGACGCCTCCGAGGCCGATCGCCGTCGGGCCCAGGACTCTGCGGTCGGCGTGATCGCCGACCTCCACTCCATCCCCGACGCGGCGCAGCAGTTCGGCTTCCTCGCCGACGACCTCCCCGCGGGTGACACCCCCCTTGCTCGTCTGCTCGCCTGGCTGCAGGACTGGTACGACTTCTCGGTGGAGGGGATCGGCCGTTCGCCCCTGGTCGAACGCGCGCTCGCCTGGCTCGCCGACAACTTCCCCGACGACGTCGCGCACACCGAACCCGTCCTGTCCTGGGGTGATTCGCGCATCGGCAACATGATGTTCGCCGACTTCACGGCCACGGCGGTCCTCGACTGGGAGATGGCACGTATCGGCCCGCGCGAACTCGACGTCGCATGGGTGGTGTTCGCACACCGTGTCTTTCACGAGCTGGCGACGATGGCGGGCCTGCCGGGCCTGCCGGACCTACTGCGCGAGAGCGACGTCCGCGACACCTACCGGCAACGGACCGGTGTCGAACTCGGCGACCTGCGCTGGTTCTACGTCCACGCCGCCGTGCAGTGGTGTTGCGTCTTCATGCGCACCGGTGCGCGGCGCGTGCACTTCGGCGAACTCGAACGCCCCGACGACGTCGACGGCACCCTGTTCTACCACCGACCACTGCTCGAACGACTTCTCGAGGAGAACTGACCACATGAGCCGAACCGGCCTGGGACCGATGGACGAGTATCCCATTCACCAACTGCCGCAACCGATCGCATGGCCGGGTAACAGCGACCGCAACTTCTACGATCGCGCCTACCTCAACGCCCACGACCGCAGCGGCACCATCTTCCTCATCACCGGCATCGGGTACTACCCCAACCTCGGCGTGAAGGACGCGTTCGTCCTCATCCGACGACGCCGGGCCGACGGAACCGACACCCAGACCGCGGTCCACCTCGGTGACGCGATCGACGACAACCGGCTCGAGCAGCGCGTCGGCGACTACCGATTGTCCGTCGACGATCCGCTGCGCACGCTGCACCTGACCCTCGCCGAGACCGAGGGCATCGCCCTGGACCTGCACTGGGAGGGCCTGTTCGACGCCCTTCTCGAGCAACCCCACGTGATGCGACAGGGCGCGAAGGTCACCCTCGACGCGCAACGATTCGCACAGGTCGGTACCTGGCGCGGGTCGATCACCGTCGACGGCGAACAGATCGTCGTGGACCCGGCGACCTGGGTCGGCACCCGCGACCGCTCGTGGGGAATCCGGCCGGTCGGCGAGCCCGAACCGGCCGGCCGGCCGTCGGACCCGCCGTTTGAGGGCATGTGGTGGCTCTACATCCCGATGGCGTTCGACGACTTTCAGCTCGTCTTCATCATCCAGGAGGATCCCGACGGTTATCGAAGCCTCAACGACTGTTCGCGCGTCTGGAAGGACGGCCGCGTCGAGCAGCTGGGTTGGCCGAACGTCACCGTCCACTACGCGCCGGGCACCCGGATTCCGACCGGCGCAACCATCTCCACGACCGGGTCAGGCGGCTCGCCCGTGACGCTGGAGGTGGAATCGCTGCTCCCCGTACCCATCCACGTGGGCGGAGGCTACGGCGGCGACCCCGACTGGACCCACGGCGTCTGGCGCGGAGCGGACTTCACCGAACGTCTCACCTACGACATGACCAGCAGCGACATCATGGGACGCATGCCCTTCGGGGTCATCGATCACGTCGGACGCGCCGAATGCCGTGAGGCCGACGGCACCACCCGCACCGGCTGGGGACTCTTCGAGCACGGGGCCCTGGGCCGGCACGATCCGTCGGGATTCGCCGACTGGCTCAGCGTCGCACCGGGGTGAGTGCCGCGCTAGTCGACGACGCGAAGCCGATAACCCATGCCGCGCACGGTCTCGAGCCGATGCGAACCGATCTTGTTGCGGAGCGCCCGTACGTAGACGTCGACCACGTTCGACGCGGGATCGAAGTCGTAGCCCCACACGTGACCGAGGATCTGCTCGCGTGACAGCACCTGATCCGGGTGCCGCAGAAACACTTCCAGCAGGGCGAACTCACGCGCGGTGAGGTCGAAGGTCTCGGTGCCCACGCGCGCTCGTCGCGACTTCAGGTCCAGACGCAGGTCCCCGGCGGACAGCAGGTTCTCCGACGCGACCGCCGAATCGTCGACGAGCCGTAACCGGATGCGGGCGAGCAACTCGGCGAACTGAAAGGGTTTGGTCATGTAGTCGTTGGCCCCACCCTCGAGCCCGTTCACCGTGTCGCTCACGCTGTCCCTGGCCGTGAGGACGACGACCGGTGTCGAGATCCCCTCGCCGCGCATGGAATACAACACGTCGAAGCCGTCCATCGCCGGGAGTCCGATGTCGAGGACGACCATGTCGAAAGCGCCGCTGCGCACTGCCTCGAGCGCGGACAGTCCGTCGGACACATGCTCGGTGCTGTAACCCGCCGCACGCAGGCCGTTGCCGATGAACGACGCGATCCGCGCGTCGTCCTCCGCGATCAAGACACGGCTCATCGCCGTTCTCCTTCTCCTGGTGCCGACGACGCTGTGTCGACGTAGGTGGTCATGTCGGGGACGGGGACATCGATGCCGAACGTCGCACCGTGCCCGGGAACACTACGTACCCAGGCGATTCCGTGGTGTGCGTCGGCAATGGCCCGCACGATCGCGAGTCCCAGTCCGGCACCGGACGAGTGCTGGGGTGCCGACCCCGACCGTCCGCGCTGGAAGCGCTCGAAAATCCGCGCAGCGTCCTCCTGCTCGACACCCGGGCCGTCGTCGGTGATCCAGATGCACAGATGGCGCTGCGCTCCGATGCCGGCGAAGCGAGAACCCAACTGGATGACGGAGCCCTCGCGCGTATGCCGGACCGCATTCGAGGCGTACTGCAGCATCGCCTGGGTGATCCGCTCGTGATCGACGGTGCACGGGCCCTCGGCGACCTCCATGAGCAACCATTGCCGATCACCGAGCGGTTGCACCTTGGACTCGATGTCGAGCATCAGCTGCGCCGCGTCGGTCGGCCTGACCACCACGAAGTCGGGTTGCTCGGACTTCGCCAGCATGAGCAGATCCCCGACGATGCGCCCCATCCGCCCCAGCTCGCTGTCGACGAGGTCGAGCGTCTTCCGGCGCTCCTCCGGATCGTCGGGCAGGAGTTCGAGATGACCACGCACGACCGTGATGGGGGTCCGCAGCTCGTGGCCGGCATCGTCGACGAACTGACGCTGCGTCGTATAGGCGTCCTCGATCCGGTCGAGCATCGCATTGAAGGTCTGCGCCAGCGCGGCCACGTCATCACGCCCGATGACCGGCACGCGCGCGGTGAGGTCGTTCTCGCCGATCTCCGCGGCGACCATCCGCACACTCCGCACCGGCGCCAGAATCCGGCCGGCCACCAGGTACGCCACCCCGGTGGTGACGATCATGCCGGCGAGTCCCACGATCGCGAGGACCCGCATCGTACGGTCCACCAGTTCCCGACCGGGGTCGGTGTAGATGCCGACGATGAACGTCCCCGGTTGCGCCGACTCCGCGGCCGGATCCGCTGTCCCGGAGCCGACGGGCTCCAGATCGACCTTCCCCCAGCGGATCTCGCCGTGATCGGTCATCAACACGCCGGCCGGACCGGTCTGGGCCCGCAGCTCGTCGAGCACCCGGCGGCCCTCACCCGCGGCCGGCCAGGCGTTACCGGGGAGTTCCAGGATCTCGGTGTCCCCGACGACGCCGGCCATGACCTCGCCCTGCCCGGCCGACTGCCGAGAGAGAAACACCTCCAACAGCCGCGACACCGAGGTGAAGGGTTCGGTGGTCGTCGGGTCGACCCCCTCGGCCGCGAACGTCCGGAACTCGCTGGCCTCCTGTGCGACGTCGTGGTTCGCCCGGCTGTCGACGTCGCGGAGCAACAGATTGCGCGTCACCACGAACACCACCACCAGCAGCAAGAACGTCGTGAGCATGATCCAGGCCGTGATACGCCAACGCGCCGAGAGCGCGGGGCGCTGCCGCACACCCGCACTCTCGGCTGGATTCGGCCCGCTCGCTCCGCTCCCGGCGCCGGCTGGATTCGGCCCGCTCACTCCGCTCCCGGCGCCGGCTGGATTCGGCCCGCTCACTCCGCTCCCGGCGCCGGCTGGATTCGGCCCGCTCGCTCCGCTCCCGGCGCCGGCTGACTTCGATGTCTCGGCGTCAGTCGTCCTGGTCGTCATCGATGTCATCGTGCCAGTCGTCGCCCTGATCGTCGTCCTGGTCATCCCAGTCGTCGCTGTGATCGTCCCAGTCGTCGTCGCAGTCGTCGTCGCGCTGAGCCGATCGGGGGTCACACCAATCGTCGTCGTCGGAGTTCAGGTTCGGCGGGACGGCCCGCTGCACCGGTGCTCCGGCGGGGATCTGCGGAACCGGCGCCGGGGCCGGCGGGGTCTGGGTCGGTGGCGTCGGGCCCTGAGGCGTCTGCGACGCGACATCGACCGACACCGAGTCGGCGGCCAGGTCGGGCTCGGGCGAACGGATGAGGAAGAAGCTGGCGGTCACGACGGCGACCGCGAGCGCACCGAGGGCGAGGGTGGCGAGTACTCGTGAGATCTTCATGTCGACGACTCTGTCGGACTCCGGTGAGCCGACCATGAGTCGAAGATGAAGGTTTTTTCATCTACGAGTCGCGGGGGTCCAGGTCGCTCAGGAACTCCTCGATGCGGGGCCACGTCTGTTCGACCGCCGCGGACCCGGCGATCAGCCCCAGATGGCTGGTCTCCACGGTGGTGAAGTCCACGCGCGGCGCCCCGGCCAGGAGTTCCACCCCGTGATGAGCAGCCGCCCAGCTGACGATCGCGTCCCGGTGACTGCCGAACAGCGCGACCGGTACCGCGACGTCGGCGAGATCGACGACGCGACCGTCGAAGTCGAGCACGCCGCCGGCGAGTTCGCCGCGCATGATGAAGTTCTCCCACATCTGTTCGGACACCTTGCCCGGGTAACCGGGCATCGTCTCCTGGAACCGGTCGATGGCCTTCATCCGCACGAGGGCGTCGGTGTCGTCGGCGTTGCGCAGGATGTAACCGGGCTTCTTCAGTTCGCGCTGCCAGGCGGTGCCCCGGTAGGCCAGGCGGACGAGTGGCGCGGGAATCCCGCCGAGTGCGCGCAGCGCCAGCTTCACCGGCGTGGTGCCGACTGGTCGCATCAGGGTCTTCACCAGCGGATACGGTGGCACCTTGGCGTAGTCGAGCGGGGTGCCGACCGCCGTCACCGAGGCCAGGGGGAGGTGCGGGTTGGCCGCGGCGGTCAGCAGGCTGATGGTCCCGCCGATACTCCAGGCCAGAACGTCGACCCGCCCGGGCCCCGGCGTCACCCCGGACTCGCGGCGGTCCGCTGTGCCGTAGAAGTCCGCGACGGTCGCCGCAACGGCCTCGGGGACGATGTCGTCGAAGAAGTCGGCGAACCCCAGGTGGCGGTCGGCGCGGGTCATGTCGCCGAAGTCGAGCACGTACGGAACCCGGCCGGCACCCAGCAGGAACTGCACGACGGACAGCCCCTCGGCGAGGTCGTAACACGCGGTCGACACCGCGAGCGGCGGGATCAGCAGCACGGGCCGCCGTCCCGTACCGGCGGCTGCGATCACCTCGTCGTCGGTGCCGTACCGCCGCAGCGTGCGATGCGGTCGTCGGCGATCAGTGTGTACGGAGTCTCGTGGGACTCCCCGATCTCTCCGCCGCGTGCCAGATGAACCAGCGTCGCGACGCCGTCGAAACCGCCCACCACTACCTCCCCGTCGTCGTCCGGGGACATTCAACACACATCGTCGGAGCCCGGTCCGGGCGGGGTGCGACCGTTTGGTCCGCACCGCCGGCGGGTATCGAACGACGAGGCACCGCTGCCGTATGCGGTGCACAGAGGAGGTATACGCCATGGCCGAAGAACTCAACGGCACCACCATCGCATTCCTGGTCGCCCAGGAGGGCGCCGAGCAGGTCGAACTCACCGAACCATGGAAGTCGGTCGAGGCGTGCGGCGGAAAGCCCGTCCTGGTGTCCACCGACTCCGGGACCGTCCAGGCGTTCGACCACCTCGACAAGGCCGACACCTTTCCGGTCGACCTCACTCTCGAAGACGCGCGTGTGATGGACTTCGACGCGCTCGTCCTGCCCGGTGGTGTCGCCAACCCCGATTTCCTCCGTGCCTCGGAACCCGCCGTGCGGTTCGTGCGCAGCTTCTTCGAGGCAGGTAAACCGGTGGCAGCCATCTGCCATGCGCCGTGGACGCTGATCGAGGCCGATGTGGTCCGTGGGCGGACACTCACGTCCTTCCCGAGCGTGCGGACCGATGTGATCAATGCCGGCGGCACCTGGGTCGACGAAGAGGTCGTCACGTGCCGGGACGGGGACAACGTGCTGATCACCAGTCGCAAGCCCGACGACCTGGCAGCGTTCAACGCCGCGATCGTGGCCGAATTCGCCCACAGCAACGCCGCGACCTGACCCTCGCGCGTACAGCCCTCAGACGAGGGTCGGCGGCTCGGATTCGCGACCGGTCAGGGTGAGCAGCACTCGCTCACCCTGGCCGATCCGTGTTGCTATCGCCGTCGTGGTGGACAGTGCTGACGCGAGCACCGGCGCCGGGAGCGGTAGGTCGGCGTCGATCGCGCGGGAGATGTCGAGGCCGTGCACCGCGAGTTCGAAGGTCCGGGTCGGCAGATAATCGGACAGCATGATGCCGCCGAACGGTGTGGTCAGCGGCCGGTCACGTTCTCCCGCAAGTGCTCTGATGGCCTGGTCGCGGCGCTCGAGCACCCCCGCCCGTGGATCGTCCCCCAGTGCCAGGCCGGCGTCGACTCCGCGCTGCCGGACCGAGGCGGGGTCGCCGTATCCCTGGATGGACGCGAAATACGCTGCTGTCGAATCCAACTCGATGTCCGAGCCCGGCTCGGCCAGATAGCTGACCACGGTGGTCAGCGACCGACTCGCGTGTCCGACGAGCGATCTCAGCGACCACTCCCCCAGCCCCGGACCGTCCCATCGGTCGTCATCGATCAGGGCAACCAATTCCGTCAGATGCCGGGCGCCGGCCGTGAAGTCGTCGACCGCGCGCGACAGTGCCCCCTCGCTCATCTCCGTCAGTCCTTCGGTGTCCCGGCGGTGGTCGACGACGTGGTCCCGCTCGCGGTGGCGATCTTGCGGACACGGTCGTAGAGGAGTGCGATGGTCGCGGCGAAGACGATGACGCCGAGGATCTGGGCCCACCGCTCGAACCCGTCACCGACGATCGCCAGAGCCGAGTCGTCGCCGGTGGCCGCGACGATCCCGGCGAAGACCACACCGAAGAGCGCCTCGCCGACGATCAGACCGGTGGCCAGCAGAACACCCATCCGTTTCTTGTGTTCGACTGCGCCGCCGCTGCGTTCGGCCCACCGGTTGTAGTAGTGACCGATGAAGGCACCGATCGGGATCACCAGGACGACTGACATCGGCAGGTACATGCCCATGCCGACGGCCAGCGGTGGCAACCGGAATCGCCCTGCGCGACCGAGGAGTTCGTCGATCACGATCACCGCCGCGCCGATCAGCGCCCCGATACCGATGAGCCCCCAGTTCAGGTCCGCCCCCAGCACGCCCTGCGCAAGAGTCGTCAACAGGCCGGCCTGCGGTGCCGCGAGGGCATCCTCCGTCGCTCCCGGCGCTCCGACGAAACCGAAGGCGTCGTACATCAGCTGCAGGATCGGCGGGATCACGGCGGAGCCGAACAGCACGCCGATGATCAGGGCCACCTGCTGTTTCCACGGTGTCGCCCCGACCAGCTGACCGGTCTTCAGGTCCTGCAGGTTGTCGTTGGAGATCGTCGCGACGCCGAAGACCACCGCGGCGGTGAACAGCGTGTAGGCGATGAGCGCGTCGGTCTGCGACGCGTCCGCCGGCCCGAAGGTCAGCTTGACGAGCAGTGCAGCGATCAGTACCACCAGGATGCCGACACCGGAGATCGGACTGTTCGACGACCCGATGAGGCCCGCCATGTAACCACACACCGAGGCGACGGCCAGTCCGATGACGAAGACGAAGACGATGCTGACCGCGATGATCCCGGTGGCGTTGCCCTCCAGCACCGTGTCGTGGACGAAGTCCCACAGCAGCACCCCGATCGGGATGAGCAGCACGAGGATGCTGCCGCCGACGATGTTGATCGGCATGTCCCGCTCGGTGATGTCGACGGTCACCCCCTCACGGCGTGACCGCGACGAGACCATGGCCGCCCGGATTCCGCGCACGATCGGCCCGATGACCTTGATCAGGGTCCAGATGGCCGCGATGGCAATCGCACCGGCGCCGATGAGCCGCACGTCATTGGCGAAGATCGCGCTGACGGCGTCGGCGAGATCCTCCCCCGCCGTCTGCCCCTGGGTCTCGATGGGCAGCAGGACGACGTAGGAGATCACCACCCCGACGAGCATG
Source organism: Gordonia terrae (assembly GCF_001698225.1). Lineage (NCBI taxonomy): Bacteria > Bacillati > Actinomycetota > Actinomycetes > Mycobacteriales > Gordoniaceae > Gordonia > Gordonia terrae. The sequence goes on from NZ_CP016594.1 coordinate 5,390,126, forward strand.
GCGACACCGACGGTCACCCCGACGAGATGGCCGATGCCGATCAGCGACATCGACAGTCCGGCACTGAAGAGCGTTCCGCCCGTGCCGATCTTGATCGTCGCCGAGATCGAGTCGCTGAGCACCTTCAGTTTGGTGAGCAACGCGAAACCGGCGGACGCGACCGAGCCCAGGATGATCGTGCGCAGGCCCGCCTTGTTCTCGGTGGCGCCGCCGGCGGAATCGCCGACCTTCAGGACCTCGGCCGCCGCAACACCTTCGGGGTAGGGCAGATCGGATCCGGTGACCAGCGCGCGGCGCAGCGGAATGGAGTACATGACGCCGAGGATGCCGCCGATCGCGCAGACAGCCACCGTGATCCAGTAGGGGAATCCGGTCCACCACCCGATGATCACCAGACCGGGGATGACGAAGATGATCGCCGACAGCGTCCCGGCCGCGGACGCGATGGTCTGGACGATGTTGTTCTCCACCACCGAGTGGTTCGCGAAGTACCGCAGGATGCTCATCGAGATGACGGCCGCCGGGATCGCGGTGGCGAAGGTGAGACCCACCTTGAGCCCGAGGTAGACGTTGGCGGCGGTGAAGACCAGCGTGATGATCCCGCCGAGGACCGCGCCTCGAAAAGTCAGCTCACGTAGGTTCGCGGTGGCCGGAGGCGCAGTCGCCATCGTGTCCCTCCCAACAGTCGGGTCCTGCGACCGATGGTCGTTCGGACGGCGGATCATCCGGGCGTTCGTCGATTCACCTTAGGTCGGGGTGTCCACTCGCGCAGGGACTTCCCGAGTAGGCGGAGGTCGGTTCGCGCGTCGGGCCGAGCCGCCGCGGTACGGGTGCGTCCGCTATGCCCGTTTCTCATCGTCGTAGAGACGGCCGGTATCGCGCCGTTTCAGACGGCTCGCGTAGGGCATCATCTAGGTCATGAGCGAAGGGAAGTCGGAGCAGTCTGCCCGCACTCGCGCGCTCCTGATCGGCGCAGCCGAGAAGCTGATCGCCCTCAACGGCGTGGCCGCCGTCTCCAGCCGCCAGATCAGCAAGGCGGCGGGTCAAGGCAACAACTACGCCGTCGGACATCACTTCGGTTCCAAGGACGATCTGCTTCGCGCGACATTGACCTCGCACAACATCCCGATCGAACGGTTGCGTCGCAGATGCCTGGCCGAGGTCGGACCCGAACCGGGGGTTCGCGACTGGCTCCGCTGTCTCGTCGGGCCGGAGGTCGAGTATCTGGCGGAACTCGGCCCGCCCAGCTACTTCGCCCGGTTCTTCGCCCAGGTGTCCAGTGACCCGTCCGCGACCGTCCTGCTCTATGAGGAGACCGCACGATCGGAAGTCCTCATGACGATCCTCGACCGGTTCTACGCCACCTTGCCGACCCTCTCGGACGACGTGCTCGAGGTGCGTAACAACCTGACGCGCCACATGATCGTCAACGCGCTGGCCGACATCGAGCGCGCGGGCGAGGCCGAGGCGGGCGCTGCATCTCGGACCTGGCAGCACCAGCGCGATCTCGTCGTCGACGCTCTGACCGGGATGTGGCTCGCCCCGGTCACCCCGTGACGGTCAGATCACCGCGCCGACGTCATGGGCGACGATCCGGTCCAGTGCCCGCTCGGCCACCGCGGCGATGGTCATCGACGGATTGCATGCCGCGGTGTTGCCCGGCATGAGCGCGCCGTCGATCACGTAGAGTCCGCGCTGGCCCTCGACCCGCCCCTCGAGGTCGCAGACCGTGCCCATGTTGGCCCCACCGAGGGCATGCCAGGTCGACGGGAACACCGCGTTGGTGTCGGTGAGGATCGCGTCGGGCCCGGCGATCCGCCGAACCGTCCGATCGATGTGCTTGGTCTGGATCTCCGAATCGCCCTCGTGCGGCCATCGGATGAGCGCGTCCCCGATCGCCGAGTCGTAGGCGATGACACCACGGCCCGAGCTCACGCCGAAGCCGACCATCATCGTGGTGCCGGCGTACACCGGCAGCGGCGGGAGGGACGCCTGGATGATGGTGAACGCACTTTTCGGGTCACTCCAGTTGGGACTGCCGAAGACGACCGGGCCGCCCTGCACCTTCCCGAAGTCGATGCTCGGACTGGTCCAGGTGTAGATCCGGTCGGCGTTGGTGCCCCATCCGTGCCCCAGACCGTCCGGCAGGTCGGGCACAGTACCCGTCGCACGCGCCTTGACGAGCAACTTGGTGGTGTTCACGCTGCCCGCCGACAGGATGAGAGTGCGCGCGATCAGCTCCTTGTGCTCCAACACTTTTCCGGACTCGTCGGTGCGTTCGACGTCGAGGGACCACCGGCCGTCGGGGCGGCGTGCGACCTGGCGCACCGTGTGCAGGGTGCGGACCTGAACGCGCCCGGTTGCCTCGGCCTCACGGATGTAGGTGACGTCGACGCTGTGCTTGCCGCCGTTGTTCACACCGATGGCGCCGTCGCCGTTGGTGTAAGCGGGTTTCATCTCGCCGCGCAATTCGGCTGCGGCGTAACCCCAGTCGATCGGCATCGGGATCTTCTCCAGCCGCAGCCCTTCGGCCCGGACCCGTTTCGCGAATTGTCGCGGCGCCAGGTACTGCGGGGACCGCACCACCGAATCGGGGGCGACCGCGACCTTCAGCATCCGCGCGACCCTCGGATAGTGCACCCGGTTCATCAGTTGCCAGTCGAGCGCGTCGGGGAAATGCTCGTTGAACACCGCCTCGCTCGGTTGCAATGTCATGCCCTGGTAGACGAGGGAACCACCGCCGAGGCCGGCCGGACACAGTGCGGTCATGTTGGCACCGGAAACCGATTCGAACAGTCCCACATAGGGTTCGACGCTCAGCGGCTTGCCGAAGAGGTTCGGGGTCGACTCATGCCACAGCATTCGCTTGTCCGGACTCGACGCACGCGGAAAGGTCTCCGAGTTCGGTCCCGTCGGCCATCGCCGGCCTCGCTCGAGCAACAGGACCGGCACTCCCGCCTGGGCGAGGCGGAGCGCCGCGACGCCGCCGCCGAATCCCGAGCCGACGATCACCACGCGATGCTCTTCGCGCGTCCGCCTGATTCGTCGCGACGGGTCGGCCGACGCCCGGCCGCCACCGTTGGCCACCGCGGCCGCCGTTCCCGCGGCGGTCACCGCTGCGGCACGAAGAAAAGTCCGTCTCGTCGGAAGTGCCCCGGTCATCGTTCTCCTGTCATCAGTGCGCGAGAAGACGCTCGACGCTTCGTAATTCGGTGATCTCGAGAGACGGGGAGGAACCGGTCGCGGTCGCAGACACCGCGGGGGGACGTGCCGGGGCGTGGCCGTCGGCACACAGGATTTGCCATGGACCGGCCGCGTGTCAAGCACCACTCCGACAACCAGGAGTGATCGGCACCATGGCCGGCGAAACCCTTGACAACCCGCTCAGTCATGTGACTGAATCGTCGGCGGGCGTGGAATGGAGCCGCAGCCGGTCGACGGCCGGTGCGCGGGCGTGGTTGCGGCGGAGCCGTTCTCACGTGGACTGGGATCATTGTGGTGGTGCGACGTCGCGCCACCGGCGAGAAAGAGGGGCGGAGTTCACCGGACGGCGATGCAGCGGCGCGTTGCTACGATGACGCGACCATTTCGTCGCGGCCGGGGAGCTCAATGTCTGATCATCTGCAGGGCAAGACCATCATCATCACCGGTGCCGGAGGAGGTTTCGGCAAGGTCATCGCGCAGATGTGTGCGGCGCAGGGCGCCCATGTCGTCGGTGTCGACATCGACGCCGACGGACTCGCCGGGGTCGTCGAGGGCATCGCCGACGCAGGCGGGTCGGCCGTCGCACACGTCGCGGATGTCACCGACATGGACCAGATGAGGAGCGCCGCGGCGTCGGCGGTGGAACGCTTCGGTGCGATCGACGTGATCGTGAACAATGCCGGGGTCATGCCGCTGGCGTTCTTCGCCGACCACGAACGTGCCTGGGAGAAATGGCACAAGGCCATCGACATCAACATCAAGGGTGTCGTGAACGGCATCTCCGCGGTCTACGACCAGATGATCGCGCAGGGCCGGGGTCAGGTGGTGAACATCGCGTCGATCTACGGCAACGGCGGATTCGAGGGCTCGGGTGTCTACAGCGCCACCAAGGCTGCGGTGACGATGCTGTCGGACTCGTTGCGCATCGAGGCCAAGGGCAAGATCAAGGTCACGACGGTCAAACCCACCGGCGTCGCGGGCACCAACCTGGCGAGCTGGATCGTCAACGACCGCGCGATCCGCGGGATCGTCGGACAGCGCGCCGCGTCGTATCGCGAGCACGTCACCGAGTTGGTGCAGGGCACCCTGCCCGCCGAACTCACCGATGTCGACTCGGTGAAGTACTGGCTCATCACCCCGGAGGACCTCGCCCGGGCGGTGGTCCACGTCATCGACCAGCCGTGGGGGATCAGCCTGTCCGATGTGACGGTGCGGGCCAGCGGCGAGGACTACCTGTACTGAGCCATGCGCCCCGGCGGCCTGACTAACGTCCCGCGCCGGGGCGGCGGCGCTCGCCCCGGTACTTGCGGTGGTACTCGTCGTAGAGGTCGGAGTTCTTCTCGCGCTCGAGCTTGTTGACCAGCTCGGGATCGAGGCCGTGCTGGACCAGGCGGTGGCGCCGGTACACCCGGTTCAGCGCGATCGAGAAGAACAGGTAGGCCAGCAGGATCGGCATGGTCATCGTGATCCGGACACCCCAGTCGGCGGGGACGAAGAGCATCGGGATCAGCACGATGATGCAGGGCACCGCCCAGCGGACCACCATCCGGACGGACGCTCCGGGGCCCGCCAGATCGTCGGCCACCCAGTCGAGCATCGACTTCGGCAGACGCGCCCAGTAGGCGTACTTCACGTACTCCCAGGGATTCGGCTTGGTGCGCTGTGAGGTGGCCACCTCTCGATCGTGCACCACGTCGGGTGGTCGTCCGACGTCGCCTCCCCCACATCGGCTGGGTAATCTGACCCGCATGGGTTCGGAGATGACCGCGTCGGCCGACGACTCCCCCGGGCCGGATCCCGTCGGCACCGATCCCATCAGCACCGATCCGATCAGCGGCCTCGAAGCCGAACTCACCGACTTCTGGCGGCGGGGCCGGGTCCGCACGCGTCTGCGCGCCCGCGCCATCGACCCACGTCTCGACCCGTCGTGTTACCCGCTCATCACCGTGCTCGCCAAGCACAACTCCATGCCGATGTCGGACCTGGTCACCGCCGTCGGCATGGAGAAGTCGACGGTGACGCGTCAGATCGACGCGATCGTCCGGCTCGGGCTCGCCGAGCGGCATCCGGACCCGCGCGACGCCCGCGCCCGCGTTGTCACCCTCACCCAGCACGGTCGCGAACGCGTCGACGCGGTACTCGCCTCGGCGATCACCGAATGGCGTGCGCGGCTGGCACAGTGGGATCCCGACGACATCCGGTCGCTGACCCACCTGCTGCACCGTCTCACCGAGGCCACCAACGACCCCGAGGCCCGCGAGGGTCCTCGTTGACGGGCGTCGCACCGTCGGCGATCCTTGGCCGGTGACTCCGGACGAAGGACTGCTGCCCCTCGCGGGCATCACCGTGGTGGCGCTCGAGCAGGCTGTCGCCGCACCGCTGGCAACTCGACATCTCGCCGACCTGGGCGCCCGGGTCATCAAGGTGGAACGGGTCGGCGACGGAGACTTCGCGAGAAAGTACGACGCGGCGGTGCGCGGCGCGGTCGCCTCGCACTTCGTGTGGCTCAATCGCGGCAAGGAATCGGTCGCCCTCGACCTCAAGACCGAGTCCGGGCGCGACGCGATCCGCACGCTCATCGCCGGCGCGGACGTCTTCGTCCAGAATCTCGCGCCGGGCGCGGCCGCCCGGCTCGGTCTCGGCGCCGACGCCCTGCGTGCGGACCATCCCGGACTCGTCGTCGTCGACATGTCCGGGTACGGCGACGCCGGGCCCTATCGCGACCGCAAGGCCTACGACATGCTGGTCCAGGCCGAGGCCGGCCTCATCTCGGTGACCGGGACACCCGAGGAGATGTCCAAGACCGGCATCCCCTCCTCGGACATCGCGGCCGGCATGTACGCACTCACCTCCGTGTTGTCGGCGCTGTTACGACGCGCCACCACCGGAGTCGGCGCACGGGTCTCGGTGGCGATGTTCGACGCGACGGTCGAATGGATGGGCCATCCGATGTACATGCGGCTCTACGGCGAGCGGCAGATCGCCCGTGCCGGGCTCGGGCACGCGGCGATCGTGCCCTACGACAAGTACCCGACCCAGGACGGCGACATCCTCATCGGCGTCCAGAACGACCGCGGGTGGGACGCCCTGACCCGCGTCGCACTCGACCGCCCGGATCTCGCCGACGACGCCCGCTACCGGACCAACATCGATCGCGTCTCGCGCCGAGCCGAGGTCGACGCCGTGATCAGCGCGGAGACCAAACGCTTCACCACCGACGAACTCGACCGGCGTCTCGCCGACGCGGGCATACCCGCCGCCGAGATCCGCGACCTCGCCGGTGTCGTCGACCATCCCCAGCTCGGCGAGCGCGACCGCTGGCGCGAGGTGGACACCGAGGTCGGCCCGGTCCGCGCGCTCCTGCCGCCCCTGACCTTCGACGACGTGGAACTGGCGATGGGTCCCGTCCCGGCACTCGGCCAGCACACCGAGTCGGTGCTGCGGGAATTCGGCATCGACGTGCCACCGACCCCGTCGGCGTAGGATCGGCGGAACGGACCTGCAGCCCTCGGGTCCCGTTGTTCATGCACGGATACGACGACCTCTCGGAGGCGATATGTCCGACGATTCTCTGTTCACCACCCGGGATTCGGGAGCACCGGCGGGAAGTGACGAGCACTCCCTGACGGTCGGCGCCGGCGGCCCCATCGTCCTGCACGATCACTATCTGATCGAGCAGATGGCGCAGTTCAATCGCGAGCGGATTCCCGAGCGTCAGCCACATGCCAAGGGCAGCGGCGCGTTCGGCACATTCGAGACCACGCAAGACATTTCGGCGTACACATGTGCGGCCCTGTTCCAGCCAGGCGTGAAAACCGAGATGGTGGCTCGATTCTCGACGGTCGCGGGCGAGCGCGGCAGCCCGGACACCTGGCGTGACCCGCGCGGTTTCGCGCTGAAGTTCTATACCTCCGAAGGCATCTACGACATGGTCGGCAACAACACGCCGGTCTTCTTCGTCAAGGATCCGATGAAGTTCCAGCACTTCATCCGCTCGCAGAAACGTCGCCAGGACAACAACCTTCGCGACCATGACATGCAGTGGGACTTCTGGACGCTCTCGCCGGAGTCCGCGCATCAGGTCACCTGGCTGATGGGCGACCGGGGCATTCCCAAGACCTGGCGCCACATGAACGGCTACACCTCCCACACCTATCTGTGGGTCAACGCCGAAGGCGTGAAGCACTGGGTGAAGTACCATTTCAAGTCCGATCAGGGCGTCGAGCACCTCACCCAGCACGAGGCCGACCAGATGGCCGCCGCCGACACGGACTTCCACACCCGGGACCTGTTCGAGAACATCGCCGCGGGCAATCATCCGAGCTGGACACTCAAGGTGCAGCTCATGCCGTTCGACGACGCGGTGAGCTACCGGTTCAACCCGTTCGACCTGACCAAGGTGTGGCCGCACGGCGACTACCCGCTCATCGAGGTCGGCAGGATGACCCTGCACACCAATCCGGTGGACCACCACACGCAGATCGAACAGGCGGCATTCGAGCCCAACAACGTCGTGCCCGGTATCGGTTTCAGCCCCGACCGGATGCTGCTCGCGCGCGTGTTCTCGTATGCTGACGCCCACCGCCACCGGATCGGCGGCAACTACAAGCAGATCCCGGTGAACGCGCCGACCAACGAGGTGCACTCGTACTCCAAGGACGGCGCCATGCGGATCCACAACGTCCCGGACCCGGTCTACGCCCCGAATTCGAAGGGCGGGCCGTCCGCGCTCTATCCCGGACAGGGTGAGCCGCAATGGGCCGCGAACGGGGAGATCCTGCGCAGCGCCTACGTCGACCATCCCGAGGACGACGACTGGGGTCAGGCAGGCACCCTGGTTCGCGAGGTCTTCGACGACGAGCAGCGTGAACGCTTCGTGGACAACGTCGTCGGCCACCTCCTGAACGGCGTCTCCGAACCGATCCTCCAGCGGGCATTCGAGTACTGGCACCGCGTCGACCCCGACATCGGCGCGCGGATCAAGTCCGGGGTGACCGAGAAGCAGGACGAGTCCGACCCCAAGAAGGACGATCAGGCCAACCCCGCCCGCTCGTCCATGCAGGAGAAGGCCAAGGCCGAGAAGGCCTGATCCGCACGTCAGCCGACACCGTGGAACGCGTCCTCTCCCCGAGGGCGCGTTCTGCGTCGGTGGCGGACACACCACTAGGCTCGATGCCGTGAGTGTGCGCGCAGGCATCGTGGTCACCGGAACCGAGGTCCTGACCGGTCGGATCACCGACCAGAACGGCCCCTGGCTGTCCGAGGAACTCCTCGAACTCGGGGTGGACGTCGCCCACATCACGATCTGCGGCGACCGACCAGGCGACCTCACCGCCCAGCTTCGCTTCCTCGCCGAGCAGCAGGTGGATCTCATCGTCACCAGCGGCGGGCTCGGTCCCACCGCCGACGACCTGACGGTCGCAACCGTCGCGGAGTTCTGCGGCCGCGAGTTGCTCCTCGATCCCGCACTCGAGGAGCACATCGCCGCGATCATCCAGCGCTGGCGCGGGGTCGGGTTCGATGTCGACTCCGGCCCGACGCGGACAGGGATCCGCAAGCAGGCGCTCGTGCCGGTCGGTGCGGCCCCGGTGCCACCCACCGGCACCGCGCCGGGTGTCGTGATCCCCGCTGCCGCCGGTGTGCCGACGATCGTCGTCCTGCCCGGCCCACCCGGCGAACTCCAGGCGATGTGGCCGACCGCGATCTCCACCGCAGCCGTGGCCGACGTCCTGTCCCGGGCCGACGACCTCCGGCAGGCCACCATCCGCGCCTACGGCCTCCTCGAAGCCGAACTCGCCGAGACGCTCCGGTCTGCCGAGACCGCTGTCCCCGACTTCGATCGACTCGAGATCACCACCTGCCTGCGGCGCGGCGAGCTCGACATGGTCACCCGGTTCGCCGCCGCGGACGCGCCGGTCTATGACGCCCTACTCGAACTCCTCGTCGAACATCATGGGCGACAGATCTTCTCGACCGACGGTTCCACGATCGACGATCAGTTGGTCACCGCGCTGGGCGGAAGGTTGATCTCGACCGCCGAGTCGTGCACCGGCGGACTCGTCGCGGCCCGGTTGACCGACCGGCCCGGATCGTCGGCCTACGTGATGGGCGGTGTCGTCTCGTACTCCAACGACGCCAAGTCGGATCTGCTCGATGTCCCGGCCGAGCTCATCGCCACGCACGGGGCCGTCAGCGTCGAGGTCGCCGCCGCGATGGCCGAGGGCGCGCTCACCCGGTTCGGCACCGACGTCGCGGTGTCGACCACCGGCGTGGCCGGTCCCGGCGGGGGGACCGAGACGAAGCCGGTCGGGACCGTGTGCTTCGGCGTGGCCCTCCGCGACAGGCCCACGGTCACCGTCACCCGCAGGTTCCCCGGCGACCGCGAGCGTGTCCGCTCGCTGACCACCACCGCCGCACTGCATCTCGTCGTGCGTTCACTCGCCGCAACCACCTCTGCTTTAGAGGAGCGATAGCGACGACACCCTCCGCTCCCTGAGGTGCGAGGAGCGATAGCGACGACACCCCTCCGCTCCCTGAGGTGCGAGGAGCGATAGCGACGAGCCTCGAAGGGTTCCGAGGCGACAAACCTGTTTCCCGGTGACCACCGCTCAGTCAGACTGTGCTGATGCTGTTGACCATCTCCGCCGAACGTTCCCCGACTCTCGACACACCGAGCGATCTCGGCTTTCTGCTGCACAAGCACCCGGAGAAGGTGCAGGCGTTCGATGTATACGGCGGCACAGCTCACGTTTTCTACCCCGAGGTCGACGCCGATCGGTGCACGGCCGCGATGGTCATCGAGGTCGATCCGATTTCCCTGGTGCGGGGGCGTTCTGGAGCTCGGGACGGGTTCGCGCTGGGGCAATACGTGAACGACCGCCCCTACGTTGCGTCGTCGTTGCTGGCGGTGGCGATGGGAAAGGTGTTCCGGTCGGCCCTGCACGGACGCTGCGCGCATCGGGAAGAACTCGCGGATTCGGAATTGGATCTGACGATCGCCCTCCCCGTGGTCCCGGGCGACCCTGCCCTGGTCCGCCGCCTGTTCGAACCCATGGGGTGGGCCGTCACCGCCGACGCGATCGACCTGGATGCCACTCGGCCCGAATGGGGAGCTGCGCCACTGGTGTCACTGACCCTGGTCGGCTCACTTCGTCTGGCCGACGCCCTCAATCACCTGTATGTCCTGCTGCCCGTACTCGATGACGCCAAGCACTACTGGGTGGGCGACGACGAAGTGGACAAGCTCATCCGAGCCGGATCGGGATGGCTTGCCGGCCACCCGGAGCGCGAATTGATCACCCATCGCTACCTGGCCCACCAGCGTGGGCTGAAAGACGCTGCCACGCAACGGCTGGTCGAACTCGACGACCGGCCGGTCGACGACGCGGCGGAAGAAGCCGAACCCGACGTCTCGCGACCGTTGGTGCGGTTGAGGCACGACGCGGTCCTGGATGTGGTGCAGGAGTTCCGGCCGACGACGATCGTCGACCTCGGGTGTGGTCCGGGAGCACTGCTCGGTGCGTTGCTCGAGTTGCGCGGCGTGACAAAGGTGATCGGCACAGACGTGTCCGACTCGTCCCTGTCGAAGGCGGCCAGGCGCCTGCATGTCGACCGGATGACCGAGCGTCAGTCCGAGCGCCTCACCTTGCTGCTGTCGTCGCTGCAGTATGAGGACGACCGACTCGCAGGTCTTGATCTGGCGATTGTCATGGAGGTCATCGAACACATCGACCCGCCCCGGCTCCCGGCGGTCGTCGACAACGTCTTCGGGACCATGCGATCTCGTCGGGTGGTCGTCACGACACCCAACAGCGAGTACAACGTGCGGTATCCGGCGCTGGTCGCCGGCGGCTTCCGACACCCCGACCACCGTTTCGAGTGGACCCGAGAAGAGTTCGGGACCTGGGCCCGCTCGGTGGGTGAATCCTACGGGTACGCCGTCGATCTCCGGTCCGTCGGCGAGTGCGATGAGGAGCTCGGGTCGCCGACGCAGATGGCCGTGTTCACCGAACTGACGACGACGGGGGGAACAGCATGGCCGAACTGAGCATTCCGGAACTGTCCCTGGTCGTCCTGGTCGGAACGAGTGGTTCCGGCAAGTCCGTCTTCGCGGCCACCCACTTCCGTCCGACCGAAGTCGTGTCGAGTGACGAGTGCCGGGCGATGATCTCGGATGACCCGAATGATCAGGCAGCGACGCCAGATGCGTTCGGCTTGCTCGAGTACATCGCGGGCAAGCGCCTCGATCGCGGCCGGCTGACCGTCGTCGACGCCACCAACGTGCAGGCATCGGCACGCCGGTCGCTGCTGGCATTGGCCAAGGATCACGATGTGCTCCCGGTGGCGATCGTCCTCGACCTTCCTGTCGCGCTCACGCTGGAGCGCAACGCTTCTCGACCGGATCGGGACTTCGGCGCCCACGTCGTCAAGCGTCAGCACGACCAACTACGGCGGTCGCTGCGCAATCTGAAGCGTGAGGGTTTCCGCACGATCCACGTCCTGGACTCCCCAGAGGCCGTCGCGTCAGCGTCGATCGTACGGACGCGTCTGTTCAACGACCGGCGGCACGAACACGGTCCATTCGACGTGATCGGCGACGTGCACGGGTGTCGCGACGAGCTGGAAGTCCTGCTCGAACGACTGGGATACGCGGTCCGTCGCGACGACGGCCGCGCAGTGGACGCCGTGCATCCGGATGGCCGCCGAGCAGTGTTCGTCGGCGATCTGGTCGATCGCGGCCCGGACTCGGTGGGCACTCTTCGACTGGTGATGGGTATGGTCGCCGGCGGAAACGCCCTGTGCGTATCGGGAAACCATGAGGCGAAACTCGTTCGAGCACTGGGTCGTGGTAACGTCAAGGCCACCCACGGCCTCCAGGAGACCTTGGACCAGCTCGCGGGCGAGGACGATGCATTCGTCGCCGAGGTGCGCCGGTTCTGCGACGGCCTCGTCGCCCATTACGTGCTCGACGACGGCAGACTCGTCGTCGCACATGCAGGACTCGCGGAGAAGTACCACGGCCGGGCGTCCGGCCGGGTGCGGGCGTTCGCCTTGTACGGCGACACCAGCGGCGAGACCGACGAGTTCGGCCTGCCCATCCGTTACCCGTGGGCCGACGAATATCGCGGTGCGGCAACGGTCTTGTACGGGCACACGCCGGTGCCGGATACCCAGTGGATCAACAACACGATGTGCTTGGACACGGGGTGCGTTTTCGGGGGAAAGCTCACGGCCCTGCGATACCCCGAGCGAGAGGTGGTGTCGGTACCCGCACGGTCGACGTACTACCAGCCCGTTCGCCCCCTGGCCCCGCCGTCGCGCCGCCCGGAGGTGCTGGCACTGAGCGACGTCCTCGGGCATCGCGTCATAGACACCCACCACCTGGGCCGCGTCTCCGTGCGCGACGAGACCGCCGCGGGCGCACTGGAAGTGATGAGCAGGTTCGCGATCCCACCGGCGGAGCTGCTGTACCTGCCGCCGACGATGTCGCCGGTGGACAGTTCGTCGCGCGACGGATTCCTGGAGCACCCGGATCAGGCGTTCGACCACTACGCAAAGCACTCGGTCGCTCGGGTCATCTGCGAGGAGAAGCACATGGGGTCCCGCGCTGTCATCCGGGTGGCGCGCGACGGGTCCGGCTCCGTTCATTCGCGAACCGGACGCGCCTTCTTCGCCGATCAACGGCAGACGGCAGTGCTGTCGCGGATCGCCGAGGCCGTCGCCGCCGCCGGTTTGTGGGCGGAGCTCGACACCGCCCACCTCCTCGTCGACGCCGAGGTACTGCCGTGGACTGCGAAGGCAGAGGCGATGATTCGTGGTCAGTACGCCAGGGTCGGCGCCGCGGCGACGTCCGCGTTGCCGGCCACGATCGACGTACTGACGGCTGCGGAGGCGCGAGGCGCGGACGTCGGCGATCTACTCGCGAGGACCCGGATGCGCGCCGTGAACGCCGGCCTCTTCGTCGACTCCTATCGCCACCACGTTCAACCGATCGCCTCACCGTTGGGTGTGCAGGTGGCGCCCTTCCAGGTCCTCGCCGGGGATGCCGCGACGTATGAGACCCGAGACCATCAGTGGCACCTCGACATCGCCGACCGCCTGGTCGCGGCGGACCCGGAACTCTTCCGGACCACCCGTCGCCTCGTCGTGGAGACCACTGCGGAGTCGTCTCGCGCGGCCGGCGTGACCTGGTGGGAGGACCTCACCGAGAGCGGCGGCGAGGGCATGGTCGTCAAGCCGCTCGGCAATCTCGTGCGCGGACCCAAGGGCCTCGTACAGCCGGGGCTGAAGGTCCGCGGGCGCGAGTACCTGCGGATCATCTACGGTCCCGACTACACCGATCCGTCGACACTGTCCCGTCTCAAGAACCGCAACCTCCGCCTGAAACGGTCGATGGCGCTGCGCGAGTACGCGCTGGGGCTCGAAGCACTCCGCCGAGCAGCGGCCGGAGAGCCCGTGTGGCGCGTCCACCAGTGCGTGTTCGGCGTCCTCGCAATGGAGTCGGAGGCCGTCGACCCGCGGCTCTGACCCCGTGCTCCCCTAGCCGAAGGCCCCCGCCCACTGAGGTGCGAGGAGCGCAAGCGGTCACACCTCTGCTCTCTGAGGTGCGAGGAGCGCAAGCGACCGCCCCTCTGCTCCCTGAGGTGCGAGGAGCGCAAGCGACGAGCCACGAAGGGTCAGAGCGGCCCGGTGGGTAGGTGACGGCGGACCAGCTTGCCGGTGGGGTTGCGCGGCAGCTCGTCGGTGAAGACGATGTCGCGCGGCACCTTGTACCGGGCCAGGTGACCCTTGACGTGGGCTTTGATGTCCTCGGGCGTCGGGTTGGCGTGTTCGGCGACGACGATGAAGGCGCGCAGGCGTTTTCCGTACTCGTCGTCGTCGACACCGATGACCGCGACATCGTCGATGTCGGGATGGCGGCCGAGGAGGTTCTCGACCTCGAGCGGGTAGACGTTCTCGCCGCCGGACACGATCATGTCATCGTCGCGGCCGTCGATGTGGAGGAGTCCGTGCTCGTCGAACCGGGCCATGTCGCCGGTGGACATGTAACCGTCGATGATCTCCTTGTTGCGTCCGTCGGTGTACCCCTCGAACGGGGCACCGTTGCGCACGAACAACCTTCCGCGCACGTTGGTTCCGGAGATCCGCTTGCCGTCGTCGTCGAAGAGCGCCAACCGGCTGGTGACCGGCGCGCGACCCACCGTGCCCGGCGCCAGGCGGAGCTCCTTCGGTTGCGCGACCGTCGCGATCGCCACCTCGGTCGAGCCGTACAGGTTGTAGAGCACGTCGCCGAAGGTGTCCTGCACTGCTTCCGAAAGTGTCGGCGACAGTGCGGAACCCGCGAGCACGATGATCTTCAGCGACGACACGTCGTACTTGCCGATGACATCGGGGCCGAGCGCGACCATGCGGTGCAACATGGTCGGCACCGCCACCAGTACCTCCGCCTTGTGTTCGGCGATCGCCGCGAGCGTCTTCTCCGCATCGAACCGGCGCATCACCACGGTCTTGTTTCCCAGGGCGGTGCCCACGCCCCAGAGCGCGAACCCGGTGGAATGGAAGATCGGCGACACGATCACCATGGAACTGCGTTGCGGAATCGGGATACGGTCCAGGAGAAGAGCACTGGCGAACGGTGACATCTTCGACCGCTGAGCACCCTTCGGCAGGCCGGTGGTACCGCTGGTGAGGATGACCAGCCCGCCCCACTCTGCCGGTTCGGGCGGGGTGGACGTGTCGCCTCCGGAGACGATGTCGTCGAGGGTCCGGACGGCGTCGCCGATCGGGCGGTTGCCGTCGATCCAGGTGACGATGCGCAGGGTGTCGGCGGGCAGGGAGTCGGCGAGGTCGGTGAACTCCTCGTCGTAGAGCATCGCGACGATCTTCTCGCGTTCAGCGACCTCGGCGAACTGGGTCTTGCCGAATCCGGTGTTCATCATGGCGAGGCGGAACCCGGCCTTGCCCGCGGCGCTCATGGTGGTCAGCAGGCCACGATGGTCCCGCGCGATGACACCGATGACCGCTCCGGGCTTGATCCCCGACGACAGCAGGTGGTTCGCGAGCGCGTTGGCGTGTGCGTTCAGTTCACCGAAGGTGAGCTCGCCGTGTTCGTCGGCGACCGCTCCGGCCTCGGGATACTCGTCGGCCCCGTGCGCCACTGCTGCCGCGCACGGGCCGATGATCTTGGCACGCTTGACCGTCGTCAACAGTTCCTTGGGTCGCGTCGGATCCACCAGACCCGCCCGCCTGAGGACCTTGAACGCGCCGAACGCGTCCTGCGCCGATTCGACCACCGTGCCGACTGCACCGGTCACCGAGACCATGTCCACCCCACCTTTCGCGGCTGGGCCGCGTTGTCGCCTTCTTCTGGTCCGGCTGCGCTGTCGACGCACCTCTGGTCACCTTCGTCACCAGCCGCGATACAGGTGCAGGATATTGCCGACGCCGACGAACGATGTCCGTTTCGCCCAAACCGGTGTGCGCACTGCTGTATTCACGACATCTCGCGCCGAGGCCACCGTTCGCAGCCCCGATCGCGGGATCAGCGAGCGGCGAACTCGTGGCGACAGGCTACCAAGTCTGACAACTCACGTCATCAGATTGGAGCCTCCCCACTGACTGTCCCGAGTCGAAGCCCCCACGCCCTCTCGCGTCAGTATGGCGGCGGGTCCAACCGGTCGAGTTCTTCGCGGGCTTGTTTGTTGCGGGCGCGTTCGTGTCGCCGGCGGGCCAGTTTGGCGTCGAGTCGGCTGTGGGTGCGCTCGGGGTTGTCGGCGGACGCGATGATGTGTGGGGTGGGTGGGGCTTGGGCTGCTTGTTCGAAGCGGATGCGCCGCAGGTTGGGGAAGGTGTCTTCTAACGTTTCGGCGTCTCCGGGAACGGTGACGCCTTCGGGGGTGAGGTATTCGGTGACCAGCCGGCCATCCGGGTCGCGGTACTGCTCATCGATCCAGTCGCCGTGGGTTTTGAGGAGGTGCCCGGCGCGGCATTTGGCGTTGAGGTTCTCACTCGAGGTTGCCCCGCCCTGGGTGGGGTGGGTGTGGTCGTACTCGGTGACGTGGTCGAGATCGCAGTCGAACGCCGAACGGGTACAGCCGGGTTCGGTGCAGTATCCGTCCCGGACGCGCACGAAATCGGCGCACGCCCCGGTGGGCCGATACCCGTTACCGGGATGGGTCGCCGGATACACCACCGCCACCGAAGCAGCGGTATCGGTTGTGCTGTCAGGTGTCTTTGCGGCGGAATGGGTGTCGCCACCTGTGCGGGTTTCCGCAGCCGACGCCGGACGCTGCGCGGTCCGCTGTGCATCGTCGAGGCTTGCGAGGTAGGTGGGTTGGGTGCGGGCCGGGGTGACCGGAGTGAGGGTGGCATCAGGGCGGGCGGCGAGGTCACGCACATGCTCATCGGAGATGATGCCGTGCTCGTCGAGGAACCCCACCCCCGGCGCTCCGGCCAGGGTCGCAGCATCGGTGACCACATGAATCACGACCTCGGCACGGACCGCGTCGAGCACACTCTGCGGGTCCTGGATGACGGCGATGCAGGGCTCGTCGTCGTCGCACTGACACTCGAAGCTGGTCCGGGTCAACAGCGCGAACATCGCATCGGACTGCCGTATCCCTTTGGTGCGGCCGTCTCGCTTGCAGACCGCGTCAGCGAGAATGCCAACGGCTTTGGCCGCGATTCGTACGTTCTCTGCCGACATCACTGCGGTCAGTTCGGCGGTCCCGTCAGGCAGTTCATGGGTCCACACCCCACGCTTGTCCAGGGCATCTTTGCGGCGTTCACGCACCGCATCCGGATCATGACGAAACACCAGCCGATCGACCATGTCCCGCAGGCGGGCCCGGTCCCACACCCCGTGCGGCGGCGCAGCGTTGCGGCGATCTCGGCGTCGAGGACCGGAGTGATCGGGTCATCGGCGGGGATCAACTCGGTACGCGAGAGGATCAACCGGATCTGCCACTGCGACACAATCCCGTCCCGCAGCGTCTCCGCGGTGTCCGGTAACCGGTCCCGCAGCGCAATCGCCTCATCGATCAGAACTTCAGCTTGCCGACGCGACACCCCGCCCTGGCGGGCGATACGGGCCGCGCAGTCGGCGTGGCCGTCCATCACAAACCCGTCGGCGGTGGTGGTGACCAGACGGTCGGCCATCACCGCGATCGTCTGATACCGGTGCCATGCCAGATAGGACTCGCCGCGTCGTGTCGCGTCGAGGCCGGCCATCAACAGCACCATGTCGGTCTCGCCAGCACGGGCAGGATCGACCCCGGCGACGAACTCGCCCGGCAGATCGGTCCACACCGCCACCACGCACCCCCCGACACGCTGACCCCGACCCACCCCAGGCCGGGGCGTGATCTGTTACCCACCAATCTAAACGCCGCCACCGACGATTCCGGAGATCAGTCCACAAGCTGCACGCGACATACCGGATCTGTTGTTGCGCAGCCGCAATGGCCGACAGGTGGTTTCGACTCGGCGCCTCGCTACGCTCGGTGCCGGCTCAACCAGCGGGAGGGCGGCTCAACCAGCAGCGAGGGCGGCACCCCGACGCCCGGAGGTGGCCCAGCCAGCAGAAGGGCGGCTCCGCCGACCATCACACCGACGTCGCGCGAGCCCGTCCGAGCATCGCGTGGGCGACGGTGTCGACGTGCACGGCGTGGTCCTGGAACAGCAGCTGATCGGTCTTGGCCCGCCGGAAGTGATGATGCAGCGGGTGCTCCCACGTGAACCCGATGCCGCCGTGGATCTGGATGGCCTCCTCGGCGGCGAACATCGCGGCGCGCGAGGCCAGCACCCGTGCCGAGGCGGCACGCTCGGCCAGTTCCACGTCGTCGAAGCGGTCGGCGTCCGCAGCGTCGAGGACGGTTGCCTCAGCCAGTTCGGTGGCCACCAGCATGTCGACGAGGCGATGCTTGAGCGCCTGGAACGACCCGATGGTCCGGCCGAACTGTTGCCGCGTCTTCGCGTAGTCCACGGTCATCTCGAGGCACTGGCGGGCAATCCCCACCTGCTCGGCGGCCAGCGCGATCATCATCAGCGAGCGCGCCCGGCCCAGGCGTTTCGCGAGCTGCGGACCCGACACCCGGACCGCTTCCGCGCCCGCGAACTCGACGCAGGCGAACTCCCTTGTGAGATCGAGGCTTTCGCGCACATCGCGGCGGACTCCGGCAGCGCCGCCCTCCACGACACCCAGCTCCACCCCCGATGCGCTGTGCGCCACGACCACCAGCACGTCGGCCGACGCGGCGTCGAGGACGACGTCCTGACGACCGTTCAGGAGGAGCGTGCCCCGCTCGGAGAGTTCGGCGTCGATCGACGAGGACACGACCGCGGAACCGCAGACGAGCGCCGCACGACGCTCACCGGTCACGATGGCCGGCAGCTGCGCTCGCCTGCCCTCGTCGTCGGCGGCGTGGAGCAGGGTGAGGCCGGCCATGATCACCGACGAGAGATAGGGCGAGGAACCGAGACGGCGACCGTGGGCGGTCATCACGACCGACGCGTCCTTCAACCCGTATCCGGCCCCGCCCAGGTCCTCGGGGAACGGGATCTCGGTCAGGCCGAGCTCCCGAATCGACGACCAGAGATCCTGTGCGGGAGCGTGATCCGACCACGCATCGGTGAGGGCAGCCTGTAGATCGCGCTGCTCCACGGTGAGTTCGATGGGCATGTGTACTCCTAGCGGGGTTCGCGCGGCAGTCCGAGGCCGCGTTCGCCGATGATGTTCCGTTGGATCTCGTCCGAGCCGCCCGCGATGCGGTAGCCGGGTGCGCCGAGTAGATGCTCCGACCATGCGAAGGTGTCGGACTCACCGGTGTCGGCGATGATCCGGTCGCCGAGAAACGATGCTGCCGCGTCGCCGACGCGCTTCAGGTTCTGCGTCCACACGAGTTTCCCGATGGAACCCTCGACTCCCGGGACGGCACCGGCGCGCTCACGTTCGGCGTAGCGCGCCACCATCAGTGCCGCTGCCCGTTCGTAGATCGCGGCGTCCCCGAGGCGCTGCCGGACAAGCGGGTCGTCGGACAGCCCGAGACGGTCGACGAGACGAGCGAGATCGACGCTGTTGCCACCGGCACTGACGATTCCGGCGCTGGAGTTCCGTTCGAAACCGAGTGTGGTGAGCGCGACCTTCCATCCGTCGCCCTCGGCACCGACCCGCAGGGAATCCGGCAGCTCGACATCGGACAGGAAGACCTCGTTGAACGTCGATCCGCCGGACATCTGCCGGATCGGCCGGATCTCGACGCCGGGCGTGTCCATCGGCACCATGAATGCGGTCATGCCCTTGTGTTTCGGCACCGACCGGTCGGACCGGGCGATGAGCAGACCCCACTCCGAGAATTGCGCGCCGGAGCTCCACACCTTCTGGCCGTCGATCCGCCAGGTGTCCCCGGTACGCACCGCTTTCGTCGACAACCCGGCGAGGTCCGAACCCGCTCCGGGTTCGGAGAACAGCTGGCAGCACAGCTCGTCCGCGCGCAGGAACGGGCGGACGAACCGTTGCCGCTGCTCCTCGGTGCCCAGCGCGTGCAGGGTCGGCGCGACCAATTCCACTGTCACCAAGACATTCTCATGGCGTTCGGGCGTCTGGTACCCGCGTTCGAGATTCACATAGACGCGTTCATGACCCGCTGTCAGGCCCGGGCCGCCCCAGTCCGGACCCCAGGTGATCGCGCCGAAGCCCGCGTCCACGCGTCGTGCCTGCCAGGCCCGAGCCGCGTCGATCAGCGCGCGTTCCTCGTCGTGGGTCCGGTTGTGGAAGATGGCGTAGTTCGGTTCGTGCTCCTGTGTAGCCCGCGCGGGGAGTTCCGCGTCGAGCCAGGACCGTGCCTGGGTTTCGTAGTCGTCGAGCGTGATCGCGCCCGGCATCGTGGTCGTCATTCTCGTTGTCCCTGTCCTGCTCGGTGTGGCGGTCGTACTCGGAGTTTCACTGACGCAGCGCTTCTCATCTCTCGTGTGCAGCGGAGATGGTCACGGCCTGCATCTGTGGCGGTGTGACCGCACGGTCGCGCGTCCAGTCGCGGAGGGCGAATTTCTGGATCTTCCCGCTCGCCGTCTTCGGCAGGGAATCGACGACGAAGATGCTCTCCGGAACCTTCTGCATCGCGATTCCTCTCGCGGAGAGGAACTCCCGTACCTCCTCGAGTGTGAGATCGACGGCGTCCCGGGTGACGACGAAGGCGCACCCACGCTCTCCGGTCCGGGGATCCGGCCCGGCGACGACCGCGATCTCGGTGACGGCGGGGTGTTCGCTCAATTCGTTCTCGACATCGTGCGTGCTGATCTTCTCGCCGGACCGGTTGATGATGTCCTTGATCCGGCCGGTGATGTGGATGCCGCCCTGGGCGTCGAAGTAGGCGAGATCCCCGCTGCGGAAGAACCCGTCGGCGGTGAAGGCCTCCTCGTTCAGCGAGGCGTCGAGGTATCCGAGACAGGTGTCGGGTCCGCGCCAGAACACCTCCCCGACGACGCCGGTCGCAGCGCCGCCCCCGGCTCCGTCGGACACGATGACCTCGGTCGGGGCCAGCACGCGTCCATCCGTGCCGGTCCGCAGGTACGGATCATCCGATCTGTTCGCCGACGTCACCGAGGGTCCCTCCGTGGCCCCGTACATCCGCGTGACGGTGCCGAGCACCTCGGTCGCCCGGGTCACCAGCGAGTCCGGGATGTCGGCGCCCCCGCAGATGATGTACCGCACCGACGGGGTCCGGACGCCCCGCACGGTGGCGGCCTCGAGCAGGCCCCGCAGGAACGGCGTTGCGAAGATCATGAAACTCGCGTTGTTCTCGAGCACCCTGGTCAGCGCGACTTCGGGGTCCCACACGTCCTGCAGCACCACCGGCGCACCGAGCAGGAACGGCAGGGTCAGGGCACAGTTCACCCCGGTCACGTGCGTCACCGGTGACGGGTTGAACACGACGTCGCGCTCGTTGAGCCCGAACGTTTCGATCATCGAGCTGTTCTCGAAGACCAGCGTGTTGTGACTGTGCAACGCCCCCTTCGGGTCCGCGGTCGTTCCCGACGTGTACAGCAGCAGGCAGACGTCGTCGGGATCGGCGCGGGGCAGCGCGCGCACGGTCTCGATCATCTCCGGCGTCGCGGAATCGATCAGCGACATGAGGTCGACAGCCCCGGCGTCCGAGGTCGCGCGTCCGGTCGTCACCACCAGCTCGAGTTCCGGAAGTTGCTGCCGCAGAGAGGCATACATGGCCTCGTGATCGAAGCCCCGGTGCGTTCCGGGAACGAAGGCGGCCTTGGTTCGTGCCTGGCCCAGAATGAAACCGACTTCACGCTCGCGATAGATCGGCACGATCGGGTTCGCGACACCGCGAACCCGGTGGATCGCATGGAAGACGACGACCGCGTCGGCGGAGTTCGGGAGCTGGAAGGACACCACGTCCCCCGGTCGGACGCCGCGGTCGTACAGCGCGGCGGCGAGGCGCAGGGACTCGCGCTCGACGTCGGCAAATGTCAGTCGCCGGTCACCGTCGATGATCGCGACGACGTCCGGATACAGCGCGGCGGCGCGCTCGACGAAGTGGTCGACGGTCTTGTCCCGCCAGTGGCCCGCCGCCCGGTACTGCTCGGCGAGGTCGGGATGTGGAGAGTGCGTGGGACGCATGGTGTTTCCTCTGGGAACTCTTGCCGATTGCTCGTGTCGCGTTCTACAGTAACCCACGTCTCACTAAATATGTACATATTAGTGCTCCCAGCGCCCTTCCCTCAGAAAGAGACCCCATGGCAACCCAGGATCAACGGAGCCGGCGTGCGGTGATCGCCGCCGGCGTCGGAACGGTGGTCGAGTACTACGACCTGACGGTGTACGCATACCTCGCGGTGGTGGTCAGCCCGCTGTTCTTCCCGAGCGACGACCCGACCGCGTCCCTGTTGTCGAGCCTCGCGGTGTTCGCGTCGGCGTACCTCATGCGGCCGATCGGCGGCATCTTCTTCGGCCGCCTCGGCGACCGCTTCGGCCGCAAACGCGCGCTGCTGGTGTCGGTCATCCTGATGGGTGTGGGCACCACGCTGATGGCCCTGCTGCCGACGTACGCCGCGGTCGGGGTCCTCGCGCCGATCCTGCTGGTCGTCGCCCGGCTGCTGCAGGGCTTCTCCGCGGGCGGCGAGCTCGGTGGTGCGCTCACCTATGTCTACGAGGTCGTCGGACCGAAGCGCCGCGGCCTGGGCGGGTCGATCGTCGCGCTGGGATCGAACAGCGGCTTCGCGCTCGCCGCGATCGTCGTGGCGACGACCTCGGCACTGACCTCCGAGGCACAGATGGACAGCTGGGGCTGGCGAGTCCCGTTCGTCGCCGGACTCCCGCTGTTGCTGCTCTGCCTCTGGCTGCGGACCCGCATCGAGGACTCGCCGGAGTTCACCAAGACCGCCGAGCGTCGCGAACTCCCGAAGGCACCGCTGCGAGAACTGTTGCGCAGCCAGCCGATCCAGGTCCTGCAGGTACTCGGTCTCGGTATCGCGCAGAACGCGACCGGGTACATGGTGCTCACCTACATCGGCATCCATCTCGTGCGTGAGGGCGGTTACAGCCAGACCGCGGTCACCTGGACCGCGGCCGGTGTCATCGTGTTCGTCGCCGCATGCATGCCGATCGCGGGACTCCTGGTGGATCGCTACGGAAGTCGACCCGTCCTCATCGCCGGCCTGCTGACGGCGGCGACGCTCGCGTACCCCGCGATGGCCCTGATGACCGGGCACGGCCTCGCGGTCGCGGCCCTCGCCTTCGCGGTGTTCGCGCTGTGCACCCCGCTGATCCAGGTCGCCACCGCACCGTTGTTCCCGTCCTTGTTCGACACGAAGGTCCGTCTGACCGGCGTGGCGCTCGGCTTCAACCTCTCGACGGTCCTGGCCGGCGGCACCGCCGCGTACATCGCCACGTGGCTGATCGACCGCACGGGCAACTCACTCGCGCCCGCCTACTTCCTCATCGGCGCCAGCGCGATCGGACTGCTGACACTGATGACGATCCGGCGGAAGGCACGGGCCCTCGGGGACGCCACCGACGCCACCGGCGACGCAGTGGCTGCCCCCGCCCGTTCCTGACCCGAACGGCGCCATCCGGTACCCGAGGGGCGAATCCGACGAAACGGACGCGGGCCGCCACCAAGCGTGTGGTCCGCGTCCGTGTGGGCATACTGTTCGAGAACTCGATCCCCTCGAACCCCGGAGGTTCCCGTGGCCAGTGGTCTCGTCGCCTTGCTCGACGACATCGTGACCCTCACCCGGGCCGCCGCGGCGTCCCTGGACGACATCGGTGCGGCGGCCGGCAAGGCCAGCGTCAAGGCGGCGGGCGTGGTGGTCGACGACACTGCCGTCACGCCCCGTTACGTCCACGGTTTCACCCCCGACCGGGAGCTTCCGATCGTGCGGAAGATCGCCATCGGATCGATCCGCAACAAGCTGCTCATCATCCTGCCGGTCGCGATGATCCTGAGTCAGTTCCTCCCCGGCGCCCTTCCCTACCTGCTGATCGCCGGCGGCCTCTTCCTGTGCTTCGAGGGCGCCGAGAAGGTATGGGAGGCCATCGGCGGCGGCCACCACGCCGAGGAGCAGACCGCCGGTGAAGCCGGGCCCGAGTTCGAGAAGACGATGGTCAGCGGCGCGATCCGCACCGATCTGATCCTGTCCGCGGAGATCATGGTCATCTCGCTGTCGTCGGTCGAGTCCGAACCCTTCTGGACACGCCTGGCCGTCCTCGTGGTCGTCGCCGTCCTGATCACGGCGCTCGTCTACGGCGTCGTGGCGATCATCGTGAAGATGGACGACGTCGGTCTGGCACTGGCACAGCGCGAGTCACCCCTGCTCCAGAAGACCGGTCGGGGTCTCGTCCGCGCCATGCCCACGATCATGTCGACGCTGACGGTCGTCGGCATCGCGGCGATGCTCTGGGTGGGCGGTCACATCCTGATCGTCAACGTCGGCGAAGCCGGTTTCCACTGGCCGGCGGACCGCCTCCACGACGTCGAGCACTGGTTCGGCGAACTTGTCCACGGCGGGTTCGGCTCCGTCCTCTCGTGGACGGCGGGCACCGTGTTGTCCGCCGTCGTCGGCCTCGTCGTCGGTGCGGTGATCGTGGCGATCCTGCACGTCATCCCGCGCCGGAAGAAAGACGCCGCCCCCGCGCACTGACCCCCGCACCCGTCGACCGTGCGTCGTCTTCCGTCGACTGGGCGTCGTTGTCCGTCGACTGGGCGCCCGATCACGCGAGCAGGCGCCAGAGGCCTATCAGTCCGACGACGACGATCACCCCGCGAAGCGCGCGGGGTGAGAGCCGACGTCCGTATCTGGCGCCCAGGAAGCCACCGGCCAACGAGCCGATCGCGATGGCCGCTGCCGCCCACCAGTCGATCCGGTCGAACGCCACAAGCGTGTACGTGACGGCGGCGACAACGTTGACGACCAGGCTCAGCAGGTTCTTCGCGGCGTTCATCCGTTGGAGGTGATCGGGGACGATCACCCCGAGGACGCCCATCAGGAGGATGCCCTGCGCAGCGGTGAAGTACCCGCCGTAGACGCCGACGGCGAATGTCCCGACGGTCATCGCGGCGATCCGCACGGGACCGAGATGCGGGGGTGTGAGATCACCGCCGTGAGTGGAGCGACCACCCACCCATTTCTGGATGTAGGGCTGCGCGACGACGAGAATCAGCGCGGCGACGAGCAGGACCGGGACGACCGTCTCGAACACCGTCTCGGGCAGGTGGAGCAGGAGCCAGCAGCCGATGATCGCGCCGGCGAACGACGCCGGCATCTGCCAGCGGAGACGCATCCACTGCCCCTCGAGTTCGCGCCGATAACCCCACGTACCCGACACCCCGCCGGCCACCAGACCGATCGCATTGGACATGGTCGCGGTCACCGGCGGAACCCCGAAAGCGACCAGCGTCGGAAACGTGATGAGCGTCCCACTTCCGACGAGGGCGTTGATGGCTCCCGCCCCGACGCCGGCGACGAGCACGGCGGCCAGTTCCCAGATGGTCACAGTCTCCGAGAGTGCCCTCCGGGAGATTCGGCGGGTTCACCGGGGTGGCTTCGAGCCTTCTGTCAGTTGAGGCGGTCGCCACTGGATGGGTCGAACAGGTGCACCGCGCTGTCGGACTGGCGCAGGCGGATGCCCTCGCCCCGCTTGGCGGGTGCCCGCTCGGCCGACCGCGCGACCATCACCATCGGGTCGCCGTCGAGGTTGCGCACCGAGTCGTCGGCGAGGTTGGCGTAGATGTAGCTCTCGCTGCCGAGCTCCTCCAGGAGAGCGACATCGGCGTTGAGGCCGGTGCCGTTGTCCGACAGCGTGAGGTGCTCCGGACGGATGCCCACGACGACCGAGTCGAGACCGGAACGACGCAGGGCCGCCTGCGCTTCGGCGTCGATGTCCACGGCAGCACCCGACACGGTGATCACGCCGTCGACGACCGGTGCGACGAAGAGGTTCATGCCCGGAGATCCGATGAACCCCGCCACGAACGAGTTCACCGGTCGGTCATAGAGTTCCGTCGGCGTGGAGAACTGCTGCAGGACACCATTCTTGAGCACAGCAACGCGGTCGCCCATCGTCATCGCCTCGACCTGGTCGTGTGTGACATAAACCGTCGTGGTGCCCAGGCGTCGCTGCAGGGCAGCGATCTGAGTGCGGGTCTGGACACGGAGTTTGGCGTCGAGGTTCGACAGCGGCTCGTCCATGCAGAAGACCTGGGGTTCGCGAACGATGGCGCGGCCCATGGCGACGCGCTGCCGTTGTCCGCCAGAGAGTTTGGCGGGCTTGCGATCCAGGAAGTCGGTCAGGTCGAGCAAGCGGGCCGCCTCGGCGACCTTCTGTTTGCGCTTCTCGGCCGGCACACCGCGCATCTTGAGCGCGAAGCCCATGTTCTCGCCGACGGTCTTGTTCGGGTACAGCGCGTAGTTCTGGAAGACCATCGCGATGTCCCGGTCCTTCGGGGCGACGCCGACCATGTTGTCCCCGCCGATCCGGATCTGGCCGGAATCGATCTCCTCGAGACCGGCGAGCATCCGCAGCGCCGTCGACTTTCCGGACCCGGATGGCCCGACGAGGACCACGAACTCACCGTCGGCGATGTCCAGGTCCAGCGAGTCGACGGCGAGCTTGTCCGCGCCGGGGTAGACGCAGCAGGCCTTGTCGTAGGTGATGGAAGCCATGATGTTCTCCGGTTTCTACAAAGGTGTTGTGCGAGTGCGTGTCAGAGGGGACGGGTCACTTGATTGCGCCGCGCTGGGACCGATGGCGCGATGCCGAACTGAGCTGTCACTTGATCGCGCCGAACGAGAGGCCGCGGACGAGTTTGTTCTGGGCGATCCAGCCGCAGATGACGACCGGGAGCGCGGCGAGCACCGACGCCGCGGACAGTTGCGCCCAGTACAGACCCTGACCGGACATGAAGCCGGTCAGGAACACCGGCATCGTCTGCGCGTTGACCGCGGTCATGTTGACGGCGAAGAAGAACTCGTTCCAGGAGAAGATCACGCAGATCAGTGCTGTCGCTGCGATTCCCGGCGAGATCAGCGGGAGGATCACCTCGCGCACCGAGGTCCAGAGACTCGCGCCGTCGATGCTGGCGGCCTCGAGCAGTTCCCCGGGCACCTCGAGGAAGAACGAGCGCATCATCCACACGGCGATCGGGAGGTTCATGGCCGTGTACAGGATGATGAGGGTCCAGATGTTGTCGAGCATCCCGATCTCGCCGACGATCACGTAGAGGGGGATGATCGCGGCGACGATCGGCAGCATCTTGGTGCTGATGAAGAAGAACAGCGCGTCCTTGGTCTTGCGTACCGGCCGGAGTGACAGTGCGAACGCCGCGGGTACGCCGAGCAACAGCACCAGGATCGTCGAGACGATGGTCGCGAACACCGAGTTCAGCAGGGGTGTACCGATTCCCGCGTCGAAAACGTCCCGGAACTGCTGCAGTGTCGGTTCGAAGAAGAAGGTCGGCGGGTTCGTCGCCGCGTCGCTCTCCTGCTTGAACGCGGTCAGTACCATCCACAGCACCGGGAAGAAGAAGCCGATCGCGAGGATCCAGGTCACCGCGGTCAGCGCCGCTTGACGTGGCCGGCGCCGACGTCGGATCTCGGTGTCGGGCTTGTCGTCTGCGCTACCCGCCGAAGCACGGTCGGAGCGTATGTCGGTGGTCATCAGGCCGGCTCCTCTGTTCCGGAGAATGATGTGAAGATCAGCCGCAGGGCCAGGGTGGCGACGACGATCGTGCCGACCACGGTCACCACGCCCATCGCCGCGGCCTGGCCGATGTCGAAGCCGAGGAACGCGCGCTGGTAGATGTAGTACGACAGATTCGAACTGGACACTCCCGGGCCGCCAGAGGTCATCATGTACACCGCGTCGAAGGTGTTGACCAGGTAGATCGCGCCGAGCACCGCACCGAGTTCGATGAAGCGACGCAGGTGCGGCAGCGTCAGTTCCCGGAAGAGCCGGAAGCTGGTGGCGCCGTCGACGCGCGCCGCCTCTTGGATGTCACGGGGCATCGACTGCAGACCCGCGAGGATCAGCAGCATCATGAAAGGCGTCCACTGCCAGACCAGTTCGGCCATCACGCTCATCAGCGGGAACTCCGACAGCCAGTCGGTCTCGATGCCGAACGGACTCAGGGCCCAGTTGACGAGACCGTTGGTCGGCGACAGCAGGCTGGTCTTCCACAGCAGCGCGGCCGCCACCGGGGTGACGAGGAACGGAGTGATCAGCAACGTGCGGACCACCCCGCGGCCGAGGAACTTCCGGTCGAGCAGCAGCGCGAAGAGCAGGCCCAGGAGCACCGAGATCAGTACGGTGCCGACGATCAACAGGATCGTGTTCACGGTCACTCGCCAGAACTGGCTGTCGCCGAAGACCGCGACGTAGTTGTCGAGGCCGACGAATGCTCGCGAGTCCGGGCGCACCAGGTTCCACGACTGCGTGGAGTAGTACAGCGTGAACACGAAGGGGATCTGGGTGACCACGATCAGGAAGATCAGGGCAGGGAGAAGCGGACCACGTCGGCGCCATCCCTCGGCACGCGTGACGTGATCGCGCGAGGACCTCAGCGGCGCCGTCGGCGCGGTGTCGGGTGGCGGAGTGGAGACTGCGGTGGCCATGATCACTGCTCCCTCTGGTAGGACTTGCCGACGACCTGGGCGTACTCCTGCGCCTGCGCGAGCGCGTCGTCGACGCTGATCTGGCCGGCGATCGCTGCCGAGATCTGCTGGCTCACACGGGTTCCGAGATCCTGGAACTCGGGGATGGCGAGGAACTGGACGCCGGTGTAGGGCACCGGCTGCAGGGTCGGCTTCAGCTGGTTCGCCGCACGCATCGCGCTCAGCGTCTGCTCGGCGAACGGGGCGGCGAGTTCCTTGTAGGCCGGCAGCTCGTACGTGGACAGGCGGCTGCCCGGCGGTACGTGACTGGGCCCCAGGGTCTCCGAGACGTACTCGATGTAGCTCTTGCTGGTCATCCACCGGATGAACTTCCACGCCTCGTCCTGGTGCTTGCTGCTGGTGGGGATGCCCAGTGACCAGGTGTAGAGCCAGCCGTTGTCGCCTTTGGCCATGCTCGGGGCGGGCAGGTAGCCGACGTCACCCGCGATCGACGAGGTGTCCGGGCTCTCCAGCACCGACACCGCGGACGTCGCGTCGTACCACATCGCAACCTGGCCCTGCGACAACAGGTTTCCGCATTCCTGGAACCCGGACGACGCCGCGCCGGCCTCACCGTGGTTCCGGACCGTGTCGACGTAGAACTTCACCGCTGCGGCCACCTCGGGACTGTCCAGCTGCGCATTCCAGTCCTCGTCGTACCAGCGTCCGCCGAACGCGTTGATCACGGTGTTCAGCGGGGCGAGCACCTCGCCCCAGCCGGGTTTGCCGCGCAGGCAGATCCCCGCCGTGCGCTCGTTGTCGAGTTTCGCCGCCGCTTCGGCGACCTGGGGCCACGTCGGCTGAGGCGGCAATGACACCCCGGCCTCGGCGAACAACTTCTTGTTGTACATCAGGAATGACGACTCGCCGTAGAACGGCGCCGAGTACATCGAACCGTCGTGGGACAGAGCCGTCTTCAGCGTCGGGATGAAGTCGTCGGCGTCGTAGTCGGGATCGGCGTCCATATACGGGGTCAGGTTCACGAGCCAGCCGTACTCGCCCCACATCGGGGTCTCGTAGTTGCTGATCATCACGACGTCGAATTCACCGCCGCCGGTGGCCACCGATGCGGTGATCTTGGCGCGCGCCTCGTTCTCGGAGAGGGTCACGAACCGCACCGAGACGCCGGGATTCTGCTCCTCGAACTGCGTGGACAGCTTCACCGCGTCCTGCATCTGCGAGTTGGAGACCATCGCGACGGTGATCTCGCGACCTCCGCCGCCGGTGAGTGAACCCGCGCCGGAGCAGCCGGTGAGCACCAGCGCCACGGTCGCGATCATCGCACCCAGCGCCCATCGCACTCGCTGTCGGGAGAACGTCATTGTTCGCCTTTCTCTTGCATCACAAGCCATTCGGCGGTCTCCACATCGGTGACGAGAATGGTGGCGTAGCCACCACGCAGCGCGCCGAGGATGGATTCGCGACGGTGTGTCCCACCGGACACGAGGATCGAGGTCGGGCAGGCACGGACCGCGTCGAGTGATACCGAGACGGTCCGGTCGACGAGGCTGGAGGGGACGGCGCCGCCGTTCGCGTCGTAGAAGCGTCCGCCGATCTCCCCGACCGCGCCGAGGTCGAGCAGTTCGTCGAGGACGACCGCGTCGATGAACGAGCCCTCGAACAGAGTTGTCGAGGTCGACACCGAGCCGACACCGAACAACATCACCTGCGCACCGCGCGCCGCCGAGAGTGCCTGCGACAGGATCGAATCACGGTTCACGGCGGTGACCGTCTCCGGGTCGACGTAGAGCGGTGCGACCAGCCGCAGCGGTCGGGCATGGAGCCGTTCGGAGAATCGCGAGAGCGCGTGGTCGACGCCGGTGTGGTACTCGACGGAGGTCATCGAGCCGTCCATCTGCACGACCCGCTGACACGAGGCGGACGCAGCCATGGCGTCGGCGACGGCCACTTGTTCGGGCCCCCAGGTGAATCCGAAGGTGTCCGTCGGCTGAATCCGTCGGGTCAGCACCGACGCCCCCGCTCGACCGAGGGCGGCGTTGCCGGTGGTGGTGCCGTCGGCGACCTCGTCGATGACGAGGACCTCGTCGAGCCCCAGGGTCTCCTCGACCGCGCGTTCCAGATCGGTGTGGATGGATGCCGACAGGTGCGCCGGGGCCGATACCGACACCTGCACGAGACCCTGTGCCCTGGCTCGCGCGACGAGCCGGCCGGCCGTCGGGCGCGACACCCCGAGTCGGCCCGCGATCTCGGCCTGGGTGAGTCCCTCGAGGTGGTACATGGTCGCGGCGCGGACAAGGAGTCGCAGATCCTGGCCGGAGTCGCCACCGCCGCGCGGCGTGGCCACACGCGGCACGGCATGGGTCTCCCCCTCCGCGCCGATCGCCGACTTTCGAGGTGCCATCCGAGGGTGCCCCTTCACGTCCATTCGCCGTCACCACCGAGCCGTGGTGGTGAGCATCTGCTCACTGGCGGTCAATATGCTCAATAAGCTAGCATCTGGGTGTGACCCACGCAACAGTCGATCGCCGCTTATCCCGCATACCGGACGACATGCGCGCCGGCGTACTGCACCCCGACCTGACGGTGACCACCGAACGTCGCCGGTCACCCGAACCCGGAGCCGGCGACGTCACGGTGGCCGTTCGCGCAGTGGGCGTATGCGGCTCGGACACCCACTACCTCCGCCACGGACGGATCGGTGAGTACGTGGTCCGCGATCCGCTCGTTCTCGGCCACGAAGCCGCCGGAGTGATCGTCGCCGTCGGGAACGGCGTCGACCGGGCCCGGATCGGCGAGCGGGTCTCGATCGAGCCGCAACGTCCCGACCCGACCACGCCGGAGAGCAAGCGCGGTGACTACCACCTGTGCCCGCGGATGCGGTTCTATGCGACACCCCCGGTCGACGGCGCTTTCGCCGAATTCGTCACCATCGGAGCCGATTTCGCTCATGCGGTACCTCCTGGGGTCTCGGACGAGGCGGCCGCCCTGTTCGAGCCCCTCTCCGTGGGCATCGCCGCCATGCGCAAGGCCGAGGTCGCAGCCGGTGGCTCCGTGCTGATCGCCGGCGCCGGACCGATCGGCCTGATGGTCGCCCAGGTCGCGCGGGCGTCCGGTCTCGCGCGCATCGTCGTGAGCGAGCCGGACGAGCAACGCCGTCTGCGCGCGCGGGATTTCGGCGCGACGACGCTGATCACACCCGGCACGGAGATCGAACGGGTGGATGCGTTCGTCGACGCGAGCGGAGTCGCCGGCGCGGTCCGAGAAGGCCTGTCGCGGGTTCGCCCCGGCGGACGTGTGATCCTGGTCGGCATGGGCGCCGACACCATGGAACTCCCGATCTCGCTCATCCAGAATCGCGAACTGGTCGTGACCGGGGTGTTCCGCTACGCCAACACGTGGCCGACCGCACTGGCCCTGGCCCGGACGGGAGCAGTGGATCTCGATGCCATGGTGACCGCGCGGTTCGGCCTCGACGAACTGACGGACGCGCTCAACGCCGATCGCGTTCCCGGGAACATCAAAGCGGTGGTCTACCCGGCCATCTCGCGCTACGAACCGAACTCGGACGACGATGCCGAGACCGTCACGACCCGGCCGGAGGGAACCCGCCGATGAGCACATCGCTGACCGACGAGACGTTGCCGCGGCTCGATGGCGTCGACACGCCCGCGTTCGATCGCGCGGCGGTGACCCCGGGGATCGTCCACTTCGGTGTCGGCGCCTTTCATCGCGCGCACCAGGCGATGTACCTCGACCGCCTTCTCGCCGCCGACCCGTCGGCGAACGACTGGGGCATCTGCGGGGTCGGTGTCCGCACCGCCGACGCCGCCATGCGGGACGCCCTCGTCCCACAGGACGGACTGTTCACCCTCACCCTCAAGCATCCCGACGGCGCCGTGGAGACCTCGGTCGTCGGCTCGATCGTCGACTATCTGTACGCACCGGACGATCCCGAGAAGGTGATCGACCGGTTGAGTGACCCGGCGACGCGGATCGTCTCATTGACCGTCACCGAGGGCGGTTACAACTTCTCACCGTCGACCGGCGAGTTCGACGCCACGAACCCGGACATCGTCGCCGACCTCGAGGCGAGTGCGCCGCCACGCACCGTGTTCGGACTGGTGACCGAAGCGCTGGCTCGACGCCGCGAACGCGGGACACCGTCGTTCACGGTGATGTCCTGCGACAACATCGAGGGCAACGGCCACATGGCCCGTTCGACCTTTCTCGCCTACGCCCGGTTGCGCGACCCGGAACTCGCGGGGTGGATAGAGGACAACACGCGCTTCCCGAACTCGATGGTCGATCGGATCACCCCGGCGACGCCGCCCGACCTGGCCGACGAGGTCGAGGATCGCACCGGCATCGTCGACAACTGGCCGGTCGTCGCCGAACCGTTCACCCAATGGGTCCTCGAGGACGACTTCGCGATGGGACGTCCGGCGCTGGAGAAGGTGGGGGTCCAGGTCGTCGACGACGTGACCCCCTACGAGCTGATGAAACTGCGACTGCTCAACGCTGGCCACCAGGCGCTGTGCTACTTCGGTTATCTGCTCGGGTACCGCTACGTCCACGACGCCGCTTCCGACCCCGACATCCGTACTCTGCTGCGTCGCTACATGACCGAAGAGGGAGCGACCACGCTCCGCCCCCTCCCCGGCGTGGACGTCGACACCTACATCGACACCCTGCTCGAACGATTCGCCAACCCCGCGATTGCCGACACCATCGCCCGCCTCTGCCAGGACTCGTCCGACCGCATCCCGAAGTGGCTGGTGCCGGTCATCCGCGAGCGCCTCGAGCAGGATCAGCGAAGCGACCTGGCCGCCGCGGTCGTGGCGAGCTGGACCCGGTACGCCGAGGGCGTCGACGAGGCAGGCGACCCGATCGACGTCGTCGATCCTCTTGCGGCCGATCTCGTTCCGCGAGCGCAGCGCTCACGGACCAATCCCCTCGCATTCGTCGCCGATCCCGACCTGTTCGGGACTCTCGCGGAAAAGCCGTTGTTCACGGAGCCGTACCTGTCCGCGCTGGAGTCGTTGCGCAGCAGGGGCGCTCGTGCCACGCTCGCCGGTCTGCTCGCATGACGACGCTGGTCGCCGGGATCGATTCGTCGACGCAGTCGTGCAAGGTCGTCGTGTGCGATGCCGTCACCGGACGGGTGGTGCGCGCCGGGCAGGCACCACATCCTCCCGGGACCGAGGTGCACCCGGATCACTGGTGGGACGCACTGTGTTCGGCGGCGAGCGAGGCCGGCGGGCTCGAGGACGTCGCGGCGGTCTCGGTCGCGGGCCAGCAGCACGGCATGGTGTGCCTGGACGAGGCGGGGCGCGTCGTCCGAGACGCGTTGCTGTGGAACGACACCCGCTCCGCACCGAGCGCGACCGCCCTCGTCGCCGAACTGGGCGGCCCGCAATCCTGGGCACGCTCGGTCGGTGTGGTACCGGTGGCATCGATCACCGCGACCAAGCTCCGCTGGCT
The DNA here is from genome assembly GCF_001698225.1 of Gordonia terrae. Lineage (NCBI taxonomy): Bacteria > Bacillati > Actinomycetota > Actinomycetes > Mycobacteriales > Gordoniaceae > Gordonia > Gordonia terrae. The sequence goes on from NZ_CP016594.1 coordinate 5,423,936, forward strand.
GGCAGACCACGAGCCCGAGCACGCCGACGCCACCGCGGCGGTCTGCCTACCCCATGACTGGCTCACCTGGCGCCTGCGCGGGAGCACCGACATCGGTGAACTGATCACCGACCGAAGCGACGCCTCGGGAACCGGCTACTTCAGCGCAGCGGCTGGTGAGTACCGAGTCGATCTGCTGGAGAGAGCGTTTCGGGGTCGACGGCCGCTGCTCCCCCGCGTACTCGGCCCCGCAGAGCGGGCCGGGACCACCCCGTCGGGGGCCGTCGTGGGCGCGGGGGCCGGTGACAACGCCTCAGCCGCACTGGGATTGCATGCCGGGCCCGGAGATGCGGTCGTGTCCCTGGGGACGTCGGGCGTGGTCAGTGCCGTCGGCGACGTGGCGCCGGATGACCCGTCAGGTCTGGTGGCCGGGTTCGCCGACGCGACGGGGCGTCACCTGCCGCTGGTCTGCACGCTCAACGGCGCACCGGTGCTGTCGGCGACCGCGACGATGCTCGGCGTGGACCTGGCCGCGTTCGCGCGGTTGGCGATGTCGGCCGAGCCGGGCGCGGGTGGCGTCACGATGGTGCCGTACCTCGCCGGCGAACGGTCACCGAACCTTCCCCAGGCGACCGGCACACTGGCGGGCCTGACCTCCGCCAATTTCACGCCGGCCTCGATCGCGCGAGCAGCCGTCGAAGGTCTCATCTCGTCGCTGGTCTTCTGCCGCGAGCAGATCGAGGGGCAGGGCGTCGGGGTCGATCGGGTGTTGCTCACCGGGGGTGGCGCGAAATCGGCAGCGGTCCGCGAGATCGCGCCGGGCTTGTTCGGCGGCGAGGTCGTCGTACCCGCCGACGGCGAACACGTGGCGCTCGGTGCGGCGCGTCAAGCAACCTGGGCGCTGACCGGCGAACTCCCCGTGTGGGAGTCTCCGACCCACACGCTCACCGGACCACCCACTCCCGAGGTGTACGCCCGGTACCGCGAGGCCGCGCGGATGGTCGCGCACGCGCAGGGGTCGTCCGGCTGATACGCCGAAGTCGCGCGCCGAGCGGTCGCACCGGGGACAATGACCCGCAGGTCGGACAACCGAGGAGTGCGCGATGGTCGATTGGGACGGCGAGCGTTACGCGGACGTGAGCGCGTTGCAGCGCATGGTCGCCGAGGACTCGATCGGGGATCTGGAACTCGCCGGCACCGAGCGACTCCTGGATGTCGGATGCGGCGACGGCTTCATCACGATGCTGCTGGCCGATCGGCTTCCGTCGGGAACTGTTGTGGGCGTCGACGCTTCGCGGCGGATGATCGAACGCGCGCTGGACCGTGTGCCGGCCGACAACCTGCGCGTGCAGTTCCACGTCGACGACGTCCTCGCCCTGCCGTTCGACGACGACTTCGACATCGCGGTGTCGTTCAACGCCCTTCACTGGGTCCACGATCAGGGCGCCGCCCTGCGCGGAATCGCCCGGAGCCTCGTCGACGGGGGCCGGGCGGTACTGCAGATGGTGTGCGCAACCGACCGACCCAGCATCGAGGACGTCGCCATGCAAGTCGCGGCGCAACCGGAGTGGCAGCGCCACTTCGACGGCTTCGACGCGCCGTACGTCCATGTGGAGCCACCTCGGTTCGGGGAACTGGCCACCGACGCCGGCTTCACCGTCGACGACCTGACGGTGAAAGACCTGAACTGGCAGTTCGACTCGGTCGACGACTTCCGCGCCTGGTTCGCGGTCGGGGCGTCGGACTGGACGAGCCGGTTGCCGGACGGCGCGGTCGATGACTTCGTCGATGCCGTCGTCGATCGCTACACCGACGTCGTCGGTGAACCCGCACTGTTCCGCTTCAGCCAGTTACGCGCCTCGCTGACCAGGCCGTAGCGCGAAAGCAACGCCCCCACCCGCCCCGCTCTGCTCCCTGAGGAGCGCCCGGAGCTTGCGGAGGGCGCGTCACGAAGGGTCCGGTGACCGAGCCGACGGACCCTTCGTGACGCTCGCAAGCTCGCTCCTCAGGGAGCCTCCTCAGGGAGCAGGACATGCCACCCGACGAAAAACGGTGCACGGTCGACGGAGCGTCAGGTCACTCCGGAACGTAGTTGAACGTGTCGGGGTCGGGGCCGATGCGTTCGTCGTTGTTCAGGCGGTCGATCTGGGCGACCTCGGCGTCGGAGAGTTCGAAGTCGAACAGGGCGAAGTTCTCCTCGACGCGCTTGCGGGTGACCGACTTCGGGAAGACGATGTCACCGCGCTGGATGTGCCACCGCAGGGTGACCTGCGCCGGCGACCGGCCCTTGGTCTTGGCGATCTCGGTGATGACCGCGTCGTCGGTCACCTTGCCCTGCGCGATCGGCGACCACGCCTCGGTGGCGATCTTGTGCTCGGAGTTGAACGCACGCAACGGGTTCTGCGAGAGGTACGGATGCACCTCGATCTGGTTCACCGCGGGCACGATGTCGGCCTCGTGGAAGAGACGCTGCAGATGAGCCTGCTGGAAGTTCGACACGCCGATTGCGCGCGCCTTGCCGTCGGCATAGGCCTTCTCGAGGGCCTTCCAGGTCTGGACGTAGTCGCCCACCTCGGGCAGCGGCCAGTGGATCAGGAACAGGTCGATCTGTTCGACGCCGAGGTCGGCCAACGTGCCGTCCAGCGCCTTCAGCGCGGCGTCGTGATCGTGGAAGCCGTTGTTCAGTTTGCTGGTGATGAAGATGTCGTCGCGAGGAATGCCGGAATCGCGGACCGCCTCACCGACGCCCTTCTCGTTCCCGTACATCTCGGCGGTGTCGATGTGCCGGTAACCGACCTCGAACGCCGTCAGAGTTGCCTCGCGCGTGTCTTCCGGCGGAATCTGAAAGACTCCGAAACCCAACTGCGGGATGGTGACTCCGTTGTTGAGGGTGATGGTGGGGACTGTCATGAGCACTTGTCCTCTCGTAGGGGTCTGGAGACGTCGGTCGCGCAGGTCTCCGCTACGACCTGTTCGGGACGCCCGACATCGGGGCGCCCGGCCGCGGCCACGTTCAGGTTCAAGTCGATCCGGCGGTCCCGGTATTCCCCATGGGTCGTCGGCCCTACGTCTCGTCGCCGATCACGCGGTCGAGGAAGTCAGGGGACAACGACGCCGCCTCTGCGCGCTCACCTGCGCGGACACCGGAGGCGACGTGTTCGACGAGCCGCCGGAACTCGTCGCCGCCGTCCAACGGATATCGCACCAGCCCGGCCTCGGCGCACTGCTCCAGCACCGTCACGGTGAGGTCATACGCCTCGTCGAACCGTCCCGCAGCCCCGAGGCACACGGCGAGCAGTCGTTGCGCACGCAGCAGAGCTCGCCGCCGTCCGGTCCCGGTCAGAGCGTCCACCCACCGTTGCGCCCGCCCGCACGCGGCGTCCGACGCGTGCGGGTCGACGTCGGAGTCCAGCGACAATCGGATCGCGGTCTCGGCGTCGAGTTGCGCGACGATCGCGGCGATGCCCTGACGCGGCACATCCGCGCCGGGATCGACGCGGGGCACGATGGGCAACCGGGTCGGGAGGCGCCGCGTCACCTGCTCGTTCTCGGCGAGGGCACGGAGTCGTGGGGTGCCCAGACGCTGGGCCACGTGCACGGCTTCATCCAGATACCGCGCCGCGGTGTCCTGATCGCCGCGGCACAATGCCACTCGCGCTCCGACGAGGTGGCGCGCCTCGATCATGTCGACGACTCCCTCGGCCGCCCCGATCAGAAAGCTCTCGTCCAGCAGACGCTCGGTTTCCTCCAGTTGGCCACGTTCGTAGAGGATCTCGGCGAGTAGAGCGCAGGCGAGCCGGGCGCCCTGCGACTGTGTCGGAGAACCGCGTTCGCGTGACAGCCGGAGTCCGGTACGAAAACACGCTTCGGCGCGGTCGAGGTCGAGCTGCTCGAAGAAGGCGAGCCCGTCGAGCCCGTAGCCGTACATCACCGCGTACGGACCGGTGTTGCGTTGATGCGCCGGGATCGCGCGTTGTTGCCAGCGATGGGCTTCGTCGAAGTCGAATCGCATGGTGGCGCCGAGGGTTCCGACATTGTGGATGGCCGACACGAGGAACGGGGACAATCCCTCCAGGTCCTCGGCGAGGCTCGCCACGAGTTCGTCGAGCCCGTCCAGACGGTCGGAGATGGCGCGTACGCACGCGTCGGCGATATCCGCTTCGCGGCGAATCCCCGCGGCCGCGTCCGATCGCGGCAATCGTTCGAGGGCTATCCGGACCCGTTCGAGAGACGACTCCGCCAGCGCGGCCCGGTGCAGGAGGAGGTTCGCCCAGGCGAGCTGCAGTTGCAGGATCGGATTGGCCGCGACCGTCACCGGCGGCAGCTTCTCGATCAGTGTGAGCAGGGTGGTCATCCGTGAATGCTCGATGAGCGACCGGCCGTCGGTCTCGACCAGTTCGACGGCGCGATCGGCATCACCGGCGGCGAGCGCGTGGTCAACGGCCTCGGTGAGCATGCCGTGCCGGGCGAACCACTCCGAGGCCTTGCGATGAAGCGGTGTGATCAGTTGCGGCTCATCGCGTTCGAGCCTCCGACGGAGGAATTCGACGAAGAGCGAGTGGAACCGGAACCACTCACCGGCTTGGTCCACCCGGGTGAGGAAGAGGTCTCGGACCTCCACCTCCTCGAGCAGGGCCTGCCCCCGGGGCTCGCCACTCAGGGTTGTCGCGAGGTCGGCGCAGATCCGTTCCGGCAACGACACTTTCAAGAGGAATTGCAGAATCTCCGGCTCCAGGACCCCGAGAACGTTCTCGGCCAGGAAGTCACCGATCGCATGATGCCGTCCGGAGATGTCACCGATCAGCTCGGACGGCTCGCCGGATCTGCGCAGGGAGACACACGCCAGCTGGAGTGCGGCCACCCACCCGTCGGTGGACGACCACAGTTCGGCGACCTGGTCGGCGCGAAGGTCCAGCCCGGCGACGTCACGGAGGAATCGCTCGGCCTCGTCGGCATCGAAACATAGTGCCGACATGTCGATCTCGATGATCTCGTCGTGCACTTGCAGGCGACTCACCGGAAGGCCGGCCCGGGTCCGGCTGGTCACGATCACCTGCAGGTGGTGACATCCGTGCTCGAGCAGATAGTCCATTGCTCCGATGACCGCCGCGTCCGTGACCCGATGCCAGTCGTCGATGACGAGCGCGATCCGCCGTCCTCGCGCGTGGACATCGTTGATCAGAGACGTCAGCACGTACTCGTCGGCGCGGTCGCCGTGTTCTTCGACCACCGCCGCGAGATCCCCGACCGTGTCCGGGTCCGCCCGGCCGAGCGCCTCGATGAGGTCGGCGAGGAACCTCGCCAGGCCGTCGTCGCTGTCGTCGACCGTCAGCCAGGCCACCGGTACGCCGTCCTCCGCGAGCTTCTCGGCCCACTGCGCAGCGACCGTGGTCTTCCCGTAGCCGGTGGGTGCGTGGATGAGCGTGAGTCGTCGCAACTTGCCGTCTCGCAGGGTTTCCAGCAGCCGAGACCTGGCGACCTGTGCCCGCGGCCGAACGGGAGCCCGGAACTTCGTCGACGGCATGGGCAGATTCATCGTCGTGCGTCGCCGCTGCGGAGTGGTCGGCGTCGCGGGCCCCATGGCCCCGGCGGGCAGCGCCATCTCGTCGAGCGGGACCCCGAGCAGTCCCTGCGCGTTCCGCAGTTCCTCACCGAGCGCCAGTGCGGAGTCGGGGCGGTCTTCGGGTTCGCGCGCCATCGCGTGTTCGATACAACCGGACACCTCTGCGGGAAACCCGGCGGCCGCGAGGTCCGGGACCCCCTCGCTCGCCACTCGGAGGAAGTGCGCGACGACCTGCTCTCCGCTGCGTCGCTCGAAGGCGGCATGCCCGGTCAGTGCGCAGAACAGGGTCGCGCCGAGCCCGTAGACGTCAGAGGTCACCGAGGGAGCGGCGCCCGCGAGCAGCTCGGGTGCGGTGAAGGCCGGCGACCCGGTGACCAGGTCGGCATCGGTCTCGAAGCCCCCGCTGATGCGCGCGATCCCGAAGTCTGTCAGCTGGGGTTCGCTGTACTCGGTGATGAGGATGTTCCCCGGTTTGATGTCGCGATGCAGTGTGCCCGCACGGTGCGCGGTCTCGAGGGCGCCGGCCACCTTGATCCCCAGGCGCAAAATCTCGCGCCACTCGAGAGGGCCGTCCTTGCGAATGCGCACGTCGAGCGACGCGTGGGGGTGATATTGCATCACGATGAACGGAAAGCCCTCGGGCGTCGAACCCACCTCGAGGATGTTGACGATGTTCGGGTGACCGGAGAGACGGCCCATGGCGCGCTGCTCGCGAACGAATCGCTCGAGGTTCTCCTTGTCGAGGTGATCCGTCAGCACCTTCACCGCGACGTCGCGGTCGAGAGCCGGTTGCCGACAGCGGTACACCGCTCCGTAACCGCCACGCCCGATCTCGACCGGGTCGGCGAAACCCGCACCCACCAATTCACCTGCGACGTCGCGAACGGCATCGCGCTGTGTGGTCAACGGATCGTTCTCGACCATGATCTGCCTCGATCGCGTGTCGATCGGCTGCTGCCCTGTCCAGCCTACTCAGGCATGCGTCGGGAGCGGGGCTTTCGTTACCAGAGCGGAGTGCCCCCGGACCGAGCGGCCACACCAATTCGGCCCCTGCGTTTCCCAACCGTCGACATCTGTGACAGAGTTGACGCGCAGCCATCGGTCTTGGTGGTTGCTCACTGAAGAAAGAAGTACAGCAGTATGGCACAGGGAACCGTCAAGTGGTTCAACGGCGAAAAGGGCTTCGGCTTCATCGCTCCCGACGACCAGGGCGCAGACGTCTTCGTCCACTACTCCTCGATCACCGGTAGCGGCTTCCGCAACCTCGAGGAGAACCAGCGTGTCGAATTCGACGTGGAGCAGGGTGCCAAGGGCCCCCAGGCTACCAACGTCAGCGCGCTCTGAGCTCCTGACTTTCGCGAAACGCCCCACTCGGCCATCAGGTCGGACGGGGCGTTTCGTCGTCTCCGGGGCGTAGACGCAATCTGATAACGTTCGTATTCAGATATCGGTCTGGTACGGACGGGAGACGAGTGTGCCGCTCGACGAGAACTCATTGCTCTGGCGCTACGTGGGAGACCGCCGGTTCGTCATGGCGATCTGCCGGGCCGTGTCCCTGCAGATGTTGCACCCGTCGATAGCCGCCGCCACCCACGAGTTCTCGATGGTCCAGAATCGGGTGTACGTCCACAAACGGCGAACGACTCCCTGCATCATCCGGTCGGCATACGAAGACGACTTCGACGCCTTGCGACGAATCCGGTACAGCCACGACCACTTTCACGGTCGACGCCCCGACGGCCGGCGTTACCACGCACTCAACCCGGAGGTCTTCCTCTTCGAGCACGCGACATACGTCGATGCGCTGTTCACCTGTGTCGACGTGTTCTTCGACGGACTCGACCCCGACGACCGCGAGCAGCTGTACGCCGAGACCTGCGAGTGGTACGGCCGATACGGAATCTCCACTCGCACGCTGCCGACGACGCTGAGCGACTTCCGGGACTACTTCACCGAGGCGCTGGCCACCGAACTCGATCCCGACCCGGGTCTGGGGTGGTACCGGGAGCAGCTGCTTCGGCCCGACTATTGGTATTTCCGCGCACTTCCGACGCCCGCTGTGCGCGCCATCCAGCATCCCGTGGCCGCCGGGCACCTGGGACTGACGCCGTCGCGGTCCGACCGGCGCGTTCTCGCGACCACCGCGTCGATGCTGAGGACCGCAGACAGGGTCGCCCCGGCACACAACATCTGGCCGGGCGAGGTGCGCGCCAAAGTCCTCGCGGCACGTCGACCGTCCTGACGAAAACCCGCCCTCCCCGATGTAGTCCACGTCACAATGAGGCGTGGTACGGCCCGAGGAGACGTGAGGGTGATGCAGGTGACCGATCCCGTGGTGGTGCTGACCAAGGCCCGAACATCAAGCGAGATGCGGGCGGTACGCGAGTGGACCGCGGCGAACTACCCGGATGCGACGATCTCCCGGTCGGCGGACATCGATTTCGACACGATGGCGCCGGAGACCCTGCTCGTACCGGTCCGAGCGGTCTGGCTGCCCGCGGTCCGGCAGGGCGAGCGGCGGGTCACGCTCGGCGACGTGCTGGTGCTGTCGAATCCTCGACGCCCGCTCGGCGCGGTTCAACCACTCATCCGCAGGAGACGGCCGGACAGTCTCCGCGTCGTCGCCGGCGCGCCCGCGACGATCGAGGAACTCCTTACCCGATACGCCCATCATCAGGCTCAGGGTGAACCGTTCGCCCAGTTCGTCCTGTTCCAGGCGTCGGTCTCGGCCGAGCGGGCCGAACGTCAGATCGTCGGTGACCGCTACAAGGTCCCCCGGCTCGTCGCCGAGCAGATCAGCAGCTCGTCGCGATTCCAGACGTCCGCGGCGAAACTCGCCGCCGAACTGGGCCGGCCCACCGACGCGGTGGTCGCCGAGGCCACCGACAAACTCTCCACCTTCGTCGCCACGCAGAGCCGCCTCATGGACGACGTGTTCTCGGCGACCTTCAACCGGTTGCACGAGCGGGCCTGGAACGTCACCGTCGACGTGGAGAACCTCAACACCCTGCGCACCCTCAACAAGTCGACCGGCCTGATCTTCCTGCCGTCGCACCGGTCCTACGTCGATCCGCTCGTCCTCGCCAAGGTGTTGCGCACCAACGATTTCCCACCGAATCTCGTCCTGGGTGGAAACAATCTGTCGTTCTGGCCGGTGGGGCCGGTCGCGCGCCGCGCCGGCATGATCTTCATCCGGCGGAAGTTCGGCGCGGACCCGGTCTACAAGTTCGCCATGCGCTCCTACCTCGCCTACATCGTCGAGAAGCGCTTCAATCTGGAGTGGTACATCGAAGGAGGCCGCAGCCGGACCGGCAAGCTGCGGAAGCCGAAACTCGGCCTGCTCACCTATGTCGTCGATGCCGTGGGCCAACTCGACGAGGCCGACGTGACGATCGTGCCGACGTCGATCGTGTACGACCAGCTCCAGGAGATCGGTGCGATGGCGGCCGAGGATGCCGGTGGCACAAAGAAACCCGAGGGAGTCGGGTGGCTGCTGCGCTACGCGAAGGCGCAGCGCGCCTATCTTGGCGAGGCGCGGGTGCGATTCGGCACGCCCATCTCGCTGCGGACCGCTCTCGACGACGCCGGCGAAGGGCGCTCCCGACTGGAGAAGGTCGCGTTCCGGGTGATGGACGAGATCAACTCGGCCACCCCGATCTCGGCCACCTCGCTGGCCGGCTTCGCGCTCCTCGGCGCCCAGGACCGGGCCTACACCCTCGCGGAGATCGAGAACATCCTGGCGCCTCTGCTCGACTACATCCGCCGGCGCGAGTTGCCCGGGCCGGATCCGGCACTGTGTCGCGGGGTCGGGCTGACCCAGACGCTTCGGGTCCTCGCCGGGAACGGCGTCGTGAGTTGTTACGAGGGCGGGTCCGAACCGGTGTGGTCCATCGTGCCCGACAACCACGCGGTCGCCGCCTACTACCGCAACGGCGCGCTGCACCATTTCGTCGACCGGGCGATCGTCGAGGTCGCCATGCTCGCCGTGGCCGACGGGGAGGTCCGGGCCGATGATGTCCCGCCCGGCGAGGCCCCGACCGGGTACGACGAGGCGGCCGACGGTCCGGTCGCCGACGAGGGCCTGCTCGCCGCGTCGCAACGCGAGGCCCTGCGGATTCGGGACCTGCTCAAGTTCGAGTTCTTCTTTCCGCCGAAAGTCGAGTTCCTGCACCGCCTAGGCCTCGAACTGGACCTGCTCGCCCCGGGTTGGCGTGCCGTCACCCCGACCCAGGAGTGGACCTACGAGGTCTTGCACGGGCATACCGGCGGCCTGCTGGCCCGACGCACACTGCAGCCGTTCTTCGACGCCCAACTGGTGTTCGCAACCAAGCTCGTGGAGCTCGGCACGGCGTCGCGCGACAAGGACGAGCTGATCACCGACTGCCTGGGCCTGGGCCGTCAACTGTCGCTGCAAGGCGCTGTGCGCAGCAAGGATTCGGTCTCCAAGGACATCTACGACGGGTGCTACCAGCTCGCCGACAACCGCAATCTGATCCACGGCGAGAACATCACCGATCTCGCGGCCGCCCGGCACGACTGGCTCGACGAGGTCGAGGCGATGCGCGAGCGACTGGCCCGGATCGCCTCGATCGAGGACATCCAACCCGCTGTGTGGGCGGAGGCCACGCCGTGAGTGCCTTCACCGACCGCATGCGGGCCATCCGGTCCGCGCCCACCGGCAAGAAGGTCGCCGCCCTCTTCGACTACGACGGCACCTTGATCGAGGGATTCTCCGCGGCCGCCATCATGCGGGCACGGTTGCGGAGCATGGAATTCGGGCTGGGCGAGCTCGCCGACTTCCTCGTCATCGGTCTGCGCGGCGTCGTGTCCGAGCAGGACTACGCGGAGGTGCTCGATGCCACGCGGCCCACCTTCGCCGGCAAGACGTACGCCGAGATGATCGAGTTCGGCGAACACCTCTTCAAGTACGAGACGGCGGCCAAGTTGCGGCCGCAGATGTGGCAGATCCTGCGCGCGCACCGGGAGATGGGCCACACGATCGTCATCGCATCATCGGCCACCCGATTCCAGATCGAGCCCATCGCACGGGAGATCGAGGCCGACTTCGCGCTGGCCACCGACGTCGAGGTCGTCGACGGGGTGGTCACCGGCAACATCCGGGGACGCCCGCTCTGGGGGCCCGGAAAGGCCGCCGCGGTGCGGACTCTCGCTCGCGAGCACGGCATCAACCTCAGCGCCTCGTTCGCCTACAGCGACGGCAACGAGGACATCCCCTACCTCGAATCGGTGGGCAACCCGGCGGCCGTCTCACCACGTCGAATCCTGCGGGCGGAGGCCGAGACCCGCGGGTGGCCGATCATCGACCTGAAGAACCCCACGTACAACCGGCTCGGGATGCTGGCCAGGACCGGTGCCTTCTACAGCTCGTTCCTCGCATCCGCCGCGGTGGGCGTCACGACCGGGCTCGTCCGGCGCGACCCCTCCGCCCTGGTCGAGGCGCTGCCGACCGGCACCGACGTCGGACTGTCCCTGGCCGGGATCCACGTACAGGTCCTCGAAGGGGGTGAGTACCTCACGTCGGCGCGTCCCTGTGTGTTCCTCTTCAACCACCAGTCGAAACTCGACCTGCCGGTGATGATCAACCTGGTCCGGTCCGAGGCGACCGGCGTGGCCAAGAAGGAAGTGCAACGGGTGCCGGTCGTCGGGCCGATCCTGCAGCAGGCCGGGCTGGTGTTCATCGATCGCGCCGACCCCGGCCGCGCGATCGAACAACTGGCACCGGCGGTGAGAGCGCTGCGAGACGAGGGGATGTCCCTGGTGGTGGCACCCGAGGGCACCCGGTCCCCCACTCCCCGCGTGGGCCGGTTCAAGAAGGGTCCCTTCCACATCGCCATGCAGGCGGGTGTGCCGATCGTCCCGGTGGTCCTCCGCAACACCGGTGAGTTGATGTGGCGCGGTGCGCAACTCATCCGGCCGGGCACCGTCGAGGTGATGGTTCTGCCGCCGGTGCACACCAGCGACTGGTCGCCTGCCGAGATCGGCGACCGCGCCGAAGAGGTGCGGCAGATGTATGTCAGCGCCCTGGCGGATTGGCCCCTGGACTTCTTCGCCGACGACGACGCCCGGCCACCGACCGAGGTCCCCGAGGAGAGGCAGCTGTGAGCGACGAGACCGACCTAACCGACGGCGTCGACCGCCCGCTGGACTGGGCGAACGAGCCACACATGAGCTCGGTGGACACCATCATGTGGCGCGGCGACACCGACCGGCGCATGCGCGGGACCATCTGCATGCTCGAGGTGTACGACTGCGCGCCCGACTGGGGCCGGCTCGTGGCCGCGCACGAATGGGGAAGCCGGATGGCGCCACGATTCCGGCAGCGCGTCGTCGATTCGCCGTTCGGTACCGGTACGCCCAGCTGGGCCGTCGACCCGGATTTCGACCTGCATTACCATCTGCGCCGAATCCGATTGGGCGGCAACGGAAGCATGCGCGAGCTGCTTGTCACCTGTGAACAGCTCGCGATGACCGCGCTGGACGCGGCACGCCCGCCGTGGGAGGGCACGCTGATCGAAGGGCTTCCCGACGGCAGGGCCGCGTATTTCCTCAAAGCCCACCATGCACTCACCGACGGCATGGGGGCCATCATCGGACTCGCACAGCTGCATTCACCCACCCGCGAACACAATCCGGGCAAACCCCAGCCGCCGAGTCCCGACCCGGTGAACATCACCCCCGTCGACCTGCTCCGCCGGCAGCTGGGCGAGGAGATCCGTCGGATCCCCCATCGCCTGGACACGACCTTCCGCGGAGTCCGCGCCCTGCAGCATCCCCGGCAGGCATTGAGTTCTGTGCTGCGATATGGGCGTTCGGTCCCCCGCGTGGCCGGTCTGGTCAGCCCCCCGGGTTCACCGCTACTCGCACACCGGAGTCTGTCGTGGCGTTTCAGCGCATTCGAGGTCCCGTTCACCGACCTCAAGGCGGCCGCCACGGCGACCCGCGCGTCGATCAACGACGTGTATCTGGCCGGGCTCGTCGGTGGCTTCCGCCTGTATCACGAGAAGATGGGCACCCCGATCGAGACGATGCCGGTGGCCATCCCGATCTCGGTGCGTCGTCCGGAGGACCCGGCGGGCGGAAACCGCATCGCGGTGGGACGACTCGCCGGGCCGGTGGGGATCGCCGACCCGTTCGAGCGTGTGCTCACCATCCGTGAGCAGGTACGCGTCGCCCGGCACGAACCGGCAGTCGACATCTTCAACACCCTCGGGTCGGTCATGGCGTGGCTCCCCGGTTCGGTTCTCATGCAGTTCAGCGGCACGACCAGCCAGAACGACCTACAGGCCAGCAACGTACCGGGTATCCCGTGGGACACCTACGTGGCCGGCGCCAAGGTGGAGCGGATGTTCCCCTTCGGCCCGCTCCCCGGCTGCGCGATGATGGCGACGATGATCACCCACAACGGGACGGCTTGTCTCGGAATCAATTCCGACGGGGCCGCGGTCACCGACCTCGAGTTGTTCGCGGACTGCCTCGTCGCCGGATTCGGCGAGGTGCTCGCGCTGGCCGCCGACGACGAGGTGGTGCCGGGGACCCTCCGGCGGGTGGTGTGACCGAAACTCAGATCTGCCACCGAACCGGGCGGGAGATGATGTCGCGGAGCCGGCGGCGGTAGTACCGCGCGGACTCCTGGTTGAACACGTCCATGGCGGCCGCCGTCGCCTCGACGTCGCGAGCGCGCATGGCGTCGAGGATGTCCTGCTGGAGTTCGAAGGCCGCGAGCCTGGTCGCGATGGGGTGTTCGACGGGTTCGGCGTCGCGGACGAGCAGCCACAGTGTCTCCATCACGACCCGCAGGGCGGGATTGCCCGCAGCCTCGTAGACACCGCGCTGGAAGGCCGCGTTGTTCTCCTGGAAGTTGTCGTGGTCCTCGGGGTGCTCGCGCATCCGGTCCAGCGCGGCCTGCATCGCATCGAGTTGATCGTCGGTGACATTCTCCGCCGCCGCGCGCGCGACCATCGGTTCGAGCATCAGCCGAACGTCGATGACATCGCTGATGTTCGCGCCGTTGATCTGCAGGAAGAGCTTCATGATGTTGCCGAGGGAATCGAGTTCGGGCCGCTTGGCGATGGGGCCACCACCGATCCCGGCCTTGATCGTCACCAGGTCGCGACTCTCGAGCAGCCGCAGCGCCTCGCGCACCGTCGTCCGGGCCACCCCGTACTCGGTGACCATCTCCTTCTCGGTGGGCAGCCGTTGGCCCTCGACGATGCCGCCACCGAGAATCTCGTCGGCCACCATGTTGGCCACCTTCGCGGACATCTTCTGTCCACGAGGCTGACGGGTGTCGGGCTCGTCGGCGACGGTCATGGGTCTCCCGTGGGTGCGCAGGTCGGTCGGTGTCGATACCTTACCGACCTCGGCGTCCGGCGGTTCGCGAACAAGCCGGTTGCCCGAACTCCGTGACTCCTTCGCCATAAACTCTGTACATATTTAAGGAGCTTCGATACCGTGGGGCCGATCACGATCTGTTCGCGCCCGCCGCCCGTGCGCACCGCCGCCGCGAGCGAGCGATCAATCGGCGCGGCTCAGGAGAGGTAGGCACACGAGATGGCGACAACCACTGCATCAGAGCATCTCTCGGTCACGATGCGCGAGCCCGGCGTCGCGTGTGTCGAGCTGGCCCGCGGCAAGGTGAACGCCGTGGACGGCCAGATGTACGACGACATCGCCGCCACCTTCGACGCCCTGTCCGACGATCAGGAGGTCCGCGCGATCGTCCTGACCGGGCGCGGCCGGATCTTCTGCGCGGGCAACGACATCAACGAGTTCCGCACGATGTCCACGATCAGCGGTGACATCGCCATGCGACGTGCCCGGCGCGCGCTGTTCAGCATCCGTGACTGCCATCTGCCCGTCGTCGCGGCGGTCAACGGCCCCGCCCTGGGAAGCGGTTTCGGCTTTGTCGCCCTGTCGGATCTCGTCGTCGCCTCCGAGCGGGCCACGTTCGGACTTCCCGAGATGAATGTCGGCGTCCTCGGCGGTGGTCGCTTCACCGCACGGATGCTGCCCCAGCAGGCGATGCGCCGGATGTTCCTCACGGCCGAGCCCGCCGATGCGACGACGCTGGCACGCTGGGGTGCCCCGATCGAGGTCGTCGCGCACGAGGAACTGATGGAGATCGCCACCGCGCGCGCCCGTTCGATCGCGGCGAAGAGCCGGCACGCCATCGTGCTGGCCAAGCAGTCGCTGAACGGATGTGAGGACCTCGACATCCGGCGCGGCTACGAGCTCGAACAGTCGTTCACCGTCCGGCTCTCCGAACATCCGGATTCCAAGGCGGCCGTCGAAGCACAGGTCGCCGGCCTGGCCAAGGGCTGATCACGACGACCTGTGCTACCGAGCGTCAGTGCATGTGGCTTCCGCCGTTGATGTCGATCGTGGTGCCGGTGAGGTAAGCAGCATCCTCGGAGCTGAGGAAGGTGATGACCGAGGCGACCTCGCGAGTGGTGGCAACGCGGCCCAGCGGGATGCTCGCGGCGATCGCCGCCTCCTGCTCGGAGGTGCTGCCGACCCGGATCGCGGTGTCTGCTGCGCCCGGCGCGACCGCGTTGACGGTCACTCCGCAGTCGCCGAGCTCGCGCGCGAGGCTCTTGGTGAAGCCGAGGACCGCGGCCTTGGCCGACGAGTAGGGAACCTTGCCGAAGACGCCGCCGCCACGCTCAGCCGACACCGACGACATGTTGACGATCCGCCCCCATCCGTTCTCGATCATGTCCGGCAGGAATGCCTTCGTGACGAGGTAGGTGCCGGTGGCGTTGACGGCCATCACCTTGTTCCACAGGTCGACCGTGGTCTCGAGGAACGGGACGGGTGAGGTGATGCCCGCGATGTTGGCGAGCGCGCCGATCGGGGGCAGCGCTCCCGAAGCGACCTCGGCCGCGATGGCCTCATGGGCTCGTGCGACCGAGGACTCGTCGGCGACGTCGATGGCGGTGCCGAACGCGGGAACGTCGTAGGCGTTGCCGATCTCGGCGGCGACCTTGGCCGAGCTCTCGCCGTCGAGATCGAGAACGACGATGGCCCAGCCGTCCTCGGCGTAGCGCGCGGCAGTCGCGCGACCCAGTCCGGATTCGGATGCGGCGCCGGTGATGACGGCGGTGCGCTTGATGGTCATGGTGAATCTCCTTGCTGTAGCGATGTTCAGGTGCCGGCGGGGTGCAGGTTCAGAAGCGATTCGATGGTGTCGGCCGCCGCGGCGGCTGAAGATGCGCGCGCGCCCTCGGACACGTCGTGCGTCTCCAGTTCGAGGGTGAAGTGACCGTCGAAGGCATTGCGTTGCAACGCGACCAAGCCCTGCTCGAAGTCGACCTCGCCCCGCCCGATGCTGAGATTGATGTTGCCTGGCATCAAGGGGTCGGGCAGATCGGAGACGAGTCCTCGGGTCGCGTCGCGGAGATGGACGTGGGCGGTGCGGTCACCGTACGCGTCGATCGTCTCGGTCAGCCCCGCTCCGGAGGCGACGACGTGGCTGAAGTCCACGACGTGACGGACCCGGCTCCCGTCGAGCCGGGCCGCAAGGGCCAGCGCGCGTTCGGCCGTGCAGCACAACCGATGTACGTGCAGGGACTCGGTCCACAACTCGACCCCGCAGTCCTCTGCGGTCTCGGCGGCCTCGGCGAGCCGGCCGGCCACCCGGTCGAGATCGGCGGTGAGCGTCTCGACCGGCTCATGCGACAACGCCCCGTTCGGCAGGACCAGGGCAGTCGCTCCCACCGCGGCGGCGAGCGTCAACAGTTCATGGAGGTGTGCGCGGGAGGCGTCCAGTTCGCTCGTCGAAGCCGGGCGGTTCAGGTCGCCGATGTCGGCGTTGATCGAGCGCACGCCGAGTCCGCTGTCCCGAACTGTCCGGGCGACTCGAGATCGCACCTGCTCATCGAGCGCGAGCGGGACGTGCTCGCACACCGTCGGTAGAGAACCGAGATCGACTTCACGAAACCCCAGTTCGGCGATGGTGCCGAGGGCTCGGCTCAGCTCTTGTCGACGAAACGTGATCGTCGAACAACCGAGTCGTGGGTGGCGCATTTCCTGCCTCCTTGGTCGTGATGCGGACCACAGTAAGCGTCAACCTGCAAACAGTCAACCGCCAACCGTCGACTGTTGACAATGAAAGTGTGTCGGGTCACACTCGTGGTTGTTGCGGCCCAACGCTCACTGAGAAACTTGACCCATCTACTCGAAGGAGGGGTGCGCGATGACGACAGCGGCACTCCAGATGCGCGGCCCGATCGAGGGCACGCCGGACGCAAAACGCGTCGCCGTCGGCTCCTCGGTCGGCGCCGTGATCGAGACCTACGACTTCATCGGCTTCGGTACGGCTGCAGCGCTGTACTTCGGCACTGCGTTCTTCCCCGGACAGAGTTCGGTGGCCGGCACGCTCGCGGCATTTGCCACGCTCGGCGTCGGGTTCGCCGCCCGCCCCATCGGCGGCATCATCGGCGGGCACCTCGGTGACCGCGTCGGGCGTAAACCCGTCCTCGTCGCCTCGCTGATCGTGATGGGCCTGGCGACCTTCGTCATCGGCCTGCTCCCGACCTACGCCCAGGTCGGCGTGATCGCCCCGATCCTCCTGGTCATCGTGCGGATCGTGCAGGGCCTCGCCTTCGGCGCCGAATGGGGTGGCGCGATTCTGATGAGTTACGAACACGCGCCATGGCGGTCGAAGGGCAAGTACACCGGCATCGTGCAGGCCGGCTTCCCCGTCGGATTGCTGCTGGCCAATCTGGTGTTCCTCGGCAGCGTCCACCTCGGTGGCGACTGGGCCTGGCGGGTGCCGTTCCTGGCCAGCATCGTGCTGGTAGCGGTCGGGCTGATCATCCGGGCCAAGGTCCCCGAATCCCCGGTGTTCGAGGAGGTCAAGGACTCCGGCCGGGTCGAGAAGTCCCCGGTCATCGAGTCCATCAAGCACGATTGGCGAGACATCCTGCGCGGCATCGGACTTCGCGTCGCCGAAACCGCCGGTTACGCGGTGTCGATCACCTACATGATCTCGTACCTGCACAGCGAGGAACTCGCCACCAAGAGCGAGACCCTGACGTCTCTGTGTATCGCCTCTGCGATCGGTGTGGGGGCCACCGTCGGGTGGGCGACACTGACCGACAAGGTCGGTCGGCGTCCCGTCTACATCGGCGTCTGCGCGTTCGCCGTACTCTTCGCGATCCCGATGTTCCTGCTGGTCAACACAGGCTTGATCTTGTTCATCGCGGCGACGATCGTCCTGTCCTATGCGGTCTGCCAGAACGCTCTTGCCGGTGCGCAGGGCGCGTGGTTCCCCGAACTGTTCGACGCCGCGCGCCGCGCCTCGGGAGCCTCCCTCGCCTACCAGATCTCGGCCATGGTCTCCGGCTTCACGCCCTTCATCACGACCCTGCTCTTCATCTGGCTCGGGTGGGTCGGACCCGCCCTGTTGTTCGCCTCCTACGCCGCGATCGGGCTCGTCGCCGCGCTGATGACCCGCGAGACGTGGGGCCCCGAACAGCGCCGCCTGGTCGCCGACGCGCACCGCAATGCAGCTGAACACGACCATGTCGACGAACGCCCTTCTGTCTCCCATCCCACCAAGGAACTGCTGTGACTGTCACCTCCCACACCGCCGTCGACATCGAGATCGACCCCACCGACCGCCTCGCCGAGGTCACCGACTTCGCCTACCGGATGCGCCACCATGTCATCGACATGGGTGAGGTCCAGGGGCAGGGATATGTCGGCCAGGCGCTCGGCGCCGCCGACATCCTCGCGACCGTCTATGCGAGCCAGCTCCGACACCGCCCGACCGACCCCCACTGGGCCGAACGCGACCGCTTCCTGCTGTCCACCGGGCATTACGCCATCGGCCTCTATGCCGCACTCGCCGCGGCGGGGATCATCGAGACCGACGAACTCCTCACCTACGCCGCCGACGACTCCCGTCTTCCCATGTCCGGGATGGCCTCGTACACACCGGGAATGGAGATCTCCGGGGGCTCGCTGGGCCACGGACTGACCGTGGCGGTCGGCATGGCCCTCGGCTTGCGCCACCAGAACTCGGAATCCCGCATCTTCAACTTCCTGTCCGACGGCGAACTCGACGAAGGGTCGACGTGGGAGGCCGCGATGGGCGCCCATCACCATCAGCTGGGCAACCTCATCGCGATGGTCGACATGAACGCGCTGCAGGCCGACGGCCCGACGGCCGGGATTCTGAACATCGAACCGGTCGAACAGAAATGGGAAGCTGCCGGCTGGTACGTACGCCGGGTCAACGGCAACGATCCGGTCGCACTCCTCGACGCGTTCGACGACGTGGCATCCCGGGCCACCCCGCGCGGGACACCGTCGATCGTCATCTGCGACACCAAGGTCGGTTATGGCGCGACAATCCTCGAGGATCGCGAGAAGGCGCACTTCATGCGGATCGAGGAGCACGAGTGGCAGATCTGCCGAGACCAACTGACCGAACGCTTCTCATCGAACATCCCGAAGGCCTGACATGACCACCACCGCACCGAAACTCAAGACCTCGGCGATGATCGCCTCGTTCGTCGACCCCGGCCAGCGCACCGTCACGGCGCCGTTCGGCCATGCGCTCGTCCGCGCCGCGGAGGCCGACCCGCGGATCGTCGGCCTCAGTGCCGACCTCGCCAAGTACACCGACATGCACATCCTCGCCCAGGCGATGCCGGACCGCTTCTTCCAGATGGGCATGGCCGAGCAACTCCTGTTCGGCGCCGCGGCCGGTATGGCCGAGACAGGACTCATCCCGTTCGCGTCGACCTACTCGGTCTTCGCCGCACGCCGCGCCTACGACTTCCTGTGCTTGGACATCGCCGAGCCGAACCTGAACGTCAACATCGTCGGTGGATTGCCCGGCCTCACAACCGGCTACGGCCCGAGCCATCAGGCCACCGAGGACATGGCGATCTTCCGCGGCATGCCGAACCTGACGATCGTCGACCCCTGCGACTCGGTCGACCTGGAACAGGCTGTGCCGCAATTGGCGGCGGCGCCCGGGCCGTCGTACCTGCGCCTGCTGCGCGGCAAGGTGGCGACGATTCTCGACGAGTACGACTACACCTTCGAGCTCGGCAAGGCCAAGGTGCTTCGTCCCGGCAACGACGTCGTGTTCGTCTCCTCGGGGTTGATGACCATGCGTGCATTGCAAGCCGCCGAACAGCTCGAACGGCACAACGTGGACGTGAGCGTCGTCCACACGCCGACCATCAAACCGTTCGACTCCGAGACCGTGCTCGGGGAACTGGCGAAGGGTCGCCGCGCCTACACGATGGAGAACCACACGCGCGTGGGTGGGTTGTTCGAGACCGTCGCCTCGGCGATCGTCGAGCGCGGACTGGGCGTCCAGGTCGGGGCCATCGCGTTGCCCGACGAGTTCCTCGACGCCGGCGCGCTGCCGACCCTGCACCACCGCTACGGCCTGTCCACCGACAGCATCGAGGCGCGGGTCCTCGCCGAACTCTGAGATCTCCGCGCCGTCCGCCCTTCTGGAAACGCCGTGCACGTACACTCATGTCAACAAACAGCAGTCAACATCGGTGTTGTCGACAGGAGGACGGCCATGGCGGACCAGAAGGGCGCGCTGCTCGGTCTGCAACGCACAAATTTGCGTGAACAGGCCGTCGCGGCCCTGCGCACGGCCATCACCAGCGGCGAGTTGCGTCCGCGGAGTGCCCTGGTCGAGACGGAACTGTCGGAGCGCCTGGGTATCAGCCGCGGCACACTGCGGGAGGCGTTGCGCCAACTTCAGCAGGAGGGGCTGGTGGTGTCGGGCCCGCGCGGCCGGCTCTCCGTGCGCAGCCTCGATCAGAAAGAGATCCGCGACATCTTCGCGGTCCGCGCCGCTCTCGAGGAACTCGCAGCCGTCCAGCTCGCCGCCCGGTCCGATCGGGGTCTCGTCGCAGAAGAACTGCGAGAAACCCTGTCGCGCATGGCCAGTGCGGGAGCCGACAATCTCGACGAGCGAATCGAGGCCGACCTCGACTTCCACCGCACGATGTGCCGCCTCACCGGCAACGAGACGCTCGTGCACTCGTGGACTTCGCTCGAGGGTTCGATACGGATGTCGATCATGTACGCCGGGACTGATCGAGCGCTCGGCAACATGGACACCGATCGCCACATGGCGGTGGTCGACGCGATCGACAGCGGAGACACGGCGGCGGCCCGACAGACGGTTGCCGATCACATGAACTGGGCGGCGGACAACCTGGTGCGGTGACCGGGCCACCGGTGCCGACCGTCAGCCCTACGTCGAGATCCTGAGGCGCATCGCGGCCCTCAGCCGATCACGCCTGCTGCAGCAGCGTCGAGGCGATCGTCGCCAGGCCTTTCACCGCGGCGGTGGCGTCGCGGTGCCACTGCGCTTGCACGACTGCGCCGTCGACCGCCACTCCGAGGGCTTGTGCTGTCCGGTTGCGGTTCGCACCTGGCGGAAGAGTCGCTTTGATGGCCGCGACCACATCTGCCTTGTGTCGAGCGGTGACGGCATACACCTCGGGTAGATCGGCCCCGATCTCGTTGACGCTGTTGATGAAAGCGCAACCGCGGAAAGAGTCCGCGGTGAGCCACTCCTCGATCGCCGACACCACCGCGGGGCGGCGACGATTGCCGGCAGCATGGCGGTCGAGCGCGCCGACGAACCACTCCACCCAGCGCCGATGTCGCAGATCCAGAAAAGCCAGGATCAGTGCGTCCTTACTCGGAAAGTGTCGATAGAAGGTCACCTTGGTGACCCCGGCCTCGGCGATCACCTTGTCGATGCCGGTCGCCCGGATGCCGTCGCGATAGAACAGCCGGTACGCGGTGGCCAGTATCCGTTCCCGAGCCGGGAGGGTCGGCACATCGATGTGCGGATCCAGTGTTTCGGCGATGCTCACGCCACCATCGTAGACAGATCTGTCCACAGTCTCCAGCGCCCGGGTGGACAAGTCTGTCTACATTGCCTACGGTCGTCATGTAGACAGGTTCGTCTACATGAGCAGGACACCTCCCCCCACACAGACTTCGACAGTGACCACGGGCCCGCACCAGGGGTGCTGGTGCGGGCCCGGAATCGCTTCCAGCGCGGGCGGGTATCAGGAGGAGGCCAGCGTCAGAAGCAGGTCACCACCCTCGACCTCGGCCGAGCCCGACACCGTGACCCGTTGCACCACACCGGAACACGGTGCGGTGATCGTCGCCTCCATCTTCATGGCCTCGATGGTCCCGACCGGCTCGCCGCGTCGTAGCTCGTCGCCTTCCTTCACGGCGAGCGTCACCACGCCCGCGAAGGGCGCGGCGAGGTGTCCCGGATCGCTGCGGTCGGCCTTCTCCGCCGCCCGCGTCGTCGACTCCACGGACCGATCCCGAACCCGCACCGGCCGAAGCTGTCCGTTGAGGATGCACAGCACGTTGCGCATCCCCGACTCGTCCGCATCGGAGATCGCCTCGAGCCCGATGAGCAGCTCGACGCCCTTCTCCAGTTCGACGCGGTGCTCCTCGTCCTGGCGGAGTCCGTAGAAGAACTGGTTCGTCGACAGGCGCGAGGTGTCACCGAAAGTCCGCCGATGCTCGAGGTATTCGCGATCCGGCGCCGGGAAGAGCAACCGGTTGAGGGCGCTGCGGCGTTGCGCCGACGTCCCGGCGAGAGCCCCGAGGTCGTCGTCGGTGAGTTCCTGCGCCGGACGCGGGTCCGCGCGGCCCTCCAACGCGCGCGTGCGCAGCGGCTCCGGCCAACCGCCCGCCGGTTCGCCCAGGTCTCCGCGCAGGAACTCGAGGACCGAGTCCGGGATGTCGTAGGCCGTGGGGTCGGCGGCGAACTCCGCGGCGCTCGCACCGGCCCCGACGAGCGCGAGCGCCAGGTCGCCCACGACCTTCGACGAGGGCGTCACCTTGATGAGCCGGCCCAGGGCGGCGTCGGCACCGGCATAGGCGGCCTCGACGTCCTCGAACCGGTCCGCCAGCCCCAGGGCCAGTGCCTGTTGCCGTAGGTTGGAGAGCTGGCCGCCGGGGATCTCGTGTGCATAGACCCGGCCCGTCGGCGCAGGCAGGCCGGTGTCGAACGGCGCGTACGCGGCACGGACCGCGGCCCAGTACGGTTCCAGCGCGCACGTCGCACCGAGGTCGATCCCCGTGTCGCGGTCGGTGTGCCGGGTCGCGGCGACGATCGCCGACAGCGGAGGCTGACTGGTCGTCCCGGCGAGAGGGGCGCTGGCCCCGTCCACGGCGTCCACGCCGGCCTCCCACGCCGCGAGGTACGTCGCGAGCTGGCCGCCTGCGGTGTCGTGCGTGTGCAGATGTACCGGTAGGTCGAATCGAGACCGCAACGCGCGCACCAACGTTGCTGCGGCGGCGGGGCGTAGCAGGCCGGCCATGTCCTTGACGGCCAGCACATGGGCACCCGCCTCGACGATCCGCTCGGCCAGGGCGAGGTGGTAGTCCAGCGTGTACAGGGTCTCGCCCGGATCACCGAGATCGCCCGTGTAGGACATCGCGACCTCCGCGACGCCGGTCCCCGTCTCGCGCACCGCGTCGATCGCCGGGCGCATCGCGTCGACGTTGTTCAGGGCGTCGAAGATCCGGAAGACGTCGACGCCGGTGGCTGCCGCCTCTCGGACGAACGCATCGCTGACCTGCTGGGGATAGGGCGTGTAGCCCACCGTGTTCTTGCCGCGCAGCAGCATCTGCAGACAGATGTTGGGCATCTCTTCCCGGAGGGCGGCCAGACGCTCCCAGGGGTCCTCCTTCAGGAACCGCAGTGCGACGTCGAAGGTGGCGCCGCCCCACGCCTCGACCGACCACAGCTGTGGGGTCATCCGCGCGACGTACGGAGCGACCGTCAGCAGGTCCCGGGTACGGACACGGGTGGCCAGCAGCGACTGGTGGGCGTCCCGAAAGGTGGTGTCGGTCAACGCCAGTGCGCTCGACGCGCGCAGTTCCGCGGCGAAGGCCTCGGGCCCCAGTCTGCGCAGGCGGTCGCGGGATCCTTCCGGCGGGGTGACCGACAGGTCGACGACCGGCAGCTTGTCGGAGGGATACACCGTCGAGGGACGCTCGCCGTTGGGCCGGTTCACCGTGATGTCGGCGAGGTAGCGGAGGATTCGGGTGCCGCGGTCGGCCGACGCATGCTGGTCGAGGAGGTCCGGCCGGGACTCGATGAACGACGTGGTCACCCGCCACTCGCCGAAGTCCTCGTCGGCCAGAACCGCCTGCAGGAACGGGATGTTGGTGGCGACCCCGCGCACCCGGAACTCCGCGATAGCCCGTTGGGCGCGCGCCCTGGCCGTGGCGAGATCCCGCCCGCGGCAGGTCAGTTTCACCAGCATCGAGTCGAAGTGCGACCCGATCTCGGAGCCGAGTCCGACGCTGCCGTCGAGTCGCACCCCCGAGCCGCCCGGGGTGCGGTAGGCGGTGATCCGGCCGGTGTCGGGCCGGAATCCGTCGGTGACATCCTCGGTGGTGATCCGGCACTGCACGGCGGCTCCGCGGATCTCGATCGACTCCTGGGCGAGCCCGAGGTCCGCGAGAGTCGCGCCCGACGCGATCTGCATCTGGGCCGCAACGAGGTCGACGTCGGTGATCTCCTCGGTGATCGTGTGCTCCACCTGGATTCGCGGGTTCATCTCGATGAAGACGTGGCGGCCGTCGGCACCGAGCAGGAATTCCACCGTGCCGGCACAGGTGTAGCCGATGTGACGGGCGAACGCGACCGCGTCGGAGCAGATCCGGTCCCGGACTTCCGGGTCGAGCCGGGGCGCCGGCGCCACCTCGACGACCTTCTGATGGCGCCGCTGCAGCGAGCAGTCCCGCTCGTACAGGTGGATGACCTCGCCCGCGGCGTCGGCCAGGATCTGCACCTCGATGTGCCGGGCGTCGACCACCGCGCGCTCCAGGAACACCGTTCCGTCACCGAAGGCCGTCGTCGCCTCCCGCGATGCGGCCTCGATCGCCGTGCGGAGACCCTCGGGTCGGTCGACCCGGCGCATGCCCCGACCACCCCCGCCGGCCACCGCCTTGACGAACAGGGGGAACCCGATCTCCTCGCCCGCCGCCACCAACTGGTCCACATCACTCGACGGCGCCGAGGAGACCAGCACCGGCAGGCCCGCCGCCGCGGCGGCGGCCACGGCCCGCGACTTGTCGCCCGCCAGCTCCAGCACGTCGGCGGACGGCCCGACGAACGTGATCCCCTGAGCCGCACACGCGCGCGCCAGAGCGGGATTCTCGGACAGGAAGCCGTACCCCGGGTAGACGGCGTCGGCGCCGGCTGCGACCGCGGTGCTGACCACCTCGTCGACCGAGAGGTAGGCGCGTACGGGATGTCCGCGCTCACCGATCTCGTAGGATTCGAACGCCTTCGCCCGGTGCACCGAGTTGCGATCCTCATGGGGGTAGACAGCGACGGTCGTCGCACCGAGTTCGACCGCCGCGCGGAACGCCCGCACCGCGATCTCGCCCCGATTCGCCACCAGCACCTTCTCGAACATGGGTTTTCCTTTCTGTCACCGGATGCGCCGGGGAGAACCACGTGGAAGGACGGGCGGCGCCGGGAAGTCTGTGACCCAGATCTCCGGGGTCTGCACGCACCATACTAGATACACCGTCAAGTTACTGATTGAGCGTGTACGCGCGACTCATGCGTCCAAACAGCTGCGAAATATCTCTGTACATGTTTCCATCAGCGTCAGCTTTCTATAGTGTGACTTGACATACACATCTCGTCACCTCGATCGAGGAGGAACCATGAGTGATCAGCCTGCGGGACCGGTCGACATCGACCGCTGGATCACCGACTGGGAGTTCAGCAGCCGCTACCCCGTCTACACCCGGGCCAATGCGGGCGAGGTCCTTCCGGACCCGTCGAGTCCCCTGAACGTGACGATGGTCTGGAACAAGGGCCTCAACATCGGGTGGCGCGAGGGTTACACCAAGCACCTCGGCACGCACCTGCCGGAGGAGATCGACGAGGTCATGCCGGAGATCATCGGCAACTTCGGCGGCTATCACTACACGAACTTCTCGATGACCGAGCTGAACGGTGCCCGCCTCCCGGGGCTGACCGTGCCCGTGTGGAACAGCCTGTGGGTCGGCGATCACCCCGACATCCCCGAGTACCAGCCCAAGCCCGGCGACGAGAACGCCGAACTGACCGCGGGCCTCGCGGAGAAGACCGCCTGGGCGCTCACCACCGACACCTTCCCGGAGGCGGAGGAGGCCAAGCGCCGCGCCGACGCCGCACGTGAGCAGCGCCCCGACTTCGCTTCCCTGTCCGACGCCGAACTCGTCGAGCACGCGAGGTCGCTGCTGCCCGACCTCATCTACTGCTACGCCTACCACCCCGTCACCACGACGCTGTCGACGATGGGCCCGGCCGTCGCCGGCGAACTGCTCGCGAGCATCGGTGAGGCCGACAAGCTGGGTGACCTGCTCAGCGGCCTGGGCGGTGTCGACTCGGCTGCACCGTCGTACGCGATGTGGAAGCTCGGACGCCTCGTTGCGGGCTCGGCCGAACTGACCGAGATCTTCGACGCCGGGCTGTCGTCGGTGCTGGAGACCATCGCGTCCAGCGAGTCCGCCGACGCCAAGGAGTTCCGGGACCAGTTCGACGACTTCCTCCACCGGTACGGGTCCCGCGCACCCAACGAATGGGACATCCGTTCCGACAGCTGGGAGACGAAACCCGTTCTCGCCCTGATGGCGATCAACGGAATGCGCAACAGCCCGGCCGAGGCCGACCCCGAACTCATCCTCCGCCGCAATCAGGAGAAGCGCATCGCTCTCACCGCCGAGCTCGCCGAGAAGATGCCCGATGCGGAGACGAAGACGGCATTCCTGAACGCGGCGAAATCCATCACCAAGTTCATGCCCTGGCGCGAGCGGACCAAGACCGCCTGCGTCAAGATCATGGGCGAGATGCGCGGCGCGCTCTACGAACTCGGCTCCCGGATGGTCGAGCGCGGCGTGATGGACGACCACCACGACATCACGATGATCGTCGACGACGAACTGGAGCAGTTCGTCGCCGACCCGGAGTCCTTCGCCGACACCATCAGAGAGCGTCGCGATCAGTACCTCGCGCTGTTCGATCTGCAACCGCCGTTCTTCCTGTTCGAACCGCTCCCGCTGTCGCAGTGGCCCCGCCGCACCGGGCAGCGGGTGGAGCCTGCGGTTCCCGGCGACGTCCTCACCGGCGTCGGCGGCGCTCCCGGGGTGGCTCGAGGACGCGCCCGCATCCTGCACGACCCCTATGAGGCCGAACAGCTGGAGGAGGGCGACATCCTGGTCGCGCCGCAGACAGACCCGGCGTGGACACCGCTGTTCGTGTTCGCGGGCGGGGTCGTCGTCAACGTCGGCGCCACCATCACACACTCCTCCATCGTGTGCCGCGAACTCGGAATCCCCTGTGCCGTATCGGTGCAGGACGCCACCGCCCGCATCACGGACGGCGCGATGATCGAAGTCGACGGCACCACCGGCCAGGTCACCATCCTCTGATGGCGACCGTCGGCCTCGCACTGCCCCAGCTCGGTGAACACGTCGATGTCGCGGCGGTGCGCGACTTCGCGGTGGCCGCCGAGGAACTCGGCTTCACCGGCCTGTGGGCGCAGGAACACCTCTTCTACTCCGAGCAGAACAGCTCCGTGTACGGCGGACGCCACACCACCTCGGTGCACCCGGCCTACCGGTCGGTGCTCGGGGCCACCGAACTGATGGCCTTCGCCGCCGCCTGCACGGATCGAACCCTGATCGGCAGCAGCATCCTGGTCGCCGGGTATCACCGGCCCGTCGAACTCGCCCAGCGGTTGGCCACCCTCGACCTGCTCTCCGGCGGACGCCTCGTCGCGGGGCTCGGCGTCGGCTGGTCCGACGAGGAACATCGCCTCATGGACGTCGATCCCCGGACCCGGGGGCGTCGGATGGACGAGCTGGTGCGCGCCGTCCAGGCGTGTTGGGGTCCCGACCCGGTGGAGTTCTCCGGTGACTTCTTCGAGATCCCGAGGTCGACGGTGCGCCCGAAACCGGTCCAGACTCCCCACCCGCCGCTGCTGTCCGGGTTACGCTCGGAACGTGGTCTCGCCCGCACGGCAGCGCTTTTCGACATCTGGAACCCCAGCAGCGGAACGGCCGACGCGCTGCGCGAGCAGCTCGATGCCATGGCCGCACAGCGCCCGGCCGACCGTGCGCCGGTGCGGTTGTACCTGCGTTCCTACCTCCAGCGCCCCACCGATCCGGTGGGTTCGGGAGGCCAGGGACTCGACGGCGTCGCCGCCGACCTCGAGACCGCGGTCGCGGTGGGTGCCGACCACTTCATCATCGAATGCAATTTCTCCGACGACATCCGGTCGTCGGACGACTGGGCCGCGATGCCCGAACGACTCGCGCCGCTGATCCGGCTCGCGCACGACGCGACCGGCCCGGCCGCCCGGGAGCAGAAGGAGAACGCATCATGAAAGCCGCCGTCTTCGAGGGCGATTCGCCGACACTGACCGTCGAGGAGATCCCGCGTCCGACGCCGCGCCGCGGTGAGATCCTGCTCAAGGTCACCGCATGCGGGGTCTGCCACACCGACCTGCACGTGCTGAAGTCCGAGGTGAGGTTCCCGGCCCCGGCGGTTCTCGGGCACGAGGTGTCCGGTGTCGTCGAAGCACTCGGCGACGGCGTCGACACGCTGGCCGTCGGCGATCGCGTCGTCTGCAGCTTCATCATGCCGTGCGGCGAGTGTCGGCACTGTGCGCGCGGAATGGACGACCTCTGCGAGAAGTTCTTCGCGCACAACCGTCTCAACGGAACGCTCTACGACGGCGAGACCCGCCTCCAGCGCGACGACGGCAGCCCGCTGGCGATGTACTCGATGGGTGGGTTGGCCGAGTACTGCGTGGTCCCCGCCTCGGACGCCTTCGTCGTCCCCGACGGCGTCGGACTCGGTGAGGTGTCGATCCTCGGGTGCAGTTCGTTCACCGCACTCGGTGCGGTCAACAACGCCGAACTCCATCTGGCCGACCGGATCGCCGTCGTGGCGGCCGGCGGTGTGGGTTCCTCGATCGTGCAGTTCGCCGCCGCCGCGGGCGTCGCGCAGATCATCGCGATCGACGTCAACGACGACAAGCTCAAGGCCGTGGCGGCGCTCGGTGCCACCCACACGGTCAACTCACGCGACACCGACGTCGTCGAGGAGGTCCGCGCGCTGACCGACGGCCACGGTGTCGACGTCGCGTTCGAGGCACTGGGACACCCGAGCACCTTCGCGACC
Source organism: Gordonia terrae (assembly GCF_001698225.1). Classification (NCBI taxonomy): domain Bacteria; kingdom Bacillati; phylum Actinomycetota; class Actinomycetes; order Mycobacteriales; family Gordoniaceae; genus Gordonia; species Gordonia terrae. The sequence continues at coordinate 5,452,720 of NZ_CP016594.1, forward strand.
GCACTCGACATCCTCGACGACGGCGGTCGCGCCGTCGTCGTCGGTATCGCACCCGCCGGTTCGCCGGGCGAGATCGACCTGGCCCGGCTCGTCCGGCGCAGCCTGCAGATCCGCGGTTCGTACGGCGCCAAGGCTCGCCGGGACATGCCCGCCCTGCTGCGCATGGTGGCCGGCGGGATCGTCGAACCCGAGCGGGTGATCACCCGTCGTTACCGCCTCGACCAGGTGGACGAGGCCTACCAGGCGCTGGCCCGCGGCGAGATCGTCGGCCGCGCGATCATCGAGATGGGCTCCGAGTGAGCGACTCCGTCGCGGTGGTCACCGGCGCCGGGTCGGGTATCGGACGGGCCGTGACCGAACTGCTCGTCGAACGCGGCGGTTCCGTCGTGGCGGTGGACACCTCCGCGGAGGCCCTCGCCAGGTTCGACGACCATCCGCAGATCGTCCCTGTCGTCGGGGACGTCACGTCTGCCGACGACAACCGGCATGCCGTCGAGACCGCCGAGCAGAGGCTCGGCCGTCTCGACGCGCTCATCCTCAACGCCGGGGTGCCGGCCTCCGGGTCGATCGAAACCCTCGACCTCGACGTCTTCGACCGATCCCTCGACGTGAACCTGCGGTCGGTGGTTCTCGGTGTGCGCGAGTCGATTCCGGCCTTTCGTCGGAGCGGGGGAGGTTCGGTCGTGGTGACGGCGTCGGCGACAGCCCTCGGCGGTGAACCGAACCGGTGGCCCTATGCGGCGGCCAAGGCCGGCGTGGTGAACCTCGCGAGGTCCCTGGCCATCGACCTCGCCGGCGACCGCATCCGCGTCAACACCGTGTGCCCCGGCCCCATCGAGACCGGCATGACGCGGCGGATCGCGGTGAACACCCCCGAGCGCTATGAGTCACTACGACGCATGGTGCCGCTGCAACGATGGGGAACCGCCGATGAGGTCGCCGAGGTCATCGCCTTCCTCGCCTCTCCCCTGGCCTCGTTCGTCACCGGTACGACGATCCCGGTGGACGGCGGGGCCACCTGCGGAAGCGGTCAGACGGTCCCGCCCCGCGTGGACGTGCCCGTCTGACCGCTCCGACTCAACGACGTGGATCGACGAGTACCTTCGTGTGCGAGCTGCGGCCCGAATCGAGTTCGGCGAACATCGATTCGAGGTCGCCGAGGCCGATGGTGCCGGTGTGCAGCGACGCCAGATCGATCCGCCCCTCCGCCACCAGGGTCATGGCACCGATGAAGTCCGAGTGCGTGTAGGCGAGCGATCCGATCACGGTGAGTTCGCGGCTCTGCCAATCCCCGTAACTCACCGAGGAGTCGGTCCCCGGATAGCCGAGCAACGCCAGCGTCCCGCCGCGTCGGACGAGTTCCGCACTCGGCTGCAGCAGCGACGCCACGCCCGAGCATTCGAAGACGATGTCGGCTCCGAGACCGTCGGTCAGCTCGGTCAGTCGGTCGCCGAGGCTCTCCGGGGCCAGGACGTCGGTGAACCCGAGCGCGGTCGCGGCCTCTCGTCGTGCGGGAGACGGTTCGGACACGAGGATCCGGCCCGCGCCGGCCGCTCGTGCGTGCTGGGCGGTGAGCAGACCGATGGGTCCCGCGCCCTGGATCACCACGGTCGCACCCAGCGGCACCCGCGCCCGCCGCACTGCGTGATAGGTGACCGTGGCCGGCTCCATCAGAGCGGCCTCGACATCCGACAGGGCCTCGGGTACCGGGATCGCACGTCGCGCCGAGACCCGCAGGCGATCCGCGAACCCGCCGTGTGCCGCCGCGCCCGGCGAGATGCCGTTGGCCTCTGCGAACGCGAGATCGCAGTTGTCGGCGTGCCCGACACGGCACTGGGCACAGATGCCGCATGCGGGGCCGACCCCGGCGATCACCCGTTGCCCGGGCCGCAGGTGCGTGACACCGGAACCCACCGCCGCCACCGTGCCCATCCACTCGTGTCCGAACACCGCAGGCGGCAGGCCCGCCGACTGGTAGCCGTGGGTGTCGGTGGCGCAGATACCGCAGAATCCGATGTCGACGATGACCTCGCCTGCGCCGGGCTCCGCATCGGTCTCCGGGGTCGTCTCGAGCACTCCGGGCTCGGGCACGTGGACGTAGCGGGCAGACGCTGCCGTGACCGTCATTCGTTGTCTCACTTTCCTGTCATGCGTTCGACGACCGGGGCGAACTCCTCGAACGCGCGATCACCGATCGTGAAATAGGAGAAACCGAATTCCTCGCGGCGTTGTTCCAACTGCTCGCAGATGTCGTCGACCGATCCGACGAGGGCGTGCGGGAACGACCGCAGTTCGGTGGAGGTGAAGCCGGTGCGCTCGAGCAACGATTCCTCGGTGACGTCCGTGGCACCCTCGATGGCCACGAAGTAGGCGCCGGTCTCCAGCTCGATCTGTGGCATCCGGTCGCCCGCCCCGGCCCGGACCCACTCGAGCTTCTTGTGGGTCTCGTCGACCGTGGACGTCGCCACACTGTCCGAACCGAGCTTTCCGGAACGGTTGTTGAAGTTGATGCTGACGATGTCGGCAGTCGCCCCCGCCAGGGTCAGGACCCGCCGAGCACCACCACCGATCATGATGGGCGGCACCATCTCCGGCACCGGCAGCGGCTCGAAGCCGGTGGCCCGTACACCGCCCCGGTCGACGTCGATGGTCTCGCCGGCGAACTGCTGCCGGCACAGTTCGACGGTCGCGGCGAGCCGGTCGATCCGCTCACCGGCAGACGGGAACGGCACACCCATCGCCTCGTACTCGGCGCCCAGCCATCCCGCACCGAGACCCACCTCGATCCGCCCCGGCGCGAACATCGCCAGGGTCGCAGCCTCTTTCGCGAGAACCACCGGTTCGTGGTAGCTGGTGCAGAACATCCGGCACCCGATCACCAGGTCGTCGGTCACCTCCGCCGCGATGGCCATGCTCGCGATCGGAGCGAGGGTGACCGGTCGGTGCGCAGTGGGATCGAGCGCGGGACCCGGACCGATGTAGTGGTCCGAGACGTGGAGGGCCGAGTACCCCAGCGCCTCGGCCTTCTTGGCGGTCTCACGCCATTGGGCACCGGTGCCCGATCGGTACACCTGCGCGGCGAAGCGGAAGGGTTTCTTCACATGCGTTGTCATGAGGGGACTTTCGTATCGTCGGGGTCGGCGACTGCGGCTGGTGCTGTTGTCGTCAGAGGTGTGCCCGCCGGCACTCTGGAGAGCAGCCGACGCGTCGCCGAACCGAGCTCCATCGCCCATCGGCGGGGATCCGCGTCGCCGCGTGCGGACGGGACCTCCACGCTGACCGGCATGTCGGGTCCGAGGATGCTTGCGAGTCGCAGCAGCGGCAACGCGCCCGCACCAGGCGCCAGTCGGTTCCCACGCGCTTCGGCGATGGCCGCGTTGTCGTTACGCGCCGGCCCGGTGACGCGGGCATCGCACAACTGCCAGTAGGGAATCCGCTCGTTGCGGACGCCGGCTTCGAGTTCGGTCACATCGCCACCCGCACGCGACCAGTGCAGCGCATCGAGGAGGAGCCCGGCCGACGACGACCTCGCCGAGGCCTGCTCGATCATCGTCCGGCCGGTACGGAGGTCGCGTACCGCGGTGAAGACCATGGGTTCGAGACAACAGCGCAGACCGTGATCGGCAGCCGCATCGGACAGCGCGGCGAGATTGTCCGCGGCCCGGTTGCGATCGTCGTCGAGCACGGTGGCGATCACGAAGCGCGCTCCCAGCGCCGCGCCCGCGAACAAGACCGGCCCCCAGTCATTTCGGGACGATCCCGGATGCAGTTTGACCACCTCGACATCGAGCACCTCGAGACCGTGATCGTCGAGTGCGAGCAGAGTGTCGGCGAGGAGGCGCGACCCCTCGGCGAGCTGGTGTCCGCGTCCGCCCGACCGGTCGGACACCCGCACACCGACCGCGTCGAATCCGCCGGCCGCGGCGTACTCGACGAACCTCGGCGGCGGGACCGCGAGCGCCGACAACGACGCGAGCGAGACGACCGGGTTCACGCTCATCGCGGCACCTCCTAGTTACTTTATTTTGACTAGTGTTACATGGATCATACTAGCGTTCGCCGTTCTGCTGTCCACCTCGACGAGGAGTCCTCATGTCCCCCACCCTCGGCGCGATCGCACAGATCGCCTACGTGGTCGACGACGTCGCCACCGCTGCACAGCGCTTCTCGGCACGGACCGGCGCCGGCCCGTTCTTCCTGCGTCGCAACATCATCGAGGTCGCCCACGGGCCCGCAGGCGAGGGAGGCGAGTTCGATCATTCGTCGGCCTACGGCCAGTGGGGCGCCGTTCAGGTCGAGCTCGTCGAAGTCCACTCGGCGGCACCGGCAGAGTTCGCGGCAACCACCTCCGGACGAGGACGGGTCCATCACGTGGCAACACTGGTGCCCTCATTCGACGATGAGCAGGCGCGGCTCACCGAACTCGGGCACCCCGCACTGCTGACCGCGACGACGCCCAGCGGAAACTCGTTCGCATTCCACGACACTCGCGCCGAGTTCGGCCATCTCGTGGAGATCTACGAGCCGGCGGCGTCGATCGTCGCGCTGTACGCGAAGGTCGCCGCGGCCGCGAACGGGTGGGACGGGCGTCGAGCCGTGCGGGACTTCTGAGAGACCGCGCTCTAGACAGCCGCAGCCTCGACCTCGAGCAGTTCGGCCGCGCGTTCACGGGCCATGGTCAGCACCTGTGGGTTACCCGAATTCCACAGGACGGTGAGGCGTTTGGTACAGATCCGCCACTCACCATTCACGCGAACCACATCGTCGGTGTAGTAGCCGCCGATCGTGAACACGGCGTCGCCCGCGGTGTTCGGCAGCACGTGTTCGGCCCGCACGTAGGTCACCACCCGGCCCGTGCCGGAATCCGAGTCCACGTCTATGTCGAAGTTGGACAGGAAGTGCTGGGATGCGGCCAGCCCGGGGAACAGCATGCGACCACGCTGGACCCAGTCGTCGGCACGGAAGCGGCCGGCGTTGCCCGCGCGGTAACTGGAATAGTCGATGTCGATCTCGTCGGTGAACACCGAGCGGTACAGCGCCCAGTCGCGCAGGTCGATGCCCCGCGCGAAACGCGCCAGCAGAGACGTCAGCGCCTCGTGATCAGAGGTCATGGGTGAGTCCTTTTCCTGTGGTGTGCGCACTAGGCGGGCATCTGCAGCGAGATCTTCTCGAAGTACTCTTCGAGGCCGTCGGGCCCGAGCTCACGGCCGATGCCCGACTTCTTCATGCCCCCGAACGGAGCCATCGGGTTGAATCGACCTCCGTTGATCGCCACCTGCCCGGTCCGCAGCCGGCGCGCGATCGACACGGCCGCGTCGTCGTCGGCCGCGAACACCGCACCCGACAGCCCGTAGTCGGAGTCGTTCGCGATCGCCACCGCCTCGTTCACGTCCGAGTACTCGAGCACGGTCAACACCGGGCCGAAGACCTCCTCGCGGGCGATGTCCGCGGAATTGTCGACGCCGCTCACCACGGTCGGCCGCACGAAGTAGCCGCCGGACAGGCTGTCGTCGAGACCCGGGACCTCGCCCGGTCCGCCGACCAGAACCCGCGCGCCGTTCGGCAGCGAGTCGAGGAATCCGAGGACGACCCGTTGCTGGGCCGCCGACGCCATCGGGCCGACGTCGTTCGAGGGGTCGAGGGGGTCGCCGACGGTCATCGCGCCGACGAGCTCGGCCAGGCGCTCCTCGACCGCGGCGATGTCGTCGCGGGCGACGATCAGCCGGGTCGTGGCGGCACATGTCTGCCCGTTGTTGACGAAGCAGCCGCGGACCGCGGCCGCCAAAGCCGTGTCGAGATCGGCGCCCGGCGCCACGATGAACGCCGACTTGCCGCCCAACTCGAGCGTGACTTTCTTGATTCCGGTTGCAGCCAGCTCGGCAACCTTCGCGCCCGCGCCCGTCGATCCGGTCAGGCTCACGAGGTCGACTCCCGGATTGGTGGCCAGCCGCTGTCCCACCGTCCGCCCCGGACCGGACACCACGTTCAGCACACCGGCCGGCAGACCGATGGCGTCGGCGATGTCGGCGACGACGAAGGCCGCGAGCGGCGCCACGCTGCTCGGTTTGACGACCGCCGTGCAACCGGCCGCGAGCGCAGGCGCGACCTTGGCCGCGAGTTGATAGAGCGGATAGTTCCACGGGGTGATCGCACCGACGACCCCGGCCGGCACGCGGAGAATCCGGGAGTTGCCCCGGCGCTCTTCGAGGGGCATCGCCTCGAGGGCGTCGGCCATGGTCCGGAAGACAGTGACCCCGAGGCCCACCTGCACGCTCCGCGAGCGACCGATGGGTGTGCCCACCTCCCGCGTCATCATCGTCGCGAGCTGGTCTTCGCGTGCCGCGAGCTCGTCGGCGAACGTGCGGAGGATCGCGGCTCGTTCGGGGACCGGAACCGTCGACCACGAATCGAACGCGACGTTCGCCGCCTCCACCGCGTCGTCACAGTCGGCGGTGTCGCCGTCGGGCACATGCGCCAGCGTCGCGCCGGTCGCGGCCTCGCGCACCTCGATCCGCGCCTCCGAGACCGACGGCACCCACTTGCCGCCGATGTACAGCTCGTCCCGGTCCTCGACCGTCGTGGCCTCGTTCGTGCTGGTCATCCCGCCGGACCCCTTCCTGCCACCCGTACTCTCGACAGTGGTGGCGATCACATCGACGACAGTAGCGCCCTAAGCGTATGCGGTGTCAAGTAAGTAGCCTCCACCCTAACTCTGTTCACAGTTTGGCCAACTTTCTTGACATGAACTACTATTTGGGTAACTTATGAGCAGCGTCACAACACCGGCGGTCGCGCCGTCCTGTCACAACGCACCGGTATCAGCCCCGTCCCGGCCCGGGACCCGATCTTCGTCTGCAGGAGCATCATGAACGACCTGGCGATCAACCTCTCGGCACCGACGACCGCAACGGACGAGCTGGTGGGGCTCGTGATCAAGGGCATGTACCGGGGTCCGGTGAATCCTGTGATGCAGGAGGTCATCGACGCGGGTCATGCCGTCGCGAAGGGGCCCATGGTGATGCCGACTCCCGCCGGCATCGCCGAGGCCGGTCGGCTCGTCCGACTCCCCGAGGGTGGCGATCAGGAACAGGCGATGATGGACTTCTTGCGCGCGTTCCTCCCGGTCAACCGCAGGCTCCGCGAGCTGTGCACCGCGTGGCAGTGCCGGCCCGACGGGTCCGCGAACGACCACTCCGACGCGCAGTACGACGCCCGGATCCGAGACCAGCTCGACGACATCCACACCGAGGTGTCCAAGTTCCTGCGTCGCTCGGGCAAGGCCGCCCCCGAGCTGCTCGACCACCGCGACCGTCTCCGCGTCGCGCTCGAACGCTTCGACGACGGGGACACCGCGTCCCTCACCTCTCCGCTCACCGACGGCTATCACACCGTGTGGATGTGGCTGCATCAGCACGTACTCATGCTGCTCGGCCTCACCCGCGCACAGGACGAGGCCCTCGAAGAGGAGCTCGTCGCGGGCGCGGCCGGATGACCCTCTCCGACAGCGCGGTGCACACCCTCACCCGGATCGCGGTACCCCACGGTCAGGGACGGGCACGCGGACTCGGCGCGGCGGAACTCGGCGTCCACGGGGTCGAGATGGACAACCTCGTCGGTCTCGGCCTCCCGGTCGTGCCCGGCCTGACGATCCCGGTCGGGGCGGGCGAAGAGCTCGCCAACCGCGAGACCGCCGGGGTCGCCATCGACCTGTTGGAGAAGCTCGCCGTTCGCGGCATCTGGCCCGCCGTCCGCACCGAGCGGCGCCCCATGCTGATGCACCTGAGATGCAGTGCGGCGGTACCGGTGTCGGCTCTTCCGCCAGCCATCTCGGTGATCGGCTTGTCCCCGCGCAACGTCGACGCCCTCGTCGACGTGATCGGCCGTGATCGCGACATCTACGACTCGTGGGCCGAGACGCTCCGGTTCATCGCGGAGAACGCACTCGGCGTCGACGCCGACGACCTCGACGACGTGGTCGACGATCATTCCGACAGCCGCGCACGCGTTCCGGCTCTGCTCGATCTCATCGTGGACGCGACGGGGGTCGCCTTCCCGGCCGACCCGGCCGAACAGCTCGGGCTCGCCGCCAAGGCGATGCTGACCCGGTGGGCGTCACCGCGCGGGCAACGGGCGCGCAAGGCGTTGTCGCTGCCCGACGATCTCGGCATCGCGCTTCACCTCCGCGCCCTTCGTCTGGGTTCATGGAACGAGTCGGGCTATGGATCGGCGGTCAGCCGTGACCTCGAGACCGGCAGGTACTCCCCGAGTGGGGTGTTCCACCTCGGCGTGCGCCGCACCGATCCCGAGCCCGGCCCCGGTGAGCCGCTGGGCGCGATGCCCGGTGGCACGGCCATCCTCGACCAGATCTTCGCCACACTCGAACCTCATCTGCGCGGCGTCGCGCAGGTCGAGTTCGAGGTTCGCGACCGCCAGCTGGCACTGCTCAGTGCAGGTGCTGTCGAACACCCCGGACCCCGGGCGATCACCACTCTCGCCGTCGATCTCGTCAACGACCATGCCATCGGCCGTCGCGAGGCCGTCGCGATGCTCGACCCGGACCTGATGCAGGACCTCCTCCATCCGCAGATCAAGCTGACCGGTGGCGAACAGCTCGTCGCGCGTGGCCTGCCCGCGTCGCCGGGCGCGGCGACCGGCGAGATCGCACTCAGCGCCGACACCGCGCTGCAGTGGGCTGCGCAGGGCCGCAACGTGATCCTGGTGGCTTCCGAGACCAGCCCGGCCGACGTCCCCGCACTTCTCGCGGCCACCGCGGTCCTGACCTCGAACGGCGGACTGGCGTCGCATGCGGCCGTCGTCGCGCGAGGCGCCGGGCGTCCGGCGGTCTGCGGCGCCACCGACCTGCGCATCGATCGTGCTGCCGGGACGGTGACGAACGGCGACCTGACACTCACCGAGGGTGAGGTGGTGTCCCTCAACGGACGCACCGGTCACGTCTACCGCGGCGCGGTCACCATCCGCCCCGCCGAACCCTCGGCCGAGCTCGACCGGCTGCTCGGCTGGGCCGACGACATCCGCCGTCTCGGAGTGCGCGCCAATGCCGACAACGCCGAGGACGCAGCGACCGCGTTCCGCCTGGGCGCCGAGGGAATCGGCCTGTGCCGCACCGAACATCAGTTCCTGGGCGACCAGTTGCCGCTCGTCCAGCGACTCGTGCTCGCGGAATCCGACGCCGAGGAACTCGACGCCATCGCCGCCCTGACCGCCGCGCAGCAGGCCGACTTCACCGAGCTGCTGCGCGTCGTCGGAGACCGGCCCATCACCGTCCGGCTGCTCGACGCGCCACTCCACGAGTTCCTCCCCGCCGACGGCGACTACCGCGACGAGGCGCAGGCGCGACGTGCCGCCGACGCACACGAGTCCAATCCGATGCTCGGTCTCCGCGGCGTGCGGTTCGCGATGGTTCAGAAGCGTCTGTATCCCGCTCAGGCCGAGGCACTGTTCCGCGCCTGGGTCACCGTGCACGCCGACGGATCGACCCCGCAGTTGGAGGTCATGATCCCACTGGTGTCGCTGCCCGGCGAGCTCTCGCGCGCGATCGCGCAGGTGCACGAGGCGGCGGCCGCCGTGACCGCCGACACCGGGGTGATGGTGCCCTACAAGGTGGGCAGCATGGTCGAGACGCCACGCGCGGCGCTCCTCGCCGGGTCACTCGCCGAGGACGCCGACTTCCTGTCCTTCGGCACCAACGACCTCACCCAGCTCACCTACGGCTTCTCGCGCGACGATGTCGAGAAGTCTATGCTGACGCACTATCTCGAGCACGGCCTGCTCTCCGACAGTCCGTTCGCGGTCCTCGACCCCGACGGGGTCGGCGCCCTCGTGTCCCGGGCGGTGTTGCTCGCCCGCAGTACCAAACCCGACATCAAACTCGGGGTGTGCGGTGAGCACGGCGGTGACCCGTCGTCGATCGACTTCCTGAACTCGGTCGGCCTGCACTATGTGTCGTGCTCACCTCGACGGGTCCCGGTGGCCCGTCTGGCCGCCGCCCGTGCGGTGCTGACCGCTGACTGAGAGGTTCACCATGACAACCGAACTCGACGACCTGAGATCGGCGGTCCGCGACGCCGTCGATTCCCTGGGCGGACCGTCGGTGTGTCGTGGCCTGGCGCCGGACGGCCCGGGCTGGGATGGACGCTCGTGGTCGCTGCTCGCCGAGCAGATCGGTGTCGCCGCGCTCGGACTGCCCGACGAGTGCGGTGGACTCGGTGGTCTGCCCGAGCTCCTCGTCGTGGCCGAGGAGCTGGGCGCCGGCGTGATGCCCGTCCCCTTCCTGTCGACGGTGCTGGCTTCGCAGGTGCTCATCCGGTCCGGTGGCGCCGACGACGCGCTGGCGCAGATCGCCGAAGGTGCACCGGCAGCCTTCGTCGGCCTGGACCGGCACGGCTGGTTCGATGCCGACGACATCGCATTCGCCGTCGATGCCGGCTCCGGGGAGCAGACGATCAGTGGTGTCGCGACCTCGGCGCTGGGTGCTGCGGGTGCGGCATGGCTGGTCGTGGCGGCACGAACCGACACCGGTGTCGCACTGTTCCTCTGCGACGCAACGGTTCCCGGAGTGTCGATCACCCCGCTGCCCACCCTCGACCTGTCCCGGTCGCACGCCGCGGTGACGCTGTCCGGGGTGCCTGCGCGTCGACTCCCGGTGGCGGGCTCGCCGGAGTCGGCGATCGTGGCGGCGCTCGACGTCGCGTGCCTGGTCCTGGCAGCCGAGCAACTCGGCGGGGCCCAGCGCAGCCTCGACCGGACGGTCGACTACGTCAAGGAGCGCAGGCAGTTCGACCGCGCGATCGGCAGTTTCCAGGCCGTGAAGCACACGCTCGCCGACCTGCTGGTGCTGGTCGAGTCGTCCCGGTCGGCTGTCACCCGCGCCCTCGACTCCGCCGACCTCGCCGAGGCGGCCTCCCTGGCCCGCGCCTGGTGTGCCGACAGCTACCGCACGGTCACCGCCGAGGCCCTCCAGCTGCACGGCGGCATCGGCTTCACCTGGGAACACGACTCACATCTGTACTTCCGCCGGGCCCGCGCCGACGCACAGCTGTTCGGTACCAGTACCTTTCACCGGGAGCGGATCGCCCTGACGTTGGGTTGGTGAGCCCCCTGGAGGTGCGAGCGAAGCCCCACTTCTCCCTGAGGTGCGAGCGACAAACCCCCCTGCTCCCTGAGGTGCGAGCGAAGCGCCCCTCTGCTCCCTGAGGTGCGAGCGACGAACCCCCCTGCTCCCTGAGGTGCGAGCGACGAACCCCCCTGCTCCCTGAGGTGCGAGCGACGAACCCCCCTGCTCCCTGAGGTGCGAGCGACGAACCCCCCTGCTCCCTGAGGTGCGAGCGACGAACCCCTCTGCTCCCTGAGGTGCGAGCGAAGCGAGCCACGAAGGGCTCGCGAGGTACCTCACCAGGCCCTTCGAGGCTCGTCGCTATCGCTCCTCGCACCTCAGGGAGCAGTGGGGGGTCGCTTCTCTCGGATCAGGGAGCAGAGGGGGTCACTTCTCTCGGATCAGGGAGCAGTGGGGGGTCACTTCTTTCGGATCAGGGAGCAGAGGGGGGTCACTTCTTTCGGATCAGGGAGCAGAGGGGGGGTCGCTTCTTTCGGATCAGGGAGCAGTGGGTGTGTGGTTCTTTCGGATCAGGAGCGGGGGTTGCTCTTCAAGCAGCGCCCACCTCAACGCCGGTCGCGGGCCGAGAACGGACGATCCTTGTCCGCACGGGGTTCCGGCGGCAGGCCGAGCACCCGTTCACCGATGATGTTGCGCTGGATCTGATCGGTACCGCCCGCCAGTCGGTACCCGGGGCTGCCGAGCAGGTGCTCGGTCCACGCGAACCGACTCGGGTTGGTCTCGACCGCGATGTCGTTGCCCAGCAGATCCGCGGCGATCTCACCGATCTTCACGAGAACATCGGACGCCATCAACTTGCCGACGGAAGCAGCGGGACCGGGTGACCGGCCGGCGGCGGCGGCACGCGCCACCCGATCGGCGGTGGCCTTACGCAATTCCGCCCGGATGTAGACGTCGGCGAGCTGCTGGCGGACGACCGGATCCCCGGCGGCCCCGACCTGTTGCGCCAGTCCGACCAGTTCGTCGACCGAGCCGCCCTTCTTGCGGGTGACCGATCCAGAAGCGGTCCGTTCGAAAGACAGTGTCGCACCGGCGATCTTCCACCCCTGGCCGATGTCACCGAGACGGGCGGAGTCCGGGATACGGACGTCGTTCAAGAAGACCTCGTTGAACGACGCCCCGCCGCTCATCTGTCGAATCGGCCGGATCTCGACACCGGGCGCGTCCAGCGGGATCAGGAACGCGGTGATGCCCTTGTGTTTCGGCAGATCGGGGTCGGTCCGGGCGAGCAACATGCCGAGATCCGCGAAGCGTGCGCCTGAGGACCAGACCTTCTGACCGTCGATGCGCCAGCCGTCGCCGTCGCGGACGGCCCGACAGGACAGGGAGGCCAGGTCGGAACCGGCTCCCGGTTCGCTGAACAGCTGACAGGCGAGGAGATCCGTACGCAGCAGTGGCCGCGCATAGGCCTCGCGCTGTTCGTCGGTGCCGAACATCGCGACCGCAGGACCGACCAGTCCGGTGGTGACACTGATCAGTTCGGTCGACGGGGGCACGTCGAACTCGAGTTCGGCGCGGGCCACCTCCGACGCATACGACGCGGGCAGGCCCCGCCCCCCGTGCTCGGCGGCGAGTGTCACTGCGCCGTACCCGGCGTCGTAGCGCTTGCGCCGGTACTCCCTCGCCGCATCGAGCAGCCGGCGCTCCTCGTCGTCGGACAGGTTGCGGAACACCGCGAGATCGGCGGGCCCCGACGGGGTTGCCGACTTGCGTTCCGCGATCCCGGAGAGCCATTCGCGAACCTCGGTGCGGAACACCGCGAGGTCCGACCCACCCGGGTCCGTGGGCGACAGTGCGGGTGCCGACATCGGCAACCTCCTCAGACAGTCAGAACCGTGCACGCCGACAGTCCCGGCGCGCCATAGACATGTGTGAAACCGACCTTCGGTGCGCCCGGCACCTGTTTGCCCTCGGCACGACCCTGCAGCTGGCGGACCACCTCGTGCACCTGGCGTAGCCCGGACGCACCGATCGGCTCGCCGTTGGCGAGACAACCGCCGTCGGTGTTGATCGGTGTGGCCCCGTCGACAGCGGTTGCGCCAGAGCGGATCAGCTCAGCCTGTTCGCCGTGCCCACACAGCCCGGTCTCGGCGAGGTGGATGATCTCCGAACCGCTGTCGGTGTCCTGCACCTGTGCGACGTCGACGTCGGACGGGCCGACCCCCGCTGTCGCGAAAGCAGCTGCCGCGGCGTCGATGCTGGGGCTGTGCACCGGGTTGGTGGTCAGCCACGGCGAGAACACCTCGAAGGAACCGAAGCGTCGTGTCCGCACCTCCGCGGCCGCGAGCCGGACGGGCTTGTCGCACATGTCCGCGGCGCGGTCGCCGGACGCGAGGATCAGGGCGACACCGCCCTCCCCCGGCGAGCAGAACATGTATTGGGTCAGCGGGCTGTTCACCGGCGCCGCCGCCAGGATCTCGGCCTCGGTCAGGGGTTTACGACGCCACGCCATCGGGTGCGCGGCGCCATTGGCGAATGCGCGCTCGGCGGCCGCTCCGAGCAACGACTCGTCGAGCCCATGGACGTGAAAGTACCTGCGCGTCTTCATCGCGAAGTACTGGGTGGTGACCATCATCCCGGACCGGGCGTACCAGGGTCCGAGCCCGTACGCGGCCGGGTCGGAACCGAAGGCCCCACGTTCGTGCTTGTCGAATCCGACGACGGCCACGACGTCTGCGCGTCCGGACGTGATCATGTCGGCTGCGGTCGCCAGCGCGACACCGCCGGTGGCGCAACCGTTCTTGACGGTGACGAAGGGAATGCCCGTGAGGCCGAGTCGCGAGACGAGCGAGTCCGGCTTGCCCGACACATTGCTACCGCCGACGGCCGCGTCGATCGAGGACCAGTCGAGGCCGGCGTCGGCGAGGGCCGCGCGTAGCGCGCTCTCGCCCATGTCCATGCCGCTGACGTCGCCGTGCCGGCCGAAGGCATGCATTCCGACCCCGACGATGTGGACGCCTGCAGCCCTTCTACCGGCGCTCATCCGGCGACCTTCTCGAACGCGAAAGTGGTGCAGTCGCCGAGATCGAGCAGTCGCAGTTCGACCTCGTCGCCGATCCGGACCGGTGACGTCACGCGCGACTCCACCAGGACGACGCCCAGATCGACGTAGGCCACGACGAAGGGCTGGAAGCCCGAGTCGGGAACGCGGAACGGGGGTTTCGGCGCGAAGGCCTGCTCCGTCCATGTCCACACCGTTCCGCGCTGCGGTAGCGCGACCCGCGACACCGATGTGCCGGCACAGCCGGGACAACGCGTCACGGCCGGGAACGCGACAACCGCGCACTCCGCGCAGTCCGATCCGGCGAGTACCGGCGGATCGAGCTGCGCGAACAGTGTGTCGTCGACAACCGCTGACACCTCCGTCACGCCCCCGAGAGCAGGGTGAGTGGACGGCCGAGGATCTCACCGACCGTGCGCAGGTACTCCGCCGCGGGAGCACCGTCGACCGCGCGGTGATCGAAGGTGAGACTCAGCGTGAGCACCTGCGTACGCACCGGTGTGTCTCCGTCCCAACGGAATCCGTCCTTCACCCGGCCCACGCCCAGTATCGCGACGTTGCCCGGGTTGATGACCGGGGTGAAGAAGTCCACTCCGTAGGCACCGAGGGTGCTGACCGAGAAGGTGGCACCCTCGAGGTCGGCGAGCCCGAGCTTCCCGTTGCGTGCAGCAGCGGCCAGTTCGGCGGTGTTGCCTGCTATCTCGCCGACCGACAGCTGATCGGCGTCGCGGACGACCGGCACCACGAGACCTCCGCCGACAGCGACGGCGACGCCGATGTCGACACGCTCGGCCACCACGATCTGGTCGTCGACGATCCCGGCGTTGAGCAACGGGTGCTCGCGAAGCGCAAGCGCCGCGGCCCGGATGATGAAGTCGTTGAGACTCGGCGCTCGACGCCCCGCGGCGGCCGACTCCCCCTTGAGCGCGGCGCGCACCGCGACGAGGTCGGTGACATCGACTTCGTATCCGTGGGTGAGCTGCGCCATGGAGTGCAGGCTGTCCATCATGTTCCGGGCGATGGCACCGCGCATACCACGCAGCGGGATCACATCACCGGGTTGCGGACCGACCGACGCCGAATCCGGCGCGGCAGCAGAGGTGTCTGCGGCGGAACGGGATCGACCTGTGGCGGCGCGTTCCACGTCGGCGCGGGTGACCCGGCCACCGATCCCGCTGCCACTCACGGTCGCGAGGTCCACCCCGAGTTCGGCGGCGAGTTTGCGGACGACCGGACCCACGAATGTCGCGGCACTCCCCGGCGCCGCGCCGGCAGACGGCGCCGACGAGGAAGCCTCCGGACCGGAGGGTTCTGCCTGCGGGCGCGCGAGGAAGTCCTCGACATCCTCGGACACGATCCGACCACCGGGCCCTGTCCCGGTGAGACGGCGCAGGTCGACGCCGGCCTCGGATGCGACGCGGCGAGCGTTCGGGGATGCCTTGAGCCGGGCGCCGTCGGTCGCGGTCGCCTCCGTGGGGGTGCCGGCAGGTGTCGCCTCCGGTGTGCTCTCGGGTGCGGTCGTCGACTCGGAATCGGGTGCGGTGGGGGTGGATCCACCGTCGGGCGCGGATTCACCGTCGGCGAGGAGCCAACCGACCACGGACCCGACCGGCAGCACCGCACCGTTCTGCGCATTGGTGGCCAGCACACCTTCGGCCTCTGCCTCGACATCGACGTCGACCTTGTCGGTCTCGACCCGGAACAGAGTGTCGCCCAGGGCGACCCGCTGTCCGGGTTGGGCGACCCACTCCCCGATGACACCTTCCTGCATGGTGAGCCCGAGTTTGGGCAGCACGATCTGGAAGGCCACGATCAGTTCCTTTCCAGGAGTCGCCGGGCACCGGCGACGATGCGATCCGCGTCGGGCACGTACGCCTTTTCGAGCGGCGTGCTGAACGGGACGGGTGTGAACGGAGCACCGATCCGCAGCACGGGCGCGTCCAGGTGGTCGAATGCCTCCTCCTGGATCTGCGCCGCGACCTCGGCGCCGATGCCGCCGAACGTGACCGCCTCGTGGACCACGAGGATGCGGTTGGTCTTACGCGCCGACTCGACGATCGTCGCGGTGTCGAGCGGCTGCACCGACCGCGGGTCGATGACCTCGGCGGAGATCCCCTTCTCGGCCAACGCGTCGGCCGCCTTGAGGGCCTCGGCGACCATCCGGCCGAACGCGACGATCGTCACGTCGTCACCGGTGCGGGCGACAGCCGCCTCCCCGATCGGGATCTCGTAGACTTCCTCGGGGACTTCCCCGCGCGAACCTAGCAGCACCTTGTTCAGCATGAAGACGACGGGGTTGTCGTCGCGCACCGCGGAGACGATGAGGCCCTTGGCATCCCGTGCATTCGACGGCATGACGACCTTGAGTCCCGGCGTGTGGGCCAACCAGGACTCCAGGCTCTGCGAGTGCTGCGCCCCCGCGCTCACCCCGGCGCCGTAGGCGACGGCGATGACCATGGGCACCTTGACCTCGCCGCCGTACATGAACTTCATCTTCGCGGCCTGGTTCACGACCTGGTCGAGGGCGACGGCGAGGAAGTCCATGAACATGATGTCGACGATCGGGCGCAGGCCACGAGCCGCCGCACCGACACCGAGGCCGATCAGACCCATCTCGGCGATGGGTGTGTCGACCATGCGGCGCTTGCCGAACTCGGCGAGCAGACCGTCGTACATGTGGAAGACGCCGCCGTATGCGGCCACGTCCTCGCCGATCACGAAGACGTTCTCGTCTTCGCGCATCACCTGCGCTACACCCTCGTTGAAGGCCTTCACGTAGGTGGTCGACCGCGCTGCCGGAGCCGCGTTGTCTGCGCCTGATTCTGTTGCGATGGTTTCTGTTGCAGTGGACATGTTCTCGGCTTCTCCGGGTCAGACGCTGTAGACGTTGAGCGCGATGTCGGCGGTGTCGGGGTACGGGCTGTTCTCGGCGAAGGCGACGGATTCGGCGATGTCGGCGTCGACCTCGGCCCAGATCTGGGCGAACTCGGCCTCGGTCACCACACCTTCGGCGACGGCCCGGGCCTCGAGCAGCTTGATCGCGTCGCGCTCCTTCCAGGCCTCGACCTCTTCCTGGGTCCGGTAGGTCTTGCGGAGGCCCTTGACGCCCTGGTGGTCGTAGTAGCGGTAGGTCTTCGCCTCGACCAGGGAGGGTCCCCCGCCGGCGCGGGCGCGATCGACGGCCCGCCCGACCGCGGCGCGCACCTCGATGGCGTCCATACCGTCGCAGATCTCACTGGGCATCCCGTAGGCCACGGCGCGGTCGGCGACGTTCTCGAGCTTCATGTGATCGCGCAGGGCAGTGAACTCGGCGTAACCGTTGTTCTCGCACACGAACACGACGGGGAGTTCGAGGATGCCGGCCATGTTGGCCGCCTCGTGGAAGGCGCCGATGTTGCTCGCACCGTCACCGAAGAACGGGATGGCCACCGAGTCCTCGCCGCGGTACTTCGCCGCGAAGGCCGCACCCACGGCGATCGGGATGCCACCGCCGACGATCCCGTTGGCGCCGAGCATGCCGATCGACAGGTCGTTGATGTGCATCGAACCGCCGCGTCCCTTGCAGTAACCGTCGACGCGGCCGAACAGTTCGGCGAACATCTGCCGGAACTGGGCACCCTTCGCGACGGCGTGGCCGTGGCCGCGGTGTGTCGAGGAGATCTGGTCGTCGTCGCGCAGGTTGCTCATCGCGCCGGCCGCGACCGCTTCCTGTCCGACGTAGAGGTGCAGGAAACCGGGAAGCCGGCCGCCCTCCATCAATCGACCCGCCTCGGTCTCGAACTGGCGGATGCGCACCATCCGGCGGTGCAGGTCGAGCACGACCTCACGGTTCGGCAACGGCTCCGCGGTCTTGGTCGCCTGTCCGGCAGGAGCAACCGGCTCGGCGCCGGTCTCTGTGGTGGTCACCATGACACCTCTCTGGGATGACTGTGCAGGTGGCGGCGATGTGAACCCCGCCGAAACCGCAGAGTTTGTTGATCGCTTCTGCAGTATGTGTCACCACTGTAGACGATTGTTAGTAGAATCACTATCAAGTTAGTCGACGAAAGTCGATCAGTTCGGACTGTTACTTGACTTGCTCTCCAGTTAACCCGACGATGGGTGCGCAGACAACCCGTGCGAAGGAGTGGTGACCGATGCTCGACCGGATTCGCGATCGAGCGAAGGCCGATCCCCAGAGCCTCGCGCTCGTCGACGATTCCGTCTCCCTCACTTGGCATCACGTCGCCGAGACCCTCGCGACCCTTGCGTCTGCGCTGCGCCGTCTCGCGCCGGGTCCCGACGATCGAGTGGCCGTGATCGGTGAGAACAGGGCGGAGACGCTGCTCGCCCATGTTGCGGCGATCGGAGCGGGGATCGGGACCGTGGCCGTGTCCCGCCAGTTGACCGCGGGTGAGATGGCCGACCAGTTCGTCGACGCGGGATGCGTCGCGGTCGTGACAGGCCCGGCGGGCCTGGCCGCCGCAGGTGAGGCGGCCGGCACTGCGTCGTTGCGGACGGTCATCACCCACAATCACGAGGGAACAGTCCCGCTCGACGGCGGAGTGGAGCATCTGACGTGGGACGGTCTGCTCACGGGTGAGCCGAGCCCGCCGAACGACCTCGCCGACCGGCCGGCGCGACCGCCGCTCGTCTACACCTCCGGCACCACCGGGCGCGCCCGGGGCACCGAGGTTCGCTGGCTCCCCGGCCACGCAAAGGATGCCGCCGAATTCCAGGCGGCTGTGGCGGCACGGTCCGGCTACCCGACCGGTGCTCACCTGGTCGTCGGGCCGTTGCAGCACAACGGCCCCCTCACCTCCATCCGGCACCTCCTCTCCGGTGAGCCCGTCGTCGTCCTCGGCCGCTTCGACGCCGAGCGGGTCCTCCACCTCATCGACGCCCACTCGGTCACGTCGACGCTGATGGTGCCGACCCACTTTCAGCGACTGCTCGCGCTGCCGCCGCATACCCGAGACCGCTACGACGTCTCCGGCCTGCGCTACGTCGCCCACACGGGATCCGCCTGCCCGGCGGATGTGAAGCGGGCGATGATCGACTGGTTCGGACCGGTTCTGATCGAGTCCTACGGCGGGAGCGAGATCGGCACCGTGTGCAAGATCGACTCGAACGAATGGCTCGCCCACCCGAGTTCCGTCGGCCGCGTCGTCGAGCCGTTCGAGGTGGTGGTGGTCGGATCGGACGGAGACGTTCTCGGTCCCGGCGACACCGGCATCCTGGGATTCCGCACTCCCCCGGGTCGCGAGGTGGTCTATCACGGCGATCCGGAGAAGACCGCCAAGGCCTACATCCTTCCCGGCGTCGCCACCCTCGGCGACGTGGGGCATGTCGACGAAGACGGGTTCGTGTTCATCACCGACCGGGTGGCCGACATGGTGGTCTCCGGCGGAGTGAACCTCTACCCGGCCGAGAGCGAGCACGTGCTGCGCAGGCATCCCGACGTCGCCGAGGTCGCGGTCATCGGCGTACCCGACACCGATCTCGGCGAGGCACTGCTGGCCCTGGTCGTCCCCGAGACCGGCGCGAGCGTCGACACCGAGTCGCTGCGCGCCTTCGCCAGAGGGTCCATGGCGTCCTACAAGTGCCCGAAACACTATGTCGTCGTGACGGAATTGACCCGCAACGCGATGGGCAAGCTCGACAAGAAGGCCCTGCGCCGACCGTACTGGGACTCCGAGCGCACCATCGCCGGCTGACCATCCACCGAAAGGCACACCCATGATCGAGATCCTGTTCGTCCGGCACGGACAACCGGTCTCCGGCATACGCAATCCCGACCTTGCACCCGCGGGTATCGACGACGCCCGGCGGTTGGCCACCTGGCTGCGCGGCGAACAGATCGACCTCGTCGTCGCGAGCCCGTACGCCCGCGCGTTGCAGACCGCACAGGTCGTCGCCGCCGAGCTGTCCCGCGACGTGGACCTCGTGCTCGACGATCTCCGCGAATGGGACGACGACATCACCGCGGAGGACTACACCGCGATCGAGGACATGGCGGCCGACGATCCGCGGCTGCTCGCCGTCAGCTCCGGGCGGTACGAGGAGTACGTCCCCTCCCTCGACCTCGGCGGATTCCGCCGGCGAGCACGGTCGGCGCTCGAGCAACTGTTCGCGCTCCGGCCCAGCGGACGGATCGTCGCCGTCGCACACGGCGGGATCATCAACGCGGTCCTCGCCGACGTCCTCGAGATGCCGAAGACGTTCTGGCACAACCCGGCCTACACGAGCGTCGCCCGCGTGCGACGTCTCGACTCCGGGGTCGTCGTGGTCGATTCCGTCAACGACACGGCTCACCTGCGCGGCGTGCCGTTCGCGGCCGAACCGGACCACCACACCGATGCCGCCTTCGACGCCGAGCCCGCGCGATGACCACGACGTCGACATCCGTTCCCCCGACCCCCGTCGATGCCGCTCCTGCCCCGGATGCCCCTCGCACGAACGCCCCTCGCACGGACGTCCCAGACACGATCGCCGCCGCGAGCAAGATCATCCTCGTCCGCCATGGTCTCCCCGGCGGGCCGGCCGGGCCGGACCCCGGCCTCGGCGACGAAGGCGTCGGCCAGGCCCGCCGACTCGGCACCTGGCTGCGAGGCCTCCCGGTTGTACAGGTGGTGGCGAGCTCGTACACGCGCGCCTATGAGACGGCACGTCACGCGGCCCAGCCGCTCGGTCTCGAGGTCACGGTCGACGAACGCCTCCGCGAGTGGGAGAGCGACCGCGCGGTCTACGCCACTCCGGAGGCCATCGCCGCCACCGACCGTGGGCGGGCCTTCGCCGAGGGCCGCTACGACGACTTCATCCCCGACTACGACCGGAACGCCACCGCGGCCCGGATGCGGGATGCGGTCCTCGACGCGGCGCGCTCGGCTCCCGGCGAGCTGTCGGTGCTGGTCTCCCACGGTGGGGCCATCAACACACTCCTCACCGACATCCTGCAGGCACCGTCGCCGTTCTTCTTCAATCCCGCCTACACATCGGTGAGCCGGGTCGCGGTCCTCGGTTCGGGCCGCATGGTCATCCAGTCGGTGAACGAGACAGCACACCTCGGCTGAAACGGCTTTCTTTACTTCGATACCTGTTAGGGTTCTCCTCAACAGTGATGTGCAACACACGCACTCGCTCGTTTCGAGGAGATCCCATGAGCCATTCCGGCGTCGTGGCGAGTCGTACACTCGCCGATGAATACTCGACCATCGTCCGCAGCCTCTCCGGTCCCGAGTGGTCGGCCCCGAGCCGGTGCGCCGGATGGTCCGTCAAAGACCTTGTGGCACACACCGGCTCGAACTTCGCAGCCATCGTGAACCCGCCCGAACCCGACCCTGACGTCCCGGCTCCGACGACCGCCGAGGAACTGCAGGAGCGTCTCGTCGACGAGCGCCGCGACTGGGCCCCCACCCGGGTCGCCGACGAGTTCCTCAGCACGGTCGGACCGGCCATGGAGGTGCTCTCGGCGATGCAGGCGCCGGAGATCGGTTCCGCCCCGATGACCCTCACCGACCTCGGAACCTATGACAGTCACCAACTCTCGGATGCATTCGCCTTCGACATGTGGTGTCACATGTACGTCGACCTGCTCGCACCCGGCGGTCCGGTGTCGCGCCCGGTCGGCGACCCGGACGACGCGGTCCTGGGTGCGGCGATCGGATGGATGCTCGCCGGGTTGCCGCAGATGTGTCCCGACGTCAACGCAGCACTGGGTGGTCGCGCACTCGGGGTGCGGCTGACCGGCCCGGGTGGCGGCGAGTGGACCCTTCGGCCGGGTGAACGACTGCTGACCGTGGAGACCGGACTCGACCGGAGCGACACCGTGATCGATTCCTCGGCAGCCGATTTCGTCCTGTGGGGCACGACCCGGTCACCGTGGCGGCAACACGTGTCGGTCCACGGTGACGAGGCTTATGCGGCAACAGTTCTCGACACGATGGACATCGTCTGAGCGTTCGGCCGCGCCACCCGCGATCGACAACAGAGCCCGGAACGCGACAAGCGTTCCGGGCTCTGCTGATGATCGAGGTCAGTTCAGTGCGACCAGCATCTTCCCGACGTTGCCACCCTCCAGCATCGACAGGAACGCCTCCACCGCGTGGTCGATGCCGGTGTGGATGGTGGACTCGGCTACGAGGTCGCCGGCGGACAGCCACCCGAGCACACGTTCCTCGAACTCGGGACGTAGGTCCTCGTGATCACGAACGATGAACCCGGTCAATGTGATCCGCTTCAGGATGGCCTGCATGAGGTGGTCCATCGACGGTCCGTCCCCACCGCCGGCGGAGATCATCCCGCACATCGCGACGCGTCCGTTGAGGCGCAGATCGTGCAGCGCGGCGACGAGGTGCTCCCCGCCGACATTGTCGAAATAGAGATCGGTGCCGTCGGAGACCCGGCGCAACCCGGCGGCCACCGACTCGGAGCGGTAGTCGATCGCCGCGTCGAAGCCCAGACGCTCGGTCAGCAGCGCCACCTTCGCCGGTCCACCCGCGCTACCGATGACGCGCCCGGCGCCGAGAAGTTTCGCGAACTGTCCGGCCGCACTTCCGACCGCGCCCGCAGCGGCCGAGACGAACACGTCGTCCCCCGGACGCAGACCACCGGCACGCAGCAGTCCGCAGTAGGCCGTGAACCCGGGCTGTCCGAGCACGCCGAGCCAGTGGTGCAGATCGACGCCGCGCGGATCGATGACGGTGGCCGCGTCGGCATCGACGACGGCCAGTTCGCGCCAGCCGAGCCGGTGCCGCACACACGCACCGTCGGGGATGCGTGAGTTGCCGCGGACGACGATGCCGATCGCCGAGCCGTCGAGCGGCGCATCCTCCTGGAAGCTCGTGGTGTAGTGCATCTCCGAGGTGCCTAGGCGCCCGCGCATCGAGGGGTCGACGCTCATGAAGCGGTTCTCCACGACGATCTGGTCGTCGCGGACGGGCCCCAGCTCGGCCTCCCGGACCTCGAAGTTCTCCGTGCGCGGAACCCCGTCGGCGGGTCGCTGCTTCAGGAACACCGCACGTGTGGTCGTCTCGACCCCGCTCGTCATGACAGCTCCAGGATGGTGACCGTGCCCTTGGAGCCGTCGACCTCGACCAGCGTGCCGTCGGGGATTCTCCGGGTGGCAGCGGGAACACCGGCGGCACAGGGTATCCCGAGCTCGCGGCTGACGATCATCGCGTGCGAACCCATCGCTCCGACGTCGGTGATGGCGGCCGAGGACACCATGAACAACGGCGTCCAGGACGGATCGGTCTGCGGCGCCACCAGGACCTCGTCCACCTCGAAGCTGTCGAGGTCGTCCATCGATGTGATGGTCCGGGTGCGTCCGCGGACCACGCCCGGGGATGCCCCGGACCCGTGCAGGACCTCACCCTCGGTCACCTCATCCACCTCGACCTGGTCCTTGCGGCGCAGACTCGAGAGCGGGGGAAGCGGCTCACGGGTGTCGAGGAAGGTCGGCAGGTCCAGACCGAACAGGCCCTTCCACGCCCGATGCCGTTCGGCAAGGGTCTCGGTCAGTGCGGCCGGTTCGCCGGCCAGGAGGTCCAGCTCGTCGTCGACGGCCATGAAGACGTGATCGGCAGCGGCGAGATGACCCTGCTCGTGCAGCCGTCGCCCGAGCTCGGCCAGCGGCACACGCGCCTCGTGCAACACCTTGATGCAGTTCGTCTTCGCACGTTCGCGCCAGGCCGCGAAGCGTCGTGCCGAGGCGAGCGCCGCGTCGAGGGTCGCCTGCCCCTCCGCGTCGTCGCCGACGATCGCACGCGCCCGTTCCAGGGCCGAGTCGGTGTCCCCCGCGTGCTCGGCGAGACGCGCGGTGGGTGACGCCGAATCCTCCTGCAAGCGCAGGCGGTCGATGAGTCCGAGCACCAGTTCGGGTTTGGTCTCCCACGATGTCGAACCGAGGTCCCATTCGTTGGGGCCCCGGTAGCCGAACTCGGCGATGAAGTCGGCGAAGGAGGCGTCGAACTTGGGATCGAGCCCGCGCACCCGCGCCGCGACGCCGTCGATTCCCTGGTCGAATGCCTCGGTCAGGCGCTCGTCGGCGCGCACCATCCGGCCCAACTCCCAGAGCGCGAACGACGGCAGCGCCGAGTCGACGTCGCCCGCCGAGCCCACCAGCGTGACGATGAGGTCCTGGTTGTCGGCTCCGAGAAGCTGGCCGAGCACCGACGGGCCGACCGCCGCCCCGTTCGTCGCGGCCACCTCACCCCGCCATGCGGCCCGCTCGAGGGGCATGACCGACCGCGCGCGAGCGACGAGCGCGACCGGGGTCAGGCTCGACAGGTCGGGGCGCTCGGTGCGCAGCCGATCGGCGAGCACGCGGTCCTCGTCGAGTTCTGGGAAGGTCTCGGTGGACAGAATCCAGGCGTTGCGCGCGGCCAGGCGCGCACTGGCGTCGGCGTTTTCGTCGTCGGGGTGTCCGACGTACTCGGGGATGTCCGGATCGCCGCCGTAGAACAACTGATCCACGAGCTCGACCGACAGACCGCCGCGGATTCCCACGAGCCGCGACATCGACAGGTTGATGTACAGATGCCCGTAGAAGATCCCCGACGAGGCGGCCACATCCGGCTTCTCCACGAGCGAGTAGCTCCCGTGGAAGGCGTAACCGGCGTTCCATCCGGGCAGGATGTTCTGAATCCACCCGAGGTCGGCGCCCAGCGGCGTGATGGGATCGGACAGCACATCGCTGGCATTGAGCCGCGTGTAGATGGGTAGACGGGCACTCGGTTCGGTGTCGACCAACCAGCGCTGTTCGGACATGTCGTTCTCGTCTCTGCTGAGACCGCATGGGATGAGCGGCCATAGTTTCTTGACAGGGTATACACGTGGGCTGTGATGTGTGACACTCTACCTGCAAGACTGTAGGCGTTGGCAAGTAAGTCGTCTCGGTCTCTCGTACAGGAAGCAAGGAGACGTTCGATGAAGTTGCAGGACAAAGTTGTTGCCGTCACCGGCGGAACCCAGGGAATCGGCCGTGGGATCGCCGAGGCAGCACTCGCGGAGGGCGCGAAGGTCGCCCTGAACGGCCGGTCGAAGGAGAAGGGGGATAAAGCTCTGGCCGATCTCGGTGCAGGCGATCGTGCCGCGTTCTTTGCCGGCGACGTCACCCTGCAGGCCGATGTCGAGGACTTCATCGAGCAGACCGTGAGCACCTTCGGACGCATCGACGTCCTGGTGAACAACGCCGGTGGCGCAAACGACCTACAGCCGACGGCGCAACTCTCCGACGAGGAGTGGAACCTCGTACTGAACTGGAACCTGAACTCCAATTTCTGGGCCACCCGCCGCGCGCTCCAACACATGATCCCCCAGTCCTACGGCCGCATCATCAACATCTCCTCGGTCGAGGGCAAGCAGGGCAAGCCGGTGTTCACGGCCTACGTCGCCGCGAAGCACGCGATCAACGGCATGACCAAATCGATTGCGCGCGAGGTGGGTACGCAGGGCATCACGGTCAATGCGATCTGCCCGGGGCTCGTCATCACCGACATCATCAAGAACAACGGCCCGCAGACCGCGGCGGCGATGGGCATGAGCTTCGAGGAGATGGTGGACCTCTTCGCCCAGGAGTCCGCCATCAAGCGGCCCAACACCGTCGAAGAGGTCTCCGCCATGGCGATGCTTCTCGCGTCGGACGCCGGCGCGGGTATCACCGGTGCCATCCTCAGCGTCGATGGCGGTACCGCTTCCTACTGAGCACCACTGCTCCCTGAGGTGCGAGCGAAGCGAGCTTGCGCTCCGCACACCTCAGGGAGCATGGGAACAGACACTTCGGGCGTTCGTCAGAACGTCCCGCGCACCGCCCAGGCCACGCAGCGCTCCAGGATCGTGCGGAACTGCGGGATGTCCCAACTGCCGCGGTCGACTCGGCCGAGGTCGTCGATACCGAGATCCTGCACATCGAACCTGCCCCGACAGTGCCCGAGGGTGAAGTAGCAGACGGTCCCGGGGTCGTGGTGCTTGAGGTAGAGCACCGGGCGGGGTTCGTCGGTCGAGGTGTGTCCCTCGTCGAATCCGGTTGACTCACCGACGAAATGGGTGTGTGCGAGCACCTCGATCGGCTCGAACAGCTGGCTCACGTAGAGTTCGTCGACGGCGTCGAAGTCGTCGACGTCCGCCACCAACGGGTGGTTCCGGTCAGAGATCTCGACACGATAGGGCGCGATCGGCGGATGGCCGAGGAACTGACTGCCGACCAGCGCGGGCAGCACCCCCATGGATCGCGGGGTCACATAACGGCTTGCCGACCCCGGCGGGGTGGGTTCGATGGCCGAGTTGGTCGCGTGCAGGGCCAGCCAGCGGCCACCCCGCGCCAGGAAGCGCGTCAACGCATCCTGAGCGGCGTCATCGGGAATCCGGTTGCAGGTGTAGGTGATCAGCAGGTCCGCGGCGTCGAGGGCGGATACACATCCGTAGTCCTCGAACACCCGGGTGCGCACCGTCTCGTGCTCGCCGAGCAGTCCGAGGATCTGCAACCGGGCGTGATCGAAGTCGTGCCACTGCCCGCCGCAGATGACGACCGCATCGAGGCGGCCGGCCGGTCCGGCCATCGTGGGCTCCTCCGTCCTCAGGCGTGCGCGTGCAGCGGCTTGCCGGCCAGGGCCAGATGGGCTTCGCCGAGCGCCTCGGCCTGGGTCGGGTGCGCGTGCACCAGGTTCGCGACGTCGTTCGCGTTCGCTTCCCAGTTGTAGATGAGCTGCGCCTCGCCGATCAGTTCACCCACACGGTCCCCGACGAGGTGGATGCCCACCACCGGACCGTCGGCGCCCGCCCGGATCAGCTTGACGCCACCCGCGGTCTGCAATATGCGACTCTTCCCGTTGCCGCCGAGATCGTAGACGGCGGTGGTGATCTCACCGTACCGTTCCGCCGCCTCCGCTTCGGTCAGGCCGACGGAGGCCACCTCCGGATGCGAATAGGTCACCCGCGGGATTCCGGTGTCCGCCACGGGCGCGCAGTCGAGGCCGGCCAGCTGTTCGGCGACGAAGATGCCGTTGCCGAAACCGCGATGGGCGAGTTGAGGTCCCGGCACGATGTCGCCGATCGCGTAGACGCCCGGCACTGCGGTCTGCAACCACTCGTCGACCACGACGAAGCCACGATCGAGTCCCACACCGGCCTCTTCGAGACCCAATCCGGCAGTCCGCGGTCCCCGACCCACGGCCACCAGCAGAACGTCCGCATGCAGTGGCGCTGACTCGTTGTCGAGCTCGACGACCACTCCGGACTCGGCGGTGCCGGCGGACGACACCATGGCCCCGGTACGAATGGTGATGCCACGCTTGCGGAACGCCCTGGTCAGTTGCTTCGACGACCACTCGTCCTCGGTCGGCAACAACCGGGGTGCGGCCTCCACGACCGTGACCTCCACGCCGAGCGATGCCCACAGACTGGCGAACTCGCAACCGATGACACCCCCGCCGAGGACGATCGCGGTCATGGGGATCGAATCGAGCTCCAGCGCACGGTCGCTCGTCATGATCGGGCCGCCGATCTCCACGCCCGGCAGGGTCCTCGACTGGGAACCGGTCGCGATGACCAGGGCCTCACCGTGGACGCGGGTCGTCCCGCCGTCGGTGAGCTCGACGTCGACGGTCCGCTCACCCGATACCCGTCCGAGCCCGCGGACCACCCGGATCCGACGCGACGAGATGAGACCCTCGAGCCCTCGGTACAAGCCGTCGACGACCTTCTGCTTGTACGCGTGGACTGCGGTGATGTCGATGCCGTCGAGAGACGCCTTGATCCCGAAATCTGGGGCGTGACGCACGGATTCGGCGATACCGGCGGCATGGAGCAACGCCTTGGTCGGGATGCACCCGTTGTGTAGACATGTGCCGCCGAGCTTGTCGGACTCCACGAGGACGACCGACATGCCGAGCTGCGCTGCGCGCAGAGCACACGAGTAACCACCCGACCCGCCTCCCAGGACGACGACGTCCACAGTCTCGGTCGTGCCGGTCTTCTCCGGGTCCGTGCTCATGTCAGAAGTCGAATCGGTTGGTGAAGCCGCCGTCGATCACGACATTGGTACCCGTGATGTGTCCGGCGGCCGGCGACGCGAGGAAGGTCACGGCGTTCGCGATGTCCTCGGCCGAGGCGAACTTGCCGAGAGCCGCCGCCGACATCGCCGCGTCGTACAGCTGCGGTCGCTGCTCCTTGATGGTGTCCCAGGGGCCACCCTCGAAGTACACCGGTCCGGGCGAGACCGCGTTGACCCGAATACCTTTCGGCCCCAGGGCGCGAGCCTGCGCCGACGAGTGTTGCAGCACGGCGGCTTTCAGCGCCCCGTAGCTGTTGGCGGTGGTGATCGGGCCGGCCTCGATGGCCGAGGTCGTGCTGATGGTCACGACGGACGCGGCAGAGCTCTGCTCCAGATGCGGTGTCGCGGCCTCGATGAAGTTCACGAGGCTCATGAGGTCGACGTTGAAGCTGTTCTCCCAGGCCTGGCGCCCCTTGCCGGTCATCGCAGACGCGTTGACGATGACGATGTCGACGCCGCCGAGCGCGTCGGCCGCGTCGGTGACGAAGGAACTCACCGCTTCGGACTCACCGACATCGACGGCCTTCCAGAACACCGTGCCGGCTTCCGACAGCTCGTCGGCGACGGTCTTGAGCTGGTCTTCGCCCCGGGCGCAGATGCCCACCGAGGCACCTTCGGCGAGAAGACTCCTGGCGATGGCCAGGCCGATGCCCTTGCTCGCACCGCTGATGAGGGCGCGCTTTCCGTTGAGGTCGAGATCCATGTCGGGTCCTTCGTGTCGTGTCGGTGATCAGGTCGGTGGATGACTGTCGAGGGGCTAGAGATTCATCGCCCCGACGGAGGTCTGGAAGTCGAGGACGTGGCCGAAGTCGTTGATCGACTGGACGGCACGTCGGGTGTCGGCGCCGCGGAGCACGCTGACCGAGGTGTGGTGGACGCGGACGGGCATGTCGAAACCGCTCGCGAGCGCGTCCGCGAGTACCGCGTTGATGACGCCGCTGTGGCACGTGATGACCACCCGCTGGCCGAGATGGGCGTCGACGATGAGCCCGACCTCACCGAGTACCCGCTCGCGGAAGGCCACCGGATCCTCGGCGTAGGGGAACGCCTCATATTTGCGAGTTCGGATGTGGTCGCGGAAGATTCGCGAGATCTCCTCGTGGGGCAGCGTCTCGAAAGGCGATTGATCTGCCGGAAAGCTCTGCCACGGCTCGTATTCGGTGAGCCCCTCGCGGACGACCGGCTCGAGGCCGTGATGCTCGGCGATCGCACGGCCGGTGTCGAGGGCCCGGCGCAGTGGAGAGCTGTAGACGGCGTCGACGGCATGGGTGGACAGACGCTGGGCGACCGCCCGGACCTGACGTTGCCCGAGCTCGGAGAGCGGCGGGTCCACGGTCTGCGCCGCGCTCAGTTCCTTGCTGAGGGCCTGCTCGCCGTGCCGGATGAGCACGAGCTCGCACAAGCCGTCCAGCGGGGCGAACGGGTTGTCGAGGTCGATCGAGCGCGCACGGGTCTGATTGGGCACGCCCCCAGTGAACCATAAACTGAGGCCGCTATAAAGATACTCCGCCGATGTCCCAGTTCATCGCATCACAAGGACCGCGAGGCTATAGGCGGCGACCCGCGAGGTCACACACTGGCGATGTCGGTGGCCAGTTCGCGCACCTCGTCGGAGAAGCGGCGTCGGCCCAGGTTCGCCAGCACGACGTCCTCGGTGAGCCAGGAGGACGCGGACACCTCGAGAAGACTCGACAGGGCCGTCGCCGCGGCGGCCTGCTTGGCCTTCGACGTGATCCGGTCGCGCACCCGCAGTTCGGCGGAGAAGATCGCCAGCATCTCCAGCCGGACCTCCCGACGGAGCGCCTCGATCGACAGGCTCCATCCGGGTGATCGCACGAAGTAGACCAGCGAGGCGGCGCGGTGCGCGTCGGTCCACTCGAGCACGGACACGATGACGTCGCCGAGGGTGGCGTCCGGGTCCTCGTCGATCACCGTTCTGAGCTGCGCCAGCATCTGCTCGGCGAACAGGCGCAGACCCCCGAGCAGCACTTCTTCCTTGGACGGGTAGTGGTAATAGACGGCCGCCGAGGTCATCTGCGCCTCGGCCGCGATGTCGGCGACGGTCACGTCCTCGATCGAACGCATGGAGTAGAGATGCATCGCCGCCTCCACCACGACGTCGCGCCGGGAGGGACGGTGAGCGGCCCGCTTGGCGCCGGTCCCCGTCCCGCTCGCGGCCGCAGTCCGTGCGGCGCCGCGGCGACCAGAGGGAGTCCGCCCAGAAGGGGCCCGGCCTGAAGAATTCTTGCCCGCCATGCGATAGATCATGACAGCATCGGGACCTTGTAACCCGCTGTGCCATCCTGTTGGCACCCCGTTGTCGACGGCACAGGTCGTACCGCGGGCAGACGACGACCGGGAATCGGTGAGGAGGACGCGTGGCGAGATCGAGACGAACCGATCGTACGACGGACCACACGGCGGACCCCGGGGCACCGGATTCCGACGCAACCGGGCCGGACGCGGACTGGCTCGGTTGGGACTCCTCGCCGGCCGCCGACGATACGGCCTTCGACGATGGCGTCGACGCCGTCGCCGCCCGGGAGGTGCCGGACGACGAGTCGCCGGCATCACCGCCCGAAGACTCACCCGAACCCGAACCCTCACCCGCCGGCACCGGTAACGGCTCGACTGCGCATCGCCCGTCACGACGGCATCTGATCGTCAAGGCCGCCGTACGGGTCTTCTCTCGGAAGGGCTTCGCCGAAGCCTCGATCCAGGAGATCGCCACGGAGGCGGGAATGGTGCCGACCGCGGTCTACTAC
The DNA here is from genome assembly GCF_001698225.1 of Gordonia terrae. Classification (NCBI taxonomy): domain Bacteria; kingdom Bacillati; phylum Actinomycetota; class Actinomycetes; order Mycobacteriales; family Gordoniaceae; genus Gordonia; species Gordonia terrae. Next base: position 5,483,652 of record NZ_CP016594.1, read on the forward strand.
CACTTCGCGAGCAAAGAAGAACTGTTCGAGAGCGCGTTGGGTTACGCCATGGACGCGAGTTCGGCCGCCGCGCAGTCCGCGCGTCCCGATGATGTGTCGGCGGGCCCGGACACGTTCAAAGATGTCGTCTCGGCGGTGTGGGACTGGACCGCCGAGCATCCCAACTCGGCCCGCATGCTGTTCCTGCAGATGGCCGGCGGCGCGACACCCGGCACCCGACTGCTGGCCAAAGAGTACGAAGAACGCCACATCCGGCGCGCGTTCGACTATTTCCCCGCCGGCGAGGATCCCCCGAGCCGGCGGGCCGCGACCGCTCAACATGCCGCCCGCACGCTGCGGGTCCGGACCATGATCGCGATGACCATCGCGATCCAGCCGCTGCGCATCGAGGGCGGCCCGTTGTCGGACATACCCGTCACCAGCTTGCGCACCGCGACCACCGACGTCTGCACCAAGATGATCGAAGGACGCTGACCACCCCGGTCGCCGGACTACAGTAACTTGATCGAAGACACAGTTACTTCGATGCTGGTTGGAGTCCTTCATGCGCATCCTCGCGATCACCGGCGGCCATTCCTTCGATCGGACGGCCTTCGCCGACTTCGCCGAGTCCCTGCCGGGTGAGGTCACCTGGCTCGAACACCCCGATGCCGAGATCGGCCCGGATCAACTCGCGGACTTCGACGCATCTCTGCACTACGACATGCCCGGGACCCTGCCCGAGCCGTATGAACCGCCGGATGCATTACGCGCGTGCCTTCGAGACGCACCCCGGACGGGCCACGGTTATGTGGTCTTGCACCACGCCATCGCCAGTTGGGCGACCTGGGACGAGTGGGCGGAATTCGTCGGCGGACGCTACCTCTACCGGCCCGGGACCGTCCGCGGTGCAGAACGCCCCGATTCCGGATATCGGCACGCTGTGGCACAGCGCATCTCCGTCGTCGACGGCGAACACCCGGTCGTCGCCTGCCTGCCCACCCAGCTCGATCTCGTCGACGAGACGTACTTGTGCGAGGTGTTCGAGGATTCGGTGACCCCGCTGCTGCGGACGGATGCGCCGATGACCGAGGACGTGCACTTCTCCACCGCACTCGCCATGTCCGGTCGGCGTGACGAAAGGGCGGGATGGCACCACGAGCCCGGGTCGTCGCTGGTCGGATGGTCTCGCACCAATGGACGATCGCGACTGGTCTACCTTCAGCCCGGCGACACCGCCGCGACTCTCGGCGACCCGCATTACCGCACGCTCGTCGCGAATGCGCTGACGTGGGTCGCGCGTCGACGCTGACCTTTTTTGACAGTCGATACAGTTCGATGTGTCGCTGCTCACTCCCGGTGCTACAGTAAGTGCATACGTTGCCAAGTAAGAGGCGGCAGTCCAGTCCACCGAGGAGATCCCGATGCGTCAGATCCGGCATCCGATGAGTCGAGCCATCTACGAATTCGACGAGGACTACAACGTGCTCGTCACCACCAAGGACGGGAAGACCGGCACCTTCGACCCGGAGGGCCGCTATCTGCACGGTGAGGTGAAGTCCGTCGATCCGGAGATGGCCCGGTGGGTCGGCCTCGGGCCGCGTGAACCCGTGCCCATCACCCAGAACCGCCGATTCATGGGCGCTGCAAAGCTGCTCGAGAAGATGCAGGCGGACAAACTCGCCGAAGAAGCCCGTGCCACGCGCCTGGCCGAAGGAGGCAAACTGTGACCGAGATCGACACTCGTACCGCCGACCAGACGGCTTCGACGGATGAACAGTCCGACTATGCCGAGAGTTACCAGCGGTTGCTGGACACCGACACGCACCCGGTTCCCCAGGTGCTGCGCGAGGAGACCCACGACCTCTACGAGGATCAGAACTTCGTCCCGGTCTCCCGCTACATCAGCCGGAAGTACCACGAACTCGAACGAGATCGTATGTGGTACAAGGTCTGGCAGATGGCCTGTCGCGAGGAGGAGATCCCCGAGCCCGGCGACACGCATGTCTACGAGATCTGTGAGAAGTCGATCCTGGTCGTGCGCGGACAGGACATGTCGATCCGTGCCTTCTACAACTCGTGCCTGCATCGTGGGCGCACGCTCCGCGAGGAGAGCGGCCCCGCCGGACACGACCTCCGGTGCCCGTTCCACGGCTTCTGCTGGAATCTCGACGGATCGCTGAAATCCATGACGTGCGAGTGGGATTTCCCGCACGTCGACAAGAGCACCATGAACCTCCCCCAGGTCAAGGTCGACACGTGGGGCGGTTTCGTCTTCATCAACATGGACCCGGCATCGGAGTCCCTCGCCAGCTTCCTCGGCGACCTGGGCAAGCACTTCGAGGCCTGGCCCCTGGAGGACCGCTACATCCAGGCGCATGTGGCGAAGGTGATCGACGCGAACTGGAAGATCGCCCAGGAGGCATTCTCCGAGGCGTTCCACGTCGTGACCACCCACCCGCAACGCGTTGTGGGAACCGGTGATTCGAACAGCCAGTACGACGCCTGGGGCAACTTCAACCGCGGTATCACCGCCAACGGCGTCCCGAGCCCACACATCAAATTCGTCCCGACCGAGCAGGAGATGTTCGACTCGATGGTCGATGCCCGCATCGACGAGGACCCCATGGTGACGCTGCCCGACGGCGTCACCGCCCGCGAGATGTCCGGCCTGCTCGCCCGCGAGGGCCTGCGTGACACCATCGGCGATGTCAAGGCGGACAACATGTCCGACGCCGAGTCACTCGACAGCATCTACTACACGGTGTTCCCGAACTTCCACCCGTGGGGCGCCTACCAGCGGATCGTCTACCGGTTCCGCCCCAACGGCGACGACCACGACACCTCCATCATGGACGTCTACCTCCTCGCGCCGTTCACCGGTGAGCGGCCGCCCGCGGCCAAGGTCCAATGGCTGACCCCGGAGCAGACCTGGATCGACGCGACCGTGCTGGGCAGCTCGGCCCGCGTCTTCGACCAGGACGCCTACAACATGCCCAAGGTCCACCGCGGACTGAAGACGACGACGCAGAAGTACCTGCCGCTTGCCGGTTACCAGGAACTCAAGATCCGCCACATGCACCATCTGCTCGCGAAGTGGGTGGGCGAGGACGTCGACTGATCCTCCGCCGCTGCCCGCCGGCGGTCGACCCCCATACCCGGGGTGATCGGCATGATGGGTGGGGTGGTGATGTTGACACTGGTACTCGTCGTCGGGGCCGCGGCCGCCGGATGCGCGATGACGGCGGCCTACGTCTACCTGCGGCCCGGTGACGATCACGTACGCGCCGAACACCTCGCCCGGCGCTGGTTGGTCGCGACCGCCGTCCTGGGTGTCACCGCGCTCTGCCTGCGGTTCGGGTGGCTGCTGCTGCGCTGAGTACAGACATGAGCCCCCAGCCAGAATGCGGGATCCGTATCGTTCTCCGATACGAATCCCGCACTCGGCATCGACGCTGCGCGCCCCTCAGCTCACCGGCGTCTTCAGGAACGCGCTGTAGGGCTCCTTGCTGTCGACGACGATCTTCCCGCCGGCGATGTGGCCTGGGAACGCCCACAGATTGGCCTGGCGCGGCGCGGTCAGCACCGGTCCGTCGGTGATGGTGAAGTCGATGGGATGCAGGACATCGGTCTGGAAGTCGGTCAACCCGGTGGTGTGCTCGCGGAACGTGTCGGCGTTGACGACGTCGAGCTTGCGCGCCTCCTGGGCGAAGGTCCAGACGGCGAGCCAGTCGGTGGTCACGCTGCCGTCGTGCGGGGTCTTGATCTCCCCCTCCGGGTCGTACTTGGCGAGCTGCTCCTCGTACTGCTTCCAGGTGGGGAACTGTTCGGCGTCCTCCCCCTTCTCCAACGCCACGGAGTTCGGGATTCCCGATTGCGAGACCAGCTCGATCGTCGCGTCTTCCATCACATTGTTGCTGAGTACCAACGGGATACGAAGGTTCTGGTCGATCGCGGCCCGGATGAGCGAGGTCAGCTTCTCCGGCGTGTAGATCATGCCACCCCAGACGTCGGGGTTCTGCGCCTTGACCTGCGCGATGATCGGCGCGAAATCCGTTGTCTCCGGGGGTACCTCCACAACGGCGACGTCGTCCACACCGGCGTTGCGGTAACCAAGTTTCGCGTTCTCGATGTACGGGGTGTTACCGGCGAAGGCGACGTAGACGGCCTTACGTGGCTTGAATCGGGTACCGCCGAGGTAGGTACCCTGGCCCGCGCCCGCGCAGTTGAGCGCGGCGATCATGGACAGCTCGTTGGCGACATCGGCTGCGGCGCAACCCATCGGGAACCAGTTCACCACGCCGGCCCGCTTGCCGATCTCGGCAAGTCCGTCATTGCTGTTCCCACCGATGAACGCGACGACGTTGTCCTCGTTCACCAGCTTGCGCGCGCCGGCGACGACATTGGCCGGTTGGCCCTTGGTGTCGTAGACGATGACGTTGAGCTTCTTGCCGTTGATGCCGCCCTGATCGTTGACGGCCTTCTCGGCGACCTTCGCGGCCAGCGCCGGATCCTGGAACGCCGATGGCGAGGACGACAGCGGCGCGACGAAGCCGACATTGATCGTGTCGGAGGTGTCCTCCGATGAGCACGCGGTCAGCAGGCCCGCGGTGACGGCCAGGGACGCCACTGCGGCGACAGGCAGTTTGATTCTGAACATGTTTGTGCCACTGCTACTTTCTCGAAACGGGACGCACCGGAGAGTGCGTTCAGGGATGGAGATAGGTGTTCTCGACGTCGCTGGTCTGTGCGGCCAGTTCGTCGATGCTCAGGTCGAGCACGGTCCGGCCCTCGGACAGCACGAGCGTGCGGTCGGCGATGGCCAGCGCAGTCTCTACGTGTTGTTCGACAACCACGACGGCGAGCTGCCGACGGGTTGCCTCCGCGCGGACGACCCTGGCTATCAGTGCGCGAACCGCAGGGCTCAGACCGAAGGTCAGTTCGTCGAGGAGAACCACCCGGACGTCGCGCAGCAGGGCGCGGCCGACGGCCGCCAGTTGCTGTTGGCCGCCACTGAGGCTGCCCGCCACGACGTCCCGGCGTGACCCCAGCTGGGGGAAGAGGCCGAAGAACTCGTCGGCGTCGATCCTGGCGAGCGCCAGATTTTCGGCGAGTGTCAGACTCCCGAACAGCGATCGGCCCTTCACCACCAGCGACACGTGCTCACGACAGCGCCGGTACGGCGCACCCGAGAGCTGCGCTCCGTCGACCTCGACGATGCCCCGGTCGGGCGTCACGAACCCGGAGATACCCAGCAGCGCACTCGACTTCCCCGCTCCGTTGCGGCCGATCACGCAGGTGACCTCACCGGGCTGCACACGCAGATCGAAGTCCCAGAGTCCCGCGCCGTTCCCGTAGTCCACGGTCAGCCCCGACACGCTCAGCCCCTCGGCTCGGACCGATGTCGACGCACCGACCGCTGCGGCGGTCATGCCGGGACCCCCACGGTCTCGAGTTCGACGTCATCCGGTTGCTCGCCGAAGTAGATGGCGCGGACCTCATCGCTGTCGAGTACCTCGGTTGTCGGACCGGACGCGACCACTCTGCCGTCCTCGAGGATGTAGACGAGGTCGCAGACGGCACCGATCACGTCCAGGTTGTGTTCGACGAGGAGAATCGCGAGCCCGTCGTGATCGCGGAGCGTCGTGATCGTGTCGACCACGGCGTGCCGCGCATCGAGGCTGAGCGCCGCCGCCGGCTCGTCGAGCAGCAGGACCTGCGGGCCCTGGGCCGCAGCGCGGGCCAGATTGACGCGGGCATGCCAGCCGAGGGACAACTGCTCGACGCGACTCGTCCGGTACCTTGCCAATCCGTGTGTCTCGATGACGCGTTCGACCGTCGCGAGCGCGGCGGCCGAGGGGCGGCCGAATCGGAACAGGTCGCGCGCGAGGATCTTGCGTACACCGATCTCCGCCGCGCACAACAGGTTCTCTTCGACGGTCAGGTCCTCGAACAGGAGGTAGTCCTGAAAGGTTCGCGTGATCCCCGCCCGTGCCCGGCGAGCCGCACCGAAGCGGTCTACGGTACGACCGTCCACCGAGATGGTGCCGCCGACCGTCTTCTGGTACCCGGTGATGGCGTCGATCGTGGTGCTCTTGCCCGCCCCGTTCGCGCCGAGAAGTCCGACCACCGTTCGCGGTGGGACGGTCAGCGAGACGTCCGAGAGGATGCGGTGCCCGCCGATCTCGACCGACAGGTCCCGGACTTCAAGCTGTGGCATCGACTTTCCTGTTCTCTCGGCCCGGCTCGCCGCCGGTGACGGTCGGATCGGGCCCGTCGGACCGAACACGTTTACGCCGCAGTCGGTCCCGGATACGGAGATACTGTCCGACCACTCCGTCCGGCTCGGTGGTGAGTATCCAGATCATGTTGGCCGCGAAGAACAGTGACTGCCAGTCGTTGATGTCCGGGGTGAACGACAGCAAATTCGAGAGCAACCCGCCGGGAGCGAAGGCGCCCGCCAGTACCGCGCCGGTCAGATGACCTGCCCCGGCGAGGATGACGAAGGCGATGAGCGCCAGCGATTCCGAGTAGCCGAACCCTTCCAGCCGGACGTCACCCTTCGAGATGAAGCCGCGCTGGATGGCGAACAGCACCCCGGCAAGTCCCCACAGCGTGGAGGAGACGACAAGACCGATCAGCTTGGACCGGGCCGAGACGATGCCCAGCGCGGCCGGGAGTCGCTCGTCCTGCCGCACCGACAGCACGTAGCGGCCGGTGGCCGACGATCGCAGATTGGCGACGAGAACGAGCGCCACCAGCAACACGATCCAGGCGACGACTGCGAAGGCGTGCGGGTCGGTGATGTTGCTGATCTCGATACCGAACAGCGTCGTGTCGCCGATCGTCCACCCTGTTCGACCGTTGAAGAACCAGTCGACGGAGAAGACGACGGTCTGCAGGATCGACGCGACGGCCAGCGAACCGATCGTGACCTCATAGACCTTGGCATTGACGAACAGGACGCTCAGTGCGAGGGCGACGACGACAGCCGTCGCGAGTGCGGCGAGAGCCGAGAGATACAGCGACGCTCCGGAATGGCTGACGGCGCCGAAGACGATCATCGTCACACCCGCGACGCCGAGCGGCAAGGCGTTGACCTGCCCGGTGTACCCGGTGGAGACGACGATCCCGAGCGCGACGAGACCGAAGATGGCGGTGAGACTGAGGGCGTCGACCACGGTTCCGGCGGCGCTGAAGATCGTCACCAGGACGACCGCCGCACCGACTACCACCCACGGCCAGCGGATGCGGCCGCTGCCGACATGGAACACCGCCTTGACCTCACGGGTCCCCCGCGCCATGTCTGTCCTGGCGATCAGCAGCAGCACGATCAGGGTGACGACGAACGGAATCGCCCGCGCGACCTGCGCATTGACGAGGCCGGTCACCAGACCTTCCAGGACTCCGGCGCCGACCCCGACCGCCAGGGCGATCGGGAAGCTCGTGAAGCGTGCGGCGAGTGCAGCCCCGAGAGCCGGCACCAGAAGCGTCGTCAGTGATGTCGGGGAGAGCTGGGTGATCGGCAGCACCAGAATGGCACTGGTCGCGGCGAGAACGCCGGCCAAACCCCACGCCACCGATCCCCACAAGCGGGGGTTGAGACCGATCGACTGGGCACCGAGGTCGGTGTCGCGTAGCGCAGTGGTGATGTGCCCGAACGCTGTTCGCGTGAACAGCAGGTGCAGGCCGATCGTCGCCAGCACCGCCACCGCCGCCAACAGGAGACTGATCGACTGGACCCGGACGCCGGCGACCTCGAATCCGCCGCCGACGAGGAACGGCTCGACGGTTTCCTGGTGGTTGGTCCAGATGATCCGGACGATCGCCTCCAGGACGAGCATCAACCCGATGGTGATGAGAATCTTCGTGATGGCCGGTGCGTGTGCCAGACGCCGGCCGATCAGGGCGAAGAAGGCGATCGCGATGGCCGCGCTCACCGCCAAACCGAGCACGATGGCCACGCCAAGCGGAATCCCGGCGTCCTGGTAGGACTTCCAGAATATGTAAGCGCCGAACATGCCGAGCGCACCCTGGGCGAAGTTGATGACCCCGGTTCCGCGGTAGGCGGCAACCAGCCCGAGGGCCACCAGAGCGTACGCGCCACCCGTGGAGAGCCCGAGCGAGGCGTAGGTCAACAGGTTCATCCTCGGCCTCGTAGATCGATGCCGCTGAGCCATGTCCGATAGGGCGAGGTGCCGTTCAGGTCATGGTCCCCGATGCTCACGAGGCGGTTCGGCGTGGGGTTGTGACTCGCCAGCGTCCGGGCGTTGCGCCAGTGGCGATCCCACCCGTGGGTCCGGCCGAGCGCCGATGCCCCGCCGACGTCGAAGACCCGGGTCGCGGCGGTCAGCACCGTGTCGACGACACTGACCTGCGCACGGTAGACCTCGATCTCCACCGCGTCGTATTGTTCGTCGGTGACGGTACCGGCGACGATCGCCGCATCGAGATCGGCCAGGACACCGGCGATCTGGCGGGCAACGGTATCGGCAACGTAGCGGGCCGAACTGATCTCACCGACCACGGACTGGACGACGGCGTCCTCGCGAGGCAGCGCCCCGCTGCCCTGACTGAAGTATCGCTTGCGGCCGCGCACGTAGTCGACGACGTCGCGATGCAGGGCGCGAGCGATACCGGTCAGTGCGGCGATGTGCCAGAACTGTGCGAGCGACGTGCCGTAGCTGCCCGGCACGACCTCGGCGGGCAGCGATGGGGAGTCGGTGATGTCGACATCTCGGAATCGGGTGGTGCCGCTGGCGGTCAGTCGCTGACCGAACCCGTCCCAGTCGTCGACGAGGTCGAGACCGTCGGCCGCAGCCGGGAGCACGACCGTCTCGATGCCCGCCGGGCCCTCACCCGTGGTGATGATCCAGTCGGCGTACAGCGAGCCGGTGCTGTAGTACTTCTCGCCGTTGACCAGACGACGCCCGCGATCGTCGACCTCGATGCTGGTCGAGAAGTGGGTCTGGTTCGCCGCCGTTCGCTCGGTGTACGCGCCGCCGAACAGTTCACCGTTTCCGATGCGACGCAACCACTCCGACCTCGACCGCGACGCCGGCGCATGGATGAGCGACTCGGTGTAGAGGAAGTGCGCGCGAAGAAGCTGGACGAAGTTCGGATCCGCGCTCGCCAGGTCGACGACGAGTTCGGCGAGTTCACCGACCCCGATCTCGTCGCCGCCGAACTCACGGGGTACGCGCAGCGCGCCGAAACCGGCATGGGCCAGTTCGCGAACGAGATCGTGCGGGACTCGGCGTTCCGCGTCACGCTCGGCCGCTCCGGCCGCCACCCGTGCCAGGATCGGGTCGAAGCGCCCGGCCAGCGGCGCGCGCGTGGCGGCGGTGTTCTCGGTGATGGTCACCGCTCACACCCCCGCCGGTGCGAGGCCGACCTGGTGCACACGATGCCCGGAGTCGATGCGGTCTCCGTTGCCGAAGATCTTGTCGCGCAGCGTTCCCGGTGCGTAGTCGCGCTGCGCCAACCCGCGTTCCTGCAGAACCGGGACGACGTGGTCGACCCACTCGTCCCACCAGCCCAGGGTGGTGATCGGCACGACGTTGAAGCCGTCGGCGCCGGCGGCGACCCACTCCGCGACGTGGTCGGCGATCTGCTCCGGCGTGCCGGCGAACTTGCCGGGCAGGAGGCCGTTGGTCAGCAGGTAGTCGCGCCACGAGACGGTGGACGCGTCGGCGGTCGAATCGGCGGCCGCACGGAAGATGGACTGCACGTGATCGCCGAGCTGGACCCGTCGGGCCAGTTCGGCGAGGGGGGTGTCGGGATCGACGGCAGAGAGGTCGATGCCGCTGCCACCGCTCCAGAACGCCTGCAGCGCCTCGAAGTCGATGTTCTCGCGGAAGTACTCCTGCTTGCGGCGCGCCTCCTCCTCGGTCGAGCCGATGACGGTCGACAGCGCGACGATCTTCTTCAGCGCGTCGGGCGTCCGTCCCACCGAGCGGAGGTGGTCGTCGAGGGTGGCGATGTCGGCGCTCGCGGTGGCCGGGCTCATCGACGGCAAGAACGTCACCTCGGCATTGCGTGCCGCGAAGTCCCTTCCCGCGGGGGAGTTCCCGGCCTGGAACAGCACCGGGGTCCGCTGCGGCGAGGGTTCGACGAGGTGGGGTCCCTGCACTTTGTACCAGCGACCCTCGTGGTCGATGGTGTGGATGCGATCGGGGTCGAAGAACCGACCGGTCTCGGCGTCGTGGAGAACCGCACCGTCCTCCCAGGAGTGTTCCCACAGCTTGTAGGTGACGTCCACGTACTCCTGTGCCCAGGCGTACCGCTCGTCGTGGCCGACGATCGTGTCGTACCCGTAGTTGCGGAAGCCGTTGCTCAGGTACGACGTCACGATGTTCCACGCCACCCGACCGTGCGTGAAGTGGTCCAGGGAGGACAATCGGCGCGCGAACGAGAACGGGTGGTCTTGGATGATGTTGCTGGTCACTGCGATTCCGAGATCGGTGGTGACATGGCCGAGCGCTGAGACGATGGTGATCGGGTCGTTCTCGGGGAACTGGGAGCCGGCCCGGATCGTCGTCGAGCCGTCGCCGAAATCCAGGTCGTACACGCCGACGACGTCGGCGATGAACAGTGTGTCGATGCGACCGCGCTCCAGGGTGCGGACCACATCGATATAGGGATCGAGATCCTTGTATCCGTACTGCACGCGACCCTCGGGGGTGCGCCAGAACCCGTGACTGTGGTGATTCGGGGTCAGATGCAGGAACGCGTTGTAGATGGGCGGTCTGGACACGGAGGAACCTTCTCTCACGAACACGGTCGAAGCTCGACGCGGCGGTGCACACACGTGGCACTCACACATCGCTGCGGCCAGTATCGGAGCGCAAAGGCGATACTTACAAGCTGAAGGCTGGAACTTCGTGACTATTAATCATCACTTCTTGTAAGTCGAATCGAACCCGTTTCGAATGCTAACGACCGTTCCCTCATCACGAGATGAACACGACCGCGGGAACGGCGCCGAGGTTCGTGACCGCGCACCCGATGGCGCGGTCGATGTCGACGATGTCGCCGGCCCGGACCAGCGCCCGCTGCGGCGCCCGCTCGACCCGCAGCAACCCCCCACCCACCAGGAGCGTCAACCGCCCCGACGCCGACACCGGCGGGATGAGCGTGCCGCCCGGGGCGACGAGGGTGCTCCGCAGCGGGGGGCGAGGCACCGCATTCGCCGTCGACTCCCTCCGCACCGGGGATCTTTCGCTCGCGATGCCCGGACGTTCCTCGACGACGATGTGGTCCGTGCCGGGTCCGCGGAGCAACTCGTCGAAGTCGATCCCCAACCGGTCGGCGACTTCGATCGCGGTTTCCAGCGACAACCCGAGCCGACCCCGCTCCATCTGCGAGATCGCACTCGCGCTCACACCGACCCGCCGTCCCAATTCCGCCTGGCTCCAGCCGAGTTCGACACGGCGGGCGCGGATACCGCGACCCAGGTTGCCGGCTCTGATCGAGGCTCGCCGACTCGCACCGTTGCCCTCGCCGTGTCCGGTCTGGATCACCGAGTCCGCGGCCCGACGCCCGTCCGCACGATGGACGATCACCTCGCCGGAGTCCGCCGACAGCACGCACTGGGCCGACCAGAGCCACTCGGCGCTGTCGAGTTGTTCACGGTCGAGCAGCCAGTGGCAGATCGCCGCCGAACCGAAGACAGCCCGGACCGCCTCCCCGATTCGGGAGGACGAGCGTACGAGATCCGACGGCCCGATCTGCGTGAGGTCCGTCAGCCAGACGGTCGTGGACTCTGCCGACGGCGCGGGCAGTTCGTCGAGACTCGCGGTCAGCAGCGGAACCCCAGCCCCTGACGTCACCCGGCCGACGACATCGTCCCGACATCCAGGGGCGACACCCCAGACGATGTTCTCCCCCGGCACGAGCGGCCCGAGGAGGTCATCCAGTTCGGCGATTCCGCAGCCGACGCGCTCCGACCGTGCGGGGCCCGACCCCAATTCCATCCAGTCCGCCACTTCCCCCGAGATCCGGATCGACGCCGACACCCGCCCGCGATCGCCGGAGATGTCTCCGAGCGACGATGGGCCGCAGCACCGTCGACCATTACGCTGGTCCCGTGACCGGAGCACAGGACTCAGACGACGATTCGCTGAACGGTATCAGCGCCGCGCATCGTCGTGAACTCTCCGCTCGGCTCGGGGACCGCGAGCGGGTGTCGACGTTCAGCGGTCCCTGGGAGGTCGAAACGGTCTGGCGCGGCGGCTTCCGCGTCGACGCGAAGGCGCGCGGTCACTCGATCGAGTTCGACGAACCCGCCGATCTCACAGCGCAGGACTCGGCGCCGACGCCGCACGAGTACGTGTTGTCGGCGGTCGCCGCCTGCATCACCGACGGCGTCGTACTGCACGCGACGACCCAGGGGATCCGCATCGACGATCTGGAGGTTCGGGTGACCGGGACGTTCGAGAACATCCTGCGCTGGGCGGGCCTGGCGACCGACGGCAACCCCGGCTTCGGGGCATTGCAGGTGTCCGGGCGCATCTCCGGCGACGCGGACGCATCGACGCTGACCGAGCTGTGGAACCGAGCGATCGCGGGATCACCCGTGGCACAGACGATCAGCCGTCCGACGACGATCACGTCCCAGCTGTACGTCGACCCACGGTGAGCCGGTGACGATCGCTGCGCCACAGCGGCGTTCGGCAAGTATCGTCGCAGAGCCCACCACCGGGTCCAACTGGTGCCGGACTACGAAGCCGCCCCCGGAGTCGTGGTGGAAACCGTTTGCGGTCAGGCCTAGGCGATGACTGAACCAGGAGTTCCGTCGACTCCTGCCGGGGCAGAGCGAACTGCCCGTCGCCGGGAGGCACTCCTGCTGATCGCGGCCACCTCGACGATGGTCCTGCTCGTTCTCGATTCCAGCATCCTCGGCGTCATGCTGCCCACCATGATGCGGGATCTGGATCTCAGCGTGGGCCAGTCGTCGTGGCTGGTATCGGTCTATCTGCTGATGCTCGCGGTGTTCGCCCCGGTGGGCGGCCGCCTCGCCGATGCGCACGGTGCGGCGAGGATGTTCCGAATCGGGATGGTCGGCTTCGTCGCCGCGTCGACGATGATCGCGGCGGTGCCGACCTTCGAAGCGGTCGTGGCCGGTCGAGCACTGGCCGGCATCGCCGGTGCGATGCTCATGCCGGCAACCCTCGCTCTGCTCATCCAGACCGTCGACGAAGCGCGACGGGCGAGCGCGATGGCGGTCTACACGGGAGTCGGCCAGGGTTTCGCCCTCGTCGGACCCGTCATCGGAGGAGTCTGTGCCCAGATCCTCACCTGGCAGGTGGGTTTTCTCGTCAACGTTCCGGTCGGGATCGCCGCCGTGGTCCTCAGCCATCTCGCCCGCCCGACACCTCACACGCACACGACACAACCGTGGGATCTGCCCGGGATGGCGTTGCTGGTGACCGGACTCGGCGCGGTCGTCGCCGCACTGCTGCAGGGACCCGCCTGGGGGTGGCGATCGCCGCCGGTCCTCGTCCTGCTCGTGGTGGGGGTCGGCGCATTGGCTGCGTTCCCGATCGCAACACGACGCGCAGCCGTTCCCGTTCTCGACATCGGTCTGCTCCGTGATCGCGACTTCGCGGTCCACACAGCCGCTCTCGCCGCGATCGGTTTCGCCATGACCGCCGCGACGGTCTACGGCGCGGTGATGCTGCAGGAGGCCATGCACCTACAACCCGTCGAGTCCGGCCTCGCTCTCCTGCCGCTGGTGGTCCCGCTCCTGGCTGCCACCCGCCTGGTCGGAGGGCGATACCAGCGCTACGGACTGAAACGCGTCGTCGTGGCCGGGAGCCTGTGCCTGGCAGCCGGAATGCTGATCGTGGCAACCGGTTTCGCGGTGTCGTCGGTGGCGGTCACAGCCATCGGACTCGCTCCCGTCGGTGTCGGGATCGGTGCGCTGCTCAGTCCGCTGACCACCGCAACCGTCGCCTCCGTCCCGGCCGGACAACGCGGTCAGGCATCGGGAGTCATCACCACCAGCAGACAGATGGGCGCCATCCTCGGCGTCGCAGTGTTCGCGGCCCTTCTCGCGGCCTACCCGGGTCGCCCCGGGACCACGATCGGATTCGTCGTCACCTGCGCGTTGCTCATTGCTGTCGCGGTCGTCGCCGCCACCACCTCGTCGCGCGATACCGCATGGTGACGGATGCGTTTCGGTTCGATGGGCATCCCCTCCTCACCGTGTTCGGTCGTCGCCGAACAGCTGGGCGATGATGGCCGGCCGACTCGGCTTACCCTGCTCGGTGACCGGGACGGTGTCGACAATCTCGAGTAGCACGTCGACGGGGTCTGGGATCGACGCACGCAGCTGCACGGAGATCTCCTCGACGGTCAGCGAGGCTGCGGAATCCAGCACGACGACCGCCCCGAACACCGCATCGGCCCCGTCAGGCGCCGGCACCGCCACCGCGTAGCGAACCTGCGGGAGGTCACACAGCGCCTCTTGGATGTCGACCGGAAAGACGGAGCCCACGGCCGTGTCACGACGGTCGTCAGCGCGACCCCGCACGAGCAGATAACCCTCGTCGTCGACCATCCCGACGTCGCCGGTGGCGAACCACCCGTCGTCGGTGAACCCGGAGTGCGGTGGCGCAACGCTGTATCCGTGGGCCTGTGCCGGTGTCCGGACATGGATGGCGCCCTCTTCCAGCGGCGGGCAGAGCCGCCCATCGCTCGCCCTGATCTGCAGTTCTGTCGACGGCAGCGGTCGTCCCGAGGTACCGAGACGGGGCGAGTCGACGACGTAGTCCGGGCCGGAGAGCATGCTGATCACGCCGAATTCGCTTGCTCCATAGGGATTGACGAGTATCGGTCGGCCAGCCAGCCGTAGTAGCCGACGCCGTAGCGACGGCGCCGCGTCCGCACCGACGTGACTGATTCCGACGACGGAGGACAGGTCTGCTTCGGCGAGGTCGACACTGTCCAGGAGTTCGACGAGGAGCGGTTCGACCAGCGCGAGGTGGGTGATCCGCGCGTCGACGATCGTCTGCAGGACCGACATCGGTGTGAACTCGTTCTGCAGATACACATGTCCCCCGCCGAGAAGAACTGTGTCGACCAGTGTCTGGGCGATGTAGGCCAACGGAGTGCAGACCAGTTGGCGCCTGCCCGGCGTCGGGCCGAGGTCGACCAGCCGACGGTACTCTCCCTGTGTCCGGACACTGGCCTTGGAGACTCCGGTTGTGCCTCCGGTGGCGACCAGAACGCATTCGTCGTCGGACGAGATGGTCACGACTCCCGGCTCGGCCGCCTCGGCTGTCAGCAGATTCGGCAGTCCGGGAACTCCCCCGACCGCAAGCACATTCAGATCCGCGGCACCCGCGATCGATGGTGCGGTGTCCGGGAAGACGATCACCGCGTCCGCGCCGATGCGCGACAGGAACACCCTCAATCTCGCGGGTGACCCCGCATCGGGGCAGTACACGGTGGCCGCGCCGAGAACCGACGCGGCGTACCGAGCCGCGATCGCCTCACCGGTCACCGGCGCGACGAGTGCGACGCGATGTCCCTGTCGGACACCGTGAGTGGACAGAGCACCCACGAGACCCTGAATGAGCTCGAGGAGCTCGCGCCCGGTGAAGCGCCTGCGGTCGTCGACCAGGACCACATCGTCCGAGTCGCGGCGGAGCCGGTGCACGATGTCGTCCAGGTAGGTCGCGAAGCCCTCGGCGTCGGCCATACAGGTGGCTCCTTTGCGGTGATGTCGTCGCCGGAGTGTCGCACGGTGTGCTCCGTCGTCTCACGTGTCAGCGAATGATGTTGTGCGGGACGAGGGGTCCGATGTCGAGCGGGGGCAGCACCCGGACTCCGACCATGATCCCGTCGCACAGCAGGGCGGTCGGCGCGGCCGTGGTGCAGACGTAGTTCGAACGCTTGTCCCAACTGTCGCAGTAACCCTCGAAGCAATAGGTCAACCCATCGGCGGACTTGCTCCACGGGGCGTCTGGGGCTTGGGCACGTTCACCGGCTCGGCACCGGCGACGCCGACCCCGAGGGTGGCTCCACCCGCGGTGAGGAGAGCGATGGCGGCGGCCTTGGCGAGTGTTGGCGGGGTCTTCATCTGTAGTCCTGTCATCCGGGGATCGGTGAGACAAGCATGCTGCTCCCCTCCGTCAGCAATCGTCTGCGCAATGACGTAGGTTTCGGTGCCATCGTGCGCGACGAGTCCCCCTCTGCGCGCGGCTCAGCGTGCGACGGATCTGAAGTGCGGATGCGCCGCACCGTGGTGCCATACGATGCCGACCAGGCATATCACCGTTCCACCCCACAGATTCGGAGCAGCATGCGACTCGGACTCCACGCTCTGGGCATCGGCACCGGAGCGCGCCGCGACATCATCGACGCCGTTGCCCACCATGCCGAGACGCGCGGCTTCCGCACATTGTGGTGCGGGGAGCACGTGGTGATGGTCGATGACCCGGCCTCGCCGTACCCGTACACCCCGGACAAGAGAATCGCGGTCCCCGCCGAGGCCGACTGGCTCGACCCGACGATCGCGCTCTCGTTCGCCGCCGCGGTCACCGACACGATCCGCCTCGCCACCGGGGTGCTGCTCCTTCCCGAACACAACCCCGTCATCGTGGCCAAACAGGCCGCCTCACTCGACCGTCTGAGCGGCGGACGACTGACCCTCGGTGTCGGAGTCGGTTGGTCCCGTGAAGAATTCGACGCGTTGGGAGTCCCATTCGAGCAGCGCGGAGCCCGGGCCGACTCCTACGCGGACGCGATGCGTGTGCTCTGGCGCGACGAGGTCGCCTCCTACCACTCGGAATTCGTCGCCTTCGAGAACATCCGGGTGAATCCGAGACCGGCGGCCGGCCACATTCCGTTCGTCGTGGGCGGCAACAGCGATCGCGCTCTGCGCCGTGTCGTCGGCTGGGGTGATGGCTGGTACGGGTTCAACCTCGACGACGTCGACGCGGTGGCCGATCGGATCAACACGATCGAGCGGCTGTGTTCCGAGAAGGGTCGTGACCGCACCGAGCTCGATGTCGCGGTCGCTCTTCGTGATCCCCATCCCGCGGATCGCGACCGACTCGCTGCTCTCGGCGTCGACGAACTCGTGCTCGTGGAGTCACCGCCTGCGGAGGCCGACGCGGTCCCCGGGTGGTTGGACGAGCTGGTGAGCCGCTGGGGCGTCGAGGACTAACGCAGCCCCGGGTCCGGTTCCTCACGCAACAGGCGTGCGCGCCCTTTGCGTCGATAGCGATAGATCTGAACGGCCCCGAGTCCCCAGAGCACGAACTGCGCCGACATCGCCCAGGTGAACGCCTCGGGCGGATACCCCTGGACACCGTCGGGGGTTCGCCAGTCGAGAATCACACCGATGAGCCCCGCGAGGATCAGACTCGCGATGAAACCCGCCTGATTGATGATCCCGGTCGCCGTGCCCGCCCGCGACGCCGGATTGGACGTGCGGCCGACATCGAAACCGATCATCGACGCGGGGCCGCCCATCCCACAGACCACCACGAGGAGCACGAGAAGCCAGAACGGCGCACCCCCGGGCCACGCCAGTACCACCGTCCAGGTGGCCGCGATGCCGGCGAGCACCGCCAACACCACCGTCGATCGATGCCAGGGCCACCGGGTGATGAGCCACGCGAAGATCGGCCCGAAAGCCATGATGGCGAAGACCATGATCGTCAGGAGCGAACCCGCCGCAGCGGAACTCACCCCCTGGCCCTCCACGAAGAACGGGTACCCCCACAGCAAACCCAGCACAGTGGCGCTGAAATGCGTCGAGAAGTGCATCCAGAAACCCAGCCGGGTCCCCGGGTGCTCCCACGATTCGCTGAGACTGCGCCGGATTCCGGCCAACCCGAGCAAGGGTCCCGACACCGATCGGGTTGCCGCAGAATCCCGCACGACGAGCGCGGACGCCACGAGCAGGACGACCCCGAGCCCGGCGGTTGCCATGTATGCGCGACTCCATCCCCACGAGGACAGCGCCCAGGTCATCGGTATGGCGGCCGCGACCGCGCCGAGCTGGCCGAGCACCCCGGTGAGCTGGGTCAACAACGGAACACGTCGCGCCGGGAACCAACTCGAGACCAGCCGCAGAACACACACGAAGGTCATGGCATCGCCGACCCCGACGAAGAACCGAGACGAGAGGGCCCACGTGTAGCTGTCCGCAAAGGCGAAGCTGAGCTGGGCCAGCGAGAGGATCAACGTGCCGGTGAGAAGAACCCGTCGCGGACCGAACCTGTCGACGAGGAGGCCGACCGGTACCTGCATCAACGCGTACACCAGCAGCTGGAGCACGACGAACGTCGACAGCTGGGAGGCGCTGATCTCGAAACGCTCAGCCGCCAGCAGACCGGCAACGGCCAATGATGATCGCTGCAGCACGGCGACGAAGTAGACCGTGACGCCGACGATCCAGATGATCATCGCCTGCCGCGAACTGGATGACGAGGTCATCTCAGCGTCTCACCGACGGGCCGGGCCTCAGGAACTCTTTCGATCACCTAACTATTGTCCGACACGCTGCGCTTTCGTTGCGAGCGCCCCGCAGGGTGCGGCCTCGATGCCGGATTCCGCGACAGATCCCGCACTCTGCAGCGCCTTGTCAGCGGTCCGCGCCCGCCGACGCTCCGACCAGTTCGGCGTCATCGGCTTCGTTGCCGAGTGCACCATCGCTCGGTCCCTCGCGTCGCGTCCGGGCCATTCGAATCAGGAGCAGCGCCAACAGGATTGCGCCCACCCCCGAACCCGCGATGACCGCCCAGCTCACACGTTCGGCGACACTGCCGGCGGACTGGTTCGACGCGGGAGACGCGGTGTCGCCGGGGGTGGCCGGGGTCAGATTGGTAGACGCGTTGTCGAGGTCCTCGTTGATCGAGTTGAGCACGCCCTGGAGTTGCTTGACCCCGGCGTTCACCTTGTCGGTGGCACTCAGGGTGTCTTCCCGCGCCGATGCGAGGCGGTTGAGTCCGGTGGACAACTGGCCGGCGGCCGTCTGTGCTTGCGTGATCGCGGAGTCGATGCCGGCGGCCGAGGACTCGAGCGACTTCCGCATCGTCGCCAACTCGCCTTGCAGCGAATCGAGGGAGCCGAGCTGCTCACTGATCTCCCGACTCGAACCCTGAAGCGCTCGGAGCCGTTCGAGGGCGTCCGCCGACCCGGGGGTCCGGGTGTTCTCGAGGTAACCGATGAGCGGTGTCACCAGTAAATCGAGCTCGGTGACGGAGTTCGAGAGCGAGGACACCTGCCCGAGGACCGCTGACACCGCCAACGCACCGTCGTTGACCTGGCGGGTCGCCGACGACACATCCGGAGCATTGCCCAGACCTCGCACCAGCTGGTCCGAGGCGGAGGCGGCGGTGTCGACGGCGTCGAAGATGTCGCGCGCACTCCCGGTCGCCGTCGCGATGCCGCCGGTCGCGCTGTTCAGGCCCGCGGACATCAGTTGGAACATCATCTTGGCCGACGACACGGAGTCACCGGCCGCATCGATCTGCTCGGCGGGCGGTCTGGTGTCCTGGGCGTCTGTCGTGTCCGTGGGCAGCGCCAGGTAGACCACCCCGCCGACCAGCAGCGCCGTCAGCAACACCGCAAGAGCACCCACCGGCATCATCGTCGCCGGGACACGCTTGCTCACAACAGTTTTCACACTCACAACGCCGACCGATCCGAACTCCACCACGACTCTCGTGGACACGTCCCGGACGCACGGTACCCGGCCGACCGCCGGCATCCCTCATCGAGAAGCACCGGGCGGCGCGATTATCAGCGAGTTCTCACCCCACACTCAGCGGAAGCGGCGAGCTACCCCCGCGCCATGTCCACGAACCGGGACATGCCAGAACTTCGGCATTACGAAGATGTCGGTACCGTCTCGTAGCTTCTCGGCATGACTACACGCGACTGGCTGGTGGCCATTCCCGCACTAATTGCGGCACTCTCGCCGTTCCTCCACGCTGAACCTGGTTCGCGAGTGGCTCGGCGCCAAGACGCGAGGATTCGCACGCTATCAGAACAAGCAGAGACAATCGGCCTTCGGACCGCCGTTCGGCAAACTCTGCAGTCCGAGGCCAACGATCTGATCGCCTGGGAAGCGGCCCGTCGGAAGTATCCTTCCCGAGGTGGGTTCTGGCCCGCGTACCTGATGTTCGTAGTCTTCGCGATCGCCTACCTTGGACTCTCGTTTGCAGGACTGATGGGCAACACATCGCTGGAAATACTCACCTGGACAATGTGGGCAGGACTGCTTTTCTCAGTCGTGGCGCTACTTCGCGTTGTCCTGCGGACGGCCGCAGAAACCACCCGGGTGCGTCTGTGCAAAGCAACCGATATGGGAGACATTGACTTCATCGATCCGCTGTTCTCGACTCGTCGAACGATGATTAACGCTTTTAAGTTGCCTCGTTACCGAGACGAAGAAATCGCTGCATCGGCGACCACCGTGATCCTCCGGCGCGCACACCTACGACAGCTTCGGGACGACGGCGTTGACACTGCGACCATGGAGCTCATCCAGACTTCACTTCCCGCACTCAGCGATTACGACCGCTGGACAGCAATGGCGCCGAGGATCGGATGCTCGGCTATCAATGCGACTATCCGGGAATTGAACCGGTCGTAAAACCCGACCATCGTCGAGGGCCCGACGCTGCGGCACTTGAGGCGGCCACAAGGCACGTAGTCCTCGAGCTGAAAGCCAGCCTCACTTCGGCCTCCTACCCCCGCGCCATGTCCACGAACCGGCTCAGGTGCAGCTGGTGTGCGACGGTGATCGTGGCGGTCGGGCCGTTACGGTGCTTGCCGACGATGATGTCGGCCTCGCCGGCGCGCGGGTCGTCGCGCTCGATGGAATCGGGACGGTGCAGCAGGATGACCATGTCGGCGTCCTGCTCCAGTGAACCGGACTCGCGGAGGTCCGACACCTGGGGTTTCTTGTCGGTACGTTGCTCCGGACCACGGTTCAGCTGACTGATCGCGATCACCGGGACCTCGAGTTCCTTGGCCAGCAGCTTCAGCTGACGGGAGAACTCCGACACCTCCTGCTGGCGGGACTCCACCTTCTTGCCCGAGGTCATCAGCTGCATGTAGTCCACCGCAACGACTTTCAGGTCGTGGCGCTGTTTGAGACGCCGCGCCTTGGCGCGGATCTCCATCATCGTGAGGTTGGGCGAGTCATCGATGAAGAACGGCGCCTCCGAGATTTCCCCCATCCGGCGGGCGAGGCGGGTCCAGTCGTCGTCGCTCATCGTGCCGGCACGCATGTCGGCGAGCTTGATCTTCGCTTCCGCCGACAACAGACGCATGACGATCTCGGTCTTGCTCATCTCCAGCGAGAACATGGCGGCGGTCAGGCCGTGGCCGATCGCCGCGGAGCGCAGGAAGTCCATGGCGAGCGTCGAATTGTGGGTCGGGACCATCGCCTCGCCCGCGAGGTACAGGTGTTCGGCGTTGTCGACCTGGACGCAGCGCACGGGAACCGGGTCGACGGGGCGGACGGCGACGACGCGCCGGACACCGGCCCGCCTGCGCAGCTCTTTGTGCCGAATCGCCTTGTGGTGCACGGTGAACACGTCATCGTCGGCGTCGACGCGCAACCAACCGGTGGCCGACCGCTTGTAGTTGAATCCGAGTCCGGCCACGAGATCGGCGACGACGGCCGTCATGTGCCGGGTCGCGGCCGGGACGGTGATCCAGCCGTCGTCGTCGACCGAGGCACGGGCGTCGAGCAACCCTGCGAGCAGGGCCCGGCGCTGCGCGATCGAACCGCGCAGGTACTCGTACGGGATGCGCCCACCGAGGTCGGCCATCAGCGTCATGACGTCGACCGGGCCCTCCGCGTCGATCCGCATGCTGATCTCGGGATCGTCGAAGGCCATCCCGGCCAGCGCCGCCACCGTGTAGGGGCCGTAGGCGAAACGCTTGCGCGGCAACTCGAGCGGCGCGGTGTTGCGCACGACAGCGCAGCCGACGTGTGCCCGCAGACCGGCTGTGGTGACAACGCGGCGTTTGCCGTCGATCTCGGCCGCCCACTGGTGCTGCTCGTCCGCGACGATCATCGCGCCGTCGCTGAATTCGATTTCGTAGCAAGGGCGTTCGGTCATCACCTCGGTGGCGGCGACAACCCGGGTGGGTCGGCCGTGCGCATCGAGGAGATGATCGCCGACCCCCACCTTGCCCATCGTTGTCCACCCGGCGGGCGTCGGCAGCGGGGTGTCGAGCGCGAGTGCCTTTCCGACACCCGGACGGGCCGCGACAATGATCATCTGGCCGGGGTGCAGGCCGTTGGTGAGCTTGTCGAAGTCGGCGAACCCCGTCGGGACGCCCAGCGAGATGCCGCCCCGCGATGCGATGGAGTCGATCTCGTCCATCGTCGGCTGCAGCAGATCCTCGAGGGGGACGTAGTCCTCCGCGGTGCGCTTCTCGGTGACCTCGTACACCTCGGCCTGGGCCCGGTCGACCACCTCGGCGACGTCCTGGCCGTCGGCACCGGCGTAGCCGTACTGGACGATGCGGGTGCCGGCCTCCACGAGTCGCCGCAGCAGCGCCTTCTCCGCGACGATCTCCGCGTAATAACCGGCATTGGCGGCAGTGGGCACCGTCGAGATCAGCGTGTGCAGATAGGGCGCACCACCGATCCGTTTGAGTTCGCCCGCGCGCTCGAGTTCCGCGGCGACCGTGACGGCGTCGGCGGGCTCACCCTTCGAGTACAGCGTGAGGACCGCTTCGAACACCGCCTGGTGAGCGGGACGGTAGAAGTCGTTGGTACGGATCTTCTCGACGACGTCGGCGACCGCATCCTTGGACAGCAGCATGCCGCCGAGCACCGACTGCTCGGCGGCCAGATCCTGCGGGGGCTGCCGGCCGAAGTCCTCCGCGGGGATCTCTTCTTCTCCCCGTGCTCGGCCTCCGGCGGCGGGGCCGCGCCCGCGGTCATCCACAACAGCCACGCGTGTCAAACCTCTCGCAACGCTCGATCCCACCCGACATCGAATGAGTACGACCTTGAGTCTGGTGTCGGCCCCGGTAGGCCACGTCGCGAGTCCCCGGTGTCGACGTCGTGTTTCGGTCAGTCTCTTCCTATCGGGTGGCACCGACATCGACTGTCGTGTGCGCCGAGACGGACGGAGACGCTGAGGCGTGACACTAGGACGTCTGCGACCCCGACTCAAACCGACCTGTTGACGAATCTGGGGATCACTTGTGGAGCGTGTGTGAGTGGCCAGGGGACGCGTTGTGCACCCTTTGTGGACAACCTGAGGAATTCGGGTGTGAACAACGCTGTTTCTGCAGCTCAGAGGGCTGACTAATTTCCACAATCAAGGAATTGGAAATCCTTTGGACTTCCTCGGCGCGTCGCCTTGCGGGCGTGTTGCGGGTGCCCGTTCAACCACCCGTGGCGAATATTCGGGTGAACATCCGGTGTGGTCTGCGTTACACCTGGCCAGACGAGGTCCCGAGCATCTTCAGTCGTGCGACTTACCGGTGAACGCCGACGACACGCCTGCCGGGTGTGATGCAATGTCGATCGTGTCGAGGTTGGGGTCCAAGTCGGTCGTCGTCCGTCGCGTGGTCACCGTGCTGGCCGCCCTGAGTGCTGCCGCCGGGCTCGCGACGGCCCCGTCGGCCGACGCCGCACCGGGTCCCTCGATGCCCGTCGAATTCGATCTGTCGCGGTATCAACCGGTCGACCCGACGACGTTCCGGTCTGTGGCCTACGTCGACAACGGGCGCTCCTTCTTCACGACCGGCCGATGGGTGTGCCAGGTCGGCCCCGGCTACCGCTACGTGGGTTGTGCGGGCCGCCCGGCGACCGCCCCGCCGAATGCCATCGGTGCGGTCATCTCCGACGACCAGCAGGGACCCTGGTGGGCGCGCACGGACCAGACCTATCGCTTCGGTCCGAAGAGCGGCTTCCGGCCGCCGCTCCTCGGCGTCGGCAAGCGGGTGACCATCGAGGGCGTCACGTGCACCGTCCCCCGCCGCGACACCGTGGCCTGCCGGACCGGCGAGCGCGCGCTGATCTTCACGCCGGCCTGGCACAAGTTCTTCTTCCCGTCGTGGGACACCCTCGGTCCGGGCAACAACGCGGTCGACCACAGCGCCAACCCGGCGCCGCGGTACCTCCCGCCCCGATTGCAGTACTGGAACCAGCTGCCTGCCAATCCGCCGGCACCGAAGTAGGGACAGACGACGAAGGCCGGGTGGAGATCTCCACCCGGCCTTCGTGCGTGAATGCTGAGGTCAGCTCGCGGCGACGACGGCGAGCTGGACGGTCGCCGAGACCTGCGGGTGCAGGTTGACGACGACCGGGTAGCTACCGGTGGCCTTGATGTGCCCCTTGGGCAGCTCGACGCTGCGCTTGTCGACGGTCGGGCCGCCTGCGGTCTTGATGGCACCGGCGACATCTGCCGCGGTGACCGAACCGAAGAGCTTGCCCGAGTCGTGGGTCTTGACGTCCAGCGAGACATCGGCGAGGCCCTCGAGGGCCTGCTTCAGCTCGTTGGCGTGCTCGAGACCGCGGACCTCGCGGGCTTCCTGCGAACGGCGGATGCCCTCGACCTGCTTCTCGGCTCCGCGGGTGGCCTTGATGGCCAGGCCGCGAGGCAGCAGGTAGTTGCGGCCGTAGCCGTCCTTGACCACGACGATGTCGCCGGCTTCGCCGAGGTTCTCCACGGCGGCGGTGAGGATGAGCTTCATGTCAACTGATCCTTTCCGCTTATCGGCTGGTCGAGGTGAAGGGCAGCAGGGCCACCTCACGCGAGTTCTTCACTGCCACAGCGACGTCGCGCTGATGCTGCACGCAGTTACCGGTCACGCGACGCGACCGGATCTTGCCACGGTCGGACAGGAAACGACGCAGAAGCGCGGTGTCCTTGTAGTCGATGACGGCCTTCTTGTCCTTGCAGAAGCTGCACGCCTTGGTCTTGGTGACCTTCTCGACGCGAGGCTTCCGGCTCGGCTTTGCCTTTGCCATGTGTGTGTTGCTCCAGTCAATGCTTCGGGGACGGTCGCTGCCGTTCCCGGGTGTTCGGGGCGGGTGATCGTGCCCCGAGCGCTATCAGAAAGGTGGTTCGTCGTCCCCGCCGCCGAACGATCCCCCGCTGTTGCTGGCAGGCGCGCTGCCCCAGGGATCGTCGGCAACCTGCTGGTTCGAGTTCCCGCCGCCGCGGCTACCGCCGCCGCCACCGGACCCGAATCCGCCGCCACCACCGCCACCGCGCGAGGCGCGGTTGACCTTGGCGGTGGCATACCGCAGGGAGGGGCCGATCTCGTCGACCTCGAGTTCCACGACCGTGCGTCGTTCGCCCTCTTTGGTTTCGTAGGACCGCTGCTTGAGCCGTCCCTGCACGATCACCCGGGATCCCTTGGTCAGGCTCTCGGTCACGTTCTCCGCGGCGTCGCGCCAGATGTTGCAGCGGAGGAACAGCGCTTCGCCGTCCTTCCACTCATTGGTCTGGCGGTCGAAGGTGCGCGGAGTGGAAGCCACCGTGAAGTTGGCAACCGCTGCGCCCGACGGCGTGAACCGCAGTTCCGGGTCGGCGGTGAGGTTGCCGATGACGGTGATGACCGTGTCGCCTGCCATGTGTTTCCCCTTGGGTCGTGTGGTGGGCACTCGCTGATCGACATGCACCGGGTTGTGTTGAACTGTCGGGTCCAACCCTAGAACCCGGTACCGACGTGTTCAGACGATCAAGAAAGCCTGTGGATTACTTCCGCAGGACCTTGGTGCGCAGAACCGACTCGTTCAGCTTCAGCTGACGATCGAGCTCGGTGACCGTGGCGGGCTCGGCGTTGAGATCGATGACGGCGTAGATGCCCTCGTTGTGCTTGAGGATCTCGTAGGCAAGACGGCGCTTGCCCCAGATGTCGACGCCGTCCACCGAACCGCCATCCTTGCGGACAACATTGAGGAAAGTATCGAGTGAGGGTGCGACGGTGCGCTCGTCCAGATTCGGATCGAGGATGACCATCAATTCGTAGTGACGCATAAGACCACATCACCTCCTATGGGCTAGGTCGGCCACGGACTGTCCGTGGCAGGAGGGTCGCCTGCGTCGGCAACCGGTCCAAGATACATGACCTGCCCGTTCGCAGTGAAATCCGTGGTCACGGGTCGCTGCGGCGACGTCCTGCCGGACCACCTACGCTGTTGCCCATGTCGGAGCGGCGGACAACCCCGGGAAGGTGGTCCGCACGGTTGTCCGGCCGTGGCGAGACGGCCGTCATCGTTCTGGTCTCGGTGCTGGCGACCGCGGCCACGATGTTCTGGAGCTTCCAGGCCAAGCTCCGGTGCGGCGGCGCCCCCTTCGACGCGTTCGGGCGCAGCGACAACTGGCCGACGGGTGATCCCGACGCGGTGATCCCCTGCTACTCGGACCTGATCTACCTGTGGCTCGGCCGCGACATCAACACCCACGTCTTCCCCTACATCCACGGCGGGATCGCCTCCGACGGCACCCTGTTCGGCGGTGTCGTCGAGTACCCGGTGCTCTCCGGCGTGCTCATGTTCTTGGGCGCGACCGGGGCCGACACCGACACCGACTTCTTCATCCAGTCCGCACTCCTGTTGGCGCCGTTCGGTTTCGCGATCACGGTGATGCTCGCGCTGATGGTCCGATGGTGGGCGTTGCTCTGGGCCGCGACACCCCCGCTGGTGCTGTACTCCTTCCACAACTGGGAACTGCCGGTTGTCGCGACGGCCGTCGGGGCGGTCGCCGTGATGGCCTGGGGCGCATCTGTCCAGCCCGGTACAGGTCGACGACGGCTGCCGCTCCGCACGTCCGCGGCCATCGCGGCAGTCCTGCTCGCGGTCGGCTTCTGCCTCAAGCTCTACCCCGGCATCTTCGTATTGCCGCTCGCCGCATACGTTCTCACCCGCGGCGCCGGTGGTGCACGCACCGGCGGGCAACGACGGCGCGGTGGAAGCGGCCTGGACTGGACGGGCGCCGGTTGGGTTGGCGGCGCCGCCGTCGTGACGGTGGCCGCGATCCAGTTGCCGTTCATGGTCCTCGGATTCGACGGATGGAAGGCGGCACTGTCCTTCCAGGGCCGCCGCCGAGCCGACGTCGACACCAATTCCATCTGGTACTGGGGGCTGCGGTACCTCACCGGGACCGGAGACACTTACAACTCCGTGGTCAGCGTGCTGTCCCCGCTGCTGATCCTTGCCTCGTTCGCGGTGGCGATGTACCTCGGGTGGCGCCGGTTCGAGCGCGTCGGCATCTTCCCGTGGATCGGCGTGAGCGGCGCGATGCTGGCGGGTTTCATGCTGTTCCACAAGGTGCACTCGCCGCAGTACACGCTCTGGATTCTGCCGTTCTTCGTTCTCATGAAGGTGCGCTGGCCGGTGATCCTGACCTATCTCCTCGCCGACCTCGCCCTCGACCTGACGATCTTCCGCCTGTTCCCGATCCGGGATGCCGGCGATCCGCTGCCATGGTGGATCGTCACCGGCGTCGCCGGTTCGGTGTGGGTGCACGCGGTTCTGCTCGCCTACCTGATCGTGACCTTCGTGGGCACCCCGCTCCGTGAGCCGTTGGCTGTCCGAATGGCCGCACGGGTTCCCGGTGCCGTCGACCCGTCCTCCGACGGGGAGCGGTTCCGTTCACCGCGCGACACGATCACGAGAGGTTCGGCATGAGTACATGGTTGGCGACCGGCCCACTGGTGCACGATCGGGTCACCCTGCGGCCGATCGGCATCGAGGACATCGGACCGTTGGCGCGCGTCGTCGACGACCCCGCCCTCTTCCGGTGGGTTCCGGGCGTGCCGACCGACGAGGACAGTGCGCGCCGGTACGTCCGGTCGGCTCTCGACTCACGCGTCGCCTTCACCGTCGTCGACAACGCCGACGGCAGCGTGGTCGGGTCGACGAGTTACTACGAGATCGACGAGACCAATCGGTCCGCGTGCATCGGTTACACGTTCTACAGCGAACGCGTCCAGGGGACCGCGGTGAATCCCACCGCCAAGTTCCTGTTGATGCGCCACGCATTCGAGGACTGCGGCGCCGTCCGCCTCACCTGGCACACCCATGAGCTGAACGCTCAGTCGCGCGCTGCGATCTCGAAGCTGGGTGCGAGCTTCGAGGGTCTGCTGCGCAAGCACCGCCGATTCGGTGACGGCTGGCGCACGACCGCCCTGTACGCCATGACCGATGACGATTGGCCCGCGGCCAGAGATCGCCTGCTGCAGCGGATCACCGTCTGAGCGAGACCTACGGGTTCTTGGTGTGTTTTGAATGTCCCCGGGTGCGCCGATCTTCTTTCATCCGCGCCTCGTGCACGTGCCGCTCGCCGTCGGTCAGATCGGCTCGCACCCGGTCGACGTACTCGCGCAACGGGCCCCAGTAGGTGTCGTCGAATTCCTCGACGACCTGGAACGTCCAGCGCCCCTCCAGCACATTGCGGCCCACCAGTTCGGTGGACAGCTCATCGGCGAACTCGGCATGGCCCGCCTCGCGGAGTTCGTCGACGGCCTCCCCCAGCAGCAGATCGCCACGCCCGATGAGCTGATGGAACGAGTAGAGGTGGCCGCGGGCGCGCTCGATGTACTCCAGCGCCTCCCCCACCTTGCCGACCGCCTCCGCGGTGTCGTCCGAGATGTGTGGTGCGGTATCCGACATGACCGGTCAGTACCCAGGGACGCGGTCACCCAATCGTCAGGAGACCTAGAACGTGCATGACCGCTGACCGACCACCGGTTCCGGTTCTCGCGCTGTGTCTGCCGTCCTGGTCGTCGGCGACCGTCGACCGATCCGGTCCGGCGCGCCGTCGAGGACGCCGCCCGCCGGATCGTCGTACCACTTTCCACCGTTCCCGTGACGGACCAGATCGTCACGTGGGTGCCAGATCTGCCACAGGACGACGGCGCAGAGTGCGAGCACCATCAGTCCGCGGAGCACCACAGCAGCGGTGAACCACTGGTCCGGGAGCCAACGACGTTCGGCATCGAGGAACAGACTCATCCGCGGCACCCAGATGAGCGCGTCGATCGCCATCCAGGCCAGCAGCAGGCGAGCGTGTGGAATGGCAAGTACCGCAAGCGGAACCAGCCACAACGAATACTGCGGACTCCACACCTTGTTCACCAGCAGGAAGCCGGCCACGGCGAGGAACGCCAACTGCGCGACACGAGGCCGGTACGGCGCCAGGACACCGATCGCGGCCACCGCGGCGATCACGACCACGGTCAACCCCACCGACAGCGCATTCAGATAGCCGGTGTTCCAGGTGAAACCGGCGGCGTCGGCGACGACCCGGTAGATCGTGTCGGGGTCCGCGGACCGGTCGCCGTTGAACCGGAAGAACTCCCACCACCCCGACGGGTACGGGATCAGGATCGGCAGATTCACCGCGAGCCAGGCGGCGATCGCGGTCGCGGCCGCGACGCCGAACTCGCGGACCTTCCCGGTTCGCAGGCACAGCGCGCCCAGCACCACCAGCAGCAGCGCCGGATACAGCTTGGCCGCGGCGCCGAGTCCGATGAAGACACCCGCCAGCCAGAAGCGCTCCCGCGACCAGGCCAGCAGCGCGACCGCCACCGCCGCGGTGGCGATGGCGTCGAAGTTGGTGAACGCATGCACGAAGACGAGCGGGGACAACGCGGCCAGCCACACCGACCACATGCGGGTTCGCGCGGTGAGCGCGGTGGCCCAGATGGTCACCAACCAGAATGCCGCCAGTCCCAACGCGACGATCGTGAAGAACAGCACGACGTCGAGCGCCCCGGGCACGCCCCAGTGGGTCTCGGCCCAGAGCCACCCCTGGGTCAGCTGCGCCGCGCCGTACATGAACATCCCGGTGAGGACCGGGTACTCCATGTACCGCTTGATGGTCTGTCCCGCGGAGTCCTCCTGGAGCCAGAAGTCCCGGTAGGGCAGCGCGCCCTGGTTGAGCCGCTCGGCGCCGAACAGGCTGATGACGTCGGAGTAGCAGAGGTTGGTGAACTGGCGCTGATCGTCCCAGTCGAGCCGCATCTCCGCGCCCGCGGTGGTGCCGCCGTCGGCCGGTGCCTGTTGCAGGCAGGCGGCTTTGCCGAACCATCCGAGTGCGAGTCCGCACAGCGCCAGGACGAAGAGCACCCGCAGGGGTGTCAGATGT
Source organism: Gordonia terrae (assembly GCF_001698225.1). NCBI lineage: Bacteria > Bacillati > Actinomycetota > Actinomycetes > Mycobacteriales > Gordoniaceae > Gordonia > Gordonia terrae. Next base: position 5,513,729 of record NZ_CP016594.1, read on the forward strand.
CGGGTCCGGCCGATGACAGCGTGTGCTCCCACCGGTCCACCGACGAGCGAACTCGCCTCGCGCACCATGCCGTCCGTGCGTGTCGGCAGGATCCGCGCGTCGTCGACACGCTGATCACTCGCAAGGGGTGCAGGGCTGTCCCAGACGGGGTCGGGGCCGCTCGCCGCGGAGTCGGCCGCCGGATCCGGGTCAGCCGATGGGCGGTTCAGGGACTCCTCCGCCTCCGTCACCGCCGCCGGGTACACCGTCGCCGGAGTCGCCGCCGCCGTCACCGCCGTCGCCGGGGGCCAATCCGCCGCCGCCCGGGCTGTTGCCACCGCCGCCACCGCCGCCGTTCCGCGGGGCGCCCGGGATGGGGATCGTCACGCCCGGAGCGAGGGTGAGGTTGCCGTCCCCGCCCTGGTCGGGGATGTCGAAGGTCGGCACGGAGGGTCCGCGGGTCCGCGTGGGCGCCTCGGTGGTGACAGGGGCCTCGTAGGGCACGCCGGCCACACCGCCGACCGATTCCGGCTCGGGGAACTGCTTGATCTCCTTGCCCTCGAGGGCGGCGTCCATCGCCGACTTCCAGATCGACGACGGCAGCCCGCTGCCGTAGATCGAGGCACCGTTGTAGTTGGTCAGGGCCGTGCCGTCATTGGTACCGACCCACACCGCGGTCGACAACTGCGGTGTGTAACCGACCATCCACGCGTCCTTGTTCTGCCCGGTGTCGCCGAGCTGGACGGTGCCGGTCTTGGCGGCCGAGGGACGCGAGCCGAGGGACGAGTCGTACAGCGAGTTCCCGTTGGAGTAGGCCGCGATCGGCTGCAGGGCGGCGCTCACGTTGTCGGCGACCTTCGCGGGGAAGACGCGCTTGCCCTCGGTCTTGCGCTCGTAGAGGACCTGCCCCTCCGAGTCGACGACCTTCTGGACGAAGTACGGCTCGTGATAGACGCCCGACGCCGCGAGGGTGGCGTACGCCGAGGCCATGTCGATCACCCGCGACTGGTACTGACCGAGCACCACGCCGCCCTCGGGCTGACCGTTCGCCTCCTGCAGCGTCTTCTCGATGTTGCCGAACGACTCCGCGACACCGGCCTTGTGCGCGGCGTCGGCGACCGCCCGGGCACCACCGTCGAGATCCATCATCAGGCGGTAGTACACGGTGTTGAGCGACATTTTCATCGCCGTGGCGAGGTTGCAGGTGCCGCAGCTCTCACCGTCGGAGTTCTCGACCGTCAGACCACCACTGGCCTCGAACGGCGCCGAGCTGTAGGTCTTCGACAGCGGGATGTCCTGTTCGAGCGCCGCGACGAGTGCGAACACCTTGAACGACGAACCGGTCTGGAGGCCGGCCTGGGCGAGGTCCCAACCGCCCGGGTTGTCGCCGCCGTAATAACCGCGCACACCACCGGTCTGCGGATCGATGGACACCGCCGACGCGAGCAGATCGTCGGGCTCGCCGTTCAGTTCACCGTTCGGGCACTTGTAGATCCGGTTCTTGCGACAGGCTGCCTGCACGACGCCGTTCTGGACCTGCGGATCGATCGTGGTGCTGATCTTCAGGCCGCCGGTGCGCAGCTGCTTGTCGGTGATGCCGATGCGGTTGAGCTCGGCGAGTACCTGCCGCTTGATGAGTCCGTTCGGGCCGGGTGTCTCGTCGGAATCGCTGACGCGGGCCTTGACCGTCTTGGGGAAGACGGCGTTGTCGGCCTGCGCACGGGTGATGGCACCGGTGGCGACCATGCCGTCGAGCACGTAACGCCAACGCGCCTCGGTGACCTCGCGGTTGGTGTCGGGATCGTAGTACGACGGCGCGCGGATGACGGCCGACAGCAGCGCGGCCTCCTCGAAGGTCAACGGATTGCGCTCGGCGCGACGCTTGTCGGTGATGGACTTGTTGAAGAACTTCTGCGCGGCGACCGCGACGCCGTAGGCACCCCGGCCGAAGTAGATCGTGTTGAGATAGGCCTCGAGGACCTTCTCCTTGGACCAGCCGTGCCGGTCGTTCATCTTCGCCGCGATGGCGAGTTCTTTGAACTTGCGGTCGAAACTGCGCTCGTCGCCGACGATCGCGTTCTTGACGTACTGCTGCGTGATGGTCGAGCCACCGCCGGCGGTCTGGTTGCCGGTGATCTGCCCGATAGCCGCACGGGACAGACCGCGCGGCGAGAATCCGTTGTTGGTCCAGAATTCGCGGTCCTCGGCGGCGACGATGGCCTGCTTCATCGTCTCGGGGATCTCGTCGAAGGGGACGACCGTGCGGTTGCCGTCCGGCGAGGTGACATCGGCCAGCGTGCGTCCGGAGGTGTCGACGATGGTGGCCTTCTGGCTCACCTCGGGTTCCGGGATCTCGGCGGTGAAGTAGGTGAACGCGAACGCGACGATGAGCACCAGCACGATCGCCGGGACGATCGCGCCCACGATCCCCAGCGCCCATGCGAACCGCCGATGTCTGGTCGCCGTCTCACTTCTGTTCTGACCGCCACCGCCCGGACCGGGTCGGATGCCGGTGCGCCGGGGCGTGGGCGAAGACCCGCGTGCCTCGCTCATCGTCCACCTTCCTACCGGATCGGGCGGACGTCATCGTCCGTGGATCTCGGTTACCTTCTCTGGCCTCGTGCCGCTCCACTGTGACAGCAGGCAACGGCCCGGGCAAAAAAACCGCAGGCCGGCGCCCTACTTGGCGACGCGTCGGGAGCGACGCGTGGACTGGGGCGGCAGCCCGGCAACGTATGACTGGACCAGATGGTTCCAACTACAGGTCCGGCACACCTCGACGACATGTACCGAGAACTCCTCGGCGGTCGTCGCGAGTCGCGCGATCTCCTCGTTGCTCCGTGCCGAGCCGCTGACCTGGCCCAGACGTTCGCCGAACACCCATGACACCAGGGTGACCTGCTCTTTTCGGCAGATCGGGCACATCGTGGTGCTGGGCCGACCATGGAACTTCGCCGCGCGCAGGAGGTACGGACTCGCGTCGCAGACCTCGGCAACGGCGGTCCGGCCCGCATGGACCGAGGACAGCCGAGCGCGCCGCTGCAGGGCGTAGTCGACGATCTGGCGTTGCACGGTTTTCAGGGTACGTGGTCTCTGCCGGGGCGTCGGCGCGACGGGTCCGGCGAGGAGGCCGCGGAAGCCGGCCCGTGCGCGTCCCGAGATGTCCGTCACGCCAACCGCCGGATGCCCTCCCGGCCATCTGTCCTTCTCCTGACCGACCGCTCGTGGACACCAGTTATATCGGTGCGATACATTGGCAAATACATCGGAATGAGGTGTCGGCGCGTCAGAGCGCGTCGGTACATCAAGTCCGAGGAAGAAGTGACAGATCATCGGCAGGACGTGAAGGGGGTGGCGAAGTGCTCGAGCTGGCCATTCTCGGATTGCTTCTCGAATCCCCCATGCACGGCTACGAGTTGCGCAAGCGACTCACCGGGCTGCTCGGCGCCTTCCGTGCGTTCTCGTATGGATCGCTCTACCCGACGCTGCGTCGCATGCAGGCCGACGGCCTCATCGATGAACCCGAGACGCCCCTGGGCGTCAAGGTGCGGCGTGGCCGGCGTGTCTACCAGCTCACCGACGCAGGCCGGGAACGGTTTGCCGAGCTGGTCGCCGACACCGGACCCCAGAACTACACCGACGACGGTTTCGGTGTGCACCTGGCGTTCTTCAGCCGCACCCCCGCGGTTGCGCGTATGCGCATCCTCGAGGGCCGCCGTCGGCAGGTGGAGGAGCGTCGGGAGGGGTTGCGGGAGATCGTCGGACGGTCCAACCGGACCGTCGACCGGTACACCCGTCAGCTGCATCAGCTCAGCCTCGAGTCCAGCGAACGCGAAGTCCGCTGGCTCAACGAGCTGATCGCGGCCGAGAGCTCCCAGCAGGACGGGGCGCCCGACCCGTTCGACACACAGTTCGACGACGACCTCGCCGACAGCGAACGGTCACAGTTCGATTCGGGGAAGCCCACGGCCTCCACCGGACGAGCCGATGACGAATATCAAGACCCGGACTCGATGCAGAGCCGGGACGCACAGCTCGACGAACCCGAGCAACGGAAAACACCGGTTGCGCAGCGAACGACTGCGATGCCGCGAGAAGAAGGAGAACCCGACCATGGGTGAGCCCAATAAGGTGCGCGTTGCCATTGTGGGCGTAGGAAACTGCGCTTCATCCCTGGTGCAGGGCGTGCAGTACTACAAGGACGCCGACGAGAACTCCAGCGTTCCCGGCCTGATGCACGTGAAGTTCGGCCCGTACCACGTCCGCGACGTCGAGTTCGTCGCCGCGTTCGACGTGGACGCCAAGAAGGTCGGCTTCGACCTGTCCGACGCGATCTTCGCGAGCGAGAACAACACCATCAAGATCGCCGACGTCCCGCCGACCGGTGTCACCGTCCAGCGCGGACACACCCTCGACGGTCTCGGCAAGTACTACCTCGAGACCATCACCGAGGCCGACGGTTCGGGTGTCGACATCGTCCAGGCCCTGAAGGACAACGAGGTCGACGTCCTCGTCAGCTACCTCCCGGTCGGCTCGGAGCAGGCCGACAAGTTCTACGCCCAGTGCTGCATCGACGCCGGCGTCGCCTTCGTCAACGCACTCCCCGTGTTCATCGCCTCGGACCCCGAGTGGGCCCAGAAGTTCGCCGACGCCGGCGTCCCGATCGTCGGCGACGACATCAAGAGCCAGGTCGGTGCCACCATCACCCACCGCGTGATGGCGAAGCTGTTCGAGGATCGCGGCGTCACCCTCGACCGCACCTACCAGCTCAACGTCGGCGGCAACATGGACTTCAAGAACATGCTCGAGCGCGAGCGTCTGGAGTCCAAGAAGGTCTCGAAGACCCAGGCCGTCACCTCCAACCTGACCGGCTCGCTCGCCGGCAAGGTCGAGGACAAGAACGTCCACATCGGCCCGTCGGACCACGTCGCGTGGCTCGACGACCGCAAGTGGGCCTACGTCCGCCTCGAAGGCCGCGCCTTCGGCGACGTGCCGCTGAACCTCGAGTACAAGCTCGAGGTCTGGGACTCCCCCAACTCGGCCGGCATCATCATCGACGCCGTGCGCGCCGCCAAGATCGCCAAGGATCGCGGCATCGGCGGACCGGTCATCCCGGCCTCGGCCTACCTGATGAAGTCCCCGCCGAAGCAGCTCGCCGACGACGTCGCGCGCGCCCAGCTCGAGGAGTTCATCATCGAGGCCTGAGCCTTGTAGAACGCAACCCGGCGGCGCTTCCTGATCTGATCAGGGAGCGCCGCTTCTGTTGTCGCCGTCCCGCCACCCCACTCGACGGAAACCGCAGGTCATCCAACCAAATCAGTGACCGCGTCAAACCCTTCACATAGAGTGTTGTCGATTGCTCCGAGTGGCCCGGTATCGGGCACATCGGACATCACGAGACCCCGTACCAACAGAAAGGCGCAAACCATGGGCGTGAGCCTGAGCAAGGGCGGCAACGTTTCCCTCAGCAAGGAGGCTCCGGGCCTGACTGCGGTCTCCGTCGGCCTCGGCTGGGACATCCGGACCACCACCGGAACCGACTTCGACCTGGACGCCAGCGCCATCGCGCTCGGTACCGACAAGAAGGTCGTCTCCGATCAGCACTTCGTCTTCTTCAACAACCTGCGTTCGCCCGACGGCTCGATCGAGCACACCGGCGACAACCTGACCGGTGAGGGCGAAGGCGACGACGAGGTCATCAAGGTCGACCTCGCCGGCGTGCCGCCGAACATCGACTCCATCGTCTTCCCCGTCTCGATCTACGACGCCGACGCACGCTCGCAGTCCTTCGGTCAGGTGCGCAACGCGTTCATCCGCGTCGTGAACCAGGCCGGCGGTGCCGAGATCGCCCGCTACGACCTCAGCGAGGACGCCTCCACCGAGACCGCGATGGTCTTCGGTGAGCTGTACCGTCATGGGTCGGAGTGGAAGTTCCGCGCGGTCGGCCAGGGCTACGCCTCGGGTCTCGCGGGCATCGCCCGCGATTTCGGTGTGAACGTCTGAGTCCTCTCGGACTCCGGCTGTCCGCCTGACATGCCCGTGGATGCCGCACTCGCCCTACTGGCGGGTGCGGCATCCGCATGTCACACTCCTCTCCGACGATGCGGTCGGCTGGACCACACACACCCTTAGAAAGGCCACAATCCGGTGGTAGTAAGAATTTTCGGCCTCTCGGTCGTCGTGACGATCGTGTCGCTGATCATCGCGTTCCTCTATGGCGGTGTCGAAGCGCTGATCCTGACCGCCATCCTCGGCGTCTTCGAGATCTCGCTCTCCTTCGACAACGCGGTCATCAACGCCACGATCCTCCGTCGGATGAGCGAGTTCTGGCAGAAGATCTTCCTCACCATCGGCATCCTGATCGCCGTCTTCGGCATGCGCCTGGTGTTCCCGCTGGTCATCGTGTGGCTCGCCTCGGGCCTCAATCCCGTCGATGCACTCGACCTCGCACTGAACCCGCCGCCCAACGACGCGGCGTACTTCGCCAACGGCGATCCCAGCTACGAGACGATCATCACCGACGCCCACCCGCAGATCGCGGCGTTCGGCGGCATGTTCCTGCTGATGCTGTTCCTGGGCTTCGTCTTCGAGCAGAAGGAACTGACCTGGCTGACCTGGATCGAGCGTCCGCTCGAGAAGATCGGCAAGCTGGAGATGCTCGAGGTCGTCATCGCGCTCATCCTGCTGATTCTCACGGCCACCTACATCGCGCCGGCCGACGAGCGGTCGACGGTCATGATCGCCGGTGCGCTCGGCATGCTCACCTACATCCTGGTCAACGGCCTCGGCGAGTACTTCAACGTCGAAACCGAGGACGACGACGACGAGGCGGCCGAGCCCGGCACCGATGCCGCCGAGAAGGCGGCGGGCGAGAGGTCCAACGGCAAGTCGGGACCGTCGGACCTGGCCAAGGCCACCGGCAAGGCGGGCTTCTTCCTGTTCCTCTACCTCGAGGTGCTCGACGCGTCGTTCTCGTTCGACGGCGTCATCGGCGCGTTCGCCATCACCGCGGACCCGATCATCATCGCCCTCGGCCTCGGCCTCATCGGTGCGATGTTCGTCCGTTCGCTCACCGTCTACCTGGTGCGCAAGGGCACGCTGTCGGAGTACGTGTACCTCGAGCACGGTGCGCACTGGGCGATCGGCGCGCTGGCGTTCATCCTGCTGTACTCGATCGGGACACACGTGCCGGAGATCATCACCGGCCTGATCGGCGTCGCGCTGATCATCGCCGCGCTGATCTCCAGCATCATCCGCCGCAACCGCCTCGCGGCGAGGGGCGAAGTGGAGAAGGTCGAGGTCTGACCCTTCGCTCGCTGAGCTGAGGTGCGAGCGAGCGCTCCCCCTGCTCTCTGAGGTGCGCGAGCGAAACGCCTCCCCTGCTCCCTGAGGTGCGCGAGCGAAACGCCTCCCCTGCTCCCTGAGGTGCGCGAGCGAAACGCCTCCCCTGCTCCCTGAGGTGCGCGAGCGAAACGCCTCCCCTGCTCCCTGAGGTGCGAGCGAAGCGAGCCTCGAAGGGCTCGGTGACCTGAGTCGCCAAACCCTTCGAGGCTCGTCGCTATCGCTCCTCACACCTCAGGGAGCAGAGGGTGTGTCCCCCGAGTAGACACGCTGCGGCGCAGTCTTTTTCGACGGACCGGACTCAGCCCTGTTGCTGACCGAGTTGCTGGCTGATCTGCTGGTTGATCTGCTGCAGACCAGGGACCGACATTCCGGGTAGGTGGCCCTGGATGGTACGCACGATGGACGAGTCGTCGCGCACCTTCTCGCTGGACTGGACCAGAACGGTTCCGGCGCCGGTGAAATCGAACTGACGCTCCTCGCCTGAGTTCAACCCCATCCGCCGGCCCGCGGCGGCGATGAACCCGTTGACCCACGCCTCGTCGTAGTGGTGACTCGGAGACGGGCAATCCGACCACCCGACAAGGGCTTCCGGGTCGACGCGCACTGGCGGTTCGACGAACATGACCGGACCGTTCGACGACGCGAGGAACTTGCCGGTACCGATGAGCGTCAGAAAACCCGGCACGATGGACTGGTTCAGCGACAGGTTCGGCTGGAACGCAAGCAGATTGGCTGCTCGGATGGTGAGGTTGCCGTCTTCGAGGTCGTAGGCGTTGATGTCGTAACCGCGATCACCGATGATCAGCTTGCCGTGGCCCTCGGCGACGACATAGTCACCGAGGTACAGCGGGGCGGAGAACTGCTGGGCCACCATCTGCAGCATGTTGCCCTGCAGCCCCTGCGTGAGCGCGGTGAACTGCATCTGACCGTAGTAGGCGATCATCGCGCCCTTGGACATGAACCAGGGCTGGTTGAGGTCGATGCAGAACGAGTAGTTGTTGTCCGGAACATTGTCGTCCGATGGCAGATTCATCGGACTCCACACTGTGTTGAGTTGGCTCACAGCTTCTCCTCCGATGCCTGCACGTACACGATGCCCTGTCCGGAGCACTCCAATTGCATTGCCTCACCGCCGGTTCGGCCGACATTCCGCCAGCTCATCGACGATCGCAGGGTGGTGTTGACCTGCCCCGCCGATCCGACGAAGGCCTGAGGATCGACGCTCACCGGCGGCTTCTGCGGCGACACCTCGAGCTCGAAGACCCCGCCGTGCCCGAGGAGGACCGCCGAGCCGGGACCCGACAGCTGCGTCGTGAACATGCCCTGGCCGGTCACTGCGCCGGCCGCCGCGTTCCGCAGCGCCCCGAACAGCCCGCCGCCACCGCCACCGCCGCCGCCGCCCTGTGACGCGACCGAGACGACCGACGCCTGCAGGTTGGCCCCGTAGGCGAGCAGGCGTGATGCTTCGACGCGCATCATCCCGCCGACTGCGCCGAGATCCACGACGTGGACCTCGATCCCGAGGAAGCCGTAGTGCACCTCACCGTGCCCCTGGGCGATCATCGTGGACTCGTGCTCGCCGGCGAGCATCCGACCGGCCATGCCGCCCATCCCGCCCAGTCCCGGCATCCCGCCGCCCATGCCGCCGGCACCCGCGATCTGGTGGGGCTGGAAGTGCACATCGCCCTTGTAGAAGAGCATCGCCCCACGTCGAGCGATGACCGGACCGGTCCGACCGATGTCGACGGAGACGACCTTGCTGTTGACCTTGGTGAACATTCTCGCTACCTCACCCTCACCGCTCGGCCGGCTGGATCGACACGACGCCGCTGCCATCCCAGCGCAGCGAGAACGCTTCCCCGCCACCCTGTCCCAGCGCCGACCGCCAGGACACGTCGGTGACGAAGGACTGACTCAGCTGCCCACGGGCGCAGACGAACGCGTCCGGATCGACCACGAGGGGATACTGCGGTGACACCTCGAGATGGATGAGCGGGCCGCCGTTGGACAGCAGCGCGATCTGTCCGTGGCCACTCACCGTCGTGGTGAACAGGCCCTGACCCGACGACGCGCCGCGCAGACCGGCGAACGTGACGTTGGTCTGCAGGTTGCCGTTGAGCACCATCAGCTGCTCGGACTCCACCTGCAGCGTCTCGTTGTTCAGCTCGATGACCGTCGTCTCCGCAGCGTTGTGCGCGAAGTAGACGATGCCGTTGCCCGACGCCTCCATGAGCGACAATGCCTCCCCGGTGGCACGCTGCTTGAGGCCCGCGAGCACACCGTCACCGCCGCCGAAGCCCGCCGATTTGAAGGTGACCTGTCCCTCGTAGGCGACCATCGACCCGCTGATCGCGCGCACCGCAGAATTGTTCAGCCTGGCTTCCACCACGCGTTTGGACCGTTGTACCAACTGCATTCGACGTGCCTCTCTCGCGCCGCGGGGAGGTCGCCGATCGACCGTCCCTCGTTCGTCTCCCGACGCCATCCCCGCACCACGGCACCCGCAGGCGACCGGCATCCCAGCCCGCCGTGCGCCGGGGAATCCGGCCTCATACGGAGATGAAAATAGCCGATAGCATCGTGTGGTGCCCGGAAACTTCGTACGTCGATGGTTCGGGAACGATTCACGCACGAATTCCGCACCACCTGCATCATCGGAACAAATGACAGCGGCGTTCCTGGAGTCCGAATCCGTCCTGGCCGAGATCGATCCGGCCGTCGGTGTGACCGCCACCCTGGACCCGCGATCGCGGCTTCGCACTGTGTGGTCGGAACTCCGTGAGCAGCACGCCCAGGCGACGTCGGACTATCTCAGCCTGGTGTCGCCGCCCACCGGCACACGTGTCGCCCCGCAGGATCTCGAGCGCTCGACGCAGGCGTTGCGGGCGATCACCGCGTCGATGCGCGACTTCGCCCAGACCAACGCCGGCACCCTCGAACGGGCGCGGGCCACTATGCGCGCCGCCGACGTCCAGGACCACGAAGCCCGGGTGGCGGCCAACCGGGCGATGACCGCCCTGGAGGGCGCGACCCCGGCGGTGGCGCGGCTGCAGTCGGTGTCGGAAGCCACCGATGAACTCGCGCGGGCGCTCGCGGGTTTCGACCAGGGCACGTGCCTGCGCGAACGGCAGTCCGCCGCGGCGGCCTTACTCGGCGCGGCGCGGCGCCTCGAACAACTGCTGGCCGAAGCGCCCGCGTTCGCCGAGCGGGCACAGCAGGTCATCCGTTCGGTGGAAACCCGCCGCAGCGCGGTGTCGACCCGCAGCGCGCAGGTCCCCGACACGCTGTCGGCCCTGCGTCGGGAGTTCAGTGCCGACTGTTCGCTCGATCTCCAGCGCAACGGCACGGTCGTCGACGAGCGACTCGTGCATGCCGACGCCGAGCTGGCGGCCGCACGCTCGATGGTCGCCGACGCCCCCGACCAGGCCATCGGTCGCGCCGATGCGGCCCGCGACGACCTGGCGGTGGCCGAGAAGGCCGTCGACGCGGTGCTCGACCGGCTGCGCCTGCTGCGGGAGGTCCGGGCCGACCCCAAGGGCGCCGAGCAGCGGGTGCGCTTCCGTCTGCGTGACGCCCAGCTCTTCGCCGTGAACCACACTCTGGTTGACGAATGGGGTTCGGTCCTCGATGCTCAGGCCGACCGGATCGAGCGCGCCGAGGGGGAGCTCGACCGCATCCACCCCGACTACTGGAGCTATCTGACCCAGCTGCGTGCGGTGGACGACCGGATCACCGAGATCGTTTCGCGGATGAGAGGACAGGTGGCCGCAGGATGACCACCACTGCACGACACGACGCCACCGGTCTCGAGCCCGGGACGATCCGGCACTTCGACCACCTGGAGCCGTCGGTCGCCGAGCACCTGTTCTACCGGCAGCCCGAGCCGATCGAGCCGACCTGGCCCGCCCAGCGTCTCGCGGTCGCCCTCGGTGCCACCCTGTATGTCCCGGCGACCCGCCCCGATCTCGCCGACGTCATCCGCCGACGACGCGCCGAGGGGGTCATCTCGATGGTCATCGACCTCGAGGACGCGGTCGCCGACGACGAGGAGGCCGAGGCGATCGACCATGCCGTGGCCGCATTGCGCAGCATCGCCGAGAACCCGGGCCGGCCGATGCTGCTGTTCGTCCGGCCGCGGTCGGCCGATCGGATCGTGCCCATCGCCGAGGCCCTGAGCACCCCGTCGGTGCTCACCGGGTTCGTCATCCCGAAGTTCGCCTCGGACACCGCGGCCGCGGCCCTCGATGCGGTGACCCGGGCGAGCGAGATCCTCGGCAGGCACCTCTGGGTGATGCCGGTCCTCGAGTCGGCGTCGGTCGTGCACCGCGAGACCCGCGACGACGAACTGACCGCCCTGGCGTCGCTGCTCGGCGAACACCGGGACCACGTGCTGGCGGTTCGCATCGGGGCCACCGACATCTGTGGCTACTTCGGCATCCGCCGGGATCGGGACCTGACCATCTACGACGTCCGGGTGGCTGCCGACGTGATCGCCGGCATCGTCAATCATCTCGGCCGCAGCGACGAAAGCGGCTTCGTCGTGACCGGCCCGGTCTGGGAGTACTTCGCGGATCACGAACGCATGTTCCAGCCTCTGTTGCGGCACACGCCCTTTCGCGAGAACGACGCCGTCTACTTCCGGCAGCAACTGGTCAGCCGCGACATGGACGGCCTCCTGCGTGAGATCACCCTGGACCGCGCCAACGGGCTGCACGGCAAGACGGTCATCCATCCGGCGCACGTCGCGGCGGTGCACGCACTGTCGGCGGTGACCCATGAGGAGTATCACGATGCACTCGACATCCTGGCCGGGGAGTCCGGCGGGGTACGGGCCTCGTCGTACCGCAACAAGATGAACGAGCTGAAGCCGCACCGCAACTGGGCGCTGCGTATCGTCGACCGCGCTGCCGCCTTCGGGGTGACCCGGCAGGGAGTCTCCTTCGTCGACCTGCTCACCGCGCTCGCCTCGCCCGGATCGGCGGCCTCATGAGCGACCCCGGCGCCGTCGGTGTCGACTGGGTGACCGCGCGTTTCGGTGTCGAGATCGTCGCCGCCGACGACGCTCCCCGCGTACACACCGTGCACGATCTCGTCTCACTCGGGTTGCGCCACAATCGACGCCGTGCGCATCTGCTGGTCTCGACCGTCCTGGGCAAACACATCCCGACATCGCCGGCGATCGTCCGCCGCGCCGCCGATGACCTCGGCGCGGCGATCATCGCCGAGATCGGGGCGGATGCGGCGCGCGATGCGGTCGTCTTCGGTTTCGCCGAGACCGCGACGGGTCTCGGACACTGTGTGGCCGAGCGAATCTCCGCGTCACGCTATCTGCATTCGACGCGGCGCCGACGACGCGGCGTGACGGTGTCGGGCACCTTCGAGGAAGGGCACTCGCATGCGACGACGCACCTGCTGCAGCCCAGCGATCCCACGTTCCTCGACGCGACGACGCCGCAGGAGGTGCTGGTCCTGGTCGACGACGAGGTCTCGACCGGAAAGACCGCACTCGGCGCCATCGAGGCCATCGTCGCCGACCGGCCCCGCACACGATTCGTCGTGGCGTCCCTGGTGGACATGCGAACCGCAGCCCAGAAGTCCGAATGCGAGTCCTTTGCAGCGGAATCGGGTGCCGAGATCGCCTATGTGTCACTCGCCCACGGATCTGTCTCGCTTCCGCCAACCCTCCTCGAGGACGTGTGGAAGCTCGAGTCCGACGATCTCAATCCGGTGGCACCCCGCCGCGGCGACCTGGTCGCGGTCTCACTCGACTGGCCCCGGACGGTTCCCGACGGAGGCCGGCACGGAATCCTCCGCGCCGACTCGACGCACTTCCACCGAGCCGCGGCCGATTCCGCGGACACCGTGGCGGCACACCTCGATCCGCGGCGTCCGGTCGTCGTGATCGGGCATGAGGAGCTCATGTACGCGCCGCTGTGCATCGCCGAGGCGCTGGAGCGTCGCGGTTTCGCCACCGCGTATCAGACCACGACGAGATCACCGGCCCACGTGCACGACGTCCCGGGGTACCCGCTCCGCCGCGGATTCCGGTTCATCGCACCAGAATCCGACCCGGCCACCCCTCGGTTCGTCTACAACGTGTCCTCCGTCGAACACCCAGACCCCCAGGTCGTACTCGTGATCGACACACCGGCCGACACCGACGAGTTGCGTGCACCCGGCGGACTCGTGGACGTGCTCACCGCCGCCGGACATCCGGTCGTCCTGGCCGTTCTGCCCGAGACCCCCCAGCGTTCGCTGACCCAAGCGCGGGAGGCGGTGCGCTGATGGACATCGCCGCCGCCACGCCGCCACTGTGCGGACCGGAGTTCGGTTCGTACGGGGCCGACGAGGTCACCTGGCTGCTGAAGGACTTGTCCGATGTGGCGCTGGAAGGTGAACTGCGCGAACGGGAACGCCGTATCCAATCCGGGCAGGCGCATTACGCCGAATCCCTGCCGATCGAGTATCAGCCGGGGCACGAGTACCAGGAGTTGTTCCACGCGACCCTGCGATCCTCGGCTCAGCGCCTCGCCGAGGCGGTCGGCGTCGTGGCCGAACTCATCCTGGCCGAGCGTCACTCCGCTCCGACGCTGGTATCGCTCGCCCGAGCGGGGACCCCGATCGGCATCCTGATCCGACGATGGATGCTCGCCGTCCACGGCGTCGAACCCCGGCACTACACGATCTCGATCGTCCGCGGCCGCGGGATCGACACCGTAGCACTCGATCACATCGTGGCACGTCACCCGGCCGAGTCGGTCGTCTTCGTCGACGGCTGGACCGGCAAGGGCGCCATCCAGCGCGAACTCACCGCCGCCGTCGACCAGTACGCGCGGTCCGGCCGGCCGCGATTGCACGACGAACTCGCGGTCCTGGCCGATCCCGGTTCCTGCACGACCCTGTACGGGACCAGAGACGACTTCCTCATCGCGTCCGCCTGCCTGAATTCCACTGTGTCCGGCCTGGTCTCGCGCACCGTCCTGAATGCCGACCACATCGGTCCCGGCGAATTCCACGGCGCCAAGTTCTATCGTCATCTCACCGACTTCGATGTCTCGGGAGTGTTCCTCGACACCGTCAGTGCGGAGTTCGACGCGGTGGCCGACCGGGTGCAGGCGACGATCGCATCGATGACGCCCGAGTCGCGCCGGCCCGACTGGTCCGGCTGGCGGTCCGTCGAGCGAATCCAGGCCGAGTACGGTTTGTCGTCGATCAACCTGGTCAAGCCCGGTGTCGGCGAGACGACGCGAGTCCTGTTGCGCCGCGTGCCATGGCGGATCCTGGTACGTGCCGACGACCTGCCCGAGCACCGTCACATCCGGCTCCTCGCCGCCGAACGGGGTGTGCCCGTGGAAGTCTCGCCGGATCTCGCATACTCGTGTGTCGGGCTCATCAAGGAGGACTCGTGAACGCCCTGGTCGCCACGGATCTCGACCGGACCATGATCTACTCCCGCTCTGCGATGGGCGAGGAGCAGTTCGCGACCCTGGAGACGGTGTGCGTCGAGATCTACCGTGATGCGCCGCTGTCGTACATGACCCAGACCGCCGTCGAGCTGATGACCCGGCTGGCACACGAGGCCGTCGTCGTACCGACGACCACCCGCACCCCGGCGCAGTACGCGCGAATCGCCCTGCCGGGCAGACCGTTCCGCCACGCCGTGGTCAGCAACGGTGGTCGGATCCTCGTCGACGGCGACGACGATCCCCGGTGGCGTGCGCACATCGACCGAGAGGTGACCCGTGCGGGCGCCACCCTCGAGCAGGTCCGGGACGAGCTCCGCACACGCATCGACGACTCCTGGGTCACGGCGTTGCGTACGGCCGACGATCTCTTCTGCTACCTCGTCGTCGACCCGTCTGCCCAGCCACCGGAGTTCCTCGAGCGATGGCAGGCGTGGTGTGACGCGCGGGGCTGGACAGCATCCCAGCAGGGCCGGAAGATCTATTCGACCCCGCAGCCGGTGACCAAGTCGGCGGCGATCGCCGAGGTCCGGCGCAGGCTCATCGAGGACGGGACGCTCAACGACTCGGCGATCCTCTGCGCGGCCGGCGACGGCTGGCTCGACACCGATCTGTTGCTCGCCGCCGATCACGCCATCCGCCCCCGGCACGGCGAACTGGAGTCGCTCGGGTGGTCGGCGCCGGGGCTCACGATCACGGCCGAGACCGGGGCCCTCGCCGGTGTCGAGATCCTGCGGTGGTTCGGCGAGCGGAGCGGCCTGGACGAGAGCCGGGACGCCCGAGTCCACGCACGCTGATCACGCGGGCGTTGGCCCGAGGACATCGGAATGCCCGTGGCGTCGGCACCAGCTGATCAGGTACCGGGCGTGCAGGCCACACCACCGGTAGACGGCGGCCTGTGTCATCGGCAACGATGCCTCGTGCTCACCGCGCTCGACGATGATCGGTCCGAGGTAGTGACTCGTCACCTTGTTGGCGGTGTTCGGCGACACGGTCGCCACCCGGGCGAGTGACGAGTTGTCCGACGCGCTGCCCGAGGCGATCGCCCCGGCGAGTCGACCTGCGGTGTGGCCGCGCCGCCCGGTGAACAACTCGTAGAGCGGTGGGCGTGGCCCGTCGGGCGTCTTGTCCGGCAACCCCTGACCGTGAGCCACCGATCGCACGACGCCGACCAGCGTGGCGAATCCGTCGGACCTGGCGATGATGCCCACCACCTCGTCCCGCAGTCGCGCCTCGTCGAGATGATCCTGTTCCATGCCGAGGCCCTGGGTCACCAGGACGACCGGGGCGTGCCGATCGTGCTCGTCGAGGACGTCGATGACGTCGAGCCCGTCGAAGGTCCACTCCACATCGGGCCGATTCCAGACCAGATCCGCGACCACGACATCGAATCGCACGTTGCCGGCGACGCAGTGGACGAACTCGTCCCGACCCGCGGCAACGGTGACCGTGGCCTGATCGAGCGACTTGGCCAGCGGCACGGCGATCACGTGCCCCAGCGGCGAAGCGACCAGGACCCGCAAATGGTTCGGCACAGCATGATCATGCTCGAACCGACGGTGGTGTGCGCGATTACGCATGATTTTCACCGAGTGCGTATGTATTTACCCGGGTGCGCCCACATCCGGTCCGAGATAGCGGTGACAAATCGTCTCAACTTCGTAGGCTGGAGAAGTCGGCGTTCGGGAAAATGCACATTCTCGGCGTCCGATCGCGAGCCAGGTCGATCACCCGAAGGAACCCGCCGACGTCCACATCGGACTCGCGCGGTTCGAAACGAAGTCGACGAGGAGAGCCGGCCTGTGTCCGTACCCCTGAACGACGTCCGCCGATCGGCCCCGTCAACCGACAGCATGCCCATCGGGCGGGGGTCGCAGACGCCTCGCCCCGAACTCGCCGTGACCTCGGGTCCGGCACCGCGCGTCACGGCCGTCGTCGCCGAGGGCGACATCTTCGACGCCGCCCTGGTCGCGCTCATCGAGAGTGCCGGATACGAGGCGACCGTCGTCGAGCCCGCTCAGCTCGCCGCGCTGCGGAACCCGGCAGCGATCCTGGTCCGGTCCGCCGCGATGCTCGGGTTCGTCCGCCGCGTGCCGGCGTTGCGTTCGATCCGGGTCATCTTCGTCGGCAGCGGGGTCGCGGGGTTCGAGCACATCCGGATCTCCCCCCGCGCCGCGAGCGCCGAGGAGGCGCTCCAGCGGGCGTTGGCAACGGTCGCGGGACCCCCGGCGCCGCAGTCCCCGCCCGAGTTCGCGAACCGGGTACGACTCACCGACCGAGAGCTGGAGATCCTGCAGACCTATACGCTCGGGGCCACGCTGCGTCAGACGTCGCGCGTCCACGAGATCGCGGAAAGCACCGTGCGCGAACACTATCGGCGAGTTGCACGACGTTACGAGGAAGCCGGGCGGCCGATCGGGAACAAGGCCCAACTGCTCGTCGAATTGATGAACGACGGGTGGGTGCGACCCTGAGCTCTCCACGCCCGGACATGAATCCATGATGTCTTTCGCCTCACGACACGACGCCCCATCTGCGAGAGACTGTGGAGGTGACCACGACCTCTGACATCTCCGGCAAGGGCAATCACCGGCTCGCCAACCGACGGACGGTTGCCGCCTGGGCGCTCGCGGTCGTCGAGGCCGTTGTCGCATTCGCGGCCGTCGCCGGCGGGGTGGCTCTGATCGGCGACCAGTGGGCGATGTCGCGGGAGTGGCTGCACAACACGCCGTTCACCACGTGGACCGGTCCCGGGATCGCGCTGATCGCCGTGATCGCGATCCCGCACCTCGTCGCGGTCGCGGCGATCGCCGTGCCCTCCGCACCCGCTCGTCTGGGCGTCCTCGGCGGCCTGCTCGCCGGCGGATCGCTGATCGCGTGGATCGTCCTCCAGCTCGCACTGCTTCAGGTGTTCTTCTTCCTACAGCCGGTGATGTTCGTGGTCGGAATGGTCGAGGTGGGACTGGCCTTGTGGTGGCGCCGCGGCGTCGAGACCTCCGCGGCGCGGTGAGGGACGCGGGGTTCGCGCCTAGAACAGTCCGACCGCACGCCCGATCAGGCCGAGCGCGACCAGCAGGAAGATGACCGCGGCGATGGCGATGACGATCACACCACCGGCCCGCCTGCGCTGAGGCGGCTCGTGCTCCTCGCCGCCGACGGCGGATTCGGCGGGCGGGGTGTCACCGGGCGCGACACCGCCTCCGGGCTCGAGGCCCGGCGTACTCGCCGGGTCGGGGTTCTGCGGATTGAACGGTTTCCGAGCGGGGTCGTTGTCTGCCATGAGGCCGGTGTACCCGGATCGGCGGAAACTCACTCGTCGGGGTCCCCGCGACGTCGCCGGCTGGTCATGGGATCGACCAGAATCACCCGTGCACGCCGTCGTCGACGCTCAGTGGGGGCCGCAGGACCAGGACGGTCACGATCCCGACGAGGAAGACCGCGGTCAGTGCGAACGGAACCGGGATCACGGGATCCAGCAGTACGAGCAGCGCACCCACCGGGACCACGGTGTTCACCAGTCGATCAGCATTGGCACGCAGCGCGATCCACCAGATCCCGATGATGAAGACCGCGATCGGGATCGTCACGGTGAACGACGCCTGGGTCTCGGTGAGCTCACTGTGGTGCGTCAAGACGTCGATCTCGACTTCGATCCCGGCCGAGAACGCACCCGCCGCGGCGAAGACGAAGTAGTGCACGTATCCGTATCGGAGTGAATCGACGAGCATCCCGCCGATGGCCCGGTGGTGCGGGGGCCAGAAGTAGATCCACCACAGCGCGGCGGTCGCGATGAACGTGAGGATCGCGATCGAGATGAGGGGCGCGAGTTCCTGCTCACTGTGCAGCGCCTCGATGATCGCATTCGACGAGGCCAGCAGACTCTCGCCGAGCAGGATGAGCGTGAACAGGCCGTACCTCTCGGTGATGTGGTGCGGGTGCCACGGTGTGTTCCCCTGCCGTTCGGCGATCACGGGCACCGCGAGCTCGGCACCGACGAGCACCACGAACCCGACCGTCGCCGCGGCACCCGACGGGACGAGCAGCCAGAGCAGCCAGAGAACCTGGACGAGCGCGATCCCGGCAGCGTAGATCTGGGTCGTCCGGCGACGGTCACCGGCCGAGCCGGAAGCGCGCAGCCACTGGGCGACCATCGCGACGCGCATGATCACGTAACCGACGACCACCAGCCCGAACTCGTGGTCGACGAAGGCGGGCTCGATCCCCGCGGCCAACACCAGCACGCCCGCCATCTGCACGAAGGTCAGGACCCGATAGAGCCAGTCGTCGGTGCCGAACGACGTCGCGAACCAGGTGAAGTTCATCCACGCCCACCAGATGGCGAAGAACACGAAGGCGTACGACACCACACCGTCGACGATGTGGTCCTCGGTCAGTGCGTGATGCAGCTGGACCGCCGCGATACTCACCGCCACCACGAAGACCAGATCGAAGAACAGCTCGAGCGTGCTCGCGGCCCGACCCGGTTCGGCCGGGTCCCGCGGGCGCATGGTGCTCAGGTGAAATCGCGTGGACATCGTTGCCAACCCCCGATCGGTCACTGCGTGTGGACGAGATCATGCCACCGGAGCCTCAGCGGACGCGGGTGCGGCGCCGTGGGGCGATGGCTCGGCCGTCGGCGCACGCCGCGTGACCTCGACGATCAGCGCAGGTGACGGGGAGATTCGCCCCGCCGTGGCACAGTGAAGACGTGCTGCTGCCCACCCTGACCCCCACCGCGCCGGACGACCCTGCCGTGATCCGCGTCGGCGACGACAAGCTGTCGCGCGAAGACCTGGTCGGGGCGGCGACCGCGGTGGCCGAACGGATCGCCGGCGCGCGCACCGTCGCAGTCCTGGCCACGCCGACCGTGGAAACCGTGCTCGCGGTGGTCGGCGCCCTGATCGCCGGAGTCCCGGTCGTCCCCGTTCCGCCCGACTCGGGTCCGCGCGAGTTCGAGCACATCCTCGCCGATTCCGGCGCGCAGGCCTGGCTCGGGCAGGCCCCGGCCGAGCCGACCCTGCCGGTCATCCCGGTCCGGCGGTACGCGAAATCGTGGCACCGACACCCCGAACCGCACGCCGACTCGACGGCGCTGATCCTCTACACGTCCGGAACGACCGGCCTCCCCAAGGGCGTGCCGATCACCCGCCAGAGCATCGCCGAGGGACTCGATGCACTCGCCGACGCCTGGCTGTGGACAGCCGACGACACTCTGGCGCATGGCCTTCCGCTGTTCCACGTCCACGGACTGATCCTGGGGGTCCTCGGCCCGCTGCGGCGCGGTGGGCGACTGATCCACACCGTCGCGCCGACGGCCGACGCATACGCCGCCGCTGCTGGTGCAGGCGCGAGCATGTACTTCGGGGTGCCGACGGTCTGGAACCGCGTCGCCGCCGAACCTGCTGCCGCGCAGTTACTCTCGTCGGCAAGGGTGCTCGTGTCGGGAAGCGCCCCGCTACCCGTTCCGGTCTTCGACCGCATACACGAACTCACCGGGCACCAGATCGTCGAGCGCTACGGCATGACCGAGACGCTGATCACCGTCAGTACCCGCGTCGACGGGGAACGACGCCCCGGGTGGGTGGGAGTGCCTCTCGCCCATGTGGAAACCCGACTCCTGGACAACGGCGAGCCACTACCGCACGACGGCGAGAGCGTCGGCGATCTCCACGTCCGTGGGCCGATGTTGGCGTCGGGGTATCTCAATCGCCCGGATGCCACCGCCGAATCGTGGCTTCCCGACGGTTTTTTCGCGACCGGGGACGTCGCCGTCATCGGCGCGGACGGAATGCACCGGATCGTCGGCCGACGTGCGACCGACCTCATCAAGTCCGGCGGGTTCCGCATCGGAGCCGGTGAGATCGAGACCGTGCTGCTCGCCCACCCTGCGGTCCGCGAGGTGGCCGTGATCGGCGTACCCGACGACTACCTGGGACAGCGCATCGTCGCCTATGTCGTCGGCGACGAGGTCGCCGACACCGAACTCATCGAGTTCGTCGCCGGCGAGTTGTCGAATCACAAACGGCCGCGCGAGATCCGGTTCGTCGAGTCCCTTCCGCGCAATGCGATGGGCAAGGTGCAGAAAAAGCTGCTGGACTGAGCCACTCGTCTTTGAAAACCGCCCGGTGGGCCCGACCCGGCAACGCGCTGCGGGGTCTCCGTTTTCCAGGGGTGGTTTTCAGATCGCGATGCAGTTGTCCACAGGCGCCGCCGGCCCCGATCGCTGACCGGCGACATGATCGACACTGTCTCGCATGGACTTCGACGAGCTCATCGAGCGGTTCGGCGGCGTGGTCGCCACCCACCAGCTCCTCGCCGCGGGTGAGACCACCGCGTCGATCCGAGATGCCCACCGTTCCGGCAGGCTCACGTCCATCCGGCATGGGTGGTACCGCACTCCCACCGCCGATCCGGAAGTGGTCGGCGCCGTCGCGGATGACGGCGTCGTCTCCTGTGCGAGTGCGCTGCGGCGCCATGGCCTCTGGATACCCGAACATCCCGCAGCGCTCCACTCTCGTGTGACACGCCATCAGCGTCGACGGTCCCACGACCGATGCCGCCGATACGGCCGGCCCACCCCTGCCCGCGGCGCCGTCGACGATGTGGCGACAGCACTGCAGTACGCCGCCCGGTGTTTCGACGTCGAGGGTTTCGTCATTCTCTGCGACTCCGCGCTCAACAGCGGCAAGATCACACCCGAACGCCTCCGTGCCGAATTCGACGACGCGCCGATGTTCATCCGGCGCGCGATCGGCAAGACCAATCGCCTCGCGGCGTCGGGAACCGAGACCGCGGCCCGACTACGGCTCGAGAGTGCCGGACTGCGGGTCGCTGTCCAGCATCGGGTACCCGGGGTCGGTTGGGTCGACCTGGTGGTCGGACAGCGCCTCGCGCTCGAGTTGGACAGCGTCGAACACCACACCGGTGTCGAGAAGTACGAAGAGGATCGTGCCCGAGACCGCAAGTTGATCGCGCACGGTTACTTTCCGTTGCGACTCACCTACGCGCAGGTGTTCAGGGACTGGGCCTCCACCTACGCCGACATCGCTCGAATCATCGCGGGCGGTTATCACCGCAGCCGATCACCGGCCTGGCGGACGACCCACTGAACTCCGCCCGTCAGAAACGGACAGTCTGCGATGTGTCGCCGAGTGCCTCCCACCGGGCGGTTTTCAGAGGCCCCGACGTCACTGAGCCCACGACCGTTCGGCCAGCCACTCCGTGATGGTCGCGACCGCCTCCTTCAGGTGCGGGATCTGTTCGCGCCCCGAGTAGTAGTGCGTCGCACCGCCTACGGTGTGCAGCGTCTTGTCGGGATGACCCACCGCGTCGAACAGGCGGCGGGTGTGACTGGGCGTGCACGCATTGTCGGCGGAGTTGCCGATGACCAGTGTCGGGATCGCGAGGTCGGCCGCGCAGCGCGGGCCGTCGCCGTAGGCGTCATCGAAACTCCACTGCGACAACCAACTTCGCAGGGTGGTGAACCGGGCGAGGCCGACGGGACCCATGTTCACGATCCGCGGATCGCCCAGGTAGCAACCGAGCTCGCGGTCGTTGGGGTCGACGGTGAGATCCAGCCACCGCGGATCGGCCATCGTTCCGTGGACGATGAACCCGCGCTCCATCAGCGGTTCGCCGTGATCGCGGAGGTCGGCGAGTTGTTCCTTGACCCAGGCGGTGATCCGGCGGTTGCGTGCGATCTGCGCAGCGCGGTACCGGTCGAGGAACTCCGCCGAATACGGCGGTTGATTCGGATTCGACGGATCGTACAGATCCAGCTCCGGGTCGCGGTGGTGCGGATCCGACTCGTCGAGAATCGACGGGTCCATCCACTCGGTCAGGGTTCCGTGTCGCGACACGTGCGCGGCGAGCAACATCATGCCGTCCGCTGCGGGCAGGTCGAGGGCGGTCAGGTCGGGCGGCTCGCCGGCGGGAGTCGCGGTGACCGTCGCGTGCTGGGCCTGCTGCTGGTAGTAGAGCGAAAGAGCGCCGCCGCCGCTCCAACCGGCGAGGATCACCTTCTCGTAGCCCAGCCGTTCGCGCGCATCCCGTACACAGGCACCGAGATCCTGTACGACCTTCTCCATGATCAACGCACTGTCGACGCCGCGATACCGGCTGTTGCAGTAGATGACGTGATGGCCGGCGCGGGCGAGCGCATTGGTCATCGGCAGGTAGGCCCCGCCCCCGATCGGATGCATGAAGACGATGACGTTCTTCGACGGCACCCCCTTGGGCCGGAGCAGGTAACTCTCGAGGACCACGCTCTCGGTGACCCCGCCGTAGGTGTCCTGGTATGCCGAGAGGTCATCGAAGACAACGAGATAGGGGATGCGGTCGTATTCATGCCGGGTCGGGCCGGAGGGGGTGCTCATACGCGTGTCCCGTCCTCGGTCTCCGCGGCGTCGGGCAGGCTCGAGGCGAGCATTGCCGGTGCGGCGATGAGTCGACGACGCGTGTCGATCGAGATCACCTGCCATTCCACCCGATCGAATTCGTCGAACTTGCGACGGGATCGTTCCCGCGCCCGCTCGGGGATGCCGTGGTGCATACCCTGGGGTGCGTGGGAGATCAGCCCCGGCGGCATGCCGACGCCGAACATGCTGCCGCCGTGGAAGAATGCGATCTCGTCGAAGTCGGTGTTGCGGTGGTACCAGGGCAGTCGTTCGGCGCCCTTGCGCGCCTCGGCCGGGCGCGGCAGGAAGTTCATCACGTACACCCCGGTCGCCTGCATGAACAGATGGACCGTCGGCGGTAGGTGCACGGTCTCGGAGGTGATGACGTCGTAGTCCTCGATGTTGAAGGCAAACGGGAAATTGTCTCCGCGCCAACCCTCTACGTCGAGCGGATGGAAGGGGTAGAACAGCGAGGTCTGCCCCTCACGCTGGCGGAAGCGGACCTCGTACTCGTCTCGACCGTCACCGTCGAAAGCCTCGGCTTCGGGAACGACGACTAGCGACGAATCAAAGGGAAAGAACCTGCCGAGGACGCCGGGCTCGGGGACCCGGAACTCGTCGACCGCCTCGATGATGAGCAGCAGCGACGGGCCATCGGGTATCTGGCGGTAGGTGCATCCCTTCGGGATGTACACGTAATCACCGGGGCGGTAGGGCAGTCGGCCGAACTCGGTCTCGAAGTAGCCGGCGCCCTCGTGGACGAAGACGAGTTCGTCGCCGTCGACGGGCCGAAACCAAAAGGGAGCGGCTTCGTTTCGACGACTCAACGAGATTCGGCAGTCCTCGTTGTGGAACATCAGGAGCGGTTCGCCGGCGGGGTCGGACTGATCGGTGGGTGTGAGGTCGGTGACGATCCGGTCGACGCCGGTGTGGGTGCCCACCGCGCGGAACTGCGTCGGGTCGTTGCGGCGGTACAGGTGCGCCGTGCGGCCGGTGAATCCATACCGACCGAGCTCATCGTCTTTCAGGTCGTCGACATCTCGGTGCACCTGCCGAGGCGTGCGCCCCTTGCGGTGCTGGATGAACGATTCCATGCCGAACTCCTGTCTCTACGATTTTCTGATGCTAGATTCAGTTTCAGGGGATGACAAGGGTCACACTCGTTCGATATCCACGTGCCGCGACCGTCGGACCACGTGGTTCGATGAGGAACCGGTGCGTGGAAGGAGCTCACGGTGCCGCCGACCAACAAGGGACGTCAGACCGAGGCCGCGTTTCTCGACGCGGCGCGTCGGACGTTCGCCGAAAAGGGCTACCTGAACACCAAGATCGCCGACATCTCCGCGGCCGCGGGACGTTCGACGGGTTCGTTCTACAACTATTACGACAGCAAAGACCGGTTGCTCGAAGCCCTCCTCGACCAGTTCTCCGAGGAAGTGGTCGAGCAATCGCTCGCGACCAGACACACCGACCCGGAGGCGAGCGTCCGCGCGGCCGTGACCGCGTACTGGACGACCTACAAGAAGTACCTACCCGAGATCATCGGGCTGTTCCAGATGTCGATGCTCGACGACGACTTCCGCGCCCGATGGCACGCCAACCGGGTGTCCGGCGTCAAACAGGTGCTGTCCGGACTGCGCGGCGCCGAACGCGCGGGCTACGCGGTCGGTCTCCCGCTCGAGCCGCTCGCGTCCGCCCTCGTCGCGACCCTCGAATCCACCTGCTGGACCTGGCTCGCGGTCCGCGGGGACGAGGCCGGACCCGTCCCCGACGACGACACCGCCATCGACATCCTCACAGCCATCTGGTACCGGACCGTGTTCGGGGCCGGCCCCGCAACCTCTGCTCCACTGGCCCGCCCTGCTCCCTGATCCGAAGGAGCACAAAACCGCTGGTCCCCAATCCGAGAGAACCACACCCACTGCTCCCTGAGGTGCGAGGAGCGATGGCGACGAGCCACGATGGGCCTGGTGAGGCACCTGGCGGGTTCTAGCGAGGCCAATCGTGGCTCGCTTTCGCTCGCACCTCAGGGAGCAGGGAGTGGGCCTCGCTTGCCGTACCGGGCCGAGCGAGCGACGATGGAACGCATGCCCATCGAGGTCCGTCCCGCGGTGAACGTCGACGACATCGCCACGATGGTCGGTCCGAAGAAGCCGACGTCGAACGTCTGCTGGTGCCTGAGCTACCGCATTCCCAGCGCCCAGAATCAGCAGCTGGTCCGCGAGCAGCGTGGCGAGTTCGTCAAAGAGTTGTGCGACAACGGTGTTCCGCTGGGTGTACTCGCCTACGACGACGCGGGCGAGGTCGTCGGTTGGGCGGCCGTATCGCCGCGCGCGGACACGACCTTCGCTCGGAACCGGAAGATCCCACACGTGGACGACCTCCCGGTGTGGTCGGTCTGGTGCATCCGCGTCCGCCCCGGCCATCGCAAACAGGGAATCTCGCACGCGCTGCTCGCCGGGGCCGTCGACTACGCGCGGTCGAACGGTGCGCCGGCCATCGAGGGATACCCCGTCGACAACAAGGGCGCCAAAGTCGATCTGACGATGGCGTACGTCGGGACCCGCGGCCTGTTCGAGAAGGCCGGCTTCGTGCGGGCCGCCGACACCTCGTCGGTCCTCGCCGGGTTCCCGCGCGTGCTCATGCGGCTGTCGCTGGCCTGATCGAGGCCACCACTCAGATCAGTTCTGTCAGTTCGGCGGTGGGAACGTGGATCCAACCCTCCCGCGCGGCGACCGGCCGGTCGGCGGCGGCGGGTCGCGTGGTCCGGCCGAGTTCTGCGGCGCGCGCGATCAGCGCGGTGATCACGGCGTCGAACGCGTCGTCGTCGCGGGCCATCCGCTCGGCGTGCTCGCCGAGTTCGAGCCACGGTGCCGCCGCCTGCAGGGCGAGCACCAGGTCGGCGAGAACCGGTGCGTTGGCGGCGCGTTTGTATCCCCGTGAGGTCAGTCCCCAGCGCTTGAGTGCCCCGGCGGGATACGCCTCGACCGCCCACCCGTCGACGCGGTCGTCGACACCCAGGTCCGCGAGCAGGCCGGCGCATCGGAACGCGACATGCGCGATCTGGTCGGCCGACACACTGAGCGGGCGACCCGCGCCGTCATCGATGATCCGAAGATCGGTGCGACGCAACGCAAGTGGACGACGACGAGCGATGTCGTCGAGCCCCCTCCCCGGCGACAACCGGTTACCGTGATGCGCGACGACGAAGTCGACGAACTCATCGGGCCAGCCGAAGGGCGAGTCGATCCCGATCCGGGTCGCCCCGTCCGTGCGGCGCCGGATCGCGGCGTCGTCCGCGCCCACGACGAGTTCGGTCAGCACCGCCCGGCCGGAAGACCAATCCACGCATGCGACAGCAGTTTTCGCCGGTGACGCGGACAGGTCGACGCCGACCGTCCGCATCACCGGGATCACTGCGCCGGGTCGACTCAGAAGTTGCCCTCGAGGAACTCGGCGTAGGCGGGCAGATCCAGTTGTCCATGACCCGACAACCCGATCACGACGACCTCTTCCTTGTCGCTGTCGGTGACGTGCGCGGCGCAGGCCGCGATCGCGTGCGTCGACTCCGGGGCCGGGACGATGCCCTGGGTCCGTGCGAACTGCACACCCGCGGTGAACGCGTCGTGCTGGGAGATGGCGACGCCCTGCACCAGTCCGAGCTCCACCGTGTGACTCAGAGCCGGGGCCATGCCGTGGTAGCGGAGACCACCGGCGTGGATCGGATCGGGCACGAAATCCATTCCGAGCGTGTGCATCTTGAGCAAGGGTGTCAACCCGGCCACATCGCCGTGGTCGTAGCGGTACTCCCCCTGCGTGATCGACGGACATGCGGCGGGCTCGGCGGCGACGACCCGCGGATTCGAGCGCCCGTGCAGCTTCTCCCGCAGGAACGGAAACGACAGCCCGGCGAGATTCGAACCGCCCCCGGCGCAACCGAACACGACGTCGGCGCCGTCGGGCTCCACAGAGTTCAGCTGGTCGACGGCTTCCTGCCCGATCACACTCTGGTGCAGCACCACATGGTTGAGCACGCTGCCCAGCGCGTACCGGGTGTCGGGATTCGCGGCGGCGACCTCGACGGCCTCACTGACGGCCATGCCGAGGCTCCCGGTCGTGTTCGGATCCTTGGCGAGCATCGCGCGCCCCGACTCGGTCAGCTCCGAGGGACTCGGGTGGATGGTGCCACCGTAGGTGCGGATCAGAAACCCCCGGTAGGGCTTCGAGCTGTAGGAGGCGCGGACCTGCCACACCTCGACATCGATGCCGAACTGCGCACCCGCGAACGCCAGAGCGCTGCCCCACTGACCGGCCCCGGTTTCCGTGGTCAGTTTGGTCACGCCGTCGAGACTGTTGTAATACGCCTGTGCGACAGCCGAATTGGTTTTGTGGCTGCCGACCGGGCTCACGCCCTCGTACTTCACGTAGATCCGCGCCTTGGTGTTCAGCGCCTCTTCGAAACGGCGCGCGCGGATCAACGGCGACGGCCGCCACATGCGGTAGATCTCGCGCACCGGCTCGGGGATCTCGATGTAGGCCTCGGTGGAGACCTCCTGCGCGATGAGTCCGCTCGGGAACAGCGCGGCGAGATCGTCGGGACCGACCGGCTCCTTGGTGCCCGGATGCAGGTGCGGCGGGATCGGGGTGTCGAGCTCCGCCGCGAGGTTGTACCAATGCGTTGGGACGCCCACCGTGATCAGATCCGGATTCTCGGCACCGGTTCGAACATGCGTTGTCATGGGTCACCACTCTAATCCTCGCGCCCACGCCGGTGACCGGTGCCGAACGATCCCCACGCCTCACGCCTCGGGACGCCGATACTCCTGCCGCGGCCTGCCCGTGGTGCCGTACTGCAGCGACATCGTCAGGCGCCCGGCGGCGACGAGGTTCGCCAGGTGCCGGCGCGCGGTCGGTGCCGCGATGCCGATCTCGCGGGACACGTCGTCGGCGAACAACGACGTACCGGCGTCGAACAACGCCAGGATGCGTTGTTCGGTCGACGAGCCACTCTCCGCACGGTCCGCGGCGCGGGTGCCGAAGCGCAGTGCCGACAGCGCGGAGTCGACGGCGTGCTGGTCGACGTTCGCCCCCGCCAGCACCCGCCGGTACTGGGCGTAACCGGCGAGGCGGCGCGCGAGGTCGGCGTCGTCGAAGGGTTTGATCAAGTAGGCGAGCGCACCGGCACGCATCGCGGTGCGCACCGCTGACGCGTCGGTCTCGGCGCCGACGATGAAGCAGTCGCAGTCGAGCTCGGCGACCAGGTCGATGCCCGAACCGTCGGGCAGATAGACATCGAGGAGCGCGAGATCGATGTCGGGGTGCTCGGCCACCGCCTGCCGGGCGGCACCGATGCTCCCCGCACGCGCCCGGACGGTGAACCCCCGAACCGCGTCGACGATCATCGAATGCAGTGCGGCGACCCGGAAGTCGTCGTCGACGATCAGGACGCCGAGGTCATCGGTCATGAGAGGCCTCCCGGCGTGTCGGTGTCGTTCGATCCAGCGGTGGCGCCGAACTCGTCGAGGCCTTCGAATGCCTCGGAACCGTCCGTCGGCGCGAGGACGCCCGGCAGTCGAGCGACGAACACGGCCCCGCGCGGTCCGTCGCCCTCGTGAGCCGCCCCGCCCGCATCGGCGACCCACACGTCACCACCGATCCGACGCGCGATCTGGCGGGCCAGGGCGAGGCCCATCCCGCGGCCGCCGGGGACGAGCGCGCCCGACTTGGTCGTGGCGCCCTCGGCGAAGACGTCGTCCGGCTCGTCGAAGGAGATGCCCGGCCCGGAGTCCCCGACGGTGACCAGGATGGTGTCGCCGTCGGCGATCACCTCGACCTCGACCTCGCCCGTAGCGGGGCCGGGCCCGACTGCATCGACCGAACCGGCAGCCTCGATGGCGTTGTCGACGAGGTTGCCGAGCACGGTGGTGACGACGACGGGCTCGGTGAGGAAACCCTGCAGCCAGGTCTGGTCACCCAACCGCAGGGTGACCCGGCGTTCGCGTGC
Organism: Gordonia terrae; assembly: GCF_001698225.1. NCBI lineage: Bacteria > Bacillati > Actinomycetota > Actinomycetes > Mycobacteriales > Gordoniaceae > Gordonia > Gordonia terrae. The sequence goes on from NZ_CP016594.1 coordinate 5,542,915, forward strand.
CTGGGCCGCCTTGGCGTCGAGGAAGGCGTGCAGATGTGGTTCGCGCACGTTGTCGAGCCCGGCGAGCAAGGGCCCTCCCGGCCCGGTCCCGGTGACCTCGTCCAGGTAGGCGAGCGCCTCGTCGGCGTGCCCGTGCCGGAGGAGGCCCGCGAGTACGTGCATCCGGTTGGCCGTCTCGTGGCGCTGCGCACGCAGGGCGGTGCTCATCGATCGGATCGAGTCCACCTCGCGGCTGAGCGCCTCGACGTCGGTGCGGTCGATCACCGACAGCACCATGCCGAGGTCGCGTCCGTCGGCGCGCACCCGATGTGAGCTCACCAGGACGACCCGCTCGCCGACACTCGCGGCGAGTGGCTCGTCGGTCGGCGTGGCGAGGACTGCGGCCACCCGCGGAGTGAGGCCGAGTTCGGCGGCCGGGGTGCCGACAGGCGCATCGATGTCGAGCAGTCCGCGTGCTCTGTCGTTGACGACCCGGACGATGCCGTCCGCATCGACGGCGAGCACGCCGTCGGCCATCGAATGGAGCACCGCACCCTGCTCCCGGACGAGTTCGGCCAGTTCGTCGGACTCCAATCCAAGGGTGAGCCGACGCCAGCGCCGGGCCAGCAGTGCCGAACCCACTGCGCCGATGCCGAGTGCCGTGAGTGCGAGGAGCGAGGTCGCGATGATGTCGCTCCGGGTCTCGGAGCCGAGCCGTTCGGTGGAGACCCCGACGCTGATGAACCCGACGACGGTGCCGTCTGCACTCAGCACCGGGACCTTCGCGCGGACCGACTCACCGAGGGTGCCCCGGTCGGTGTTGACCTCGTCCGATCCGGACAGCACCTTCGACGGGTCGGTGGAGACCGTCTTGGCCAGCTCCGACGCCTCCGGATGAGCGAGACGAATGCCGCGATCGTTGCCGATGACGACGAACAGGGCCCCGGTTCGGGCCCGCACCGCCGCGGCCTGCCGCTGGAGGGGTCCGTCGAGCAGGTCGGCCGCATCCACCTGGGTGCCGGGATGGGCGGCCACCTCGCTGCGGACCTCGGCGTCGGCGGCGACCGACTGGGCGATCGCCAGCGCGCGCTGGGCATACTCGTCGCGCACCCGGTCGTCGGCTCCGGCGATGAGCAGACCGAACCCGACCACGAGGCTGACCGCTATCACCGCCAGCTGCAGGAGCAGCACCTGCGTCCGCAAACGCATGACGTCAGCCTAGTGCTGTGTCGTCGGGCATGGCGGGCGCGCCGACACGGCGACCCGTCGGGGACGGATCGCCGTGTGCGGGTGGAGGTGGACCCTCGTCACCGGAAGCCGGGTCAGAACGGGACGGCCCCGACCAGGACTCCGACAGCCAGCATCACGAGGGAGACGACCGTGGCCCGCCACAAGACCTTCTTGTGATGGTCGGCGAGGGTGACCCCGGCCAGCGCGACCAGCAACAGGATCGCCGGGACGAGGGGGCTCTGCATGTGCACGGTCTGACCGGTGATCGACGCGCGGGCCATCTCCGTGGGGTCGATGCCGTAGCGGGTCGCGGTCTCGGACAGCACCGGCAGCACTCCGTAGTAGAAGGCGTCGTTGCTCATCAGGAAGGTGAGCGGGATCGACAGCACGCCGATCACGATGGCCATGTGGGGGCCCATCCAGTCGGGAATGCCGTCGGCGAGCCAGTGTGCGATGGCATCGACCATTCCGGTGCCGTTGAAGACGCCGGTGAGCACGGCGGCGGCGAGGACCATGGCGACGACCGACACGATGCTCGAGCTGTGCCGGGTGATGGCCTCCTGCTGCTGCTTGATGTGCGGGAAGTTGATGGCCAGGGCGATGCCGGCGAAGACCATGAACAGTACGGGGATGGCCACGATGTCGGCGCCGAGGATGGCCAGCAGGGCGACGGTGAGGCCGGCGTTCACCCAGAAGAGCTTGGGACGCAGGGTTTCCCGGTTGGGGTCGAGGACGCCCGAGAAGGATGCGTCGCGGTCGTCGTCATCCGGGTTCGCGACGGGGCGGCGGAGGTCGTGGTCACCGGTGGGGGCGTCGTCGTGACCGGCCGAGCCGGTGCCCGCCGAACCCGAACCGCGTGCCCGACGACCTCTGAGCGGCAACCCGGTTCCGCCACCGGCGGCGACCAGCACCTCTTCCTTCGGGGCGAGCAGCGAGTCCCTGATCTCCAGCTTGCCGATGCGGCGACGTTCGAGGACACCGAGGTGGTACGCGAAGAGCAGCACGACGACAAGGGCAGCCGCCAGCGCAGGGATCATCGGGACGAACACATCGTTGGTGTCGATGTTCAGCGCGCTCGCGGCGCGGGCGGTGGGACCGCCCCACGGCAGGATGTTCATCGTGCCGTTCGTGAGTCCGGCGACGACGGTGAGGACGACGGGGCTGACACCGAGCTTCAGATAGAGCGGCAGCAGTGCGGCCGTCGTGATGATGAAGGTCGTCGAACCGTCACCGTCGAGGGATACGACGCCGGCGAGCACCGCGGTGCCGACCACCAGCCGTGCCGGGTCGTCGTGCACCGCGCGGACGACCGCCCGAACCACCGGGTCGAAGAGCCCGACGTCGATCATGATGCCGAAGAAGATGATCGCGAAGAACAGCATCGCCGCCGTTGGGGCGAGGTCCTTGATGCCGTCGGTGATCATGTCGCTGATGTCGAGACCGGCACCGGCGAACAGGCCGAATGCGACGGGGACGAGGATCAGCGCCACGACGGGCGTCGCCCGCTTGGTAATGATCAGCACCATGAAGGTGGCGACCATCCCGAGGCCGAGTGCTACCAACATTGTCTTGCTCGTTTCTGAAGCGGATGTGAGGACGACCACATCGGTGGTCACAACAGAAGTGTTGGCGTAGCGGCCATCACAGTCACGCTTGAGCGCATAAGAATCGTTGTGCGCTTTTCGCGCGCCCCCGATCCGTGACTGCGATGCGTGGTCACCATGCGGACATGGCGCGCTCTGTTGCCACGAAATCCTCAGTCGGGCAGCATCGGCGCGTCGTCACCGTGGTTGCGACCGATCAGGACCGCGCGGGTGACCGAATCGCGCCCGAACCGGTCGCGCAGGAGATCCATCGTCGCGTCGAGTTCCTCGGCATGATCGGTGGCGAAGGGCAGGGCCAGCTGGATGTTGTCGTGGTCGTCAAGGTTGGTCAGCGACAGCCCGACCAGGGTGCAGCCGCGCTCGCGGATGATCGGCATGGCGTCGGCGAGGAGTCCGCGCGCCGAGGCCATGACGATGTCGGTGCGGTCGGTCGGCTCCAGCAGCGTCCGGGATCGGGTGGCACGGGTGAAATCGTCGAAGCGCAATCGCAGAATGACTGTCCGACAGACCCGTTCGGCCGATCGGAGGCGTTTGCCCAGACGCTCGACGATCGCGGTGACCGTCGCCTCGAGGTCGGCCTCGGATTTCGGGCGCCGGCCGAGCGCACGTTGCGACCCGATCGAGCTGCGACGCTTGCCGGTTTCCACCCGGCGCGGGTCCTGGGCGAGCGACAGGGCGAAGAGATGCCGTCCGGCCCCTGAACCGACGATGCCGCGCAACGACCGCTCCCCCAGCTCGGCCAGCTGACCCACCGTCTCGACTCCGGCGTCGTGCAGCTTGGCCTCGGTCACCGGACCGACTCCCCAGAGCCTGCGGACCGGAAGCGGATGGAGGAAGTCGAGCTCGGTTCCCGGTTCGACGATCAACAGGCCGTCGGGTTTGCCCACCGCACTGGCGACCTTGGCGAGGAACTTGCTGCGTGCGCCGCCGACCGTGATGGGCAGTCCGACCTCGTCCCGGACGCGGCTTCGGATCGTCGTCGCAACGTCGCGTGGCGTACCGCTGATGCGACCCAGCCCGCCGACGTCGAGGAACGCCTCGTCGACCGAGATCCCCTCCACCACCGGTGTCGTGTCGTGGAAGATGTCGAAGACCTCACGGCTGGCCTCCATGTAGGCCTCGAATCGTGGGGCGACCACGACCGCATCGGGGCAGAGCGCACGCGCCTCGTGGCCGGGCATCGGCGACCGCACACCCCGGGCCTTGGCCTCATAGCTCGCGGCGAGGACCACACCGCCGCCGACGAGAACGGGCCGACCACGGAGCGAAGGGTCGTCCCGCTGCTCGACCGACGCATAGAAGGAGTCGAGATCGGCGTGCAGGATCGACGCGTCACGCCGCTCCCGCCGCTCGATGTGCATAGAACACATGTTCGCATGGCGGTCGGACACGCACCAGCGTGGTGACTCACAGACCCGCCACCTGGGGCTCACATCCGAGCGGGCTGCGTCGTCAGAGACGCAGAGCATCGGACGATGCCGTGAGAGGAGTAGTGAGACGTGAGGATCTTCATCGCCGGAGGCCGTGGCCGCGTGGGCGGACCGTTGGCAGAGGTGCTGCAGCAGAGGGGCGTCGACGTCGTCCTCGGTGGCCGCGACGACGGGGTCGATGCCGTCACCGGTCACGGACTGGCCGAAGCGCTCGTCGGGGTCGACACGATCGTCAACGTGCTCAACACGAACCAGTTCGACGCCGAGGCGGCCATCGACTTCTTCGAGACGACGACACACAACCTGACCGCGGCGGGCGAGAGCGCGGGAGTCGGACGCCACGTCGTGTTGTCGATCGTCGGTGTCGGTGCGGGGGACGCTTCGGCGAACGGCTACTACGCGGGCAAGGTCGCGCAAGAACGAGCCCTGCGGGAGGGATCCATCCGCTCGACGATCGTTCGGGCGACGCAGTTCCACGGTTACATCCCGGTTCTCGCCGAGCAGTTCGTCCACGACGGCAAGGTCGTGGGGTCGCCGTCGCTCATACAACCGGTGGAGCTCTCCGAGGTGGTGGCACTCCTCGCCGAGGTCGCGACGAGTCCGGAAGTCGACGACGTCGTCGAGATCGCGGGACCGGACCGCTTCCACCTCGACGACCTGCTGCGCGCCACGCTCGCGGCGAACGGTGACCCACGCGAGGTCATCACCGCGGACGACGACGGCGCACCCGATGCTCTGGTCCCGCGCGGTCCGCATCGCACGGGGACCGTTCGCTACCCCGTCCCGGGCATCCCGACGGTCGACTGACCGCGAATGACGTTCCCGAGCCCGTCGCGGACAGTCCACGACGGGCTCGGCGAACGGTCCGCGCAACCGGTGGGTGGGCCGCTCATACGGCTTCGTGCATCCAACTGGTGAGTTTGTCCGGGTTGACGACGAACCAGACGTCGGCGATCCGGTCGGCGACGACACGGAAGTTCACCACTCCATACAGCATGTCCTCGGAGAACAATCGGTATGCGAGACCGTCGGGGGTCGCCACCGGATCGAACCGCAGGTCCGGTTGTTTGACGAGGACCCCGAGGATGAAGCGCGCGACGTTCTGTGGCCCGAGCACGGGACGACGCGCGGCGTTGACGACACCACCACCATCGGTCCGCAACTCGACGTCGGGTGCGAGCACCTCCAGCAGTTCGATGAGGTTCCCACCGCGGCTGGCCGCCAGGAACTTCTGCACAGCCGCGTCGTGGGCGGACCTCGGCACGGCCACCGACCGCTGGGCGCGAACGTGCCGTCGCGCGGTCGATGCCAACTGACGGGTCGCGGCGGACGACCGCCCCACAATGGCAGCGACCTCGTCGAAAGGCATCGCGAAGACGTCGTGCAGCACGAAGGCCACTCGCTCCGCGGGTGTCATCGCCTCGAGCACCACGAGCAGGGCCGTGCTCACCGATTCGTCGAGGGTGACCCTCTCGGCGGGGTCCGTCAGTGGGGCGGTCCCGGCGAAGAGGTCTGCCGGGACGGGTTCCGGCAGCCACTCTCCGACGTAGCGTTCACGCCGGACTCGCGCGGAGCCGAGCAGGTCGAGGGCGACCCGGCTGCCGACTCGGGTCAACCAGGCCGCCGGATTCTCGATCTGTGCCCGCTCGTCCTCGGACATCCGATACCACCGCAGGTAGGTCTCCTGCACCACGTCCTCGGCGTCGGCGAGCGTGCCCGTCATCCGATACGCCATCGCCTGCAACCGTCGACGTTCGTCCTGCACATCGCCCAGATGTGCCGGTACCGCGTCGATCCCGTCGCTCATGACCGGATCATGCCACCTCGGCGGCCGGCTGCCTCTGCCACGACGCGCCGGCCAGGCCGGTGAGGTGGGGCTACTCACAACCGCGAGGCATCACATCCACATGCCCCACGTCGTCAGAAGTGTTGAGAACGATTCGAGGAGGGTCAGGATGAAGGCCAGGGAACATCAGTTGTCGACGTCGGTGCTCGTCATCGGTACCGGGGGTTCAGGTCTGCGGGCGGCGATCGAACTCGCGGAGAACGGCGTCGATGTGATCGCCGTCGGCAAGCGACCGCGGATGGACGCCCACACGTCCCTGGCGGCGGGCGGTATCAATGCTGCACTGGCAACGATGGACTCGGCCGACACCTGGCAGCAACACGCGGCCGACACCATCAAGGAGAGCTACTACCTGGCCGACCCGCAGACGGTGGAGATCGTCACGCGTGGCGCCGAACGCGGCATCCGGGACCTCGAGCACTACGGCATGGGGTTCGCCCGCGAGGACGACGGCCGGATCTCGCAACGGTTCTTCGGTGCACACACATACCGCCGGACCGCGTTCGCCGGCGACTACACCGGTCTGGAGATCCAGCGAGCGCTCGTCGGCCGCGCACGGCAACTCGACCTGCATATCCTGGACACGGTCTACATCACCCGAATCCTGGTCCGCGACAATGTCGTGTTCGGCGCCTACGGCTTCGACCTCGAGGACGGGACCCGCTACCTGATCCACGCCGACGCCGTGATCCTCGCAGCCGGTGGGCACACCAGGATCTGGCGGCGGACCTCGTCGCGGCGCGACGAGAACACCGGCGACGCCTTCCGGCTCGCGGTGGACGCAGGCGCGCGGATCCGTGATGCGGAACTGGTGCAGTTCCATCCGTCGGGTCTCCTCGAACCGGAGAATGCCGCGGGCACACTGGTTTCCGAAGCCGCTCGCGGTGAGGGCGGCATCCTGACAAACGCTGCGGGCGAGCGGTTCATGGCGCGGTACGACCCGGAACGAATGGAGCTCTCCACCCGAGATCGGGTCGCGTTGGCTGCCTACACCGAGATCCGTGAGGGCCGGGGAACACCGAACGATGGTGTGTGGCTGGATGTCTCACACCTGCCCCGGGAGACGATCATGACGCGCCTGCCCCGTGTCTATCAGGCGCTGCTGGAACTACAGATGCTCGACATCACCGAATCGCCGATCGAGATAGCGCCGACCGCCCACTACTCGATGGGCGGGGTGTGGGTACGCCCGGAGGACCACGGTACCGGGGTGGCCGGTCTCTACGCCCTCGGCGAGGCCGCCAGTGGTCTGCACGGAGCCAATCGGCTCGGCGGCAACTCGCTCATCGAACTCCTGGTCTACGGGCGCCTCGTCGGTCGTGCGGCAGCCGCATACTCGGCCGGGCTCGACGCGCAGCGGCGCTCACCGGAAGCGGTTGCCGAAGCCCGGTCCGAGATCGACTCGCTACTCGCCGCCGACGGGCACGAGAACGTGCGGGCACTGCAGCGGGCGATCCGCACGACCATGACAGACCACGCCGGCGTCGTACGAGACGAGACGGGGCTGCGAAAGGGACTGGCCGAACTGGACGAGATCGAGACCCGGATGGGCAACGTCGGTGTGCATCCCGACATCGCAGGCTTCGCGGATCTCGCCCACGCCTTCGACCTGAAGTCCGCGGCACTCGCCGCGCGCGCCACGGTGGAGAGCGCGATCGAACGCCGTGAAACGCGCGGCTGTCACAACCGCAGCGACTACCCGGACCTCGATCCGAGCCTCCAGGTGAACCTGGTCTGGTCGCCCAATGGGATCGTGCGCGAAGCCATCGCACCGGTTCCCCCAGAGATTGCCGACCTGATCGGCGAGGTGTCCACCGTCGGCAAACTGGTCGAGTAGCGCACCCACGGAGGAACCGGGAATCCCTGCCGGCTCACAACCGGCAGGGAACGACCCTCATCCGGTCAGGTCCCCCTCGATGTAGCGCTGGAGATTCGGCGCGATTGCCGCGACCGCCTCATCAGGGGTCATCGACGCCATCGGTTCGACGGCCCAGATGTACCGCATCATCGCGAAACCCATGATCTGCGTGGCGATCATGCCACTGCGGAGGCGACGCTCCTCGTCGTCGGCGCCCAGGCCCGACACACCCATCAGGCTTCGTTCGACGATCATCCGGAGCTTGGCCCGGGTGGACTCCTCGTGCGCGGCCGTCTGCAGCACCGCCCGAAGCACCGGTCCGATCTCCTCGTCGGCCCAGCTGTCCATCATGTAGCGCAGCAGCGTCGCCCCGAGTTCGTCGCGCGGCGCCTCCCACGTCCGGGCGACCCCCTCGAGCCACACCGCGGGCGGGTTTGTGCACGCGTCGAGCAGTCCTTCCTTGGACCCGAAGTAGTGGTAAACCAGCGCGTGATCGACGTCCGCGTCCCGCGCGACTCCACGGATCGTCGTCCCGGACCAACCGGTCGTCGCGAACGCGTTGCGGGCCGCCGCCAGGATCCGGCCCGAGAGCACCCCGCGCTCGTCCCGCGGCCCGGGTGTCGCCCGGCTTCTCGACTCCGCCTTAGCCATGAGTCTCACCATAGCGTGAAATTTCTCTTGCCCCTCGTCAGAGTTTCACCGTATGGTGAGACAATCTTCCGCAACGACCACCTCCGAGGTATCCCATGGCAGAGACAGCGCGGGACAGCGCCGGTACACCGTTCGCCGGGGCAGCCCCGCGGCCGGCCGACGCCGCGGCACCCGACCGACCGTGGCGCCGCCCGGGCGCCGGGCGCTACGCACTCACGCGGCTGCGTGGAATCGCCCGGCCGCCGGTCGAGGTCGTCGAGCCCGATGCACAGTCCCTGGTGGTCGAGCGGGATGTCGAGGTCGGCACACGAGACGGAACAGTGCTGCGGGCCAACGTCCACCGCCCCGTCGGCGATGGGCCGTTTCCGGTCGTCCTCTGCGCGCACCCGTACGGCAAGGACAATCTCCCGACGAGGAAGCGGTTCGGCAAGGGTTACACGTTGCCGTTCCAGTACCGCGCCCTCCGGCAGACCGCGCCGGTGCGCTTCTCTGCGCTGACCAGTTGGGAGTCACCGGATCCCGCGTTCTGGACCGCGCAGGGATATGCGGTGGTGAACGCGGACCTGCGTGGCTGCGGTCATTCCGACGGCGTCGGCCGCCCCTTCGCCGACCAGGAGGGCGAGGACGTCCACGACCTCATCGAATGGGCCGGCATCCAGCCGTGGAGCACCGGCCGGGTGGCGATGATGGGGGTCTCGTATCTCGCGATCACCCAGTGGAAGGCGGCGGCGACCCGGCCCCCTCATCTGGTCGCCATCGTCCCCTGGGAGGGTTTCTCTGATGCGTACCGGGATCTGTTGCGTCCCGGTGGAATTCGTGAGACGGGCTTCGTCAAGATGTGGAGCCGGGGCGTGAAGAGCAACCGCCTGGCCTACGACATCGGCGCCGAGTTCGCCGAACATCCCACCCGCGACGATTACTGGCGTTCTCTCGTACCCGACCTGGCCGCCATCGAGGTACCGGCACTGATCTGCGGAAGCTTCTCCGACAACAATCTCCACAGCCGCGGATCGATGCGCGCCTTCGAGAACATCAGCTCCACCGAACGACACCTGTACACCCACCGCAGCGGCAAATGGGCCACTTTCTACTCCGACGAGGCGCAGCGATCCCAGATCGACTTCCTGGCACGACATCTACGCGCAGATGACACGGCGCCTGCGTTGCCGACCGTCAGGCTCGAGGTCCGTGACAGCCGGGACTCGGTGGTCGAGGTCCGCGACGAGTCCCAGTGGCCACCTGCCTCGACGCAGTGGACATCGCTGCACCTCGGCCACTCCGGACTCACACCCGATGCGCCCGAGGCCGGCTCGATCTTCTTCGATCCGGCGAAGACCGGAGTGCGATTCGGAATCACGTTCGATGCCGACACCGAGATCTGCGGATCGGCAACTCTAAGCCTGTTCGTCTCCGTCGACGACGCGGACGATGTCGACCTGTACGTCGGCATCGAGAAGTGGCGCGGCGCAGAGTACGTCCCGTTCGAGGGTTCGTACGGGTTCGGCCGCGACCGAGTGACCACCGGCTGGATGCGAGCCTCCATGCGGGACCTCGACCCCGGGCTGTCGACACCCACCGCGCCTGTCCCCACCTACGAGCGGAGGCGCCCACTCGCCGCCGGTGAGGTCGTGCCGGTCGACATTCCGTTCGGCCCGTCCGCCACCCTGTTCCGCCGAGGCGAGCAACTGCGACTCGTTGTCGCGGGACGGTGGTTGTGGCCGCGAAATCCGCTGACCGGGAACGCACCCGCAGCGTACGAACGCGGATCGCGCGGACGGACCACGGTCCATTGGGGTGGCGATACGCCATCACGACTGCTGGTGCCGGTGACGGCGGTCCGGCCCGCGCACTGACACGACATGCGGCGTGAGACGTCGACCACTTTATCGGAAATCGTTCTCAACACGGCTACGCTGACAACATGGCCCGACCCAGCATCGCCGAGACCTTCAACTCGGCCAGTTCCGACTTCGATCTGGTGACGCCACTTGTCTGGGGCCCGGCCGGCGAGACGTTGGTCGCGCGGGGGCGGACCGCCCTGGGCGACCGGGTACTCGACGTCTGTTCCGGCACCGGAGCGAGCGCACTGGCCGCGGCGCGCGTGGTCGGCCCCGACGGACACGTCACAGCAGTCGATTTCGCCGCGGACCTGGTCGACCGCGGGCGGATCAGCGCCTTTGCGGCGGGACTGCGCAACATCGATTTCCGGGTCGAGGATGTGACGACCCTCGCCGGTCGAGGTGATGACATCGGTGGGTACGACGTTCTCACCTGCGGTTTCGGGGTCTTCTTCCTCCCGGACATGGACGCGGCCGTGCGCGACCTCCTGACGCTCCTGCGCCCGGGTGGGCGGATCGCGGTCGCGGTCTGGCACGACGACGCCCTCTACGACTTCACCGGGGCCTACTTCGACGAGGTTGCGCGGGTGACCAAGACGCCTCCGCCGCCCGGACCGCGCGCACCGTCGGATGGTCCGCCGCACCCGATCACGCGCATCGACACCGAGGAGAAGATCACGGCGTGGTTGGAATCCATTGGTGCCGTGGAGGCTTCAGCATCCGTTCTGGAGTTGCGCATTCCGCGCACCGACGAGTTCTCGTGGTCGATGGTCCTGGGCAGCGGGTTGAGGGGTGCGCTGACAGGTATGGACGCCGACGCCATCGCCGACGTCCGGGCCGGCTTCCTGCAGCGTTTGGTCGACGAGGGCATCACCGAAGTCGACTGCGACACGCTGATCGGGGTCGGCCGGCGCCCCGAGAACTGATCTCGACGCGCACCGTTCCTGCCGCCTGCCCCCCGCTTCCGAGCAGCGTCGGAGTCGGCTCAACCAGTAGAAAGCGACTCGGCGCAACCAGCGGGGTAGGGCCGGCTCAACTGCAGATCGTGTCACTCCGTCATGGCCGCGAGGTCCATGTAGGAGACCTCCCATGCGTGACCGTCGAGGTCGCGGAAGCTCCGCCCGTAGATCCACCCGTGGTCCTGCACCTCCTGCCACGGACTGCCACCGGTCGCCAGCGCCTTGTCCACCAGAGTGTCGACGGCTTCCCGCGACTCAGCCGAGATCGCCATCAGGACTTCGCGTTCGGTCGCAGTGTCGCTGATCCCACCGGTGATGAAGCCCTGGAACTTGTCCGGGGTCATGATCATCATGAATGACGATTCGTTGACGACCAGGCACAGCGTGGTGTCATCACAGAAATCGTTGTTGAACGCGAACCCGAGACCGGTCCAGAACTCCCGCGTGGCCGGGATGTCGGTGGCGGTGGTGTTGACGAACAGCATGCGGGACATCGGATCTCCGTTTTCGTTGGGGCCGCGCCCCGAGGTGGGACGGTCAGAACGGTAGACAGGTGCAGCGTCGAGAACTCATCGGCGACTCGACGATGGTGCGGATACGGTTTCGTCACGGGGCAGGACAAGCCTGGGGCCCTCGACGGGTCGCCGCGGATCAGGGAAAGCGGATGAGGCCGGGGACATCCGACGGCGCGGTCCACCCGTCCCGCGCGAAGTCGGCCCAGATCTGGCGCAGCCGGCTGCCGTCCGCCGCGGCCCGTTCGGCGTCGTGGCCGGCCAGGATCGGGGCGCCGGTCCAGATCTCCGGGGTCCCGAACAGCAGCGGGATGTCCACCGTGTGCCCTGAGCGCAGTGGGTGATCGGCTGCGCCCCAGTCGATGACGTACTGGGCGGCCTTTCCACCGGCCCGTCGGTGACGCCGCGCGAAGCGATCGGCGGCCGACGTGTAGATGGCGCGGGTGAGTTGCTGGACGAGGCACTCGTACAACCGGGTGCCGACCACGGGGATCGCAGGCAGCGACGACACCCCACCGATCGCGGCGGTGAAGAACGCGGCCTCGCGGCTGTTCCACCCGATGAGGAGCTCGACGTCGCGGGCGCGCTGCTCCCACACCGCGTCCACCTCGCCCTCGGGCGGCAACGGATGGTGGCCGTACTGCGGACCGAAGGACATGAACGCGGGAAGGCCGTGCTGCAGAACCGCTTTGAGACCCATCATCGATTCCTGGACGGCCAGGACCTCGTCGACGGTCGCCGACTCCGACACCTGGTGCGACGCGGCGAACATGTCCGCATGCAGCCGCTCGCGCCGGCGGGTGATGCCGAGTGGCGCACTCTGCACGATGGCGCGGTGGAACAGACCCGACACACCGTCGGCCGCCATCAGCTGTGCGATCGCGTCTCCGCCCGCCGACTCGCCGAAGACGGTGACGGCGTCGGGATCGCCGCCGAACGATGCGATGTTGCGCTGAACCCAGCGCAGGGCCTCGATCATGTCGAGCAGGCCGAGATTCGCCGGGCGACTGACACCGTCCCCGAGGAATCCGAACAACCCCAGGCGGTAGGTCACCGATACGACGATGACCCGCTGCTCGGCCACCAGCGCCGCCGGATCGTGGCACGGCGCGTCCGCGGCGCCGATGATGTACGACCCACCGTGGATCCAGACCATCACCGGAAGCACCTCGTCGGGGCGACGGTCGGCGGGCGCGGTGACCGAGACATATTGCGCATGCTCGTCGCCGACCATCTCGCCGAGTGCGGCGTCGCCGAAGGTGCTGTGGACGATTCCCTCACCGTCGCGCTGGGGACAGGCCGGCGACCACGACGTCGCGTCGATCGGCTCGTCCGCGGGCGGCTGCGCCGACGGCGCTTCGAAGCGCGCCGCGTGCGCGTAGCGGATACCGGTGGCGCGCAGGACGTCTCCGTCCACACGAGCGATGATCGTCCCCGCGGGACACTCGACGGTCGGGCTGGTCAGCGGTAGGTCAGGCACGGTGGGACTCCTCGGTGCGGCGTGGGGTCGCCTCGACCTGGTAGCGGATGAGTCGAGAACTGTTGAGCACCACCGCAACCGACGACGCGTTGTGCAACACTGCGGCCAGTACCGGGGACAGTGCGCCGCCGGCACCGACCACCAGCCCCAGCGCGTTGACGGCGATCGACATCCCGTAGTTCTGGCGGATCACCTCCACCGTGTGCGTGCCCAGATCGCGGATGTCGAGCAACTTGCGCAGATCGTCACCGGCCAGTGCGACATCCGCGGTCTCGACCGCGACGTCCGTACCCGCCAGGCCCATGGCGATGCCGATGTCCGCAGCGGCCAGTGCGGGTGCGTCGTTGACGCCGTCACCCACCACGGCGACCACGTGACCGAGCGCCTGCAGTTCACGCACGACCGCGAGTTTGTCGTCGGGCGTGACCTCGGCGGCCCACCGCTCGATGCCGAGCTCTGCCGCGATGGTCGCGGCGGTGACCGGGTGATCGCCGGTGAGCATGGCGATCTCGGTGACTCCATCGGCGCGCAGCGCGTCGAGGACCTCGCGCGCCTCGGGACGCAGCTCGTCGGACAGGCTCACCAACCCGACCAGGGTGCCGTCGACGGCGAGCAGGAGCGGGGTCTCGCTCGCATGCCGCAGTCGATCCACCCAGTCGATGGCGGCATCGGAGATGGCGACGCCGTGCCGGTCGAGAAGCGACGGGTTGCCGAGCAGGAGCACGCGCCCGTCGTCAGCGCGGGTGCGCATGCCGAGTCCGACGATGACCTCGCACTCGGCGTGCGTCGGGATCTCGATCCGACGCTCCTCCGTGGAGCGGATGACCGCTTCGGCGAGCGGATGACGCGAATGGATCTCGGAGCTGGCGGCATACGCGAGGATCTGTTCGGGCTGCCAGGCGTCGTAGAAGGACACCACGTTCGTCACGACCGGACGGCCGACGGTCAGCGTGCCCGTCTTGTCGAAGACGACCGCCGAGATCCGCCCCGAGATCTCCAGGTGCGATCCGCCCTTGATCAGGATGCCGCGGCGGGCACCGTTCCCGATGGCCCCGCTGATGGCGGTCGGGGTGGACAGTCCCACGGCACACGGGCACGCGATGAGCAGCATCGTCATCGCTCGACGGAGATCGCGCGTCGCCAGCAGGGTCAGCGCCGACAACGCGAACGACGCGGGTACGAAGCGTCGGGAGAAGTTCTCCCCGACCGTCTGGATGGGAGCGCGGTCGCGCTGTGCTTCCTCGACCCGGCTGATGATGCGACCGATCGACGTGTCGTCCCCGACGGCGTCGGCCTCGATCACGACGCGGCCGGTGAGCACCACCGAGCCCGCCTGTACGCGATCACCGACGTGCTTGGTCACCGGAAGGTTCTCGCCGGTGAGCGCCGATTGGTCGACGACCGCCTCGCCGTCGACGACCACGCCGTCGACCGCGACGGCGACCTGCTCGTGCACGATCACCGCATCGCCGACGTGAAGGGCGTCGATCGCCACCTGCACCTCGGTGCCGTCGGCGAGGCGCACCCACGCGGTGTCCTGGGTGCCGCGAAGCAGGTCGGTGATGGCGCGGCGGGTGCGGCGCAAGGTGAGGTCCTGGAGGAATTCGCCGATGTTGAGCAGCCACAGCACTGTGAGCGCGACCACGTTCTCACGAAGCAGCAGGCTCGCGATCGTGGCCGCCGAGACCAGCGCATCGGTACCGGCCCGGCCCCCGCGCAGCGACCGAAGCGCGCCCCGGAGGAACGGGTAACCAGAGAAGATCGTGACACCGGTGGCGACGGTGCGAGATGCCGGACCGAGCAGCGGCGGACGCCGGAACCCGTAGCGACGAAAACCGAGCAGGACCAGTGCCCCGGCGCCGATGCCCATGCGCAACAGGTCGGCGTTGGTGACGTCAGCCGAATGCGGTGCGCGATCGGGGACATTGGCGAAGTCTGCGTGCGTGGCCGCCGCGATCGCGTGTTCGATGGCTTCCCGGTCGGTGTCGGCTCGGAACCACACGACGACCGAGGCCGTCCGCGGGTAGGCGTGCACGGCCCGTACGCCCGCCACCCGGGCGACGCTCTCCTCGACGGCCACGGCACGCCGGTCCGCAGCGGCCCGATCGGGAATCCGCAGCCACGGGACCGTCATGCGGACCCGTCCCGCCGCCGACGACCGGACGACGATGTCGATCGGTGGCAACTCCGGCGAGTACGTCGGCGCAGACGTGCTCACGACTCAGTGATCGTGATCGTGGTCGTGCGCGACCGCGGTTCCCGGCGGGGTCGACTCCTCGCCCAGGCGTTCCTTCGCCTCGGCGACGATGTCGGCGGTGTTGAGCCGCATCGACTCGGCGACCTCTTCGGCCTTGCGGGTTCCGCGGATACCCCACGTGGTGGCGACGACTGCGCCTTCACGCAGCGGAGCGCGCCGGGCGACGCTGCGGACGGCGTCGTAGGCGACGGCGCCGACGAAACCCGTCGCGACCGTCGCGCCGGCCTTGGCGAGCAATGCATGAAGGGCCATGAGGAGTCCTCGCTATCCGATGTGCAGCGCACGTGGTTACCGGACACCACGCTACATGCGTGCACCGACGCTCGTCTGCATGAAGGAAATGGTTGCAAGACATGCACATTCACTTATCGATACGTGAGCTAAGCCCGGTTCGAGAGCCGGCCGCCAATTCGATGTGCACGCCCGACTGCCGCGTGCGCCCGTTGCTGCCGATGCCGCCATCGGCCGCGCAGTTGATTCTCGCACCTGCCGTGACCATCTCAGTGAGTATCGGAACGGAGCAAAAGACTCCGCAACCATCCGTCCGTTCCGGTGCGGACTCCGACCGCGTTCGAACGATCACCACTACTCTTGCCCTCATGACCAAGCGAACCGAACCGGACGCCGAGATCGACATCAAGCCCCGTAGTCGCGACGTCACGGACGGCTTGGAGAAGACCGCTGCCCGCGGCATGCTCCGCGCGGTGGGGATGGGCGACGACGACTGGGTGAAACCGCAGATCGGGGTCGGGTCGTCGTGGAACGAGATCACGCCGTGCAATCTGTCGCTCGACCGGCTGGCCAAGGCTGTGAAGGACGGGGTGCACGAAGGTGGCGGATACCCGCTCGAATTCGGCACCATCTCGGTCTCCGACGGCATCTCGATGGGGCACGAAGGGATGCATTTCTCGCTGGTCTCCCGCGAGGTGATCGCCGACAGCGTGGAAACCGTGATGAGCGCCGAGCGTCTCGACGGCTCGGTCCTGCTGGCCGGATGCGACAAGTCCCTGCCGGGCATGCTCATGGCCGCGGCCCGCCTCGATCTCGCGTCGGTGTTCCTCTACGCCGGGTCGACCCTGCCCGGTTACGCGACGTTGTCGGACGGGAAAGAGCGTCAGGTCACGATCATCGACGCGTTCGAGGCCGTGGGCGCGTGCTCGCGCGGACTGATGAGCCGCGAGGACGTGGACACCATCGAACGCGCCATCTGTCCGGGTGAGGGCGCGTGCGGCGGCATGTACACCGCCAACACGATGGCCAGCGCCGCCGAGGCGCTCGGGATGTCCATCCCCGGCAGCGCCGCTCCCCCGGCACCCGACAAGCGCCGCGACCAGTTCGCGCGTCAGAGCGGGATCGCCGTCGTCGAGATGCTGCGTCGCGGTATCACCGCGCGCGACATCATGACCCGCGAGGCCTTCGAGAACGCCATCGCCGTCGTGATGGCGTTCGGCGGATCGACCAACGCGGTGCTGCACCTTCTCGCCATCGCGAGCGAGGCCGAGGTCGAACTGTCGCTCGACGACTTCATCAGCGTGGGCAGCCGCGTTCCGCACCTCGCCGACGTCAAGCCCTTCGGTCGGCACGTGATGACCGATGTCGACCGCATCGGCGGTGTGCCGGTGGTGATGAAGGCGCTCCTCGACGCGGGGCTGCTGCACGGCGACTGCCTGACGGTGACCGGTTCGACGGTCGCGGAGAACCTCGCTCACATTGCGCCGCCGGATCCGGACGGCCAGGTCCTACGGGCCACGAAGTCCCCCATCCATCCCACCGGGGGCATCACCATCCTCAAGGGATCGCTGGCCCCCGAAGGTGCGGTGGTGAAGTCGGCCGGCTTCGACTCGGACGTATTCGAGGGGACGGCACGGGTTTTCGATCGGGAGCGGGCCGCGATGGACGCGCTCGAGGACGGCACGATCACCGCGGGGGACGTCGTCGTCATCCGGTACGAAGGCCCCAAGGGCGGACCGGGGATGCGTGAGATGCTCGCCATCACCGGCGCCATCAAGGGTGCGGGCCTCGGCAAGGACGTGCTGCTGATGACAGACGGCCGGTTCTCGGGCGGCACCACCGGCCTGTGTGTCGGTCACGTCGCGCCGGAGGCCGTCGACGGCGGCCCGATCGCGCTGGTCCGCGACGGTGACCGGATCCGACTCGACGTCGGTCGCGGTCTTCTCGACCTCCTCGTCGACGACGATGAATTGGCTTCACGCGCAAAGGGTTTTACACCCTTGCCACCGCGCTACACGCGTGGGGTGCTGGCGAAGTACTCGAAGCTCGTCACCTCGGCATCGCAGGGAGCGGTCTGCCGCTGACCGCGTCGTCGATCGCTGTCGGCTCGCCGGTCCGAACCCGGGTAACCCTCGGACAGGTCTGAGCCGGCACCGCGTGTTTGTGTGGTGGCCTCATGGGTATGGCTCGACGTACACCAGTTGCTCCAGAAGTGCGGCCTCTGTTGATTCGCGTCCACACGAGCTCGAGGAGTACCCGTGTACCTACACACTCAGCAACTGATCAACGAGATCGCCGTCGACGAGCCCGATCCGGCCGCCGCGAACGCCTTGCAGGAGGGGCTGGGCGGGCAGTTCGGCGAGATGCGCACGATGATGCAGTACCTGTTCCAGTCCATGAACTTCCGCGGCGATCCGGCTTCCAAGCCGTACCGGGATCTGCTTCAAGGCGTCGGGACCGAGGAGATCAGCCACGTCGAACTGATCGGCACCACCATCTCCCGCCTGCTCGACGGGTCACCGGAGTACAGCGGCAAGAAGACCGACCCGGTCGACAAGCCGGGCGCCAAGGGAGCCACTCCCCTCAAGATCGCCTTGGACACCAGCAACATCCACCATTACCTCGTCGGTGCACAGGGCGCGCTGCCGGTGGACGCCGCCGGAAATCCGTGGTCGGGGTCGTACGTGTACAACAGCGGGAACCTCGTTCTCGACCTGCTCTACAACCTGATGCTCGAATCCACCGGCCGACTGCAGAAATGTCGGATCTACGAGATGACCGACAACAAGACAGCCCGTTCCACGATCGCCTATCTGATCGTCCGTGATCAGGCGCATGAGAACGCCTTCGCGAAGGCGTTGGAGAGCCTCGGGGTCAACTGGGGCTCGATCCTGCCGATCCCGAAGACCAACGCCGAACGGTTCCCCGAGGTCAAGAAGCTGGTCGACCAGGGATTGCAGAGTGTGCAGTTCACTTTCAGTGCCGACGATCAGAGCGACGCGGCGAAGCTGTACCGGGGCGCCTCCCCCAGCGGCGACGGGACCGAACTGAGCACCGCGATCATGCCCGAGGGATTCCCCATGACCATCGCGCCGGAACGACGCGAAGAGTTCGCACCCGGACTGGACAAAGATCTTCTGGCGCTGATCCAAGCGACCGCTGAGGTCGAGATCGCGGCCGCCGACGACCCCGGCAAGATGTAGCCATGTCAGGTTGCGATTTGTCCCGGTTTCCGGGACAAATCGCAACGGGATCCCGGGCGAGTGCCGACGAATACTCCTACAGTCTCACCATGGCCAAAGACCGAGGCGCCCCGAAGCCGGGTTCCGGCACCCGTTCCCCGCTGTCCAAGGTGTCGCTGCCGCAATGGATAGCGCTCGGGCTGACGATCCTGGCCGTGGTCTTCATCCTCCAGAACCGGACCACCGTGCGCATCGAGTTGTTCTGGGTGAGCGTCGAGTCCCCGCTGTGGTTCATCCTGGCCGTGGTCTTCGTCGTGGGCTGGATCGTGGGAGTGCTCGCCGCCCGCGGCCGCTACCGTCAGCGCCGAACGCACTGAGCACACTGAGGCGTCGTCGAGGTGCTCGTGTCTACGACGACCGGCCGGCCGGCAAGGCCTTTCGCGGGGTGAGGTGGCCGAGCAGCCAGTCGTAGATCGCGTCGCTGTTCAACAAGGTGAAATGGTGTGCGCCGCCGATGTGGAAGCCCTCCTGGAACTTCAGCCCACGACGGGCTCGCGTGTGCTGGCCGCGGCCGCTTGGCGCGAGTACCAGACCGTCACCGAGCAGGCGGCCCAACGGATTGTCGGGGTCGCGGGTGATCGTCGCCGTGACGAAGAGATGCCGAGCGCCGTCGAGCAGCGGGACGTCGGCCCCCGGCGGTTGCGACCACGCGTCCGGGTCGTGACCGATCCAGTCGTCGTCGGTCAGGCTGCCGTGGAACAGGTCTCGCACGCCCGCGCTGCGCCGCCGCAGCAGTGACCCGATCGGACGCGTGACCGGCGTCCGGCGCAGGGCGTTGGTGGCCAGATGGACGCCACGGGCCAGGGGTGCGCCGAGATGCGGGGTGCCCAGGCACACCGTCTCCGACACCAGGCCCGTCCAGTAATCACCGCGCTGATCGGCTGTGTGACAAGCACTTCGGACGACGAGCCCACCCATCGAGTGGCCGATGAGGGTCAACCGCGTCACCGGGGTCGGCCAGAGCAGCACGAGGCCGTCGAGCAGATCGGCGAGCGTGCGGCCGTTCTCGCTGATATGACGCCCGGTGTTGTAGCGGACCTGGACCTCGGTGGCGCCGAGGTCGCCGGTCAGTCGCTCACCGTACGTCGGTTGGTCGCCGAGCGCCCATGCGAACTCGGATTCCATCAGTCCGTGCAGGAACACGACGACGTGCCCACCCGCATCGGGGAAACCGTCGCGCAGCGACTCTGCGTCGAGTGCCACCGGGCGACCGCCGACGCGGATCGACATGTCGGTGGTCAGAGGTGAGCCCGCGGTCTCCAGCTCGTCGCCGATGAGTCCGTTGAGGATGCCGAGCAGCACTGCACCGCGGTGGGTCTGCGACGGTGCGCGACCCTCAGACCACGGCGCGTATTCGGCCGCCGACCGACCGGCGTCGAGCGCCGCGGCAATCGAGTTGTAGGCGCCCTCACTGATGGCGTCGTGCACCATGCGCGCCGAATCGACCGAGCTTCCCAACACCGGCCGGAGCATCCGGAAGACACCACCGGCGATGACACGGTGCATCGATCCGACTCCGCGCGCCGCAGCGCCGGCTTCGTAGAGCCCGAGGTCGGTGAGCGCCCGCAGCTCGGCCTCACGCGTGGTCGTGGCGGTCATGCCCCGAGTGTACAGATGTGCACTGAATTCGTGGTGCGATCGCAAAGCGCACCCCTCCAGCCGGCGCTGCCCGATCGGGTTGCGGTTCGCCCGGCTATCGGGCCCACACCGCAACTCCGATCTCAGGCTGGACGGCGTCGGGCCCGGAACACCACGTCATGCGTGTGGTGACCGCCTCCTGCCGCCCGCCCACGCTCCCGCGTCTCATCGGTCACGACCTCCCAGTCCTCTCCGAGCAGATCCGCGAAGTCGCCGGGCTGCACGTAGGCGTCGGGGTCGAAGCCGTGCGCCCGGACGCCCTCGGGGGCGTGCGCGACCACCAGCAGGGACCCGCCGGGTCCGACGGCCTCGACCATTCGGCGAGCGGCGTCGATGTTCTCCTTCGGGATCGGGAAGTAGTGCGCCGTCACGAGACCGACGTCGGCGGCGGGCACGTCATCGGCGATCACGTCGGCACGCAGCCAGGTGATCGACGGTCGCGGGTCGATCTCGCGGGCCCGGTCGACCGCGACCTGTGAGATGTCGAGGGCAGTGACCTGCCATCCACGGTCGGCCAGCCATCGGGCGTCGGCACCCTCGCCCGACCCGACGTCGAGTGCGGTGCCCGGGTCGAGGTCGGACACCTCGGCGACGAGCGCGGGGTTGACGTCGGACGTCCAGAGCCGATCCGCGCCGCGGTAGCGCGCATCCCAACCCTCGGCAGATCCCGGATCGTGGGGCTTCGCGGGCTGGGTCACGGTGTCGGGGCTGCTGTCGTCGGTGGCCATGCCCTCGACTGTGGCATGCGAGATCGCGGGTCGCCAGAACGGTTGCCGATGCGGCAAGAATCGACCCGGGGTCCGGGTCGACCCGGGTCTCCCGTCACGTCCGTCGACGAACCTGCCGACAGCGGGCAGACTGGTCGACATGGCCTTCCCCATTCGCATCGGTGTCCAACTCCAGCCCCAGCACGCACCCGAGTACTCGCTGATCCGTGACGCGGTCCGCCGCGCCGAGGACACGGGTGTCGACGTCGCGTTCAACTGGGATCACTTCTATCCGCTGTACGGCGCCCCGGAGGGCGAACACTTCGAGTGTTGGACGATGCTCGGCGCGTGGGCAGAGCAGACCTCCCGCGTGGAGATCGGCGCGCTCGTGACCTGCAACTCCTACCGCAATCCGGAGTTGCTCGCCGACATGGCCCGCACGGTCGACCACATCAGTGGCGGCCGCCTGATCCTGGGCGTCGGAGCCGGCTGGTTCGAGAAGGACTACGACGAGTACGGATACGACTTCGGCACCGTCGGGTCCCGTCTTAACGATTTCGGCGCGGCGCTGCCGAGGATCAAATCGCGTCTGGCCAAGCTCAATCCGGCTCCCACCCGCGACATCCCGATC
The DNA here is from genome assembly GCF_001698225.1 of Gordonia terrae. Taxonomy (NCBI): domain Bacteria; kingdom Bacillati; phylum Actinomycetota; class Actinomycetes; order Mycobacteriales; family Gordoniaceae; genus Gordonia; species Gordonia terrae. Next base: position 5,565,008 of record NZ_CP016594.1, read on the forward strand.
CTGATCGGCGGCAGCGGCGAGAAGAAGACCCTGCGCTACATCGCCGAGCACGGCGACGTCTGGCACGGTTTCAACGACGTCGAGCAGTACCGGCACAAGGCCAAGGTGCTGGCCGACCACTGCGCCGCCGTGGGGCGCAACCCCGAGACCATCGAACGGTCCTCGGGTGTCCAGTTCGACGGGGACACCGACGCACTCCTGCGCGACGCGGACGCGCTCGCCGACGAGGGCGTCACCTTGCTGACCGTCGGCGTCACCGGCCCCGACTACGACCTCACCGCACTCGAGGCGCTCTGCCGCTGGCGCGACTCGCGGAACTGACCCGCGTAGCGTGCGGCGTCGACGACACCGCACGTCCGCACGGCTAGGTTTGTGATCATGCATCGAGTGCCGGCACTTCGGGAACTGCTGACACGCGTGGCCTCGGCGGCCGCGCTGGTGGGATTGCTGGGCTTGATCGTGGCCCTGGCATCACCCGGCGCGGCGTCGGCCGAACCGCCGACCCGGCTGCCCACCTACGTCGTCGACTCCGCCGACGCGATCACACCGGAACAGCGCACCGAGCTCGAGGCTGCGATCGACGCGCTCTACAACGACCACGCGGTCCAGATGTGGATCGTGTATGTCCGCGACTTCGACGGCCTCACCAGCGAACAGTGGGCCGATCAGACCGCCGTCGCCAGTGAGTTGGGTGATCACGACGCCCTGCTCGCCGTCGCGACCGAGGACCGGGCGTACCGGTTGTTCGCCCCCGACAGCGTCGGCGGCCTGGATCAGTCCACGCTCGAAGAGGTGGCCAACGACGACGTCGTCCCGCAGCTGCGCGACGGCAACTGGGCGGGTGCCGGGCTCGCGGCGGTCAACGGGCTGTCCGGAGCGCTCGAGCCGAGCCACACCGGCGTGATCGCGGCCGGGGTCGTCGGCGGGGTGATCGTGCTCGGCGGCAGCGGCGCCTACCTCTACTCACGACGACGGAGGCAACGTCGGATCTCCGAAGGCGTCGAGACCCTGCGTGAGCAGGAACTGACCGTGGACCAGTTGGCCGCCCAGCCCGTCGAGGTGCTCGACCCGTGGTCACGCGAAGTGCTCACCGACCTGGACAACGCGATCCGGACCAGCAAGGAAGAGCTACAGCTTGCGGTGGGCGAGTTCGGGGAGGTCGAGACCGCGCCGTTCACGGACACCGTACGACGGGCCGAGGAGGCTCTGGCCCGGGCGTTCGCATTGCGGCAACGGCTCGACGACAACGTCCCCGAGACCGACGACGAGCGCCGCTCGATCCTGGTGCAGATCATCACCACGAGCACCGAGATCGACGGCGTGCTCGACGATCAGGTCGAGAACTTCGACGCGATGCGCAATCTGCTCATCAACGCGGACACGAGGTTCGATTCGATCACCCAGCAGTTGATCGGCCTCCGCGCCCGGCTGGAATCGGCGTCCCAGCAGCTCACCGACCTCATCGGCAAGCACGGCGAAGCCACACTGACCTCCGTTCTCGACAATGTCGATCTCGCCCGGTCCCAGATCGACTTCGCCGAGGCCACCGCGGACCAGGGCCGCGCCGCGATCGCCGCGCCGGTGGGTCAGCAGGGCCCGGCGGTTGCCGCGATCCGATCGGCGGAGGGTTCGATCGAGCAGGCGACCGTGCTCCTCGACGCCATCGACCACGCGGATGCCAACATCGCCGCCGCCCGCTCCCGGATGCCTGCGCTCATCGCCGAGGTCGAGGAGGAGCTCGCCGAGGCGGACGCCCTGGCGGAGGCCGGTGGACCGTCACTGGTGAGCGCGATCGAGACCGCGCGCACGGCGGTTGCCGGCGCGCGCGGCAACTTCGACGCCGACCCCCTGGGCACCTTCACCGCGCTGGTCGACGCCGACGCCGACCTCGACGACGCGCTCGCGGCCGCTCGCGATGCCGCTGCCGAACGCATCCGCCGCGCGCAGGTCCTCACGGCCGCACTCGAGTCGGCCGGCGCGAAGGTGACCGCGGCCGCGGATTTCATCGGCACCCGCCGCGGGGCCATCCAGTCCACCGCTCGCACCCGGTTCGCCGAAGCGCAACGCCTCCTCCAGTCCGCCACGGACCTTGCTGCCACCGATCCACCCGCGGCGACGGAGACGGCGCGTCGTGCCGGTTCGCTCGCCGATCAGGCCTTGATGGCCGCCCAGGGTGACGTGGTCAGCTGGCAACAGTCGCAGCAGCGGCACCCGACCGGCACGTCCACCGCCGGCGCGGTCCTCGGCGGCATCCTCGTCGACAGTTTCCTGCGCGGCACGATCGGCGGTCGCGGAGGGGGATTCGGAGGGGGATTCGGCGGCGGCTTCGGGGGAGGCGGCTTCGGCAGCGGTGGCCGCAGTCCGGGATCGTTCGGCGGCTCCGGGTCCTCGGGCCGGATCGGCACCGGCGGTCGCTTCTAGAGTCGAACGCGATGTTCCACGTGGAACCATCAGGGGTGTTGGGTTGCCGTTCACAATCGGGTAGCCATCGGTTCGCTTCGCCCTCCTAACGTGCTTCTCGTCGTGCGCCGGCCCCATGGCGCGACCATGCTTTCAGAGGAGCCCGTGTGCGTATTCCGTTGCAGCTGTTCATGTCCACCGGTGAGGATGCCGGGCGCTCGTCTCGCGCCTACGTGACCTGCCGCTACAAGTGCGGCGACGCCTGCCGGCACGATCCGGGCAACTCGAGCGATAACACCTACTTCCGGGACGTCGTCCGGACAGCGGTGTCGCGTCGCAGCGTCCTGAAGACCTCGGCCGGCGCCGCCGTGGCCGTCGGCGCAACGTCCCTCCTCGCGGCGTGCGGGGACTCCGGTTCGTCCGACCCGGCGTCGTCGAGCGGCACCCCGTCCGGAGATGCACTACCCGGCATGAAGTTCGATGCCGTGGCGCCGAACACCGAGGACGCCGTGGTGATCCCGGACGGATATCGTCAGGAGGTCGTCATCAGGTGGGGCGACCCGGTTCTGCCCGGCGCACCCGAGTTCGACTTCGCCAACCAGACCCCGGAGGCGCAGGCCGGGCAGTTCGGGTTCAACAACGACTTCGCGGGGCTCATCCCGGTGGACGGGGTCGCCGACCATCACTACCTGGTCGCCAACCTCGAGTATCCGACCGAACCGTTCATGTTCACCGGGTACATCGACGGCGAACCCACCGAGCAGCAGGCCAGGATCGCGATGGCGTCGGTCGGCATCGCGATCGTCGAGGTCACCTCGCAATCCGGGAGTGGTGCACTCAAACCCGTTGTGGGTCCGCGTAACCGGCGGCTCACCGCGTCCAGCCCGTTCCGCCTGACGGGTCCTGCCGCGGGCAGCGAGTTCGTCAAGACCGCAGCCGACCCGGCCGGGACGACCGTCCTGGGGACCTTCGCGAACTGCTCCGGCGGACTGACCCCGTGGGGCACCATGCTCTCCGGCGAGGAGAATTTCAACAACTACTTCGCCAACCCGAGCACGATCACCGAACCCAAGGCGGCGGAGCGACTCGAACGCTACTCCTTCGAGGACGACGGGGACGAGCACCACTGGGGACGGTTCGACAAGCGCTTCGACCTGGCTGTCGAGCCGAACGAGGGCAATCGCTTCGGCTACATCGTCGAGGTCGACCCGCATGATCCGAATGCCGTTCCGGTCAAGCACAGTTCGATGGGCCGGTTCAAGCACGAGTCGGCGAACATCTACGTGGTCGGCAGCGGCCCGGACAAGGGCACCGTCGTCGCGTACAGCGGTGACGACGAGCGGTTCGAGTACATCTACAAGTTCGTGTCGAGCCGGAAGATGAAGTCCGGACTGTCGAAGACGGCACGCGAGCACAACATGGGGATCCTCGACGAGGGCACGCTCTACGTCGCCACGTTCACCGGGGATTCCTCCGAAACCGTGGACGGTTCCGGAAACCTGCCGGCCTCAGGGAAATTCGGTGGCAAGGGTTCGTGGAAGCCGTTGCTGACGGTCAACGCCGACGGCTCGGCGCGCTCCTACATCGCCGGGATGACGCCCGCCGAGGTGGCGGTGTTCACCAGGCAGGCCGCGGACACGGTCGGTGCGACCAAGATGGACCGCCCGGAGGACATCGAGCCGAATCCCAAGACCGGCAAGGTGTACTGCGCACTGACCAACAACGATGACCGCGGCACCGACGGGAAAGCTGTTGCCGACGCCGCGAACCCGCGCAACGAGAACAAGAACGGCCAGGTTCTCGAGATGACCGACGACCACACCGGCACCGAGTTCACCTGGGAACTCTTGCTGGTCTGTGGCGACCCCGCTGCCGCCGACACCTACTACGGCGGGTTCGACAAGACCAAGGTCAGTCCGATCTCCTGCCCGGACAACGTCGCCTTCGACCCGCATGGAAACCTGTGGATCTCGACCGACGGCAACGCGCTCGAGAGCAATGACGGGCTGTTCGCAGTTGCGCTCGACGGTGATCGGCGCGGCGAGACCAAGCAGTTCCTGACCGTGCCCAAGGGCGGCGAGACCTGCGGTCCGATCATCGACAGCAATCGGATCCTGATCGCCGTTCAGCACCCGGGCGAGCTCGACGACCACTCCGCCGACAACCCGGCGTCGCACTGGCCCGATGGCGGTGACTCCCAGCCGCGACCCGCCGTCGTCGCCGTGTGGCGGGACGGTGGCGCCGAGATCGGCGTCTGATCACGGCTTCCCGATCGCGGCGCCCCTGAACTCTCCATCCGGGTGAGTTCGGGGGCGCCGTCGTCTGCCGGGATCGCTCGACCGCTCACCTTCATCGACACGGCCCGACCCGACGCGCCGTGAGTTCGTGACAGTCGTCAAGTTTTTTCTTGACGACTGTCAAGCTTTCGACTTAGTGTGGCGTGCAACACAGATCGCATCGACTGTGTCTCGCTTCTCCGCCGACGCCCACGGCTCGCGGCGGTTCTCACTGGAGGTGTCAACGATGACGAGTTATGACCTGACCGGACGGACCGCACTGGTCACCGGCGGCGCGCAGGGTCTCGGGGCCGGAATGGCCGAAGCACTTGCCGCTGCGGGTGCCTCCGTCGCGATCGGCGACGTGAACGTCGACGGCGGTCGGCAGACCGTCGAATCCCTACGCGCGCAGGGTGCGAAAGCCGAATTCGTCGCTCTCGACGTCACCGACGACTCGGCCTGGGAGGCGGCGGTGGCGTCGACCGTCGAGGCCCTGGGAGGTCTCGACATCGTCGTGAACAACGCCGGCATCGAGGTGACGAACCTCCTGGTCGACCTCGATGCCGGCGAGGCGTCGAAGATGCTGGACGTCAACGTGTTGGGCACGGCCCTCGGCATCAAGCACGCGTTCCGCGCCATGCGTCCCGGCGGTCTCGCGGGCAAGGGCGGCGCAGTCGTGAACATCGCATCCGTCGCTGCGACAATCGCTTTCCCGGGGATCAGCGTCTACTCCGCGACGAAATCGGGGATCGATCGCCTCACCCGCGTCGCGGCCGCGGAGTCGGGCAAGCTGGGGTACGGCGTCCGCGTCAACTCGATCTATCCCGCGCTCACCCCGACCGCGATGGGCAACAAGCTCGCCGTCGAGACCGCGGCCCTGGGACTGTTCGAGTCGCCGGAGGCGGCTGCACAGGCGGTCGCCGAGCTGACTCCCCTGGGCCGGCTCGGCCAGGTCGACGACATGGCCGACGCCGTGGTCTTCCTCGTCTCCGACGCCGCGAAGTTCATCACCGGCGCCGGCCTGCCGGTCGACGGCGGGATGGGGATGTAGCAAGCTCATCGAACCCCGCACGTCACAACGCTTTCCACGAACATCCGAACCAAAACCGTTTCCAGACACGAGGAGTCCCACCATGCCCACTGACAAGCGCGTCGTCGTCTACGGAGCGTCCGGTTACACCGGTCGGCTGATCTGCGAATATCTGCGCGAGTACAACATCCCGTTCCTGGCGGCGGGTCGCGACCACGCCCGGCTGACGAGCGCGGTCGAGGCGGTGCCCGGCATCGACACCGTCGCCTACGACATCGTCGAGGTCGAGCACACGGTCGAGGCACTCACCGAGGCGTTCCGCGGCGCCGACGTCGTACTGAACACGGTCGGACCGTTCGCCCGCTACGGTCACGAGGTCGTCCAGGCCTGTCTGGAGATCGGGGCCCATTACACCGACACCAACGGTGAGCAGAACTGGATGATCGACGCCGAGGCCCGGTACGGTGCCGAATTCGCCTCGCGCGAACTGGTGTTGACCCCCGGCCTGGCACAGATGTACTCGATCGGCGAGATCGCGGCGAACATCTGCCTGGAGAACCCGGGACTGGACACCCTCGACATCCAGGTGTTCTGGAAGGGCCACCCGACGGTCGCGTCGACCAACACGATCCTCACGAATGCCGCGTTCGCGAAGGCGTACTACCTTGAGGAGAACGAGTACGTCGAGTGGCCCGCGGACGAAGGTCTGTACACCGTGAGCGTGCCCGGCCAGCACGATCTCGGGCTCGCGCTGCCCTGGGGCGGAACGTCACACCCGGTGTGGTTCAAGAACGATCCGCGCGTGGCCACCGCCAAGGCGCTCGGTGGCGTGTTCAATCGTCCACTGATGCAGGGCGTTCCGGTCCTCGTTGCGGCTGCGCTCGAACAGATGGAGGGCAAGTCCGAGGAGGAGAAGTATCGCATCATCGACGAGCAGTCGGCCGCCATCCGCAGCGAGATGCCGCCGCGGGAGAATCCGCGCCTGAACACCTCGCTCGACTCGGTGTACGCGTCGGGGCCTCTGGGTCGGGCGCACTGTGTGATCCACGGCAACTCCAACTACAAGCAGACTGCGCTCCTCAACGCGCATGCCGCCAACGAACTGCTGCAGGCACGTCCCCGCCGCGTCGGCTTCGTGTCCAGCTGCCAGGCCTTCGGGCACCGCGAATTGCTCGGTACACTGCGGTCTTTCGGTCTGGTGCTGGACCCGATCGTCTCCGTTCACCGCTGAGGTCGACGTGCGACTCTCGGAATACCTCGACAAGGGCGCCTCGATGGGACGTGATGCGCCCTGCCTCACCACCGGCGGCGTCACCGCGACCTACGGCGAGGTTCAGGACCATTCGTCCGCGATCGCGGGTGCGTTGCAGCACAACGGGATCGAGGCAGGTGATCGCGTGGCGGTCCTGTCGGCGAACGACCCGCTGGCCTTGACGTGCGTCTTCGGTATCTCGCGCGCCGGTGCGGTGTGGTGTCCGGTCAATCCCCGCAACGAGGCCGACGAGAACCGGCAGCTGTTCGATCTCTTCGGGTGTCGGCTGCTGTTCTTCCAGGTGAAGTTCGCCGGCCTGGTCGAGAAGATCAAAGATCAGCTGCCGCAGCTGGACCGGCTGATCTGCCTGGACGGTGAGGTGGACTGGGCGACCTCGTTCGACGCCTGGCTCGACGCGCACCGGTCGGAGCCGGACGAGCGCCGACGGCCCGACGGCGGCCTCTGCATGCTGGCCGGCACCGGCGGAACGACCGGCCGTCCGAAGGGGGTGCGCCTGACCGAGGACAACATGATGACCTCGACCGCGCTGGCGCTGATGAGTTACCCCTTCGGCGACCGTCCGCGCTACCTGGCGCTGGCGCCGCTGACCCACTCGGCGGGGGTGCTGACGTTCCCCATCCTCAGCCTCGGCGGCGAGGTCGTGATCATGCCGGCGCCCGACATCGGCGAGTTCCTGGCGCTGATCGAGCGGCATCGGATCACGCATGCCTTCCTGCCACCGACAGTGATCTATGGGGTCTTGGACCACCCTGATCTCGACGATCGGGACCTGTCGTCGTTGCGGTGCCTCTGGTACGGCGCCGCGCCGATGTCACCGACGCGACTCGAGGAAGCGCTGACCCGCATCGGTCCGGTGCTCGGCCAGTTGTTCGGTCAGACCGAGGCGCCGAACATGATCGCGACCCTGGCGCCGGCGGAGCACTTCCACGACGACGGCTCGATGGCGACCGAGCGGTTCAGCTCGGCCGGCCGGCCGACACCGCTGACCACGGTGGCGATCATGAGCGACGACGGAACGCTGCTGGGTCGCGGGGAACGAGGCGAGATCGTCGTCCGCGGTCCGCTGGTCATGGACGGTTACCACCAGAACCCCGCGGCCACCGCCGAGGTCAGTGCACACGGCTGGCATCACACCGGAGACATCGGCTACCTCGACGACTCCGGCTATCTCTTCGTCGTCGACCGGGCCAAGAACATGATCATCACGGGCGGCTTCAACGTCTACTCGGCCGAGGTCGAGCAGGCACTGCTGGCGCACCCGGCGGTGAAGGACTCGGCCGTCATCGGTCTGCCCGATCCCAAGTGGGGCGAACGGGTGACGGCCGCCGTCGAATTGCGCGCCGGGCAGCAGGTCGACGCCGCTGACCTGATCGTGTTCGTGAAGGAACGGATCGGCAGCGTCAAGGCCCCGAAGGAGATCGAGATCTGGACCGAGCTGCCGCGGTCGAAAGTCGGCAAGATTCTGAAGACGGAGGTTCGCGGCGCGTTCGGCCGGTGACGCTCAGCCCGCCGGACTGGACGAGTGTCAAGTCCGGCGGGGTGGGTACACTGAGGCCTCGTAACTCCAACGATTTCTCCAGCAAGGACGGCGAGATGACGCAGGTCGTCGACCGGCAGGCCCGTATCGAGGCCCGCTCGCGCGACAAGTTCCAGGCGAAGCGTGACGAGCTCGCCATGGCAACTCTGACGACGCTTGCCGAACTGGGTTACGCACGCACGAGCCTGCGGGAGATCGCCCAGAACTCCGAGTACTCGCACGGGGTGCTGCACTACTACTTCACCGACAAACTCGACCTCATCGCCCACGCGGTCCGGCAGTACGAAGCCGTCTGCGTGACCCGCTACGACGAGGCCGTCGCCAACGCCACCGATGCCGCGCACCTGCGCGACGAGTTCGCCGACACGTTCTTCGCCGGCATGCACTCCGAGGCCTCCATCCACCGACTCTGGTACGACCTGCGCAACCAGAGCATGTTCGACGACTCGTTCCGCTCCGACGTCATCGAGATCGAGAGCCGGCGCGAAGAGATGATCTGGCGCGTGGTCGAGCGGTACTGCGAGTTGTCGGGAACAACACCCGTGGTGACACCCGCAGTCGCGTACATCGCACTCGACGGCATCTTCCAGCGCGGTCTGCTCAGCGAGATCGACGGCAGGCCGGAGGGCGTTGCAAACGCCCGACTCGACCTCATCGCCTTCTTCGACGTCGTGGGGCACCACTGACCGTCTGACCACTCCGTTCGCACCTTCGTGCGCAGCATCACAACCCCCTGCCCTAATACTTCGAAGTCCTAAGTATTAGACTCTCTAAACGTGTCCGCTTCCGAACCCGCGCAGCTCGCCCTGACCCTGCGGCCGACGATCACCAGGCTGTACCTGGCACTTCGCCGACGCGCACCGTCGGTCGAGCTGACCGCCGCGCAGACCTCAGCCCTGAGTGTTCTCGCCGACCACGGGTCGATGCGCATGGGTGAATTCGCCGATCGCGAATCCATCCGCATGCCGACAGCGACGTCGGTGATCGACGGACTCACGAAACACGAGCTGGTCGACCGCAGCCCCGATCCCACCGACCGTCGCGCCGTCCTCGTCGGCCTCACCGATCACGGACACGCCTTGGTGAAGCAGATCCGCAAGGAGCGGGACGTCATCCTCACGGGTGCGCTCGCCGAGCTCACCGATGAGCAGCGCGACGCCATCGCCGCAGCGGGTCCCGCCCTGCAGGCGCTGCGCGACCGACTCGACAACCATTCCGCCTGATCTGGCAAAGGACCCCATGACCGTCACCGAACACACCCCGAGCGACACCGTCGCGACCGGGTCGTCCACTTCCGCAGCCGAGCCGTCGATGCTCGCCGCGCTCCGTGCTCAGCCACGCGCGGTGTGGATCACCGCGTTCGCCGCCGTCATCGCCTTCATGGGCATCGGCCTCGTCGACCCGATTCTGCACAGCATCGCCGAGGCCCTGAACGCCCCGCCGGAGAAGCTCACGCTCCTGTTCGGCGTCTATGTCGGTGTCCAGTGCGTCGCGATGCTGCTGACCGGTTGGGCCGCATACCGATTCGGGCCTCGACGAACGCTGACCGTCGGGCTTGGCCTCATCGTCGTCGCCGCCGGCATCTCGGCTTTCGCCGACAACATCGACCAGCTCATCGCCTACCGCGTGATCTGGGGTCTCGGCAATGCGTTGTTCCTCGCCACCGCATTGGCTTTCATCGTCCAGTCCGCGGTCGGCAACCGTAACAGCGCCATCATGATGTATGAGGCCGCGCTGGGTATCGGCCTGGCGGTCGGCCCTCTGCTCGGCGCCACGCTGGGCGAATGGACCTGGCGCGCACCCTTTGCCGGCACCGCACTGCTGATGCTCGCCGGCGCGATCCTGTGCGCGTTCATGCTCCCCGCCGACGGCCCACGGTCCGAACGTGTGCCGGTGCGGATCGTCGACCCACTCAAGGTCCTGCGCAACCGCACCCTGTTCGTCACCTCCGTGGGTTCCGCGTTCTACACCGGCGCACTCTTCACGGTGATCGCCTGGGCGCCCATCGCGATGGGTCTGCGTCCCATGTACGCGGGACTGGTGTTCTTCGGCTGGGGTCTGCTCACCGCGGTCGCCGGCGTCTTCGTGGCACCGCTCCTGGCCCGCCTCCTCGGTGAGAAGGCCGGTGTCATGGTCGCCATCTCGGCATACGGACTGGTCATGGTGCTGGCCGGGATCGGTACCGCCACCGGACAGGTCTGGCTGATCGGCCTCGCGGTCATCCTCTCCGGCTTCCCGTCGGGCGTGCTCAACACGCTCTTCACCGACGTCGCGATGTCGGCGGTCGGCGGCGACACGCCGCGCTCGGTGTCGAGCGCCGGCTTCAGCTTCCTCCGTTGGATGGGCGCCGCGATCGCGGCGGTCCTCGTTGCCTACCTCGCGAAATGGACCGGCTCGGAAGCGACGCCCTGGTGGTTCGCCACCGGCTACTGCGTCGTCGCGCTCGGTGCCGTCTCCCTGGCGAAGGTCGCGCACGACCACAAGGTCGCCGACGACGCGGCCCTCATCGGCGCCGAGGAGTTCTGAGGCTCAGACGGTGGGGCGCGGCCGAAGCCGTCGATGCCCCTGGATGCACACAGCCGCGGTGAGTACGGCGGCCAGCCCCATCGCCCAGGACATGTGCGCGTACCGCAGCAGGACAGCCCCGACGACCGCGCCGGCGAACAGGGCGAGAATGGCCGCCGACCGCCTGTTCCACCAGCCGCGCCACCCTCCGGTGAAGAGGTCCGCCGACAGTTGGGTGAGGGTCGACGTCACGACGACCGTGGTCATGTCCCTGATCGCGAGCTTGCGCGCCACACACGCCTGCACGCCCATGACCCCGGCAGTGGCACACGCCGCCAGGATCTCGAAGTGCGCGGAGTCCGCGAATCGGGGAATCGCGAACAGCGCGGCAAGGATCAACAGCACAGCGCTACCCACTGCCAGCAACGTCGTCGTGATCGACGTCCACGACGTGCCCTGGCGTCGTAACACGAACCCGGCGCCGGCTGCCGCAAGAGTGAACGCGACGAGCGCGGCGAACGGCCCGGCCACGGGGAGGTCATCTGCCCCGGCCGCACCCATTCCGAGGATCACGACGTTGCCGGTCATGTTGCCGACGAAGACACGGTCGAGACCGAGAAAGCCCACAGCGTCGACGAGCCCGGTGACGAAGGTCAGGATGACCATGAGGGACACCGCGTAGACGGGCCCTCGCCGACTCGACTGAGCGGGTTCCGCATCACGCACGCGGGAGGTCATTTGGTGAAGGAACCGCAGTCGTTGTGCTCCCACGGGAGTTCGCGCTCACTCGGCGATTCGTCGAGCAGTTCGACGATGAAATGGGTGACTTTGCGGTTCTCCAGGTTTCGGATGCGGTGGGGCTGCAGAGGTCGTTCGCGCCCCACCGTCTTGTAGAGGACGAAGCCCGCCTCGGCAACCTGGCTGATCCCCCACTCGTCGTCCCCGAGATCCTGGCCCTGCGCGGTACCGGGCTCCGGCCATACGACGACGTGGTCATGGTGGTGCTGATGGAAGTCGAACATCCCGTGCGGTTCGAGGGTCATGGACCACACACGGACACGCTCGTTTTCGAAGAGAAGTGTGTCGCCGGGCGTCGGCGGGATGTCGCGATCTGGAGTGGACACGAGTACCTCCTGAATTGGATGCTATTTTGGCATCCTAGCATTCGATTGGTAGGAAGTCTTGAATCCGATGAACCACCCACGGGTCGCCGGCGACCCCAGAGATGTCACAGCCTGGGGCATGGTGCCGACTCCCTTCACCCGCACCGGCGAAGTCGACCACGCCTCGCTGCATCGCGTCGTGACACACCTGCGCAGGCGTGGCTGTGACGGCCTCATCGCGCTGGGCGCCATAGCGGAGCCGGGCACCCTCAGCCGAGGTGAGAAGATCGATGCCGTGCGGACCATCGCCGCTGCAGCAGAAGATGCTCCGGTCGCGGGTGCAGTTCTCGCACTTGAGCCCGATCAGTTCGAGTCCGACCTCGTCGCGGTGAGCGTAGAGACCCACAATGCCCTCTCCGCGATCATGATTCCGGTGAACACGCCCGACCCGAACTTCCTGAGCGCGGCGATCCGACGCGCCGGCGACGTCTCTGGACTCCCGGTCATCTTGCAGGACCTGCCACGTTTCTCCGGGGTACACATCGACATCTCCGACCTCGCCGCGGCGGTGTCTGCAAGTTCGTGCTGCGTCGCCGTGAAATGCGAGGCGTCACCGACATACGAACGGATCCGGTTCTTGTCGGCGAACACCTCCTCCGCCGGCCTCATCAGCGGGTTCGGCGGCCTCGGCCTCGTCGACGACGTGATCGCCGGTGCATCCTCGGTCGCGATAGGTTCCACTCCCACGGGGGAGGTAGTCGAGGCGATGGCATGCGCTCTCCGCGGCCGGTACGCCGAGGCGTCTGCGGTGATCGGATCGGTGGCTTCGCGCATCCACTTCGAGACGCAACCGGGTGCGAATGTCGCCATCCGTAAACGACATTGGCAACGGGCCGGCGTCATCGAGACCTCGATGGTCCGCCAACCGACCCGCCGGTTCGGTCCTGAACTCGAGGAGCATTCGCTCGTTCACCACCCGGCGGTCTCGCCGTTCGGTCTCACGACCTGACGTCGTCCAACAGGCGGGTGGTGACCTCGATCAACGAATGGGCGTACTCGTCCGGGCTCGGAAAGCCTTCGTAGGGAACGGTTCCAGGGGTCAGGTGGCCGAGCGAGATTACCCGCATGAGCAGGCTCTGCACGATCACCTCATAGGCAGTTGCGACAGCCCGCTCGTCGTGGACGCCCTGAGACTTCAAGCTGTCGACGAGAACCGACCGGATCTGCGCGTGGAAGGCGAAACCTCGCCTCCGCAGCCGCTCATCGTCGGCGGAGTGGACGAAGATGAACGCGTACAGGCGTTCCGCGCCGAACAGGGTGCGGCTCAACGTGCCGATGTAGGCGCGCAGAATCTCCTCCAGCGTCGGCCCCGCTTCCGCGAGACGTTGCTCGATCTCATCCGCGAGGTCCGAGAGCGCTTGGTCTTTGACCGCGTACAGCAACGAGTCCTTGTCCGGGTACCGGCCATAGACTCCCCCTACGGACACCGCCGCGCGGGAGGCCACCGCCGCCATCGTGAACTCCCGGATTCCGACGTCGGTGATCACCTCGATGGCGGCCTGCAGGATTCGTGCCGCGGATTGCCGACTACGGCTCTGTTGTGGCTCCAGCGTCGGACGAACGGTCATCGAATCGCCTACTCCTTCCAGGACTGTCGCAGGAACGACACCGCGTCCTCGGTCCTCATGTCGTCGGAGAACTCGGCCGCGCCGTGATCTGCGCCCTCGACGATACTGAGCGTGCTGCGGAAGCCGGCCTCCCGCAGTGCAGTATGCAGGTTGACCGACTGCGCGCGTCCGACGCGCGTGTCCGAGTCTCCATGGACCACGAGGTAATCGGGCCGAACACCCTCCGTGAAGTGAGCCGCGACAGCGGGCACGACTGCGTCGCTCGTGGCGAACAGGGCGACGATGTCGGACAGGTCAGCAGCCGCCCGAGCTCCAGCCGGTGAGGCGTCGGCTCGCAGAGACCGTGCGTCCGCCACCCCGTAATGCGCGATCACCGAACGGACGACGGCCGACTCGCGACCCTCACCGACTCGACGCCCCACAACCCTGTCCCCGGACACAGCGGCGATACCGGCGAGCAGCGCGCCTGCGGAGCTTCCCCACAGAGATACCCGCTGAGGGTCGAGATTCCACTCGTGGGCGTGCCGGCGCAGCCATCGCACGGCTGCCCGCACATCTTCGACCGGTTCGGGGAAGCCGACTTCGCCCGCCAGTCGATACGACGCAGATGCGACGGCAATTCCTCTGCGCGGCAATGCGTTCCATGGTCCCATCTCGCGCACTCCGCCGACGAAGCTGCCGCCGTGGATGTAGACCACCACCGGCCACGGACCGCCGGTGGCCGGAAGATGGAGATCGAGTCGCAGGGGTCGCCAACCCGGTATCACCGCATAGATCAGGCCGCGGTGACTCATCGTCGCAGGTAGGACGGCCACCGGAGGCGGCGACAAGAGTTCGGGAGGCGTCACCGACTCGTAGTCGATCGAGGGTGCGACGTCGACGATGGTCCGGGGCATGGTCGTGGCTCCTAGTCGAGGACGGACAACTCGTTGCGATTGCCGATGTGGTTCTGTCGCGCTGCGCCGTAGACCGCCGCGGCAATCGGGAGAAGTGGCATGAGCAGGACGATCAGCTTCGTACTACCGGTGACATCGGAGTAGTTGGCGATGATGACACCGAGGACCACCAGGAGGCACAGGCCCGACACGATGGGCGCGACGAGAACCGCCCAGACATTCGCCCGGGGGAGCTTCCCCAACCGGGCCGCCACCAGGATGCTCACGCAGCATCCGAGCATGAGGGCGGTCAACGAGATGCTGGTGACACCCGACACCATCGGAAAGAGGTTGACGATGGGATCGGCACCTGCGACGACGAAGGGTGCGAGGACCACCACCGAGATTCCCGTCTGCACCGCTCCGGCCACGGATGGCGTTCCCCATCGCGGGTGCACCGACGCCAACACTGATGGCAGCAGGTCCGCGCGGCCGAGGGCGAAGTGATACCGGGCCGCCATGTTGTGGAACGCGACGCTGGCGGCGAAGAAGCTGACGGTGACCAGGACAGACAACAGATTCCCCGACCACGAGCCGAGATAGATGTCGGCGGTCGCGAAGACCAGCGCGCCCGGGTCCTCGGCGGCGACAGCCTTTACGTCGTCGAACGCAGCGACCAGCGACCAGGTTGCGACGACGAATACGCCCACGAGCAGTGCGATGGAGGCGTACGTCGCGATCTTGATGCTCTTACGCGCCGCCCTGGCCTCTTCGCCGTAGATCGCGGTCGCTTCGAATCCGACGAACGACAGGACGCAGAAGGCCAGCGTCAGCGCCACGTTCCCGTCCAGCATTGCCCCGGGTGAGAAGACGTCGAACGACCAACCCTCCGGACGCTGGACGGCGACCGCGACCGCGAGGACGAGCAGCATCACGAACTGCAGGATCGACACGACGGTGATGAGGTGTTTGGCTACTTCGACGCCGCGCCGGCCGAACCATGCGGTCAGGACGAGCACGACGGCTGCGTAGAGGTACCAGGGCGCATCGAAGCCGAACATCGACTCGATCGTCAGGCCGAGGAAGTACCCTGTCGCCGCGGCCATTCCGGCCGCCGCCATGTTGTA
Organism: Gordonia terrae; assembly: GCF_001698225.1. NCBI lineage: Bacteria > Bacillati > Actinomycetota > Actinomycetes > Mycobacteriales > Gordoniaceae > Gordonia > Gordonia terrae. The sequence goes on from NZ_CP016594.1 coordinate 5,580,762, forward strand.
GGCGGTGGTGGCGACGAAGGCCGCGCCGGAGCCGACGACACGTCCGAGGCCGAATCCGATGAAGGCGTAGTACGCACCGGCATTCGTGACGTACCGCGCGAGGGTCACGAACGCCGAGGCGAACACGGTCAGGGCGAGAGCGACCACCACCAGAAGTCCCACGGTCCCGGCGCCGACGCCGAACCCGAGGCTCAGGGAGAGATTCGACGCCATCGCGGTGAGGGGCGCGGCGACGGCCACCACCATGAACGTCAGGCCGAATGCGCCGATCGTGTTGCGCTTGAGATGTTCGGTATCCGGGACTGGTGGCCGGCTGGTCTGTGAGGACATGGTGCCTTCGATTCCTGTGGGTTGGGGCCGGCCGCTCGAGTCTGCGAGCCAGGCCGTCTAACGGACTGCAGCGGTATACGCGAATCCGAATTCGTGTTAGAACTATTGCATCCAATTTGAATCACCGTCAATGGCGAAGGTGATTCGTAACACATCGGAAACACGCCACCGCACGGAGCGAGCTGGTGGTTCCGCACTCGGCAGGAGACCCAAACGATGCGAGTTCTGATTTCTGGCGGCTCGGTGGCCGGCCTGACCGCGGCGGCTCTGCTGAGCCGGGACGGCCACGAGGTCACCTTGCTGGAACGTGCGTCCGGACCGCGGCAGGGCGGTGTCGCCGTCGACGTTCGCGGACAGGCGCTCGATGTCGCCCGGAGCCTGGGTCTTCACGACCTGTTGCTCGACCATCGCGTCGGCTACGAGGACCGCTTCTCGTTCGTGGACCGTGCGGGTGTACCCCAGGCCCTCGTGACCCCCAACACCGATGTCTACGACAGCCCCGACGACATCGAGATCTCGCGCGACCGGCTCGTGGACATCCTGTCCGATGCCGTACCCCGCGGGGTCACCACGTCGTACGGGTCCTGGATCGAGAAACTCGAGGACGAGGGTTCTCACGTCACCGTCGAAATCCGGGGCGCTGACACCCGGCGCGAGGAGTTCGATCTGGTGATCGGGGCGGACGGTCTGCACTCCGGGGTTCGACGTCTGGCCTTCGGGCCGGAGCACCGCTTCGTGCGCCACCTCGGCCTGTACGTCGGCGTCATCCGGAGCTGCTCGACAGACCTGGGCGTTCGAGACACGACGGTCTACAACGAGCCGGGGAGGATGGTGATGGTCCGCGGCGACGGTCGGGAACAGTCCGCCATCCTCGGATACAGATCCCCACTGATCGACTACGACTACCGCGACGTCGACGCGCACCGAAGAATGCTCACGAGGGCTTTCACCGGCGACACGGGATGGAAGTTCGGTGAGATCCGCGACGAGATCGCGTCCACCCCGGACCTCTACTTCGACGCCGTCAGCCAGACCGTCATGGACTCGTGGACGACCGGACGCGTCGCACTGATCGGCGATGCCGGGTACTGCGCGTCGTTCTTCTCGGGTATGGGCACCACCCTCGCCATGACCGGCGCAGCCGCGCTGGCGCACGCCCTCGCTGTGGAGACGACGGTGTCGGCGGCTCTGGACGCCTACTGCTCGACGATGCGTCCCGTGGTCGACGCCGCGCATGCGTTGGCCGGCGAGGGTGCCGACATCCTGTTCCCGACGACGGAAGAGGACATCACCCTCCGGAATCGCCGATACGCGCTGAAGGTCTGATCGCCGCACGTCCCGCCTCGCGCCGAGGAGGCCGTAAGATTGGCGCTCGTCCCGACGAGCCTGGGTGGAGGACGAGCAGGTGCTGGTGGAACCTACCGCTGACGAGCCGTTGTCGTTGAGCGACTCGTTGGTCGCCGAGCTCCAGCGCCGAATCCTCGGCGGTCAGATCGCCGTGGGTTCGTGGCTCCGGCACGAGGCTCTCGCGGAGGAGTTCGGTGTCAGCAGAACTCCTGTCCGCGAAGCGCTCCGGGTGCTCCAGGCGCAGGGGATCGTCACGATCGTCAAGAATCGTGGCGCGCTCGTCGACGGGCTCTCCGGACGCGACATCCGCGAACTCGGCGAGGTCCGTGCGGAATTGGAGGGGCTGGCGGCCGCGCTCGCCGCCGAGAACATGCCCGACGACCTGCTCGTCGTCGTCAACACTGCGTGGGACGCATTCGAGTCCGCACTGGACGCAGGCGACACCGATCGCGCAGCCCTCGAGGGAACGTGGCGAGAAGCCAACCGGCGCTTCCATTCCGCCATCCTGAACGGATGCGGCAACCGTCAGCTGGGCATCACGATCACGGAGGTCAGTCGTCGACTGCCGACCAACTCGTCGTTCGCGATCTATGCCAGGAGCTCGAGGCTGCTCCGGGAGAACCTCGAGCAGCACCACGACATCGTCCGCGCGATCGAGGCGCACGATGCCCGCAAGGCGCGTGCAGCCATGTCGTGGCACATCCGGTCGACGGCCGAACACCTCGCCCGATGGGTCGAAGACCAGGACCGGGGCTGAGTTGTCACATCACGCAACCGGATCCTCCGCGATAATTGCATCCAATTAGCTCCGGTATGCATACTAAGAACATGACCCTGGCGTCCTCCACCACTCGCTTCCGTCCACCGTCGCCTGACGTCAGCAGGCCGACCCTCCGCGGGTGGTTCGGTATGGCCGCGTCGACCCACTGGATGGCCACCGGCGCGGCTCAGTCCGTGCTGGAGCGCGGCGGCAACGCATTCGACGCGGCTGTGGCCGCGGGTTTCGTGCTCCACGTGGTGGAACCCCACCTCAACGGCCCGGGGGGCGACCTGGTGGCCCTCATCGCGCCCGCCGATCGAGGCCGGGCCGAAGTCGTTGTGGGACAGGGGCCCGCACCCCGGGGCGCCTCCATCGAGGCATTCACCGCCATGGGGATCCCCGAGGTCCCCGCTGCCGGAGCCCTCGCTGCAGCGGTACCCGCGGCCGTCGAGTCGTGGCTGTCGATCCTCGAGGAGCACGGCACATGGCATCTGACCGAGGTACTGGCCTACGCGGCCGACTACGCCCGCAACGGAATCCCGTGCAGCCCCAAGCTCGCCGGAGTCATCGAGACGATGGCCCCACACTTCCGCGAGCACTGGCCCACCTCGGCCGAGGTATGGCTCGCCGACCGCATACCGAGCGAGGGTGATCTCATCCGGAACCCCTCATACGCGTCACTCCTCGACGAACTCGCGGTCGCCTCGTCCTCGACGTCGCGGACCGAGGGCATTCGACGGGCCAGAGAACTCTGGCGCGGGCCGATCGCGCGGTCGATCGTCGCGTTCGCATCGCGACCCCACCGGCACTCCGACGGCCGGGATCACGCCGGGGTGATCACGGAACATGATTTCGCCGAGCTCACCATCGCGCGCGAAGAACCACTCGTCCGGAGCTTTCACGGAGTCGAGGTGGTCAAGGCGGGGTTCTGGTCTTCGGGACCGGTGTTGCTCCAGGCGTTGGGCATCCTGGAATCGGCCGGCCGGTCCCGGAGCATCGATCCGTCGACCGTCGAGGGCATCCACACCATCACGGAAGCGATGAAGTTGGCGATGGCCGATCGCGATGCCTATTACGGAGACGCCCGCGACCTGCCGGACACCGCCGTCGAGTACCTTCTCTCCCCGGACTACTGCGCTCAACGGGCGACCCTGATCGCCGACGAGGCCAGCGGCGACTTTCGCCCGGGCACTGTTCCCGGGTGTCGCCCCTTCATTCCTCCCGTGTCCGAACCCCAAGGTGTCCCGACCATCGGCACCGGCGAGCCCACCGTGTCTCGCAATGGCGAAACACGTGGTGACACATGTCATGTCGATGTCGTCGACCGCTGGGGTAACTTCGTCTCGGCGACTCCGTCCGGCGGGTGGCTGCAATCCTCGCCGGCGATTCCCGGTCTCGGCTTCTGTCTCGGGACGAGACTGCAGATGACCTGGCTGGACCCGACCTCGCCGTCGGCGTTGACACCCGGCCGCCGCCCGCGGACCACGCTCAGTCCCACGATGCTGGCGAGTGCCGGCACGCCCGTGGCCGCGCTGGGTACGCCGGGGGGAGATCAACAGGATCAGTGGCAGTTGCTCTATCTCCTGCGCACCGTTGTCGGCGGCTACACGCCCCAGGAGGCGATCGACGCGCCCATGTTCCACACCACCGCGATCACCAGTTCGTTCTGGCCGCGGGTGCGGTCGGAGCGCGGCCTGGTGATCGAGGACCGCGTGGATCCCGACGTGCTCGACGGTCTACGCGAACGAGGACACGACGTCGCCGTGTCCTCCGGGTGGTCGCTCGGCCGTCTGTCCATGGTCGGTCGAGATCCGTTGAGCGGCATCCTCAGTGGAGCCGCCAATCCCCGCGGTGGTCTCGGATACGCCGCCGGCCGATGACACGGTGAAACGCTCGTAGTGGCGTCACCGGGCTCCTTTGACCGGCGACTCGCCCGTCGCGGCCCGACGCAGCAACTGATGCGTGCGATAGGGCACGAGCTCCTGCATGGCGAGGCTCACGTTGGTCCGCTCCACGCCGTCGACGTCGAGGATGAGCCCCGCGACGCGGTACAGGTCGTCGGTGTCTGCGGCGACGATCCGGATGAGAAGGTCTGAGGGGCCGGACAATCCGATCGCCTCGACGATCTCCGGGATTCCCACGAGGCTGTCGGTCACCTCCGCGAGTCGGCGCTGATCGACCGTGGTGATCACGAAGGCGAGCAAGGGCAGACCGAGACTGCGCGGTGAGACCCGCCGGTCGTAACCCGCGAGCACGTCGTCCCGATCCCACCGATCGAGCCTTGACTGCACGGTGTTTCGCGACACGTCCAACCGGGACGCGAGATCCACGCCGGTGGCTCGAGGTGTCTCACACAGCGCGAGGAGTAGACGGGCGTCGGTGCGATCGAGATCTGGCATACCGCTCAGTGTGCCACACCACATACCCGTTCCGTCTGCGCAGAATGCGCAACCAAGAGGAAGGCGGTTGCGCATACAGCGATTCGGTGTTTGTGTCGAATCAACATTCTGCCCAATGGCACCAACAGCATTCAGGAGGAACCATGGTGTTCGAACTCCATGCCGTCCCCGCCCAGCTCATCACCGAGGACGGGATCCGCGTCGAGGACGACGACCTGTCGCCCGCAGTCGCCGACATCGACGGCGAGGCCCTCCAAGGGCTCTACGAAGATCTCGTCGTGGTCCGCCGGATCGACTCCGAGGCAACAGCTCTACAACGCCAGGGGGAACTGGGACTGTGGGCCCCGCTGCTCGGCCAGGAGGCCGCACAGGTGGGGTCCGCACGGGCACTCGACACGTCCGACTTCGTCTTCGCGAGCTACCGCGAGCACGGCGTCGCCTACTGTCGCGACGTCGATCCCACACACATGCTCCGGTTCTGGCGCGGCTCGACCCACTCGGGATGGAATCCGCTCGAGTACCGGATGACCACCCCGGCGATCATCGTCGGATGCCAGGCACTCCACGCGACGGGGTACGCCATGGGCTCGGCGCTCGACGGCGACACCGCCGCGACGATCACCTACTTCGGCGACGGGGCCACCAGTCAGGGCGACATCTCCGAAGCCTTCCTCTTCGCCGCCAGCTTCCGGGCCCCGGTGGTGTTCTTCTGCCAGAACAACCAGTGGGCCATCTCCGAGCCGGTGTCTCTGCAGACGGCCGTGTCGATCGCCGAGCGCGGCCGCGGGTTCGGGATCCCCTCGATTCGCGTCGACGGCAACGACGTGCTCGCCGTGCTGGCAGCCACGCGACTGGCTCTCGCCAACGCGCGAGAGGGTAACGGCCCCAGCCTGATCGAAGCAGTCACCTACCGGATGGGTCCGCACACCACCTCCGACGATCCCACCCGCTACCGCGACGCCGCCTTGGACGACGAGTGGAAACAGAAGGATCCCCTCGACCGGGTGCGCACTCTGCTCGAGCGGGAAGGGCTCGTCGACGACGCATTTCTCGCCCGCATCCAGGAGCGAGCGGACACCACCGCCGCCGCACTGCGCAAGGGCTGCCTGGAAACCGTCGAGCCCGAACCCATGTCCCTCTTCGATCACGTCTATGCCGACCCGCATCCGCTGATCGACGACGAACGCGCACAATTCGCGACCTACCTCGCCGGATTCGAAGGATCGACACGATGACCGACACCACCACGCTCCCCCTGGGCAAAGCACTCAACGCCGGTCTGCGGCGCGCCCTCGAAGACGACCCACGAGTCCTGTTGATGGGTGAGGACATCGGGGCGCTCGGCGGGGTCTTCCGCATCACCGACGGACTCCAGAAGGACTTCGGACCGCATCGTGTGGTCGACACCCCGCTCGCCGAGTCCGGAATCCTCGGTACCGCCGTCGGGCTCGCCATGCGCGGATATCGGCCGGTCATCGAGATCCAGTTCGACGGCTTCATCTACCCGGCTTTCGACCAGATCGTGTCCCAGGTGGCGAAACTGCACTACCGGACGAGCGGCAACGTGAGGATGCCGTTGACGATCCGGGTCCCCTACGGCGGCGGCATCGGGGCGATCGAGCACCACTCCGAATCCCCCGAGGGCTACTTCGCCCAGACCGCGGGTCTGCGTGTGGTCACGTGCAGCACCTCCGCGGATGCACATCTGATGATCCGGCAGGCAATCGCCTCCGACGATCCGGTTCTGTTCTTCGAGCCGAAACGGCGCTACTGGGAGAAGGGCGAGGTCGATCTGCAGGCGCCCGTCGACTCCTACCCCCTGCACCGGGCGCGGACCGTCGTCGAAGGCGACGACATCACGCTGCTGACCTACGGCCCCCTTGTCACCACAGCTCGTCAAGCCGCGAAAGTCGCTGCGGAGGAGGGTACGTCGGTGGAGGTGATCGACCTGCGGTCTCTGTCGCCGCTCGACATGGACACCATCGAGAACTCGGTCCGCAAGACGGGACGACTGGTCGTGGCGCACGAGGCGCCGGTCTTCCTGGGTATCGGCGCCGAGATCGCGGCCCGCGTCACCGAGCGATGCTTCTACCACCTCGAAGCCCCCGTTCTGCGAGTCGGCGGTTTCGCCATCCCGTACCCGCCCGCCAAGCTGGAGGAACACTTCCTTCCCGACGTCGACCGCATGCTCGACGCGGTCGACAGATCTACGGCCGCGTGACGGAGAGGACCTGAACATGAGCACCGTCAACACCTTTCATCTGCCCGACCTCGGTGAGGGACTGACCGAGGCCGACTTGGTCACCTGGATGGTGGCCGTCGGTGACACCGTCGAACTCAATCAGGTGATCGCCGAGGTCGAGACTGCCAAGGCCTCCGTGGAACTGCCTTCCCCGTACGCCGGGACCGTCGTCGCACTGCACGCCGCTGAAGGCGACACCATCGACGTCGGCCGGCCCATCATCGACATCGACACCGGCGGGGGACCCGTCGACCGATCTGACGTTCCGGCCGAGACCGCGGCCGCCGCCTCCGACGGGGAAACGGAACGTGTCCCCGTCCTGGTCGGCTACGGAGTCGCCGGTGAGGGCACGAGTCGCCGGCGTCGAACCGGGACCACCCCGCGCGTCGACGACGCACCGGCCGACGGCACCGTCACCCTGGGCATCACGCCTGCGGTCTCCGAAGGCCGCCGACGTCCACTGGCGAAGCCGCCGGTTCGGTTCCTGGCCAAGCAGAACGGGGTGGACCTCACCGCGGTCACGCCGACCGGCCGGCACGGAGAGGTGACCCGCGCCGACGTGACCGGGTACCTGTCCGACCGCGCGGCCCCATCCGGCGACGGCGCCCATGTCGCTGCCGACGTCGTCGCAGAATCCGCCCCGGCCACACGGCATCTCGAGGAGACACGGACACCGATCAAGGGGGTACGCAAACACACCGCGGCCGCGATGGTCACTTCCGCGTTCACCGCGCCGCACGTCACCGAGTTCATGACGATCGACATCACCGAGACCCTCGACCTACTCGAACGTCTTCGCGTTCACCGCCGGTTCGCCGAGACCCGACTGACCCCGCTCGCACTGATCTCCAAGGCTCTGCTCATCGCCCTGCGGGCGAACCCCAGCCTCAACTCGTACTGGGACGAGGACGCACAGGAGATCGTCACCAAGCACTACGTCAACCTCGGCATCGCGGCCGCCACGCCGCGCGGACTGATGGTGCCCAACATCAAGGCCGCAGAGCGCATGTCGCTCCACGAACTCGCGAGCGCGCTGGTCGAACTGACCACCACGGCGAAGTCGGGAAAGACGCCGCCGGCCGACCTGGCGGGCGGGACGATCACGATCACCAACGTCGGGGTGTTCGGCGTCGATTCCGGCACACCCATTCTCAATCCCGGAGAGGCGGCCATCCTCTGCGTCGGAGCGATTCGTCGTCAACCGTGGGAACACCACGGCGAGATCGCCCTTCGCTCGATCACGACCCTGAGTTTGTCCTTCGATCACCGGCTCGTCGACGGCGAACAGGGGTCACGTTTCCTCGCCGACATCGGGCGCATCCTGTCGGATCCGCTCGAACTGATCGCGCTCGGATGACCGGGCGCAGACCGCAGACAGGAGAACCTTCATGACCCGCACACCTGACGTCGTCGTCCTGGGCGGTGGCTCGGGCGGTTATGCCTGTGCGATCCGTGCCGCGCAACTTGGACTCGCCGTGACACTGATCGAGTCCGACAAGGTCGGCGGCACGTGTCTGCACCGGGGTTGCATTCCGACCAAGGCACTCGTCCACGCGGGCGAGGTCGCCGAGACCATCCGGGACAGTTCGCGATTCGGTGTGCTCGGATCACTCGACGGCGTCGACATGGAACGGGTCCACTCGTACAAGAACGGAGTCGTCGGCAAGCTGTTCAAAGGACTTCAGGGTCTGGTCCGGCATCACGGCATCGAGGTCATCTCGGGCCTCGGCCGATACATGGGAAACCGGACCGTCGACGTCGACGGCGAACTGATCGAAGCGCGACGCGCTGTGGTCCTGGCGACCGGTTCGCAACCCCGGACCATTCCCGGCCTGCCGATCGGCGACCGCATCATGACCAGCGACGACGCCCTCGAACTGTCGGAGTTGCCCTCACGAGCAGTGGTTCTCGGCGGCGGTGTGATCGGCGTGGAGTTCGCCGGCCTACTCGATTCGCTCGGTACCGAGGTCACGGTCGTCGAAGCATTGCCGCGACTCGTGGCGTCCGAGGACGAGTGGTCGTCGAAGAAACTCGCTCGCGCATTCCGCAAGCGGGGGATCGACGTCAGGACGTCCACGAAGGTCCTCGACGCACAACAGTCCGGAGGCACCGTCACCATCAGCACAGATTCCGGGGAGCAGATCGAGGCCGACCTCCTTCTCGTCGCAGTGGGCCGCGAACCCCGCACGGCCGACAGCGGTGTGGCCGAGGCGGGCATCGCACTCGACCGAGGCCACGTCGTCGTGGACAATCAGCTGCGGACCAACCATGACGGGGTGTGGGCCGTCGGAGATGTCGTCGCGGGACTCCAACTCGCACATCGCGGTTTCCAACAGGGTTTGTACGTCGCCGAGCAGATCGCCGGTCGACAACCGTCTCCCCGTGACGAGACCGGGATTCCCCGCGTCACCTACACGAGTCCCGAGATCGCGTCGGTCGGGCTCACCGAGGCGCAGGCCCGCGCGAAGTATGGCGACGTCACCACCGCCGAGTACGACCTCGGCGGCAACGGCAAGAGCCAGATCCTCGGCGCAGCGGGTGGGATCAAGCTGATCCGCGAGGGCACTCGGCAGGGGGGCGGTCCGGTCGTGGGCATCCACATGGTCGGGGACCGGATCAGTGAACTGGTGGGTCAGGCCCAGTTGATCGTCAACTGGAATGCCCACCCAGAGGATGTGGCCGCGCTCATCCACGCACATCCGACCCAGTCCGAGGCACTCGGCGAAGCGCATCTCGCACTCGCCGGCCAGCCACTTCACGCCCATGGCTGACACGCACAGCCACTCCATCGAAGAAGGAATCACCTTGTCCGTCACTGTCGACACCCGCCACGATGCCCACGACGCCGCCGTGTTCGGCCGCGCCGACGCCATCCCCGGACTCCCCCATGAGCAGGTGGTCTTCTGCGAGGATGCAGCCACCGGCCTCCGAGCGATCATCGGTATCCATTCCACCGCACTGGGTCCCGCGCTCGGTGGCACACGGTTCCATGCCTACCCCGACCAGGGTGCAGCACTCACCGACGTTCTCCGGCTCTCCCGCGGTATGACCTACAAGGCGGCGGTTGCCGGCGTCGATCTCGGCGGTGGCAAGGCCGTGATCATCGGTGATCCGGCGCGGGACAAGACGCCGGAGTTGCTGCGGGCGTATGGCCGCTTCATCGACACCCTGGGTGGTCGGTACATCTCCGCGGGTGACGTCGGTACCGGCACCGACGACCTCGACATCATCGGTGAGACCACCGAGCATGTCGTCGGACGATCGACGTCAGCGGGCGGCTCCGGGAACAGTGGGCCCATGACCGCTTTCGGCGTGTACCAGGGCATGCGGGCTGCGGCCGCCGCAGCCTGGGGGGCGCCGAGCCTGGCCGACCGTGTCGTCGGCGTCGAGGGCGTCGGAAAGGTGGGCGCCGAACTCATCTCGTTGCTGCTGGCAGACGGGGCGCGCGTCGTCGCCACCGATGTGAACCACACCGCGTTGGCCTCGGTTGCGAACCGGTTCACGGAGATCTCCACAACAGGTGACCTGCTGGGCGAGGCGCTGGATGTTTACGCACCGTGTGCACTCGGCGGAACCCTGCATCCGTTGTCGCTGGAGCGTATGACCGCGTCTGTTGTATGCGGGGCCGCGAACAACCAGCTCCTCGAGCCGGGTGTTGACGAACAGCTGCGTGATCGCGGGATCACCTGGGTGCCTGATTTCGTCGCGAACGCGGGCGGACTGATCCAGGTCGCGGGTGAACGCGAGGGTATCGAGCCCGACGTCGTGCGCAGTCGAGTGGCGACCATCTACGGAACGGTGACCGGGATCTTCGAACGCGCAGCCGCGGAGTCCATCGCCCCCGGCCGTGCTGCCGACCGGATCGCGCAGACCCGTCTGGCCGAGGCTCGCTCCGTGTGACCGGACCGCGTCACCGACCCCGGCGCACCCGAATTTCGTCCCCCGTGTGACCGCAGCGGGTACCGTCCGCGGGGTGACGGATTCCAAGGTGATCGTGGCCATCCGGGGCGACGGGACCAGCCGCACCGCTGCCGACGATCTCGTCGAGCGCTGTGCGGCAGCGGGGGCAACGCGCGTGCAGGTCAACCTCAGCGACGACGCGGTCTCCGGGGCCATGCGCATCGACGAGCTCGACCCGCCCATCGTCGCGGTGCTGTCCTTCTGGGCGCGCGGCCCCGGACCCGTCCTGGCCGCCGTCGATGCCGCGATCGACGGTCCGATCGCCGCCTGGGAGGTCACCGCGCGGGCACCGCTGGATCCGGACCTTCCCGCCGACGGGACGCGGATCGACGCGCTGTCCAACGTCGCATTCCTGCGTCGCCCCGACGAACTCGACCACGCCGAGTGGTTGCGCCGCTGGTTGGACGACCACACCCAGGTCGCCATCAACACCCAGGCCACGTTCGGTTACGTCCAGAACATCGTCGAACGACCGTTGACCGAGGACACCCCGCCGGTCGCGGCCATCGTCGAGGAACTGTTCCCGATGGCGGCGGTCAGCGACATCCACGCGTTCTACGGAAGCGGCGGTGATCAGCAGGAACTCGAGCGTCGGATGACCCTGATGCTCGAGAGCGTGTCCCGCTTCGGCGCGGACCGTCACCTCGACGTGATGCCGACCTCGCGCTACGACTTCGACCTCAGCCGCTCGCGAACCTGAATCGGGCTGTCACACGGCCGAATCCGGGAACGCGATCACCGACAGGAAGCGCACCGGCAGCTCGATGAGTTCGACGGGTCCATGCGCGCCCTCGCCGTCGAGCTGTAGCGAGTCGCCTGGATGCATCCGGTACACCGAGCGACTGTGGGCGTAGTCCATCACGCCCTCGAGGACGTACAGGAACTCTGTTCCCGCGTGCTGGAACAACGGCTGGGTCACCGACTTCTCCGTCAGTGTGACGAGCAGACATTCCAGGCGTTTGTGCTCACCGCGCAGCGATCCGAGCAGCTCGTACTCGTGACCCTCCCGGGACCCCTCGCGCACGATCTCCGAGCCCTCGCCCGCTTTGACGAACACCGCCGACCGCTCCATCTCGGCGCCGCGGAACAGCGAGGTGACCGACACGTCGAAGCCGTTGGCCAGGCGGGCGAGCGTGCTGAGACTGCACGAGGTCTGGGCGTTCTCGATCTTCGACAGCATCGCCTTGGAGATGCCGACGCGAGTGGCCATGTCTCCCACCGACAGTCCCTGCTGACGTCGCAGGCGCCGCACGTTGTGCGCGATCGCCGTCTCGAGCTCCAGCTCCTCGACCGACTGGTCGACGGGGCGTTCCCGTGCGATTCCAGACTGATTCCGGATCAAAGGGTCGTCGGTCACGCTGCCAGCATAGAGAGAAACAACGTTTCCTGACAGTTGACACATGCGGTCAGCGCATCTCCCCCGCCCCCACGTAGGGGAAGCGCGTCTTCAGCAGGTCGCCGTCGTCGAACCGTGAGAAGCGGAAGTCCGTCTCCGGCACCCTAGGGTCGGAGCTGCGACCGTCGACGACGAGGTCGGCGATCAACCGTCCCACCGCGGGCGAGATCTTGAACCCGTGCCCGCTGAAGCCGGCGGCCAGCACGAGGCCGTCGAGCGGCCCGCGCGAGATGATCGGGTTCCAATCGGGCGTCACGTCGTAACAGCCGGCATAGCTCGTGGTGATCGCCGGATCGCTGAAGCCGGGGAATCGCGTGCCGACCTTCTCGACGGTCAGGTCGATGAAGTCCGAATCAGCGCGATTGCGGTAGCCGTCCGGATCCGCGATGTCGAGAGCCGCCAGATCGCTGTTGCCGAACAGGATCTCGCCACGGACGTCCGGGCGGACATACTGCAACGACACCAGATCGGAGAACACCGGGACGTCTCCGAGATCATCCCCCGGATGAATCATCACGATCTGCTCGCGGTGCACCTCGATCGGGACGTCGATGCCGAAGGGGGCGAGGAACGGCTTCGTCCACACGCCGGTGGCGACCACCACGGTGTCCGCGGAGATCGTCGAACCGTCCGCGAGGCGAACGCCCGTCACCCGGTCGGAGTCGACGACCAGGCCGGTGACGTTGGTGCCCTGACGAATTCGGATTCCTGTTGCCCGCGCCGACGCCGCGAAGGCCTGCGCGGTCTGATAAGCGTCGCCGTACCCGCCACGCTCCTCCCAGCCGAAGGCCGCGAACGGGTCGAGGTCGGCGGTCGGCCACATCGCGGCCACATCGGCGGCGTCGATCTCCTCGGTCTGTACACCCACCGCACGCTGCGCGGCGAGGCTCGCGCGCATGCTCTCGACGTTGGGCTCCCCAACGCCGACGACGTAACCGGTCTGACGGAATCCGATGTCGGCACTGAAGATCTCCTCGGCCTTCTCGAACACCTCGAGACCGTAGGCGGCCATGGCAGCCAACGAGCCGACACCGTAGTGGCAGCGGACGATACCCGACGACTTGCCGGTCATCCCGCCACCGACGGTGTCCCGCTCACAGACGATCACATCGGTGATGCCGCGTTGTCCCAACGCCCAGGCGGCCGCCACGCCCTCGAGGCCGCCACCGACGATGACGACCGAGGCGGTCTCAGTGCTCACAGGCCGGCCCCCGGAATCCAGTTCGTCCCGGCGAGCGGAACGCGGGCCATCGCCGACGCCTCGATCGAGATGGCGACGAGGTCTTCCGGTTCCAGGTGCTGCAGGTGCGCCTTGCCGCACGCACGGGCGATCGTCTGGGCCTCCATCGTCATCACGCGCAAGAAGTTCGCCAGTCGCTTTCCGCCGAGGACTGGGTCGAAACGCGCCGACAGTTCCGGGTCCTGCGTGCTGATGCCCGCGGGATCACGCCCGTCCTGGAAATCGTCGTAGAAGCCGGCGGCCGATCCCAGCGCCTCGTACTCCGCGGAGTATCGGGGATCGTTGTCGCCCAACGCGATCAGCGCTGCGGTGCCGATGGCGACGGCGTCGGCACCGAGGGCCATCGCCTTCGCGACGTCGGCGCCGTTGCGGATGCCGCCCGACACGACGAGTTGGACCTCGCGATGAACACCCAACTCCTGCAATGCCTGCACAGCCTGCGGGATTGCGGCGAGGGTCGGTATCCCGACATGTTCGATGAAGACGTCCTGGGTCGCCGCCGTCCCACCCTGCATGCCGTCGACCACGACGACGTCGGCGCCGGAATGTACGGCGAGCTTCACGTCGTAGTAGGTGCGGGTGGCACCGACCTTCACATAGATGGGCTTCTCCCAGTCGGTGATCTCGCGCAGTTCGTTGATCTTGATCGCGAGGTCGTCGGGACCGGTCCAGTCGGGGTGACGGCAGGCGCTGCGCTGGTCGATACCCTGTGGTAGGGTGCGCATCCCGGCGACGCGCTCGGAGATCTTCTGTCCCAGCAGCATTCCGCCGCCACCGGGCTTGGCGCCCTGGCCGAGCACGATCTCGATCGCATCGGCTTTGCGCAGGTCGTCGGGGTTCATCCCGTACCTCGACGGAAGGTATTGGTAAACCAGGTTCTTGGACTGCCCGCGCTCCTCCGGCGTCATCCCGCCGTCACCGGTGGTAGTTGAGGTACCGACCTCCGAGGCCCCGCGCCCCAGCGCTTCTTTCGCCCCGGCCGACAGCGCACCGAAGCTCATCCCGGCGATCGTCACCGGAGTGGATAGATGCAACGGGTACTTGGCATTTCGGCTGCCGAGGACGACGTCGGTGTCGCAGCGTTCACGATAGCCCTCTAGCGGGTAACGGGACATCGAGGCGCCGAGGAACAGCAGGTCGTCGAAATGCGGCAGCTTGCGCTTGGCGCCCCAGCCGCGGATGTCGTAGATGCCGGTCTCGGCGGCACGCTGGATCGCGGCGATGGTGGTGCGATCGAACGTGGCCGACTCGCGCAGGCCGCGCTGTTCGGTGCTCAGGTTGTTGGTCATGGTGGTTCTCTTTCGTCGTGTGGTCGTGCGACGTCGCGGCCCTTCGTGGCTCGTCGCTAGCGCTCCTCGCACCTCAGGGAGCAGAAGGCCGGGGTCGCTAGCGCTCCTCGCACCTCAGGGAGCAGTTGGGGCGCTTCGCTCCTCGCACCTCAGGGAGCAAATGGTCAAGTCGCAAGCGCTCCTTGCGGCCTACCACTCCGGCTCAGTAGGCGGAGGTGTTGTCGATCTTGAAGTGGTAGAGCTCGCGGGCGGAGCCGTAGCGGGTGTAGTCGCGGGGGTCGTCGTCGCCGAAGCCGGCGGCCTTGAGCAAGCCGGTCAGCTCGTCGAGGTGTTCGGCGCGCATTGGTTTGGCGATGCAGTCGGCGCCGAGCGAGGCGACCTCGCCGCGCACGTAGATGCGGGTCTCGTAGATCGAGTCGCCGAGTCCGTCGCCCGCGTCCCCGCGAACGACCAGGCGGCCTGCCTGTGCCATGAAAGCGCTGTTGTGCCCGACGTTTCCGCCCACGACGATGTCGACGCCCTTCATCGAGATCCCGCAGCGCGCCGCGGCGTCACCCTCGACGACGAGGAGCCCACCGTGTGCAGTGGCACCGGCCGACTGCGAGGCGTTGCCCTTCACGATGACGCTGCCGCTCATCATGTTCTCGGCGACACCGGTACCGGCGTTGCCGTTGATCGTGACCTCGGCCTGCTGGTTCATGCCGGCCGCGTAATAGCCGACGTGGCCGTTGATCGTGATCTTCAGGGGGAGGTTGACCCCGGCGGCGACGCTGTGTGCGCCGGCCGGGTTGTCGATGACGATCTCACCCGAGATGTCGCCGTGGAGCGTCGAGTTGACCTCGCGCAGTGCGGTGCTCGCGAGGTCGAAGGTGTGGTTGGTACTCATCGTCTCAGCTTTCGCCGTGTCGGTGGAGGCGGGTACGGAGGTTGTCGAGGCCATGTCGGCGGTCATCGTGTCCATGCGTAGACGACCTCCGGCTCGGGTTCCCAGATGCGGGCGTTCTCCACACCGGGCAGTTTGGCCAGCGCTCGGTACTCACTTGCCATCGCCACCCAATCGTCGGTCTCGGCGATGACGGCCGGTTTGCACGCGATCGCGTCACGGACCACAGCGAACGAATCCCGGTTGGACACGAGCAGGGTGTAGAAGCCGTCGAAGTTCGCGCACACCTCTTTCAGCGCGGTCTCCACATCCTTGCCCGCCGCCAGCTGATGTGCGACGAAGCGAGCACCCACCTCGGTGTCGTTCTCACTGTCGAATTCCACTCCCGCAGCGCGGAGCTCGCGACGGATGGTCGCGTGGTTGGCAAACGATCCGTTGTGGACGAGGCACTGTTCGGGACCGACCGCGAACGGGTGCGCACCGGACGAGGTCACTGCGGACTCGGTCGCCATCCGCGTGTGGCCGACGCCCTGCCATCCCGATACTGCTGCGAGCCCCCATGATTCGGTCAGGTCGCGGGGCGCACCGACTCCCTTGAGGACGGTGAGATCCGACCCGAAGCCCGCGACGAGTGCGTGCGGGTAGGCCGCTCGGGCGGCGGCCAGCAGTTCGTCGGACGTCACCGGGGCGGAGGCCACGAGAGTGATGTCGATCGACTGTGCCGCGACGGGCACGCCGAGGGCCGCGCTCAAGATCGCGGACACCTCGTCGGGCACCGCGTCCAGTTCGAGCAGGGAGATGCAGCCGTGACCCGGCGGCGCCCACGCGGGGTTGCCGTAGACGGCGATTCCTGCCGAATCCGCACCGCGGTCCTGCATCTCGCCGAGCATCTCGGCGAGCATCTCGCCGAGCCGGGGGTGGAGGTCCGGGTTGCGCAGATGCAGCCCGACGATTCCGCACATGGTCAGATCCTTTACGTCGAGGGGTGGATGATGCTGTCTGAGAGATGAATCGGTCGAGGTGGACAGTCAGAACGCCGTCAGGTACTTGTCGACCTCCCACGGCGTGACCGCCGCGTGCCAGTCGAAGAACTCGTCGCGCTTCAACCCGGCGAAGTACGCGGAGACCCGCTGCTGATCGGCCGGCCAGTCCTCGGGCAGTGCGGCGTCGAGTGTTCCGGTGACCACTGCGTCGGCCTCCAGCGCCTCCACGGCGTGCAGGAGGGTGAGCGGGAGTTCGGCGATGTGCCCGGGACAGTTCCCGACCGCACCGGGGTCCAGACTTCGCTTGATGCCGTCGAGTCCGGCCCCCAGCAGCGCGGCGGCGGCCAGATAGGGATTCGCCGATCCGTCGCCTCCCCGGAGCTCGACCCGCTGGTCGTCGGGCACTCGGATGTAATGGGTGCGATCGTTGCCACCGTAGGTGGCCCGCCGGGGAGCCCAGGACGCACCGGAGCGGGTCGCGGTCGCGCCGGTGCGCTTGTAGGAGTTGACCGTCGGCGCGATGACGGCCTGGAGCGCGGGTGCGTGCTCCAGGATTCCGCCGATGAACCCGTAGGCGGTCTCCGACAATCCGAGGCCGCGCTCGTCGTCGGTGACCTGGGGGAACACCGCGTCACCCGCCTGCGTCAGGGACAGGTGGAAGTGCAATCCCGATCCGGTGCGCTCGGCGAAGGGCTTCGGCATGAAGGTGGCGATCATGCCCTTCTCCGCGGCCAGGGCGGAGAGCAGGTAGCGGAGGGTGACGACACGATCGGCGGTCGTCAGCGCATCGGAGTAGGCGAAGTTCTGCTCGAACTGGCCGTTGCCGTCCTCGTGATCGTTGGCGTAGTTCCTCCAGCCGAGCTGGTTCATCGCGGTGGAGACAGTCGTGAGATGGTCGTACATCCGGGTGAGTCCGCGCACGTCGTAACACGGCTGATCGGAGTCGTCGGCGGCGTCGGCGGTCATCAGCGAACCATCCGCGGCCCGCTTGAGCAGGAAGTACTCGACCTCCGCCCCGACCCACGGTTCGAAGCCGGCGTCCGCGGTCTGCGCGATGAGCGCCTTGAGGATGTTTCTCGGCGCGAAGGGCCACGGCTTGCCCTCGACGTGCGGGTCACACTGGACGACCGCGAGCCCCTCTTTGATGAACGGGATGGGGAGGAACGACCGGACGTCCGGGATCGCGATGAGATCGGGGTCCTTCGGTTCCTGCCCGATCGCGCCGACGGCGTAACCGGCGAAACCCACACCGTCGGAGGCCAGTTCGTCGACCGCCTCCACCGGCACCAGTTTGGCGCAGGGTTTGCCGCGGAGGTC
Source organism: Gordonia terrae (assembly GCF_001698225.1). Taxonomy (NCBI): domain Bacteria; kingdom Bacillati; phylum Actinomycetota; class Actinomycetes; order Mycobacteriales; family Gordoniaceae; genus Gordonia; species Gordonia terrae. The sequence goes on from NZ_CP016594.1 coordinate 5,598,908, forward strand.
GACGAACATCGCGAGGATGAACTTCGTGCCGTGCGTGGCGCAGAGATCGGCGAGGTCGCCGGTCGTCGTCTCGGTGGTCGTCATCATGTGCTCCGGGGGTCGACTCTAGGGGCTGCGGTTGCGTCTGTCCACTCTTGTGAACCTTTGTCTACTATTAGTAGACATGCGGGATGTTTCGGCCCTGTTTCGACTTAGTGAGCGGTCGGTGTCGGTTTGCCCGCACGATTACGGCGTCGGACAACGCAGACGACTCGGGGGCCCACCGTCGAACGGCGGGCCCCCGAGTGGTCGGGTCGAGAACGACGACCGGCGTCGATCAGACCCCGGCCGGCGGCGCCGAGGCCGGAGCCGACGGCGGCATCGCCTCCTCCACCTTGTCCGCGGCGCGAGCGGGCGACATGGTCGCGAGTCCGCCGGCGTGACCGACCGAGGCGGCGGGAATCTCGTACGCCGTCTCCGCGTGGACCGCGGTGTCGAGGCCGACCATCTCGGTCTCCTCGTCGACGCGCATGCCGATGAGCTTGTCGAGCCCCTTGGCGATCAGCCAGGTCATCACGAACGAGTACGTGCAGGTGATCACGATGCCCGCGAGTTCGCGCCAGACGATGTCGACCGGTCCGCCGAACAGGATGCCCTGCACACCCGCCGGCGCGGCCTCGGTGGCGAACAGCACGATGCAGATGGTTCCGACGATGCCGCCGATGCCGTGCACCGCGAAGGCGTCGAGCGTCTCGTCGATCTTGATCTTGCTCTTGAAGCTGAGCAGGAACGCCACGACCGCAGCGGCGAAGATGCCGACGAGCAGTGCACCGAGCGGGGCCATGCTGCTGGCCGCAGGGGTGATGCCGACGAGGCCGGCGACGGTACCGGTGATCATGCCGAGGGAGGTGACGTGTCCCTCGCGCCACCTCTCGATGATCGCGAAGCCGATCATTCCCGCCGAGCCGGCCAGCAGCGTGTTCAGGATGACGGCCTGCGCGAGGAAATTGGCACCGAGCGCGCAACTGCCGTTGAACCCGAACCACCCGAAGAACAAGATGCCGCCGCCCATGATGGTCATCGGCACATTGTGCGGACGTTCCATCCGGCGCTTGCGCGCACCGAGCACCACTGCCAGGGCGAGGGCCGCGACACCGGCGTTCATGTGCACCGCGGTTCCGCCCGCGTAGTCGACGATCTCGAGGTCGTTCAGCAGGAACCCGCCGCTGTAGTTGTCGTCGACGTCGGCCGCGAAGACCCAGTGCGCGACCGGGAAGTACACCACGACGAGCCAGATCGGGGCGAAGACGAGCCACGCCGAGAACTTCATCCGACCGGCCGCACCGCTGGCCACGATGGCGATCGTGATGGCTGCGAACAGGATGAACCAGGCTGCGAAGTAGAGGGTCTGAGTGGCACCGGAGGCGTCGTCGGTGAGCCAGTTGGTCAGGCCGATGTAGTCGGTCGGGTTGCCGATGAGGCCCCACCCGCCCACCGACGGACCGGACACCAGGCCGTGCCCGATCACGACGTAGAGGACCGCCGTGATCGCCAGGGTGGACATGACCATCGTCATGATGTTGAGGACGTTCTTCGATCCGACCATGCCCCCGTAGAAGAAGGCCAGGCCCGGGAACATCAGCAGGACGAAGACGAAGGCCGCCAGCATCCATGCCAGGTCGGCATTGGCGGCGAGTATGGGTTCCATGAGCGATCTTTCGGTTCTGGGACTCTACGAGACGTCGGGTGTTACGGGACCAGGGCTCACGGGCGACTTTGACCGCGGAGATATGCGACGACGTTGTCGCGATAGTCGAGAAAACCCTTGTAGGCGGCGATGTCCTCGCCGAGCGTCTCGATGACGGTCGCCAACTGACCGGCCCACTCGGGTATGCGCTTCACGTCCTCGAGCGAGGCCATGAATGTCCGGATATTGAACGTCACCGCACCCGACATCGGCAACCGGACGAAGTGTTCGAGCTCGATGCGCAGTCGCGCGCGGCCGAAATCGCCGTCGGCGATCATGCCCGCGACGTCGGCCGCCCACTCCGGCAACTCCTCGAGACTGACGTCGAGCTTGTGCGAGTCCGACGCCGACAGCGTCCAGTTCACCCTGCGGTACACCTGGTCTGCGGGTAGCCTGCGCAGGAACTGCTCGGCGCGGGCGACGATGCCCTCGCGGAGCATGCGGGGAACGGGAGCGTGGATCTCGTACATGTCCATGCCGACGTCGAACGACACCGACCACGCGGCGGCGAAGGTCACCACGCCGGCGTCGAAGTACAGGTGTCCGTCGCGCTCGGTGACGAGCAGCAGGTCGTCGGGTACCTCGCGGGCGAGGAACTCCATCGGGCCCCACGGCAGGGTGGCCGGGTCGCCGAGGACGAATCCCTGGTCTGTCCCGAGAAGGTCGTTGCGCCAATGGAATCGGCCGTCACCGTACTCGGTGAGCCGCATGTTCGCGGGATAGGCGTGGCCGAGATCCCGGAGGTAGTACAGGAGAAGGTCCCAGCACGCGAGTTCCATGCCCGGACGCACCCGGACACGCGTCGGATCGGCGTCGAGGATTCGGCGTCGCTCGGCCATGATCGCCGGGTACTCGACACCGCCGAGGTCGACGAGGTGCCGCCCCCATTCCCCGGCGCGGGTGGGGCGCGGGATGCGTGCCGGCTCCACGTTGACGCTGTAGGAGAACTCCTCCAGTTCGTCCGGGAACGGCCAGGGCAGGTTAGCCAGATGGTCGACCCGCCGGTCACATTCGGCCCGCTCGCTTCGCTCCCGGCGCCGGGTCGAGAACGAATCGATGCTCACAGGTCCACCTCGATCTCCACGCCACGCGACACGCAGCACAGCATTGCGTCGCCGGTGGCCTTCTCGTCGTCGGTCAACACGAAGTCACGGTGCTCGATACGCCCGCCGCGCACCGGGATTCGACACTCGCCGCACACCCCCTGACGGCACAGGTTGGACACCGGCGCACCGTTGTCGAGAAGTCGCTGCAGCAGCGACACCCCGGGCGGTACGTCGATCCGGACCCCGGTGGACGCCAGGGTGACGGTGAACGGGTCACCGGGATCCTGCTCGGGTGCACTGAAGCGCTCGAGATGAACACGTGTGCTCGGCCAGCCGGCCGCCTCGGCGAGTTCCGTATACGCCGTCAGCATCGACGCCGGGCCGCAGGCGTAGGCGTGTGTGCCGAGCGGCTGGGCACGAAGCCGCTCGGCGAGCAGCGCGGCGGTCGCCGCGGCCCCGGACACCTCGTGCAGAGTCACGGAGGGTTGCTCCGCGAGCGCGCGCAGGTCGTCGGCATGCGCATCGCACCCCGGGCGATACGAGTAGACGATGTCGACGCGACGCCCGTCCCGGGCCAGAGCTCGGGCATGGGACAGCACCGGCGTCACGCCGATGCCACCGGCCACCAGCAGGGCGCCGCGCTGATCGAGCACCGGCGGGAACATCGAACGCGGACCCTCGATCTCGATGACGGCATCGACGACGAGGTTGTCGTGCAACCAATCCGAACCACCGCCCGCACCACGTCGCAGCACCGAGATGCCATAGCTGGTCGGGTACATCCCGTCGTCGACGAGCGAGTAGGCGTTGCGTTGTCCGCCCGCGGAGATGATCAGGTGGCTGCCCGGCTGATACGCGGTCAGAGCCGGCGCATCGGCATCGAGGGGTCCGAACCGGAAGTGGGTCACCTCATGGGTGAGTCGTCGCACCGAGAGGACGCGCATCGGTCTCGGACCGGTGGCGTATGCGGGGTGGAGGTGAGCCGGATACGCCACCCCGACAGTGGCCGCGGTCATGCCTCGCCGCCCGACGCGGAGCCCAGAAAACTACCCAGTACGGGCGAATGATGCTCGTGCACTCCGAGATCCCGTGCGCAACCGGGGCACACGACGGTACCGCCGGCAGCGGCGACGACCCGAAAGGTGTCGCGGCAGTGTGCACAGTACAGTGGCAGATCGCGCGTGTGCGTGACATACGACGACAGTTCGGCCGCCACCGCGCCGGCGGCCCGGGCCATCGCGAGTGCGGTCATCACGTCGTACTGTCCCCCGGTCACCAGGATGCGGGTGCCGGTGCGGCACTCGTCGAGAGCCGACCGCAGCGCCGACCGGTCCGCTGCGTCGACGAGTGCGTCGAGGACCAGCAGACGCGTCGCGCCGATCGCCTCGGCCTCACCCACCCAGCCCCGGGACACGTGCGCGACGTCGGCGTCGTCTCCGATCGCCACGACGACAAACGCCGATCCGGTGGTGTCGACGGCCGGCGGCCTCGTGGGCCAGACCGGCATCCCCGGCCCGGCGGTCGCGGTCGATGCGGGAGTCCATGCGCGCAACCACTCCGCCGCCCGCTCCCGGAACTTGATGATGCCCTTGTAATCGGCCATGTCGGCCGGCAATTCGGACAGGACGTCGGCGGCGCGGCGCCGCCAGGGTTCGACCGTCGCGAGTTGGTCGAGCGGCAGCATGTAGGTCCGGATCAGGAACATCACCGCACCCGAGTCCGGCAGGCGGATGAGGTGTTGCACCTCCACGCGCAGATGCACCCGCCTGCCGAACTCGTCGTCGGGCACCCGCTGAATGGCCTCCCGGTCGGGTCCCCACTCGTGGTAGATCTCGGTCGAGACGTCGAGGCGGCGGTCGATGGTCAGGGTCCAGTTGGTCCGCCGGTACGGCTGATGGGGTTGCAAGCGCTTGAGGAACTCGTGCGCGCGGGTGATCACGCCTTCCTTCCGGATGCGTGGCACCGGTCCGTGGATCTCGAGGAAGCTCATCCCGACGTCGAACCCGAAGCTCCAGTCGGCGGCGAAGGTCACCACCCCGGCGTCGACATACAGCTGGTCGTTGCGCTGATCGAGGAGCGCGATGTCCTCCTGAACCTGAGAGGTGATGTACCGCAACGGTTCCTCGGGCAGAGACGCGGGATCGCCGTAGCGGAAGTGCTGCTCGATCCCCAGGATCTCGTTCCGCCATGACCAGGTGTCGGTTCCTGTTGTCCGGAGCTGCATCTGATCGGGGTGGGTGGCGTCGAGTTCCCGCATCAGCGTCAACATCGCGTCCCACGCGGCCGGCACCATGTGCGGCAGCACCGCGTGGCGGGTGGGATCGGCGGCCAGGATCATCGCGCGCCGGTCGAGTTCGGCGCGGTACTCCGAGTCGATGTCGACCACCGCTGCGCCCCACCGGCCGGCCGCGGTGGTCACCGTCGTCCGTGCCGGCTCGACGTTCGTGCTGTATCGGTAACGGTCTTCGGGGAACGGGAACGGAAAGCCCGCGAGGAGATCATCCGCGGACGGCACACCTGTTCCGGCCGTCGGTTCGAATGTGGTCGTCACAGTGGAACCTCCAAAGTGCCTGCGGCAGTGGCACGCGAGACGCACGGCATGATGGCGTCCCCCGCGTCTTTCTCCTCGGTGCTGAGATACAGGTCGCGATGGACCGGGCTACCGCCGGCGAGCGGGATGCGGCATTCTCCGCACACCCCCTGCCGGCAGAGATTCGGCACTGCGATGCCCTCGTCCTCGAGTGCCTCCAACATGCTGGTCCCCGCCGGCACGTCGACCGTGCGTCCCGAAGCGGTCAGCTCCACGCGGAACGGGTCGCCGGGATCGAGGGCGTCGACACCGAACCGCTCGAAGTGGACGCGCGATTCCGGCCAGCCCGCGTCGACGGCGGCACCGACGACCGCGTCGATCATCGACGACGGTCCGCACACGTACAGGTGGGTCCCGACGGGTTGGGCTCGCAGTGCCTGCCCGAGACGATCAGTGAACGACGCACGGTCGGTGAACAATTCGGCACGACGACCGGCCAGACGGGTGACGTCGTCGAGATGCGCGGCCGACGAGTCGCGAAAGACGTAGAGCAGCTGCACATCGCGACGCCACCTGACCGCCGCCCGAAGGTGCGACACCATCGGGGTGATGCCGATCCCACCGGCTATCAACAGGTGCTTGCGCGCCCGGGCGATCGGCGCGAACGCGCTGCGCGGCAGTCCCACCGTCACCGTTGCGCCGACCTCGAGTTCGTCGTGGAGCCACCGTGATCCGCCCTTGCCCCCGGGGAGCCGCAGAACCGAGATCGAGTACTGCGACGGGTGCGCGCCATCACCGGTGAGGCTGTAGGCGTTGGTGGAAGCGCCCGCGTGCACGACCAGGTGGCTGCCGGGTACGTAGGCGGGCAGGGCGCGTCCGCTCGGGTCGGCGAGGGTGATCGTCCGGATGTCCCGAGAGGGCGCGTCGACAGCGGTCACGACGAGTTCCAGCGTCGTCGCGGCAGATGCACGACGCAGGACGGGCTCGGACGGGCTCATCTCGGCCACTCCGCTGATCATGAGACGGGTTCCTCGTGTGGTTCGTTTGCTGGACAGGGCGATTGGGCGGTCTCCGCGTCGATCATGAATCCCAGGTAGTGACCGGTCCGGCGCGAGACGTGGTGGTACACGAGGAGATCGCGACGACATCCGGCGCAGGCGACGACATCGTCGATCGCCGCCGCCGTACGCGTGACCGAGCGGCAGTGCGCACAGAAGACCTCGACGGTGACCTCCGCTGCGGACGCCGCGGGAACGACGGTGATCTCGTCGTCCTCGAGGCCGGCACCGAGCGCCACCGCGCGCAGGGTCAACGCCGATCCCGCATCGGCTGCGATCCAGACCCGGACGCCGACAACGGCTTCGGTCAGCGCACTGCCCAGTTGGGCGGCGGCGGTGTCGGTGTCACCGTGGATCCGGGTCGTGACTTGCGGTGGCAGTGCGGACTCCCAACGCGCAAGGGTCTCGGCGACGTCTCCGACACCGACCAGCACGTAGGAACTGCCGGTCGGCACCGGCGACGTCGCCTCGATCGGACCACCGGGGCGTGCCCACGCCGGCACGCTGGAGAAGGCGATCTGCGACATGGCCGCGGCTCAGAGGAGGGTGGCGTCGCGCAGCCCGGTGTAGAAGGCGAGCGCATAGGCGGGGGTGCTGAAGTAGATCTTCGAACCCTTCGGGAAGAAGATCGCGTCCTTGGCCTTGGCGACCGTCTTCTGGCCGGTCTCCTTGTTCTCGAGGAGGAACTCACCTTCGAGAACGACCTTCATCTCGTCGTACTCGTATTCGTAGTACAGCGGCTCGTCGGTGTGGCGCAGCTCGAAATAGCCGCTGCACATGGGACTTCCGTCCGGATTCTCGTAGACGTCGCCGATGAATCCCTCGGTTCCGGGGTACTCGGCTTCCGGCATCTTCGGCAGGTCTTCGTGTCCGCCGCTGGTCACGCGGAACTCCAACGCCTTGGCACTCTCGATTGTCACGATGCTCCTTCACATGTTTCACAGGGCGTAGTGGCCACCCGCGCCGCGGGAGACTCCCCTCAGTGGACTTTGTCCCCTGTTATGAAACAAGTGTCGTGTTTCCGCGGCGTGACGGTTCTGTAATGGAGTGCTACGCAACTCAAACGCACCGCAGGGTCGACGATGGGGGCGCGAGTGAGCCAGGGGTACGTACTGTTCGTTTCGGCCCCGACTGCGCCGGGTACCGCGGTCGGCAAGCCGGCTCCGCTGCACGCAAGCGGTCCGGCCCAGGTGCCTGGTTGAGAACCCAGCCGGGCGCCGTCCCCGTTGAGTCCGTGTTCTAGCGCGGACCCCCGGGCACGATGCCCCCGTCCAATCGCCTCGCAGGTGCCTCGCCCCTGCGCGACAGCCAGATGGAGAGCACTATTGCGCCTTCGACCAGAGTCTGACAACATTCGTTCTCAGTTTGATCGGAGGGATCAGTGGGCCATCGGCGTCGAAGGGTGACGGTTGTCGTCGTTGTCGGTAGAGCAGACGCGGCGACTGGGCCGACTATCATGCGCGGACGCCGGCGGGATGCCTGACATGCAACCCACGTGCACCTCGAACCCCGACGCGTGGTTTCCCGAACAGGGCACCGGCCCTCGGAGCCTGGCCAACCGGCACGCGCTGGACGGGTGCGTCCGCTGTCCCATCCGTCCCGGTTGTGCACGACTCGCACTCGACGATCCGACCCACCTCACCGGCATCTGGGCGGGCGTCTACGTCCCGCCACCCGGATATCAGCACCGAGCGCGCACCCACGCTCTGAATCGCCTCCAGGCCATCGGGTTTCCCCTTACACAACCGAGCGAGGAGCGGCGGACGCCGGCGTGACGTCGTCACGGGGGTGACCCCGACGAGGTGATCGCGCCGCCCCGGCGTGCGGCCCGGTGGCCTGGTCGCGACTACCTGCGAGGTAGTGGCTTCTCGGAGGCCTGGGGCCGAATCTGGAAGCACGACGATTTCCAGAGGAGGTGTCCGATGACCATCCACCCGACCATCACGGGCACGCGGCCCAGTGCGCACGGTGCACCCACGACGTCGAGTCCGCGTTGGCTCACGGCGGTGATGCGGTGCGACCGTGCCCTGTCGTCGTGGTTCATCGGGGCGGGTTTCTTCTTCGCGCCGATCCTGTTGATGCTCGACCCATGGCCCGTCGCTGTCGTGATCGCCTGGGTCACGATCTCGGTGTCCGGGCTGTGGCTCGGGCTGCTCGGCGTGCTCATGGCCGCCGGTCTCGCCCAGGTGCTGCGCGCCGGTGAGGAGATACCCGACGAATTCTGGTCCGGCCTACTGGATTACCGAATCCGGTGACCGGCGGGGCCGTCGAGAACCGAGCGTCCCGGCCCCGGCCGTCGCCGCATTCATGACAGCGGTGAGGGAGGCGGTGAGGACGGATCGGTCCGTCCCCGCGGCCCATCCGGCCTGCTGATAGTTGCGATACTCGACGAGCGTCATCGCCGTGCTGTCGTCCCCGGCGCCGGTGCTCGTCTGGTGGAAACCGAGGATCTCGACCGTCAACCCGATGTCGGCGAGGGCCGCGGTCAGTGCTTCGACGGGGCCGACGCCGTCATGGCTGGTGGTGGTCTCACGTCCGTACGCACGGATCGTGATCGTCGTGCTCCGGTCATCCGTCACGACGCCGACGAGTTCGACCGAGGCGTCGGCCGGGGTCGCGAGATAGGTGCTGCGAAAGATGTCCCAGAGGTTGTCGGCGGTCACCTCGTGGCCGGTCTCGTCCGTTGCTGATCGCATCCTGATGTGTGCCGGAGAAAGCGGTGTGCACGAGGTCACCGACGTACGGGTGGCGCGGGTGGATCTCGATGCGGTTGCAGTGCTCGACGGTGCGGCGGATCTCGTCGATGTCGGAGAAGTCGATCTTGCCCCCAACTCGGCGTCGGTCGTTCCACCGCGCGGGAGGCGATCCGCATCCTCGCGGGTCGCGGCGTCCTCGCCACCCGGCAGGGGGCCGGCGTGTTCGTCACCGCCACCGACATCCCTGCGAGTTGGGAGACGATCCTTCAGCGCGCAGACATCGTCGCGGTCATCGAGGCCCGGACCGCGATCGAGGTCGAGGCCTCCGCCCTTGCTGCCGAACGCCGAACGACGGCCGAACTCCGTTCCCTACGAGGGTCTTTGGACGATCGGAGCCGCCACCGCGCCGACCTTGACGTACATGTCGAGACCGACCTCGCCTTTCACCGCGGCATCATCGTCGCAGCTCATAGTCCGGTCCTACTCGAGTTGTTCGACGGCTTCGAAGCCCGGAGTCGTCGGGCCATGGCCGGGATGCTCCGCCTGCGCGGCCATCACGGAGACGACGCTGACCAGGACGCTCACGAGCACATCTTCGAGGCGATCGCCTCACGCGATCCCGACGCGGCCGCGGCTCTCACCCGGGCGCACCTCACCATGCTCAAGGAACTGCTCCGCTGAGGTCGTCGGCAACGATCCGGCCAGGCCCGTCAGACCGGCTCGGGTACTGCGGTCTTCGGCGCTCCGGTCCGGCCACGGACGAGCGCGGCCGCCGCGATGAGCACGAGCGACAGGCAGGCCGCGACGACGAATGCGAGATGGATGCCGTCGGCACCCGCCTGCAGCGGGTTCACCCCATCGTCGATGGCCGACTGCGTACCCCGGGACATCAGCGTGATGAACAACGCGGTACCCGCCGCTCCGGCGACCTGCTGGATCGTGCTGACCGTCGCGCTCCCGTGTGAGTACAGTTCGGGGCTCAGCGAACCCAGGGCCGAGGTCATCAACGGGGTCAACCCGAAAGCGATTCCGGCGCTGAGGATCACGTGGGCCGCGATCACCATGCCCAACGACGACCCGGCGTCGAGCGTGGTGAGCAACCACGTACCCGCGCTGACGGCGACCGTGCCGGGAAGAACCAGCGGTCGTGCGCCGACCTTGTCGAACAGTGCTCCGACGAACGGCGCCAGCAGACCCATCACGAGACCGCCGGGCAACAGCACGAGGCCGGTGGTCAGGACATCCTTGCCCATCACGTTCTGCAGGTAGAGCGGCAGCAGGATGAGGGCGCCGAAGAGCGTCAGCATGAAGCCCGCCATCAGCACGACGGCCAGCCGGAACGGTGCGATCGCGAAGGTCCGCAGATCGAGCAGCGCCAGGCCGCGGTCGGCGAGTGTGAGCTGTCGCACGACGAACAGCGCCAGCGCGACGGCGCCGACGAGCAGCGGCACCCATGGCGGGATCGGCGCGTGTCCACCCGCCGATTCCCCGATGCTGCTCAACCCGTACACGATTCCACCGAAGCCCAACGCCGACAGCGGGACCGAGATGATGTCGAGCTGCGCGGGGCGCCGCTCGGTGACATTGCGGACGAACACCCCGCCGAGGATCAGCGCGCCGATCGCGATCGGCAGCACGATCCAGAACATGGCTCGCCAGCTGAGGGACTGCAGGATCAGACCGGACACCGTGGGCCCGACGGCCGGCGCCACCGCGATGACGATGGAGACCAGTCCCATTGTCCGGCCGCGGTTCTGCTCCGGTACGACGTTGAGGATCGTCGTCATGAGAAGTGGAACCATCAGCGCGGTGCCGGATGCCTGCACCACGCGCGCGACGATCAGCAGTTCGAAGCCCGGCGCCAGCGCGGCGACGAGGGTACCGATCGTGAACAGGCTCATCGCCGCGATGTAGATGGAGCGGAGGGTGAACCGCTGCATCAGGTACCCGGTGATCGGGATGACGATCGCCATCGTGAGCAAGAAGCCGCTGGTGAGCCACTGCGCGGTGGCGGCGGTGATGTCGAGATCGGTCATCAGAGTGGGCAACGCGACGCTGAGAATCGTCTCGTTGAGAATCACCACGAAGGCCGCGACGAGCAGCACGCCGATCAGCAGCACGGGGCTGCGATCCGTGCCGGTGGCGGAGCGGTTGCCGGCGCCCTGCAGGGCGGCGTTCTCGGTCACAGTCGTTCTTCCATCGCGTCGGTCGTCCGGTCGATCACCAGAACGAAGCTACCGGAAAGTGGCAGAGACTGCCACAGTGGCAGTAAATGACACTGACGCAGATCGCCGCGCTAGTCTCGACGCATGCCAGATTCCTCCGAGACCGGTGGCCTTCGGGCCCGCCGGCGGGATGCGACGCGAATGGAGATCCACGAGGCCGCGGTGGATCTGTTCGAGCGCAACGGATTCGACGAGACGACCGTCGACGAGATCGCCGCAGCGGCCGGGGTTTCCCCACGGACCTTCTTCCGCTACTTCCCGACCAAAGAAGAGTGCGTGCTGTTCGACCGCTTCGGTTTCGATCAGGCGCTCGACGACCACCTGGCGGACATCGACCCCGACACCCTGGCACTCGCCGACATCGAAGGTGTCTACCGGGCGCTGCTGGACGGATTCGGCGATCGCAGCGACGACGTGTCCGCCCACTTCATGCGAGTGCAGAAGCTCGTGCTCGCGACCCCCACGCTGAGCAGAGCCGCACTCGGACGCTATGCCGACAAGTCACGCCGCCGTCCCGAGGCTCTCGGCGACCGGAGTTCGGCGCGCACTCGGGGCCAGATCAGGATGATCCTGGAGATCGCCAATCTCGAGGTCCAATGCGCGTTCGAGGAATGGGTCGAGATCAACGAGGGTGCAGGCGCATCGGGGACGGCCCGCGCGCTGGTGGACGTCTATGACCACGTGTGTCGTCGGGTGCGGGAGCTGTAGGACGACGCCGCCGCTCGGTTCAGTCCAGCCAATCCAGCACGGACGCCGCAGTCCAGCTCTGCTGCATGCTGCCGAGCGGCTCACCGGTGAACGGTTCGTAGTACTCGGCGAACGTGCCGTCGGTCGCTTGCCGGAGCCCCTCCTCACGCAGGCGTGCCGACCGTTCGGTCCAACCCCGTCGGGCGAATGCCCAACTGAAGAGCCAGGTCATCACCGGCCAGACCGGGCCACGCCAGTACTCGCGGGGACGGAAGTCCGCCGAGATCGGCGACGTCGACGGCGGGACCGCGTAGCGCAGGTCCGGGTGACCGCAGTACCGCGGGCCGTCGAAGAGTCGGAGCAGGGCGCGTTCGCGGTCCCGGGAGAGGCCACCGCACAGCAGCGGCGCGAACACCGCGATCGTCTCGGTGTTGATCCACGAGTTTGCACGCAGGTCGAAATCCCGTGCGGCCCCGTTTCGGTCGTTGGCGGCGGAGACGACCCCGGCCCGGAAACGGTCGGCCCACGCGCGGAGGTCGCGCACATCCGACCGCGGTTTGGAGTAGTCCTCCCCGATGGTGGCCAGCACGTCGCAGGCAACGGCGAAGATGGCGCTGACGAAGACGTCCTCGACCGCGAAGTCCATCACCTTGGGAAGCAGCTCGTCGTCGTAGCCGGCGCGCTTCATCTGTTCGACGAGCCAGATGTACCGGTCGTACTCGAGGTCGGTGGGGCGCATCGACGAATCGTCGACGTGGTCGAGGTCGGCCCGTCGATACGGCGGAAGGTCGAGGCCGGGAACGACATTGGCGTACGCCGAATCCCAGCGGGGCGAATTGTCCATCCCCGACTCCCACCCGTGGAAGATCGTGATCCGACCACGCCCGTTGGGATCCCGAGCGTGCGCCAGCCAGCGATGCCAGCGGACGAGCGAACTCCAGCGCCGGTCGATGAACTCGTTGGCCACGGCGCGGGTGGTGCGTCCATGGCGTCGGGAGTGATCGAGGATCCGCTGCACCGCGATCGCGTGTACGGGCGGCTGGGTGATGCCGGAGGTGTCGGGGAAATCGGGCGCGCACTCGGCCAGTCGGGCGCACTCCCATCGGGCCGGCCCGGGGAAATATCCGTCGCGGCCGTTGGCGAACACGATGTGCGGGATCATGCCGTTGCGCCACTGCGCCGACAGCAGGGTGTCCATCTCGATGACGGCTCGTTCCACCGACAACGGCGCCAGCCCGACCGTGACGAATGCCGCGTCCCAGCTCCACATGTGCGGATACAACTTGGGCGCAGCGCTTGTCATCGTGCCCAGGTCATTGCCTCGGAGCAGGTACGCGGCACGTGCCGAGAGCTGCGTTGGGGTGAATCCGTACCTGGCCACGTCGACGATTGTGCCCCGCGACGTCGGCGTGTGCTCATCGAGCCCGACGCGGCTCCCGGTCGCCGATTCCCAGTAGGGTCGAGGCGTGCCCACCGCGTTGATCACCGGGGCGAGCCGTGGCCTCGGAGCCGAGATCGCCCGCCAGCTCGCGCCCACCCACGACCTTCTCCTGGGCGGACGACCCTCTCCCGAACTCGACCGACTGGCCACCGAACTCGACGGGGCGAGCACCTTCGCCGTCGACCTCACCGACTACGACGAGGTCGAGGCCGCCGTGGAGGCGATCAACGAACTCGACGTACTCGTCCACAACGCCGGAGTGGCCAGCAGCCTCGAGCCGGTCGCGGAGACCCCCGTCGAGGAATGGCAGCACGTCCTCGAGGTGAACCTCGTCGCGGTCGCCGAACTGACGCGGCTGCTCCTGCCCGCGTTGCGAGCGGCCGGCGGCCACGTCGTGTTCATCAACTCGGGCGCGGGACGCCGGGTGAACCCCGGTTGGACCCCCTACGCCGCGAGCAAGTTCGGGGTGCGTGCGCTGGCCGACGGATTGCGGGCCGAGGAACCGACTCTTCGCGTGACGTCTGTCTTCCCCGGGCGCATCGACACCGACATGCAGCGTGACATCGTCGCCATCGAAGGGGACGACTACGACGGGTCGCGGTTCCTGCGTCCCGCGACCGTCGCCCGCGCCGTCGTGCAGGCCGTCTCCACCCCGGCCGACGCCCACCCCGAAGAAATCGTGCTCAGGCCGACCGGGCGGGGGTGACCCTTCCTGAGCGTCCGTATTCTCTGCTCCCTGAGGTGCGAGCGAAGCGAGCCACGAAGGGCCCGCAAGGTGTCTCACCAGGCCCTTCGTGGCTCGTCGCTTGCGCTCCTCGCACCTCAGGGAGCAGAGGGGCCGCCGTTCGCTCGCACCTCAGGGAGCAGAACGGAGCCCGCTCAGAGCTGCTTGAGATCCGACTGCTGCCAGACCGCGCGCATCGTCGACACCTTGCCCTCGGCGTCGAAGACCATGATGTCGACGGGGGTGATCTCGAAGGCAAGTCCGGCGGTCTTGGTGACCAGGGTGAACTCGAAGACGGCGGTGTCGCCGGCGATCTTCTTCCACTTGAGCGTCGCGGTGCGCTCGGCCATCCCGGTGATCACCGAGTAGAACTCGACAAGCTGCTCCCGGGTGTCGCGGATATCCGCGCCGATGGGGTCCTCAACGGTCGCGTCAGCCGCGTACAGGTCGGCGATCTGTTCGGCGGTACCCGAGTTGAGCAGCTCGATGTAGGCATCGACGGCAGCGTCGATCTTCTCGGCGAGCCCGGCTTGTTCCACGGTCATGAATCCTCCAGAAAAGTAGAACGTGTTCTAGTTCGGCACGGTAGCACGGCGTCCGTCAACCGGTGGATGATTCCGGTGCACCGTCGCAGTTGTTTGATACGTTCGCCGCACAGTTCTCCAGCGCGGAAAGGCCGGTGCACTTCTCGATGACCGAGCCGCCGCGCGTCCCGCACCCGCCGTCCGGCGAACCGCCCTGGCAGCCACCCGATGTCTCCGACGAGTGGAGCCCGGTCCCATCTGCCGAGGCGTCGGACCGTCCGCGGACCCGTCCGCCGGCACCGCCGCAGCAGCCGGCGACCGAGCCCGGACCGCAGCCCGCGTGGGGGTCAGCCCAGAGGGGTTCCACGCAGAGGGGTTCCACACATTGGGGTTACGGAGGTTTCACACCGACCGCCCCGTGGGCGGGATGGGGGCCGCCACCGTCGGCATCGGCCGGCGTCCTGCTGCAGCGGATCTTCTCGACGGCAGTCGCGGCACCTCGTGTGTACCTCGGCCTCGTCGGCCTGACCTGGATCGTCGCGGCCGCCCCTCTCGCGCTCGCCACGTTCTGGCTGGTGAACGCCGAGGCCACCTTCGACGATCCGAGCGAATGGGCCTCGACCGTCGCACCGACCGCCGCGTTCGTCGGTGTCATCTTCGCGCAGTGGGTCGTGGTGGCGGGCACGGTCAGCGGCGTTGCCGCCCACTCGGTCACCCGACGTCGCGGCGGGTCGCGTCCGACCCTGGCCGACACGCTGCGCCATGCACGGGGGTCGCTACCCCGGCTGCTGGTGTGGACCGCGCTCCTGGGGCTCGCCATCGCGGCGGCCTTCGCACCTGGCCTCGCGCTGTTCGGCCTGGGCGTGGGCTCCGGCGGGTTCGTCCTGCTCGCCGGGAGCCTCCTCCTCACCGTCGTCGCGCTCATCCCGGTGTCGTGGCTGCTGGTTCGTACGGCCTTCACCGCACCGGCGATCGTGATCGACGGGCTCGCCGTCAGAGACGCGATCGCCCGATCGGGTTCGCTGACGGCGGACCGGTTCTGGCGGACCTTCGGCATCCTGGCGGTCATGCTCGTGCTGGCATGGGTCGCGATGACGACGATGATGTACCCGTTCGATCTGCTGGGATCGGTCGCCGACACGTGGTTCGGCACCTCGGACTCCGGCATCGCGGCGACCGTTCTCTCGGTGATCGGCACCGTGGTCGCATCGATGGTCGTGCAACCGGCGCTGACGGTCGTGCCGGCAGTCCTCTACGACGATGCCGCGTCGGTACCGACAGCGTTTCCCCCGGGACGGGTCGACCGGTGATCGAAATCCTCGCGGCGCCGTTGGATCCCGACAACGAGCAAGCACGCCGGTGGGCCGAGCAGGAACTCTCCGAGTCCGACTACCAACCGCCCGAGCCGTCCTGGCTCGACCGCTTCGGTGAACGTCTCTGGGAGTGGATCGCCGACAACGTCTTCGGCTGGTTCGGCGGCTCCGACACCCTTCGCGCGATCGTCATCGTGCTCGCGATCGGCCTCGTGCTCGGTCTCGTCGTCGCGGTCGTCCGTCACCTCCGCCGTAACCCGCGGCTCCCCCGGACCACCGGCTCGGCGTCCTCCGAGGCGGTGCTGATCGGGCCCGCCCGGTCGGCGGCCGACTTCAGGTCCGACGCCGAGTCCGCCTTCGCCGCAGGCCGGTACGACGCGTGTGTCATCGCCGCCGTACGTGCCGTCGCGCGCCGCGGCATCGAGCGCGAGTTGCTGGCCGACGAGCCGTCACTCACCGCGCACGAGGTGGCTGTCGACCTCGGGCCTCGATTCCCCGCACAGGACGACCGGTTACGAAGGGCGACAGACCTGTTCGACGCCATCGCCTACGGCGACCGGCATGCATCCGCTGAATCGGCCCGCGAGGTACTGGAACTCGAGCAGGCTGTCTCGTCCACCCGGCCGGTCGAGGCCGACGCCTCACGTCCGCACCGCCTGGCGGTGCCCCGTTGACCGGCACCGTGCAGGCGCCACCGGCACCCGGGCCGGTCATGTCGTCACCGCTACGACCGTCCCCGGTCAAGAACCGGACCCCGCCGTGGGTCTGGGTGGTCATCGTCCTGGTGATCCTCGTCGTGGTCGCCGGTGTCGGTCTACTCGGGATCACCGCGCTCACCGGTGTCGGGGGTACCCCCGGGCCCGGGGTCAGCAACGACCCCGACAACGCCCGTCCCACCGGGTCACGCGCGCTCGCGCAGATCCTCGACGACCGCGGGGCCGACCTCCGGCAGGTGCGCGGACTCGACGAGTTCACCGACGCTCCTCGTCCCGGCCGGGGAACAACGGTGGTGGTGAGCTCGACGTCGTCGCTGAATCCCGGTACCACTCAGCAGTTCCGCGAGCGCGTGCGAGACGCCGACCGCGTGATCCTGATCGCGCCGGACAACACTCTGCTGACCGCGCTGGATCTGCCCGTCACCTCCGGTTACGGTGCCGGTCCGGCCGCGGTCGCCGCCGGGTGCCGCACATCCGACATCGACGAGACCGACATCGTCGACTTCACCCCCTTCGGTTACTCACCGACGTCGCCGTCGGCCACCGCCTGCTTCACCTCCGGTGGGGCGTCGAATCTCGTGATCGTGCCGCGGACGGCGGGTCGCCCCGAATTCGTCGTCCTCAGCGGCGAGATGCTCACCAACGAGCAACTCGGGCAACAGGACAACGCGGGCGTTGCGATCCGGGTCTTCGCGAGCTCCGACGAGATTCTCTGGTATGTACCGTTTTTCACCGACCAGGTGGCGTCCGACGAGGACGAGTCCGACATCCCGGCCGCGGTCGGACCGCTGATCGTGCTGGGCGTGTTCGCCGTTCTGGCCCTGATGCTCTGGCGTGGTCGGCGTTTCGGGTCGCTGGTCGCCGAGCCGCTCCCCGCGGTCGTCAGGGCTGTCGAGACCACCCGTGCGCGGGGCCGGATGTATCACCGCGCCGGTGCCGACGCGCGGGCCGCGGGTGCGCTGCGTATCCACACCCTCGGTTCGCTGGCGTCGTATCTCGGTCTGCCGTTCGACGCGGCGAAGGCCACCGACGCACTCTCCCGACCCGACTGGGAGACCGTCGTCGCGCCGACCGAGACCGCGGATCCGTCGGTGTCGGCGATCGTCATCGCCGTGGCCGGGGCGACACACCGCGACCTCGCCGAGGTCCGTGCGCTGCTCGCCGGTCCGCTCCCCACCACCGATACCCAGCTCGTCCACTTCACCGCCGAACTGACCGTCCTCGAGAAGGAAGTCCGACACACACCATGACCGTCGACCCATCCCGCAACCCCGGCCCCGGTCCGTACGCCCCGGCCGGACCCCCATCGTCGGACCCCTTTGCGAAAGCGTCCGCCGGGCCGCCGCCGGAGAACGCGCACCACCGGCCGGGCGGACCGCCGAACCGCGCACGCGATGCGCTCGGGGCCGTGCGCGGCGAGGTTGCGAAGGCCGTCGTCGGGCAGGACCCGGCAGTGGCAGGCATCTTGATCGCGCTGCTCTGCCGCGGGCACATCCTCCTCGAGGGCGTTCCCGGCGTCGCCAAGACGCTGCTCGTCCGGTCGGTGGCCGCCGCACTCGACGTCGAGACCAAACGCGTGCAGTTCACCCCGGACCTCATGCCCGGCGATGTCACCGGATCGCTCGTGTTCGATTCCGCCAGCTCGGAGTTCACGTTCCGGGAGGGGCCCGTGTTCACCAATCTCCTGCTGGCCGACGAGATCAACCGCACCCCGCCGAAAACGCAGGCATCCCTGCTGGAGGCGATGGAGGAGCGGCAGGTCACCGTCGACGGCGACCCACGCCCGCTACCGAGCCCGTTCCTCGTCGCGGCGACACAGAACCCGGTCGAGTACGAGGGCACCTACCCGCTGCCCGAAGCCCAGCTCGACCGTTTTCTGCTGAAGGTCACGTTGCCTCTGCCCCCTCGCGATGACGAGATCACCGTGTTGACGCGACACGCGTCCGGATTCGATCCGCGAAACCTGGCCGCCGCGGGACTCCGACCGGTCGCCTCGGCCGCCGACGTGGAGGCCGGCGCCGAGCAGGTCCGCCGGGTGACGGTCGCGCCGCAGGTCACCGCCTACATCGTCGACATCGCCCGGGCCACCCGGTTCTCCCCGTCGCTGGCACTGGGCGTCAGCCCGCGCGGCGCCACCGCCCTGCTGGGCACGAGCCGCGCATGGGCGTGGCTGAACGGTCGCGACTTCGTGACGCCCGACGACGTGCAGGCGCTCGCGCAGTCCACGCTGGCGCACCGCCTGTCGTTGCGGCCGGAAGCCGAGCTCGAAGGCGTGTCGGTGGGTTCGGTGCTCGACGCGGCGATCAACTCGGTGCCCGTCCCCCGCTGATGTTCCTCACCGGCCGCTTGCTGATTGTGGTGCTGCTCGGCGCAGTGCCTATCCTGATCTGGCCGAATTACGCTGTCCCCGTGCTGTGGGCGCTGTTCTGCGTCCTGCTCGTCTGCCTCGACATCGCGATGGCGGGATCCACGAAGACGATCACCATGTCGCGGTCGTCGCCCGGTCCTCTCCGGCTCGGCCAGAGCACGACGTGTTCGATCGCAGTCACCAATCACGGTTCGACGACCTTCCGTGGCGTCCTGCGCGACAGCTGGCAGCCCTCGGCCGGCGCGTCGGGGAACACGCATCCCGTGGCGGTCCCGCGCGCGGAGACTCGTTCGGTGGCAACGACTCTGACCCCCACCAGGCGCGGTGATCGGCTGGCGGTCCGGGTCGTCATTCGTCGGGTGGGTCCGCTCGGCCTCGCCGGACGCCAGCGGTCCGTGCCGCTGCCGGGGCGGGTCCGTGCACTCCCGCCGTTCGACTCGCGGCGGTTGCTGCCGTCGCGGCTGGCCCATCTCCGTCAGCTCGACGGCAGGTCAGCGGTGCGGGTACGCGGACAGGGCACCGAATTCGACTCGCTGCGTGACTATGTCGAGGGCGACGACGTCCGTAGCATCGACTGGCGCGCGACCGCCCGGCGTCGCTCGACGGTGGTCCGCACGTGGCAACCGGAGAAGGATCGGCACATCGTCATCGTCCTGGACACCTCTCGGACGTCGGCGGGGCGTGTGGGCGACACCCCGCGCCTCGACGCGGCCATGGACGCCGCTTTGCTCTTGGCCGCGCTCGCGTCGCACGCCGGCGACCGGGTCGATCTCATCGCCGGTGACCGCCGGGTCCACCGACGCGTGGTCGGCGTCGGCCGCACGATGTTGCTGAACAGCCTCGTCACCGCGATGGCAGATCTCGAACCCGCTCTGCTGGAGGCGGATTGGCCTTTGCTCGGGGCCGAGGTAGCCAAGATCGGGCGACAGCGCGCGCTACTTGTCCTGCTCACGCCTCTCGAACCCGCGGCCGTCGAGGAGTCGCTGCTGCCCCCGCTGGCGGTACTGGCGCAGCGGTACAAGGTCATCATCGGCTCCGTCGCCGACCCCGCGCTCGACGCCATGCTCACCGAGCGCGCCGACGCCGCCGAGATCTACGACGCCGCGGCCGCGGCACGCACGCTCACCCTGCGGGACCGCACCGCCACCGCGGTGAGCCGGCTCGGCGTCGACGTGGTGGACGCGGCGCCCGACAAGCTCCCGGCGAAGCTCGCCGACCACTATCTGCTGCTCAAATCACGCGGATTGCTCTGAGCCACCCCGACGGTCGACCCGGCAGCGCCCCCTCCCGCCGCCCACCCCCCGCTGGTTGAGCCGGCGCCACCCCTCCGCTGGTCGAGCCGGCACCTAGCGAAGCCGCCGGGCCGAGCAAGCGACGAAGGAGCGCGTCGAGGTCGAGGCGCCGAGTCGAAACCACCTCGCAACCAAACCACCCTTCTCTCAACCACTCCCGGCATCGACCGCGTTTGTCGGTGGGGTGGTTTACCTTGGTGGGCAGAGGGCCGGGATGGGGACCGGTCCGCGAGAGTCCGGGGTCATCGTGCGGGTGTGGACCGATCTACCGAGCGAGTTCCTCGCCGGGATCGAACCTGCCTACGTCGACGAAGACGACATGGTCACCCTCACGAACGGGCTGTCCGCCACCCACCGGGGCCAGTCCTATCTCGCCTGGAGTCGCTACCAGACGGTCGCGGTCATGTACGACCGGCTCGTCGCCGCCCGCGAGCACACCGATGCGTTCGTGATGGACGGCTACGCCGACTGCGCCGCCCGCATCGCCCGCCAGTCCACCATCTCGCGGCGCCGCGCCGAGATACTGATCGACGAAGCCCTCGCCCTGCGAGATCGGCTCCCCGAGGTCGCGACCACCCTGCGCGACGGGATCCTCAGCGAGGACCAGATCCGCCTGATCATCTCGCGGACCGACCTCATACCCAGCGACAGTTCCATCGCCCCGATCATCGACGCCCAGATCGCGAAGACCATCCGAAGCCGACGAGGCGCGTGGGATCGTGCACGGCTGCGGGACATGGTCGACCGACTCGTCTTCCGCCACGACCCCGACCTCGTCCGGGAACGACGCCGCGATGCTCTCGAGTCCCGCGGGGTGTGGACCGACAACTTCCACGACGGCGTCGGCGAGATCACCGCCGTCATGTCCGCCGAGAACATCCGCATCTCCGCCAAAGCGGTACGGATACTGGCCGATTCGGTGTGCGGGCACGACGGCCGCCTCCTGGGTGTCCGAACCTCCGACGCCATGTTCGCCCTCCTCACCCGAACAGCCTTCGAGTGCCAGTGCGACCGCGACGACTGCACAGCCACCATCCCCGACCCCGACGCTCTCGTCGCCGCTCTGCGCACCGAGGTCGTCATCCATGTCGTCACCGACGCCGCCACCCTCGCCGGCGCCACCGGACCCGGATTCCTCGACGGATACGGCGTCATCTCCGACGAGCATGTCCGCGACCTCGCCGCGCGTGCAGACGCCACCCTCACACCCGTCACACCATCCCGGACGCGGCCGATACCCGCAGCGGCCGAATCGGTTTCCGGACCCAGCACCGACGACCCCGACCACACCGGCGCACCGCGCACCACGCACCGCGACGCACCGGCCGCGTCGTCAGATCCCGAAGTCGCGGTGATCTACCCGGGTTCACAGCCGGCCGACCCCTACCGGCCCACGACGGCGTGTGCCGACTTCGTTCGCGTGCGCGACGGTTACTGCACTGAACCGGGCTGTGAACGTTCGGCTTTCGACTGCGACCTCGACCACGTCACCGAGTACGACCACACCCATCCCGCGCACGGCGGTCCGACCTCGAGTGACAACCTCAACGCGAAATGCCGCCCGAGCCATCTCCTCAAAACTCACGGCGACTGGGTCGACGATCAGTACCGCGACGCCGACGGACGCCTGCACACCGCATACACCACACCTGAAGGCGTCACCATCGACGGCGACGCCGAAACCCTCGAAGACCTGTTCCCGAACCTGCGCCGCATCCGGTTCGAGCAAGCCGCACAGGCACCGCCCTCACCCCACACGATCGTGCCCGAGGACAACCCGCGGCGCACCACCACCCGACTGGAGGCGAAACTGGCCCGTCGGCGGGCCGAACGTGCCCGCAACAAGAAGCAGCGCGAAGCCGAAGAAGCCGCCGAACGTCAGGACTTCCGGGACAACCCACCACCGTTCTGACATCGCCCTTCCGCGCCGGCATCAGTCGAGGATTGCGGTGGCCTCGACTTCGACGAGCACGTCTGGTTCGAAGAGGTAGTCGACACCGATCAACGAAGCGGGCGGCATCGGAGACGGCAACCCGATGTCCGTCGCGACGCGCTCGACACCGGCCATGAAGTCGGCGATCTTCTCGGGCGCCCAGTCGGTCACATAGAACGTCAGCCGGAGAACATCGTCGAAAGACGCTCCCGCCCCGGCCAGTCCGGTCGCGGTGTTCCGCAACGCCTGCGCGACCTGGCCCGCCAGGTCACCCGGCGCCACGGGCGTTCCGTCGGCAATGCGGGCGATCTGGCCACTGACGTGCACGTGACGCGTCCCCGTGCCCACGGCAACGTGGTGGTAAGGCGTCGGTTGTGTCATGCCCTCCGGGGTCGAATATGCAACTGCCATGGCGTTCTCCTTCGAGTGGATCCAATCAGGTATATCGTTGATACCTGGTTGTCAAAGGACACTTCAAGGAGACGTGGTTTCATGACCAATACCGGTGGGCATGCCGCCGACCTTGCGATCAGCGCACCGCATCGAGAGCTGCTGGATCAGGTGCTCGACAAGTGGTCGTTGGCGGTGTTGAACGAGCTCTGTGAACAACCGAGTCGCTTCAACGCTTTACGGCGCGCCATCCCGACGGTCACGCAGAAGTCGCTGACCGCGACCCTGCGCAAGCTCGAGCGCAACGGCATCGTCGAACGGGTTCTGCTGAGCTCGCGCCCGGTTGCGGTCGAGTACCGGATCACCCCGCTGGGCAAGACGCTTCGTCCGCCGATCGATGCGGTCGTCGGGTGGGCGACGGCACACATGCCCGACATCGAACGTGCCCGGGAGGCCTTCGATTCCGCCGAGGACGACCAGACCTAGACCGCCACCGCAGGGATGTCCGCTGCGTAGCGGATGACCGAATCGACCCGGCCGAAACGGCGTTCGATGATCACGATCGCCTCGGCGAGCTGGTTCGGGTCGTCGACGTCGGCGACGAGGGCCGCGGTGTGCCCGTTGTTGCCGAGCATGAACGGAAGGACCGCGGAGTACTGGCTGCTGACGACGGCCAACGGGATGTCGCGACGGAACAGGTCGTAGGCGTGGTCGATCGCAGCGGGGTTCTCGAGGACGACCAGTGGGACTGAGGTGACGTGCTTGTTCTTTCTCATGATCCGAGAGTGAACCCGCAGGTTATGAGGCGGTTGACGGATCACTGTGAGTTCGCTGGCAGCTGCCGGCCGACGAGGTCACCTGCCGAGTTGCTCGTCCAGAATGCTGGGGATGACCCCGCCGCGTCGGAGCAGGCGGCGGTCCAGGTCGGTCTCCGCGGCAACCCCGGCGTCGAAGCGCAGCTCGCTCCCGTCGGCCCGGTGGACTACGACCGCCACCGTCCCGCGGTCGACGGTATCGGCGGTGCCGACTATGTGCAACCGGTCTCCCGGCCGGAGGTCCTGCAGGCCGCCGTCGACGTCAGCGGGGATGAGCAACGGCAGGACGCCGACGCCGATCAGATTGGACCGGTGGATGCGTTCGAAACTGCGCGCGAGCACGGCCCGCACTCCGAGTAGACGCACGAGCTTCGCCGCCCAGTCGCGCGAGCTGCCCATGCCGTACCGTTCCCCGGCCACGATCACCACCGCGTCGCCGTCCTGCGCGTACCGGTCGGCGGCCTCCGGAAGGGTCATGACCTCGCCGGTGGGTGCGTGCACGGTGTGCGCGGGACCCGCATCCGGGGCGAGCGCGTTGCGGACATTCTTGTTCTGAAAACCGCCCCGCAACATGGCTTCCCAGTTGCCGCGTCGGGACGCGTAGACGTTGAGATCGCCCGGGGCCGCACCCCGCTCCACGAGGTATCGCCCGGTCGGACTCTCGACGTGGATCGCCCCCGCCGGCGAGATGTGGTCGGTGGTGATGTCGTCGCCGAGGACGAGCAGCGGGTGGGCGTCGTAGTCGCCCAGCATGCTGCGCGCGAAATCGTCATCGGCGAACGGGGGACGCCGCAGCGCCGTCGACGACGGGTCCCAGGGAAAGAGCGGCTCATCCGGTACATCGAGTGCGTCCCACGCGGGATTGCGCGACGCCGAGACGAAGTCACCGACGACATCGCGCGGCCGCCGCGACGACTCCGTGAGGGCGTCGATCTCTTGAGGACTGGGCCACAGATCGGCGAGCATCACGGCCCGTCCGTCGGCGTCGACCCCGATCGGTTCGGCGGTGGGGTCGATGGCCGCATCACCGGCGAGCGCGAAGACGATCACCATCGGCGGTGACATCAGCAGTCCCAGTTCGAGGTCCGGGTGGACGCGGCCGGGGAAGTTGCGGTTGCCGCTGAGTGCGGCAACCGGTTTGCGTGTTCCGTCAGCGGCCACCTCGGCGATCTCACGAGGTAGTCCACCCGAATTGCCGATACACGTCGCACAACCGAATCCGACGATGTCGAATCCGACGGCGGACAGGTCGTCGACGAGACCGGCTCGCTCGAGCACGCCGGCAGCCGAGGGCGAACCCGGCGCGAGGGAGGTCTTCACATACGGCGGCACCCGCATCCCTCGCTCCCGTGCACGGCGGGCGACCAGGCCCGCGGCGACGAGGAGGCGCGGGTCGGAGGTGTTGGTACAGCTCGTGATCGACGCGATGGCGATGGGGAAGGCGGGCATGTCGATGTCGTCGTCGCACGGAGAAGGCGCCTCGGCGCGGAAGGTCGCCGGCAGATCGGTGAGCGGCACGAGATCCTGCGGACGGCGCGGGCCGGCCACCGAGGGGACCACGGCGCTCAGGTCGATGTCGATCGTGCGGGTGAAACGCGGCACGGCGTCGGGGTCGAACCAGAGTCCGAGACGTCGTGTGACCGACTCGACGAGGTCGCAGTGTTCCACCGAACGCCCGGTGTCGGCCAGATAGTCGAGGGTCCGTGCGTCGACGGGGAAGAACCCGGTGGTGGCACCGTATTCCGGCGCCATGTTGGCGATCACCGCCCGCTCGCCCACCGTCAGCGCCGATACGCCCGGCCCGAAGAACTCGACGAATTCACCCGTGACCCCGATGTCGCGCAGACGGTGGGTAACCACCAGCGCGAGATCCGTGGCGAGCACGCCCGCGGGCAACGCACCGGTGAGGCGCACACCGACCACCTCGGGGACCCGCAGGGTGGTCGGCATGCCGAACATCACCGTCTCGGCTTCCAATCCGCCTATGCCCCAGCCCAGTACACCCAGACCGTTGATCATGGGCGTATGACTGTCGGTGCCGAGCATCATGTCGGGGACCGCGTGATCGACGCCGTCGACCGCCTCCACTGTCACCACGGTGGCGAGCTGTTCGAGATTGATCGTGTGCATGATCCCGGTGCCCGGCGGGTTGATGTGCACGGTGTCCATGGTCTTCGACGCCCAGGACAGAAAGCGATACCGTTCCGCGTTGCGGCGCATGTCGTGGGCCAGGTTGACGACGGCGGCATCGCGGCGCCCGAACGACTCGACCGCAAGCGAATGATCCACCGAAACCTCCACCGGCAGGCGCGGGCTCAACGCCGTCGGATCCCCACCGCGGGCGGCGACCGCGTCCCGCATCGCGGCGATGTCGACGAGGGCGGGCGTGCTGGTGGTGTCGTGCATCAGCAACCGACCCGGTGCATACGGGATCTCGGCGTCGCTGCTGCCGGTCTCGAGCCACCGCGCCATGTCACGCAGGGCTCGGTCGCGCGTGTCGGGGTCGGCTCGGCGGGTCACGTTCTCGGCGAGCAGGCGGATCACCGTGGGCCACTGCCGGTACACATCGACGTCGACTCGCTGCTCGACGTCGACCACCGGCAGCTCGGACCCGCACTGCTCTGATCTGCTCATTCGCTCATCATAGATTATAACCTATAACTTGCACCACCGGTGCTAGTATCTCCGCGTCCGGGAGCGCCGGACCCCGACGCCCACGACCACCACCCGGAGGCCCGCCATGACGACACCCGGCGGGATGTTCACCAAGAACGACTACGCATACGCCGAACTCCAGAGACGCATTCTCACCGGCGTCCTCCCGGCCGGCGCGGTGATCCCCCAGGCAAAACTCGCGGCCGAGATCGGCGTCAGCACCACGCCCCTCCGTGAGGCGATCCGTCGCCTGTCCGCCGAGGGCATGGTCGAACTCGAGGCCCACCGGGATGCTCGGGTGACCCCCGTGTCGGCCGACGAGGCACGTCACCTTTACCAGGTGCGCGAGAATCTCGATCCACTCGCGGCGGCGCTCGCCGCGCAGACGCGGACAGCGTCCGACATCGCGGCCATCAGCGCGGCCTTCGATCGCCTGTCGCCCATCGCCAGCGCATCCGATCTCGATGCCCTTGTCCGACACCGGGAATTCCACCGCACGGTGTACCGCGCATCGGGCAACCCCGTCCTGATCGACATCCTCGAACGACTCTGGGACAAAGCAGACCGCTACCGGGTCATCGGCCTCTCCCACCGCGGCGACTCCCCCGAAGACCGGTCGCGGGTCACCGCCGAGCACCGGGCGATCATGGAGGCCGTCGCCGACGGCGACGCCGACCGAGCGAACGCGGTCATGCGCGAGCACATCGGCAACAGCCTGGGGCGTCGCGCGATCGATGCGCTCGCCGAGGATTCCGCAACCGCCTGACAGCCCACATCTGCACTTTGTGCGATGTGGCCCGCGTCACGGTCATAGGTTATAATCTATAACCAGCACACAAGGCTAAGCGCGCGAAAAGCGCAAAACGATACTTATGCGCCTAAGCGTGACCGTGATGCCGGTTACACCAACACTCCTGATGTGACCACCGACGTGGTTGCCTCACATCCGACCCAGAATCGAGAAGGCGATGTTGGCACTACTCGGCCTCGGCGACCGACCCCGAATGGAAACGAGCAACGCATGACCTCACCACCTCCCGGTGCCGACGAACCGGCCGAGACACCGTCGGCACCGTCCACTCCGAGGCGTCTGCCCGCCCTCGTCAAGGCGCTCGGTGCCCTGGTCGCCGTCGCGATCGTCGCCGTCGGGGTCATCGACGCGGCCGGGAGTGAGGGTGGGGCCGACGCACGTTCTCAGCTGACCCTGATCGCTCCCGCCGCCGCCGGCGGAGGGTGGGACGGCGCGGCGCGCGAGATGCAGCAGGCGATGCGAGCCCAGAACATCGTCAACAACTCGCAGGTCGTCAACATCCCCGGCGCCGGCGGCACCATCGGGCTCAGTCAGTTCGCCGGAATGACCGGGGACGCCACCACGATCATGGTCATGGGCATCACGATGCTGGGCGCGATCAACATCAACGGGTCCGATGTGGATCTCGGCGACGTCACCCCGATCGCTCGCCTCGCCGATGACTACGACGTGGTCGTCGTACCTGCGGATTCGCCGATCACCAGCGTCGACGAGCTGATGGCCGCGTGGAAGAAGGACCCGAAGGGTTTCACGTTCGGCGGCGGATCGCTGGGCAGCGTCGATCAGATGATCATCAGCCAGATGGCCCGCGAGAACGGCATGGACCCCGCTGCGGTCAATTACATCGCCTATTCCGGGGGCGGCGAGCTGGCGACGTCGCTCATGTCCGGGACGATCAAGGCCTCGGTCAGCGGTTACGAGGACTTCGTCGACCAGATCACCGCCGGAAACCTCCGCGCGCTGGCGATCTCGGCTCCCGCCCCGGTCCCGGCCATCGACCTGCCGACCCTGTCCGAACTGGGCTACGACGTCGCCCTCACCAACTGGCGGGGAGTGGTTGCGCCGCCGGGCATCACCGATGACCAGCGCACCGAACTCGAGGCGATCGTCACCGAGGTCGTCGAGTCACCCGAGTGGCGAGATGCGTTGCAGCGCAACAACTGGTCCGACACGTTCACCCCGGGGAACGGATTCACCGAGGTCATCGACCAGCAGTCGGAGTTCGTCCGCGGCATCTGGGCCGATCTCGGGTACTGACCGATGACCCCGGACCTCCACCGCACAACCCCTGCCTCACACGACATCACGGAGACATCATGACCATCCTTGTCGCCTTCGCCCACACGCCCGAAGGCCGCGCGGCGCTCGAACACGGCCGTCGCGTCGCGCGCAGCGAGAGCTCGCAACTGATCATCTTCGACATGGACACCCCCGCTGTCGACGACGACGGCGGCATCCCCGAGCCGGACTTCGCCCGTGCCGGAAACCCGATCGACGACATCGCGATCCGCTGGGTCGGCCATCGCCGGGAGGACTCCGATCCGGCCGCCGAACTCATCGACGTCTCGGAAGAATTGTCCGCCGATCTCATCGTCGTCGGCCTGCGCCGACGGTCGCGGGTCGGGAAGCTCCTGCTCGGCTCCAACGCGCAGCGCATCCTCATCGACGCCGAGGTCCCGGTCCTCGCGGTGAAGGCAGCCCATCATGACGACTGACAACGCGGCGGCCCAGCCCGCCGACACGTCGATCGACGACGGACCGGTGCGCGCCCGCCGACCCCTCACCGGACGGAGCGGTCTGGTCGTCGCGGGCTTGATGCTCGCGCTCGCCGTCTACCTGACCGCCGGTATCATCGGCATGGAGATCCCGGGAAGCGCGGCCACTCCCGGGCCGGCGTTCTTCCCGATCATCCTGACGATCTGCGCCTACCTCATCGCCGGTCTCCTGACCGTGCAGACGCTCCGTCACCCCGACGAGCCCGATCCCGACATCGTCCCACCCGCAACCGGACAGTGGCGCACGCAGAGCGATTGGCGTGCAATGGGTCTCGTCCTGGCCGGGCTCATCGCCTTCACCGTGCTGCTGATCCCGCTGGGTTGGATCCTGTCCGCCGCACTGCTGTTCTGGATGGTCGCCCACGCCATGGGTTCCACCCGCCCGATTCTCGACATCGGGGTGTCCCTCGTCGTCTCCTGTGCCGTGCAGGCGTTCTTCTCGGCGGGCCTCGGTCTGAATCTGCCCGCCGGCATCCTGGGAGGGCTGTTCTGATGGACAACGTCTCGCTTCTGCTGGAGGGCTTCTCCCAGGCGCTCACGCCGATGAACCTGCTCTGGGTCTTCATCGGCGCGCTGCTCGGTACCGCGGTGGGGGTGCTCCCGGGTCTCGGTTCGGCGATGGCCGTCGCGCTGCTGCTCCCGGTGACCTTCACCCTCGACCCCACCGCCGCGTTCATCATGTTCGCCGGTGTGTACTTCGGCGGTCTGTTCGGTGACTCGACCATGGGCATCCTGATGAACACGCCCGGCGGGTCCACCGCCATCGCGACATCGTTCGAAGGTCACCGAATGGCCAAGCGCGGGCGGGCCGCACAGGCGCTCGCCACCGCCGCCATCGGCGCCTTCATCGGCGGGATGATCGCGACGACGATCGTCGTGTTCTTCGCTCCCAAGCTGGCCGACCTCGCCATCCAGTTCGGTCCCGCAGAGTATTTCGCACTGGCCGTCTTCGCGTTCATCGCGATCGCCTCGGTGGTCTCCGACTCCGTCATCAAGGGCCTGACCGGGTTGCTCATCGGTCTGATCCTCGCGGTCATCGGGATCGACGGGATCTCCGGCACCCAGCGCTTCACCATGGGCGCTCCCGAGTTGTTCGACGGCATCAGCATC
The DNA here is from genome assembly GCF_001698225.1 of Gordonia terrae. Lineage (NCBI taxonomy): Bacteria > Bacillati > Actinomycetota > Actinomycetes > Mycobacteriales > Gordoniaceae > Gordonia > Gordonia terrae. The sequence continues at coordinate 5,628,743 of NZ_CP016594.1, forward strand.
ATCGTGATCACCGTCGGCACCCTGGCCCTGGGCGAGGTCATCTATGTCGCTTCGCGCATCCACCGCACTCGTGCCCCGGACGCGGACGCCGTCATCGGCCGGCCCTTCCTCAAGCGCGCCGAGTTCCGTGAGGCGCTCCCGGCGTGGCTGCGCGGCACCGGTTTCGGTGTTCCGTTCGGCGTCATCCCGGTAGGTGGCGCGGAGGTTCCCACGTTCCTCGCCTACGGAACCGAGCGGCGCCTGGACCGCAAGCGACCCGACCCCCAGTTCGGACAGGGCGCCATCCGCGGCGTCGCCGGACCGGAGGCGGCGGGCAACGCGACGTCGGGCACCGCGATGGGAGCCCTGCTCGCCATGGGCCTGCCCACGTCCGCCACCGCGGCCATCATGCTGGCTGCGTTCCAGCAGTACGGCCTGCAGCCCGGACCACTGCTATTCGAACGCAACGCGGACCTCGTGTGGACCCTCATCGCCAGCCTGTTCATCGGCCTGGTCATGCTGCTGATCCTCAACATGCCGTTCGCCGCCATCTGGGCGAAGCTGCTGCTGATCCCCAGGCACTACCTCTACGCGGGCATCGCGGTGTTCTGCGTCCTGGGCGTCTACGCAACCTCGGCCGCGATCACCGACCTCATCCTGGTCATCGCGATCGCGTTCGTCGGATATCTGCTGCGCCGTTACGGTTTCCCGCTCGCGCCGGTCATGATCGGCGTCGTGCTCGGCCCCCTCGCCGAGACCAGCCTGCGCAACGCGATGATGTCGAGCGGCGGGGATCCGAGCGTGTTGGTGGGCAGCGCGATCACCTGGGTCCTCTACGGCGTCCTCGCTGTTGTCGTCCTGTTCACCGCGTTCCGCCGCCTGCGCATGCGGACACGTCAGGACACGTGATGCGCACAACCACCGACCGCGCACTCATCCGTTCCCGGTTCCTCGCCGTCGACGTCGCCAATGTCGCCGATGTCCTCGACGACCTCGGCCACCGCGATCAGGCGCTCGGGACCGACTTCGCCTGCGTGGCCGGACGCGAACGTCTGGCCGGGTGGGCATTCACCATCTCGGGCGCGATGAGCGACGCCCCGGGTCGGGACCCGCTGAAGGCGCAGGCGTGCAGCCAGATCGGCCCGGACGAGGTCTCCGTGTGGGAGGGGAACGGACTTGGTGTCTGCTACTTCGGTGAACTCGTCGCGATCGGGATGATGCAGCGGGGTTCCCCCGGCGCAGTGCTCGACGGCGGTGTCCGCGACCGGAAGTGGCTGCACGAGATCGGCTTCACGACATTCTCGCGCTACCCGACGTCGGTCCAGACCAGCGGCCGCTGGCGCGTCGAGACGTGGCAGCAACCCGTCACCCTGCCGGGCGCGTCCGGACAGCCGGTCGACATCGAGCCCGGCGACTTCGTCCTCGGCGACGACGACGGTGTCATCGTCATCCCCGCCGCGCTCGTCGACGTCGTGCTCGAGGCCGCCGAAACCATGACGGACAAGGAAATCGACGTCCGTGCGGCGATCCGCAACGGCATGACCCTCGCCGATGCGATGACGCAGTTCGGCCGAATCTGACGGTGGCGATCCCGTTAGCACCCCTGCCCTCTGCGGAGAGCGTGCTCGTCAGCCCTTCGTGGCTCGTCGCTATCGCTCCTCGCACCTCAGGGAGCAGAAGCCATGCGGCCGTTTCGGATCAGGGACCAGGAGTCATGCGGCCCTTTCGGATCAGGGAGCAGGGGGCTCCGTGCGTTCCCGCACCTCCCGCTCCAGGTAATCGAGGTTTTGCCGCATCTGCGCGATGAGTCGTTCCGCGCCCGACACGGTGTTGTCCGCATCGGGGTCGACGACCGAGTTGACCGCCATGTCGGCCAGTTGGCGCGCGACCTTCCGGTCGCTCTCGCTGTCACCCGGGTGATGCCACCAGGCCAGCCAGTTGAGCATCCCGACGATGCCGAGCGCGGAGATCCGTGGATCGGCGGCACGGAACCGGCCCCCGGCGATACCTTCCTCCATGACCGCCACCAACTCCTTGAGCACCCGCCTGCGGCTCTGCCGGTAGGTCTCGGCGAGCGCGGGTGGCAGCTCCGCCTCCGAGCGGATCAGCAGCCGGAACCGATCCAGGGTCTGGGTCTGGTGGAGTGCAATGGACATCGCCATCTCGTGGATCTTCCCGACCGGATCGAGGTCGGCTCGCTGATTGATCTCGTGGAGCAGGATGGCCGGTTCCTCGGCGATCTCGCTGACCAGCCGGGCGAACAGCTCGTCCTTGTTGGCCACGTAGTGGTAGAGCGCCGGACGCGTCAGGCCGGTGGCGTCGGCGATGTCCTGAAGGGTGGTGCTCGCCAGCCCGCGTTCGGCGAACAACCTCGTGGCCTGCTCCATGATCTCGCGTTCGACCAGCTCACGCCGTGAATTGCTGCGGCCGGTGCGCCCGGCGGCCGGCGACTCCTGGGGCGTCGAGCTGGTCATAGGCGAAGGATAGTGCGTCCGGCCCCCGCGCCGCGCCCGACCTCCGGGACGTCGTCCGGGACGTCGCCGTCGGTCACGGCGAGGAGATCGGTGCGCAGACTCACCAACCCGGCGACGAGATCGTCGTAGGAGCCGGTGGGCGCCTCCACGACGACCAGCGCGTCCGTCTCCTGACGCAGGCGCTCGCCGAGGTCCAGGCGCGTCAGCACCGCGTCCCGGTCGCCGCGGCCGGTCAGCCACACCGCGGACGCGCCCGTAGCTGCAGCGAGAAGAGGTACCGCGGCCTCTCCCCAGGCGGAGTCGATGTCGACCTCGAGCCGGGTGGTTCTTGGGTCGAGCAACAGCTCGGCGGGGGCCTGCCGGGTCGGGAACGTCCAGGGCCCGTGTGACAACGGTTGTCCGACAACCCACGTCGACAATCCGCCGGCGGGGACAGCAGCATCGTCGACGCCGGCATACGCGGCGAGACCGCGGCGGGCCACCTCGGGCGCCGAGGACGCGAAGCGGTCGAGTCCGACCTTCCCGGCACGGGTCATGTACGCGATCATCAACTGGTCCACCGGGATTCCGGTGCGGCGGGGGAACGACTCCCACCACCGCTCGCTACGCGCCGCGATCGACTGCAGATACTCGACGTTCGGCCGACGCGCCGACTCGTAGGCCGACAGCGCCTCGTCGAGCGTCGTCGCACTCCGGACCGCGTGATCGAGTTCGATTGCATCCTCCATCGCGAGTTTGGTTCCCGAACCGATCGAGTAGTGCGCGGTGTGTGCGGCGTCCCCCAGGAGCACGATGTTCCCGGAGTGCCACCGGGCGCAGGTGACGGTGCGGAACCGTAGCCACCGCGTGCGGTTGCCGATCAGCCGGTGCCCGCCCAACGTGTCGGCGAAGGCGTCTTGAAGATACGCCAGCGCGGTCTCGTCGCTGTCGGTCATCGGGGTCTTCTCGGTGGAGAGATCGAAACCGGCGCGACGCCAGGTGGTCTCGTCGGTCTCGATCAGGAACGTACTCCGGTCGGACGCGTACGGGTAGGCGTGCGCGACGAAGGTGCCGTGTTCGGTGGTCACCGGCGTGAAGATGGCACTCGGCAGCGCGAAGTCCGTTCCGCACCAGAGGTACAGGCCTTCGCCGGTGCTGATGGCCGGACCGAGGTCGTCGGCGAGATCGGTGCGGGTGGCGCTGTTGACGCCGTCGGCGGCGACGATGAGGTCGGCGTCGAGGTCGGCGACCGACCTGCGCGCGCCGAACTCCAACCGCACACCCGCGTCCGTGGCATGGTCCTGCAAGACCTCCAGCAGTGTCGTCCGCGCGATCGCGAGCAACTCCCCGTGGGACAGGCGCGCGACGTCGTCACCGACCCGCATCGACATCTCGTGTGGATGCGACACCGCGACGATGGCGTCGAGGGACGCAGGGTCCGCCTCGCGCAGATTCCGCTGGGTTCGGGATGCGAGTCCGACGCCGAATCCGAAAGTGGTGTCGGGCGAACCCTGTTCGTACACGGTCACCTCGGCATCGGGGTGACTACGCTTGAGCAGGCGCGCTGCGTACAGCCCACCCGGACCGCCACCGAGCACGGCGATTCGACTGAGTTTCATCGTTTCTTCCTCACTGATCAGTTCGCTCGAGCTTGTCCACGACGTCGGCGCGGAGTCTCTTCTTGTCGATCTTCCCGACGTTCGTCTGAGGCAGTTCCGGCACGTGCTCGAGTCGCTCGGGCCACTTGAACTTGGCCACGCCCAGCTCTTCAAGGTGTGCGCGAACACTCGCCATCGACACCGGCTCGCCGTCCGCGGTGACCAGGTATGCGCAGGTCCGCTCACCCAGCCGCGGATCCGGCATCGCGACGACCGCGGCGTTGCGCACTCGCGGATGCGTGACGAGCAGCTGTTCGACTTCTTCGGCGTTGATCTTCTCGCCACCGCGGTTGATGAGGTCCTTGATGCGCCCCTCGATGGAGAGGTGGCGTTCGCCGTCGACCAGCACGATCTTCGCGAGATCCCCGGTCCGGTAGAAACCGTCGGATGTGAACGCGTTCCGATTGTGGTCGGCGGCGTCGAAGTAACCGGGGATCGTGTACGGGCCTCGGCAGGACAGCTCACCGACCTCGCCGTCGGGCACCTCGATCTCGGTGCCGGGGTCGAGGATGCGGATCTCGTCCCGCGTCGCGATCGGGGTGCCGACGGTGGCCAGCCGCGACTCCTCCAAAGCATTCCGCGGAGAGACCGTGAACAGGCCCTCGGACATCCCGAAAAGCTGACCGACCCAGCGTGTTCGGCCAACGGCCCGGTCGAAGAGCTCGCGACTCGGCTTGGCGCCGGACAGGATCACATTGCGCAGGAACGCACTCGGCTCGTCGAACTGAGGATCGGCGACGGCCTGATAGTGCCCGTGTCCGATCAGGACGTCCGTGGCCTGTTCCCGTGCCATGAGCGGGAACGCCTTCGACACGTCCGCGGTCGCGAGGACGAGACAAGCTCCCACCGAATGCGCGGCATGGAGTCCACAGCTGATGCCCGCGTTGTGGATGATCGGGATCAGGTGCGCGACGCGCGTCTCCTCGGTCCACCCCAGGCGCCGTGCGTACAGCAGGGCGTTGTCCCAGTACTCGACGTGCAGCCGCGGAATCACCTTCGGCACACCGGTGGTGCCGCCCGACAACTGGAAGACGCAGACGTCGAGCGGGTCGATGCCGGCCTGGATCGAGGTCACCCGCGCTCGGGCCTCCGCGGGTGCGGTTCCGGTGCCGAGCGCCTCCACGGGGTGCACGTCGTCGCCGACGTCGTCGAGCGCCCCGATGGTGAGGATCGTCCGCAGCGTCGGGTGGCCCTGGGCCTGCTCCCGCGCGAACTCGACGAGGTCGAAACCGAGCCCCGCCTCGACGATGTGTCCGACGGCGCCGACCGCACGGGAGATGTGACCGATCTCGTGCGCGCGGTGCGCCGCCAGCGTCGCCACCGGCACCAGCCCCGCTTTGAGACAGCCGTACCAGGCGAGGACGGGCTCCATCCGATTTCCTGCCTGGAACAGCACCGGGTCGCCGGGCACCAGGCCGAGATCGAGCAGTCCCGCCGCGATCCGATCGGTGCGAAGTCCCAACTCGGCGTACGTCATCGAGGCCACGTCGGTCACCACGGCCGGACGATCGGGAAAGCGGTCGACGGTGTCCTGCAGGCGATGAACCAGCGGACGGTCGGTCCACTCCCCCGCCTTCCGATAGACCGCAGCGCGGTCCGCCGGGTACCCGACCAGTCGGTCGCCCCAGCGTGACCGACCAGGTCCCGGAGTCCGGGCCGACGATCGCTCGGGGGTGGAGGTCACCGTCATCGACCCGCCACCGCCGGGAGCAGTTGCGCGAGTTCGGCGACGTGGTCGGGATGGTCGACCGGCACGATGCCCGAGTAGACGGCCGTGAAGCACCCCGGGCAGCATTGCTGCCGGAACACCACGTCGGTGTCGACGTATTCGCGGGGATCGGAGGTGACCTGCGGACCGGCGTCGCTCGACGGGCCGTCGTAGCGTGCCAGGTCGAGCCGGCCGGACTTGCTGTCGCCCAACAGCCTTCCGCAGTGTGCGCAGCCCACGACGCGGGCATCGCCGATCGTGGCCTCGACCAGGTTGTCGTCCAGTCGACGGGCGCGAGCCAGGTCCAGGGTCGCCTCTTGGCCGGAGGGAAGCTCCGAACGGTTCCGTCGAATCTCGCGCAACTGTGCCCGCTTCGCCTCGGTCCGCGAGTCGTCGACCCGACCGTCGGCGAGAACGACGCCGTAGGTCTCCTCGGCACCGGCGAGGGTCACCTTGCCGTTGCGTACGTCTGTCGCCACGGCTTCCGGCTCGCGGTGCAGCGGGTCGCCATAACCGCCCCCGCCCTGCCAGTGCATGTACAGCACCTCACCAGGGGCGAGGTAGCTCTCGTCGTAGCACGCGCCGATCTCCTTGTTCCCGGTCAGTTCATCCATCGATCCGGGAATTCGCCCCTGTGCCAACAAGTCCTGCACGCCGGAATCACGAACGAGTATCTCCAGGCCGGTGTTGCCGGGCAGACCCCCCGCCAATCCGGAGTTCTGGGCCACCGCCTTGCCCGCCGAGGCGAACACGAGCCCCATCGGCAGACTGGTGCCGTACGGAGTGACCGCCAGCGACGCCGACACCCCGCCGCGATGCCGCCCCGGACCGCCGGAGTCGGGCTCCTCCCGGCGCCACAGGGTGAGCAGCGGGTAGAGGAACTCCGTCATCTCGGTGTCGGGGATGCGCCCCATCGGGATGCAGAACAGGCCACCGGTGTCCATACCGTCGGCGACCGGCCGCGCGCCGTACCCGCCTGCCATCGGCTCCATCATGATGTTGAGGAACGGCACCGGTTGCTCACCGCGCTCGTCGAGGCCGGCCACCACCGCGGTGTCCCACGTACCGCAACACGACGCCTGCACGTTCTTGCCGAACTCGAGGTGGCGGTCCAACATCTGGGCCAGACATTCCGCGATCAGGTTGCCGGTGAGCCAGGCCGGGCCGATCGGTCCGCGGCTCACCGCGGCCGGGAAGGTCGCGTTGTTGATCGTCCCCTCCTCGGCCACCAGATCGAAGCATCGCATCAGACCGCCTGCCGACCAGGGGATGTCACCGGCGAGGATCGGGAGCAGCGCCAGCATCACCCCGCCGCGCATGCCCGCGTACGTGCAGTTGATGACGCCCGTCTGCGGGTCGGTACCGGTGAAGTCGAACTCGAGGTGGTCATCTGTCTTTGTCATGGCGACGGTGATCTTGTGGACACCGCGGTCGCCGGTCTGGGACTGGTCCTGGTACCCGGTGGCATGCCAGGTGCCGTCCGGCAGGTCGGACAGCTTCGTTCGCAGCCGTCCCTCGGCGTCGGACATCATCCGCTTCATGACGGCCTTGACCGTGTCTGCCCCGTACTGCTCGATGACCGCGAGCAACCGGTCACGTCCGACACTGTTCGCACCGATCTTGGCGCGCAGGTCGAGCCCGACGAGCATCGGGACCCGACTCCGCCGGACCCACACGTCGGCGACGTCGCGCTGCAGCTCGTAGTCGCGAACAACCTTGATGGGCGGCGTCGGAAGCGACTCGGAGAACACGTCTTTGGCAGCCGGGTCGAAAGAGCCCAGTCCGGACCCGCCGAGGTCGGGCTCGTGGCAGATCGCACTCGTCCAGGCGAACAGCTTGCCGTCGTGGAAGACGGGCTGGTAGACGATCACATCGCTCTGATGCAGTCCGCCGCCGACCCACGGGTCGTTGCACAGGAACATGTCACCCTCGGCGATGCCCGGATTGAGCGAACGGTGCTGCAGCGTCCAGTAGATGGCGAGGTCCACCGCGCCGACGAGCATCGTGTTGTACAGCCCGACCTGGACCTCTTGGCCCAGTTCGTCGCTGACCGCGAAGTCGAAGTCGTTGGCGTCGGTGACAATCGGCGATCCCGACATCCGTTTGAGGGCTTCACCCATCTCGTCGGTGACCGACCACAGCCGGTGCCGGATCACCTCGTAGGTGAGCGGGTCGAGTGCATCGATCTGTTCCTGCGAGACGGTGTGCACCGGCAACGACGGCGGCAGGGATCGGGCCAGCGCGTCGAGATCGGTGGGTCGGCTCGAGAAGACCTCCGAGCCGGGAATGGGTGCGGTCATGAGAGCGACTCCTGTGATTGCTGCGTGTGGTCGGTCATGCGGGATCGACGGTGATGTTCAGGTTGCCGAGGCGGTCGATCTCACCGGTGGTGTCGTGCGGGACCACCACCGTCGTGGTGGGCACCTCGATGACGGCGGGGCCGGGGATGATGTGGCCGGCTCGTAGTCCGGCGTAGTCGTAGATGTCGGTGTCGACGAAGCCGCGCCGGCCGTCGAGGCAGACCTTTCGCACACCCACGTGCGCCGACGACGGGTCGGTGGTGTCGGCGGTTGCCAGTTCGGGCAGCTCCGGCGAGAACGGCAGGATCCCCGTGCCGCGCACGCGGTAGGTGATGGCCTGGATGCCCGCCTCGCGGAATCCGCTGTCCTTTCCGTAGAGATCCGCGTACTTCTTCTCGAATGCCTCTGCTGCGTCGACGATCTCGGTGGATGTCAGCGAACCGTCCGGTAGCGGGGTCGCGACCTCGGCCAGCTGCATGCTGTATCGCATGTCGATCTCGCGCTCTATCTCGACCGCGGCGAACTGCAGGCCCTGACGGTCGAGCTGACCGCGTACCTGTTCCTCGAGGACCTTGAAGTTCTCCTCCACCCGGGCCGGGTCGACCGGCATCGCTGCCGGGTCCGAGAGTTCCTTGGCGAGAACGATGTTCGACGATGCCAGGCCGTAGGCGGAGAAGGCGGACGCCACCTGGCCGAGCGGGACGACGACCCGGGACACCCCGATCTCCTGCGCGTACAGGCCGCAGTGCGCCGGGCCCGAACCGCCGAACGCGTAGACGATGAAGTTGCGGGGATCGTGACCGGCCTCGACGACCGTCTTGCGCAACAGGTCTCCGGTCTGGGCGTTCTGCACCGCGTAGATGGCCGCGGCGGCCTCTTCCACCGACAGGCCGAGGGGTTCGGCGATGCGGGTGCGGATCGCCTCGCGGGCGAGCTGCAGATCGAGCGCCTTGCGACCACCCAGCAAGCCGCGCTCGGGCAGGATGCCGAGGACGAGATTGGCGTCGGTGTTGGTCGGTTCGGTCCCGCCTTGCCCGTAGCAGGCCGGACCCGGCACGGCTTGAGCGCTGTGGGGTCCGATCTGGAGGTTGCCGCCGGCATCGATCCAGGCGATCGCGCCGCCGCCGGCGCCGATCGCATGGACCTCGAGCGTGGGGACGTTGATCGGGTGATGGTTGATGATCGTCGTCGACGACCGGACCGGCTCGCCGTCGACGACGAGCCCCACGAGGAAGGTCGTGCCGCCCGCGTCGGTGGCGATGATGTTGTCGTGGCCGAGCTGCCGACCGAGGGACACCGACCCGACGACGCCGCCGGTCAGCACCGAACCCACCGTCGAGATGGCATTGCCCGGTGCTTCGGACGCGGCGACCGCGCCGCCGTTGCTCTGCATGACGAGGAGGGGACCGGCGAGCTGATGGTCGCGCAACCTGCCCTCGAGTTCGCCGAGGTAGTCCCGGAGGCCGGGGCCGATCTGGGTGCTCATCACCGTGGTCGCGTTGCGCGCGAACTCACGGATCCGTGGACTCACCTCACTCGACAGCGAGACGAACACGGTGGGGTCGATCTCGGCGACGATCTCGCGAATCCGCTGTTCGTGAGCGGGGTTACGGAACGACCACAGCAGCGAGACGGCGATCGCGGAGATCCCGTCGTCGAGCAGCCGGCGGACCGCGGAGCGCACCTCGTCCTCGTCCAGCGTCACCACGACACGACCGTCACGGTCCATGCGCTCGGTGACCTCGAGCGCGTGACGCTTGTGGATCAGACCGTGGGATTTGCTCTGCGCGAGCACATTCTGCAGCTGTTCGGGTGACCGTCCGAGGTAGCGGCCCTCGACGTTCATGATGAAGATCGAGTCGCGGTGCCCCTTGGTGGTGATGAATCCGACGTCTGGCACCCGGCCCATCACGAGCGCGTTCAGCGACGACGTGGTGCCGTGCGCGATGTGGTGGGTGTCGGCGAGCATGTCGTCGAGTGGACGGCCCAGCTGCTCGGCCAGAACGGTCAGGACGTCCATCACACCGGCCGAGTAGTCCGACGGAGTCGATGGCGCCTTCCCGGCGACGACCAAGCCGTTGCCGTCGTCGAGGACGGCGTCGGTGAACGTCCCGCCGACGTCCACACCGATCACGTATGTCATGGCCAGGTACTCCTTCGTTGTCCGGGCTTCGAGGCCCTACAGGTCGGTTTACGTTGGCGTTGAGTATTCGACGTGATCGACCATGTGTCAAGCATTTGATATGAGCTGGGTCACCCCTGATTGTCCCCTACTCGCCCATCGCTGCAGGTCAGCACGGCCGCAATCGGCACCTTGACGAATCATCATTCGCGTCGAATAATCATCGTCAGCGTCAACTTGGCGCGATCGGCCCGCTGCACGGGTCGCGATCGAAAGGACCGGACCCATGGGTGTCCACCGCATCGGCCTCGTCGTGCCGAGTTCGAACGTCACGGTCGAGACCGAGATGCCGGCCCTCCTGAACCGGCACCCGATCTCGCAGTTCTCGTTCCATTCGACCCGGATGAGGATGCACACGGTGTCCCCGGAACAGCTCGCCGCGATGAACGCCCAACGCGAGCGGTGCGTTCTGGAGATCGCCGATGCCTCGCCGGAGGTGATCCTCTACGCCTGCCTGGTTGCGCTGATGGTCGGTGGACCGGGCGAGCACCAGCGCGTCGAGGGTGCCGTCGCGGAACAGCTGGCCACCGGCGGCTCCGACGCGATCATCCGGTCGAGCGCCGGCGCTCTGGTCGAAGCGCTCCGCGCGCTGGATGCCCGGCGCATCGCCCTCGTGACCCCGTACCTCCGGCCACTCGCCGAGAAGGTCGTCGAGTATCTGAACGCCGAGGGCTTCGAGGTGATGGATTGGCGGGCCCTCGAAGTCGCGGACAACGCGGAGGTCGGATGCATCCCCGGTGACCGCGTCATGACCGCCGCCCGGTCCCTCGAACTGGACGGCGTCGATGCGCTGGTGCTGTCCTGTTGCGTCCAGATGCCGTCGCTGGATCTGATCGACGACGCCGAACGAGAGTTCGGCCTGCCCGTCCTGTCGGCCGCGACGGCGGGCGCCTACAGCATCCTGCGCGGACTCGGCCTGCCGGCGTCCATCGAGGGCGCGGGGAGCCTGCTGCGCGCCGACATCGCCACCGTCCCGGCCTGATCACTCATCCCGATTCTTCTGGAGCTCTCATGAATTCACTCCCCCACAAGGTTCGTGGCGTCGACCACGTCGCCTATCCCACCTTCGATCCGGCCGCGACGGTCCGCTTCTACCGCGACGTCCTCGGTTTCCCGGTCGTGCACTCGATCTGCGCGGCCGGCTGGGGACCCGACAAGCATCCCGACTTCATCCACTTCTTCTTCGACATCGGCAACGACGACCGGCTGGCGTTCTTCTACTACTTCGGTCTGGAGCCGTTCGACGGTGGCCCACAGGGTGATTCGTACTCACGATTCGCCGAGGACGTGCCGATCTGGTTCATCCGCTCGCGCCATCTCGCCATTCACGTCGACGACGAGAGCGACCTGTTGGAATACCGACGACGCCTCGACGCCAGTGAGTGGCCGGTCGAGATGCAGATCCAGCACGAGACCATCGAGTCCATCTACACCCACGACCCGAACGGTTACATGATCGAGATCACCCGCGCCATGCGACCGGTGACGCCGCAGGAGGACCTCGACGCCAACCTCACCATCGAGGCCCTCATCGACGTGGTGTCGCAACCGAATCCGAGCATGGATGCCCTGCTCGTACGCAAGGCGGAACGGATCCTCGAGCGTGCATCAGACTGGCAGGACCAACAGACGACCGGCAGCGTCCTCGCCGGTGGGGAGGTATCGTCGCGATGACGACGTTCTTCGTGCTCGACGTCCCCGAGAACAAGGCGGTCGCCGCGGTCGCCGGCGAGGCACCGGGTGTCACCGTGGATCACATCGGCCCCTACTTTCGCATCTCCTCCGACGACGCCATCGTCGTCGACCGGCGTGCAACCGGGTGTCGGCATGCCGTCTGGTACAGCAGCGTCGCGGGTCTGCTCGATTCGCGGATCACGCAGTGGGACAAAGACGCACTGAAGGTCCAGGCACGGTGAGCGCGACCACGACCGCCGGCGCGAACAGGTTGGGAGCCGGACGCTACATCGAAGCCGCCGAGCAGCCGTCGGACACCACGACCTCCGTCCACGAGCTGACCACCGCCGACGGCGCCAAGGTCACCGGGGTCCTGCGCACCGTCCCCGGCGCGACCGTGGTGGTCGCACTCATGCACCCGCGTCAGGACCTCACGCATCATGTGCTCGTCCCCGAACTGCTCGCCCGAGGGTTCGCGGTGTGGACGCAGGGCACGCGTTCGGTCAACAACGACCTCACATTGATCCACGAACAGGCCATCCTCGACGCCGCGGCGGGACAGGCCTTTCTCCGCGAACGCGACTTCGGATCTGTGCTCACACTGGGTCATTCGGGTGGCGGCGCGTTGTTCGCCTTCTATCACCAGCAGGCCGGACTGGCGCCCGGTGACCGACTGACCACGACTCCCGCCGGGCGGCCGGTGGACCTGGCCGGCGCCGACATGCCGTTACCCGACGGCGCGATCTTCCTGGCCCCGCACCCCGGTCAGGGCGAACTGCTGCTGCGCCTCATCGACCCGTCGGTGACCGACGAGGACGATCCGCTCGCCGTCGACCCGGCGCTCAATCCGTTCGATGCGGCCAACGGATACGCCGAACCGCCGGAGAGCTCTTCTTATACAGCTGATTTCGTCGAGAGGTACCGGGCTGCGCAACGCGCTCGCGTCGAACGTCTCGACGCTGTCGCACGCGAACTCGTCGCCGAGACCGGCCGCGCCCGTGGCCGTTTTGCCGACAGCGCGGATCCCGTCGACCGCCGGGCCGCGCTCGCACCGCGCGTCATGACGGTCTACCGCACCGACGCCGACCTGCGATTCCTCGATCTGACACTGAGTCCCAACGACCGGCCGTACGGGTCACTGTTCGGCCGGCGTCCCGATCTCACGGATTACGGCCTGGTCGGGTTCGGTCGGCTGGCGACCCCGGATGCGTGGCTGTCCACGTGGTCGGGTCTGTCGAGCAACGCCGGATTCCTCCGCTGCGCCCCCGGTGTCCGGGTGCCCACGCTGTTCGTCGAGCTCACCGGCGACCAGGCGTGCTTCCCCGAGGATGCGGTGGCGATGGTGAACGCTCTCGGCGCGGGCGATGTCACGCACGTCCGCGTCGAGGGAACCCATTTCGGCGGTCCGATCCGCCGAGATGCTCCGAGCGGCGCAAGCCTGGCCGCCGCCGAGATCGGCGGCTGGCTCGCGCAGCGGTTCCCGCAGTTCACCCCCTGAGGTGCAAGTAGCGCAAGCCGCCGGGCCGAGCAAGCGACGAAGGAGCGTGTCGAGGTCGACGAGCCACGAAGGGCGCCGTCGTCACTTCTTCGCAAGCGCCGCCCGGTAGCCGAGGAAGCCCACGTAACCAGCCAGCCCGACCAGGCCCAGGCGTCGGGTGCGCTTCGACACCAGCGCCGCACCGATTGCGGTCTCGCAGGCGCCGTTGCGGTAGGTCCACGTGGTGGTGTCGTCGGGGAACACCGGCGCGGTGATCGGCGCGAACGCTTGCGGGGCGACGAAATGCGCGAGCCCCATGGCCGCGAGTCCCCCGCCCACCAACGAGACCTTGTCCAGCGATTGCTTGCCTGCGGCCATCAGAGTGTTCCCTCCGTCGTCGAGTCTTTCCGGTGATCGTATGCACTCAGGTGGGTCCGGTTGCGGCGACCCACTCCTCGGCCGTCAGTGACCGCCGGCCTCGAGTGCGCGGCGCAGACCCCAGATGTAGTCGTCCGGCCGCTCCCACGCGGCGAAATGTCCACCGCGATCGAACTCGCGCCAGTCGGCGACAGCGAAGTGACGGTTCGCGAACTGCCTCGGAGCGTTGACCAGATCGTGGGCGAACAGCGTGAACACCGTCGGCGTCTCGACCCGCGGCCAGTCTTTGGCAGCCCTGGTCGCGTAGGGGCCGAATGATGTCGCGATCGTGCCGGTCAGCCAATACGCGGTCACCCAGGTGAGGACCTCGTCGTAGGAGAACACGCGGGTGATGTCACCGTCGCAGTCGGTCCAGCGCAGAAGCTTCTCGACGATCCACGCCGCCAGTCCGACCGGAGAGTCGCCGAGTCCGACCGCCAGGGTGTCCGGCCTCGTCGACTGCTGGTGCATGTATCCGCCCTCGGCGGCCTGCCACCGATGCCCGCGCTCCACATACGCCACCTCCTCGTCGTCGAGGTCGGGCGGGAGGTCGGTCAAGAAGTGATACTGGGATACATCAGTGAGGTGCAGTGATGCCACGCGCTCCGGGTGGCGGGCGGCCAGGGCTTCCGCCACATCACACCCGACGTCGCCGGCCGAGACGGTGAACCGGTCCACACCGAACTCCGTCATCGCGGCAGCGACGGCATCGGCCATCTGAACCGAGGACAAGCCACGCGCGACGGGCGTGGAGAACGGGAACCCGGGGAGCGCGGGCGCCACGTAGGACACATCCCCCAGGAGGGGAAAGAGCCGCTCGAACCGCAACACCGAGTCGGGCCAACCGTGGAGCAGCAGCACCACCGGTGCGCGCCCGCCGTCGGCCTCGGACATCACAGCCCGCACGGGCACCTCGGCCCGCTCTGTCTCCACCCAGCCGAGCTCCGCTATCCGATCCTCGTGGATCCGCCAGTCGAACCCGGTCGTCCAGTGATCGACGAGGTCATCGAGCAACTCCGGATCGAATCCGCCGGCCCCGGCGACGTCGGCGCGCGGGATCGACCGGAAGCGAAGCAACCGGTCCCGGAGACCGTCGAGCGCGGCGGTCGTGCTGCGACGGAACATGTCCCGGGTCACCGCACCGTCGGTGCGGTCAGTCCGCGGTCGGTCTCGTCCAGATCACCGGTGTCGCCGTACTCGTACGCTCGGCGGCCGGCGACGAAGACGTATGCCATGAACAGCGACCAGGCCGTCACGCCGATCCCGATCCGCGCCCAGGTCGGGAGCGGGGACGGCGTGACGAACGCCTCGATGACCCCGCACAGCAACAGCACGACGACCAGGCCCAGTGCCACGCCGACCGCCGCCCGGCCCTCCTCGCCGAGAGCCGCTGCGCGCGTACGATTTCCCGGGGACACCCACGCCCAGAAGATCCGCAGTCCCACCCCCGCGGCGACGAACAGGCAGGTCAGCTCGAGCATCCCGTGCGGCAGGATCAGTCCGAAGAACAGGTCACCACGACCGTGCCGGATCATGATCGACGCCACGACCACCAGATTGAGGATGTTCGTGTAGAGCATCCAGATCACGGGGAACCCGAAGACCCCTAACGCGATACACAGCGCGGCCAGCCAGAAGTTGTTGGTCCACACGCGCGCGGCGAACGACGTCGCCTCGTATTCGCTGTAATAGTTCTCGAAGTCGTTGGTCACGAGGCGCTCGATCTCGCCCGGTGACGCGAACGAGCTCTCGATCCGCGGGTGCTCGAGGACCCACCACGTCATGATCACGGCTGCGCCGAGCGACCCGCCCATCACCGAGAGCCACCACCAGCGCATCCGGTACAGGGCGGCGGGGAACGACCTCGTGAAGAACTCGATCACCGTCGCCGGCGTGCTGACCCGGGTACCGGTCGCACGACCGCGAGCGCGTGCCAGCAGAGCCGACAGGTACGCGACGAGCGACGCATCGGGGGCGGTCGAGCGGATGACCGACAGATGGGTGGCCACCCGCTGGTAGGTGTCGATCATCTCGTCGGCCTCGGCACCGGTGAGTCGGCGGTGCCGCGAGAGCGCGTCGAGCCGCTCCCACGTCGCGCGATGCGCGGAGACATAGGCGTCGAGGTCCACGCGGCCAGCGTATCCGGCATTCTCGCGCCGGCGACGCGTGTCATTCAGCGGACGTCCGCGCTGTGTGTTCCCGATGCCGCCTCCCGGGACCGCGTCGTAGGGTGAGGCGTGATGACTCATCCCGTGCCGCCGCGACCCCCCGCCTGGGGATCCGGCGCCACGGCGACGGTCGGAGTCGGGCGCGACGACCTCGTCTCCGGCGAAGCGGTCGCGCTCGCACTGCCGCCCGCGAACATCGGCTATCGGATTCTCTCCGGCATCATCGACGTCCTGCTGGGGTTCGGGCTGTGGCTGTTCTTGTGGTGGTTGTCGTTCAAGGTCGCCGGCGAGGCGAGCGAGGCGTGGCGGGGAACCATCAACACGCTGATCCCGATCGTCGCCGTCGTCGCGCTCCCGACACTGCTGGAGACACTGACCCCGGGAAAGTCCGTGGGCCACCTCGTCCTCGGTCTCCGGACGGTCCGGGACGATGCCGGACCGACGGGCTTCCGGCACTCGCTGACCCGCGCCCTGATCGGTTTCGTCGAGCTCTACGCCTGCCTCGGGCTCCCCGCCCTGATCTCGGCGGCCATCTCCCGCCGGAACAAGCGTCTGGGTGATCTGCTCGCCGGGACCTACGTGATCCGCGACCGTCATCGGCTGGTCGAACAGGCACCCATCGACATGCCGCCGGGCCTGACGTCGTGGGCCGTCTCGGCCGACATGGCCGCACTTCCCGATCGGCTCGCCGTGATCATCCGCCAGTTCCTCAACGGCCGGCACGGCATGAAACCCGAACCGCGGGCCCACGCCGCGCGACGGATCGTGTTCGACGTCGCACCGTTCGTCGCCCCGGCTCCCCCACCCGGGGCCCCGTTCGAGGACGTGTTGTCGGCGATCATGGCCGAGCGCCGGCGCCGCGACACCGAACGCCTGGCGCGCGAGGCGGAACTGCGCGCGCGTCTGTTGCGATGATCCGTGCCTCGGGCCGCTCGGCACGCCACGCGCGGTGGCCGCGGCGGTTACGCTGCTGGGGTGACGGTGCCGGCCCCCTCCGCGAGGGACACGAGACGAGCCGGCGGGCGGCGCCCGGCCTCCGTCTTCCTCGCCGCCGGAATGGCCTGTGCCGCGGTCCTCGCGGGCGGCGGACCGTCATGGGCGGCGCCGGCCGAGGGGGCACCGGCGGTCCAGCAAGTGATCCCCCGCATCATCGATATCGAGAGCGTGACCGACCGGACCATAGCCCTCCCCCAAGCTGATTCGACGCTTCGCGTGCGATACACCTCGACTTCCGTGCGAGGAGTGCCCACGGTGATGTCCGGTACCCTCCTCACGCCGTCGACCCCTCCCCCGCCCGGCGGCTGGCCTCTTGCCGTCTGGAACCACATGACGGTGGGCGCCGCCGACGTCTGTGCGCCGTCCGCGGCGCACGCCGGGCACCCCGAACTGCCTCGGATGGTCTCCGGCGACGCCATCGTCTCGCGCCTCCTCGACGCCGGATTCGTCGTGGCCCGGCCGGACTTCGAGGGAATCGGTTCGCCCGGTCCGCACCCCTACCTCATCGGGCGTTCGCTGGCGCGGTCGACGATCGACATGGCGCTCGCCGCGGCCGATCACGACGCACGCATCGGTCGTGACGTCGTTGTCGCGGGCCACTCGGAGGGCGCCGTCGCCGCCTTGTCGGCCGCCGGCCGTCCCTCCTCGGAGTGGGGACATCTGCGGCTGCGCGGTGTGTCGGCGCTCGCACCGCCGACACGGGTGGCCGACCTGCTCGACGGGGCGTCGAACATCCCGGTGGCCGGGCCGGCGATCGATGAACTCATGGGGTTGGCCGCGTTGATCGGAAGTGGCGCGGCCGCAGCAGATCCCGGCTTCGATGCGTTGATGGAGAACGGGGGGCTCAGTGCCCGAGCGCGTGCGCTACGTCCACAGGTGGAGACCCGGTGCTACGCCGACCTGACCGCGCCGGACTCCTTCGGAGGTCTCGCTCCGACGCAACTCCTCGGCCCCCGGGGCGACGAGATGAAGCGGGAACTGCTCGAGGTGCTCAGGGCGAACGACGTTGCCCGTCTGCGGTTTCCACCAGGACTCCCGGTGCGCATCGACTCGGGAACCGTGGACACCGTGTCCCCGCAACCCCTGGTGTCCGGTCTGGTCGACACCTACCGACGGGCAGGGGTGTCGGTGACCTACTCCGACCACTTCACCGGACACCCGGGAGTGGCGACCGACCGCGACAACGCGGCCGTCATCGCCCGCTGGCTTGTCGCTCAGAGGTGAGGACTTCGGGGCTACTGCCAGACTTCAACTCGACTGCCAGACTTCGATCGAGGTCTGGCAGTCGAGTTGAGGTCCACCGGTCGATGCTTCATCAACAGAAGAATAGGAACCTTTCTAACGCACGGAAGCTATCGCCACTGCAAGCCGCATTGCAGAACGGCACCCGTCCGGCGCGCCACGAACGATCGATTGCCGCGAGCAACCGCGCATAGTGTGCATCGACATCTACGTTCGGGGCGAACAGTGCACAACTGGTTTTTCTTTGCCTGGCACTGGTGTTCGCTGGACCAAGGAAGTGCTACCTCAGATCGGTGGAGGTCTTGCCGAGTAGCCGTCGCGCGATGATCAACTGCTGGATCTGCTGTGTGCCCTCGAAGATGTCGAGGATCTTCGAGTCACGCGCCCACTTCTCCACCAGTGAGGCCTCGGAATAGCCTGCGGTGGCGCCGATCTCGACGGTCTTGTTGGTGATGTCGGTGACGGTACGGCCGGCCTTCGCCTTCGACATCGAGGCCTCGGTCGAGTTCGGCTGCTTGTTGTCCGCCATCCACGCGGCCCGCACCGTGTGCAACCACGATGCCTCCCAATCGGATTCGAGTCGGATGAACTCGGCGACGGTGGCGTGCTGCGACGTCGCAGGACGGTCGTAGTCGATCTGGTGACCGACCTCCTCCAACATCCGCCGCAACTCCTCGAGGGACGCGCGGCCGAGCCCGATGGCCATCGCCGCGACGACCGGGCGGGTGTTGTCGAAGGTCTGCATGACCCCGCCGAAGGCCTTCTTGGTGTCGATCTCCGGCGAACCCAGGAGGTTCTCGGCAGGCACCCGCGCATTCTCGAAGCGGATGACCGCCGTGTCGGAGGCCTTGATGCCCAGCTTGTGCTCGAGACGGGCGACGGTGACACCGTCGGTGGTCATCGGGACGACGAAACTCTTGATGGCCGCGCGTCCGACGCTCTTGTCGATGGTCGCCCACACGACGACGTGGTCGGCGCGCGAGCCCGCGGTCACGAAGATCTTCTCGCCGTTCAGGATGTACTCGTCGCCGTCGAGCGTCGCGGTCGTCGACACCGCCGCCGAGTCCGAGCCGAAGCTCGGCTCGGTGATGGCCATCGCCGCCCACACATCGCCGAAACGCTCGAGCTGCTCGGGGTTGGCCACCGCCGCGATCGCCGCGTTGCCGAGGCCCTGGCCCGGGATCGAGAGCAGCAGGCCGACGTCGCCCCAGCTCATCTCGAGAGCGGAGAGCAGACCGCGCATGTTGGCGCCGTTCACCGACGGCGCGTCGGAGGCCGGCTTCTCGGTGTCGTCCGACTTCTCCGAGGATCGGCCCTGCTTGGCGAGCTTCGCCAGTTCGTCGAGTTCGACCGGATACTCGTGCTCGGCCTGGTCGTACTTCCGCGAGATCGGCCGGAAGAGGTGCTCGGCAGCCATGTGGGTGCGCTCGACCGTCGAATCGAACTTCTTCGGGAGCTCCAGGTTGATCGCCATGTCAGCACCTTACTGCGCAGTAAGTTCCTTGCCAAGTCCCGGTCCGTGACCGAAGCCGAATAGCCTGGACCGGTGGCGTACGACGAGGAACTGGCCTACCGCATCCGCGCTCTGCTGGCGACCGAGTGCGGCCTCGACGAGAAGACCATGTTCGGCGGGCTGGCCTTCCTGATCAACGGCAACATGGCCGTCGCTGCCAGTGGCAAAGGCGGGATCATGGTCCGCGTCGCACCCGAGGAGACCGAGACCCTCCTCGAGTACCCGCACACCCGGCCGATGGTGATGTCCGGCCGTGAGACCCGCGGGTGGCTACGCGTCGACGACGCGGGCATCGCGACCGACCGACAGCTCTCCCGCTGGATCGCCATCGGTTCCGACTTCGCGCGGAAGCTGCCGCCGAAGTAGATAGCGTCGCCCTTCGAGGCTCGTCGCTTACGCTCCTCGCACCTCAGGGGGCAAAGAGGCGTCGCCATCGCTCCTCACACCTCAGGGGGCAAAGAGGCGTCGCCATCGCTCCTCACACCTCAGGGAGCAAGGGGGCGTCGCCATCGCTCCTCGCACCTCAGGGAGCAGAGGTCAGGGGACGATGTTCACCATCCGGCCGGGCACCACGATGACCTTGCGGGGCTCGGCGCCGTCGAGGATCGCGACGATCTTCTCGTCGGCGAGGGCGGTGGCGCGCACCGTGTCCTCGTCGGCGTCGGCGGGGACGGTGATCCGGCTGCGGACCTTGCCTTTGACCTGGACCGGGATCTCGACGGTGTCCTCGACCAACCACGCCTCGTCGGCCACCGGGAACGACGCCCGCACCACGAGCGTGTCGTGACCCAGCCGGTGCCACAGTTCCTCGGCGATGTGCGGGGCCAGGGGGGCGAGCATGGTCACGAGCGGCTCGACGGCATCCCGCGGCGCACCCGATTTCTCGAAGTTCTTGGTGAGATGGTTGGTCAGGACCGTCAGCTTGGCGACCGCGGTGTTGTTGCGCAGCGCGTCGTAGTCCTCGCGAACGCCGGCGATCGTCTTGTGCAGCAGTCGCTTCGTCTCGTCGTCGAGTTCGGTGTCGGCGACGCGCAGCGAACCGGACTCCTCGTCGACGACGAGCCGCCAGATGCGCTGTAAGAAGCGCTGGGAGCCGACGACGTCCTTGGTCGCCCACGGGCGCGACTGGTCCAGCGGACCCATGAACATCTCGTAGACGCGCAGGGTGTCGGCACCGTAGTCACGGCAGATGTCATCGGGGGCCACCGAGTTCTTCAGCGACTTGCCCATCTTGCCGTACTCCTGGCGGACCTTCGCGCCGTTGTAGAAGAACTCGCCGTTCTCCTCGGTGACCTCCTCGGCAGGCACGTAGACCCCGCGCGAGTCGGTGTAGGCGTAGGCCTGGATCATGCCCTGGTTGAACAGCTTCCGGTACGGCTCGCGACTGGTGACGTAACCGAGATCGAACAGGACCTTGTGCCAGAACCGCGAGTACAGCAGATGCAGCACGGCGTGCTCGACACCACCGATGTACAGGTCGAGGCCGCCCGGATCGTTCGCACCGTGCAGTACCGGGCGCGGACCCATCCAGTACGCCTCGTTCTCCTTGGCACACAGGGTCTCCGAGTTGGTCGGGTCGATGTAGCGCAGCTGGTACCACGAACTGCCCGCCCACTGGGGCATGACGTTGGCGTCACGCGTGTAGGTCTGGACGCCGTCGCCGAGGTCCAATTCGACGGTCATCCAGTCGGTGGCCTTCGCCAGTGGGGGAGAGGGCTCACTGTCGGCGTCGTCCGGGTCGAAGGACACCGGCGCGTAGTCGTCGACCTCCGGGAGTTCAACGGGCAGCAGCGATTCCGGCAGCGCGTGCGGCTGACCGGCGGCGTCGTACACGATCGGGAACGGCTCGCCCCAGTACCGCTGCCGCGCGAACAGCCAGTCGCGCAACTTGTACTGGATTCGTCCGGAGCCCACACCGTCGGCCTCCAGACGTTCGACGATGGCCGCCTTCGCGTCCTCGACGTTGCGACCGTCCAGGAACCCGGAGTTCACCAGGGGACCATCGCCCACGTAGGCCTCGGTCGCGATGTCGGTGTCGGAGCCGATCACCTCGCGGATCGGCAGTCCGAAGACCGTCGCGAACTCGTGGTCCCGGGCGTCGTGGGCCGGAACCGCCATGATCGCACCGGTGCCATATCCCATCAGCACGTAGTCGGCGACGAAGACCGGAACCCGCTCGCCGTTCACGGGATTGACGGCGAAGCTGCCGGTGAAGACGCCTGTCTTCTCCTTGTTCTCCTGCCGCTCGAGGTCGGACTTCGCGGCGATCGATGCGCGGTACTCCGCGACCGCGGTCGCGGGATCCGTTGCACCGCGGGTCCATCGGTCATCGGTGCCGGCAGGCCATTCGCCTCCGGTCAGCTCGTCGACGAGCGGATGTTCGGGCGCGAGGACCATGTAGGTGGCGCCGAAGAGCGTGTCGGGACGGGTCGTGAACACCTCGACGCCGCCGACACCGGGCACGTCGAAGCGAACCTGCGCGCCGCGCGAGCGTCCGATCCAGTTGCGCTGCATGGTCTTGACCTTGTCCGGCCAGTCCAGCAGATCCAGATCGTCGAGCAACCGGTCGGAGTACGCGGTGATCCGCATCATCCACTGCCGCAGGTGCTTCCGGAAGACGGGGAAGTTACCGCGGTCGCTGCGACCGTCGGCGGTGACCTCCTCGTTGGCCAGCACGGTGCCCAGTCCCGGGCACCAGTTGACCAGCGAATCGCTCAGGTACACCAGGCGATGGTCGTCGAGGATTTCGGTGCGCTCGGCGGGGGAGAGGTCGGCCCAGTTGCGCCCCTCATGCTTTCCGCTCAATGCTCGTGCACCCGAGGCGAATTCGTCTACCAGCTCGGAGATGCGCCGGGCCTTGCCCTGGTCGGCGTCGTACCAGGCGTTGTAGATCTGCAGGAAGATCCACTGGGTCCAGCGGTAGAAGTCGACGTCGGTGGTGGCCACCCGACGACGCTCGTCGTGTCCCAGCCCGAGCCGCCGGATCTGGCCCAGGTAGCGCTCGATGTTCTGCTCGGTCGTGGTCCGCGGGTGGGTACCGGTCTGCACGGCGTACTGCTCGGCCGGCAGGCCGAAGGAATCGAAGCCCATCGTGTGCAGCACGTTCTTGCCGGTCATCCGCTGGTAGCGGGCGAAGACGTCGCTCGCGATGAAGCCGAGTGGGTGGCCGACGTGCAGGCCCGCACCGGACGGGTAGGGGAACATGTCCTGCACGAAGAGCTTGTCGGCCGCGTCGGCAGAGCCGCCGCCGAAGGCGGACAGGTCACCGGCGAGCGGCCCGACGGGATTCGGCGCCTCGTAGGCGTGCTCGTCGGACCAGGTCTGCTGCCAGCGCTGCTCGATCTCCCCGGCGACCGACGCCGTGTAGCGGTGTGCGGTCGTGCCGGCGGTGTCGCCGCTCGTCTTCTCGGCTGAAGTCACGCGACCAGGGTAAATCCTGTCGGTCGCAGCCCCCCAATCCGGTCGCTTCCGCGGTGGCCGGCGCCGGCGCGTCCGATACCGATTCTCCGCCGTACGACGCACGGTCGTATGCTGTGGGTCGTGAATGCCGTGTCCGTCGCCGTTGCCGTACTGCTCTTCGTGCTGGCCGGACTCTGGGCGGTGGTAGGAATCCGTGGACTCCGCGGCACCCTCCCGCGCAATCGTTGGATCGGCGTCCGCTCCGCGGAGACCATGCGATCCGACGAGGCGTTCACCGTCGCCAACCGCATCGCCGGGCCCGGCACCCTGGGAGCCGGTCTGATCCTCGCGCTGGGCGGCATCGCGACCCTCGCGGTCCCGAGCGGGTGGGCCGTTGCCTTCGGCCTGGTCTCGCTGGTCGTCGCGCTCGTGGTGATCGGGCTGGTCAGCGGCATCGGCGTACGTGCCGCGGCAGCCGTACCCGTCGACGACGACGGCTGTTCCTGCTGTTCGGGCGGCGACGCCCACGGTCATGCCGCCGACGAGGACACCTCGGGTCCGGCGGCCGATTGCGGCACCAGCAGCTGCGGTGCCTGCTCGTTGCGCGGCGTCTGCGCGAGCGACTCGGCCCAGGCCTGAGTCGGCCCGCGTCGTCTCACACCACTGATCTCGGGGCACATCCATGCGTACTCTCAAGAATCTTCTCGATCGCTCACCGATCGACGGCTTCATCCTGGCCATCATCATCGCCGTCGTCGTCGCCGCCTTCCTGCCGGTTCGCGGCGCGGCAGCAGAGGCACTCGACTGGGTGGTGATCGTCGCGATCGCCGCGCTGTTCTTCCTCTACGGCACGCGACTGCATCCGCGCGAAGCACTCGAAGGCCTCCGGCACTGGCGACTGCACGTCACGATCCTGGCGTTCACGTTCATCGTGTTCCCGATCGTCGGGCTTGCGCTCAAACCGGTCGTCGAGCCGCTGATCGGCGAGGATCTCTACGCCGGCCTGCTGTTCCTGTGTCTGGTGCCGTCGACTGTCCAGTCCTCGATCGCCTTCACCTCGATGGCCCGGGGCAACATCGCCGGTGCCATCGTCAGCGCGTCCACGTCGAACATCCTCGGCGTCTTCCTGACCCCGCTGCTCGTCGTCGCGCTGATGCAGAACGCAGGCGACATCAGCATCGACGCGACGTCCGTGCTCAAGATCGTCGCGCAGATCCTGGTGCCGTTCCTGATCGGGCAGCTCGCCCGCAAATGGGTCGGCCCGTTCTTCACCCGGCACGCGAAGATCACCAAGCTCGCCGACCGCGGCGCAATCGTGCTCGTCGTCTACGTCGCATTCAGCGAGGGGGTCGTCCAAGGCATCTGGTCGACGGTCGGCGTCGGCCAGGTCATCGCCGTGACCGTCATCTCCCTGCTGCTCGTCCTGGTGATGCTCGCGATCACCGGCTGGCTGCCGAAGCGGCTCGGCTTCGATCGCGCCGACACGATCGCCATCCAGTTCTGCGGCACCAAGAAGAGCCTGGCCACCGGCCTGCCGATGGCGACCGTCCTCTTCGCCGGGACCACCGTCGGCCTCATCGTGCTGCCGCTGATGATCTTCCACCAGATCCAGCTCATGATCTGCTCGTGGCTGGCCACCCGGTACGGGCGCGAGGCCGACGACGCCGAAGTGGCCGGCGCGCCGGTGTGATCAACCGACCGGCCGACCCACCGGCGTCGACAGCGGCAGGTTCACGAAGCTCGGCCGGTTCGGGTCGAGTTGGATGTGCTGCGGCCGCAGTCCGGACTCGTTCAGCAACGGCCGCAACGGAAGACCGCGTGGGAAGTTCATCGCGAACACGTCGACCCGCAGCCGGTGCCCCGGCTTGATCAGCGCCTCGGTCGGCAACAGACCGATGTCGACGCTGACCGGACGGCCCGGCACGACCGGCTGCCGCGACGCCAGGGTCAGCTCGTAGAACGGATCGATCACGTCACCGTTGGGCGCGAACTGCGAGGCCGCCTTGTCGTACCCGCGCAGCGACGCCATCACCTGACCCGAGGTCAGCACCTTCGACGTCCCGTCGGGGGCAACGTCGTTCAGCGTCGCCGTCCAGTAACCGTCGGTGGCGTCCAGCACGGTGTTCAGCCGCACGTTCGAGTACCCGGACACGCTGCGCGTCGTCGTCAGCGGGGGAGTGGTGAACGACAACGCCGCGCGCTCGGAGATGCGAGCATCGTCGGCGCACAAGGGGAAGATCGCGAGGGCGCCGGCCAGCTGTTGCGCGGCGTCGCGCGAACACATCGGTGCCAGACCGGGCGCGATGGTCATCCGGGCACGCGAGGCGGGTGGGGTGGGGGTCAGGCTGCCGTCGCGGACCGCGTGCGCCGCGGTGCCGCTGCGCCGGTCGCCGAGATAGAGCCGCTGACGTTCCATCCCGGCCCGCGGGAACTGCTGCGCGGTGATCCACGAGTCGCCGACCTGCTTGAGGTTGACCGGCCCATAGGAGTCGACACCGTTGTCGATTCCCTTGAGCCACTTGTCGAACCACGCCTTCTGTAAGACGTCCAACCGTGGCGGGGTGTTCCGCCGGCCCTCCTGGCCGCCGCCGATCGTGAGGTGATACCCGTCGCCCATGATCAGTTGCTTCTGGCCCGGCGGCAGCGGGATCTTGTTGTACATCCGGACTTCACTGTTGGTGAAGAGGTCGAACCAGCCGCCGTAGATGAGCGTCGGGGTGGTGATGCGATCGGCGTGGTCGAGCCAGGACGACCGTGGCTCGGAGTCGTTGTCCAGCAATGCCTTCAGGTTCGGCGGCACCGACGGGATGTCGGGGGTCAGCAACGCGGCGAACAATTGCGGGTAGAACGTGAACGGGTCGGAGATCCGGTCCGCCAACCACTTCCAGTCGAACGTGCCGTTCAGCATCGACGCGACGTTCGGGATCATCTTGGTCGTGTTGACCAGTGTCAGCCACAGCGGGAGGAATCCGACACCCAGAGCGCCGCCCGGGGCGACGATGTCGCGGATGAGGTCGCCGCCGGGCTCGACCGGGAAGATCGCCTTGAGTGCCTTCGGGTTCTTGTTGGCGGCCTGGATCTGGTTGATCGCCGAGTAGGACACACCCGACATGCCGACCTTGCCGTTGGACCACCGCTGCTTCGACGCCCAGTCGATCACCTCGATGGTGTCGCGCTGTTCCCGCGACTGGAAGACGTCCCAGACGCCCTGGGAGAAACCGGTGCCCCGGACGTCCACGACCACCTGCGTGTAACCGCTGCGGACGAGGTCGAAGTCGACGAGGAAGGTCTTCGCACCGCCGTCGCGGATCGTGTGCGCGATGTCGTTGATGCCGTCGATCGGCGTCCCGGACAGGTTGATCGACCGCGCGATCTGCAGCAGATAGGGCTCGAGGACCGGGTTCTGCATCACCGCGGATCCGACGGTGGTGATGAGCTTGGTGTACGGCGTCATGTTGACGATGACGGGCGTCTTGGTCGACGTCGGTCGCTCGCGGACGTCGGCCGGGCGGTACACGTTGGCCCGGAGCACCGTGCCGTCGCTCATCCGGATCGGGACATCCCAGGTGACGTTGACGCCGGCGTACGGCTGCGGGCCGTCATGGCTCGCCGCCCACCGTGCCGCATCGGCTCCGCCTGTCGGTCCGACCGGTGCGGCGCCCGCCACAGCGATCGGCGCGACCAGCGCGACCACCGCCAGGACCACCGCGATCAGGACCCGAGCACTCTTCGACCCACTCATGCACACCCCCGCATGTCATGCGCTGGAGAAACCACGGTTGATCCAGCGAGCTTGTGATCAAGCGTCCACAACCTAACACCTCGGGGGTGACGTGGATCACCGGGTGTCTCAGGGAATGCTCAGCATCACCGCCGGGTGCCGGGACGACTCAGTTCAAACTGAGATCGATCGGGTGTGTCGCGAGGAGTGGCTTGGGCCAGGCCTGCCTGCGCAGGACGTCGAACCACACATCGGACGCCGGCGGCGCGAGCAGATCGCGGGGGAGTGCCGACGCGGTCATCCAGCTGAACTGGTCGAGCTCGTCGTCGAGCTGCCCGACCCCCCAGCCGCTGTAGCCCGCGAAGATCCGGACGCCCTCGAGGACGTCGGCAAGAGGTTCGGGGTCGGCGTCGAGGTCGACGAGGACGACCCGGCCGTCCACCGGTCGCAGGGCGGGTACGTCGTCGACGTCGATTCCCGGTTTCACCACCCCCAGGCACAGCGCGGCTTCCTGGTTCACCGGCCCGCCCACATAGAGGGCGCGCGGCGAGGCCGCGATGTCGGTCCACTGGGGCAGGAGATTGTGGACGGCGGTCTGGCTCATCCGGTTGAGGATGACACCGAGGCTGCCCGACTCGTTGTGCTCGATCACGTAGATGACGGTGCGCGCGAAGGTGGGTTCGACGAGGTCGGTCGACGCGATCAGCGCGGTGCCCGCCCGCACCCTCGGCGTCGGGTCGGCGTCCCACGGAACGCCGGGCATACGTGCACCACCACCGGCACCCGCCGAGTGCTCTCCGGGACGGGATTCCGGTGTGGGATCGTCTGCGTCGTCACCTCCGGCCACCCGACCATCATCGCACGTCCGTGGCCGACCGGGTCCATCGTCAGCTCGGTACCCTGGATCAGTGAGCAGCACCCAGGTGACCCGTGACCGACGCGGGTGGTCGGTGTTCGTCCACTCCCTCCGTTCCTCGCCTGGACTCGGCCGCCTGCTGTCGGTGCGACTGTCGAGTCAGATCACCGACGGCATCTTCCAGGCCGCGCTGGTCGGCAGCATTCTCTTCAACCCGGAGCGCCACGCCGACCCGCTCGCGGTGGCCGGTGGCCTGGCAGTGCTGCTACTGCCGTATTCGCTCATCGGCCCGTTCGCGGGGGCGTTGCTCGACCACTGGGATCGACGCAACGTGTTGCTGTACGCGAACCTCCTGCGCGGACTGATCATCGGACTCGTCGCACTCTCGGTCGCCTCCGGCGCGCCCGACGTCGTGGTGTTGATCTCCGCGCTCGCCGCGACGGGCGCGAGCCGGTTCGTCGCCGCCGGGCTGTCCGCCGGACTGCCCCACGTCGCCCGGCGAGAAGTGCTCGTCGCCACCAACGCACTGTTCACGACACTCGGTGGCGCGATGCTCACCGTAGGGCTCGGCGTCACGCTGGGTCTGCGTGCGATCTTCGGGGACGACAACGTCGGCAGCGCCCTCACGATGCTCGCCGGGATCGTGCTCGCCGTCGTCTCCGGCGGGCTGGCACACGGGTTCCGCCCACTGCAGCTCGGCCCCGACGAGCCCGACGATCCGGGTCGTTCGGCGGTGCACGCGGTGTCCGTCGGGCTGTGGCACGGCGCGCGTGCCGTCGCGCACCACAAGACCGTGGCCGCCGCGCTCTCGGCGATCGGCGCGCATCGGCTCGTATTCGGGATGAACACGCTGATGATCCTGGTGCTGACGCGCCAGATGGGCCCCGGCGACGGCCTCGACCGCGTCAGCGTCGTGATCGGCTTCACCGGCGCCGGTGCGCTTCTCGCCGCGGTCGTGACGCCGATCGCGGTGGCACGCGCGGGCCGGTACGCGACCCTGCTCGTGGCGCTGGGCGTCGGGGCGGTCGCGGAACTCTCCGTGCTGAGTTTCGAGTTCGCGGTGATCTGCGGTTCGGCATTCGTGCTGGGGCTCATCGGCCAGATCGCGAAGTTGTGTGGAGACGTGGCGATGCAGGTCGACGTCGACGACGCGGTACGCGGTCAGGTGTTCTCGGTTCAGGACGCCGTGTTCAACATCGCCTATGTCGGCGCGGTGACGGTCGCGGCCCTCGCGATCCCCGACAACGGGCGGGCGACCGGGCTCGTCGTGCTCGGGGTGGTGCTCTACCTCCTCGGAATGCTCGTGGTGCGCCTCCTTCATCCGCGCGGGCACGGGTCCACCCAGCCCACGACCGTGCGGCCCACCGTCACCGACCCCGCCGCGTGAACCGCGGATCCCGCTTGTCGTAGGTGGCGTCGGCGATCCCGTCCCCGTTCGTATCGACCAGGACCACATCGTGTCCGCCATCGGCATCGGAATCCACGTACAGACGTTCGCCGACGATCCGGCCACCCCGGTCGGCTCCCACGATCTCGGCGTCGGGGTCACCGTCATCGTCGAGGTCGATTCGGGTGACGAGCGCCGCCGGGGGTCGCGAATTCTCGTCGGGGACGTCGCGCCGCGGCAGCTGGTCGCCGGCGAGGTCGGCTCGCGCGACGGGCTGGTCCCAGAGTCCCGCCCCGGAGTCGCGGTAGAACGCATCGGGCACTCCGTCGTCGTCGGTGTCGAGAGCGGCCACGTCAGCGACACCGTCCGCGTCCGTGTCCCACATCGCGTCATCGCGATGTCCGTCGCCGTCGAAGTCGAGCCGGATGGCATCCAGGGCTTCGGACCGCGCGGTCCCGAGCGCGAGATCGGCGGTGCCGGACCAGCGCGTCGTCGGACCGTCGCCGGTCCCGAAGAAGTACTCGATCGCCGGGTCCATGAGGTGTTGGACGCAGCGGGGCGTCGTCCGGTTCCCCGGAGTGGACACATCGCCGGGCCGGGTTTCACCGACGCACCCGCCGGGTGACCCCGCACCCGACCACCCGGTAGGTTGTGGCCCATGTATGTCAGCGATCTCGGCGAGCAGTGGCACGCGGCCCGGCTCGAACCAGCCCTGGCACATCTCGACTCTGCGTCGGCGGGTCGCTCCTCCTACGCACTGATCGGCGCGATGACCGCACATCTGTGGCGGGAGACCGAACGCGGTTCCTACGTCGCCGCTGATGACCGCGCCGATGAGATCGCGCGGGACACAAGGAATCTCGCCGCGCTCATCGGACACACCGGCGACGAGGTCGTCTTCCGTGAGAGCGCCCGCGCCGCACTGCGTGCCCTTCTCACCAACTGGAGCCTGCCCGTCACCTCGACGGTGTGGGTGGCCAAGAACGAATTCGGGCCCAACCTCGAGGAGTTCGAGCGCCGCGGCTACGCGGTGCGGACGATGCCCGACGGCGACGTCTACGGTCATGTCGACACCGACGCGCTCGAGAACATGCTGCAGTTCGAGCAGCCCGACTTCATCCACGTCTGTCACATCGGCTCGATGTCCGGTGTGGTGCAGCCGGTCACGCGGATCGTCGAACTCGCGCACCGCGCCGGAGTGCCCGTGGTGGTGGACATGGCGCAGTCGGTGGGTCACGTCCCCACCGTCACCGGTGCCGACGTGGTCTACGGCACCAGCCGCAAGTGGCTCACCGGTCCGCGCGGCGTCGGGTTCGTCGCGGTGCGCCGGGACTCGTTGCGGCCGGTCCGGATCGACGGCTCGGAGGCATTCATCGCCGGACGCCTCGGACTCGGTGTCGCCGTTCGCGAGCTGCTGGAGATCGGCCAGCAGCGCGTGTTCCGCGAACTCGCGAAGATCGGCAAGGCCACCCGCGAGCGGCTCCACGGCATCGCCAGCTGGGAGGTCCTCGAACCGATCGACGAGCCGTCGGCGATCATCACCCTCGCACCCCCGCCCGGGTGGCAGTTCGACGACGTCGCCGCCGCCCGCGACAAGCTGCTCTCCCTCGGCGTCCTGGTGACCGCCGCGGACACCTGGCGCGCGCCGCTCGCGACCGAGCACCCGGTCCTCCGGATCAGCCCACACCTCGACGTGCGCAGGTCCGAACTCGATCAGGTCGCCGACGCGTTGCGGACGATGGGTTACTGACGCCCCGAGCTAGCCCCGACACCGAGCACCTCACCCGAGCACCTCGCCGACGATCCGTTCGATCTCCGGGCGTGCCGCGTCGGCGTCACGCCGGACGAGTCCGATCCGGGTGCGCCGGTGCAGGATGTCGTCGGCGTCGAGGGCTCCCTCATGAGTCATCGCGAACTCGATCTCGGCGCGGGTGACGTCGATCCCGGGGACAATCGGATCCAGCGGACGATCGATCGTCGCGGCGTCCACGACGGCCGGCGCCTCCCCGCCGAATCGCTGCACGAGCGACGGCGGCAGGCCCTGTTCCCGCGGACTCCGCACCGCCCCCACCAGTGGCGTCGTGGTCGTGACACAGTCTCCGGCCGCCAGATCGGTGGTCGCCAGCGCGGCGTCGACGGCGTCCTGCGCCATGCGCCGGTAGGTGGTGAGCTTGCCGCCGAGGACGCTGACAAGGCCGTCGCCGCGCACACCGATGTGATGCTGCCGCGAGACATCGGCGAGTGCGTCGGCATCGCGCCCGCCCCCGCCCCCGCCACCGCGGGTGTCGACCAGCGGTCGCAGGCCCGCGAACGTGCCGACGATGTCCGAGCGGTCGAGTGGCCGCGCGAGCGCGGGATTGATCGCGTCGAGCAGGAAGTCGATCTCCGACTCGTCCGGCGTCGGGACATCCGGGATCGGTCCCGGCGCGGCGACATCGGTGAGGCCGACGTAGACGCGACCCAGCTGGGCGGGTATCGCGAAGACGAACCGCGACACCGAGCCGCCCAGCGGGCTCATCAGCGCGGCGCCGGGATTGCCGAGCCTGGCCGCGTCGACGACGAGATGTGTTCCGCGACTGGGATAGACGGCGATACCGTCGTCGATGCCGCCGGACCAGACCCCGGTCGCGTTGACGACCATCCGGGCACCGACGTCGAACCTCTCGCCGGTCTGCCGGTCGGTGAGGGTGGCCCCGCGGCCGTCCACGCGTTCGGCCCGGACCCGGGTGCAGATCAATGCGCCGTAACCCGCGGCCGTCCGCGCAAGTGCGATGACCAGTCGGGCATCGTCGATAAGCTGGCCGTCAGCGGCGGAGATCCCGCCGCGCAGACCATCGGGGGACACCGCCGGACAACGGCCGAGGGTCTCCAGCGCCGACAGCCGTGAGGGTGGGGGCAACAACGAATCGGAGGTGCCGGCGTTGCGTCGGAGCACGTCTCCCGCCCGGAGACCCACACGAATGACAGCGCTCTGCCGGCCGCCGCGATCGGGGATGATCTGCCGGAGGGGGGCGATCAGATGTGGGGCGATGGCGGTCATGAGGTGATGACGCTCGACCGCGCTCTCCCGCGCGATCCGGATCTCACCCTTCGCCAGGTAGCGCAGGCCGCCGTGCACGAGCTTGCTGCTCCAGCGGGAGGTCCCGGCCGCCAGGTCGTCCTTCTCCACGAGCGCAACGCGCAGACCCCGGGTCGCGGCGTCGAGCGCCACGCCGGCGCCGGTGACACCGCCTCCGATCACCAACAGGTCGAGAGGTTCATCGGATGCCAACCGGTCCAGCGCACAACGGCGGGTCTCGGCGGACAGCGTGGCCATCAGTGCCGTCCCGCCGCGGGATCGGTGCTCACGTCGTCACCCGTCGCCGCCCGGTCCGACCGGACGCAGGTAACCGGCCAACATCTCGTGCAGTTCGACGCTCCAGCCGTCGGCGAGGATGTCGGACACCAGCGCCCCCGACTGCAGGAACGACTGCGCGATCAGCAGCACCATCGCGGCCATCCGCTTGGTGTCACCCGCACGCACCTGTCGCCGTTCCTGCCCCTGCGACAGCATGTCGGCGAGAATGGCGAGGATTCCCTGCTGGCTCGTACCCAGACGCTCGAAGACGTACGGCGACATGAACTCTCGCTGCTCACGCCACAGCGAGGCGATCAGTTCGTCGTCCCGGAGCGCGCCGACCACCGCCACCACCTGCCCGACGAGCGCGTCGAGATCGGCGGGCTCACCGGTTCCGCCGATGGCATCTTCGACCACCCCGAGGACCTCCCGGGTCAACAGACCGCGGATGATCTCGGTGATGTCGGGCCAGCGGCGGTACACCGTCGGTCGACTGACGCCTGCTTGTCGGGCCACTTCGGAGACAGTCACCTTGCGTCCGCCGCTACGCAGCAGGCAGCTCCGCGCTGCATCCAGAACGAGATCCCCGATCTCCTCGTTACGGATTGCCATGATGTGTAACACTGTAACGGATCACTTGAACGGCGGGGGGCCGACTCATATGACTATCGAACACGCCACAGTTGTGGCCAGTCCGTACGCGCGTCACGGAACGGGACTCCGTGTGGCGCACGACGCTGCGGAACTCCTGCGCGCCCGGGACGTGGAGGTGGAGGTCATCGTCGGCGAGGACATCGCCGACGCCGCCGATCTCGCGGGCAAGGCAGCACGGGGAGACACCGACGTCATCGTCGTCGTGGGGGGCGACGGCACGGTGCGTCTGGCGGTCGAGGCCATCATCGGATCCGGCAAGCCACTCGCCGTCATCCCGGCCGGCAGCGGAAACGACTTCGCGCGCAACCTCGGCATCCCGCTCGAGCCCGCCGATGCCGTCGAGGTCGTCCTCGCCGGACACCGCCGGCCCATCGACCTCGGCCGCGTCAGCTTCCCGGACGGTCAGACCGCGTTGTTCAGCACGGTCGCCGCCACCGGGTTCGACGCAGCCGTCACCGCCCGCGCGATCGACATGCGCCGCCCGCGCGGGCAGTCGCGGTACACGATCGCGGCGCTGCTCGAGCTGCTCGCGCTGCGCTCGCGCCACTACCAGGTCCGAGTCGACGACCAGGCCGTCGAATCCGACCTCGTCTTCGCCGCGATCGGCAACACCACGTCGTACGGCGGCGGTATGAAGATCACTCCTGCGGCCTCGATCACCGATGGGCAGCTCGACGTGACGCTTGCGCTCACCCCGCCGCGGCTGGCCCGCTGGACGATTGCCCGCGTGTTCCCGAAGGTGTTCTCGGGCAAGCACATCGACAGTCCCAATGTGCGGACCATGCGCGGCGAGGAAGTCGAGCTCTACTGCGATCCGCCGGCGCTGGTGTCGGTCGACGGCGACCTCGTCGGACAACTCCCGGCGGTCTTCGAAGCGGTGCCCCACGCGATCGAGGTCTTCGCACCCGCGAGCTGAGCCGGCCGGGGGATGCCGCGGGCGGCGTCACTTCCCGCCGCGGGCCGCCCACCATTCCCGCAACGCGTCCTCCGCCTCATCGCGGCTCAGGGGTCCGCGGTCGAGTCGCAGTTCTTTGAGGTGACGCCATGCCTGACCGACGATCGGACCGGGCGGCACACCGAGGAGTTCCATGATGGCGTTGCCGTCGAGGTCGGGACGGACCTTCTCCAGGTTCTCGGCCGCCTGCAGGGCGGCGATCCGCTGCTCGAGGTCGTCGTAGTTCTGTTGCAGACGCCGCGCGCGCCGTTTGTTGCGCGTGGTGCAGTCGGCGCGCACCAGTTTGTTCAGCCGGTCGAGCAAGGGACCCGCGTCGGTGACGTACCGGCGGACGGCCGAATCGGTCCACGCGCCGTCACCGTATCCATGGAACCTCAAATGCAGGAAGACCAGCTGCGCGACATCGGACACCACCGCTTTGGGGTACTTCAGGGCCCGCATCCGTTTGCGCACCATCTTCGCGCCGACCACCTCGTGGTGGTGGAAGCTGACGCCGCCTCCCGGTTCGTGGCGGCGCGTCGCGGGCTTGCCGATGTCGTGCAACAGGGCCGCCCAGCGCAACACCAGGTCCGGATCGCCGTCCTCGAGGTCGATGGCCTGGCGGAGCACGGTCAACGAGTGCTGGTAGACGTCCTTGTGCTGATGGTGTTCGTCGATGGTGAGCTTCATCCCCGGCACCTCGGGCAGCACCCGCTCGGCCAGGCCGGTCTCGACCATCGCGTCGAGGGCCTCGATCGGGAACTCCCCGCAGATCAGCTTGTCCAGCTCGGTGCGAACGCGTTCGACGGTGATGCGTTCGATCTCGCCGTTCATCTCGGTGATGGCCTGCCACACCCGCGGCGCGAGCCGGAACCCCAGCTGGGAGACGAATCGGACCGCGCGCAGCATCCGGAGCGGGTCGTCGCCGAACGACTGCTCCGGGGTCGCCGGGGTGTCGATGACCCCCGCCAGGAGTGCGGTCAGACCGTCGAGTGGATCACAAAAATCCTGGGCGCCGGAGGAACCGATCTGCACGGCCATCGCGTTCACCGTGAAGTCGCGCCGGATCAGATCGTCCTCGAGCGACTCCCCGAAGGTGACATCCGGATTGCGGCTGACCTGGTCATACGCGTCCGCGCGGAACGTCGTGATCTCGATCAGGTGGTCACCCTTGCGGACCCCGACCGTGCCGAACTCGATGCCGACGTCCCAGAACGCGTCGGCCCAGCCGCGGAGCAGCTGCGAGACCGCCTCCGGGCGCGCGTCGGTCGTGAAATCGAGGTCGTTGCCCAGCCGGCCGAGGATCGCGTCGCGCACCGAGCCGCCCACCAGGTACAACTCGTGGCCGGCGTTCTCGAAGAGGGTCCCCAGCGGCACCAGGACGTCGTCGAGTTCGCGGAGCGCGATCGCCGCGGCGGCGAGCAGACGGGTGCGCCGTTCCGGGTCCGTCGCGCTCGATCGCCCGTCCGAGCTCACCTGGTCCGAAGAGGCCGTCGTCCCGGACGAGGATGTGTCGTTCACGGCTTGTCACCCTACCGTCGTGACCCGCGCCGATGACGCCGCGCAGTTCGACGCCGACCACTCATACACTTCCCGCGCACTCTCGACATCCCGAATCCACAACCTACGCGCCCGGGGAGGCGTCCAGACAAACTGCAGGTGACCAGCCGCTAGCATCGTGGAGTGTCCACCGATTCCTCGACCAACCCTTCAGACGTCAGCGGCGTCTCGTCGGGTGCACATGGCGAGGGCGGCGGACAGGGCGAGCAGAACCCCGCCGGCCAGGGCCGTCGTTCCCGTCGCGGCCGCCGACGCCGGGGCCGTCGCAAGTCCGAGGCCCGCGGTGCCACGGCCGCCCACACGTCGGCATCGCACAAGCAGAGCGGCCATCCGCAGTCCTCGAACAGCCAGCCAAAGAACAAGCAGCCGGGTTCCGGCCAGGCGGGTTCCCGACCGGGCCACAAGCCGGGTTCACCCAACCCGGCGTCCGAGCCGGCACCGTCGACACACCACCCGACGCCGAACGACCTCGCGCGCGCCCGGGCGTCGGATCCCGGGTGCCCGGACCCCGTCGAGGCCGAACCGGTCGACAAACTCCCTGTCGATCCCGACCGCGCACGGCCGCGGGTCACCCCGCCGAAGCCGTCGGACATGGTCTCCGTCAGCGCCAAACTGACCAAGACCGGTCTGGCCCAGACGGGATCGGCGCCATCCGGAGGCAAGGCGGCGAAGGGCCGACGACGCTCATCACGACCCGACCGCGGATCCGAGCGTCCGGCCACCGAACGCACCCACTCCGACCGCGCCGGCACCGAGAAGCTCCGGACCGTGCGCGAGACCTCGGCGGGTGGCCTCGTCATCTCCGACCTCGACCTCCCCGTCGATCAATTGTCGGCGGCGCTCATCGGCCGGGTCGACCGGCGGGGACGCACGATGTGGTCGTTGCCCAAGGGCCACATCGAGACCGGCGAGACCGCCGAACAGACCGCGATCCGTGAGGTCGAGGAGGAGACCGGCATCCAGGGCACCGTGGTCGCCCCGCTCGGCAAGATCGACTACTGGTTCGTCAGCGAGGGGCGTCGAATCCACAAGACGGTGCACCACTATCTCCTGCGGTGCACCGGTGGCGAACTCTCCGACGCCGACTACGAGGTGTCCGAGGTGGCCTGGGTGCCGTTGCACGAGCTCCCGCGCCGGCTCACGTACTCTGACGAGCGACGACTCGCCCGGATGGCCCGCGGCGTGATCGCCGAGCTCGCCGCCGACCCGACCCGGCTGGCCCAGTCCGAGGCCGACAGCATTCGCACCGAACCCAACGCCTATGAGAAAGCCGCCGCCGCGCGCAACCAGCGCCGCAACGAGCCGCCACCCCCGGCTCGTCCTCGCCGGCGCCGGCGCCGTCCACGACGGCCCGCGGCCGGCGATGGCTGAGCCGCGTCCGTCCGCCGCCGCACCTCGTTCGTCTCGTTCATCGGCGCTGTCGCGCGCGACGCGGTCCCGTGCGCGCACAGCCCTGGCCGCGGCCGTGGTCCTGGCCGTCCTCGGTCTGACGCTCCTGTCCGGCGCGGTGGGATCGGGACCGGCCTCGGCGGCACCCGAGACGAGCACCAGCGGATCCGACACCGGATCCGGCACCTCGGACCAGCAATCCCCGAGCAGGTTC
Organism: Gordonia terrae; assembly: GCF_001698225.1. Lineage (NCBI taxonomy): Bacteria > Bacillati > Actinomycetota > Actinomycetes > Mycobacteriales > Gordoniaceae > Gordonia > Gordonia terrae. The sequence continues at coordinate 5,665,961 of NZ_CP016594.1, forward strand.
GCCCGCATCGTCATCGATTCGATGACGCCGAACATCGTGACCACGACCAGCCGACCGGTGGTCACCGTCAGCGGCCGCGTCGACAACGTCGGCGACCGGTCCATCACCGACCTCACCATCCGGCTCGAACGCGGGGATCCGGTCACGTCGGCCGCCGGCCTGCGGACCGATCTCGCCGACGAGGATCCCGCGGTCGCGGTGGCCGGTCCGTTCGAGGCGCTGTCCGACTCGCTCGCCCCCGGCGAGAGCGTCGGATTCCGCATGTCGATGGCCCTGTCGGCCAACAACGGACCCGACGGTCAGGGCCTGGCCATCTCCCGGACCGGGGTCTACCCGATGCAGGTGAACGTCAACGGCACGCCCGAGTACGGCAACACCGCGCAGGTCGCGGGATCACGCATGCTCTTGCCGGTGTTGTCCCTCCCGCCCGACGAGACCCGCGCGGAAGGGTACGTCGACCCGTCCATCGAGTACTCCGACACCGACCCGGTCGCCGGGCTCGGACCGGACGGGTCGATCTCGGCGAACCTGTCCAGCCCGGCGCGCATGACCATGCTGTGGCCGCTGGCCGCACCGCCCCAGCTCGCCCCCGGCGTGCTCGGGGGCAACACCGAACCGGTCCGGCTGATCAACGAGAACATGGCCCGTTCCCTCGCCGACGGTGGTCGTCTCGACGAACTGCTGACGGCACTGCAGAAGGTCGTCGGCGAACCCCCACCCGCGCAGTCGGATTCGACCGCGTCGGGCTCAGCTCCGCCGGAGACGTCGGAGAGCCCTGAACCCGCCGCACTGCCGGGGTCGGAGAAACTCGCCGACAGCATGTGCCTCGCCGTGGATCCCGACCTCATCGTCACGGTGCGCGCGATGTCACTGGGATACGAGGTGTCCGACAATCCCGCCGATCCCAGGTCGTCGACCCGCCCGGGCAGCGGAGTCGAGGCCGCCGGACGCTGGCTCGACACGCTGCGCTGGACCGCGCAGCGGATGTGCGTCGTGGCGCTGCCGTACGCGCAGGCGGACCTGACCTCGCTCTCCCGGATCGGCAACGCCGGACTCACCGAAGCCGGGCTGCGGTCGCCCGCCGACATCGTCGACACCGTCCTGGGTGTGCGGAGCGTGCGTGGTCTGTCGATACCGGCCCTGGGCGCCATCGACTCCGACGGTGCGGCGACGCTCACCGGGGCCGGGCTCGCCGCGACCGCGGTGGCGTCGAATTCCGTCGCACCGACGGGCCGTCGTGACGACGCTGGGCGCTACCGGATCGGCGACCTCGCGGCGCAGACCTACGATGCGCCGGTCACGGCGTCGTTCGCCGCCATCGGTACCGCGCCGTCCACCCCCGCGCTGACGCCACCCGATCAACGCGTCGACCTGTCCGACGAGTCCGAGGGAAGCCGCAGGCAGAGTGCGATCGGCGCGCTGGCGTACCCGGCGATCGCCGCCCCGGAGGCCGCACCGACCGGGTCCGATTCCCGGCCGTCGCCTCGCGACCCGATCGTCGGGAGATCGGCATTCCTGCTGCCACCGACGTACTGGTCTCCGACGACCACCGACGCCGAGGCCCTGTTCGCCACCGCGCGCCTGCTGCTCGAGTCCGGTGCCGCGACGCCGACACCCCTGCCGACGCTGGTCGCCGAACTCGGGTCCGCTCCCGAGCAGGCACGACTGATCGACCCGCCCGGGGTCGGGCCCGTCGGCCGCATCGGTTCGGTGCTGACAACCGACGCCACCGCGTCGATACGGCGCAACGTCGAGGACAGCTGGCAGTTCGAGGGCGCCCTGGTGCGCTCGGCGGATGTCGCCGCGACCCCCGAGCGCTACATGTCCCCGCTGCGCGAGGACCAGTTGCGGGCGATCCGCTCGCCGGATGCCTGGGGTTCGGCCGTCTACACCCATCTGCGCCGGGCGCAGGCCGAGCGCATCGACGCGGTGTCGTCGACCCTGCACGGGATGTCCCGGTCGGTCACGATCCTCGATCCCGGCGGTCGCTACACGCTGGCCTCCGAGCGCAGTCCGCTGCTGCTGGTCGTGAAGAACGACCTCGCGCTGCCGGTACGCGCCCGGATCACCACGTCCGAACCGGCCGGCATCGAGATCGGCGACCTCGGCGTCATCGAGATCCCCGCCCGCGGCACCCGGCAGATCCAGCTGCCCACGCAGGGCGAGGCCTCCGAGGCGATCAGTGTCGAGATCCGCTTGTCGACGGTCACCGGCGTGCCGCTCGGCGAGCCGATCAGTCTGTCCGTGCACACCAACGCCTACGGCAAACCGCTCTTCTACATCACGATCATCGCCGCGGCAGCACTCGTCCTGCTCACCGCCCGGCGCCTGTGGCATCGTTTCCGCGGCCAGCCCGATCCCGCCGACGCCGACCGGCCCGAACCCGACGAACTCGAGCGGATGCTCGCCGGAAGCGGGTATCAGGAGCGACGCCGTACCCTGCAGAGCGAGGGTCGGATGCACGGCGAGGAACCGGACGATGACCCCTCATGACCGACATCAGACGACCCGAGGACGGCGGCAGAAGCGACGTGACCTGGAACGATGAGCCGCGTGCACCGCGGTCGGGGAAACCCGGCCCGGTGCCGCCCCAGCGTCCCGAGCGCGCCGCACCCCAACGAATCCCACCCAACCGGATCGCCGGTGGCCGAGTCCCGCCCACGCGGATTCCGCCAGGGTCCCCGGACCCGAGGTCGACGAATCCCCGACCCGGCCGGCCCACTCCCTCGGCCGGTCGTCCGCCGACGCCCCGCCCGCCCGCACCCCCGGTGGCCCCGTCGGCCCGACCCGACGCGTCACCCGCTGAGGGCAACACGCGGATCATGACCGCGCCCGCCCCCGATCGTCCGTCGGGCGGCCCGGCGTCCACCGCCGCGGCGTCGGAGGAGAAGGCGTCGTCGACGGGTCTGGCTCGCGACTCCGACTCGAGCATCCTGCGCACCAGCGGATCCATCGCGATCGCGACACTGTTCAGCCGCATCACGGGCTTCCTGCGCACCGTGCTGATCCTGGCGATGCTCGGACCCGCCATCGCGTCGGCATTCCAGGCGGCCGATGTGCTGCCGAACATGATCGCCGAGGTGGTGCTCGGTGCGGTCCTGACCGCGATCGTGATCCCGCTGCTGGCCCGGGCCGAAGCCGAGGACAAGGACGGCGGAGAGGGGTTCATCAACCGGATCTTCACCATCACCGTCGTCGTCCTCGGGTCGGCGACGGTGGTGGCGGTGATCGCGGCACCGCTGCTGACCTATCTCAATCTGGGCGACGGCCAGGTCGATCGCGAGCTCGCCACCGCGCTCGCCTACCTGCTGCTCCCGGAGATCCTGTTCTACGGACTGTCCGCGCTGTTCATCGCGATCCTCAATCTCCGCGGACACTTCAAACCGGGAGCCTGGGCACCCGTCCTGAACAACGTCGTGCAGATCACCACGCTCGTGCTCTATGCGGTGGTGCCCGGCGAGATCACCCTCAACCCCGTCCGGATGTCCGACCCGCAACTGCTGGTGCTGGGTATCGGTTGCACGACCGGTGTCGTCTTGCAGGCCCTCATCCTGGTGCCGTTCCTGCGGAAGTCGGGCGTGCGCCTCCGCCTGCAGTGGGGCATCGATGACCGGTTACGCCAGTTCGGGAACATGGCGGTCGCCATCGTCGCCTATGTCGCACTGCTCCAGGTGGGCCTGATCGTCACGTACCGGATCGCGTCGTCGGCCGACGCCTCAGGCGTGAGCATCTACTTCACCCACTGGCAGTTGCTGCAGCTCCCGTACGGCGTGTTGGGCGTGACCATCCTGACCGCGATCATGCCGCGACTGTCACGCAACGCCACCGCGGACGACACCAAGGCCGTCGTCGACGATCTCTCGCTGGCGACCAGGCTCACGATGGTCGCCCTCGTCCCGGTCGTGTCGTTCATGACGTTCTTCGGACCGGCCATCGCCATCGCCGTGTTCAACTTCGGCAAGTTCGACGCCGCGTCCGCGTCGCAACTGGGTTCGGTGCTGTCCTGGGGTGCGTTCACGCTCATCCCGTATTCGATGACCCTCGTCCAGCTCCGCGTGTTCTATGCGCGCGAGGACGCGTGGACCCCGACGTTCATCGCGCTGGGCATCACCGTGGTCAAGGTCGCGTCGTCGTATCTCGGGCCGGTGCTCTTCGACGATCCCGAACTCGTCGTGCGCTGGCTCGCGCTGTCGAACGGACTGGGCTATCTCGTCGGTGCCGTCGTCGGACACTTCCTGCTCCGCAGCCGGCTGCGCGGGGCCCGGCTCTCCGATGTGGCACGCACGTCCGTCGTGACCTTCGCCGTCTCGATCGGGGTCTCCGGGACCGTCTGGGCCGTGGCGAAGCTGAGCGGTCTCGACCACATGATCGGCTGGCTGGGCAAGGTCGGTTCCGTGCTCTACCTCGGCCTCACCGCCGCGGTGGTGCTCGCGGTGACCTACGCCGGACTGGCCGCGGCCCGCGTGCCCGACGTGGTCGCGATCGGGCTGGCGGTTCGACGCCTCCTCGGCCGGTTCATCCCCTCGCTCGCCCCGCCGGCACAGCCCGAACGTGAACAGTCACCGGCGATCACAGTTCAGTTTCCGCGGGTCACCGGCGACGAATCGCTCCCGTACTCTGGTCAGGTACAGGTGCTGCGCCGCTTCGACAGAGGTACCGCGACGTGGCAGTCGTACTCCGTGCATTCCGGTGGCGCGATCGGCGCGACCCGGGATGTGCGCCCCATCCCGGAACGCGCGCCGGTGCCGCGCGACATCAGATACCGCAGGAGAGGAGTCCGTCGCGTGAGTGACAGTGAGGTCGACACCACCGCTGCCACCGGGCCGCCCACCGAGCCCGGAGCCGGCGACACACCCACTCCACCGACTCCGACTCCCGCCGATGCCGGTACGGCCGGTACCGCCGACACCGCAGCGAGCCCCCGCCGCCGCGGACCGCGCCTCATCCCCGGCGCGGCGGTCGCCGGTGGTCGGTACCGACTGCTCGAGCAGCACGGCGGCACCCGCGGACTCCAGTTCTGGCGAGCCCAGGACATCAACCTCGACCGCGAGGTCGCACTGACCTTCGTCGACGCCGAGCAGTTGGCGCCGCCCCCCGAACGCGGCCAGGCCGCGAAGATGTCCGACCAGGGACCGCAGGCAGTCCTGTCGCGCACCCTGCGTCTCGGCCAGATCAACTCCGACGGCGTGGCACGCGTCCTCGACGTCGTCCGCGGGTCCTCCGGCGGCATCGTCGTCGCCGAGTGGGTGCCCGGATCATCGCTGGCCGATGTGGCGCGATCGGAACCGTCACCGATCGGCGCCGCCCGCGCGGTGCGTTCGCTCGCAGCGGCCGCCGAGATCGCCCACCGCTCCGGTGGTGCGTTGTCGATCGATCATCCCGACCGCATCCGGATCAGCCACGACGGCAATGCTGTGCTGGCGTTCCCGGGGACCCTTGCCGGCGACGACAAGGCGTCCGACGTCCGCGGACTCGGGGCGGTGCTGTACGCGCTGCTGCTCAATCGCTGGGCGCTCGACCCCGCCGACGGGTCCCGGCTGATCACCACCGCCGACGCCGCCGAACCCGTGGGCGGGATCCCGGTCGCCGCTCCCGGTGACGACGGCCGACCGGTCGAGCCGCGAGTGATCAAGCCCGACACCCCGTTCGAGATCTCGGCTGTCGCCGCGCGCGCGCTCGACGGGACCCGGGGTATCCGAACCGCCGCCACCGTCCAGCATGTGCTCGACCAGGCCACCGTCGTCGACCTCAACACCGACATGCTGCCGGCCATCACCGATGCCGACGCTCCACCGCCGGTGACGGTGACACCGCGTCTGGGCGGCAGCGGCGGCGAGAAGCCGCCGCGGCGCAACCTGGCGTTGCTCATCGGCGCCGGACTCCTGGCGCTGTTCATCGTCATAGCGCTGATCGTGGGCGCCACCAACGTCTTCGGTGGCAGCAATGGATCGAGCGACATCGACTCCATCCTCACCACCACCGAGCCTGCGCCCTCGCCCGGCGCCAACCCGCCGCCGACCCCGGCGGCGCCGGCTGCTCCGACACCGATCGCGCTGCAATCGGTCTCGGTGGTCGATTTCTCCGCGCAGACGCCGGACAACTCGGCGAATGTCCGCAACGTGATCACCGGTGCCGCACCGCCGTGGCAGACGGACAATTACCGCGGCCGGCCGGATTTCGGCGGACTCAAGCCGGGATTGGGACTCATGTTCGACCTCGGCGCGGAGCGCGCGGTCCGGTCGGTCACCATCGAGAGCCCGACGCCCGGTATCGGCGTCGAGATCCGTACCGCACCGTCGGCGCGTCCGGCCTTCGCCAGGACCACGACGGTGGCCTCGGGACAGGTGGACCAGGCGTCGACCACGATCCCGATCGCGCAACCGCCGACCACCCGTTATGTGATGGTCTGGCTCACCAGCCTGCCGAGTTCCGGAAGCGGCTACCAGGCGGAGATCTCTCGCGTCACGATGGCCGGCTGACACGCCGCCGCATGTAACCGGCCGTGGCTCGCTGCGAGTGATCGGCAGCGAGTGATCGAGATCATGCGTGCAACTTCGGGCTCCGCTCCGACTAACTCATATGGAGAACTGCAGCCCCCGCCTACACGACAATCGTGATTCCGAAGCATCAGTTCAGTCAGCTGAACCGCTGACGGCGACGACGCCGCCTCCGGAACGAGGGCAACCGGGGGTGGCGAGCCCCACTCGGCCGGACCGGTTCGTCACGGCAGCCACGACCCTTTTCCAGGACCACGGCTACCGCAACGTGAGTATGGAACAGATCGGTGGGGCAGTCGGCTTGACGGGACCGGCCGTGTATCGGCATTTCCCGTCCAAACAGGACATCCTCGCGACGGCGCTGACAACACAGGTCCACACCGTGCGTGACTTCCTGTCGGATGCGCAAGATCGTGGCGACACACCGGTCGAGCAACTCGGACTGTTCTTCGACGCCTTGAGTGAGATGACTGCGCATCGGGACGCCTCCACGCTCTGGAATCGCGAACGGCTGCACCTCTCTCACGCGGACCTCGACACCATGAACGCGTACTTCGGCGTGCTGACGGACAAGTTGGCATGCAAGATCTGTGCCGCCCGACACGACGTCGACTCGATGGACGCGAAACTCCTCGCCACGGCCGCCCTGAGCGTGTACTCGAACGCCGCCCAGATCCGCGGATCGCTCACCGCAAAACGACTGATGAAAGTGCAACGCGCCGTCACTGACTCGATTCTCGGTTGCGAGCTACCGCGGGCGCCCGGCCCTCCGGTTGCACAAGCGTCACACTCACGCCGCAGTCCCGCCGCGCGACGTGAACGCATCCTCGACGCCGCCACCCAATTGTTCTTCGACCGCGGGTTCCGCGATGTCCGCATCGACGAGATCGCCGCTCGAGCCGGGGTGTCGGTGACGACCGTCTACCAGGAGTACGCCGGCAAAACCGTCATCCTGGGGACCGTGCTCCGCCGGGGCCTCGAGGGTCTCTTGTCGGCCTCCATCGCTGCGCTCGACGGTTCGTCCCGAACAGACGCGCTCGATGTGCTGCTCGGCACCTTCGTCGAGTTCTCGCTCAGCTCGAACGGGCGGATACTCGCGGTGGCTCTTCGTGATGCCGTGTATCTGCCGGAGGAGAGTCGGATCGCGCTCGGCCGGACAGCCTCGGACTACACCGCCGAGTGGACCACGGCGATCCTCGCGCAGACGCCTGGTTTGTCGATCGACGATGCGAAGGCTCTGGAGAAGTCGCTCGCCGGATTCGCCTGCGAGGTGATCTCGTCGCCTGAACTCAGGTCCCGACCCGGCATCGACAGCGAGCTTCGAGCCCTGGCCTACGGCATCCTGAGTCCGTCCGGGCTCAGCAGATCGCACCCACGTAGGTCCGCGCACTGACATCAGCAGTGCCGATCGCGCGATCTGCACATTTCGATACCAAATAGTGACCTCTGCTCTTTTCGTCGGTACAGCAGCGGCGGAGCGACCACACGCGGAACCTCACGGGCGATCCGACCGCGAGGAGTGTGCCCCGAAATCGGGAATCTGCACCGGACGCGATTGCACAATGCCGACTCACTGGATCGTCCTTCACACCGACGGTGCCGAGCGGACGAACAGCGAATTTCCGGAACCCGATTCGTCGACTGTCCTGGATCGGTTCGCACCGAGCACCCGTTACACCGGGTAGTGGGCATTAACGCTCAGCTCTCCCGATGGCCGTGCGGTCTGTTCTCCGTACCGTCGGGTATCCGGGTGGAGAGCGAATCAGCATGCGGCACCGTTCTTTACGAGACGATGTCGGGACGCGGTCACCGGCCGCGACCGGTGCGTCTTCGCCTCGCCAATGCCACGAACCTCTGCTAGCGTCGATTTCAGGTCGTCGGGGAGGGCGACCATCTCTACTTCAGAACACGCGACCGCTCGACTCGCTAAGTCGATGCTTCCGGGGGGAAGTCTCGTCCTTGCATTGTGGTTGAACCGTGCGCGGGATCGGAACACAATGATCGAAACAGCCAATCACAGCAATGGGTCAGCAGCCCTTGCGGCACAGTCGGATACGCACCACCGACTCATCGACCCGAAGCCGGGCACGCAACGAGAACGCGCTCGGCCGACGCAAACGGTGAGCCTCGTCATCCCGGTGCGGAACGAGGCGCGGAACATCGGCTGGGTCCTCGAGCAGATACCCGAACGCATCGACGAGATCATCCTCATCGACGGAAACTCCACCGACGCAACGGTTATCACCGCTCGCAGTTGCCGACCCGACATCAAGGTCGTTCAGCAACAGGGCCCGGGCAAGGGAAGCGCACTGCGAACCGGTTTCGCGTCCGCGAGCGGCGACGTCATCGTCATGATGGACGCCGACGGAAGCATGGCGCCGCAGGAGATCACCCATTTCCTGCACTTCCTCGAGAACGGCTACGACTTCGTCAAGGGTTCGAGATTCATGGGCGGGGGCGGATCGCTCGACATCACCCGGTTCCGGCGCCTGGGCAACTACGGGCTGCTCGCCTTCTTCAACAGCCTCTACCGAACCGACCTGACCGATCTCTGCTACGGATTCTGCGCCTTCCACCGTCGATACCTCGACCTACTCGACCTCCAGGCCACCGGTTTCGAGATCGAAGCCGAGATGACGGTGCGCGCGGTGCAGGCAGGTCTTCGCATCGCCGAAGTGCCCAGCCTGGAAATGCCGCGTCGCACAGGACATTCCAACCTCAATGCCATCACCGATGGTCGCCGGGTCCTCCGCACGGTGTGGCGAGCTCGACGTGATGAGGGTGTGTCCGCCGCCGGCGCGGCTGTTCGCGGTCCCGAGAGCGCCCATCCCGCGTCACACCACACCGCTTCGTGAGCGACCGACGACCATGACCGCCGAAGCCGCCGCCATCCGCGGACGCCGCATCGTCGTGCTGACCGACCGAATGAGTCCCGGTGGAGTGAGTCACTTCATTCTGCAGATCGCCACCCACTTCGCTCGCCAGGGCCACCGAGTCGACGTGGTCTCCCTGGCGCCAGGGGAGTGGGACCACCGCCTCACCGAGTCAGGCATCCGGCGGCATCTTCTCATGTCCCCCAGCGCACTCCGAAGACTACGGTCGGCCGATGTGATCCACTGCCAGCAGCGATTTCTGGGGTTCGTCAGTACACTCCTCGGACGTCGTTCGCGCACAATCGAACACGTTCACAACGTATTGACCGACCATCCGACGGCGTCCTACCGCACCCCGCGGATCGTCGCGGTGTCGGCGGCCATCCGGGAGTCACTTCTCGCCCATTACCCTCACCTGTCACCCCATCGGGTCTCGGTGGTGCACAACGGTGTACACAAACTACGCACCGCTCCGCCGGCCTACGAGGACCGGTCCTATGATTTCGTGAACGTGGCACGGTTCGACGAGCAGAAAGACCCGTTGCTCTTTCTCGAACTGGCCAAGGAACTCTCGAGGCGGCACACCGCGCTCCGGTGCCTGTGGATAGCGCCGGGCTCCGGACCCCTGCGGGACCGATTCCTGCACCGCCGGCGCGAACTCGGCCTCGAGCGCATCGTCGACCTGAGCATCGGCGACACCCACGCGCACACACGCGCGCAGGTCGCACGGTCTCGTGTCTTCCTTCTCACGTCGCAGTGGGAGGGGCTACCCCTGTCCGCTCTCGAGGCGCTGGCCAGCGGCACACCCGTGGCGACCACCCCGTGCGGCGAGATCACGCGCATCGTGTCGCAACGGTCCTGTGGTCTGGTGATCGACACCGAGGCGGCCGATCGTGTCGGCCCCCTCCTCGACGTCGTCGAGGACCGGTCTCGATGGGAACGGTTGTCGCAGCGAGCCTTCGAAGTCGCCGACGACTACAGCGAGACCCGCATGACAACGCAGGTCGAACGAATCTACGCCGGCATCGACCCGGCATTCATCGAGGCTCCACGGGACCTCGACAACCAACCGACAGGAAGACGATGAAGGTACTCGTCACCGGACATCTCGGCTACATCGGCGCCGAGCTGGTCCCCATGCTGGTCGACACGGGACATGACGTGGTCGGGCTCGACACCGACTACTATCGTGACCGCGACTTCCGTACCGAGCCGATGGATGTACCGACGATCCACATGGACATTCGGGACGTGGAGCCGCGCCACCTGGCGGGCTTCGACGCGGTGGTACACCTGGCCGCACTCTCCAACGACCCGGTGAGTGAACTGAATCCGCAACTCACCTACGACATCAACCTCGATGCCAGCGTGGGACTCGCCCGTGCCGCGAAGGCCGCCGGCGTCGCACGCTTCGTCTTCTCGTCATCGTGCAGTCTGTACGGCAGCGGCTCCGACGGGGCACTGCGTGAGGACGCCGACATGGTCGCGGTGACCGCGTACGGTGAGTCCAAGGTCCTTGCTGAACAACAGATCCGGACACTCGCCGACGAGACCTTCTCGCCGACGTTCCTACGGAACGCCACGGCCTACGGTATCTCTCGCCGCCTACGGACAGATGTCGTGGTCAACAACCTCGTCGGCCATGCGGTGACGTCCGGGCGGGTGCTGCTGATGAGCAACGGACAGGCTTGGCGCCCGCTGGTCCACGTGCGCGATATCGCGCACGCGATGCTCACCGTGCTCGGATCACCCACGGACGCAGTGCACAACGAGGTCTTCAACGTCGGCCGGACCACCGAGAACCATCAGATCCGCGACGTTGCGAAGATGGTCGCCGACATCGTGCCGAACTGCGAGGTGGCCTTCGCCGACGAGGTGAGCGCCGACATCCGCAACTACGTCGTCGACTTCACCAAGATCGAATCGGCACTCCCGGGTTACTCGCCGCAGTGGACCCTGGCCACGGGAATCGCGGAGATCTACGACGCCTACGTCGACGAGGGTTTGGATGCCGACCGATTCGGGGGGAACGACTTCGTCCGACTCCGAGTCCTGCACGAGCTGCTCGAGCGCGACGCCCTCGACGGCGATCTCCGGTGGAAGGAGTGATCTCGAGATGAAGGCTGTGATCCTCGCCGGAGGCAGGGGTACTCGGATCAGTGAAGAATCCGTCGACCGCCCCAAACCCATGGTCGAGATCGGCGGACGTCCGATCATCTGGCACATCATGCAGATCTATGCGGCGGCCGGTGTGACGGATTTCGTTGTGCTGCTCGGTTACAAGGGCTACATGATCAAGGAGTTCTTCGCCAACTACTTCTTGCACGCCAGCGATGTCACCGTGGATCTGGGTAGTGGGGCGATCGAGAATCTGTCGTCGAAGGGTGTGCCGTGGCGCGTCACCCTCCTCGACACCGGCCTCGACACCATGACAGGTGGGCGCCTCCTACGCGCTCGAGAGCACATCGGGAACGAGACCTTCTCGTTCACCTATGGTGACGGTGTCGCCGACGTCGACATCCGAAAGGTGGTCGCGCATCACGAGATGTCGGGCAACATCGCGACCGTGACGGCGGTGCAGCCACCCGGACGCTTCGGCACCCTGGACGTCTCGTCACCGCAGACCAGGTTCGTGGAGAAACCGCAGGGTAGCAGCGGGTGGATCAATGGCGGCTTCTTCGTCTCCTCGCCGAAGATCCTCGACTACATCGCGGGCGACGCCACCCTGCTGGAGAAGGAACCACTCGAGACCCTCTCCGCCGAAGGCCAGTTGTCGGCGTACCAGCACCACGGGTTCTGGCGCGGCATGGACACCATCTGGGACAAGGTCTTCCTGAACGATCTGTGGGAACGCGGCGAGGCGCCTTGGAGGTGCTGGTCATGACCGCCACCACCACGACCGGACAACCGACCGTACCGGTGTACCGTCCCTATCTCGGCGAGGATGTCCGCCAGGCAGCGGTGGATGCGCTCGCCGCCGGGTGGCTGGGTATGGGGGCCCTGAGCCGAGAGTTCGAGGAGTCCGTCGGGGACTTTCTCGAACTGTCCGAGGACCGGGTCGTGGCCACGAACTCGTGCACCGAGGCGCTCCACCTGGCCGCACAGTTGATCGGACTCGGTCCATCCGACGAGGTGATCTGTCCGGCTTTCACCTACGTGGCGGGCCATCAGGCCATCACGCGGACCGGCGCCGACGTGGTCTTCTGCGACATCGAGCCGCGGTTTCTGAACATTGATCCCCGGCGCGTTCGCGAACTCATCACGCCTCGGACCAAGGCGATCATGATCGTCGACTACCTCGGATTCCCTTGCGAGATGGACGAACTGATGGCCACCGCAGACGAGCACGGGCTTCGCGTCATCGAGGATGCGGCGCATGCCTTCGGCAGCTTCCGCGGGAGCCGTCGCGTCGGATCACACGGTGACATCACGTGTTTCAGTTTCGGGCCGGTCAAGATGATCACCACGCTTGAAGGCGGGGCCATCATCACGTCGAATCCCGCCGACGTTTCGGTCCTTCGTGAACTCCGGCATCTCGGTATCGACTCGGACACCGACGCGCGCTATCGGAATCAGCGCAACTGGGATTTCGACGTCGTACGGCAAGGCTACCGGTGCCACCTCGGTTCGGTTCCGGCCGCCATCGGACTGTCGCAGCTGAGGCGCGTCGAGGAGTTCATCGCGAATCGTCAACGCTACTGCCGCTTGTACGACTCGGCGTTCGCGGATCTCCCCGAGGTCGAGTTGTTCGACACGGATTGGACCGGAATAGCGCCGTACATCTATGTGATCCGGGCCGGTGGCCGCTCCGAGCGCGCCGCCCTCATCGATCATCTCAAGTCGCACGGGGTCGCCACCGGTATTCACTTCCAGGGCGCGCATCAGTTCAGCTACTACCGGGACAGCCGCCGTGGCGACCTCACCGTCACCGAGGCCGCTGCAGATCGCGTGCTCACGCTCCCGCTGCACTCCTACATGACCGAGGCCGATCTCGACCGGGTGGTCACCGCAGTGCGGTCGTTCTATGGTTCGACGGCCGGCGCGGTTCGAGCAAGCGGGTAGGCACGCGTGTCACACAGACTCGACGTCGAGACGCGGGCGATTCCGGACAGACCCTCCGCGAACCCGCCGGTCTCCGACTCGGCGGCCGGGATCGCACTGGCCTCCATGGCGGCCATCGCACTCTCGGCCGCCATCACGGTCCTCACCGCGTTCGGGGTGTCCGACCTGTTCCCGGAGGGTCTCCGCGCCGTGGTGGTCGTCGCCGTCACCCTGGTCCTTCCGGGTCTGCCGGTCGCGGGACTGTTGGCGTTGCCGCGCAACGGGCTTCTCCCCAGCGTCACGATCGCGCTGTCGCTGAGCACAACCATCATCCTCTCGCTGGCGTCACTCGTCGCGGACCTCTGGCATCCGCTTCTCCAACAAGGTCTCGTGCTGGCCATGTCCGCCGCCGCAACCGTCGTTCTCATCCGGACCCGATGCCCTGGATCGAACCTCCGCGCATGCTTCGCGGGCATCGAACCGGCAGTGCGAACCGCGGCTCGAGCCGGGGATCCGGCCACCGGGGCTCTACTCGTCGCCTCTGCGACCCTCCTTGCGGTTGCCATCACACGACTACGTCCCGAACAGGCCGGTGTGTACGGGCTCGTGCCGATCCTCGGAATCCCTTATCTCGCGGGTCTCGCCACGCTGTGCGTCGCGCTGTTCCGGGAGTACCGGCGGCGCCGGCTGCACCGGGCCGGTCTGGCGACCGCCAATGTGCTGCTCGTGATGTACATGAGCATGACTGTCGCATGGGCAAGTGGCGCACCGCCGTTCCCGACCGCGTACGTTCACCGGTTCCTCACCAACTGGATCTCCGAGCTCGGCGCGCTGCCACCGGCGGTCGACGGCCGGATCAGCTGGAGCGGGTTCTTCGCGGGTGCGGGTCAGGTGATGACCACGGGCGGTCTCGACGACAGCCTCGTCTTTCTCACCAGCGCATCATTGGTATTCGGTGTGCTGCTGATGTTTCCACTGTATGCACTCGGCCACAGCCTCTCCGGGAGTGCGCGCGTGGGGTGGGCGACCATCACCATCTACATCCTGTTCAACTGGTATCAGCAGGATTACTTCGCGCCGCAGGCGGTCGCGATGCAGTTGTACGTGACGATCATGGCTGTCATGGTCTGGCAGTTGCAGACGGCGCCGTTGCCGACCGTCGGATCGTGGCGGACCTGGCGACGGGTGCCGGGACGGCCCGCGGGCCGCGGACCGGGATTCCTCTACGGCATCGAGGCAGTGCTCCTCGTCCTGCTCGCCGCCATGGTGGTCACCCACCAGTTGACGCCGATGGTGACGATCGCTTCCCTGGCCGGCCTCGCGATCGTCGGGTCGACACGCCACAAACTGCTGTGGCTGGGCGGCCTCCTCCTGTTCACGGCGTGGTTCACCTTCGGGGCGAGCGGATACTGGCTCGGGCATCTCGACCAGATCCTCGGCGAGATCGGGGACGTCACGGCCAGTGTCAATTCCGGTCTCTCGGACCGGATCGCCGGAGATCCGGTGTACAGCAGGATGCAGTACCTCCGGATCGGCGGCACCCTGTTGTTGTTCGGGGTGGCCGTGTTCGGTTGGTTCCGCCTCCGCCGGAGTCGATTTCGGGCCCCGTTGACGGTCTTCTCGCTCGTCCCGTTCCTGTTGGTCGTGGTGCAGAGCTATGGCGGGGAGGTCGTCGTACGGTGTTTCCTCTATGCGTCGCCGGCCCTTGCCGCACTGGCCGCGTTGGCCATGGTCGGCCTGGCGCGGCGCCTCGAGTCCTCCGCGCGCGCGCCGATCACCGCCGTCGCCGTAGGCACGATCACACTCACCTTCCTGATCGCGCTCCTCGGAGTCTCCAACCGCGGCCTGAACACCTCGTTCGAACAGTCTCGTCCGGAGACCGTACGGGTCGCCGACGAGCTGGTCGCGCAAGCACCGGCATCGTCCATCGCCTACTGGGGCCAGGGCACGACCATCGGATTCCCGCGGGCCTACGACATCGGTGCATCGTGCATCGCCGACGATCGGGAGCTGGCCGAGTGCACCGCAGGTGAGGACATCGATTATCTGATCGTCACCGAACAGGACGAGAGACTCCTCCATTATCGGTACGGCATCGCACCGGCCGAGGTCGCCCGGCAGCTCGATCTCCTGGTGGTCCGTGACGGCTTCGTCTCGGCCTACGACGACGGTCAGGTCCACGTCCTCAAGCGGGCGGGCGCCCGCCACCTCGATCTGGGGACGGCGCCGTGATCGCCACGATCGTCCTCTTGCTCTCCGCCGCAGCGCTTCTCGTCGTCGCCACCGTCCGGCGCGAGCACCGCGTGGATGCCCGCGGAGGCACCGCCTCCGATTCGGCCTCGCGACTCGTCACCGTCGCCGCACTCCTGACGTCGGGGATCGCGGCCGCCTCGGCGCTGCTCTACATGGTGGATCGACTGTGACACGGAACCCGGCCGGCATCGTTCGGCGTACCGTCCTACAGCTACTCGCGTTGGTTCTGCTCGCGCCGCTGGCCGCGTGCGGGGACTCTCCCGCGCGTGGCGTACCCCGCGGGGACCTGCCCGGTTGGAAGCAGGTCTTCTTCGACGACTTCGATCGCGATGCCCCAGTCGGGAGCTGGGCCAACGAATGCTCTCCCTACGACGTGGCGTACACCGGCGCGCAGGGTCAGCGGTGGTTGACCTACCCGCGCTGCTACCTGGACACCTTCGACCGTCGCCCCTACCGTGCGGACGAGGTGCTGAGCGTGAGCGACGGTCGGCTCGTCTTCGACCTACACAATGTCGACGGCGTCCCGGCGGGCGCCAATCCATCTCCCGTGCTGGACACCGGCAGCCAGTATCAGACCTACGGGCGGTACTCCGTCCGCATGCGGGTCGACGAGCCCGACCTCGACGAGTACTACGTCGCCTGGCTCCTGTGGCCGCAATCGGAGCAGTGGCCGCGCGACGGCGAACTCGACTTCCCCGAAGGATGGTTGTCGAGAACGGTTGGCGGTTACCAGCATTTCGCCGGCGGGGGTGCGTGCGACGGATGCAAGATCCAGTCGCGGGACATCGGCGCGAGATTCACCGACTGGCACACCTACACGATCGAGTGGACGCCGGGGCGGGTGCGCTATCTGCTCGACGACACCGTCGTCCTGGACAGCACCCAGTGGGTACCGACGACCCCGATGCGTTGGCAGCTGCAGACCGAGACCAGGGGTGACGGGGACAGTCGCGGCCGGTTGCTCGTGGACTGGGCTGCGGTGTGGTCGTACGACAGGTGACCGGCCCGAGAAGGAAGGAGTCCCATGGAGGTTCATGAGCTCGACAGGATGTCGGTGGTGATCTGTGCGTACACCACCGACCGATGGGCCGCTCTGATGTCGTCGATCAACGCCGTCGAACGCCAACTCACCGTCGACGACGAACTCATCGTGGTGATCGATCACAACGACGAGCTGCTCGAGCTGGCGACTCGCGAGTTCGCCTCGTCCCTCAAACCTCTGATCTGGGTGGTGGCCAACGACGAACGGCGTGGTCTCTCCGGCGCCCGGAACTGCGGCATCCGTCTCGCATCCGGTCAGATCGTGGCGTTCGTCGACGACGACGCCACCGTAGAACCCCACTGGCGACAGCGACTCACTGAGCACTTCACCGATCCCGACCTCGCGGCGGTCGGCGGATACGCCGATCCCGTGTGGCCCGAGTCCCGGCCCAGATGGTTTCCCCCGGAGAGTGATTGGATCGTCGGGTGCAGCTACACGGGCTTGCCGACCACGTCGGCGCCGGTTCGCAATCTGATGGGATGCAACATGTCGTTCCGCCGCCGGTTGCTCGTCGAGGTCGGCGGATTCGACACCGACCTCGGCCGGATCGGCACCCATCCGGTGGGTTGCGAGGAAACCGAGCTGTGCATCCGCATCTCCCGTCATGACCCGGCTGCGAAGATCACCTTCGACCCCGACATCCGGGTACGTCACCACGTGAGCCCCGACCGGACCACCGTCCGGTACGTGCTGCGGCGCTCATTCGGAGAAGGCTTGTCGAAGCGACAGATCAGCAGGCTCGTCGGCTCTGGCGCTGCCACGAGGACGGAGCGTTCTTATCTGACCGT
The DNA here is from genome assembly GCF_001698225.1 of Gordonia terrae. NCBI lineage: Bacteria > Bacillati > Actinomycetota > Actinomycetes > Mycobacteriales > Gordoniaceae > Gordonia > Gordonia terrae. The sequence goes on from NZ_CP016594.1 coordinate 5,683,455, forward strand.
CACGGTGCCGTCGGCGATGATGCGGTACCTGCGCGACAGCCTGTCACCCGGTAGGCGCAACGCCGTACCCGGAGGACTCGGTCGTTGTGTCGCGCTGGGTGCATCGGTGCTTGCTGCGGGGATCGGTTACTCGTTCGCGACGGTGACCGAGATGCGCAACGGTCTCCGTGAACCGAGGTCGGACACATGAGCGTGGCGAGCAAGCCCGCGGTCCTCGGTTCCCGGGCGCTCACCCTGGACTCCGTTGCCGTGGTGGCGACCTTCTTCGTCACGGCCGGGGCCGGGATGCTCTTCTGGGTGGTTGCCGCACGAGTGATCCCGCCACACGAGCTCGGCATCCAGACCGCTCTCATCTCCCTCGTCACGGCGATCGGCACCGTGACCGCGTACGGCGTCGGAAGTGCCTTCAAGGCAATGCTGTCCACGCCCGATTGTCCCCGCGGTGCGCGTCTCGTCGAAGGCCTGAGCATAACCGTCGGTGCCGCTTGTGTTCTCGGCGTGATCGGTGGGCTGGTGGCGGATGATCTGGTCACCGATCGCGTGCAGAGCGTACTGCTGGTCTCCGTCGGATCCGTCGTCATGGCGCTGTTCGTCTCCAAGGACTCCGCACTGATAGGGCTGCACGCAACCCGATGGCTCCCGGTCGTCAACGTGATGTCGGTGTCCCTCAAGGTGGTCCTGGTCTGCGCCCTGGCGGGTGTCGTCTCCATCGCCGCGGTGTGGGCGACGATCGTGCCCGCCGCGCTCAGCGCCCTCGCGGTGTTCGTTCTCCTCGTGCCGCGAATTCTGCGCCGCCGCGAGACCCGCCCGGACCGGGACCGTGTCGCCGCGTCGGACAGCACGCGGTTGCGTACGTTCGCTCTCCGCGACGGCATCGCGAGCACGACATCCTTCGGACTCATTCTCGCCCTGCCGTTTCTCACGACGAGCGTCGCCGGGCCCGTCCCCGGTGCAACGCTTGCGTTGGCTCTCGCGGTGGCTCAGGTGCTCGACTTCGTCCCCGACGGTATCGGTGCGGCGCTCACCGCACATCTGGCCCGGGAGCCGATGGGACTCACCGGGCAGATCCGCAGGATCTGGACGATCTCGCAATGCCTCGTCGCCGCGGGCGCGGCATTGTTGGTGGCCGCGTCGCCGCTCATCGGGAAGATCTTCGGCGCGGCCTATTCGAGCCCTGAGTTCTCGGCCACGCTGTGCCTGCTCGCGATCGCCTCGGTTCTCCGCGTCCCGTACTCCATCTGGATGTCGGTGTTGCGAGCAGCGATGGACTCCAAGACGATCCTGCGGAGCAACGCTGCGGTGTTCGCCGTCACCTTCCCGATCACACTGGCACTGGCCGGGATCTGGGACAGCGCGGGCGCTGCCCTGGGTCTGGTGATCAGCTCGCTACTGCTGAGTGCGGTCGGCATCCGGGATCTGCGACGCCGATGGTTGACGACCGGGCAGACACTGGGCCGCAACGACATCGGGTGATCGACGCGGCGTCCATCCCGGAGGTCCGAAGACGTAGCCGAGGCGGGAGCGCCACGATGACGCCGCGCGGACGTCACGCGCGATCGCCGCGTACTCGTGCGTCTGCAGACGCACGATGTTGTAGGTGTCCACCGGCTTGGTCAGTCCGTAGCGGGGGCGTCGGACCTCCGGTGCGAATGTGCCGAACATCCGGTCCCACACGATGAAGACGCCACCGTAGTTGCGGTCGAGGTATTCGGGGTCGCATCCATGGTGCACGCGATGATGCGACGGTGTGTTGAATACGAATTCGAACGGCGCCCAGAGTCTTCCGATCCGCTCGGTGTGAATCCAGAACTGGTAGACCAGGTTCAGCGAGTAGGCGGCGAACACCAGCGCGGGCGGGACGCCGAGCAGGGGGAGCGGTATCCACATCACCACCGCGGCACTGATGTTCCATTTCTGCCGGAGTGCCGTGGCGAAATTGAAGTACTCGCTGGAGTGGTGGGCCTGGTGAGTCGCCCACACCAGGCGGACCCGATGCGAGACGCGATGGCTCCAGTAGAAGAGGAAGTCGACACCGATGAACGCGATCACCCACGTGTACCACTCGTCGGCGGGGAGTTGCCACGGCGCGACGTAGGCGAACAGCGCGCTGTACAGGAGTAGTCCCAGGAACTTCCAGAAGGTGCTGGTCGCGATCGACACCAGACCCATCGACACGCTGGAGCGCGCGTCCCGGGCGTCGTAGGCGCCCGGCGGTGCTTGCGCGGGACGCCCGGCGGGGTCCGAGTCGGCCGCTCCATCCGCGGTCAGCGCGTGTTCGTCGTGCTCCAGTTTGGCCGCGGCGAACCATTCGATGGCGAGCAGGGTGACGAAGAACGGGATCGCGAGCACGGTCGGCTCGCGCATCGGCTCCGGCAAGAACTCCAACACGGTGTACCCCTCAACGACATCATCTGACACGAAGCCGTGTCAGTTGGTTCTGACAAGGTATCGTGTCAGAAGCAGGGCTGTAAAGACCCCGGGAGGGAGATCGCGTGGCGTCCGTGCCGAAGCCGACCCCATCGACATCGGAGAATCCGCCCGGACGCCGCTATGGCGGTGTCGACCCGACGCAGCGCAGGGAACGACGCCGGGCCGCACTCATCACGGCCGGACTCGACGTGTTCGGCACCGACGGATACGCGAAGGTCTCGGTCAAGAGCATCTGCGACCAGGCCGGCCTGACGCAGCGTTACTTCTACGAGTCGTTCGCCGACCGCGCCGCACTGCTCGTCGCCGTGTACGACGACTGTGTGGCCTTCGTCCGTGCGGCGACCGTGCAGGCCGCCGCCGACATCGCCGAGGCCGACCCCGAACGGTTGGAGGCCGCCGAAGGTGTTGCCGCCGATCGTGTTCCGGACGTCACTCGTGCCGCCCTGGGCGCCTTCATGTCCTGCCTCGCCGACGATCCCCGACGCGCACGGGTGATGCTCGTCGAAGTGGTCGGTGTGTCCCCGGAGATCGAGCGGGTCCGGATGCGCGCGATCCACGACTGGGCGGCACTCATCCTGGCGCTGGCCCGCGGCGCGCGACCGCCGACGGACCGCGAGCGCCTGGCGTCGGTGGGCCTCGTCGGAGCGGTCACCCAGCTGCTCGTCGACTGGTACGTCGCCGGCGCGGAGGACGCCGACACGGAGCGGTACGCGCTCGACGAGATCCTCGACGTGTGCGTCGAGCTCTTCGTCGCCGCCTACGGCCGACTCCTGACCTGACCCTTCGCGGCTCGCTTCGCCCAGTACTCCTGAGCTGAGGAGGGTCAGCGAGCCGTTGGCGAAAACGCTCCGAGAACCGGTTGCCGGGGAGTACATTCTCGTGCAACTGCGCTACAACCGTCGGACGTGGGTCCGGGAGGTGTTCGGTGAGCACTGCCGAAGAACGTGCGAGACAGCTCGACCTTGTTGCGCGACTTCACTCCTCGTATCCCGAGCTGCCGGACGCGCCGACACCCGATCTCCTCGATCACAGCCGGTTCGTCGCCTACATGAAGCCGGTGCATGACGTCGGCGGCGAACCCGACGCTCCGATCACCTACGAGGGCAAGGCGTACGAGGAGTGGGAGCACATGACGTACGTCATGTGCGAAGTCCTCGCCTGGCGCGGGATCTGGCTGTCCGAGGAGCGTCGTCGGATCGGCAACGTCGATGTGGGGCGTGCGATCTACCTCGGTATTCCGTACTACGGGCGCTGGTTGCTCGCCGTCGCCAGGATTCTCGTCGAGAAGCACCACATCGCACTCGGTGAGCTCAGCGAGCGCATGCTTGACGTCCGGCAACGATACGCCGGGGGACTGGACGGTCGGCGCCTCGAGGCCCGACCCCGCGGCGTCGGAGACGGATCCGACGTTCCGCGGAACACCCATCATCGTCACGCGGTCGGGGTCGGCGACCCGCAGATCTACGCCGGCCGGGCCGGCGACGCCGCATTCCGGATCGGCGACCGCGTCCGAGTGCGCGAACTCCCCGTCCTGTTGTACACGCGAACACCGGAATACGTTCGAGGAGCAGTCGGCGAGATCGCCGCCGTCGCATACGAGAGCCCGGCGCCCGAGGACGAGACCTGGGGTCTGTCCGATGCCCAGCCGGAATGGTTCTACGTGGTCCGGTTCACCATGGGCGACCTCTGGCACGGCTACACCGGACCCGCAGACGACACCCTGCAGACCGAGATCCCCGAGCGCTGGCTCGCCTCGGCCGGGGGAGAGGACGAACGCCGATGAGCGACGGCCACGGCACGCACGACCACGACCACGACCGCACGGTCAAACCGATGGTCGACGAGATCACCGACTTCGAGGTGCTCGAGATCGCACTGCGCGAACTGTGCATCGAGAAGGGTCTTTTCACCGCCGAGGAACACCGCCGCTTCACCGAGTTCGCGGAGCAGATCGGGCCGACCCCCGCCGCCACACTGGTCGCGCGAGCCTGGCTCGACCGGGATTTCGCGAAGCTGGCGCTCGACGATCCCATGGCGGCCAGTAAGGAGGTCGGCGTCGATTGGCTGGAGCCGACCGGGTTCGGAACCCCGAGCGACTTCACGGCTTTCGAGATCCTCGCCGACACACCCACGGTGCACCACGTGATCGTGTGCGCGCTGTGCTCGTGCTACCCACGTCCCATCCTGGGGAACTCCCCCGAGTGGTACCGCACCCCGAATTACCGTCGTCGCATGGTGCGGTGGCCCCGACAAGTCCTGTCCGAGTTCGGCCTTCAGCTCCCCGACGGCGTCTCGGTACGCGTGCAGGACTCCAATCAGAAGCATCGGTTCATGGTGATGCCGCAACGCCCCGAGGGTACCGACGGGTGGACCGAGCAGCAGTTGTCGGAGATCATCACCCGCGACTGCCTCATCGGCGTCGCGCTGCCCAAGCCGGGTGTCACCACCAATGCCGTCTCCACCATCCGGCCGGCCGTCCACCCGGCGGGGGAGTAGGCCGATGACCGACGAGGGGCACTCCGGGTCCCACCGGCCGCTCGACGAGATCGTCGAGCGCAACCAGGTGTGGCACCGGATGGCGGCGAAATACGGTGTCGAGAACCCGGTTCCACCGTGGAAGACCAGCCTCGACGGGCTCTGCGACGCCCTCGACCGGGTCGCCGACTCCTCGTCCACCCGCGCGGATGCTCCCGGCGTCGTCGAACGACGGGACGAGGAGGACCGGTTGTCGTCGACGATCTACGCCGAGCTGCCGTACCCCGAGAACCAGCTCGTGGCACTGGCGCACACCCTGCTGGACCGCGGTGTCATCGACGAGGGGGAGTTGCGGACCCAGATGGACGCGGTGCGCGCACGCCTGCAGTCCTGACCCGTCCCGCCTGAGGAGTAATCCACTTCGCTCCGGCAGCTGTGCACAGACGTCGCTTCATCGGATGACCCGGTCCGGGCTCCATTACTCTCAGCCCATGCCCGGGGGGAACGACGCGATCGACACGCGTACCGACGAGCAACTCCTGCACGCCCACCTCGCCGGTGATCCACACGCGTTCACCGACCTGATCAACCGCCACCTCGAGTACCTGTGGTCGGTGGCGTTGCGGGCCAGCCAGAATCCGGAGGACGCCGCCGACGCCCTGCAAGATGCCCTGTTCGCCGCTCACCGGACCGCGCAGGACTTCCGGTCCGACGCCAAGGTCACCAGCTGGCTGCATCGGATCGTCGTGAACGCCGGTCTGGATCGCATCCGGCGCAACAAGGTTCGCAGGACGGTGCCCCTGCCGGAGTGGGATGTCACGGCGATCGCCGACACCGCCGACGAGCTCGCCGCCGTCGACCTGTCGGTCTCGATCGGGCGCGCCCTCGACGTCCTCACCGATGGACAGCGAGCGGCCATCGTCGCGGTCGACATCGAGGGATACACGGTCGCGGAGGCGGCGACGATCCTCGGCGTCGCCGAGGGCACGATCAAGAGCCGATGCGCCCGCGGGCGCCTCAAGCTCGCGCAGGTGCTCGGCCATCTGCGTGACGGGTGAACGGAGCCCGCGGGGTGGCGCCGACCCGTTCCCGGCCGATCGCGATCAACGGGAACCGAATCGCAGCGGGGCGCGTCCAAGTATCCGACGCCGACCCGACGCGAACTCCACGAACGCCCGCGACCCCGGAAATGGAAGACTGACACCATGACCCCTCGGGGACCAGATGACCACGAGACGAGTGATCTACCCGATCCGCCGTACTCGGCAGACCTTCTCGCCGACTTGCACGCAGGTGCGCTGCCCGACCCGGTGGCTGCCCACATCCGGGCTCATCTTGCGGAAGATCCTGCAGCGCAGTCGATTCTGGACGCGCTGGATCGCACCGTCGGCGATCTGCGCTCCGCGGAAGCGGCGCGGGAACCCGTACCCGCCCGTGTGCGCGACGACGTTGCCGCCACTCTCACCGCGCTGGGAGCGAATCCCGTCGAGCCCTCGATCCGACAGCCCGCGGGGTTCCGTACCGGGTCTCCGCCCGTGACATCTGCGCCCGTCGACATCACCACCGCACGCCGAGGGCGCCGCACGGCCACCCGGCTCCTGCTGGCCGCAGCCGCGGTCGTCGTCGTGGCGGCCGGGTCGATCGGGGTGTCGCGACTGATCTCCGCGTCCGACTCCTCTCCCGGGCCGGCACCTCGAGCCCAGTCGTCGGCCCCCGCCCCGACCGGGCCCGCCGATGCCGCGGTCGCACTCACCGTTCTCGGCCGGACCGACGGAGCACCATTCGGCTCTGTCGAGGCACTCCGTCGCTGCACCGCCGCCCACCTCGTGCCGGCGACTGTCGTGATCGTCGGCTCCGGCCGCATCGTCGTCGACGGCTCCGGCGCGGCGGCGATCCTTCTCTCCACCGGGGTGGCGGGACGTTTCGACGCACTGATCGTCGGCCTCGACTGCGACCTGGGGAACCCGTCGCTGATCTCGCGGGGCATCGTCGGCGGGTGACCGAGGCGTCCCCCGCCCGCCGGCGGCCGACGGGCCGGACGCGCGGCACGTCCGAGGGAACATCTCCGCATACCCTGGTGTTGAAGCAGCCGTGACCCGCCGGGATGGGCGGGTCTCGCTAAACCCACAGCACGGAGGACAAGTGAGCCAGCCAGAGACCCAGCAGATCCACGAGTTGATCATCATCGGATCTGGTCCTGCCGGGTACACCGCAGCGATCTACGCCGCGCGCGCCGAGCTATCACCCATCGTCTTCGAGGGCACCCAGTTCGGCGGCGCTCTGATGACGACCACCGAGGTCGAGAACTTCCCCGGTTTCCAGACCGGTATCCAGGGTCCCGCGTTGATGGACGAGATGCGTGAGCAGGCGATCCGTTTCGGCGCCGACCTGCGCATGGAGGACGTGGACGCGGTCCGGCTGTCCGGCCGCGTCAAGGAGGTCGAGGTCGGCGGCGAGGTCTACCGGGCCCGCGCGATCATCCTCGCCATGGGTGCCGCGGCACGCTACCTCGGCGTCGAGGGCGAGCAGCAGCTCCTCGGGCGCGGAGTGTCGGCCTGTGCGACCTGTGACGGATTCTTCTTCAAGGACCAGGACATCGCCGTCATCGGCGGTGGCGACTCCGCGATGGAAGAGGCCACCTTCCTCACCAAGTTCGCACGCAGCGTCACGCTGGTCCACCGCCGCGACGAGTTCCGGGCGTCGAAGATCATGCTCGAGCGCGCCCGCGCCAACGACAAGATCCGATTCGTCACGAACGCCGCCGTGCACTCCGTCGTCGGCGACGGGTCGGTGTCGGGCCTGAAGGTCGAGGACACCCGGACCGGCGAGGTCAGCACTCTCGACGTGACCGGCATGTTCGTCGCGATCGGCCACGACCCGCGCAGCGAACTCGTCCGCGGGCAGGTCGACCTCGATCCCGAGGGCTACGTCCTGGTCCAGGGACGCACGACACTCACCTCGGTGCCCGGTGTGTTCGCGGCGGGTGACCTCGTCGACCACACGTACCGTCAGGCCATCACCGCCGCCGGTAGCGGCTGTTCGGCCGCCATCGACGCCGAGCGCTGGCTGGCCGAGCAGGGCGAAGCCGCCGACCTCACCGTCGATGACGCCGAAGCTGCCACCGTTTCCGAGATCGACGCTGTTCAGGCACCTGCCTGAGCCGTCAACCACATTCACCCGGGCCATCGCGGCCCCGGTCCGACCAAGGAGGTCACATCATGGGCGCACACACCGTCGCCGTCACCGACACCACGTTCAAGGACGCCGTTCTGGGCGCCGACAAGCCGGTCCTGGTGGACTTCTGGGCCACCTGGTGCGGTCCCTGCCGCATGGTCGCCCCGGTCCTCGAGGAGATCGCACGCGACCATGGCGACAAGCTGACCGTCGCCAAGCTCGACGTCGACGAGAGCCCGGCGACCGCGCGTGATTTCCAGATCATGTCGATCCCGACCATGATCCTGTTCGACAAGGGTCAGCCGGTGAAGACGATCGTCGGCGCCAAGGGCAAGGCCGCGCTGCTGCGCGAGCTGAACTCGGTCGTCGGCCAGTCAGCCTGACCACCTGCTGTTTTCCTCATATCGTCGCGACAGTCCGACGGGTGAACGACGCTGCCGTTCCACCCGCGGACTGTTTGCGTTGGTAGTGTCGGCCGTGGTCTCGACCGGAGACCCCTGTGCCCGGAGTCGGAATGTTTCGACCGTGGACAGTTTGGTGTAGTGAAGTCCACCTGCGAGAATGCAGGCTGACGTTTGACCGATGTACCGCTTGGCGTACATCGCACATCGCGCAGAGCCGCACCTGCCGCGATTCGTACGAGGGGTGACGACATGCCATTGTTCCGACTTGGTGATCACGGCTCGGCGGTGGCCGAGATCCGCGCCATCTTGGTCGGACGCGGTCTGTTGCCCGACGACGGGTCCACGAGCCCCGCCCACGGTGGAACGACGAACGGCTGGAATCCTCCTGAGGCCGTCTTCGATGAAGCCTGCGACCGGGCTGTCCGGGCGTTCCAGCAGGAGCGGGGTCTGATCGTCGACGGCATCGTCGGTCCGGCCACCTATCGAGTCCTGCGCGAAGCGTCCTACCGTCTCGGAGCCCGGGTGCTGTCGTACCAGCTGTCGGCTCCCATGGTCGGCGACGACGTCGCCACGCTGCAGAGTCGGCTGCAGAATCTCGGCTATTTCACCTCGCTCGTCGACGGCGTGTTCGGCCTGACGACGCACAACGCCGTGTGCCTCTATCAGAGCGAGTACGGCCTCGCCTCCGACGGGATCTGCGGCCCGGCCACGCTGCGGTCGCTCGAGCGCCTCGGTACACGGGTGACCGGCGGGTCTCCGTATGCGATCCGTGAAGAAGAGCACGTCCGACGATCGGGACCGCAGCTGTCCGGCAAGCGAATCCTCATCGATCCCGGAACAGGCGGACTTCACGCACTGTCGACGGGTGATGTCGCCCACCGCGAGTCCGAACTGCTGTGGGACCTGAGTGCCCGCCTCGAGGGCCGGATGGCGGCCGCGGGCATGCAGACTTTCCTGTCGCACGACGGGCGTGGACGCCCCGGCGACGACGAGCGCGCCCGAGTCGCCAATCTGATGGACGCCGATCTGATGATCTCGCTGCGATGCGGTCACTACCGGAATACGCGCGCGAACGGCGTCGCGTCGTTCTACTTCGGCAACAGCAACTCGTACTCGACGATCGGTCGCAACCTCGCCGGCTTCATCCAGCGTGAGATCGCAGCGCGGACCCCGTTGTCGGACTGCCGAACCCACGAGCGCACCTGGGATCTCCTCCGGCTCACGAAGATGCCGGTGGCCCTCATCGACGTCGGATACATCACGAACCCCGATGACGCTGCAGTGCTTGCGGATTCAGACTGGCGGAACGTGATCGCCGATGCCATCGTGGTGGCCGTGAAACGGTTGTACCTGCTCGACCGGGACGATCGCCCTACCGGCACCTACACATTCGAGGATCTGCTGGCCGCGGAGAACAGCTCCCGCTGAACCGATGCGGCCCGGCTCCCACCGGGACCGCCGTCTGCTGCCGTCCGGCCAGATCGATCTGCGCCATCACCACCAGCTTCTGCAGCGCGCTCTCGACTTCGAACTTCCAGCCGAGGCCCTCGTCGAGTTCGAGTCGGAACCGTGGGAAACGCTGATGCGACGACACCACGTCGAATCCGGAGTCCTTCAGGAACGACGCGTCGTTCATGCAGGAAGTGCAGAGATCCGTTTGCGGATCGTCGAGGATCTCCCGCGCGACTTCGACAATGGCCTCATCTGACCACAGCTCGAGCTCGTCGGCCAGTCCGCCTGCACTGCCGACCGACTCGAACGGATCCACGCCGATCCCGTTCCGCACCAGACCGAATGACTCGACCGCTCGGACACCGCGACGGATGAGATCACCCAGCACCGCGTCCAGAAGGATCGTCGCCACCTCGTCATAACCGGGTTCGGTACGGATACTCGTGAGCAGCACCGCGTCGTGACTGACCGGCGAGGTGGGGAAGTGCTGCGACCGAGGAACACGATTGGGCGGCGCATAGAACGCCGTACCGACAACACTGTTCGTTCCGGACTCGATCGCGACCTGACCGCATGCACCCCACTCGAGGAGCAGACCCGAGATCCACGCCTCCTTGTCGAACTCGCTCTCGTAGGGCTCGAAGTCAGGGAGGCCGGTTGTCTCGGTCGCCGGCTCGACTTCCCAGAAGACGCATTTGCGCGTGTGCTGGGGGAGCGATCCGAAAAATCCGAGATCCAATCGGCTGACAGACACACTCATGTCAGCGCACTCCGCGTCACAGCGCTCGATTGATCGAAAATGACTGAGCAACAAGCCCTTTCGCGATGAATGCGCCCGTCGGCTTCCTCTATCGTCACTGTGACATTACTTCCGCGTCTAGGTGGTACCGGAAATCCCGCGCCAGAATTCACTTCTTCGGATCGATGAACTGAACGATGCGTTCCAGGTCGTCGACCGAGCCGAACTCCACCACGATCTTGCCTTTTCTTTTCCCTAGACTGACTGTAACCCTGGTGTCCAGGCTGTCGGACAGCCTCTCCGCGAGATCCTGTAGGCCCGGCATCTGCATCGGTCGGCGCTTCGGTGCGGTGGGAGCTTTCGCGTCCGGCCCGTCTCCTCGATTGGCGAGTGTGACCGCCTCCTCCGTCGCCCTCACCGACAGACCTTCGGCAACGATCCGCGCAGCGAGCGCCTCCTGCGCGTCGCTTCCGGTCTCGAGGGAGAGGAGAGCGCGAGCATGGCCGGCCGACAGCACCCCGGCCGCCACTCGGCGTTGGACGGGGATCGGCAATTTGAGTAGCCGGATCATGTTGCTGATCAGCGGGCGAGAGCGGCCGAGGCGGGAGGCTAGTTCCTCGTGCGTGACCCCGAACTCCTCGAGAAGCTGTTGGTAGGCCGCGGCTTCTTCGAGGGGGTTGAGTTGCGCGCGATGGATGTTCTCGAGCAATGCGTCCCGCAGCATGTCGCCGTCGGGTGTCTCCCGGACAATCGCGGGGATTGCGTCGAGTCCCGCCTCCTGGCTGGCCCGCCAGCGACGCTCACCCATGACGATCTGGTACGCGATCCCGTCCGCAGTGGGCTCCTTGAGGCGCCTCACCACGATGGGTTGCATGAGGCCGAACTCGCGGATCGAGTGCACCAGTTCGGCCATCGCCTCGTCGTCGAAGACAGTACGCGGCTGATTGGGATTCGGCTGGATTTCTTTCGGAGGCAGTTCGCGATACACCGCGCCCGCCTCTTCCGGACTGAGGGGTTGCGTTGCCGCACCCGTCGACGTGGCGGTTGTCGAGTCTTTGTCATTGCCACCGGCGGTGGTATCACGACCGGCAGTCGTCGGGCCCTTACCGATCACGACGTCGGCCGCGGCGTTACCGAGACGGGGCGCGCCCGACTGATCGTCGGCCGGTCCGGTCGGAATCAGTGCGGCCAGCCCACGACCGAGTCCGCCCCGGCGCTGAGCGGTATCCCGTTGACTCATTGGTGGTTCCCTTCGCGGTCCTGGTGCCCGATCAGCGCTTCACGTGAATCGTGGATACACATCACGCCGGCGCCCCCTCGGACGCACGTAGTGCCAACTCGCGCGCGGCGTCCAGATAGCTCATCGCCCCTCGGGAGCCCGGGTCGTATTCGATGATCGTCATCCCATATCCGGGCGCCTCCGACACCTTGACGCTGCGGGGGATGATCGTACTCAGCACCTTGTCGCCGAAGTGTCGACGTACTTCCTCCGCGACCTGGTCCGCCAGCTTGGTCCGGCCGTCGTACATCGTCAGCACGATCGTGGAGACGTGGAGGTCGCGGTTCAGGTGTGCTTGCACGAGTTCGATATTGCGCAGCAGCTGTCCCACGCCTTCGAGTGCGTAGTACTCGCACTGGATCGGGATGAGAACCTCACGAGCCGCAACCATCGCGTTCACGGTCAGCAGGCCCAGCGATGGGGGACAGTCGATGAAGACGTAATCGATCTGGTACTCCGCGAGAACATCGTCGGACAGCGCGTTGCGGAGCCTGTTCTCCCGCGCAACGAGCGAAACGAGTTCGATCTCGGCGCCGGCCAGATCTAGGGTGGCCGGGACGCAGAACAGACCTTGCTGACTCGGCGACTCCTGAATCGCTTCCTTCAGCGTCACCTCACCGAGCAACAGTTCGTACACCGAGGCGATGTCCTGCGCTCGATGATCGATACCCAGCGCCGTGCTGGCATTTCCCTGCGGGTCGAGGTCGACCACCAGAACCCGAAGACCCCGCAGCGCGAGACCCGCCGCCAGGTTCACCGTCGTGGTGGTTTTTCCGACGCCGCCCTTCTGGTTGGCAACCGTCATGATCCGCGTGTGCGGAGGTCTCGGCAGCTGGCCGGCTCCCCCCGGAGTCAAGACCTGGCTCGCGCGTTCGGCGGCCATGGCGATGGGGGTGTCGGCGAATGGCTGACCATCCACTCCAGGGCGCGCCCCGACCGGGGTTTCACGTGAAACATTCGGGTCTTGATCGACCACGCGTGGACTCCTTTGACCGACCTCGTAAGGACTCGCGCCAGTACCGTCGACGGCAGGGGCCGTCGATCCGACTACCGCGGAAGCGTCGATAGCGGCACCTTCGGGGGTGCCGACAGAACGCTTCCTATTCTGCGCCCTCCGCGGACTCCACACCAATTCGATCGCCTCCTCAACGTCGTCCGGCGCGACCGCTTCGCGACCGCTCACTCTTCGTTCCCGTGATCACCGTCGTCGGTGTGTCGAGGAACCGCTCACCGCATGTGCGAACCGACAGGTCGGTGATTCCAGAGCGCCCGACAACCGAGCGATCGCGCTCGATCTCCTCGGCCGCTGACGACCCCTTGATCGCGATCATCCGGCCGCCCGGACGTACCAGGGGAGCGGACCACTTCGACAGTCGTTCCAATGGAGCGACCGCCCTCGACGTCACCACATCCGCGAGACCGACCGTTCCGCGAACAGACTTCTCCTCGGCTCGTCCGCGAACGACGGTCACGTTGTCGAGCGAGAGCGCCTCGGTCGTCCGCTCCAAGAAGGTGCTGCGTCGGAGTAGGGGTTCGATCAACGTGATCGACAGGTCGGGACGCGCAATCGCCAGCGGCACTCCAGGGAGCCCGGCACCGCTCCCGATGTCGATGACGCTCGCACGCTCCGAGATCAGTTCGCCGAGTACTCCACAATTGAGAATGTGGCGATCCCACAACCGAGGGATCTCACGCGGACCCATCAAGCCGTGATCGATTCCGTCGGTCGCAAGGATTCGCCAGTAGTCGGCGGCCAGGTTCAGCCGATCGCCGAAGACGTCTACGGCAGCGGCCGGCGGAACCGCCAACGCATCGAGATCTTGATCGTGCTCGGGTAGTGCGTCAGACGGCACTTCGCCTCCGTTTCAGATGGTCCTTCGCACCCAGTGTTTCACGTGAAACCTCGGCGCGGTCCCGTCGGTGCATATCGCGCCGCCGCACGTCGTTTCACGTGAAACAACATCGATGTGATTCAGCGAAAAGCAGCCTGTCAGGTGTCCGAGAACGAATTGTCACGTGACGGACCAAGACGACCCGCCGAAGTCCGCCCACGGAGCCTGACAGCGAACGGAACAGGCGACGGAGCGTGAGGGGCCCGACTGTCCACACCCACGAACCGCTGGTTGCACGACCGGAGGGTTCCACAACGAGAGTGTTCCACGACGAGAGTCGGACAATCCCAACTACTGCGCCCACGCTGAGGTCGAACAACTACGGCACCCGGCAGGCTCTGCGGCCCCAACGTTCCGGCACCGTCCGTCTCCTTTGCGCCACACCTCGCCACGACCCGATCGCACTGTCGAACCGGTCTGCCACACCGGTCCCTCACGCCGCCGTACCGACCAGCCATCACCAGACGAGGAGGTGACCCGTTACCTCTGCGACAAGCCGACGCGAATGATCACGGCAACCGGGTTGATGGTGCTCGGTATTACGGACCGGCCCTGTTTCACGTGAAACAACACGCATGTAAGTAACGCACCTGGCCCCTTTCGACGGCTGGTGGACTCACGCCGGCAACGAGACAGCACCCAGAAATAGATCAGGCCCCGACCGTCGGTCGGGGCCTGATCTCCTCCGTGGGGGAGGGGAGTTCTACTACGAGGGAAGGACAACCACGCGGCGCTTGGGCTCCGCGCCCTCGCTCTCGCTCACGACGCCGTCGACCACTGCCACCGCGTCGTGCACGATCTTCCGCTCGAACGGTGTCATCGGATCGAGAGCCTCACGCTCGCCCGACGACAGCACCCGCTCCGCAACTTCGCGACCCAGACGCGCCAGACGATCACGGCGATCCGAGCGCCACCGCGCGATGTCGAGCATCAGACGGCTTCGCTCACCTGTCGCCTGCTGGACCGCAAGGCGGGTCAGTTCCTGGAGTGCGTCGAGCACCTCACCCTTGCGACCCACGAGCTTTGTCAGATCGTCGCCACCGTCGATGCTGACGACCGCCCGGTCGCCATCGACATCGAGATCGATGTCGCCGTCGAAGTCGAGAACATCGAGCAACTGCTCCAGATAGTCGCCGGCGATCTCGCCTTCTTCGACGAGACGGTCCTCATCGTCCTCGTCCTCGTCGTCGGAGTCGTCGCCGTCGACGTCATCGGTCTCGTCAGACGCGTCATCGCCGGTGTCATCCGCGTCGGCGGCTTCACTCACCACGGCGGCCTCGGTGTCCGCAGCGTTCTGCGCGGCATCATCGACCTGATCCTCGGGCTGGGTCCCGGCCGTTGCCTCGGCGTCTGTACCGGCTTGAGTTGCAGTCTCTGCTGTCATCTCATTCACCTAACTTCTGTGCTTCATCGAACAAGTCTGGGGCGGTCACCGTTTGCCACCGCGTTTGTTGCCGCGTTTGGCCGTCGACCGGCTTCCGCGGTTGTGGTTCTGTTTCTTGCCCGGTGCGGCGCCTGCTCCGGGACGCGTGGGTTTCTGGCCGGGCTTGGGTTTGGCGCCGGCCGCGGTGTCCGGTGCGGCGGGCGTGGACTCGCCGGCCGGAGTGGCGTCGGTCTCCACCGCGTCGGCGTCGGGCTCGTCCGTGGACCCGTCCTTGGACAGCGAGACACCGGTCGAATCCGTGCCATTGCTGTTCGTGGCAGCGTTGCGCTTCTTCCGGTCGGGCCGCACACCCGGCTTCGGGGCGTTCGCCTTCAGCTTCTCCTGCTTGAGGAGCTTGGCCTCTTCCTCTTCCTTGGCGATGTTGCCGAAGACGATGTGCTGCTGGCCGTAGGTCCAGATGTTGTTGCTCATCCAGTAGAGGAGGATGGCGACCGGGAAGAACGGACCGGTGATGAGGATGCCGATCGGGAAGATGTACAGAGCGAGGTTGTTCATCATCCGCGTCTGCGGGTTCTCCAGCGCCGCCTCGGGCTGACGGGCAACCGAAGCTCGGGAGTTCATGTGCGTGGCGATAGACGCGATGATCATCATCGGCACGACGACGTACGCGATCTGCGGCCGGGTGAAGTCGATGGGGGAGCCCGGCTCGACGAACGCCTGGAACTCGGTGGCCGGCTCGACCAGATAGGACGACAGCGGAACCCCGAAGAGGCGGGCGTCGAGGAAGTTCTGCACCTGATCGGCGCTGAAGACGTAGTTGCCCTGCGAACGGGTCTCGGCGGCACTCATGCCGAGCTGGCCCATGCCGGTACCCATACGGTTGAACGAACGCAACACGTGGAACAGACCGATGAACACCGGGATCTGCAGCAGCATCGGCAGGCACCCGAGCATCGGGTTGAACCCGTGCTCCTTCTGCAGCTTCTGCATCTCCTCGGTCATCTTGACCCGATCCTTGGCGTACTTCTTACGAATCGCCTGGAGCTGCGGATTGATCTCCTGCATCTTCTTCGTGGTGCGGATCTGCTTCACGAAGGGCTTGTAGAGAATCGCGCGCAGGGTGAACACGAGGAACACCACCGACAGAGCCCACGCGATACCGTTGCCACCCGGGGTGTCGGGCGTGACATGGCTGAAGAGCCAATGCCAGACCCACATGATCCCGGAGACCGGGTAATAGATGAAGTCGAGCACGGGTCAGTTACCCCTCACTTGTTGTACTCACAGAGCATGCGTCTCGCCGGACGCCTGCTGATGGTTTCGAGGTCGGTGCGCTCCGGTCATTCCGCCCCACAGGTCGCGGCACAGTTCGCCGAAGCCGCGTTCGGGGACCGGGTCGTAACCGGGCTTGTGCCACGGCCCGCACTTGGCGAGTCGGACGATCGACAACACCGAGCCGTACAGAAAGCCGTGTCGGTCGAGCGCTTCGACCGCGTAGCCCGAGCAGGTGGGCTCGAACCGGCAGGACGGTAGGCGCATCGGGGACACCCAGGTGCGATACAGCTCGATGAGGAAGATGACGGTGCGGCGGGGGAGGAGACGCACCCCCCGCATGAGGCGCGCGCCGGCCGCGGCCGAGGACTGGGAACCCGGCGGCGTCTCGGCGTGGTGTTCAGACGACGTGGCGTCGGGGGTTCCGCTCATGGCTACGACCCCACCCTCTCGGCCGGGACCGCAGCCGCAGCGGACAGGCCCGCGACCCGCTTGCTCGCGAACGCGTCACGGAGCTGGTCGGCGAGATCATCGCTGGATCGGTCTGCGGCACTGCGGCGAGCCCGGATGACCACGTAGGTCTCCGGGGGAAGGAGATGTGATGCACCCGTGAACGCGGCACGCAGACGTCGTGCCACGAGATGGCGGGTCACCGCGTTGCCGACGGACTTGCTGACGACGAGCCCGAGCCAGGGGCCGCCGACCATCGCGACATCCCGACGCAGACCTCGCGGGTCCGGCCAGTTCCGACCGACCATCGCGAGATGCACGACGAAGTCACGACTGTTCACCCGCGCACCGGACTTCAAGGTGCGAGAGAAGTCGGATCCCCGTGAGATCCGATGAAGGGGCGCAGTCATCGAACAGCTGACCGGATCCGCGGACGGATCCGGTGAGAGCCGACGATCAGGCGGTGAGCTTCGCGCGGCCCTTGGAACGGCGGCCGCTGACGATGGCACGCCCGGCGCGGGTCCGCATGCGCAGACGGAAACCGTGCACGCGTGCGCGACGACGGTTGTTCGGCTGGAAAGTACGCTTGCCCTTGGCCACGGTGACTCCTTGTGCTCCCTGTGGGCACGCCGGTTACCCGGGCATGACCCACATGTTGTGGTTGGTCTGTTGATCCAGGACGGTGCCGAACTGGTGTCGGTGATGACTCGGCGAACACGAACGATCGCCGCGCAAATCCGCAACCTGGATGACCAGTCGAGACTACTGACACCGAGCGTTCAAATCAAACGACGGGATCGCCTCGGGGGTACCGCCCCCGACCAGTGTGTTCTGAACCACGATGGCAAGATTCTCAGCAGATTCGAGTCAAACGTCCCGATCGCTTTGTGGCCCCCGGTCACCTCTGTTACGTTCCTTCACAGCGTCGGCCACCCGCCCGCCGAGGAACACCCTCGGGGGCCTGGCTCAGACCGAAGTCCCCAGCTCGTCGTCACCTTTGTACACAGGTGTGGATAACCCTGTGGAAAGATGCGGTCTCCGGCGCCGATGTCACCAGTCTCGTCAACGCTGGTAGTTTTCCGGACCAGGAGGCCAG